>NZ_JAMXFA010000063.1 GCF_025370785.1 Laspinema olomoucense D3b
CATCATTAAATGGGGCAAACCCTATAATTGCTTTTTTGTCAAGTACAATTTATACCAAATTAGATGAGCTTGCCCTGTACGTGGATATATTAAAATTACATATAAATCCTAATGCTCTCTAATATTTTTCAATGAACAATGAAAATGACCTATTACCTCTTTAAATAACCCCCAAAAGCTGCCCATATATTCCCCCTCCATCTCCATCTTGCTCTTCTGAAGTCCAAGTAGCAATGAAACTACCATCATTAAGCGTATCCAGATATGGTATATGTTGAGAATTATTTGTCTCCGTATTAATTAAAAATTCATTTCCTAGAGGTGTGCCACTGCTGTCATATCTCTGACCATAAACCCCCAAACTACTGCCGTCTTGTCCATTAGAGTTCCAAGAAACTACAAAACCTCCATCTTTGAGGGCTGTTACTGAAGAATTTCTTTGAAAATTATCCGTGTAACTATTAGCTTTAAATTCCTCTCCCAGAGGATTGCCCATACTATCATAGCGCTGCCCGTAAACTCCCCAACTACTACCATCTTGTCCATTAGAGTGCCAAGTAACTACAAATCCCCCTTCAGTTAAGGCTGCGACAGAAGGTAATAATTGACTACCAGCAATATAAGTATTAATTTTAAATGAATTTCCTGTTATTTCTCCATTCATATCAAAACGTTGCCCGTAAATATCAAAACTATTATCATCATACTTGTCCGAGGCCCAGGTTACAACAAAACTACCGTCTGTTAAAGATGTGATTGACAGGCCATCTTGGTACATAGTCTGAGTGCTAGCAATATGAACAGGAAATGGATTTCCTAAAGACATCCCATTTTTGTCATAGCGTTTTGCTAGAATTCCACCATCACTTTCGGCTGAAACCCAGCTAACAACAAATCCACCATCACCTAAACCTGTTACGGATGAACGCGATGACGCGCCACTAGAGGAAGTAGTAATTTGGAATTCATTGCCAACGACATTACCGAGATTGTCATACATTTGTCCATAAATATCAAAACCACTTTCCCCTCCATTCGTGGAACCCCAAGTAACAATAAATCCACCATCACTTAGACCCGTTACAGATGGATTCCACTGAAGATTGTTTGTAGAATTATTTATTTTAAATTCATTACCAATGGGATTCCCTTTATTATCATAGCGCTGTCCATAAATCCCGAAACTACTACCATCTTGTTCTTCGGACGCCCAAGCAATAACAAAACCTCCATCAGCTAAACTTGCTACTGATGGCTGCCACTGTAACTTATTTGTATATGTATTAACCTGGAATTCACTGCCTATTTTATAGACAGGTTCTGATTGAGAAGCGCCCTCAACTGTAAAACTGCCTTCAGTGGCAAACTCTGAACCAGCAAAGGCACTATCAACGGCTTGGACGCTCCAATAATAAGTGCCGGGTTCCAAATCCGGAACTGTCCAAGTGGTGTTTTGATTGATATTACCCAGTTGAGCAACTTGGCGACTCCCCTCACTCAGAGACATCGGAGACATAATCTCCAAACCACCTGGGGTTGTTCCGATTCGCAGGTTATAACTTAAGCCGGTTTGAGGTGTTTCTGCATCCGTTGCGGGATTCCAACTGAGCGTTACTGCATCGGTCGCGATCGCAGCATTCAAGTTACTGGGTGCAGTTGGATTTATGTTTGCAGTTGAAAGATTATTTTCATACAATTTCGCCAACCGATTGATGGGTGTTCCTGGAGCTTCACGCCCGGTAATAAACAGATCGAGGTCGCCATCCTTATCATAATCTCCCCAGGCCGAGGAACGATTGCTGGCATTGTAAGCACCTTTGAAATCGGCACCGATATCAGTAAAGCTGCCATTATTATTGTTGTAAACTTTGGCCTTAAACGAACCCGTAGAAAGCAGATCTAAATCGCCGTCATTGTCGTAATCTCCCCAGGCGACTGAACTATCCCACAATCCCTCTAACGATGCGGTTTCGGCAAAGTTACCACTGCCATCATTTTGGTAAAGTTTGGTTACTAAAGCCGAACCCGGTGCATCGATATCCGGGAAGCCATCTCCAGTTACATCTCCCCAACCTGTGGAACCAGAAAGTCCGGTGAGGGCGATATCTAAGTCCCCATCACTGTCATAGTCTCCCCAAGCCACCGAACCATTAGAAACCCCAGTTAAGGTAGCGCCGCTATCGGTAAAGATATTATTGCCTTCATTACGATAGAGTGCCGTTGCACCTAGAGAATTTAAACGTCCCGCGACTAAAAGATCGAGATCGCCGTCATTGTCCGCATCTCCCCAAGCAACGCTGGCACCTCGATTCCCCACCGCCATCGTGGCAATTTCGGTAAAGTTACCGTCGGTATTTTCATAAATCTTGGTGTTGCCCAGTTCACCAACGACTGCAATATCGAGATCGCCGTCGTTGTTGTAGTCTCCCCAATCCGCTGCACCATCTAATCCACCAGCGTCAAGGTTCACGACTTCACTAAAGTTGGCGTTATCGTTGCGATACACTTTCGTACCTGCCCAAGTCCCGTTCCAGCCGACAACCAGAAGATCCAGGTCGCGATCGTTGTCGTAGTCACCCCAAGTTGCTGTCCCAAAGGCATCGATAAATGAAGCAGAAGCACCGATATCGGTAAAGCTACCGCCATTATTCTGATACACTCGGATGCCTCTGGCAGAACCATCCCATCCCATCAACACGAGATCCAGGTCGCCATCGCTGTCGTAGTCGCCCCAATCTACGGAACCATGTTCTACGCCAGGAATGGATAAACCGGCATCGGTAAACAGTTGTGTGAGGTCATTATCCTCAATCGTGACTGTGCCAACACCCTCCGTTCCCACTGTATAAGCGGCATTTTCAGCCAAAGTAAAGGCTACGGTCTCATTTTCTTCGGAGTCCAAATCATCGATCGCACTCATATCGATCGCGATCGATTCCTGTCCAGCAGGAATCACAATACTAGACGTCACTCCCGGTAGAATCGGCGTATTGTTCATAGCTGCTGTATAATCTACGCCCGCAGTCGCCGTCCCATTGAGGGCCAAATCCACAACTAAATCGTGCTTGAGGTTGCCTGTGCGACTGACGATCGCCTGACCCGGATCTCCATCTTCAGAGGCGATCGCATCTGTCGCAGTTACTGAAACGGTAGGTTTAGTCCCGTACAGGTTCAGTTTCCAAGAGTTCCATTCACCTTCAACGTCATTTCCATCATCATCAGTTACTTTTAATGTCCAATCTCCCTTGGAAGACTCTCCCCAATGACGATTTGAGACAAAAGTCCAAGAATTAGTAAACCCAACTTTATCATTATTTGCCGGTTGATAAGTGTTCTCCTCAAGCTGGTTAGGTTCGTGTATATCGCTCAAAACCGACTCCGTGCCATCTGGAGAAACCAGCACCACGTTTAGATCGCCCCAATCTTTATGCTTGGCATTAAATAGGACTTCAACTTTTTCTAGGGTAATATCTTCCTCAATGGTTAAGGTGGAGGATATTTCTTCTTCACCCATAATTTCTAGGACATTTTCCAGGGCCGATGATACTTTTGTCTCGGGAACCACTGATGTCCAATTGGCTGCTAGTTGAGTAGCGGCTTCTGCATCAACTGCACCAAAGCCATATTTATAATTCACCCAGTATCCTGCCTGGTTTTGCGTCCACTCAAAGTCAGTCGGGTCGTTTTTCTGAGCCGTTTCCACTAAAATATGTTGAATATCGCGCCAGGTTAAATTTGGATTGACCTCCAGCATTAAGCCGATGATACCGGAAACAATCGGGGCCGCAGCAGAAGTCCCCCCAAAATTATTGGTGTAATCTCCTGCACTATATCCGTAGTTACTTTCCACCATGTCGGTGGTCGTCATGCCCACTTTATTACCACTAGAATAGGCCGATACTAAGAGGGGAGATCCTGACTCACTGTAGAAAGCATTTTTCCCGATATGGTCGATCGCAGCTACGGCGATCGCATATCGAGAGTTTGCAAAGCCATTGTAATTAACGTCACCGAGCGCTGAACCGTCATTCCCTCCAGCAAATACGAAAGCATTACCTAATCCTCCCCGTCCAACCTTGCTGCTTTGTGCCATTGCCGCAACGGTTTCAGGGGATTTCCAGAGCCAATCTTTAGCTTTCCAACTGTTATTATAAATATCAATTTCTTGATTTTCATACGATAAAGCCTTGGCAATTTTATCCCCCTCAACCTCATCGGCAATCAGCCGCAATCCGGCTAAATAGGCATTAGGCGCTACCCCACTTCCCCCAAATCCATTATCTCCGGTTGCCAAGGCTAATCCCGCCACAGCAGTCCCATGAGGATTATAGGTTTGAAAATCTAAACCCAGTTTTAGGAGTTCTCCCTTTTTCCCTTTATTATCTCTCAATTGTAGGTTCCATAAACCCCCCGCCCATTGTTGGTTAAAATCATCCAGATTTCCTGTGGGTTTAAAAATTCCGGTATAGGGAGACTTGCCATTAATAATTGATAAATAATTTCCATCTTGGTCAAAAATTGTTTGCGCTAAGTCTTTGCCATTTAGGTCATTAGATCCAAAGAGTTCGACCGGGGGAGGCTGGGACCCGTTGCCGCCGCCAATCCTCCGATTTGAACTAAAATAGTAAAACCGTTGTAAGGGGTCTAACGTCGGTTTAGCCGATGCAAATAGTAGCGATCCTAATTGATTAAGGCTAGGATATAACAAATTCAACTGGACGTTTAAATCGGTGACGACTCCAGTCAAAGGTACATCTAAGTGAAACCCTGTGGTATAAAAATCTTTAATGTCAGCAGGTAACTTTTCCGCAGCGATTAACTTATTGTAAAAAGGTGATGGGTCGCTATCATCTTGATTAAAATCCGTACTCAAATGGGCTAAGTAGCGATCGCGTAAATCCGGATGAGTGTAATCGATTCCGTCATCCACTACGCCAATCACAACACCACTTCCTTTGGCTAAATCCCAAGCATCGGTGATATTCGCATCTACACCAATATTCACGCCAGAACGCAAGTGCCATTGATAGCTATTGAGGAAATCATGTAATAAGGTATCTTCTTTATTTAGAACTGGATATAAAAGCTCCAGAACTTCTGGAGTTTGAACTAAAGGTTCGTTTTGGGGTTCATCAAGTAACTCGAATTGGACGGGAACTTGGGGAGTCGCAAATTCTACTCCAGCTATCTGTTCCAATTGCTGCGCGACTTGTTCTGGAGTCAAAGTTTCGGGGAATTCCCAGATATAAGTATTGGCAATATGCTCGCCAGCTTCTTGACTCACTGCACCGGCAAGCGCTGCTAAATCCGCAGAAGATTGACCAGGAGTTAACCAAACCAACCACTCTCGGGTTTTCGCCAGTTGCGCGGGCTCGTATTGTTCGAGATCGGCAGCATTGGCGATCGCAATTCGCAGTTCATCGGAAAACTCTCCATCGCCGGGGTCACTAATAATTGCAAAGCGATCGCTGGCAACATTTGTTTCAGTTCCTTCGTGATCGTAACCAACGGCTCTTAATTCATAGCTACCCGGTTCTAAATCACTCAAATCATAGCTGAAATTAAACCGGCTCATCCCATTACTATCGGTGGTGAACTCTGTCACTTCTCCCAGATAAATCCACTCGCCATCCGATTTTTGTAAGGAAAATTCCACGCGATTCAGATCGGCAGTCCCATCGGCATCGTAGATTTTAGCGTTATTAAAGTTTAAACTTTCACCATTGATATAAAGTGGCAAGATGTTAAAGAGTAAATCTCCCGGAATGGAGTTGGGTAACTCGCTGGGTAAGGTGGGTTCTGTTGGGGTTGAAATGACTAGCGGATTCCGATCGGGTACTTTGTCGATCGCTTGTGGAGGTAGGGTCGGTTTATCTTCCGGTGGACCCGGGGGTGTGGGTTTGTCTGGCGTCTCTTCTGTTTCATCCACAACGGTGAAGTTTTCCACTACCACGTTACTGGATTTCCCGGCTAAATCGTAGGCGATCGCCTTCACTTTGTAATCCCCTGCCGCTAATCCCTCAGTCCATTGGTAGGTAAAGTTGGCAACAGTATCCTCTGAAGCATTCACAGCGAAGTTCGTCACCGAACCGATCGCCGTCCATCCTTCCCCTTGGGTTTGCAACAAAAATTCGACGCGCTGAATATCCGTAAACCCATTGCGATCGCTCACACTTCCGGCGATCATAATGGGTTTCCCCAATGTATCGGTTTCAATCGCAAAATCCAACTCTTTCGGCGGAATATTGTTATTTTCCGGTGTAGCGATCGCTGGATTTTCTGCCGGTGGTGTTGGAGTCAGTTGATTCTTTTCCTCTGTTACAGGCGTCGGTTCCTCTGCTACAGGCGTCGTTTCTGGTTCCTCTGGCGCTAAGGGTTGAGGCGCGATCGCATCTTCTGTATCTTTATCTATATAAATAACAATATCATTTGGGTTGCCATCCTTATCAATCGTAAACAGCGTCCCCGCATCCGTTTCTTGCTGGCGAAACTGGAAACCCCCACCAGCATTTGTATCCAAGGAAAACACCGGACGATTATTGCCATTCAGCTTATTCGGATTGTCCAATACCTCCTGAATCGTTCCTTTGGGAACCATCATCAACCCAAACTTATCACCTGCTTCCATCAACAAAGTTTGGCTAGTGCGGTACTCTACCCCTTCTAACTCGCCATTTAAGTTACTTTCCCAGGAGAAACTATCGCTGACGGGGGATAGCTGACTCGCTTGAGAAACTAATAATTGTCCCAGATGGGAATTACTCAACACCCGTCGCGCTGCTTCTTGATAGTAAGCTGGGGAATCCGGCGCAAATTGCTCCATCCCATTCAAACTAAATAAGCCAATTTCGCGATCGCCCTTATCGGCATCAGCAATCTCGACTTTAACTTTTGTATCCTTCGTTACCCCATAGCCGGATTCTAGGGGTGACCCCGTAATCGGATCAAGAGTGAGGGTATAAGGCGTATCGCGATCGCCTCGGAGAACTTGTAGCGAATAGTCTCCAGGCAATAAATCATTGAGAGTGAGAGCACCTGCTGCATCAGTAAGTGTGGATGTCCGCAGAATCGTCCCCTCCGCATTGCGAAGCACCAGATCCACAGCATTTTCCAATCCAGTTACGCCGAATCTCCAACTCCCCCCTTTTCCCAATTGAAACTGGTAAGTATCCTCGGGGTCGAGTGCGATCGCCGAGTCGCTGTAGCGGTAGTTATTTATCAGTAAACCCAAGTCACTGGACATTTATTTACTCCTGCGGTTTTGTGCTCGGCTCCGGGATCGAGTAATCGAGTAATGGAGTCCTTCTGGTTACGGCTCAACTGTTGCGATCATCATTTCCCAGCTTTTGGAAATGGGTATCTTTCGGGAGTTGTTTTTGGGGGGTTCGAGTCAATATTTTTCAGTTTCGATTATTTTTTCATTGGAGCATAAATAGGGATCTCCAGATCTGTGCCCCCGTTACACTTCCGCACCATTTCACCAAAACTTTACACAACGGGCTAGGTTTGTAAAGTTTAGATGAAGGCGTGGTAGTGACAGTCCCGGGTGGTTTGCAAATCAGGCGATCGCCCTTGTTGGGGGACGGGCTGAAAGAGGCGTTTTAACGTTTCCATCGGCAATCTGGCTATTGTTTGACTGGCTTACCCTTTTACTGGGAGTGGCGATCGCAGATTATGCACCTGGGTAGAAAAATCCCTGCGGCGATCGCCTTTGTTTCTTTACGCGGACTGGCGATCGCCGATTATGCACTAGCTGGAGGAAGAATCGGGACCTTGCACATCTCTCCTATGATAAAAGTGTAGTCTTTACCCCTAGAGAATATGATTTGTCCTAAGTGCCAGTCCACCCATATCACTAAAAACGGCCTGCCGAGGGGAAAGCACAACCCTATATGCCAGGACTGGGGTCATCTAAAACCCCCGGAAAGCTAATAATTCAAGGCGAGGAACTTTGGTCGTATGTTCACAACAAAGAAAGTCAATAAGGGTTCGGGCTCGCTATAAATTTAAACAACCGAAAACCTCTCAGATGTTATGTAAGAAATCGTAGCCAAAACTCAGCCAAAAGTTAGGGTAGTTCTTATCCCCTGGTTATCTTCAACGGGCTATTTGTTATAGCGGTTTCTGACATATCTCCCAATGTTTATTCCCTAAAAAACACCATAAAACTGTTAGCAAAAGTAACCTAAAAGTAGTTTTATTATACAATTTAATAAGATATTAATCCACAGAATTTCGAGCCTTTGTAGTCAAATATAAGGTTTTTTTAAAAATTTTAAAAATTAGAGTGAAGCATTAGGGTATTTTATTTTTTATTATAAATAATAATTACTGAGTTAGAACTACCCTGATTCTGTTATTGTTCCTAATTTGGTTAGGATTGCAGATTTTGTTATTGGATAAAAGGAGGGTTGGGGAGGAGGATAGAGTAAAAGGGGCAGGAGTGGAGTGCTTAAGAGCAAACCAATTTAGATGGGGGGTCAACCCCTGAAACCATTGCTGTAAGACAAAAAAGTGCTTAAAAGCTTGCACCGGGGGACTTTGCTATTGCTTGACTAGGGGATAAGCCTGCGCCCGGGCTTTGCTGACCGCCCGGGGGTCAAAAATTATCCTCTGATTGAAAATGCAGCGATTCTCAGTCCCCATTGCCTAGATTTATGTACAGCGTTATAGTTGATTGGCTCCCAGTTCTCCACGAAAGCGCGATCGCATCAGCCCAGGAACGGAAACCGAGGAGCCAGATAAAGAGGGAACAGTTGAGCGATCCATTCGGGCTACCTCCTGGGCCAATGAAAGCCTTGATAGCTGGGGACCTTTATTATATTTATGACCTTAACATAGCCGCTGCCTTGGTCGCCGGGCCCAGAGAGCACCGGCAGACCGCGACTCGTCTGGGGTCAGCCGCCCATCAGCGCATGGGCGATCGCAATGTAGAGCGGTATTCCCAAGCCAATCGCAATCGGCGTGCCGATCGCTGTGGACGCGCCTATGTAGGCCGAAGGATTGGCCGAGGGGATACCGGCTCGTAAAGTGGGCGGCCCGGAGATATCGGAACTGGAGGCAGCAATGACCGCCAAGATCACCACGCCACCCAGGCTGAATCCCGTAGCGTAGTGGGCAACCATGCCCAGACCGAAGGCTATGAGCCCATGCAGCAGCGGTGCCACCACGGCATAGACGACGTACCACTGGGCCACCTTGCGCAGCTCGCCCACCCTTGACCAAGCCTCCATACCCATGATCAGCATCAGTATCGAAAGCAGGCCACGGAAGAGGGGGTCGTAGAAGCTTTCATAGACACTTTCCGGTCGGGTTACCAGACCTAGAGCCAGACCGAGCAGCAGTGCCGATAGTGCAGAACCCTCAAGGCTTTCCTTCACGATGGGCCATATTTTGACACTCTCGGGTTCCTTGCTGGGATACCCGCTTGCGGTAATGCGCTGCTGGCTGCGATACTCCTTCCTGGTAGTGGGATACTCCTGCGGGCTGGGATACTCACCTGCAGCAACCGACTGCTTGCTGAGATACTCCTGCTTGCTGAAATCCTCCTGCTTGCTGAGATCCTCCCCTGCGGAAGCCGACTGCTTGTTGATATAAACGCTGGCCACAACGATCGCAGTCACGAGCGCTGGGATGTCCATAAAGGGATAGAGTGCGCCAGCCCAGGGCTCGTAATCCATGCCTTGCGTTTCCAGTACCGTTAGGGCGGCGGCCATAGTAGAACCACTCACGGCACCGAACAAGCCCGCAGTGGCAATGGCATCCACGGTTTTGACGTTTGGCAGCTTAGCTAACGTGTAACGCCCGATGAACACGATCAGGACACCCATTACCACAGAGAACAGCGCAGGCAAAATCATCTCTGCCAGATTGCCATTGCGGACCGCAATGCCCCCGCTCAGACCAACTCTGATGAGCAGCATGAAGACGATGAACTTATAGATCGCATCTGGAATTTCCAGTTTGCTACCGAGGGCGGCAATGATCATACCCCCGATCAGAAAGGCGAGTGTCGGGGACTGCAACTGCGACACGAAGTCCATAAAGAAATAGGACAAGAATTCCACTTTGTAATTCCTCTTTAATCAGATTTTAGGGGTCAGGACGGCAGGCAACCGTAGCCTCCAATCCTGCTTAGCTGGCTCCACGCATCCGGGTGAGCCGGGAGTCAACCCGCCACTAAGAATGCATCTGCATCCCGGTGCGTCTTGTGCTGGAAGATAAAGTTTGCCTCCCACAAGCGCAAATGAGCGCGCTAATCAGTGGGGATTCATTAGACCGCTTGCATAAATCTCTTAAGCCGAGGGGCGTTATTAAGGGAGGGAAAGGGGTCTCAATCCGTTATTTGGCAAGAGGTCTATTGGCAATGGCTTGTTACAGCCAGAGTTTACCAGCAAGGAGTTCGTAAAGTCCCAGCGATGCATCTGGGAAAGCGTTTTCGGGTATCCACTCCGGTGGGGAGCGGTTATTCATCTCCACTAGCAACGGAAAATGAGGCGCATTCGGGGAAGCATCGACTGAGCGCCCAAATTAGCCTAGTTGATGATGTGCGCATAGGTCAACACCGGACGACCCGAAGCATCCAGCACCGACTGATTAAAGTTAAAACCATTCAGGTTAAACCCCATCATCCTCACCCCCAAAGCCGCCAACCCGAGTAGACCGTTGTTGGAAACACGGCCTACCCGAAATCAAGGTAGATCCCGCTGCTAAAGCTTCTGCGGTGTAAAGAAATTTCCCACGAGTCATCGGAGAGAAATTTGCCATCAATACCTCCTTGCGCTTCCTCTAACGAGGAGTGATTATTGTGATAAGTGAGCTTTAAAAAGTTGAAAAAAGTAGGGATGAAGCCCTTCATGCCTACAGCACAGGTGTTATGCGAGTATTTGTCGATAGGTTGTTCAGAAGTGGCCGCTCTCCGAACAGGGCTGGAAGGTGTCGCTGTCCGGCAGCATCTCCCCTAGCTCAAGATCTATTAAGACCCGAAGTTAGATGCGCTTAAGTCTATCCTTAAATTCGCACCCAGTTGCGATTACTTTCCATAGATTGGCTAAGTAATATCAAATTCAAATCATAAGTTTTGCTGTTACTTTCCGCAAGCCTCTATATCCATGATTAATATAAATACTGATCATAGAATTTTCTCTATACGTTGTTATTAAAAAGGGCTTTCTAGGACTGCACTTCCCAAGTTGTGTGGGATGGCGCTGCCAATCGCCGTCGGCTGGAGCGTCATTAATTTGTCTCCAGAGCCTGCTGCTGTACCCGATGCCTCTATAAAGACCTTTACCGAATGGTGTGAAGAGCAAAGACAGTTTCCGCCAAAAACGGTTCACACTGTTGATTAGCTGCTGTTGCTCATGGGGACAAAAGACTGTGCCGCCGCCGAAAAGCCTTGCTCCCCCAGCAGGAAACATTGATCTTAGAACGCTTGGAGTTGCAAGATTTAAGGCCCTTCTGTGCCTTTACCGAGGTCTCCTGGTTGTCATAGCGCCAAAAGGATAAGTGTTTTTTATAAAATGTTTCTGCTAATCGGAGCCAATCTTTCTCAACAGAGGGTAGTGGATTCGCCGCTCTTTGGCATAAACTTAAAAAGATGGTTTAAGGCAACACCATAGAGCCTTGCCTTAAATTGTCCTAACACAAAGCATCAAGAGGTAACCCACATGACCCAGAAAGCCTGCAAGCTCGTGATCGTCACGGAAAAGGTGCTGCTAAAAAAGGTCGCCACGATCATCGAGGAAGTCGGTGCTACCGGTTATACGGTGGTGGCCGCTGGCGGTAAAGGTAGTCGCGGCGTGCGATCTTCGGGACAACCCACCGTTAGCGACACCTTCTCGAATGTAAAGTTCGAGATACTCACCCCCAATCGGGATATGGCTGTGAAGATTTCGGATGAGGTCGCATCGCAGTTTTTCGACAATTATTCGGGCATCGCCTATATCTGTGATGTGATGGAGGTACTGCACGCCCACACGTTCTGACCTCAAAACCTCAGCAATTCTCTTTGGGCAAGAAACTGTTCAAGCACTGGGGAGTTCGGTATTGTAATGAGATCTCAGACAGGACTTACGCAGATTTTGAGAAGGGACTTTAAATGCAGAGGAAAGAAAGCGAATTGCCTCTACATTTAGGGATTAATCTTTTACAGATTGCGTAAGTCCGGTAAGATAAACTTAAAAATATCGTTCAAGGCGAAAGCATAGATATCTGTCTTCTGTTCGACATCAAAGCGAATTGCCTCTACATTTAGGGATTAATCTTACAGATGGCGTAAGTCCGGTAAGATAAACTTAAAAATATTGTTCAAGGCGAAAGCAGAGATATCTGTCTTCTGTTTGACATTAATGTCAGGTTTTAGCGAGTCAGTCTCTCTCTTTGAGATAGTCTCCATTCCCCGGGGAATTTGACAGCAGGTGCTTCCGTAGCGGCTGGCACTTGTTCTCCACAGGCTGGCTAGTGCAGGGATATAGCGGCGATCGCAGCTATATCCCTCTACTCGATTCATCTCACGCCTGGACTGGTGGGTTGGGCTGGGGGTTCGGTCTCCTACGGGCAGTAGGGTGGTTTAAGCTCGCCAGGTACAGTCCGTCATCGACTTATATCATGTTTACGCGATCGCCCACACTAACCTCACCTCCCAACCCCTTCCCGCAAAATTCCCATAGACCCCGATGGAGATTTGTTGCTAGTGCGGATATTGCTTCCGGCTCGTAGGCTAGGGCAGCAGAGTCGCAACCAGGTAAAGCCGAGTCCCATCTTGGCGAACCGAAACCCCGATCGCCACCACATGGAATTGCTAATTGACCTTCCGCAATTCTCCTCAATTGACCGGCCCCTCCCTTAAATCAGTCTTAAAACCATGCCCGGATAATCGGGGATAATCGGGATTCGAGGCCAATAAAAAAACTTCCAGCGATCGCTGGAAGCCTTTGTTTTCGGATGGCTCAGGCGGGATTTGAACCTGCGACCTTGGGCTTATGAGGAGTCAAACCATCTCCCAAAACCCTTGATTTATATAGGTTTTAGGTTAGGGAAAAAATCACTTCCCTAATTCTTCCCTAGTGGCTAGTTAAATTAGACAAAACCATTGCTGTACATGGGTTTGAGCCTTTATCGTGTTTTATGAGCGTTTGCGTGTTTTGGCGCGTGTTTAGTGAGTGTTTATTGAGCCGAGTGAAATATCATCATCAGATTTTGGACCCATATCCCAACGACGTTCACAGAACAAGACCAAAGTCCCAGAGATAATGAAGCCGGTCACCAGATATTGCCACTGAGGGAATCCAGGTAAAATTGCCAGACCCAAGAAATGGAATCCGGCCCCGAGAAAGAAACTGCGCGATTGCAATGCCCATCCAGTTCCCAAATAACCCAGCCCACATAATCCCAACCATAAGGGACATAAACTAATCAGAATCGGGGACCAACCCCAAACCAGACTGACATCGGTTAAAGCAATTCCCCCCAGCATCAAGAATACCCACCAATAAATTAACCAAGGGACTTTTTCGGACATGACCCAGACCCATGTCTGATTCCACATGATTGCCATTGCCATTAGAGTCAGAATAGACCCGGCCAGTGCCAGTGTTGTCCAATTGATTGGGATAAATTGAGCAGTGAAGAAAATAGTTGTTGTGACTGCTGCCCAAATCAGCATAGTTTTATCGACACAGGTATAGAATTGTTGGAATATGGTTTTTCCTCTAATCTGAACGTGAATTAGCCATAAACCTTGTTGATTCTGAAGGGTAGTCCAATCAGGTTTAGGTGAAAGAATCGGCTGATTATATGGATAAAGCATCACAAGAAAGTTACTCAAACTCTCCTTTTTTTGACCCCCTGAATCTCCATACTGTTTCGGTTTTTAGTGCCTTGGGGCGTCCGAGGGGCGCTCGTTGGTGTTGAGTTGGTGTTGAGTTGAAACTGACATTGCCTGACATTGCCTAACATTGCCTGACATTGCCTAACATTGCCTGACATTGCCTGACAACCTTGCTGCCAACCATTATTGTTTCCGTTATTATTTCTGTTATTGATTCTGTTATTGTTATTGAGAAAAGAGGAAGAAGAGTCCCAGTGTTTTAGAGTAAAGGGAGTTGTGGTGGAATCAACGGCTGTAACCATTGCAGCAAGAGGAAAAAAGTGCTTTAAAGCAAAACTGTGGGACGGGCGTGCTATTGCTTGACTATGGGATAAGCCTGCGCCCGGGCTTCGCTTACCGCCGGGGGGTCAGGAATTCTCCTCAGATTGAAAATGCAGCGATTCTCAGTCCCTGTTGCCTTGATTGATGTATAGCGTTACTGTTGATTGGCTCCCCGTTCTCCACGAAAGCGCGATCGTCCTTTCCAACCGATGCTACGAGTATTGAACGCCAGTTTCAAGGGAAAAGCCCTGGGGTCTTCTGGATCCACAAGGGGCCGAGCGCCTGTCTGGCCCGGAGTTAGGATATAACTGGACTAGACCAGTGGTACAATTTTGCCTGCTTAGGTTAATCGATGAATAAAGTTACTCTAGAAGAAGTTAGTCAAAATTTGATGAACTATCTTCAACTCGCTCAAGCTGGAGAAAGTTTTGTTATTTTTCAAGCAGACCAACCGATCGCCAAAATTAGTTCGGCTAAATCTGAAGGGGCAATAGAAGCTTTCGATGCTTTTCGTGCCAAAATCCTTTCAGAAAAAATTGACTTAGATAGCGACGAAATTTTTGCAGATGTTCGCGATCGCACCCCGACTCCCGAACAACCTTGCTGGTGATGAGCGTGAAATTTCTCCTGGATACCAACATCATCTCGGAAAGCATAAAACTACAGCCGAGCGATATTTTTCTGGCGCATTTTCGACAAAACTTGGAAGAATCTGCGTCGCATCGGTAACATGGCATGAGCTTCTGTATGGGTTATACCGATTGCCGGAGTCTCGGCGAAAAAGGACTTTGTCTGATTACTTGGCACAGGTAATTCAAGACAAGACGATCATCCTACCGTACTGTCATGCTGCCGCCGAATGGTTTGCGGCTGAACGAGCGAGACTGACTGCTTTGGGTCGAATGCCTTCATACCCGGATGGGCAGATTGCTGCCATTGCTAAAGTCAATAATTTGATCCTGGTGACTCGTAATATCTCAGACTATGCGGATTTTGATGGACTGACCATTGAAAACTGGTTTGTTTAGACAGAATGAGAAGTAATAAATCGCACTTGGGGTCTTTGGATTCGTCTAGGATAGTGACTCGTTCCCACAACCATCTGGGTAAACTCATCTTCATTATCTATAACGGAAACCGAGGAGCCAGATAACGAGTGAACAGTTGAGCGCACCACTCCGGCTACCTCCCCAGACACCTACCGCGCTTTTCAAGCCAGCCCTTCATCCGGAGGTTCCCAAGCCAGATTAGATTAGAAGTGATCGCACCCCAACACATTCAGAATGTAACGGCTGCCACTACTATGCTCTCGACTTTCTACCCCACTGGTGGCATCGGACGAGACTTGCGGGGACTATCCAGAGAACCTTTGACAAAATCGTAACACTATCAATATTTCGTTACCTCCCGAAATAATAATTAATGAAAGTTATGAGCAAAAAGAATAGACAAAAGGAAAAAGAAGAGGTAAAAGTGGAATATCCCATTTGTGGGTGGCAAAATATTTAGATATTGAGTCAACCCTGAGACCCAACCACTACTAATCCCTGGAATAGAATAATGACCAAAGAGTTTATCTCAAGAAAGACAGCAGGAAATTTCCAGAAAACCACCAGCCAGTTTGCCCCACGTCCGTTTGCCACACCTCAACAAAAGTCAGCGAAGGCCGAAAATTCAACGCCACAGAATATTCAATGCTCACCGGAAAGCAGCAATCATCTATCACGGATTGCCATCACGCAACCCGAAACATTTACACCACAGTTAACGGTGCAACGTGCAGAGCAAGTGGTGGCAAACGACAATCCTGGGGAAGAAGCCGAGAAAATCCAACGGTCAAGCAGCAACAATCGACTGGCAAAAATCTCTATTCAACCACCCGAACCACCTTCTACACCAAGGTTTCCTATCCAAGCCAAACTGACAGTCGGGGCGGCAGGGGACAAGTACGAGCAAGAAGCTGACCGGGTGGCACGTCAAGTGGTAAATCGCATCCAGGCACCACAGGTCAATTTCCAGAGCAGTGAATCCAATCCGGTACAACGAAAAATCTCTATTCAGGCTTTTGGCGGGGAAGGTGGAGACGTTTCCAGCGAATGGGAATGCGAATTAAACCGAGCCAGAGGTGGGGGTCAGCCATTGTCGCCATCCCTGAGAGAGCCTATGGAAAGAGAGTTTGGGGCGGATTTTAGTGGCGTGCGCGTGCATACGGGGGCGCAGGCGGATGGGTTGGCGAGATCGATTCAGGCGAAGGCGTTTACCACGGGGCAGGATGTATTCTTTCAGCAGGGGGCGTATGAGCCGGGGAGTCGTGGGGGGCAGGAGTTGATCGCCCATGAGTTGACCCATGTGGTGCAGCAGAGCCAAGTAAGCAATGGTGTGGTAATGCGTTTCAGCGATCAATTTTTTAATGATATGCAATATGTAGGCGAGAATAATTTTTTGATTTATGGATTGGAACCAGATCGTGAGACATATCGGAAAGAACTAGACCAACAAGGTGCTACTTATAGTTATGAGAAGGACAGATTTAAAAAAGAAGAGGATAATCCGCGTGGAACTGCAACGGTAGGAGGCTTTACAGTCGATATATTTAATAACTATGCTTGGAGAGATTACCAAGAAACACAAGGTTGGTTATATAGCGTGTTTAATCCGGCCACCTTAATTGACTATCTAGAAGCGAACAAAAGACGAGAGGCGGATGAGTTCTTGGAATTGCTCCAGGAAAAGGTCCAAAAATGGACAGAAAAAGAGATAAGCAATAGAAAATATTTGGGAGAGGAAACAAAAAAATCAATAGTGCAATTCCAAAAAGAGCTATTTAAAAGCGAATATTCTCCATTCAAAACCCTGAAAAAAATACTGTCTCTACAAACCATCATGGAAGTGATGAAGAAAGAAGGAAAAGCGAGTGAGGATGGAGGAGAGACCATGTATTATAATGAGAAGGAGGCCTTGTCAAAGGCATTATTTTATACCCAAACAAGAAAAGGATGTAAATTCGGAATAGACTGGGTAAAGGAAAGTAGGAAAGCAATGAAAAGCCACGGAATCAAAGTGATAGCATTCATAATAGATTCGTACATCAAAGTGTATGGATACGACCAAGTGGTGGGGAAAGAAAAAGGACCCAAAGGACGCGAATACTATACGTCATCAGAATTACGAAAATCCTACCGAGAGGAGATGGCGAGAATAGGAGAAGAGACTCCGCTGATTCTATTCTATTATGAAGGAGAACGTTGTCCGGCCCCATGGAAAGAGGACTTTATAACGTGGTATCAGTATGAGGCGAACCGAGGGCAGAAGGCAAAGCTATGAGAAAAAACCCAAAACAGGAAACACGCAAAGAACGCGTTTACGAGGAGCTTGTGGACTTCGTTAAAAGATATAATCCGCACCTAAATTGTGTGTATTTCTGCACAACTACGAACATTGAGTGCGATCGCCCACTATCGTAGGTTGGGTAGAGGAAACAAAACCCAACACCCTCCTTCTCGCACTCTCTTGGTCAACACCCCATCAACCCCACCCCGCACCCACTGCCACCACCGCCCCAAATATTCCCCAATGCGCCCCACCGACGCACCTTGGTCGTAAAGCCGGGAAACTTTCTCCAAACATCGCTCCACCGTCTTCAGGGCAACCCCCAAACCCGATGGTGAAAACGAATAGCCCAAAAAATCAAACCCCCGCGATCGCCGCCCGATAAACGTCTTATCCGGGGGCTTTTCTACGCGCAAATCCGCCATCACCGGATTCACCGCCTTTATTGCCTTTGGAGAGCCGATCGCTCTTAAAGGAAAGCCGAACCGAGGCTCCACTGATTTCTGCAAGCGCTATCCAACGCCTACATTGCTTAAGCGATCGCTAATTTTCCCCTCAACTGCCGAAATAGCTACCACTCGGGGGGACGCCAAATAGTTCTTTGCCGTGGGATCGCCACTGCGTCCTTTGAAATTGCGGTTGGTCGCATAGACCCCTGTCTCTTCTTTACCCAGTATCCCAAGTCCTGCATTAATACAAGCCCCGCAGCCTGATTTGAGAACGGTGGCTCCCGCTGCCTCAAATATCTGCATATATCCTAACTTCTCAGCCTTTTGGCGCACCTCAAAAGAAGCTGGCACGATAAAAAGGCTAACACCCGGAGCTATGCGGCGGTTTTCAAGCACTTCGGCAGCTTGAGCGAGATCGAACAGTTTCCCCCCAGTGCAAGAACCAATAAAAGCTTTAGTTATCGGGATTTCTCCTAACTGGCTAATAGCAATTACGCAATCGGGTTTGGGAGGACGAGCGATCTGCGGTTCTAAATCGCTCAAATCGAACTGATAGATTTCTTCATAAGAGGCATCGGGGTCGCTACCAATTTCTTCAAATAAATCCTGCCCGGAGTTTTGAACGTATTGGCGAGTGGTTTCATCAGGAGCAATTAACCCACACATCGCACCACACTCAATCGCCATATTCGAGAGTGTCATGCGCTCTTCCATTGGCATTTTATCGATAATACTGCCTCGAAATTCCATAACTTTCCCGGCAGCGCCGTCACAGCCAATTTTGCCGAGAATAAACAGAATGATGTCTTTGGCAGTAATATATTTGGGCAAAGTTCCTTCCAGTTTAAAAAGTAGAGTCGGAGGAACCCTCACCCACATATCCCCCATTGCAAAAATATTTGCCATATCCGTCGTTCCCACTCCAGTGGAAAAACATCCAAAAGCACCGTAAGTGCAAGTGTGGGAGTCTGTCCCCGCCACAATCATACCTGGATGAATAAAGCCCTTTTCTGGCAGTAAAACGTGACAAATCCCCGCAGCTTCTCCGGGGGACACCACATCCAAGAGATGGCAGCCTTGCGAATCAGCGAACTGCACCATCTTTGAGTATAGTGAAGTGGCTTTGGGGTCTACTCGCACCTCGTTGACTTGGATAAAGTGATCGGCTACTAAAACAACGCGATTGGCATCCCAAACTTTTGCTGTTTCTCCAAAATTCTGGTAAAATACTTCAGCAACGGGTGCAGCTACGGCATCGTGAGACATGGCTAAATCGACTTTAACAAAAACCGTCTCTCCAGGCTGAACGTAAGCATTACCAGAACCGCGTGCCAAAAGTTTTTCTGTCATAGTCATTGCTCTAGGAGAAGTTGAACTTTCGGGGACGGAAATTTCACCTTTTTGCCGCTTGTGGTTAAACGGAATTAAGCCGCCTGCCCTCACAATCGTTTCGATGACTGGATTGTTCACGGGCTGAGAGAGAATCTCTAAAGGCAGACCAATATTGATGCTATTGCGGTAAAAGATTTCGGCAAAAGACTGGGCAGACACTTTTTGAATGCCAGCAGCTTTAATGGCAATGGGCGCATTTTCCCGACTAGACCCACAGCCGAAATTGCGTCCAGCTTTAATTTGTTCATAGCCTAAAAGAGTGCCTTCTCCAATGAGATGTTCAAAAGCATACTGCTTTAAATAGTCAGGGTCGGCAGTAGTAAGCTGTTCAGCATTTAAATTGGTATAATAGTCAGACCTACCATAACAATCAAGCCCATGCCAGCTGCCAATTGTTTAACGCATGAACAAGTCAAAAAACTTCAAAAAGCCCTGAAAGAGGAACCCAATGGGGAGATCCGAGAAAGGATTTTAATGCTTCTCTTACTGAACGATGGGAAGACTCAAGCTCAAATTGCTCAATTTATCGGGGTCTCCATCAATACAGTATGCCATTGGTGTATTCATGGAGACCCGGATAATCGGGAAAGTTTAAAAGACAAGAGGATGGAAGGCAATAACAAAAAGGCCACTGAAGAGTATGTTAACCTTTTATTAGAAACCCTATCCAAAGAACCGACTGAGTTAGGATATGAATTTGGACGATGGACGGCTCATAGATTAGCTACTTATTTGCATGAAATAACCGGAATTCAACTGAGTGGCTCCCAAGTCAGAAGGATATTAGCTAAAAAAAAGTATGTCTACATTTGGGGAAAATATAGCTTAGAGTCTAAGAGGGATGAGGAAGAGAGAAAGTAACCGTTCAGGGGGATGGGGATATGATGCAAACTAGAGGAGATGGTGTAAACTGGGGGATATGGACGAGAGCATAACGATAGGCGGCATCAAGATTCCTCGCGCAGACTGGTCCAAGACCCCAGAAAGCGTGAAAAATGTGGTGAGGAATCAAGAGCAACGAATTGCCGCCATTGAAGAACGTCTGGGACTCAACGCATCAAACAGCTCCATCCCTCCGTCCAAACAGCCTCCTCAAGCCCAAGAAAAGAAGCAAGAGAAACTCAGCCGACGTAAGCGCGGAGGCCAAAAAGGACACAAAGGATTTACAAGACACTTATATGATCCGAGTGAGTGCAGCGAGATTATCGACCATCACCCCTTTACCTGCAAGCATTGCCAAACCCCTCTGAGAGGAGAAGACGAACAGCCTTACCGGCATCAAATCGTGGAAATTCCTCCCGTGGCTCCAGTGGTAACGGAACACCGACTTCATGCGCTGACCTGCGGCTGTTGCGGTCAAACCACTCGCGCCGAGTTGCCCGATGGTATAAACTCCAGTGGTTATGGAGAGCGTCTCCAAAGTCTGGTGGCTCTGCTGAGTGGAGCTTATCGTCTGAGCCACAATCAAGTACAAACCCTACTGAGGGACTTGTGGCAAGTACACTTGAGTACGGGAACAGTCAACCGCATCCGTCAACGAGTCAGTCAGAAACTCAGCCAAGTAGTGAATGAAGCCAGAAGTTACATCATGGCTAGTGGCACGGCTTACGTTGATGAAACCAGTTGGAGTCAAAACAATGGTGACGGCAATAATCCCGAGAACGCCTCGGCCTGGTTATGGACCGCCGTCAGCAATAACGTGGCGGTCTATCAAGTGACCCTCAACCGCGCTCGTAGTAGCGCCGACGCTTTATTAGGAAAGAACTACACAGGTCTAGTTGTTAGCGACCGCTATAGTGTCTACAACCAATGGACCGTTGAGCAACGACAAGTATGTTGGGCGCATTTAAAGCGCGATTTCAAACGGATAGCTGAACGGAGCGGGGTCTCCAAAGACATTGGTGAAGCTCTGCTGAAACAGACTAAACGCCTGTTCCACTGGTGGCATCGAGTACGGGATGGAACGTTATCAACCGAGTTGTTTCAAGCTGCTATGGCACGGCTACGTCAAAGCGTTCATCATCTGTTGAGTGAAGCCGCGAGCCTTTGTCATTCCAGCACAGAGCAAACGCCTTTGGCTAAAACCGCACGCACTTGCGAACAGATTTTAAAGATTGAACCGGCCTTGTGGACGTTTGTTGAGGTGAACGCGCTCGAGCCGACGAATAATACAGCCGAGCGGGCTTTGCGCACGGCGGTCATTTGGCGTGACTTGAGTTATGGCTCCTGGTCTCGCTCAGGCAGTGAGTTTGTGGAACGTTTGCTGACGGTGGTCACTTCTTTACGGTTTCAGGAACGCCCGGTGTTGGAGTTCTTGATTCAGCTCTTGCATTCTGAGCCGGTCTGTCTCCTCCCTCTACCCCCTGAATAGTTACGAGAGAAAAGAGTTTAAGAAAAAATTATCCGAGTATTTAAGGATAGAAAAAAAAAACCCTGAGCTTTTGCAGGTATGGTTTTGGGACGAAAGTGGATTTAGTTTAAGAGTAATAAGAAGAAAAAATTGGTGTAAAAAAGGAAAGCGAAAGCAGCTAAGGGGTGATAGGAGGAATGGACGGGTCAATGTCATGGGTGGCATCCGGTATTCTGACAAAAAAAGATTTGTGGAGTTTTTAAAAACAAGCAATTCGGAAAGCTTTTATAACGGTTTAAAAGTTTTTTATCAAGAGCTAATCCAAGAAGGGTGCGATTCAGGAAAATCTGCCCATGATTTTTCAGTAAAGGGACCGCAAATTATTATTATTCTTGATAATGCCAGTTTTCATAAAAAGGCGGAATTTATCCAAAAAATTGGAGAAAATATGCCAAACATTCAATTAGAGTTTCTTCCGAAATATAGCCCAGAATACAACTTGATAGAGTTGGTTTGGCACTCAGCTAAAGAATATGTTGCTCATCGACTATTTACCTCCATAGAAGATTTAGAGGCTTTATTACATAAGCTTTTAAATGAAGGAGAACTAATTATTCCCTGGTCCCGTAAATTAAAAAATCAGGGAAACTCAGTTATCCCAATTTAAATGCTGAACAGCTTACATCGTTTCGCGGGAATAATATCGTCTGTGTTGATATCATCGCTAAGTATCAAAACTTTTGGATTACTTTGCATAATTATTATTGGCTCTTCAGACTTTCTGGTGATAATATTTTCTAATCGGTTGCTAGGCGTTTAAATGTTTTTGAGTGGCTACCTCTCTAATTTATAAGGACTATGATGAAAAAGCTGCTAAAAGACGTAACCGAAAGTTCTCAAAATTTCTAAATCCATAGCCTTGTCGCTTTACGAGTTTTATTTTATTATTAATTCCCTCCATGACTCCACTACTAGCATGGCTAATGAAGTAATTACAAATCGTTGATAGATGCTGGGAAATAGTATTAATAACTTTGCCATATACTTGGCGAGCATTCTTTAACCATTCTTGAAAACGCTCTAAGCCTTCTGAAACACTTTGACTCGTTTCATAAATGGTTCGGAAGTCCTCTTTGTATTCATAAGCTGCTTTCAACCGCTTAGATTTGGATAAAAGGTTTTCTAATTCAGCCTGTTCGGAATCTTTTAAATCAACTCCGTTTCTCAAAATCAGAGAAAGTTTATCCCGTTTTTTTACCCCGCTCGATTTAGCAATATTTTTTAATTCTTCAATCAAAAGTTTCATTACATGAAATCTGTCCGTCACAATTTGAGCATTTGGAAAAATTTCTTTAATAACTTTTGGAAAGCCATGCCACATATCAACGCTCACTTCTTTTACCGCTTTTTTTACTCTAATCGGAAGTTCAGAAAGCCTTTCTATCAAACAATGTTGGGTCCTTCCATCAATAACTTCTATTAGCTTTTTTTTATCTAGGTCGCAGATTACTGCTTTATAATCTTGATGCCCTTTATGCATAGCAATTTCATCAAGATTTATCCGAGTAGCTTCGAGCCAATGCTGCTCTTCTTGCTTTTTAGCAATTTGATTAAATATCCCTTCAATTTCATCATAAGACAGCCCTTCAACCGAGGCAACTTGAGCTATGCTTGATGAAACTACGCGCTCAAAAATATTGATTTCCTATCGCACAGTATGCCGCCGTTTCCAGTCTATCCATGAGAGGTTTTCTGTGAAATATTTTTGACAACAACGACAATAAAATTGCCGCCGTGGCACTAGCAAATAAGTCACCTTATCAAAACAGGAAAGGTCTCGTAATATCATCGGACGATTTTGATTAATTTCCGTGGTATAGCCCGGGCATTTCGGACAATTTGTCCCTAAATTGGTCAACTTAATGTTAAGGTACACTTCATTTTCTCGGGTCAAAACTTTGGCAACCGTAACTTCAGGTAATCCCAGCATTAAATTCAGATAATTTTCCATAAACCTGAGTGCCTCATTTTTTGGATAGAAATGGTAATGGGCTATTTTTGCCCAATTTTTATCAGTTTAGAGCTAAACTTTAGTCTTCTTAACTAAATTTAATTATTTTTTTAGTATTTTGGGGATTTATGAGACTCATTTGGGTAGAATTTAAAGTTATAAGCCTTGATATATATGGCTTTCAGCTCCCCAGTTCCCGAATAAGTACAAAACTTATTAGAAAACCTTATCACCAGAAAGTCTGAAGAGCCAAATCTAAGCGGTTGAAAGCAGCTTATGAATACAAAGAGGACTTCCGAACCATTTATGAAACGAGTCAAAGTGTTTCAGAAGGCTTAGAGCGTTTTCAAGAATGGTTAAAGAATGCTCGCCAAGTATATGGCAAAGTTATTAATACTATTTCCCAGCATCTATCAACGATTTATAATTACTTCATTAGCCATGCTAGTAGTGGAGTCATGGAGGGAATTAATAATAAAATAAAACTCGTAAAGCGACAAGGCTATGGATTTAGAAATTTTGAGAACTTTCGGTTACGTCTTTTAGCAGCTTTTTCATCATAGTCCTTATAAATTAGAGAGGTAGCCACTCAAAAACATTTAAACGCCTAGCAACCGATTAGAAAATATTATCACCAGAAAGTCTGAAGAGCCTATTTTTTTAGTATTTTGGGGATTTATGAGACTCATTTGGGTAGAATTTAAAGTTATAAGCCTTGATATATATGGCTTTCAGCTCCCCAGTTCGCGAATAAGTACAAAACTTATTAGAAAACCTTATCACCAGAAAGTCTGAAGAGCCAACTTTTGATTGGGGTCGAACTTTGTTTGCTGCTCTTTAAATATTTTTATGTCACTAATTGGTCCTTTTTACCCAATTTTTATATCCACAATATCTTCACCTTTGGGGAGAACAATTAACTGATTTTTAAGAGTATGAGTTTTCTTTTTTCCTGAAAAGTGTTCTTTTTGCTCTTCGTTGTCAGTGGGCCGTTCTATGGGCTGTTCAGTGCTATCTACTGTTAACTCATAAACCGTGAGTATTTCTTTGACTACTTCTAGATCTCCCACTTTTTTTTTGACCTGTTCTAAAATGCTGGCCGGTAATAATTCATGTAAAATTGGTAGCCAATACCGAAAGATGGTGTTAGCTGTAGATTCACAAACTCCAAATTGAGCCCCCACATACAGGAAGGAAGGATATTGGTAGAGATACAACAAAGTTAGAAGAATTTGTTCTTGATTCGATAACGTGATTTTCCGACCTGCCTTTTTGACATTCTTGGTGGCTTTTACCTCCTCGGCCTTCGCTTTTTTTTGGAGGTGTACCATTTCCGCTTCCTTCCACAAGTTCTGTAACTGGTCATAAGTTAAGCTGTCGTGCATTTAGATTTTATGGTATAATAACAAAGAAAAAAATAAAACCAATAAAAATGCCAGCCCATAACCATCTTAGTGAAACCCAACGAGAGAGACTTTTGAACGAATTGCGAGAAAACGAGAGTCCCCTTATTCGAGATAGAATTTTAATACTACTCCTAATAAACGATGGTAAAACCTATGAGGAAGTGGCGAAGTTTTTGCAAATCTCTTATCCAACAGTAGCATCTTGGGCTAAACAGGGCGATCCAGATAAATTAGAAAGTTTTAAAGATGGACGAGCCGAAGGAAACCACAAAAAAGCTACAAAAGAATATGTAGATATGCTTTTAAGTATTGTTGATAATGAACCCTCAAAATACGGTTATGAATTTGGGAGATGGACAGCAGCAAGACTGGCAAAACATTTAGAAAAAGAGACGAGAATTAAACTGAGTGAATCGCAAGTGCGGAGAATTTTAAAATCAAAAAAGTATGTTTTCCTTTGGGCAAAATACAGTCTTGAAGACCGACAAGATCGGCTTAAACGAAAAGCGTTTAAAAATAGACTAAAAGAATACTTAAAGGTTGTCTGAATAACTCCAAAACGTTTGCAGGTATGGTTTTGGGATGAAACAGGATTCAGTTTAAGGATCGTAAGAAGAAAACAATGGACTAAAAAAGGAAAACGTAAAACCGTAAGAGGAGATAGAAGAAAAGGCCGAATAAATGTAATGGGTTGTTTAAGGGCAACTGACAAAAAAAGAATCAATTTTTTCGTGGAAAAAGGGTGCGGCGAATCATTTTATGAAAGTCTCAAGTCTTTCTACGCTTTGGTCATACAAGAATGGGTAGAACAAGGTAATTCCCCAGAAGATTTTTCAGAAAACGGGCCTAAAATAGTTATTATTTTAGATAATGCAAGCTTTCACAAAAGAAAAGATATTACCAACCTTATCACAGCAGAAATGCCTAACCTAGTTTTAGACTATTTACCGGAATATAGTCCCGATTATAATTTAATTGAGTTGGTTTGGCATTCGGCAAAAGAATATATAGCCAATAAGCTGTTTGAGTCAATTGCAGAACTAGAATCTATTTTAAATAGATTGTTAAATGAAGGAGAACTCATTATTAATTGGGGGCGTAAAATCAAAAATAAAGGTAACCAGGTTTATTCAAACTAAATGTACGACAGCTTATTCCTACAAGCCTCGGGGTTAAATCGGGGTGTTCTTCAATATATTTTAGGATGACACTCATTGCAGTAAAAAAATATAAGCCGCTCTTATTATATAGCGGTTCCCGGATTCATGAGGTACAGTAGCAACAATGAGCAAACCAATTGCGAATATCTTGTTGAGTGACTTGCCGCATTGCTTCGGTAA
>NZ_JAMXFA010000064.1 GCF_025370785.1 Laspinema olomoucense D3b
CACTGTAGTGGAGTCGAGCAGGTAAATACACATTTGCTCGGTCTTGTCAAGCCTTTTTACTGAACCGACGCCCTAGGTTTAGCCAAGCTGGCAGACAAGCGAATCCGTAACCTTCGGAGTGTGGCGTAATGGGCAAAAAATTAACCCTCCGGACTGAGCTTATCCCATTGGTTGAATCCTTCGCCAGTGCTAAAGGGGACGACTCCCTTGGAGCGGCGATGAATCGGCTGATTTATCTGGGATTGAAAGCTGAAGGATTTATCCCTCATGCCCCCCATACAAAAGGTGGGAATACTTCCCCAAACAATGACGACTTAGAAATACTCGGAGTCATTGACTTATGAACTACAAAATTACCACCTTTATCACCTGCACTGGTGGTTCAATGGTCACCATGATGCTGGTACTGGGCGCACTGGAACCCCACATCGATTCCGCGAGAATGATGACCATTGCCATCCTCTGTGGCATAGGAGCAGCTATTGCAAATATAGTGTTTCAGCGGCGGCGGTGTCCCCCAGCTTCCGACTCCCTCCAGAGCCTTCTACGCGGCGGGCGACTTTCACCGGCGCAGCAATTCACCATCCTGGATGCCATCGCCATCTTGGACGAGCGAGAAAAGGCGTAACAACCGGCGAACTAACCGCTGTAACCATTGAGATTCCGTGGGTTTGGTTTCAGATGTAACCAACAGATTTAACCAACCCCACCCCCTGAAAAATAGGAGATTAAGCCCATGATGACGCCATTCGGTGGGAGTTATCTGGAAATAGAGGAAGACTTGCCAGACCGACAAGACTCCCCCAATGAAACATCTAATTTGCCAGATTTGCTCAATCCTCCTCCCCTGGAGACAGACCCCGCAGCCACCGTAAAACCCTCAGTCAACCACGCTCGATTATGGCTGATTATCGGAACGATAGGTGTGGGGTTAGCCGTTTCAGCCATCGCCCAAAACCAGCCCCAACTCAGCCAGATTTCTCTCCCGCATATCACCCCCCAGACCGGCCAACAAACTGCCCAAAAACCTATCTGCCCCGAGGGGAAAGAATCCCTAGGCTGCATCCCCTTACCCACCCTTGACCCCGCAGAAATGAGGCGGAATGAATTGCTGGCAAAAACTCTGATAGAAACCTCCATGCAGCAGACGGCAATCGACCGGGCAAGGCGCGATAACCTGCTGGCACTATTTGTACCCAACCATAAAGAGGGAGATTACACTCCCCTGGATATTAAGTTGGTGCGGGAGATGGCTCGGCAATCCCAAAACTTGAGAGAGTTAGGCCAATTTGAATACTCGGGAGAGGCTTCAATTATTGATATTCCCAGGGTCTACAATTCCGATGCCCGTGCGGTGGTGTTGGCAGCCCTTACCCGGATTGGTGAAAAGAGTTTAGTCCAATCTTTTTTGGCTCAATAACTCCAGACCCTCACTAACGAACTGAATGAGGTTCTAGCCCCGACGATGGGGGAAGTAACCGACAGCAACCGGGCTACTTTTGAGCGCCTATCCAGCGAGATTGATGCGGTGAACGATGCGATTCGGGCAAGCGCGGGAGGAAATACCCCCGAACCCATCAACCTCGCTTACCTGGCTTCGTTGATGGAGCAACTCACCCTCGAATCAGCCAATCAACTCAGCCGCGAAGACTATATGCGCCTGCGGATGGAGGCGCGGCAACAGGCCATCACCGAGGAGATGGAACGCCAAAAACAACTCCAGGAGATTGAGCGCATCCGCCAACAAAGCGGGATTGCCCTCCCAAGCAGATCGCCCACAGGAGGCCCACCTGATGAGCCGAACTAAACCCGAACCCCTGACGACCCGCCAGCTTGGGTTGCTCCTAGCGGTCACTTTATTCAGTGGGTCCATCGCCGCCTGGATTGCATCGCTGACCCCACAAACCACTTCGGCAGTGAGGCAAACCCAGGGGGCGATCGACGTACTCACCGAACGCACCCCGAACGACAACTGGGGCTTTTTCCTGGGGACTTCCATCGCCTGCCTCGCGGGAGGAAGCCTCATCCTCAGCCGCAAGGAATTTTTTGACCCCTCCACCCTCCGGGACGATGCCATCAGCACCATCCTGGCTTTGACTTCCCACTCCAACTATTTGCTTGCCGGAGGTCTCCAAGCTACTGCCAAAATTGCGCTGACCTCACCCCCAGCTAAGAAGGGGAAAGAGGTGGTCTTGCGGGTCATCCCCCCGCAGTTGAAAAGCGCGGCTGAAAAGTTTAGCGGCGATCGCAAATGGTTCGTGGAGTGGGCTGGATTCAAAAAAGGATTGGGCGGTCAAAGTTGGCAGTGCAATTTTGTAGTGGGGTTGCCTGGTTCAGGGAAAACCACCGTGGTCAACGAGATTATCGTCGGGTTCATCCGCTTTAGTGAAGGCACGGGCCAGCTTCGCATCTTCGATATCAACTACGGCAAACCCGATGACTCAGGGCGAGTGAACACCTGGATGGGTTTACCCCTGAATCAAATAGTGGAAGCCCAGTTTGACCGCATCCATGCGGGGATTAATGCGGTCTGGGATGAGTTGGAAAAGCGCCGCCAGCAAGCGATTAAGGTCGCCTCAGATGGAGGCAAGCAAACCCTCAACTTCACGCCTCTACTCTGTGTGATTGATGAACTCCCAGCCTTGATGAACACTGCCAAACAGCATGAGGTGGATGAGGAGATTAAAGAGAAGATAGCCGACATCCTGACAATGGGGCGCGGATACCGGGTCAAGCTCCTCCTCATCTCCCAGATGCTCGCTGTCGGTTCTGTTGCCCTGACCAAGGCACAACAGCAACAAGTTAACAAGTTAATCCTCGGGACATCCGCCCTTGACCCCGACATTATCAACCGCATCCCCGGCACTGCCCAAGATTTACGGGCAGAAATCGAGCCTTTACTCAAGCAGAAAAAGCGGGCTTGTGTGGTGCAGTTTGGCGCGAGTTTACCTGAAATCAGAATCATCCCTGAAATTGACATCAAAGCTCACCGGGTAAGGGTTTGCGCCACTGACCCGGATGAGGTTTGGTGGCGTGAGACTTGGACAGGGGAGACCCGAAAGCGGGTAGAAGAACTCGCTAGAAGTTACGCCAATGGCGAGATTAAATCCCCGCTCAAAGGGGAAGTTATCTCGCTATTCAACATCACCAACATGAGTAGAGACGAGCGTTACAAGCGCTTTGTTAGCCCCGTCTGGAACGAGTTAGTTAATAGATTTAAACCGGAGCAAAAATCATGATTAAAAATGTAGGCACGGCCATCATTGGCGCGGGTGCAATTTGGGTTCTTTGGAGTCCGCTCATTGCCCCGATTGGGCGCGGGATGTTTACCCAGCGAATCAATCCCTCTCGCAATGCCTCCCCTGATAGTGTGGTGCAGTTCTTCAGTGCGGGGACTGCCAACATGATTGGCAAGGGTTTTGAGAACTACGACACCGAAAACCTCGGGCGACGGTTTGACGAACCCAACCCGCAGATCCGCTTACCCGGTGAGGAATTCTGGCTGACCGACCCGCGCCGGTATATTCCCTTCCTGCGCCCCAACCCCCAGCAACCGCAACAGCAACAGCGGAATTTGTCACCCCATAACCAGGTGATTCAGCCCAATGAAAACTGCCCACCGGACCAGCAATGGATTGATACCCGCACCGGACAAGTTTTCTGTAGATAGCTAATAAAAACGACCCCCATTGATTGATTCTTTGGGGGTTATTTGTTCGTGAATAAGAGAGAAAGGAAATGAAAATCACCCATATTTTAGCATTGATTGGATTAGCCGCGATTGCCCAATACTTTGGGCTGTTTTCCCGATGGGAAATTGACCTGGCAAAACTCAAACCCCCCTCGCCGATTACTTCGGGTTCTTCTCCAACCTCGCCTCAACCGGAGGGTTGCCCATATTCATATAGCGAGGTGCTGATTTTCACCTTGAATGAAGTTGGGGCCAGCCTTCCCCCGGAATGCCTGAAGCGCGAGGGAGGGGAGATCTGATGACGAGCAATGGCAACCTAGAATCAGCCCTCGCCGGTGGCATCTCCAAGGGAATTAGAGAGGGTGTTGGCGGTGCGATCGCAGATGGTATCGTCGGACTGGCTACATTAGCAGTTCTGGCGCTGGCGATTCTCCCGAATGTCTCGCCGGATGCTTCCAAAACTGGACAAAATAGCCACAGTTTCGAGCCAATCACGGTGCATATTGGCCCTCATTTTTACGATGATTCTCCTTCGGGGTCCTGGGATTATGTGCTCGAACGGGACGGGTCAACATCCGTTCCGATTCCCAGCCCGTGCAATGGAACCATTGGTGGGGTCTATTTTCAGGGAGTTAATGGCTCCTTAGCAACCGGGTCAGGCGCAGGTCAGATTGTGGGAGTCGCTTGCGATGGTGCTGATTACTGGCTATTTGGTCATTTGATTGAGGGTTCCCAGACTCTCAAGCCGGGTGACCGGGTAGCCAAAGGTGAGGAGATCGGAACCCAGGGAACCACTGGCAGAAGTAGCGGTGACCATATCCACAACCAAATCCACCGATGGACCAAGGGCAGTGACGGTATCCCGGTCAGGGGAGAGCGAATCACGGACCGGAATTATACCCTACCCTTGATAATGGCCTACATTAAGTTTCTCAGAAAGGGTCAACTGTTCGGGTCCTCAACTCTATCACCAGGTTTCGATGCAGCCTACGAGTGGACCCTGGGAAAGGAGGGGGGATGTTCAGACCATCCCGCAGATAGGGGAGGGCGCACCTACAAGGGCATCATCCGGTCGGTGGCTCAACGGCACGGCTACTCTGACCCCTGCCAGATGCCTGAATCGACTGTCCGTAGGATTTATGAGGCGGAATACTGGAATCCCGCCAGGTGTGGCGAGTGGCAAACGGCTCAGATGCAACTCGTCTGTTTTGACACGGCGGTGAACTTTGGGGTTGGGGGGTGGCAGATGTTTTCAGCCCAGGGGCGACGGCGCGACGGTCATCGGTATCCGGCACTCCCCAGGGATGAGAAAGCAGCAGCGCAGGCGATCGCTCAGTGGCGGTTAGAATTTCGAGATTTTCGGGTCAGGGAAGCGCCGGACCAAAGGGTGTTTTTGAGGGGCTGGCGAAACCGGGACCGGGCACTGCTGGAGAAAGTTAAGTAATTGAAACCCCCTCAGTGAGGGGTTTTTTTATGGCACTCTGACTCTGCCCTTCAGCCAGAGGAAATGGGCTTAGTCAGAGTGCATCCGAAATTGCTCCGTTTTTTGTCAGCAGCGCACTAGGAATTTGATTGCGCCCCATCCTAATTTTGTCCTAAATTGGGTCGGGGTCGCAAATCAAAAAAGACTCCTTCCCATAGAGCGCTTCTGTCGGTAGCAGCAGTGATGCTGGATCATTTCTCAGGAATCAACCTCGTCCGATTCATCCTCTGGATAAATTGGTCCCGGTTCATCTCTAGTTTCTGCTGCCTCTGGGTGGGTTCCTCGGGGATAGCAGTTTCTGAGCCAGTCCCACCAACTGGGTCAGCACCCGGGCATCCCGGGGCGACCCCCCAACGCAACAATCCCGCGCCTAGCGAGTAAGTGCGGGATTGTCTGTTATAGGAATTTACTAAAAAGACCTATTAGGTCTGTGTTAACTGGCGTTTGTTTTTCTTATGTTCCTAATCTACCCAAATCCTTTGGTCGGGGAATCTGCCTGGGGATAGAACCTCGGAGGATAGTCTCTACTCCTAGCGGATTGGCGGTGCTTGTTGTTGGCCGGAATCGCGCCGGTGGGAACCGAGGTTATCCTGTGGCTGGAGAGTTGGTGGAGAACAAGCGCTCTTTGAGGCGATCGCCTGAAAGTTTGGGTTCGCCGGATAAGTGTCGGGACCGACAGTTATCGTCCAAGGCGATCGCCTCTTATAGCCGCTATGGGAGTGGGTACTATTGTTTGCAATGCCGCGTAACCCGGTGTTAAGCTGTTAACTAGGTGTTAAGCTGTTAACATGAAATTAATTAACATAGTGGCACGAGAGTGAGGTATGCCCATAAAACAACAACCCAGAACAGAGGGGGGGAAATTTAGGAGTCCTTACCCGGAAAGGAGAGGCGAGGTGATCGCTATGCGTCTACCCGCAAGTCTTGATTATTTAGTCCGTAAAGAAGCGGAACGAAGTGGGATGAAACCCAATCAAATAATTCCTGAGATTTTAGCGCGTCATTTTGGATGGCATTCAAAGTCTATTGGGGCCGTTTCCAAATCTAGCTTCCCAAAAGATGATTAACTGTGAATGTTTTGAAGTACCCGTATATCTTCAAAGCAATGATTCTTGGGATATAGCTCGGTTAGAACCGGCTTTGCATAATGATATGCCAAGTAGGGGTTGGTCTTGTCACTGGCCTACGATATGGGAAAACACTGATTTTGAGCAGGGAGGAATAATTAAATTAACTGCATCAGGACAAATATGGGGATTAATGCGCTTTGAAATTTTTCCATCTCCTAGTAATTTTATAGAAATTTTCAACCTAGAAACTACGCCAGCGAATAGGCAGCCCAATCCCAAATTGGTGGCTCCAGTTGGAAAATGGCTGGTTTGGTATGCAGTCAATAAAGCTCTCGAATTTTTCCAACAAGCAGATGATGAAAGTCCTATTGTGGTACTGGAGTCGGTGGAAGCGGCTTTTGACTATTACAGGGATATTATTCAAATGCATTACGAAAAACCCGTTTCTATAGCACCAGGAGAAGATGGATAGGTCTTTAGTTTTTCACCATCAAACGCCCGAAATTTCTGTCAAAGAATTGAAAAAGAATTGGGAAAACCAACCCCTGTTAAAACCTGAACAAGTCAAGGTAGGTAGGAAAGAAATAATGACTCGTCAGCAACGAGAAGAATTTTGGAGGAACTCTCCTCTTGCAGAACGCTTAGGTTTCACTAAGGAAGAAAAATAAGTAATACGCATAGCTAAACTGTCAAACTGGGGATGCTTAAAAGTTATCCTCATCTTCAGAGTTGTAAGCCAGCAACTAGCAATTAGTAGAGAAAAAAAACCTCCAAGGGGAGGGTTTTTTTCTATTTATAAAACCAGATTGGCTATCAGAGGGTGGAGAGCATCCACAATGAGGTTCGGGGGTGGTGGGTTGGGTTCAGGCAATTTGCATAAGTGCCGGATCCGGCAGTCGAGTGGGCGCTCGCGTCACGGGACCGTGTTTCTCAAATAAATGTCGGGTCCGACAGTTTGTCCGAGGTCATAGTTTAAACCTCTAAAGGTCTAATACCTTTATACGTTTATAGCTTTAGATGACCTCTCAACTCTTCCACATTGCGGATTTTGGACCAATCGACATCGTTCGATTTGAGCAAATCTATCGCCACTTGAATCAAGTGCTGAGGATAAACGCGGTCAGCCGGGGCCACCGGGCCCTCGTTGTTGTCCCGGATAGTCTGGGCGGTATCAGAGAGCCAGTCTTTCTGCCGCCGCAAGATTTTGATGTTCACGGTAACCTGTGTCTCCTTATCGCTGTCCGTTTTCCGTTTGGCTTTATCCTTAGAAGAAGATTGTGCATTGGGGGCTGAGAGAGCTTTAGTCGGTTCGGCTTCAGGTTCCACGGCTTCGACGACTTCGACGGGTTCGGATTCTGCCGGTTGAGAGTCTTGTCGGATGCCCGAGAACTGAGAGAGCTTTGACAACTTTCCCCCCATTTTTTTATTAGACATTCCAAGCCTCCACGCATTCTTTAGCCATTGCCTTATAAGCCTTCGCCCCCACTGAACCCGACGCATAGCTGGTGACGGGTTTTTGATGGGCGATCGATTCAGCAACCGAGATATTATCCGGGATGCAGGTATTGAGCAGTTGAAAATCCAACTCGGGAGCCGCCTCAAACAGGAGCAAATCTGACTCAACCGTGAGGGTCAGCCTTTTCCGATATCGGCAGCGCACCACGTCTATCGGCAAATCGGGCCGCTCATCTCGAACCAGTTCAACCGCTTCGGAGAGTCCTTTGAGTGCAGCAGGTTCGCTGATGACCGGGACCAGGATGCGATCGCAACTCAAAATCGCCTGAACCGAGGTAACCGTCAGACCTGGGGCACAGTCCATCAAACAAACATCGAATTGATTCACTTTAGCCAAAGCCGGACCGAATAAATCCGACTTGGCATCCAGTTGGAACAGTCCCAGGTCACCGGGGATGAGGGAGAGGTTAGTGATAGAAGTTTCCCGGGGCGTCACCGCTTTCCCCTGGAGCCAATCAAGCGCCGTGGGTTTTTCGCCATCGAGTCCGAGACCAAAGGAAAGGGTTCGCTGTCCGTCCAAATCAATGAGCAACAGGGAGCGCTTTTTGGTGGCAAGGCAAGCACCGAGGTTGAGTGTTGTGGTGCTTTTGGCCGTCCCACCTTTGAAGTTGAAAACCGCAACTTTTAACATAGGAACCGATTAAGGTCTAATACCTTACTAGGTTTAACCGTTATTACCTTAATCCATTAAAAGGTCTTAGAGGTTAAACGGCTAAAGGTCTAATACCTTAATAGGTTTAACCGTTATCAGGCCAGTTTACTAAACACTTTATAGGTTAAACGGTTAAAGGTCTAATACGTTTAACCGTTTAGATGTATCCATCAAACCCTTGCTAGGTCTGGATTCTGGCAAATAGAGCCAGAATTCTTGTCCCTCATTGAACACCGTACCGACTCCCTGAGTGATAAAATCATGACCTCCATCAGCCACGCCGCCGGAGCGGGTGCATCGGTTCTGGTTCTTCTTTCCAGTTGGCGTCAGCAAAATTCCCCTACCGCAGCGCTTCCCCCTCCAACAGGCGATCGCCGGTAGAACCAATCAGATAAGTGTCGCCTCCGAGTATTGACCAACCACTCGAATAACCCAGAATCCACTAAAACTCAAACGATAGCTGACCGGGCGGAATATTCGACTGTTGGCGGGTGTGGTAACCCAGGTGACAACTGGGGCTTCAGCGCAATCAGATTTTCGGGGCGGTTGTCCTCGGGCATCCGGTTATGGTGATGAACCGTCAGAGTGATTTTGGTCCGTTCGGATTTGGTCAAGCCCGTTATATCGTCACCGGGGCGGAGACATTGGAGATCACATTTGGCACAGCGCCACCCGGCTTGTTCTTTGACAGTTAAGGCAATGGTGCGCCAGTCTTCGGGATATCGTGACATCTTGACTTGTTGGGGGCCACGCGGTTTTCCCTATTTTATCCTCAGATCCATTCTCAACTCTGCGCCCAGTTGCTTCCTAAGATTTCCCATTCAACGGCACTCAACACCTTGACCTCCATTAAATACAAATCTCACCACACCCAACTTGAGCCACATTGTCAAAAATTCTCCTTAAAGCAGGTTTGAAGATGCACCCGCAAAGCTGAATTTTAACAATTTTGTCGGGGGGTGATGATTATCAGCCGCTTTTCGCTAATAAATCATGAGAATTATTTACGGCGCGAGCGCTTTGATTTTCTGTGTTGTTCGTCGTTGATGCGGCTCAATTCCTTGATTGCTTCAACTATCTGCGATTTACTCATAGTTTGATAGCCCTTAACCTTGTTTTGAGCCGCAAACAATCTAAGTTGCTCCAAATCCAAGCGATACAGTTGGTCATAATTCCGTGGATCTGATGTGTCTTCTTCTTTTTTGACCATTACTTTATGCAGTTGTGTTCAAGGGAGAATGCCCTCCTACATTTTCTCCAGGGTTAACGGGATAAAACCGTTGCTGCAAACCCGATTATAGCCGCTAATGTCACCCCGGAGAGTGTCCGTCTCGCTTGGAGTTAGGCATCAGCCCCTGCCACTGAGGAGTCTGGATTAGACCGAAGAAAATCTGCTAAGTTGGGTTCGTTCGATTCGACGGTCAGTTTACTATCATGAAAAATCTATTTTTTATGACTGTAAATGGCTTGGCACGGAATAGACATGGAAATACATAAAAAATGTAAGATTCTAACCCGACCTTGAAATCCAGACCGCTACTTAAACACCAGCACTCGCGTAGCTATGCCGTTGCTGCTTGGGGCAACCCAACCTCCTCAGCGCTCCACTTGGTGAAACAACTCGCCGCGTTTTTCCCAACGGATCAAAGCCGGATCCCGACTGCGGCTCCATTTTTTAAACTCATCGATGCCCTGGCTTACCGCTTCGTCAACTTCTGCGGGCTTCACCTTCAACCGTTCCGCCAGTTCTGCCGTGGTCAATGCCTTTGGCTTGATGGGTTCGCTCATCATTGGCGTTTGGCTCCGTCCTCTACCACCTCTGCCCCCGGAACTCAGCACAGCTTCCACCACCGCCACCCGCTGCTGTAACTGAGTCAGTTGCCCTCGCAGTGACTCTATCTCAGGATTCTGCTGTCTGCCATCAAAAAACTCGCGCAGAATCTGCACCAGGGCCGCACTCTCGCCCAAGTTTTCCTCCTCCATGTACTGCCGGAGCCGGTTGTGGTACTCCACCGGCAAATAACCCACAATCCGTTTCGTTGATGCTGCCATGCCTCGAATGTGCTGTAGTCGTGCCTTGACATTCCATCATACCGCTCGTCCGGGGCATTCAGTCAGTGTTGTTTCAGTGCTACTGACAGCACAGCCGCTCTGAGGGGCCTCAATGGAGTTGGCGCTCAGGTTTCCAGGAAGACCGCACCTATTAAAGGGCCTCTTGTCCCCAGTAGACAAGGGATTGAGTGTAAACTCCCTCAAAACGATATGGTTAGCCAATGATAATTGAGAACCACAGTTCCACAGAGTCTTGTTAAGTTTTATCCGCCACCTGACGAATGGGAGAACCCCATTGCTTACAATTTAGGAATCAGTTGGGGGGAAATCATGGACGACCTGCAACCGTTTATTTTTGAATCCGAGCCGTTGCGTTTGCTGGAGCCAGTCCCGCTCACGCAACAACCGGCGGCGGTTTATTTAGCCAGTCTAGGCAAAACTTCACAAGTCACCATGCGGCAAGCACTCAACTACATTGCCGCACTGCTCACCAATGGCTCATGCGATGCGCTCACCCTAGACTGGTCAAAGTTGCGCTACCACCATACCGCTGCGGTGAGGTCGGCTTTGTTGGCTCGGTTGGCTCCCGCTACTGCCGCCAAGATGCTCTGTGCTCTGCGGCGAACTCTCCAAGAAGCGTGGCGGCTGGGTTTAATCTCGCACGAAGACTATGCCCGTGCTGCGGATTTGCCACGGATTGATGTTCCTCAAAAAAACTTGAAAGGTCGGGCGATTGCCTCGGATGAACTCGCCGCGATGCTCCAGGAGTGCCAAAAGTCTGACACTCCTCTGAATTTGCGCGATGCCGCCTTGATTGTTATCCTGCGCGGTACGGGCATCAGGCGAGAGGAACTGGTTAACCTGCAATTGAAAGATTACCATCCTGATACTGGGATTATCGAAGTGATTGCGGGGAAGCGGGACAAGGATAGGATAGTTTACTTGGCTGATAAGTTGGTCCCGGTTGTGGAGAGTTGGTTGCAAGTTAGAGGGCGTGAACCCGGGCCGTTGCTTTGTCCGGTCAACCGCTTTGGGCGAGTCCAACTTAAGGCGCTGACTCCGGATACGGTGTACAAAGTGGTGCGGAAGTTGGCGGATTTAGCTCAAATCGAGCGCTGTTCCCCCCATGATTTTAGACGCACGTTCTGCACCGACCTCCTTGCTGCCGATGTCGATCCCTTCACGGTGCAGCAACTTGCGGGTCATTCCTCGCCTTCGACGACTACAAGGTACGACCGGCGAGGGGAAGAGACCAAACGGGCGGCAGTGCAGAAGCTGGAGTTTTGAAAGCTCGTTGTGGTTGAGTAGCCGTTGAGGTTTTTTTGGTTGCTTCCCAACGGAGGCGACTGGTTACCTGATAACCGTAATAGCCATACAGAACCCAACCCGAAAAACTTTGGTGATTCTGAACTAAACCGGGCAATTTTCGTTATCATACTAGCAAAGAAAAACCAGCATTAACAATGAGCGATAAAGCCCAACTAGAACCCACGCCAGCCAATTTTAAAACTGCCGAAACAACTGAAGCGCCAGCCGATTTAAAAACGACTGAAACAACTCAACCGTCAACCGAATTAGAAATTGCCAAAACACCTGAAGCGCCAGCCGAATTAGGAATTGCTGAAACAACTGAAGCGTCAAGCGAATTAAAAACTGCCGAACTACCTGAAGCGTCAGCCGAATTAAAAACTGCCGAAACAACTGAAGCGTCAAGCGAATTAGAAACGGCTGAAACAACTGAACAGGAACCCGAACATAAGGGCGCATTTTTTCAAGCCGTCGGCATCCTCCCCGGTGAAGTTAGCTTTGAGGAGGGGAGTATTATGGCAAAAATTACGGTGGGCGGTAAGGAATATCGACTCTTGTTTAAGCCCCGGTTGATGTCGGCAATGGTTGCCTTAAAACTAGAGATAAAACAGTCGGGAAGTACCACGCAACGGCTCATTGTTTATCCGAAGGTGATGCACTTCCCGAAGCAGGACCAACCCCATCAGCTTGCTTTTCAGTTGGTTGGTTTTGAGAAAGACCCGGCATCCTCCGCCATCTCCACGGAGCTAGAAGATTTTGAGTTTAAGCTGTCTGGGTTGTGGCAGTTCATCCCAGTTTGTCGGGTTCCGGTCATCTCGGTATTCCGCAATTTTGACGAAGCCATCCACCAGAATTTGAAAAAATTAGATGAAGCAGTTGCGGCTAAGAAAAAGGTCAATTTCATGAAAGCGACCCATGTGCCGTTGATATGGAAAGACGCGCCCTTTAAGCCATTCCGGTTCAATCCTAAACTCGAAAAAGAGGAGCAAGGTCGTCCGCTGTTTCTACAACTCAAAGCGAAGTTTATCCCGGCAAAAGACGGGTTTGAGTTTGTGGCATTACTCGCGCCACCCTTAGAGAAAGCACCCAAGTTTTTCAAGGCATCTAACGACGATAAAGCTACCGTCCAAAAGGAGAAAAAAAAGAACGCCACCCCCTCTAAGTCAAACGCTAACCCCTCTAAGGCTAAGGCCATCCCCTCTAAGGCAAAGTCCAAGCAGGCAAAACCTCCCCAACCGAAGCCAAAACCACGCCCGGTTAAAGCAGAACAAGAAGCAGAACAACAATCGGAGGAGTAAGGTGATGCGCTGATGGAAGCCGCTAATGGTTGGACCGCTACAGGTTTGAGGCAAGGGCATCTTTGTTGGCATCCGATTCAATCAGGCTTAGGCGCTTCCACCTCGGGATAAAGTTCACGATATTTTTGCCAGTTTTCTCGGTAGAATTTGCGGCCTTCTTCGGTGATTCCTAGACAGGATTTCCAGTCTTTGTGGAACTCCCGAACTAGCCCACTCCTGCCGTAACGCATTTTGTCATCCCAAGCCCGCAACCGCAGCCAACAATGCTGCCAACTGTGGCTGCCATAGTCTCCCGAGCGTTCCCCTTCTGCCCTCAATCCTTCATCCCCAGCTTGCCATGCTGCTACGAGTGCCTTCCACTGATAATCCCTGAGCGTCCGAGGTGGCAGTTTTTTTGGAGACTGGATACCCAATCCAGCACGAACCACGGCCCTGCCCAACCGAGTCAGTTTGCATTTGAACCAGTCTGACACCTGATAACAGTAGTCAATTTCAATGAGCTTGCGGGTGGCGAGTGCTTTGAATGTGCTGCCGGTCCCCGGGTCAACAACTTTGGCTGTTTTGAGTTTCTGCCTGAGTTGGGATGAATTCCCAAACAACTCCAAATACTCAATCCACCGCCACTCATCAGCAGGACGAGGCCGATCTCCACGATTCCAAGCACCACGCTCGGACTCCTCCCGGTTCTGGTCAATCTCGAAAATCTGCTTGAGATAAACCCGCTGCCGTTCGTTCAACTCATCCCAGATTTTCTCATGTTTGGAGCGCGGTTTGGCTGGCTCTGGCTCGGGGACTGGCTCGGGTTGCGGTTCTGGCTCGGGTTGCGGTTCTGGCTCGGGTTCAGGCTGGGGTTCGGGTTCAGGCTCGGGTTTGGGTTCGGTCTGCTGCTTGATGGTTGCGATCGCCGAGGCTAATTCCTCCAGGAACTCGCTCAACTTAGCCGACCAATCTTCCCCAGTCGTGCCGATCGCCTCGAACGCCAGGGGTGCGACTTCCTCTATCAGTTGCGATCGGCTTTTGGATTCCAGCATCGGTGGCGGCGTTTCCTGTTGCGATCGGTTAGGAGACTCCAGCATCGGTGGCGGGGAAGCGGGATTCCCCCCAAACTCGATAAACTCGCGGTAGCGATCGCACAGTTGCATCACCTGAGATTCCACTGGCACCGGCACCCTCATCAACTTGGTTTGGTAGGGCGCTATCTTGCCCCGCCCTCCTTTCGGTTTCATGGCTCAACTCGCTAACTCTATCTGAGTCTAGTTTAAAACTTGTTGACAGGTTTTATCAGACTGGGTGGCTAGGTTGAGCTATCCCCTTGTTGCGGTGGCCCTCATCAATGCAGCGACCCATAGCCATACGCTCGCCCACCTGGGATACCCTATAGCCGCACCAGGCAGGGGAATATTTGCTATAAACAGGGGTAGAGTCCGAGCTGTATATACGGAGCTACCAATGGAAACGGCAAAGCTGTTTATGAGTGGCAATACTCAGGCGGTACACTTGCCCGAGAGTTATCACTTTTCTGGGGATGAAGTCGTCATTAAACGATTGGGCAATGCAGTGGTCTTGCTGCCCAAGGAAAACCCCTGGCAGGTGATGTTTGATGCCATTGAGGAATTCCCAGAGTCCCTGCAAATCGAGCGCGATCAATCCCGAACAATGGAACGAGAGCCAATGGCATGAAAATTTTACTGGATACCGATATCTGTATCTATGCGATTAACCGCAGAAATCCCAAACCCCTGGAACGGTTGCGCTCATACGAGATCGGTGAAGTGGGCTAATTATATAAACCTAGTGCTCCCGAGGCTATGTTAATTGCTCAGAATCCGGACTTTCCAACCCTAACCAAAAGCGTAAAACTTTTTCAATTTCTGACAACTGCTCTGGGTTTAATTCACCTAATTTTTTCAGGAGCTTCACATGAGGAATAGTAATCAAGTTTTGCGTATCGAAAACTCCGGGCTTGAGAAACCTGGTTTTAATCTCTACTTCAAAACGTGAACCCCTAGGGCTGGTGGTGTGAGGAATCAATGTTATTAATGCTCTATCCTGCATCAAAGCCGGAATACTCACTACAAGACAGGGCCTCACCTTGGCAGTGTAACCTAAATCAACAAGCCAGACTTCTCCCCGGTTAGGACTACTCATAATCTGTTTCTTGCTCGTCTAATGCTAAAAATAGTTCTTCTGCATTGAGGACTAAATCCTCATCTGTCAAGGGGGGAACGTCAAAATTGACAACCCGTTTCAGTATTTCAACAGCGAGTGCCTGTTGTTCGGTCTCCGGCAAATCATCAAAGTTTTTGAGAAGTTCTTGAGCTAAGGTATTCATTATGAGTGCTGTCAACTTCGCTATCCAAAATCAGGTTTTAAGGTCAATTCTAATTGTATCCCAAGTCAACCGGAGCAACCGGATTTCTCAAATCTCCTCTCCCCCGGTTTGAATGGCTGATATCAGATTCGGTTGATTAGGGTCCAAGCCTTTAAACTGGCAGATTGCGGGGTTCGTCGGTGTTTAAGGCGAGTGCTATTTCCCTGGTCAGTTTTTGGCAAAAGGCGATGAGGGAAGGGGTGGGGAAGGGTCGGGGTGGAAAATGTGCAAGCCGCCTTATTATAGGATGGCACGGTGGGGTTCGAGGTGGCGGGGCTTCTTCGGTGAGGGTTGCGGGTGGCTCTGTATTTTCCACGCCCGCACTGGTGTCCCCAGCCCATTATGGTCAGTAGTCCGTTGTAGTAAAATGAAAAAATGATTTCCTGGTGGTTTTATGTCAAATTCTGAATTATTGGCGCAACTGCAACAGTTATCTCGGGCTGAGAAGTTCCAAATTATCCAGTTTTTAACGGCTGAGTTGGCGAAAGAAGAAGGAATTAGTGTCGGTAATGAAGTCGCCGAAATTATGCATTCATTGCATACATCTAATGGGGCAGCCGAACAACTCATGCAGTTCCTAGAAACGGAACAGAAGCCCCCGCAAAATGTCTAAGCCGAAACGATATCAGTCATTTCGGGGCTATTTGCTAATCAATCGGTATCAGTCTATGCAGATTAATTATCCGGTGGCATAATGCTCGGAATCGTTTGGTTTCTGTGTTTTCGATAGATTTTAAAATCACTATCTAGGGTGATAATTTGGCTATCTTCATACATTTCACTCATTCTCACCAAACAGGCATCGGCTAACGACATAGGGACTGAAACATACCGTTGCATGAGGCTCTCTATCGCTTCTATTTCTTGGGTTAAGGTAAAGGGTATAACCAGATGTCCTTGTTTGATTAATTTTAAAATAGTTGCTTGTCCTTGATGAATTCTTCAGGCCAGAAAACAGGCTTCCGTGATTACGGCTTCATTGGTGAGGACGGGGGCGGTAATTTTTGAAAATTGGTTAACAGCCCAAGAATGAAAGTTATCCTTTGGCAAGAGAAAAGCGATTAAAACTCCAGTGTCTACAATAATTTTTGGACTCATTTTTGACCTAATTCTTCTAAATATTGAGGATTGTGGGACAGATCCTCTAAGTCACTATCGAGACAGCCAATAAATTCCTTAGCTGCTTCGGCGAATGAAACTTCAGGGGGTTCTATTGTTTTGGGTGCTTTTTGGTGGTGGCTAGATTGATATTCTAAGAATTCTATGAATTCAAGTACCTTTTGCCATTGGTCAGGGGGCAATTGTTGAATTTTTTGGATGGCTATTTCTAGGGTAAGCATGGTTAGTTGGCTTAATGGTCTATGACTATTATAGGGGGGATGGCCGATCTCCTCTTATCGTTCCGAATGGTGCAAACACTGAAGAATCCTTGTCACCAAATCGAGGTCAGTTGCTAGGAATTGCGGTAGTCGGCAATCAGTCAGGAGTTGTTTAAGTATGACGGCAATAGGGGGATGGCTAAACCGGGCGAGTTGATTGAGGACTGCCGGATCAAAGCCTTGAGGGGGTGAGTGGGTGGGTTCTTCGTAGAGGATGAGGGCGATTCCCCCGCGATATCTCCCCGGCTTGGACCTCACCCACCACCCCTCAAAGTTGCCCCAGTATTTCCCAGGCTTTCCGCCTCACCCACCATCCCTCCAAGTTGCCCCAGTTCAACTAATTCTCCCACAAGGCTCTCGTCAATTCTCCCCGGTCATTTTTCCACAACTCCCTGCTCCTGACTCAACCCCCTGCATCGTTTCAATGCTGACATTATCTAATGACTGATTCCCAATGATTTTTCCCTCCAAGAGAGGGATTTTGAGGAGTTTCCCTGAAATTGTGGTTCTGTCTGTCCCGACAGTGTAGGTACAACGTAGGTACGAATATTAAGGTTTATTACAATTGCCGTGGATACAGATTAGCCTACAGATGTTGCTATTTCCGCTTAAAATCCCTCTCACAGAGGGAGTTTTTCAGCCAAATCTTGCCTATCCCGCGCTGGCCCGGTTCCCCCTGGTTGGCCCACACTTGGCCCTCGTTTTTTTTCATCTCCCCGGGCAGAGCAATGGTATGTCATTGTGCCTACAGATTTTTTAGGGGGTTTTTCAGTTTCCGACCATCCCTCAAACACCTGAGTTAATTTTTTTACTCCCATTTGACGATTTTAGAGCCAATATGCTATGCCAAAAACGCTGAGATTACAAGGAAAAGACAGGTCTTTTTAGTCTCTAGTTTGCAGCTACAATTGAGCCAAATAATTTAATAATTGCTGTACCCACCAACGTAGCAAAGCATCCCTGAGAACAGATGGAATCCCCCGGTTGCCGAGCGCACCCCCGGTCTGGATGATGGAATCCCAGGTTGGCGATCGCACCCTTGAGGCTGAATGGTGGAATCATCGGTGGCGATAGCCTGCGGCATAGCTGCGCTGTGCGGCACTGCCAGCCTGAATGAAGGAAGCCCAGATGGTTCGCGCACCCCAGGTCTGGATGAGGGAATCTTCGGTTAGCCATCGCACCCCCGGTTTGAATGAGGGAATCGATAGTGGCCGAGTGTACCGTTGGTCTGAACGAGGGAATCCCCGGGTGGCGATCGCATCCTTCAACCCACTCGCGTTCATCTGAGGACCATTGGAACTTTTAGGGTTTTGGAGAACCATTACACCGGCTATTTCCTACTTGACCACCGTTCCAAATACTCGGGTCAAAAATAATCAGCGAACAGCCAGAAAAGGCGCTATAGCTAACTTCTCTCTCTACCACTTCGTCGCCACACCTTCTCTAAACCCCTTTGAATGATTTTTATTCCTCCCAAAACAGTTCCCTTGCTCCCCCTTAATTACCCCCACTGTTTCAAGGTTGATATTATTTAATTACTGATTCCCAATCAATTTTCCCTCGGTAGGGAGGGATTTTGATGATTTTCCCTGTGGTTGTCATCCCCATTGTTTCGACAATGTAGGCACAATTATTACAGTTTGTTACAATTGCCGTCGATACAAACCAGCTTACAAATGTTGCTATCCCCCCAAAAAATTCCTCGGGGGGGAGGGAGTTTTTAGGAAAAATCTGGTTTATCCCGCCCTAGCCCAGTTATCCCCTGTTGGCCGACAATTGCCCCACGGTTTTCTTACCATCCCCCGGTAGAGCAATGGTATGTCATTGTGTCCACAGTTTTTTTAGAGTGCTATCGATTCCCGACGCACCTTGACCAACCCTCTAGCAGCAATTTTCGGCTGATTTGACGATTCCACCCAGAAATGCTACGCCTCAATTCCCCACTATTCCTGGATTAAATCATCACCCCATTTTTAGCGATGTTCCCACAATTAGGCAGAGGCTTTTTGAAGGTGCGTCGGAACAATTGTAGTGATAACAGTTCTCAAGGAATTTCCAGGTCTTTATCAGAACCCCTTAAAAATCTTTCCCAAGTTAGAGTGCTCAAGCCCTGCCACTTTTTACACTGAAAAATAGGGTCAACAATCAATCGCATCATGATTGGGAAAGTTACTAAAGGAAATGATTTCACGGGCCTCCTCAGCTATGTCCTAGACAAGCCTGGGGCCAAATATATTGGGGCAAGTCAGCTTTCGGGAGGACACTCCCATCAATGGGCTGCTCAATTCACGCGGGTTGCCGCCAAACGACGCCGCACAGAATACCCCGTGGCGCACTACAGCTTTAGCCCCCATCCCAATCAGCCAATGGCGGACGAGACTGCCTATCGGTATGCCCAAAAGTTCTGTCAGCGCATGGGCCACGAGAATTGTCAGTGGTTGTTGGTGCGCCATACCGACACAAAAACCGAAAACGGACAAGACCGGGACCATTTTCATCTGGTGGTGAACCGGGTGACGATAGATGGCGGTTGCACAGTCAGCAGCTTCAATGACTGGTATCGCTCCCAAGTCGCCCACCGAGCGCTGATTGAAGAGTTTGATTTACACCGGGTCCCCTCAGTCTGGGAAACAGATCGCCGCAATCCCTCCACCGGCCAAATCAGAAGAGTCCGACGCCAAAACCGAGAGTACGCCGAAGGAGCCAGGTCAAAACCCGCCGACCCAATTATCTTGACTGAACTGCAAGACCGGATTGATAAATTCTGCCAGGACCGGCCCAGATTACCAGAGTTGGTCAGACGGCTGCGAGTGGATGGGGTAGGCGTTCGGATTCAGCCTGCTTCCAATGGAGGGCTGGCAATTTCTTACCAACTTGGCTCGGTTGCTGCTGCGGGAAGTTCGTTGGGTCGCGCCTATACGGTGAGGGGATTACAGCAGCGACGCTTAGTCTCTTATCAGCCGGAGTATGACAACCCGGTTCTCAAGCTGTATTTAAAAGACCAATGGTATGAGCGGGCCTCTTTTTCTAAGAAGCGCAATCGCCCTGTTCCCGCTCAAAACCCCGGATCACCCGAACCTCTGTTGTCCCCGGTGTCACCAAGACCGACTCCAGGCGATCGCCCAGTTCCCCGACAAAACCCGACATCAACCGAACTGGAATTATCCCCTCACTCAGCATCAACCGCTCAATCCAAACCCGACATCTTGGATTCTGAGGAATATCAACAATGGGCCCGCCAGGTTGCGCCCGTCCTCGATGCTTACCTCCAGCACCGGGGCATTCCGGTTGTCCAAGGCCACCGCTTCCGGACTTACAAGCGCGGTCAGGACCTCGTTTTGGAATATCGGGATGGCTCAACACCGCTCATGATTGCCCATAACACTTCTGAGGGTTCATGGGAGACTCCCAACTGTTTCCCCGTTGAGCGGACCACTGCCGAACACATTTTGGAGCAGTCACTCCCGGCTATGCAGCAAGACATGAGACCCACCCATGCACGGTTTAATTTGCGTACCCCTTCAGCTCCACTGTCCCAACCTGATGTCTTGAATGGGGAGGAATATCAACAGTGGGTGAGTGAGGTTGCCCCTGTCCTGGATGCTTACCTCCAGCACCATAATGTTTCTATGCTCCAAGGCAACCGCTTCCGCACTTATAAGTGGGGTCAAGACCTTTTTTTAGAAGATTTGGAGAATGAGGCTCTGCTGATGATTGCCCACAAGACCAACTCCGGTTCATGGAAACCCGGGAGCCGCCTACCTGTTAAACGGACCATTGCTCAAGATATTTTGTCAGAATCCCTCCCGGCGATGCAGCTTGAGATGAAACTTTATTTGGAGCACACCTCACGCCAGTCTCCATCAAGAACACCCACACCCCCACCCTCTAAGTCTCCAGTAGCAACGCCAACACCCACCCAGGACCCACCTGATGTCTTGAATCAGCAGGAATATCAACAGTGGGTGAACAGGGTGGCTCCATTCCTCAATACCTATCTCAAACACCGAGGTGGGCGGATGGTTGAGGGCGAGCGCTTCCGCACTTACAAGCGCGGTCAGTACCTGGTTTTGGAATATGGGGATGGGTCGGACACTCTGATTCTTGGCCGACCAACTGGCAAGGGTTCTTGGGAGACTCCGGATCCGGTTCCCGTATCTGTCAAACGCGAGGATGCCAACTACATTCTGGAACGGTCTATCCCGCTGATGCAGCGCCGCATGAACCAAGATAAAAAACGCGCTCAGAATAAGCAGCGCTCTCGTTCCCGGCAGCTAGACATTTCGGATTGAGGCATTGTCAGATCCGGGTACTCTCGGGCATTCCAGTTCTCATGGTGGCGATCGCCTTATGGTCATCAAAAACATCGACTCGCTAGATAAATCCAATGTCTACCAAGTTGTCTACACTTGAGTTGAAATCCAAGTTTAGCCAGGGATGTAGTCAACTGTTTACCGTCTACTAATTAGGCTACCTTGGAGTTAGGCTGGGGTCTAGCAATCCGTCTATAGATACGTCTAACTCCGAGGTCAACGTTGGTCTATTCACCCGTCTACATTTCGTCTAATTTCTTCCCTAATTGTGGTCTAGTAACTCGTCTACAGATTTGTCTACTATTTTATGAACCCTTTGGCTCACTTAGATAATATCGCCCTTGTTGATAACTCCAGGCGAGGCCATCCGGGTCCTGTTGGCTTGTCCATTTGGCAAAAGCCTTCGTGCCTTTTTTCTGACGGTTGGAGGTGATAGAAGAAGGGCTTACCGACAACCTTGAGGCCAATTCCCGGCCACTGAGTCCGTGGGTGCGGTAGTCGAACGCTTGGTCTACTCCAACCTCAGATTCCTGGGAAGCGTGGTGATCGCCCCCGGTTGCTTCCTCTAACCCAGAGTCTCCCGCCGTTGCCAATTCCTCGCCCTCAACCGCATCATCTCCCGCATCATCCACCAAGTCGAACGGCGCATCTGCCGAGTCTACTGGCTCGTCTACTCCAACCTCAGATTCCTGGGAACGGTGGCGATCGTCTCTGGTTGCTTCCTCTAACCCCAACTCTCCCGAAGTCGCCAATTCCTCCCCCTCAAGCGCATCCTCCGGGGCATCATCCCCCGAGTCTACCGGCGCATTAACCGAGTCTACTCGTTCGTCTACAGCTCCCACGCTAACCTCGTCTACCAGCGCGTCTACATTTGCATCTACATCCGAACTAGACAACCGACTTTCCAATGCTTTCAACCGTGACTCCAGGGTGCGAGTCACCGAATGTATCGCTTGAGCAACCGCAGCGTCTACAAGGGATTGAATGGTGGCTGTAGTTTGGTCGGATGCGGGTTCTATTCCCAGGTACGCCTCAATCGCTTGGACGATAAATTCACTCCGACTCGTATCAATCCGGGCCTCATCAATCCGGGTCAGCAGTTCGGGGGTGGTCCGGACATTCACCTGGGAACGCCCCGATTTTGATGACTTCGCCTGGGCCTTTTTGGAGCGTTGGCTCATGTTTTTCCCTCTACCTTGAAAAGTCTACAGCCAGTCTATAATCAGTCTACACTGAATTTGTAATAAGTCTACATTGTCAGTCTATAATTAGTCTACAGGGTGAAGAGTCCATTAGTCTACAGTAAATCTACAATCCGTCTACACTCAATCAGACAGCCGTCCCAACAGAATCCCCCGGCAATTGTCACTCCTCCGGCTGCAACGCCTATCTTTGCTGGTGTTGCAGGAGCACTCCCCCACCCGTGTAGACTAATACCTAGACTAATACCTAGACTAATACCTAGACGAAGATTTAATTTTGTAGACGTTCGTTTTCTTCCTCCAACTCAGTCAGCCGTAAGCGAAGTTCCGCCAGCGCCAACCCGATTTTTTCCTCTAACTCATTGATGCGGTGGTTGAGCCGGTTGGACTCCCGGATATCCAAATCCTCATCGCAAAGAGGCAAACCCATCGCGAGGCACTGGCGGATAAAAATGGAAATCTGCTCCGTGGCGGTGGTCCCCTCATCCTGGCAAAGGGCCACAAAAGATTGCCACTCCTGCGGATCCATCCGAAGTGAAATTGGTTTTCGGGTCATAGCTTTTCGTTTCCCATGTCAATCCAGTGTTGCCAATACAATCGTATTACAAAATCGGGGGATTGCCAATACAGGGTGGGGTCCCCTGGTCAGGGGGGCAGGTGGGTTCTACTCCATTTAAGGTAAACTGGTGTAAATAAGGGAACCCTTATGTACAAAAAGAGGAAAGGTAGGGGCCATGACGACAGGTTTTGATAACAGTACCGTAATCTATATTCGGGTATCCACCGATGAACAGGCGAAAGAAGGGGTCTCTATCCCGGCACAGGTAGAAAAACTGACGGCCTACTGTAAACAAGCGGGTTTGAGAGTTGTCGAGACCATTGTCGATGATGGAGTCAGTGCGGGGAAGTTTCTGAGCACTCGTCCTGGGGGTAGCAAGTTGGTTGAGTTGGTCCGGTCGCGCCAGGTTAAAAATATTGTGGCGGTCAAACTTGACCGGCTGTTCCGGAGTGCCGCCGATGCCCTCACCAGCGTTGACAATTGGGATAAGCTGGGGGCATCACTGCACCTGTTGGACTTCAATGGGATGAGCTTGGATACGTCTTCCCCTATGGGCCGGATGATGTTGACGATGATCGCGGGTTTTGCGGAACTGGAGAGAAATCTCTGTAAACAACGGACTAAAGACGCTATCCAACATAAGAAATCTTGTAAACAAGTTTACTCCCGCCCTGTCTACGGTTACGTCACTGATGAGTCTGGACAAATGGTAGAGGACCCTTCTGAGCAGGAAGCGATCGGCATCATGAAGGCTATGAAGGCAGCAGGGAAGTCGTTAAGGGCGATCTGTTCTAAGCTCACCGAACTCGGTTACAAAACCAAGCGTGGCGGGGTTCAATGGTATGCCGCTACTATTAAGGGAATCCTAGAAAATGATATCCACCAAGTAGCTTAAAACATGAGCAATTTAGAAAAGGACATCATAGAAGCCTTAAGGGGTAAGGACGGCATCTTCCCTACTAGAATACGCGATTACATACGCACTAAGCATTTCTTAAACTTCGGAGATGGGCCAAACATCGCACTCTTAATGTCAAAAAAGCTCAGGGTCTATATTGGCGAGCAATCGGCAATAGAAACTGGGTATTTGTGACCAGAGGGGATGAGGCAAAAAAGCTAATTTTACACACAGAGTTTGCGACCAGTAGTAACAAACATCTGTTGGTGAAAGGTGATAAAAGCCCCTATGATGGCGACTTAGTTTATTGGAGTAGAAGGTTAGGCAGACATCCTGAATTACCTAACAGACAAGCGATACTTTTAAAATAACAACAAGGTAAGTGCGCTTGGTGTGGACTACACTTTCTTTCAGGAAATGTAATGGAGGTTGACCATAAAATCCCACTTTCTCAAGGAGGAAAAGACGAGTGGGTTAATCTTCAGCTATTACATCGACATTGCCACCATGAAAAGACTGCTACTGACGGCAGTCAACCAGCTGTTATTGACAAAGGGATTGCACATTGAGTAGCCGTGTGCGGTGAAAATCGCTCTTCCCGGTTTCGGAAGAGAGGGGTGGAATGGTAATATTCCCCTCGACTCTATCTCTCGGCTTTACCCCGGGAGGGACGGCAGCAGCGGGAGTGGCGGTGGATTCAGCCGGTGTTGGTGAATGGGTGACGGTGGGATGAGTTGCACTTGGGAAGGGCGATCGCAACTCAACTCTATACCCAAACTTCCCAGGGTCTAGCTGGTCGTGACTGCGCCCCCACTATGTCGATATCTGTGCGTTGCATTGAGGGTGGCGTTGAAGTAGGGATTGTAATAGCGCGTTACAAATCAAAGAAGTTTCAATCGTGTTGATATTTTTTTCGTTTAGGATGGTAGTTAGGGTTAGGGATAAAATCTCCTACAATATTTCCATTATGGTCAACTTTCCAAGCACCTACAATGGCCTCAGGAGGAACATTTTTATTAAAATAATATTCGCGGTCTATTTGATAAACCCATGCATTAGGATATCGTTTTGCTTCTTTTATGATTTCCTGGGAAGGTTTAGTTTTTTCAGAATCCATAAAAACCTCTCATAAATACAATTTTATTTGATCCATCACTCGCTTTTTTCACTTGCACGCCACCTTTCATAATAAAGACGTTGTTCTTCAATCGTTCCAATTTTATTTGGCTCTGCTTTATCAAATATTCTAAGTAGATCGCTTCGTTGAGGCCGTTTACCTATTTGTAAATGATATAGCTTCATTCCTCCGCCCATATCTCGTGACATAGATGATGGATAAGCATCAACCCGTGCTCCATTACATAAAATATTCCAACCTTTTTTTTCGAGAAAAAGTCTAAGTTCACAAAAGCCATCAAAAACATCTTTGCCTTCAAATTGATGATTTCCTAATTCAGCATTTTGAAATACAATTATGCAAGGTCGTGTATTTTGATAAAAAAGGGTACATTCAGACAATTGGTTATCTCCTTCTAAACTTTTTATAATTTGGAGATTGACATTACCGTTCATATAAATTTAAAACCTCCGACGAAATTTGGAATTAATTTGCACTCTTCCGACAAATCTTTCTGTGTATCCATCAGCACTTACGCCGACTTTTTTTACAGCCAAAATATCCGATGATTCGATCCGCCTTGGTATCGCAATTTCATGCTCGTTGTAGTAATCATTATTTGGAAAAATTTTATTTACATCAAGACTGTCTGGAGAACGACGTATTATGTAAACATATCCACCAGAACCAGCAAAATCTTTCGCTACCCTTGGATCTGTGGTAGCTGATATAAATGGACTTACGTTTGGATCTTTGTTAACATGACGCCATAAAGCTTCATTACTAATATTTGTACTAGGGTTTGAATTCCATGCTGTAAATCCATTCTTAAATATGTCTTCCGGATTTCTAGTATCCCCCCGAAAAATATATTGTTCTCCTCCAGAGGAAAAAGAATTTCCCGTCAAGTCGTTAGTTCCATTACCAGATCCTCCGTTACCAAACAGGCTAAAAAATAAGCCTAAAATAGGTACTAATTCAGATACTCCATTGAGTGTTATATCTGTGAGAAAATCTTTTATGCTATAATCTCCTCCACGTAAAGTAGCCGATATGAGGTAACTTCCACTCTCCCACTGAATACCAGCTAAAGTGCTGGCAATATCTGCTGCTACTTGAGCTTCAGCTATACTGTAAAATCCACTCGGATCGACATAATTAACCGGATTCCCATTCGCGTACAAATACTTATGCAGAGTAATGGGTTCAAAAATGCGTCCCTCATAAGTATCCCGTCGAGTAAACCGGCCAATACCCGCATCATAAGACCGTTGGCGCAGATAATACTGGTCTA
>NZ_JAMXFA010000065.1 GCF_025370785.1 Laspinema olomoucense D3b
CCCCCATCTCCCCCATCTCCCCCATCTCCCCCATCTCCCCCATCTCCCCCATCTCCCCCATCTCCCCCATCTCCCCTCTAGTGCGACAACAACCCGATCGCCTGATTATTCGCCTCGATCGCCTCGGAATAGCGGCCCAGTTTTTGCAAAACTACCCCTTTATTAATCCAAGCATCGCGAAAGTCGGGTTTAATTTCTAATACCTTATCCCAACTGGTTAATGCCTCTTCTAATTGATTTAAACTAGACAGAGCAATCCCGCGATAAAACCAAAATTGCACATCATTGGAGTTGAGGGCGATCGCCTGTTCCAAACTCGTTAATGCCTCATCCCATTGGCCTAAATTAATTCCCAAAGCCAACCCTTTATTATACCAAATTTCAGGATTATCTGGCTTTAATTCCAGAGATTTATTCCAACTGATTAATGCCTCGTCAATGCGTTCTAAATCGTAAAGGGCATCCCCCCGCGCACCCCAAGAAAACCCATCATCCGGGCGAAGTTCAATAGCGCGATCATAAGCTGATAGAGCATCTTCAGCTTGTTCTAAATTAAACAAGGCATTGCCTCGATTCATCCAAGCGCCCGCATGAGTGGGTTCAAGTTCAATAACCCGATTAAAAGCATTCAGGGCGGCGCGATCGTCCCCTGCTTCCAAGCATTCCACCCCTCGGGTAAACCATCCTTCCACATTCAAAGGTTCGTCCAGGGGTTGAATCTCCCCAGGCATTTCTTGCTCTTGAACCGTCCCCAACTCATCCAGACTCACCACCACTGTCGGGGCAGTTTCTAAGGGACCGGATTCTGGTGCTAACTCCGGTATCGCCTTCGCGGAACTCTCCACCGGATGAGCTATTTCCCCGAGATTTAACTCTCGTGAAGCGGTTGGAGTCCCTGCCAAGGCTGAATTCTGCGCCGGTTCCTCGTTGGGAGTGGGTGTTTCCCGGTGAATGTCTGAAGGTGTTTCCCTTGCCAATAACTGCGTGGCAATTTGACGAGCAGCGGTACTAACGGAGCCATATCCGAGTTCCCCGAGACGCTGTAATCGGACTGCCAACTCCTGATTGGGGACAGGAGACGCCAATAACTTGCTGCCAAATTGACGTAACCAATCACTCCAGCGCTCATCGCTAACGCGATCGCTGAAGGCTTCAAAAAATCGCCGCACTTTAACTTGCTGCCAACCTTGATGAATGCCATCGAGCAACTGGAGAAAATAATGCTCTAATTCGGCATCACGTAAGGGGTGAAGATCTCGTATCGGTTCCAATTCAGACCGCTGGGATGAACCTTTGAAGCCTCCGAAAACGGCCCGAAAAAACCTCACCAATTGTTGCCAAATCCGCCCAATCATCTGCCACCTCTGTGATCGAATGCGATCGCCATTTCACTCCTTATTTATTGGGGCGTTTGCTGGAGTTCCGGTCGTTCTTCCGCGATGATCGCCCCTTCTACCGGGCAAACTTGGACACAGATGCCGCAGTCAATACAAGTGGCAAAATCAATCCAATACCAATCGGTCCCCTTAACATTTTTCCCCGGACCCTCATGAATGCAGGCAACGGGACAGGCATCGACACAATCGGCGACGCCTTCGCAGGTGTTGGTTACTATGGTATGTGGCACGGCGTTCCCTCTCTTACAGCTTAATTTTCCAGTCCAGAACAGACTGATCTCTCAATCTTGGATCTTAATCGAAAAGGGGACGGCATGAGCAAAGAGTCCCTAGGACTGGGGAGCAACCACTTCACAGGGGAGGAACACGGTAAAACAGGACCCCTGCAGGGGTTGACTTTCTACGGAGATTTCGCCCCCCATCATTTGACAGAAGCGCTGACTAATGGCGAGTCCCAATCCAGTACCCCCATACTCCCGCGTGGTAGAGGCATCGCCTTGCATAAAGGGTTTGAACAGATGCTGCCGTTGCTCAGGGGTAATGCCGATGCCGGTATCGGCGATCGCAAACTTAATCCAAGAGGAGGATGTCCCGGTAGCAGCAGAGGGAATTGCCACGGTTTTAGGGCAAAATAAGCCCACCGTCAGGATGATCTGACCATTTTTAGTAAATTTGGCAGCATTGCTAAGAAGATTCAGCAGAATTTGACGAACTTTAGTCAAGTCAGCATACATTATCCCCAAGTTGCGATCGCACTCTACCCTCAGCGTATTCTCATTTCGTTCCATCAGGGGTTGAGCCGTACTCACCACATTTTCAATCAACTCATCGATATGAAAATCCTCCAAATACAAATCCATTTTTCCAGCTTCGATTTTGGAGATATCCAGAATATCGTTAATTAACACGAGCAGATGATTTCCTGCAGTGCGAATTTTATCCAAATCCGGAATTAAATCCGGATAGCCCAAATCATCGGCTTCTTCTTGCAGCATTTCGCTATAGCCGATAATCGCATTCAGCGGCGTTCGCAATTCATGGCTCATATTAGCCAGGAACATACTTTTTGACCGATTAGCCGTTTCCGCAGCGATCGCAGCCTCTTGGAGGGCGAGTTGGGCTTCCTTGCGATCGCTGATATCCATCACAGTCCCAATGCTTCTAATTGCTTGTCCTGTGGCATCGCGAATCACTTCTCCTTGAGCGCTCAACCAGCGCAATTCCCCTGTTTCCAAGCGAATGCGTTGTTCTATTTCAAACCGTTCTGAAGTAGAGGATAGAATTTCAGCGATCGCCTCTTCAACCCGCTCTCTATCATCCGGATCAATGGCTTGTAAATAAGTCTCATACTTCCCATCAAACGAACCCGGAACGAAACCATAAAGCGCTTCCATCTCAGCCGAACCTGTTAGGGTATGATTAAGAATATCCCAATCCCAGGTTCCCATTCGAGCAGCAATTAAGCATTGGCGGAGTTGATCTTTGCTGGCTTTTAAGGCAATTTGAACCTGTTCTCGATGGGCCACTTCAACTTGCAGGCGATCGTTCGCTTCCTTTAAAAACGCCGTGCGTTCCTCCACCCGTCGTTCTAATTCACCTTTGGACTGTTGCAGTGCCGTTTCTACATTCTTGCGTTCAGTAATATCGCGACTAATCCCAATCATCCCGACAATTTCCCCATTCAAGTCAAAAAAGGGAGTTTGAATGGTTTCGAGCCAGGTTTTACTCCCATCAAACTGGTCCAGTTGCTCCTCCATTCTCAAGAGTTGGCCTCCGGCCAAAATACGCCGGTCAATTTCAGCACAAATTTTTGCCGCATCTTGGGGAAACAAATCCTCATCAGTTTTGCCTACAATCTCGCTTTCTTCCCGGGCGGCGAAGAGTTGAAATGCTTTATTTACCCGCTGATAAATGCGTTGTTTATCTTTATAAAAAATTAAATCGGGAATAGAATCGATTAAAGACCGCAGTAAAGCCCGTTCTTGTCGCAGTGCTTGTTCCGTCTGTTTGAGGTCAGTGATATCAATTCCCACACAAACCGCTGATTCTCCCTGATTGTATTTTTCGACTCCCACCAAATATTGACGAAGGTTTCCTTCAATATCTAGGCAAATTTCCCCCGTTGTTTTATGAAGAGAACTTTCAAAAAATTGCTGTAAAAAGTTGGGAAATTCTTGGCGGGTTTGTAGAAATCCCACCGGCTGATTAACGAAATCTGAAGGCGATCGCCCAAACAGATTCGCCAGATAGCGGTTAACCCCGAGGTAGCGCAAATCTGACCCCAACCAAGAAACGCATCCGGGGACGGTATCTAAGACGGCTTGCAGGCGATCGAGGGCTTTTTCTAAATTGACTCTAGCTTGAGCGCGATCGCTGGCTTCTAACCCCAGGGCGACACAATCAGCGAGGGACGCGGCAAAGTTTTCCTCCTCTACCCGCCATTGGCGAGGGGGGCCAATATGTTCCAGACAGATCACGCCCACCATTTGTCCCCCCACCCGAATCGGGGCATCTAACATGGAGGTAATCCCCAACGGAATGAGATAACCGTCCGTAAATTCCCGGGTAGTGGGGTCTTCCTGAGCCTGATCGGCGGCCAAGATCCGTTCCTGTTCGATAGTTTGAAAATACACCGGATAGTCAATGGCGTTGAGTTCGAGTCCGGCAGAATGTTTCTGGGGGGAGCGTTCGTAAAGTTCGATACAGTGAATCGCCTTGCGGTCTTCCCGGTATAACCAGATACTAGCCCGTTCGACTGGGAGGGTTTGGGTCACGGCTTCCGTGATTTGTTCCAGGGAGGCTTGCAAATCTCCCTGGTTGAGGCTGGGACTTTTCGCCAACTCTCCGAGGACCCGACTATATTGACGCAGGCGATTCTCCCGTCGCCGCAAGGAGGCTTCAGCGCGTTTTTGTTCGGTGATATTGCTAAAGGTACAGAGGACTTGTTCAACTCGGCCATTGGGGGCGATTTGCGGATTGGCATGAACCAGCAACCATTTATCGCAATCCACCTCCCAGTAAGACTTGGGGGAGAATTCAGGGACGAGACTGGGGTTGAGGGGGAGTGGACAAGTCACCCCGATGCCGATGAGCATTTGAGTGGGGAATTGGGTGGCGATCGCCTCCATGATGGGACATTTTCCCGGTGGAAAGGGAGTGCCGCCTTCTTGCAACAGATGAGGATGCTCATCGAATAAGGGCCTGCCGATGACTGCTGCTTCATCCAGATTCAGGAGGGTCAAGGCAACCGGATTGGTGACGAGGACCTCGGAGTTAGGTCCCGTCAACACGACCCCGACATCCATCTGGGCGATCAGCTTGAGGAACTGCGGTTCAAAGGACCCCGCCCCGTCCCGGCTTGGGTTGGGGGGCGGGAATTTGCGAGCGATCGCCAGGGACAGTCCCGGAATAACTCGGCTCATCCCTATCCCTATCCATATCCCTATGGTGAGCGAAATCGCAACCCAAATCATGAATTAACTCCTACAGATTGGTTCCATTTTTGGGAGTTCCTCCCCCTAGGAACACTCCCTGGATTCGTTAGATGCTTTGGCTATCCGACGATTTCGATTTCGGCTTTCCCATCCCCTTCAATCCAAGCAATTTGGGCAATTCGGCGATCGCTGGCATATTGGCGAACCGCTGACTGACTGGAGTAGGGAGACAGATCCAGTTCTACCGGGATATACTCCCCATTCTGACGCAGGGTTTGCGCGTGAGCAAAGGCAGCCGCATAAGCGCGAGGGCTGGTTGGCACCACTAAGGTATGAGGGGCTGGGGTAGTCGTCGGCAGTTGACCCGTTTGCAGTAGAATTTGATGCAAGTTTTCTAGTTTGAGGGCAAAGCCGATCCCTGGAATCATTTCCCCTTGGGGGTGATAGAGGCTTAAAAGGCGATCGTAGCGCCCTCCCTGTCCGAGGGATTGCGGTCCGAACTCGGTTTCGCTGACGACTTCAAAGACAATGCCGGTGTAGTAATCCATCGGTTGAATCAGACTCAAATCCAAGATCGGGGCTACAGTGGGGGCACCGTTCCTTTTATAAAATTCTTCTAACAAGTCAATTAAGGATTTGAGATTTTCCAGGGTTTCCCGTTCCCCGGGTTCCAATTCCAATTGACCCACCCGCTGCAAGACATCCTCGGGACGACCCCGGAGATCTAACAAAAATAAGGCCCGTTCCTGCTGTTCTGGGGTTAAAGGGAGGGCTTCCAGGGTGAGGCGATCCAGTTGGGCGATCGCCTGCCGGACTTTATGTTTCAGCGGGTCCGGGAAGGTCCGCAGTAAGGAACGAGTTAACCCCGCTTCCCCTAAAACCAGCCGCCACTGGTGCAGTCCCAGACTCTGCAAACAGTCCTGCAAGAGCAATAAGATTTCTGCATCCGCCAGCAATCCGCCCATTCCCAGCAGTTCTACCCCCGCTTGATAAAATTCCTGCTGGCTCCCGTGGGAGTTGTTTTTGCTGCGCCGAAAGACGTTGGCATTGTAATAAAGCCGTTGCGGAAATGTGGTGTCTGCCATCCGGGTGACGGCAGTGCGGGCGATCGAGGCTGTCAGTTCAGGACGAAGGGCCAAGGGGCTATCCTCCTCCCGTTCCTGAAGTTGGATCACCGTTGACTGGGCGATCGCGCCTCCAGCCATTAGGGTATCTAACCGTTCTACCGTTGAGGTGATAATCCGGTGATACCCCCACCCTTCAAATACCGGGCGCAGTCGCTTTTCAATCCAGCGTTTTTGGGTCACGTCAAGGGGCAGTAAATCCCTGGCCCCGGCTGGAGGTTGATGAATCATTTTTTCTTTTTCCCACCCAACAAACTACCGAAGAAAGCGGCGATCGGAGATTTATTCTCTTTCTCTTTCGCGGCTTTTTGAATCTGCTTTTGCAGTCCTTTTTGCGCCTCTAAAGCTGATTCTTCTTGGGGATTCAACTTCAGGGCTTGATTAATATGGACTTTCGCCAAGGTAGCCTGATTTTTCTTCAGATAGGCTTGGCCGAGCAATCCATGAGCACGACTATTTTTAGGCTGAATTTTCAACCCTTCTTTTAACTCATTCACTGCCCCATCGTAATCTCCCCCGGCGATGAAATTTTCGGCCCGACGGCAATAATTATCGATTTTTGAGGGAGCCGATTTTTCAGCATCGGCCTTCGTTTCCGCCGCCACAGGTTGTGGAGTTGGACTCTCTTCGGCTTTCTTTTTCCCAGCGGTGGCAGTTTTGCCCGTTTTTTTATCAGAAGCAGGCTTGCCCACTGTTTCCCCTTGGCTTTCTTTGCGTTGCAGGTAGACCAAATTCAGCTCGCTGAGTTGTCCAATTGTCTCCAATGTTTGACTCAGGGTTTCATAAGCCTGTTTACCCAACTTGGCGACGGATTCTTTATAGTCCGTTTCCAGATTGTGGGACTTTAATAACTGTTGAGCGGCTTCACTTTTGAGCTTAACTTTATCTTTTTCCTGCACCAATCGTTTGCTCATCATCCCCAGCAAAACACCATGTTCCGCACGAGTGCTTTCGTTGGTGAGTTTGCTGTAAGCCGGATTTGCCAATTTTGACAAAATCTGGGTTGCGAGTTTTTTATCCGCAGGACTTTCTGCTTTAGAACTGTCTGGATGCAGTCTTCTAGCAATGAGCATATAGCGTTTGCGGATTGTATTAAAATCCGCATCTAGTGGCACCCCCAAAATGGCATGGTGGTCCTCGAAATCAAATTGAAATAAGCCTTGCTTGATGTTTAAAGACATAGTAATATGCCCATCCCCTGGCTGTAACCTTATCTTTAGTGTACTTCGCCCTTGTCATTGCAGGGCGATCGCTATCACCATTAGGCATTGATACCCTAGGTGTGCTTTCATTCTTTGTCCCCACAACCGGAACAGGGGCGCTCCATCCTGAAAAGGAGTCCTCTCAGGCGATCGCCTCCCCAACCTAAACCGTTTACAGAGTCAGCAACACAGCACCTTTATCCCAAACCCGACTGGGGTAAAACTCTGAAAATGCCCGAACTTCACCTGCAATTAGGAATTCCCCCACCGTTCTAAAGGTTTAACCTGCTGGAGTTCCTGACTCAGACTCTCGTGCAGTTTCCCATTTGTGGCTAAAATTCGTCCCGATTCGATTTTCCAGGGACTACCATCGTAGGCGGTGATTTTTCCTCCCGCTTCCGATAAAATCACCACCCCAGCAGCCAAATCCCAAGGAGATAGCCCTCGTTCCCAGTATCCATCCAAACGCCCACAACTGACGTAACAGAGGTCGATGGAGGCAGATCCGCTGCGGCGGACTCCTTGGGTGAGATGAGTCAGATGACAAAATTCGGCATAGTTATTATCGGGGGTTTCCCGGCGATCGTAGGCAAACCCCGTGACTAATAAGCTGTTTCGCAGTTCTACGGTTTGGGAGACGCGAATCGGTTGCCGATTCCGGGTGGCGCCCAAACCTTTAGCCGCCCGAAATAGTTCGTTATGGAAGGGGTCAAACACGACTCCCACTTGGGGGATGCCATCAATCAACAATCCGACAGAGACGCCAAAGGGGGGATATTGATGGGCAAAATTAGTGGTCCCATCCAAGGGGTCGATCGCCCACAAATACTGGCTGCTACTATCTCCCAGTTTGCCGCTTTCTTCGGCGAGGATGCCATGATCGGGAACGTGCCGTCTGAGGACTTCTAAAATTGCTTTCTCCGAGGCTTTATCGGCGGCGGTGACGAGATCCCCGGGTCGTCCTTTTTCTTCGATCGCATTTAAGTTCCCCCAGTAGGATTGAACGATCGCCCCAGCATCGAGGGCTGCTTCGGTGGCAATATCGAGAAAGATTTGGAGTTGTTCGGGGCTATGACTCATGAAAATTTTAAGATTGACAGTTGAGCATTGAGCAGAAGAATTTGAACTCAGGATTTAGGGCGGGTTCTGACGAAAGTCACTGGGATGCACGCGCAAGGGGGTCTGGGAATCCCAAATTCCCTGTCCCATAATTCTGGCCTTTTCCTGCGCCTGAGCAAAGCGGCGATCGTACTTGATGTTGGGCGATCGCACCTGTGCCAAAACATATCCCCCGGCAATGAGTTCTTCATTGACCAGTTTCCCATCCCGCCAGAGATAAGCCAATTGGCGATCGTATCCGTCTTCCGTCTCTATATCCCATTCTAATAACAGGGTCTGCCCTTCAATCAGCCGTTCGAGTTGCTGTTTGGCCGCATTTCCCCAGGGATGTTGCTGCAAATCCGGTGCTTCTATGCCAATTAACCGGACTCGTTTGGCCCCGCCTGATTGGCTCAAGTGCCGGACTTCTAAGGTGTTGCCACTGATCACCCGCTCGACCCGGACTTGTACCTGTTCGGAACGCTCCGGGACCGAACAGCTAACCAGGAATAGAAGTCCGATCCAAGATACCGGACAACGGAAAATTTTCATAGGCCCTGCTTCCCATCGAGTTTAGTCCTCGTCTAAGGGCAGTCCAAAGCGGACTTTGCCTTTGCCAAAGTAACGCCCAAATTGCAGGTAATACACTTCATCTTCATCTTGGGTTTCTACTTCTAAGTCGGAACGGGGATAGCTGACACACAAAAGAGCATATCCGCGATCGCGCAGGGCGGGCGAGAGTCCCATTGCCTCCGGTTGATGGAGTTCTCCAGAGAGAACCCGCACGGCACAGGTGGTACAAGCCCCATTCCGACAGGAAAACGGCAGGTCAACCCCTTTGTTTTCACAATGTTGCAGGATATAACGGTCTTCGGGGACTTCAACGGTTTGGCGGCTGCCATTCTGACGATTGTGGATGGTGATGCGATAAGAACGGGTCATGGTGTGGCTCGGTAATAAATTCCGGATTCGACCAAAGGATCTAATGCTTAGGTTACGCTATCTTTGATATCTGGATCTACTGACTCCGAGGCTTGGCGATCGGGACTTAATTCCCAAAACCTTTGTCCCTTGCGCTTTTTCGCCCCTCGAACCTGGACAGAATTCCGGGATAAAAAATTTTTTTGGAAAAGGGTTTGCAAAAGCCGATGGGTTCTGCTAGGATATGATTCTTGTGGGTATAAATTTGAATACATCCCATTTCCCTGGAGAGGTGGCCGAGCGGTTGAAGGCGCAGCACTGGAAATGCTGTTTAGGGGTAACTTTAACGAGGGTTCGAATCCCTCCCTCTCCGTTCTCACAGAACGGATATTCAAAAGAAACTCAAGAAAAGAAAACCAGCGATTAGGCGATCGCTGGTTTTCTTTTTTCTCCGGTTGAGAGTCTCTGAACTCGGTTGAACTGCTCTAGGCTCCTTGTTTTGCTGGAGCTGGGGCCGCCGGAGCCGGTTTCTTTTGCTTGTTCATGTTATCCACGCTAATTCCGAGCACCCACAGGGTCACAATCAGCACCCCGAGCCACTCATTGAGCCCGAGTCCCTCACCAATAAACAGCAACGCCATCAAACTGGTCAACCCAGGACCCGTTGCCGCCACCACCGAGGCTAAGGGTGCACCAATCATGGGAATCGCAAAGTTATTCAAGGCATAACCTATCAAAGTAGTCATCGCTAGAGCTACACTCCCCATCCAGAGTGCTTGCCAATTCTCTTCTAGAACATTCCAGCTAAATAAGTTTCCCTCGCGAGAACCCAACAGCACAAAGGGAATCGCCAAGATTAAAATCACGGAAAAGTTAATGACGCTAAACGGTGCCGGATGCAATTTCAGCTTTCTGGCACTGAGTTGGGTCAAAATTACATAACCCGCAAAGGTCAACCCCGAGGCGATCGCCGTCCCAATTCCTAGGCCCAAATTCCCATCGGGTGCGCCTCCAGTCAGCCGCCCAGAAACCGTCAGGAAGCATCCTAGGTAAATCGTCACCGTGGCTAAAGCAAAGATAAAGCTAGGTTTTGCCCCAAACATGATCCATGCCAAGACTGCCGTAACCGGCGGGAAAATAAAGAACAAGGTAATGGCAACCCCCGTGGGAATATTCCCCAGGGCGATATAGATAAAAAACTGGGACATAAAGAGAAACAGGCCACTCCCAATGACGATCCAGATGGACCCGCGCTTTTCGGGATTTCCCAATTGTTTGATATCCCGCCAGGTATTGGGATACAAAATTGGGGCTAGAATAAAGCCCATGAGCGGCACCACGAACAGCATCCGCATCCCCAGAATTAAGAGGGAATTTCCGGCGCCCGGAGCGAGGACTTGTCCTTCCCACAATCCAAAGAGGGACGGAGGACTGAGAATCACCCGGGTGATGATGTTCTGGAAAGAAATGGTAATCGAGGACAACAAGGCCAGGATCAACCCGGTCAAAAAGACATTACTTTCTACGGGAGGACTGGCCACTGGCGTCGCTGGGGGAGCGGTGCGGACTTCCGCCATCGCCGCTCTTTCTGCCGCAATCCGATCGCTTTGAGTTGCTGGATCGCTCCCTTGGGGGCGATCGCCTTGGTTGGGGGCAGTCCCCACGGGCAGTCCCTGTCTGCGGTTGGTGACAATCTCAGCGGTGGTTTGAACGTTAGTTGCTTCTTCCTGCAACTGGTCAATTAGGCGATCGACCAAGGTTTCTAAAATCACTTCCCCTTGTTGCTGCAACGAGTGCATTCGCCCCAGTTGCTGGGACAACGAGCTTTGATAGCTGCTCAGTTCCTGTTGCAGATTTTTAAAGGTGGTGTTTAGGGTCGTATCTAACGATGCCAACAACCGATAGGCATTTTCATTCAAGTTGACCGTCTGCGGCGACGACATTCCAATATTAGGGTCTACGGTCGTTAAGGATTGCGAAGGGGGCGGTGGAACCACCATGATTTCCTTCAACCGCTCGCTCAATTCTTGTTGGAGTTGGGACGCCATGACTTGCGCGAGTTGTTTTGTCCACTGCTGCTGGGTATGCCGTCCCGGTCCCCCCTGCATTTGCCGCGATTGTATTTGCTGCTGTTGATTTTGCAGCTTTTGAATATCAGCAGTCAGGCGGGATTGTTCCGCTTGCAGTCGTGCCATATCCCGAGCCAACTGAACGACTATATTTTGCTGAATATCTCGAAGCTCCTGGGTCATGGAACTCAGAAGGGTTTCGATTTCTTTAGTGTTACTGCTTGTCGAGTTTTCCGGTTGATTGTCCAGTTGCCCCATTATTCTGTTACCTCTAGCTTATCGATCGTAAACCAAACTCATCGCTGCTGGCTTGGCACTCCTATGTTTTTGCTGATTGGTTGGGTGGAAAATTAATTGATTCGCTTAAGCGAATCCTGCATCGTAGCCGTTGCTTGACTCAATCCGATGTCAAACTAAAAAATTCCCTTCAGCTTGACATTCTAATCTAAATGAGTAGGCAGAGGCACAGGTTTTGGATGATTCTATCGAAGGTGGGTTAAATTTTCCATCAAACGCTCCAATTCTGTTAAAAAACTCAACAATTAATTTGTTATAAAAAGAAAATTATTCCGCAATTCTACGGGTATTGCTTCTTGGGGGCGATCGCCACGAGTCTAGCAAGCTGTAGAAACTCGGTCACCGAAGGGGTCACTAGCAGTCCCGAGGGGTGGCTTTTGCCGGGACCGCTTAACCCACGGATTCTGGACTTTTGTAACCCGACTCTAGGACCCTGATGGTTCCTGTCCTGGGGTGAGCGCTTTATCCCCACCCCTGTTTTTTCTCCCTCCCAGCGGAGGCAGGCTATCGCCCTAACGCCTCCGCGCTCTGAACCAAGTCCCGATCGCCCCTCCCTTGCGGTTGTGGGGTTGTCCCGATCTACGAAAACCCGATTTAGTCTTACTCCCCAATCAAGCGCACAATGCTAAACAGACCGGCTGCTAAAAGAGCAGCAATCGGAACCGTAATAATCCACGCCAGAAATATTCCTCGCAGGGTTTCCAAGCGAATGGATTTAGGGTTTTGTATCAATCCAATGCCAATGACACCCCCGACTAAGGAATGAGAGGTGGAAACGGGTAAACCAAAGCGGGACGCAATTAATACCGTAGTTGCCGTGGCAAGTTCTGCACAGAATCCACCACTGGGTTTTAGGGCAATAATATTTTCGCCCACGGTGAGTATTACTTTTTTACCCCAGATTCCCAACCCTGTCACGATGCCTGCACCCCCCAATATCAAAATCCACAGGGGAACGCTGAAATCATCCAGGGGAACGGACCCGGTGCGGCGAATATAGGCGATCGCCGCTAAGGGGGCAACCGCATTCCCCACATCGTTCGATCCGTGGGCAAAAGCTACAAAACAGGCACTCAGCACTTGAAACCGCGCCAGTTGCTTCTCAATGGGCGAAGAGTACACCGTGGATTTAATTTCTGAGTCCGTCTGTAAATCGCTCTCTTGCTCTAAATCTTTCTCCAGTTGTTGCCCATTTTCCCTGTTCCTCTGTTCTAGGTGACGCCACTCCACCAGGGTCAGTCCGACTGCTGCGATGCCCCCCACGAGCAGGGGTAAATCCTGGGGGGGGAGCAAAATCCCAAACTTCGTCCCTATCCAAACATTCAGCGGATGCAGGACCTTGGGCAGCACAATAATCCCGAAGACGCCCAATAGCAGACTACTCAACCAAGGAATCCATTGGTCTAACTGTTGTAATGGTTCTGGGTGTTCTAAAATCCAACGCTTGATGAAACTATAAACTGTAGCGGCAATCAGGGCGCTGATTGCTGGAGTGAGTAGCCAACTGATGGAAATCAACCGGATGGTAGACCAATCCACGGCGTCTAATCCCACCGCAACAATGCTAAATCCGGCGATCGCCCCAATAATGGCATGGGAAGAGGCCACGGGCCACCCCTGAGAGGTGGCAACCTGTAGCCAGATTCCACAGCTCACCATGACACAAATCATGCCCGTCAACAGCAGATGGGGCGCATGGGCAAAAACACTCGGTTCCAGAACGCTAGTGGCTAGAGTTTGGGACACTTCTTGGCCGAAGAAGACGGCCCCAGTGAATTCCAGTACCCCGGCGATCATCAGTGCCTGTCTCAGGGTCACTGCTTTGGACCCGACGGAGGTCCCCATCGAGTTGGCAACGTCATTTGCCCCTAAGTTCGCGGCTACATAAAAGGCTAAAAGGGCTAGTAGTACAGTCATGTAATAAGTTTGAAGATTACCATTGTGATTGTTAAATTCGTTTCTACCCGAAACACTAACAATTAATTTTGATTCTAGTCTAAGATAGAAAAAATTGACAATTAATTGATTATTTAAACTATAAAATTATCCTTTTTTTAAAGCTCCCTTTGCTGAAAAATATCTTTTTATAAATTTATAATATTTCTCATCTTTTATCGATTTCTCAGAACAAACAAACCCAATTTATCTAGCTGAAGGTATCAAAAAACGGCTTGCAAAGACAAGTTTTCCCTCATTACCTAAATTGATAAAAAACCCCGGTTTCTCTAGGTGTAAAAACCAGAAACCGGGTTCAAAGATAATTGTTTTTTCATCCCATAAATTTATAAAAAACCCCGGTTTCTGTAGCAATGGGGACCAGAAACCGGGTTTATATGATAACTTTTTACTTACCCCCTAAATTGAGGAAAAAACCCCGGTTTCTCTCGTTCTGGGGACTAGAAACTCCTAAACTTCTGCTAAGGCAGGGCCGTTTTCCAAAAACTCTCGGACCAGTTCCAAATAGGTTGGCGCATCTTCTAACATAGGAAAATGGGCCGTATTTGCCATTTGGATAAACTGGACGAACTGCTGATTTAATGAGGCAGCGTAGCGTCCCATGTGGGCGGGAATAATTTTATCGTATTCTCCAGCAATCAACAGAACCGGCACTTGCAATTTAGCAAATTCCACCGGCATCACTTCGGTTGCTTTCTTGCTAACGGAGGTAAAAATCGTATTGAGGGCGGTGCCATAGTCGGCCATGAGATAATCTTCTAAAAATGCCCGTCTAGCAGCAGGGGGGATGGAGCGATATAAAAATCTGGCCATGAATACCTGATCCATCAAGGGAATTTTTGCCAGCCAAGAGGGTCGATATTTGATCACTTGACCTCCCCAGGTATGGAAGGCGGTGAAGGCTTTTTCGTCATATTCAAAGACGCCGCTACAGGTGAGGACTGCTTTGATGACGCGATCGCCATAGCGGTTGAGGAACAGAGTCGCCACGGAAGCGCCCATCGAATGAGCATTCAGATAGACCCGTTGCAGTCCTAATGCATCTAAAAATAACGCCAAATCATCGGCGTAGGTTTCTAATTCGTAGTCTAAGGCCAGGGGTTCTAGGGGTAAGCGCGATCGCCCGAACCCGCGCATATCGTACAGCAGACAATCAAAGCGATCGGACAGGGCAGATGCTGTACTTTCCCAGTAGCGAGCTGAACCCGCCCAGCCATGAAGAAACACCAAAACCGGCTTTTCTCCAGTTGGAACTGAGGTGCCGACCCACTCGTAGTAGTGTTCGACCCCGCGAACTTGAATGTAGGGCATCCTGCTAAAGTTGTTAATGATTACATGAGCGCCTCTGAAGGGTCAAGGGTAAAGTTTGAATGGCCCAATCAGAAAATTCACCATTGTTCATTCTTCACCCCCGATCTTCAAGTGAGCCCGGTGTTAAGCGGATTCTGGTTTCGGTAAAGAGGACGGATGGACAATCAGTTCCGCTGTTGAGCGCTTCTCGACCATCTCTCGGGTAATGGTGCAGCGAGTCACATCCTTGCGGGATGGTAACTCGTACATCACATCGAGCATTAATTCCTCGACAATCCCACGCAGTGCTCTGGCTCCAGTTTTTCGGCGGTACGCTTCCTGGGCGATCGCCCGAATTGCATCGGGTTTGAACTCCAGATTCACGTTATCCATCCGCAGTAATTTCTGATACTGCTTCACCAGGGCGTTCTTGGGTTCCGTCAAGATTTCCGTGAGGGCATCTTCATCGAGGGGGTCCACCACAGCCAGCACCGGAATCCGACCGATGAATTCAGGAATCATCCCAAATTTCACCAAATCATCGGGCTGTAAATTCTTAAGAATATCTGCGGTGCGTTTTTCCTTCGATTGAGCATCTCCGGGTTGAATAAAGCCCATTGACTTTTTACCCGTGCGCTGTTCAACCACCTTTTCCAGACCCACAAAGGCTCCACCACAGATAAACAGAATATTGCTCGTGTCAATCTGGATGCAATCTTGATAGGGGTGTTTGCGTCCTCCTTGCGGGGGGACATTGGCGACAGTTCCTTCGAGCATCTTCAGCAGAGCTTGTTGGACCCCTTCACCGGACACATCTCGGGTAATCGATGGGTTTTCACTCTTGCGGGCGATTTTGTCGATTTCATCGATATAGATGATGCCGCGTTGGGCTTCTTCTACATCCAAATCTGCGACTTGGAGCAACCGCAACAAGATATTTTCCACATCTTCGCCGACATACCCAGCTTCGGTTAAGGTTGTCGCATCTGCAACGGCAAAGGGAACGTCCAGAACCTCGGCTAAGGTCTGAGCCAAGAGGGTCTTTCCACAACCCGTGGGCCCAATGAGCAGAATATTGGACTTTTGCAGTTCGACTGGATCCTCACTCCCAATTTTCCCGCTGGCCTTCGCTTGCGTGTAGCTCAGGCGCTTGTAATGGTTATAAACGGCGACGGAGAGCACTTTTTTGGCTTCATCTTGACCAATGACGTGCTCATCGAGATGTTTTTTGATCTCGCGCGGTTTAGGCATTTGATTCAGCGAGATATTGGCGGCTCTAGTGCGCCGCTTTTGGGGTTGTTCCGTCCGGGGTACGGGTTGAGGTGCTGCGGCATTGGAGTCAAATAGCTCCTCATCTAAAATTTCATTGCACAGGTCCACACATTCATCGCAAATATAGACTCCCGGACCTGCGATTAATTTGCGTACTTGCTCCTGAGATTTGCCACAAAAGGAACATTTTAGATGGGAGTCGTACTTAGACATAGACGGCCTCTTACTTTTGTGCGGTAACAGCCTCTCCCGATTTCGGAAGACCCTGCTTGGTAATAACCTGGTCAATTAGACCATAAGCTCTGGACTCTTCTGCCGACATAAAGAAATCGCGATCTGTGTCGGCTTCAATTCGCTCTAGGGGTTGTCCGGTATGAAAAGCCAGCAATTCATTTAACTGACGTTTATGATAAAGAATTTCCTTGGCTTGGATCTCTATATCAACCGCTTGTCCCTGAGCACCACCGAGAGGTTGGTGAATCATAATCCGGGAAGAAGGCAGTGACATCCGTTTGCCTTTTGTGCCCGCCGTGAGCAAAAATGCTCCCATACTGGCTGCTAAGCCATAACAGATGGTCGCCACATCCGGGCGAATCTGTTGCATGGTATCGTAAATCGCCATTCCTGCGGTGACTGAGCCACCGGGGGAGTTGATATAGAGCTGAATATCCTTTTCAGGGTCTTCTGCATCTAAAAAGAGCATTTGCGCCACGATTAGATCGGCAACGTTGTCATCCACTGGGGTCCCCAGAAACACGATTCTTTCCCGGAGTAGGCGCGAATAAAGGTCAAACCCGCGTTCCCCCATCCCGGATTGTTCCACCACCATTGGGATAACGTTCTGGCTGGTGGAGGCAATCTCTAGGCTCTCGGAGCCGGAGATTGGATAATAAGGAGTTTGAGATATAAGCATCCGATCTGAGTTCATGCCAGGGTCAGCTTTTCGAGAAAGTAGATATCAAGCAAATTTTGTTTTGGTTTTTACGCCATTATAGTCTTTGCTCTGTCTATATTATGCCGCAGCGCACCGAGGACGGGCAGAAATTTCCAGAAAAATGCACAAATTGGATTTTTCTTTAGAATCCCATTGGAATTGATCTGGAGATTTCTTTAGGTTCCCGGTACTTGAACGAGGCCGATCGCGCTTGAGGTCTCGTCGCGGACCCTTTCTTCAGATGGTTTTATTCCGGTGAGTCGGTGGCCTCAACTTCGACCACTTCCCCAGCACTTTCTTCCCCCTCGGCGAGTTTTGCTTCTGCGGCTGCTGCTTCTGCGGCTGCTGCTGCGGCTTCTGCCTCTAGGGTTCCCGCTGGGAGTAGCTCAATATTAGCGCGTTCTTCCAGCCAATCTAGGGCTTTTTCTTTGAGCATTTCTGATTCGAGGGCTGAGTTCAATCGATCGCGATCGACATCCGGTGGCAAGCGGTCCTTGAGTTCCTCAATCCGAGCGTTGATTTCCTCGGTTGTAACGGACAGGGACTCGCGAGCAGCCACTTCTTTCAAAGCGAAGGATTTCCGCAAGTTGGTGATCGCTTCGGGTTGAGATTGCTGGCGCAGTGCCGCTACGGTCTCTTTGGTGTACAGCTTTTTAACATCAATGCCATAATTGGCAAGCTGCATCATTGATTGCTGCAAGATATTATCCAGCTCGCGATCGATTAAGGTTTCGGGGATTTCTACTTCCACAATTTTTTCGATCGCCTCGACTAAGGCCTCGTGCTTATTCGCTTTGGTTTCGCGATCGGCTTTCTCCTGATACTGCTTTTCCAATGACTCGCGCAGTTCCGCCAGGGTTTGATACTCGCTCACTGCTTGGGCGAAATCATCATCTAAGTCCGGCAACTCTTTTTCTTTGAGTTCTTTAACGGTAATCGTAAAAATCGCTTCCTTACCCGCTAAATCCTCATTGGGATAATCTTCGGGAAAGGGAACGTTTAACTCTTTCGTTTCCCCAACTTTCAACCCAATAATTCCCTCAACGAAGCCCTTGATAAACCGGCCTTCACTGAGTTCAATTTGGAAGTTTTCGGCCTCTCCTCCGGGCAGCGGCTGTGGTTCTCCACCTGCTTCGTTGATGATTTTTCCGACATAATCAACAATAGCAATATCCTCAGCTTGGGCGGCTCTTTCCTCTACGGGAATTAAGGTCGCTTGCTCTTTGCGACGTTCCTCTAAAAACTGATCAACGTCTGCCGGATCATATTTGATTTCTTCGGCTCTAATTGCCAGTCCCGTGTAATCGCTTAGGGTGACTTCTGGGGGGACATCAACGGAAACTGAAAAAACCAGGGGTTCTCCGGGTTCGTACTGCGAGACTAATTCGTCAAAAGAGGAGATTAACTGAAAATTCCCCAAGGCCGGAATCTCTTCCTCCTTGACGACTTTTTCCAGACAATTTTGAATTAAATCCTCGACTGCTGCGGCTTTTATCCTGGAAGTTCCCATGCGCTGTAATAACACTGAGCGCGGTACTTTTCCTTTCCGAAACCCAGGAATGCTAGCCTGACGGCTAAATTGCTGAATCACCTGTTCGTAGGCTTTCTGAGACATATCGGGGGTTACTTCAATTTCCAGACCAAGTTTGCTGGCGGGAAGCTTTTCCTGGGTAACTTTCATCGGCGTTCTCTTCGACAAATTCTGTTAATTCTCGATTGATCTTTTGGGCGGTTTACCGTCCTGATTCCGCTGAGCAGAAGGGAATTCCTGCTGGTCTGATGACTGGACCTTGGCCCAAGGTAGGCCCACTGACCCGGGGGTAAGTCGTGCGGCCATCGCGCTCAGGATCGAGCAACTCGGTCAAGCCCAAGGCTATCTTTGCTGCAACTATAGATCCTAGCCGATCCAGGACATCAAGGGCGATCGCCTTTCCATAAAAAACCACCGCTCTGAGGGTGATTATCCCTTGAACAATGGGCTATACAGCTATTTTTTAGGGAGAATCTAAAATTTTACCAAAAAAAGTGCTGGAGTAATTTCTTTGGGGCGATCGCTCTGTTGAAGGGTTACCCACTCTGGCCCCAGACTCTAGGAAGCCAGTCCCATTATTATATGGAAGGTTCGATGGGATGATCGGCCCTTCCTGAGTAAAATTAGGGAATTCGCGACTTCGGGAACAACCTGAAGTAGCAAGCCCCTGAGCCCCCCGGGGTCGGTTCTGGGTGCGATCGCATCCGGAATCTCAAAATTTTTCAGCCAATCATGAGTATAATAAGATAACCGTTATTTCACTGAAGGCTATTTTATATTGACTTTTGGTTTCCAACCTGCAATAAATACATTGTTATCGTTAAATAAACTATCCAATCTGTTCGGGATAAAGTAGGAGTTGGAGAACTGTCCTCCAGGCTAAGCCAGACTCTGTAGACCGAGACAGGGGAGTAAATTCCCCAGGATGGCTCCCAGTCCTGGCCCTTTAAAAACTCATGTAAGGAAAACACCTGATATCTATTTAAGACCTATTTGAATCGCATCTATTATTACTCAAGACTTATATCTCAACCTGTTTGGAGGAATGTAATTTGTCGCAATCATATAAAGTAGCCATTCTCGGCGCCACGGGTGCCGTGGGCACTGAGTTGTTAGAGTTGCTGGACTCTCGCGCCTTTCCGATGTCCGATTTAAAGCTATTGGCTTCACCGCGATCGGCAGGCAAAACCTTGACCTTTCGAGGGGAAGAAATTCCTGTAGAAGTGGTCGAAGAAAGTTCGTTCAAGAACGTGGATGTGGTCCTGGCTTCAGCCGGTGGCTCCACGTCTAAGGCTTGGGCCTCCAAAGCAGTCGCCGCCGGTGCTGTGGTGGTGGATAACTCCAGTGCCTTTCGCATGGATCCGAATGTCCCCCTGGTGGTTCCGGAAGTGAACCCAGAGGCAGCCGCGCACCATCAAGGCATTATTGCTAATCCCAATTGCACGACAATCTTGATGGCGGTGGCAGTATGGCCCCTGCATCAAGTCCAGCCCGTACGGCGGATTGTGGCAGCCACTTACCAATCTGCCAGCGGTGCTGGTGCCCGGGCAATGGAAGAAATGAAAGAGCAGGCAGCGGCTATTTTGCAAGGTCAGACGCCGAAAACGGATATTTTCCCCTATCCCTTGGCGTTTAATTTGTTCCCGCATAATTCGGCCCTGAATGACCAAGGGTATTGCGAGGAAGAAATGAAGATGGTCAATGAGACCCGCAAAATATTCGGGGATCCTGACATTAGAATTAGTCCCACTTGTGTGCGCGTACCCGTGTTGCGAGCGCATTCGGAGGCGTTGAACTTAGAATTTGCCCAGCCTTTCAGCGTATCGAAGGCTCGGGAAATTTTAGCCTCTGCTCCTGGAGTTAAGTTGGTGGAAGACTGGCAGGCGAATTATTTTCCGATGCCGATGGAGGCGACGGGTCGTGATGAAGTGTTGGTGGGTCGGATCCGGCAGGATATTTCTGGGCCGAATGGGTTAGAACTCTGGCTGAGTGGCGATCAAATTCGCAAGGGGGCCGCGTTGAATGCGGTGCAAATTGCTGAATTGTTGGTGACTCGAAATTGGATTCGACCGGCAGCGGCTGTATCTGTTTAGAATGCCGGGGTGAATGTCATCGGCAAGCTGACTCGGAGTCAAGGATCGAGGTTAGCACTGATGTTGTAGCCGATGTTGTAGTCCTAGACTGGGGCGATCGCCCTTTGGAGTTCCTTTTGTTAGGGTCGAAAATGATGGTCAGTGTTTACCCCTTGGTAAATCTGGGCGTTTAACGGTTCCTCTGAAAGGGCGATCGCCTCCCAGGACTTGCTGGCTCCAGTCTGCACCGATGACCAGACACTATGCGGGTAGAACCATATCAAGTATGACGGATATGGGATTGAGTCCCATCTGTTAGCATTCACTTTTTACAGTTTGACGGAGGGTCGGAGTTTCACGCATTGGGGAAAGATTTCTCTAAAGCGTGCGATCGCGACCTGATGGATCAACAACCTGAATACACAACTGATAAATAATAAGGAGAGCGTGGTGAATTTCGGACGAGTTGTCACCGCAATGATTACACCGTTTAATGCAGACGGTAGTGTGAACTATGGTGTTACAGAAAAGCTGGCCGCTCATTTAGTCGAACATGGAACTGATGCCGTGCTCGTTTGTGGCACAACGGGAGAATCACCGACCCTAACCTGGGATGAAGAGTATGAATTATTCCAGGTGGTGAAAAAGGCTGTCGGTAGCCGAGGCAAAGTGATTGCTGGAACTGGATCGAATTCTACCCGGGAGGCGATCGCCGCGACGCAAAAAGCTGCTAATATAGGGTTAGATGGCTCGCTGCAAGTTGTTCCTTATTACAACAAACCCCCCCAAGAAGGGTTATATCGGCACTTTCAGGCGATCGCGCAAAGCTGCCCGGATTTACCGATCATGCTCTATAACATTCCGGGGCGGACGGGTCAAAACCTCCTTCCGGAAACCGTTGCCCGTCTGGCTGAGATTCCAAACATCACAGCGATTAAAGAAGCCAGTGGTAGCTTAGACCAAGCCAGCCTGGTCAGAAGCCTGACCCCACCAGACTTTCAGATTTATTCTGGGGATGATTCTTTAACCTTACCCATGCTGGCGATCGGGGCTGCTGGAGTGGTCAGCGTTGCCTCGCATCTGGTAGGAGATACCCTCCAATCGATGATTCAAGCCTACCAAACCGGGAAAACCCAAGAAGCAACCCAGCTTCACCTCAAGCTTTTACCCTTATTCAAAGCCCTATTTACCACGACCAATCCTATTCCCCTCAAGTGTGCTTTAACCCTTCAAGGGTGGGACGTGGGATCGACTCGTCCCCCGCTGTGTGAAGCATCGGATGAAGTCAAAAAAGCCTTAGAGGTCGTGATGCAGCAGCTTAATTTGCTGTAATTCTAGCCAAAAGAAACACCGTTGCAGGAGTGGGCATCGGTTATAAATTCTCATCTTTGTTTCATCACAACCCGACCAACTCTCGATAACCAATCAACCATAAAAGAGAACACAGAAAAATGACTAACAGCCCAATTACACTCGCCAAAGAAAAGAAAACAGTGAGTAAAAATGGATCCGCCAAGGGGTCCGGACCCACCCTAAAAATTATTCCCTTGGGTGGATTGCATGAAATCGGCAAAAATACTTGCGTCTTTGAGTTTGAGGACGAAATCATCCTCGTCGATGCCGGTTTAGCGTTCCCCACCGATGGGATGCATGGGGTGAATATCGTCCTCCCGGATATGACCTACCTCCGGGACAATCGAGATAAAATCAAAGGCATGGTGGTCACTCATGGTCATGAGGACCACATTGGCGGGATTGCTTTTCATTTAAAACAGTTTGATATTCCGGTGATTTATGGTCCGCGCTTGGCAATGAGCTTGCTGGAAGGCAAGTTAGAAGAAGCCGGAGTCAGCGATCGCACCGAACTGCGAAGCGTGGGTCCTCGGGATGTCGTCCGCTTCGGTAAACATTTTGTGGTCGAGTATATTCGCAATACCCACTCGATGGCGGATAGCTTCACCGTGGCAATTCATACCCCCGTCGGCATCGTGATCCACACCGGAGACTTCAAAATTGATCATACCCCCGTCGATGGCGAACAGTTCGACTTGCAACGACTGGCGGAATATGGAGAAAAAGGGGTACTCTGCCTGATTAGTGATTCCACCAACGCGGAAGTCCCGGGTTATACTCCATCAGAGCGATCGGTGTATCCCAATCTCGATCGCGTCTTTTCTCAAGCCGAGGGTCGCATCTTAGTCACCACCTTTGCCTCGTCGGTCCATCGACTGAATATTATTCTGGACTTGGCGAAAAAACAAGGACGCACCGTCTGTGTGGTGGGCAGGTCAATGCTCAACGTCATCGCACACGCCCGTAATTTAGGATATATTAAGTGCGAAGATAGCTTGTTTCTCCCGTTGCACGCTATTCGCTCCCTACCAGACGACAAAGTGCTAATTTTGACTACCGGATCTCAAGGTGAGCCAATGTCTGCCTTAACCCGAATTGCTAACGGGGAACACCGCAAAATTAAAATTCGCAAGGGAGATACGGTGGTATTTTCAGCGAATCCGATTCCCGGCAATACCATTGCCGTGGTGAATACCATCGATAAGCTGATGATACAAGGTGCAAATGTGATATACGGACGGAATCAAGGGATTCACGTTTCCGGTCACGGTTGCCAAGAAGAGCATAAGCTGATGATTGCTTTAACTCGTCCAAAATTCTTCCTCCCGGTTCATGGCGAACATCGGATGCTGGTGCAACACTCAAAAATCGCACAAAGCATGGGGGTTCCCGCTGAAAATATGGTGATTATCAATAATGGCGATGTGGTCGGATTAACCACGGATAGTATCGGCATTATTGATCAAGTACCGTCAGGGATTGAGCTGGTGGATGCCTCGCGTTCTGGGGTGGTCAAGGATGAAGTGCTCAAAGAACGTCAACAGTTGGCAGCAGATGGAGTTGTGACCATTGCAGCGGCGATCGGTTGGGATGGTAAATTAGCCGCTGACACGGCGACTCACTTGCGCGGGGTGGTGTCATCCATTGAGCCTAATCTGCTGAAAAAATGGATTGGTCAAATAATTGAGGGAGTTTTGAGCGATCGCTGGTCTGAGTTCTCCCGCACCCTGGAAGATGGTACTCCAGAAGTTGACTGGACGGGATTACAGAATCACCTTGAGCGGGATATACAACGGATGTTACGCCGGGAACTGCAAAGTAATCCGTTGCTGGTATTCTTGATGCAAAATCCCCAAGAACCGCCCACGGTACAAGAACAACCTGCCACTACGGGACGCCGACGCACGCGATCGACTGCGAAAGTGGCGTCATAGACTAAGAAAAAGCCCCCAGCCCCCCCAGGCTGAAGCCTGGGGCTATACGAACAAAGCCCGCCTGCGCGGGCTAATTTTTTGGAGTTATATCAAATCCGATTGTAGCAAGCTAGTTTTTATAGACATATCATACCAAATCCGGTTGGTAAAAGTCGTTTTATTCTTTAGCCCGCGCAGGCGGGCTTCGTCCGTAGAGCCAGACCCTTCAGGGTGCGGGTTTTTATAGACCTTTTACAACCGAATTCCGTATCACAACTGGATTCCGTCCAAATTAAGCTATAATCAATCCTGTATCTTCGTTTGTGCGATGGAAGCAAGTTGCCATGAATGATTCATCGTCCTCAATTGCTCAATCTATCTTAGAATTCGTCCGTCGTAGCGTTCCAGGGTACGGGTTCCGGGGAGGTTTCGGAGTTGCTGCACTGTTGATGACCCTGACTTTGGGCTATAATTCCGACTCCCAAACCTTTGCGGCGGATCATCCTGGTACAGCGAATACTCAGGAGGTGGCAAATTATCAGAGTCCTCCGCTAGGGCACTCGGGATGGGGTGAAGTGGGGGCGAATACTCCCTTTAACGGCGATCGCATCCAGGCCCTGTTTCCCAACTATCGCGTTGAATCCAGCCAAATTTCTCTGGAAGGGATGTTATATCCTGCTATCGAAGTCTACGACAACAGTATCCTAGTCGCTCGAATGGACCCCCAAGACGCCAATAATCCCAACCTCGGCATTCTGCGGATCACCATCTATGATGAATCCATCGAAGGACCCGGAGGAGTAACCATTGGCACATCTTACAACCAAACCCCCGGTTCCAGTCGATTTGACTGCTTCCCTGGAGAGGAATACCTGACAGGCTACGTCATTTGTCGTTCCCCAGAGAGCGATCGGATTCAATATATTTATGGTCCAATCCAAAGGGAAAGTCGTCGTCCCATGATGGAGCTTCCCCCAGAAAATGTCCTCGGTAATGCCCGTCTCGATCGCCTCGAATGGTTGAATTGGCAAGGACGATAAATCAATCGGGGATTAATGACTCCAACTCTACTCTATCCATTCAATCCGGTCCTCCACTTCTTGATACAACTCGCGCAGGCAGAAAGAACAGAAACCTTCCTTTCCTTTCGTTTCTGGAATTGGACGCCCTAATGCCTGCGCTGTCTCCATCCACTCCTCCATAACGACTTCTACATTAGTCAACACTTCCTGATAGGTTGCACCATCAGCAGCACAACCCGGCAATTCCGGCACTTCCGCAATAAATGCCTCGTCCTCCTGACTCCAATACATGATAATTTCATACCGTAGCATCCCCTTCACCTCTGCCCTTTATGAAGTGAATAAAAAATTTCCTTCGTTAAAACCATAGCAAAATCGCTTGTTGTCTACTCCCATAAACCTCGAAGATTATTAAAGTTAATTGTATCAATCCCTATTTTTTGCAGATAATTCGCTAATTTAAAATCGTCAGTGAGTACCAGATATTTATCTCGGGAAACTTCGATAATTCCGCAATCCGTCAACCCAAACTTCTTAAAATTATCTGCCCTTCCTACCGTGGCACTTTCAATAGACCTCTTGCAAAATAATTTTATGCTAGAATAAAAAGTTTTGCTTGATTTTAGCCGATGGCCGGTTATAGCTGATTTTCCGGATCTTTTGCTAAAAACCGCATAA
>NZ_JAMXFA010000087.1 GCF_025370785.1 Laspinema olomoucense D3b
GTGCGATTCGTTCAGTCGAAATGAGTAGCAACACTCAGGGATGACTGGCAGGGATGAAAAGAAGGGGGCAACCCCAACTGAACCCTGACAACTAGATATCGATGATGGTGTAATTCCATCCCGCGAGGTGTATCGCGTGAAAGCACTTCCCCCACGGTAGAGAGTGGTCTTCAATCCGTGAAGCGGGGATGAAAGGTGGTTAAACTCGGGTTTAAACGAGTACCCCATCGAGCAAGTGCCTATGGACAGGAAAACGAACCCATGCATAAAGCGTCGTTACAACTAACCTGCGAAAATTAAACTGATACGCAGTAACCAAAAGGTTGAGGATAAAAGGAAAGGCAGGTCGATAACTGACCTTTCATACACCCATCATAAACCCGGCGTAGAGTGGCATCCTAAAGGCACAACCAATCGATATCTGGAACGAAATAACCCCTCGTCATGCTCTCAAGGAAAAGGTCGAAGTCTTGAGTAGGGAACCACCCGCAAGCTAACGAGAGGAGAGATTGAGTCAGAAGCGAAAGCCAATCCGTAATGGATTGGATATGCCGACGGACTCACGACAATTTGGAAGATAAAGTCTAAGTAGCAATTATGTCCAAAACGATTAACAATTCCAAAACGATTAATACGGTGAGACTGGAATGGCGACAAATCAACTGGAAATCGGTTGAACGCCGTGTATTCCGCTTGCAAAAACGAATTTATCAAGCCAAGCGTCGTGGCGATGTCAAAACAGTTCGCGGACTCCAGAAGATATTGCTCAAAAGCTGGTCAGCCAAGCTGTTAGCGGTCAGGCGGGTAACGCAGGATAACCAGGGGCGAAAGACGGCAGGAGTGGACGGAGTTAAGTCTTTGTCCCCAGTAGCACGCTTGAATCTGGTAGGTCAACTGGAACTCGGCTCAAAATCCAAACCCGCCAGACGGGTATGGATACCTAAACCAGGTCGAGATGAAAAGAGACCATTAGGAATACCTACGATGTATGACCGTGCAGCACAAGCCTTAGTCAAAATGGCACTAGAGCCACAATGGGAGGCTGTTTTTGAACCCAACTCGTATGGGTTTAGACCAGGAAGGTCTTGTCATGACGCAAGAGAAGCAATCTTTACGGCCATAAGGTGTAAAGCCAAATGGGTGTTAGATGCAGATATTGCACGATGTTTTGATAAGATTGACCACAACAGCTTACTCAATAAGCTCGAAACATTCCCCGCCATCAGACGTCAAATCCGAGCATGGTTAAAGGCTGGGGTAATTGATTCCGGACAGCTATTTCCGACAGATGAGGGTACGCCACAAGGCGGGGTCATTTCCCCCCTATTGGCAAATATCGCCCTTCATGGCATGGAGAAAAGCATTAAGGACATGGTGGAAAAGCTACCCGGAAAAGGTAGCCGAACGAATCGAAGGGATGCGGTATCTCTAATCAGATACGCTGATGACTTCGTAATCATCCATGAAAACCAAGATGTAATTAGAAAATGTCGTGAACACATTCAGGAATGGTTGAAAGGAATAGGTCTAGAACTCAAAGAGGCTAAAACACACCTAACCCATACATTAGAAGGTAACAATCCGGGGTTCGATTTCCTTGGTTTCAATATCCGACAACACAAAGTTGGAAAATACAAAACCGGAAAGAATACCCATAAAGAACCTCTAGGATTCAAAACCATCATCAAACCCAGCAAGAAAGCCATCCAAAACCATTACCAGAAACTGAAAGAGGTAATAAATTCTCATATCACCGCACCGCAAGAAGCCTTAATTAAGCATCTTAACCCGATGGTCAGGGGATGGAGCAACTATTACTCAACAGTTGTTTCCAAGGAAATTTTTGCCCAATTGGACCAACTCATGTATTGGAAACTGGTCAAATGGGGAAAAAGAAAACACCCAAATAAAACGGGTAAATGGATAGCTCGGAAATATTGGCAAACGATTGGTAATCGCAGATGGGCGTTTGCAACCCGGTCAGAAATGAACCCGATGCAACTACAGAGTCACAACAAAACACCAATCGTGCGCCATGTGAAAGTTAAAGGCGAAGCCAGTCCATATGATGGCAACTTAAAATACTGGAGTTCAAGACTGGGCGAACAACCTGGAGTTCCCTCGAAGATATCCAAACTTCTGAAGAAACAAAAGGGCAAATGCGCTCATTGCGGGCTATTCTTCCGTGAAGAAGATATAGTGGAAATGGACCACATAATCCCCAAATCAAAAGGTGGAAAGGATACTTACAAGAACCTCCAACTTCTTCACCGACATTGCCACGATGTCAAAACTGCCAGCGATGGCAGTCTTGGTACTCATGACAAGAGCCAAACTGTTGAGGAGCCGTGTGAAGGGAAACTTTCACGCACGGTTCTGAAGACGAGTCGGGTGGGCGACTGCCCGGCTTAGTTTAATC
>NZ_JAMXFA010000088.1 GCF_025370785.1 Laspinema olomoucense D3b
GCCGTGGTTCCTAGTAATACTTCAATCGGCAATTCTGAGAGGATGGGAACGGTGAATTCATAAGCCCCAATATCGGCCACTGCCGTCCCATTCTCATCCCCATCAAAGGGCCGAATTTGTCCCCGTGTATCTGTGGTGGGTGCTACGGCATTATTACCCGCATCAATGGCAGGACTTCCGGGTAGTAAGGGATGAATCAAAAATCCATCTATTTCCTGCAACGGTCCTAATAGGGGGTCGGCGATCCGCACATTGGCGGTGACGTTAACATCTTGAGAAGCGTTCAGATTTTTGCTGGGGAATTGAATGTTATTCCCGCCATCAATTAGCTCTTTTCTCGTTTGCTGAAACCGACTTAATCCATTTCCTGCTGTATTATTACTGACAATTGTATTTGACAGTGTAATGGGAGGCGAAATGAGACTGGTAAAAATTGCTCCGGCTACATCACCTGCTTGATTATTGACAATAGTTGTGTTCACAATGGTCGTCGGAGAGAAAGTTGTGATCCCACCACCTACACCCCCAGTTCCATCGGAATTTTCTGATTTGTTTCCAGAAAAGGTACTATTAATGATAGTAGTTGGTGATTTATTGTCAATCCATAAACCACCTCCTTGGCCCTGAGATACATTGTTATAAAAAGTAGTATTGCGCACTGTGAAATCTCCATTTCCTAATCGCAAGCCTCCTCCTAACGCTTGATTTAAATAATCAGAAATGATAATATTGTTGACAAAAATACTATCTTCAACAATACCTTTATCTCCATTTTCACCATAAATAAAGAAAAAAACTGCGCCTCCTTTTCCGACTCCTATATTCCCTTCAAATCGACTACTACGAATTACGCTCGTTCCCGAAGTTCCGCCAAAACTTGCAGAGACTCCATCAGTAAAAATGGCTCCACCAAAACCTCTAAGGTCTTGATTTATGGATGCTCCTGCTGTTGTGTCGTTATTAATAAATGTAGAATTTTCTACATTTAAAAGAGTAGAAGCAGTATTGATTGCCCCTCCATTAATTCCTTTGTTATTAAGAAATTGACTATTTTTAACAGTAAGGATGCTATTTCCAAATGTGGAAATAGCCCCCCCCCACGTTCGCTTTGACTTGCCGTTGCATCATTTCCATCAAATATACTGCCAGTTATAGTTATATTACTACTATTGCCTGTCGCAATTGCTCCACCTCCTTCTCCTCTAGTAAAATTATTTCTAAAATTAACATTTTCAATGTTCAAGTTGACCCGTGACCGAGTATAAATTGCTCCACCCGAACCATCTATTCCCGTTTCAAGGGTTTTTCCATTAATTAAATTTAAGTTAGCCAAGTTAACTGTTCGGAAATTGCTAACCCAGAAAACTCGACTGGCATTATTGCCACTAATCGTAATCCCAGCAGCATTTGAGCCATCAATGGTTAGGTCTTTATTTAGTTCTAATTGACCGCTAGTCAGGGTAATGGTTTGATTGGCAAGACTAGAGTCAAACAGGATGGTGTCTCCCCCTTGGGCAGAGGTGATCGCATTTCTTAAAGACCCCGCCCCACTATCATTGGCATTCGTCACTGTTAGAATCGCCAAAACTCCCGAATATGCCATCATCGCCTCGGGTTTGAGTGCCAAGGGTGCGGTTATTTCTCCCGTTCTAAAGGCTAAATCCCAGTTACCTCCGCGTTCTGAATTGCCCGTCATATCCACGGATGCGGCAATATTAACCCCCGTCAAGCGACTCAGGGTTCTTACAAATTCGGCACCGATTCCTGCTGCTACTTGACATCCATAGAGGAACAGATTGCCTTCGGGAATCAAGGCCCTAGACCAAGACTGCAAACTTTCTTGAAATTCGCATAAATTATCAGCGGATAACATCACCTTCCCTAGGCGCAAGCAACCGGGACTACCGTGTGAAATAATATGCAGAGATTCTACAGGTTGACCCTGCCTCATGAGGCTTTCTAAAACCTCAGTAATCTGCTGGACGCCATCAGCAAACTCATCTAACACAATCGCCTGAAAATTCTCCCAAACACCGGGAATCAAACTGAGATAATTTTCTACGTTAGAATCAATAAAAACTAATGATTTCGCCGAAGAAAATCTGCCCTTGTTTTGAGTTATAAGGGAATCCATATTACTGATCATCGGGACTACTCCAAAATGTTTTTTCGGGTAGATACCAGCCCTGATTGAGAAAAGAGGCTTCCGAGAGGCAAGGGTTCGGATTTAACCTCATTTTAGCAGCCTATCGGTTGAGTTTAGCAGCCGTGATACTGCTGTCGAGAGGGAGAAATATCCAACTTTTTAATGGGAAAAAATCCCCCCAACTTTCCCCTAAATCATCACAATATCCACAGGAGTAATCCTCGTGGCGTCCACATTATTTAAAGCGACCAA
>NZ_JAMXFA010000066.1 GCF_025370785.1 Laspinema olomoucense D3b
CAAGTCACTCAACAAGATATTCGCAATTGGTTTGCTCATTGTTGCTACTGTACCTCATGAGTCCGGGAACCGCTATACATCGAACTAATTCACTCAACCGATACTAATTTTGAGTTATTTTTAGTATAAATTAGAGGAATTTCACAGTTATACTGAACTTTTTTGCAAGTGCAAAGAGTGGGATTTCAGCACCCGAGTATCCTGCTGATTTAGAAACGGCAGAGTTGTCCCCGAAACTTGGTTTAGGAGCATAAATCAGAATGAGGCGCAACCTAAATTTTAGCATGGGCGGGACTTCACCTCCCCCCGTTTATAGCTTGCCACAGTTTAATAGTGCCATCTACGCTACCACTAATCATCGCCCTTCCATTGGGTGGAAATACCACAGAGGTTACTGATGCCGAATGCGCTTGCACTAAATTTAATGCTTCTCCGGTATAGGGATTCCAAAAGCCGATCGCACCGTTGCGAGTTCCCCCTACAATTAAGGGTGACTGGGGACTAAATGCCACCGCCTCAATCCAATCTGTATGGGTTAAACTTCCTAACAGTTCCCCGCTATTTACTTGCCACAATTTTATGGTATTATCTCGACTGCCCGAGGCGAGAATTTGGCTGTCGGGACTGAAAGTAACCGATCGCACCATATCCTGATGACCTGTGAAGGTTGCAACCGCTTTTCCCGTGGGTAATTCCCATAGTTTTACGGTGCGATCGCCACTGCCACTGGCTAATAATTTGCCATCGGGAGAAATGGCAACGGATTCTACAGTTCCTTGATGTTCCGTTAAGGTAGCAAATTGCTTCCCGGTACTGATATTCCAGAGTTTAATCGTTGTATCTGTACTGCCGCTGCCTAAAATTGTACCTGTAGGATTGAGGGCGATCGCATTAATCCAGCCGTTATGAGGTGCGAACCAATCTCCCAGCGATCGCAGCAGTTTTCCCATACCTAAATCCCATACTTTCAGACTGCGATCGCAACTGCCACTGATTAACAATCTCCCATCAGGACTAAAAACTAGCGCCTGTACCCATCCCGAATGTCCCGATAGCCAATTCCCCAACTGTTCCCCAGACTTTCCCCTTCCTGGATACCATAATTGGATGCGATTCTCTTCACTGCCACTGGCAACCATTTGACTATCGGGACTGACTGCCACGCAGCGGATACGACTACCCGAGGCAAAGGTTTCAACAGACTTCCATTCCCTCGGTTGTAAAGTTTCCAAATCTTGTAATACTTCTTGGGCAGATTGATAGCGTTGACTCGCTTTATCTTGCAGCAATTTATCTAAAATCTTCCCTAAAGCCGTACTCACCGGGCGGCTGAGATATTGTCGCCATTCCCACTCATTCCCATGTCGGAGATTGAACGGACTGGTTTGGGTTAATAGTTCAATACAAGTTACCGCTAAACTATATAAATCACTAGCAAAAGTGGGGGTTCCCCTTAACTGTTCTGATGCCGTATATTCCGGGCTTCCAATGATAGTGGCATTGCCTACTTGGGGTTGATTGGAAATGCTTTTAACCGCACTGAATCCCACCAATAGCAAAGAATCTGAACGACTTTGCGAAGAACTATCTCCTCCGGCAACGGGGGGACGGCGAATAATATTGGCCGGTTTGATATCCCGATGAATCACTTGATTGCTGTGAACAAAGTGCAGCAAAGGTAAAATTTGTTTAAGGAAAGTAAAAATTTGGTCTTCCGAAAAAGCCCCGGACTCTTGGAGTTCTTCCCCAAGGTTTTTGCCCTCCATGAACTCTTGGATTAAATATTGATGTTTATCTTGTTCAAAATAGGCAAGGAGGCGGGGAATTTGGGGATTTTGTCCCAGGCGGTCTAATTGTACCGCTTCTCGTTGAAAAAGTTCCGCTGCTTTTTGGGCTTCGCTGACGGTTCGCGGCGGAAAAAATTGCTTGATGACACAGAAGGGTTTGGAGGGAATATCTTCATCGACGGCTAAAAAAGTGCGGCTATAAGTGCTGCTGCCCATCGCTTTTAAGGCGCGGTAATGGTCTCTAAGCAGAAGTTTAGAACCGCAGGTTTGACAGAATTTGTTTCCCTCGGGGTTTTTCGGTTGTTGACAAGCTGGATTTAAACAATGGTTCATATCGTTAAAAATTATAATTTTAAGGGGTTAAACTCTGCCAAATTTTAAGGGTTTTATCAACACTGCCCGTGATAATCGTCTGACCATCCCAACTCAAGGCCAAGCAGGTTATACTATCACTATGGCCCGTGAGAGTGTGGAGGAGGTTGCCAGTTTCTTGATGCCAGATTTTCAGGGTTTTGTCTTCACTGCCACTGACTAAAATATGACCGTTTCCGGGATTTAGAGTGGGGGGTAAGGGGAGATAGCCGATCGCCTGAAATCCGCTTAAATGTTCCTTGGGAGTGGCTAATCTTGTGCCCGTATCCAGTTGCCAGGTTTGGATAGTTTTATCCCGACTGCCCGAGGCGAGAGTTTGACTATCCGAGGCGATCGCCACTGCCTCAATCCGTTCCTGATGTCCCGTCAGCGTTGCTTTCACCGTTCCATTCCGCAGATTCCAGAGTTTAATCGTGCGATCGTCACTGCCCGAGGCGATCGTTTTGCCATCAGGGGAACAAGTGAGGCAGGAAACCCCTTGGGTATGTCCCTCCCAGGTTTGTTGCAGTTGTGCCGTCCGCAGATTCCAGAGTTTCAGAGTCTTGTCAGCGCTACCGCTAACTAAGGTTTTGCCATCGGGAGTAATTGTGAGAGCCGTAACTGCGCCGGTATGTCCCGTGAGGGTGCGCAGCAAAAAGCCCGTGGGTAATTGCCAGAATTTAATCGTTTTATCCGTACTGCCGGAAATCAGCAGTTTGCCATCAGGGGAGATGACGAGGGCCGTAACTGCGCCGGAATGTTGAGTCAGGGTATAGAGGACTTTGCCGCTATGACGGTCCCAGATGATCAGAGTTTTATCCTCACTTCCCGAAGCAATGATTTTGTCATCAGTGGAGAGGGCAACGGTTTTGATGGCGGCGGTATGCCCCGTGAGAGTCGAGTCACAGTCCCAGGTTTGCCCTTTAAACAGTTCCAGTAGGGGATTCGGCGGAACCGTTTGCGGGGTGGGAACTGCGGGAACAAAGGGGGTGACTGCCCCGGGGAAACTCCGACTGCCTGCGGTATTCAAATCCTGGAGAACCGCTGATGCAGAGGGATAGCGGGCTTTCATGGAATCTTGGATCATCTTATTCAGAATGACAGCAAGGCGATCGCTCACAGTGCGTCCAACTTGCTGTAAGTGCGACTGCCACAACCAGCGCGACTCCACCGGATCATAGAGGCGATCGAGGGAAATCCCCGTTAACAACTGAATACAAGTCACCCCCAAACTATACAAATCACTCGCCGGAAATGCCCGTCCCCCACGCAGTTGTTCCATCGGCGCATATCCTTCCGTACCCGCCCTCGTCCCCGTTTTCCCCCCGCCTGAATTCAGTTGTTTGGCAATGCCAAAATCAATTAACACCAACTGACCCGAGGAGGATTGTCTCCCATCGTCCCGACGGATAATATTCGCCGGTTTGATATCCCGGTGAATCACCTGCCGTTCATGGACAAATTGTAATACCGGCAGCAAATCTAACAACAACTGACGAATTTGTTCCTCTTTGAACGCCCCAAACCGTTGCAATTCTTGCCACAACGTTTTTCCTTCAATAAACTGCTGCACCAAATACAGCCGTTTATCTTGTTCAAAATAGCCTAACAGTGCTGGAATTTGGGAATGTTGTTCCCCCAACAGTAACAACTGCCGCGCCTCCTGTTCAAATAACTCCGTTACCTTTGCCATTGCTTGCGAATCAGACTGGATTTCCGGTGCCGGTAATAATTGCTTAATCGCACAGGGGGCATTGAGGCGGTCCTGATCCAGGGCCAAAAAAGTGCGTCCCATCCCGCCTTCCCCGAGGGGGCGAATGGTACGATAGCGATTTTTAAGCCCTAACGGAGAACGACAACTCAGACAAAACTTGGCGTTATCTGGATTGTAAGGCTTCTTGCAATGGGGATTGAGGCAATAGCTCATAGAACAGAAGCGCATGGCAAGGGGACTTAGGATCTATTGTACCGACAGGTTCCCCTCGGCTTACGTTAGCCGGAAAAAAAAATGAATTAAGAATTTAGGGGAATATGCGTCAATTACAAATCCGAGTCTTGCAGGGTTGCGGAAAACAGGTGGTGGAGATTGCTCCCGGTTATGATGGCGCTAATCTAATCCAGTTGGCAGCATCATAACCCAGCCGGTCCCGTGGATGGGGTGTTTTTGACGGTTCCAAGGGCCGAGTGGACAGGTTGCTGCCATGAGTAGGAATCCATCGGAAACCGGGCAGTGACGTTAATTCCTCGGGGAGCAAAACCGCTGCATCCGCCGAGTTCGGAGGCCCCTAGTTAGCAGAATGTAGGGTCTTGGCGGAGATTTTGGGGATATGCGGCCCTAGCAGAGGTGGAAAACTCTCAAATTGGCCCGATCGCCATTTTAGACATTTAGGGACAAGGAGTGCTGGGGCTTTAAATTGGAACCCAGGACTTGGTGGAGGGGAATGAGGGATTTCTTTGGCACGTGGTGGGGATAAAGACTGAAGGGGGGTGGTAACGTTTGAACCCCTGCCGGTTGTTGCTATTGACCGATCGCCGGTTTATCTCTCAATAGGGGTAGAGGTAAAATAGCCCCAATGACTGGAAAAGAACCGAGCAGATCGCCCAATCCCCCACTACCATTCAGGTCTGGGATGTTACCGGACCCACAAAGCGCGATCGCCTGGTGGTTACTAACTTCACCCTTTCGAGGGATGAATCTCCCCGGCAGACGTGGTGTAATTGAGATGTAAGACAGAAAGATATCTAGTTTTTGCAAACAAATTTTTCAAACAGGAGAAAACATGGCTATAACACACCAAAAACGAGCCGTTGGTACATTTCCCACTCGCAGCCAAGCTGAACGCGCATTGCGGGAACTCAAAGATAGTGGCTTCCCAATGGACCGCGTATCTGTGATTGCCAAGGATGAAAATCGTCCGATCTCGGATGACCTCCACGGTGATGACCGAGGCAATAAAGCCGATGAAGGTGCAGCGGTGGGTGCAGCAACCGGAGGGGCGATCGGAACCATTACGGGGTTACTCGTCGGTTTGGGTGCACTTGCCATTCCTGGCATTGGTCCTATCATGTTAGCGGGTGCAACCGCAACCGCCCTGGCAACGACCGCCGGTGGTGCGGCCCTCGGTGCAGCGGCTGGAAGCCTACTCGGTGCTTTAGTGGGCCTGGGTATTCCTGAAGAACGGGCTGAAGTGTATAAACAGCGCGTCTCCCGGGGTGATTACTTAGTGATTGTAGACGGAAGCGAAGCAGACATCGCTCGCGCTGACACCATTTTAAATCGGGGTGGCATCGAAGAATGGGGCGTGTATGACGCTCGCCATACCCAGGATACGCATCATCAAACCGACGTCGTTCGTCGTCAAGAAACCGTGGTAGAAAATCGCACCCCCGTGGTTGAACGGGAACGGGATGTGGTGCGCACCGAAGGCAATGTCGTCTATGAGGATAATGTTGTTAAGGTCGTTGATCATACGACCGAACGGGATATCCGCCGCTAAATTAGAGCTTTTTTCTTAGCCAAGAATGAGGATGGAACCCTGGCCCTTGATTGACCTCAGTTTACAGGGTTCCAGCCGTCTAGCTCTTGTGTTCTCATAGAGAATTTTAAACACATAGATTTCAATTGGGGCGATTCCAATGTGCTAAGGACACCTCAAAAGCAGGTGGTTTAACTCATTCAAACTGAATCGCACATCTACCCTAAACCTAAAAAAATTCAGGAAAATAACGATGAAAAAGATTACTCCTTTCTTACTGGGACTTGCTCTTTTATTTGGTGCCGGTGCTTGTCAGGACGTAGAAAGTACCAGTGCTGACGCTCCTAGCGGTGTGGGGGACAGCGCGGAGGAACCCGCCCAAGTGGGAGAAACCTACGAGGATGCCCGGAATGAAACTCGCCGCGCTCAACTCAATAGCGATATTCGGGCGCGGGAAGAACGAAACAACGCCGGGGGTGACCCCCTCGAACGCGCCGACAGTGACCTAGCTAGTGAAGTTCGGAGCAAGCTAGAAGCGAATATCCCCCAGGGTAAGTTGGCTGTAATTGCTGAAGATGGGGTGGTTACCGTGACGGGAACGGTTCCTAACCAACAAGAATATGATTCCATCCCAACTTTAGCCCGGGAAATTCGCGGGGTCCAAGATGTTAAAGTAGATGCACAAATCGTTGCACCGGCTGAAACCGCAGCTCCGGCAGATCAATAGAACAAGGGGGTAAAATTATCCTGATGATGATTGCCCCTATGTAAAGAATAAGGTGCGTTAGACCTTTGTCTAACGTACTTTGTTCGTTGCTGGGGGTTAAGCGCCCTTGGCTCCTCAATCCTAAAACGGCTGCAATTGTTTATCTTTGTCCCGGGCAAATTTCAGCAACTCCTGCGCTTCTGCGGAGGCAGTGGTTCCGGCTTGCACTTGCTCCAATTGGGTGATAATTTTCCGTAAGTCACCCGAGAGTCTACCCCAGTCCAGTTGATCCTGATCGACTCTTGCCAACTCCTGCCAATCGGCGATCGCCTCTTTTGCCCGGTTGAGGGTTTCCACGGCATCCTTTTCCGCCTGTAAGCGCGTCGCCACAGTGCCGCGATTTACCTCATATTCCGCCAGCTTTTTCTGAACCTCTAAATAGTCCGGTGCATCCGGGGTCACCTGTTCCAGACGGGCGATCGCCATATCCCACAACCGCTGAACTTGCTCCCACTGCGCCGCCGAATGGGGCGGATTTTGGGAGGCGACTGCCGCTTGCATGGCAAATGCCTTCGCCGCATCCATCGTCGTCGCCGTTTGCAAACTCCCCTTTGCTGAACCCACCACTTGCTCAAAATCCCGCATTGCTGCTGTCAACTTCGGTTGCGCCATCTGACTCGCCAAGGTTGCCGGGGGAATTTCCACTAAGCGATCCATTGCCGACTGCCATGCGGCGATCGCCTGCTGTTTCTCCGTCAAATTTGTTGCCTGTTGATACTGCTCTTTCGCCGTATTCAGCGCCGTTTCCACTTCCGCAAGCTGAGTTTGAGCATTCTGTTGCTGAAACAGCGTCGCTTCCATCCGCCCGATCGCCTTTCGTGCCGACTCAAACTCATCAAGGGTAAAGCGCCAGCTACAACCAAACAAACTGCAATACCGTTCGGGATAATAGCCCAAAAACCACACCGGCAGGCGATCGAGGGATTTTTGTGCCAGCTTAACCTTGGACGTTCCCAAGTCAAAATCTGCCCGACTCGTCGCCTGATTCACCAGTTGATCCGCTTGTTCCACCAGGGAAATCGCTTGCCGATAGTTATGGTCCATACTGATAAAACTCGGCAACAACACCACCGGCATTGTCTTGGAAACGGGACGGCGAATCATGGGATAAGGAAGATTGAGCACCCAAACCACGGCGGCGACACCTGCGACCCCTGCCATCGCCACAGGGATCCATTTGAGCGCGCTCAAGGGTCCGGGAGGACGATTCGCCTTCTGTGCCGCTTGCAAGATTTGTGGATCAAACTGGGGATAAATATCAACTAAAAGCTCTTGAATTTCGGCAGCAGTAACGGGTTCACCCGATTGGAGGCGAAGTTTTTCTAAGCGCTTAAATGCCATTTGCCGCTGGATTTGGCTGGCGGCATCGGTCCCGCCGGATTTTTCAATTTCCGCACGGAGGATATCAAATGCGCGATCGCTCAAACAAACCATAAACAGCACCTTGGTAATGGGTTCAGGTAAGCTTAGATGGCCTTGGCGCAGCCTGTGCTCATGAGTCTGGAACTCTGTGGATTGCAGACAGTACCGACGCCCCCGGAATTCTTTAATTATCTCATAACTGGACAAAGGCCAATAGACCTCTTGCAAAATTCTCTTAGGGTGTTCCAACAAATAAATCATCCAAATCCCGATGGTTAAGCACTTAACAAGACTGTATGACGCCGCGCTTCTCGGGCTTTGTCCGTGTAGCCTCCGGGCTGGACGCTGCGGGTTTTGTGGGTATTTTATTTTTTGGAGTTCTCTTAAGCCGATTGGCGTTCTTGAGGGGGGTTGGGGAGGATCAATCCGCATTTTGGCAAGAGGTTTAATCTAAATTAATCCTAAAATCCACGGACAGCGATCCAGGCGGTAGTCGCCTCGGAAAAATGTTTAGAACGGGGAAAGCGATCGCCTATAATGACCTGGATGTTTCGGAAATCCCCAACTCGTTCTCGTCCAGCCTTCTGTATTCTCCTGGCCGATCGCCAGCGACCTCAACCGACTCCCATCAACACCGCGCTTCACCCCTTTGACTACCAAATATGGGCGTAAAACAGTATTTTGGGTTTATTTCCCAGCGAATCATTGCCTTATTGCAACGATCGCAACTCTTTCGACATCGCTGGATCGGCTACTTACTCGCCGTAGCGATTTATGCCATCCTCTTACTCATCCCGCTTCCGGGGTTTGAACCCAGTGCACAACGCGCCTTTGCCGTATTTGGTTTGGCTGCATTTTCCTGGGGGACAACTTTGCTGCCTCTGCCGGTTACAGCGATCGTCATCCTGTTCTTACTCCCCTTTAGTGGGGCAATTTCCGCCGAAGACACCTACGCCTATTTTGGCAACCGGGCGGTCTTTTTCATCCTTGGGGCGTTCATTCTCGCCAGTCCCATCATGCGATCGGGACTGAGTACCCGGATTGCCTTAGCGGTGGTATCCAGATGTGGGAACAGTCAGCGCCAGATCCTCGCGGCCATTTTAGGACTCTCGGCCCTGTTGTCCTGTTTTATTAGTGCTCATGCCGTGGCAGCCATGTTATTTCCCATTGTTCTGGAGGTGGTGCGGGCCGCTGGAGCCAAACCCGGGAAAGGCTTTGGGGTGGCGGCCTTTTTATCCCTCGCCTGGGGAGTCGTGATTGGCTCGAATACCACCCTCCTCGGGGGGGCTAGGGGAGCTCTCGCCTTGGGGATTCTCCAAAATACCACAGGTCAAACAATTTCCTTTGGCCAGTGGACTCTGTTTGTGGCCCCGGTGGTGCTGGTGCTGTTGCCAGTCGCCTTTTTTGTCCTAGAGAGAGTGGGAAAAACGGAAGAAGTCTCCCTCTCAAGAGCGCGACGGTTCCTGGAAAAGCGTAATCAGCAACTCGGGGAGATTTCTCGGCGGGAAGTGATCACCGCAGGAATCTTAATCCTGACTATCCTGTTGTGGATCACCCTAGGCGATCGCTGGGGTTTAGATGTGATCGCCTTGTTGGGAGTCACCTTAACGTTTATTCTGGGAGTGGCAAATTGGGGGGAGGTCGAAGAAGATGTCAACTGGGGGATTTTTATCATGTATGGCAGTGCGATCGCCCTGTCGGCGGCACTCAATGATACTGGGGCCGCTGCTGCCCTCACCCAAATCCTTTTGGGTTTTGGAGTTGAGTCCGCCTTGGTAATCTTCGCCGCAGTCACGATCATTGCCCTGGCAATGACTGAATTTATGAGCAATTCTGCTGCCGTAGCAGTCATTCTACCCGTAGCCTTGGCCCTGGCTCAAAAATATGGGATTGAACCCCGTGCCATGACCCTAGGGGTCGTGATTCCCGCTGGTTTAGGCTTTATGCTGCCCGTGAGTACCCCCGCCTTGGCGATCGCCGTGAGTAGCGGCTATGTTCATCCTCTGGCGGTCCTGCGCTGGGGAGTCTGGCTTGATATTATCTCCATTGTGGTGTTCCTGGCCATTAGCCAATTCTATTGGCCCTTAGTAGGATTGAGGGGTTAACATGGCAGAAATTTTACTGGTATTGACAAACCCCTATGGTTATGAAAAAGCGCTCCATCTGGCCTTTGAAGAAGCAGAACAAACCCATAGCCTTTTAAGCGTCACCTTTGCCATCGATCCCGAGGCACTCGATGACTTAATGCGGGACTTGGGAGAAAATGGTTGGTTGGGAATCGGGTCCCGTCGGACCTTGCAGATCTCGATGATGGAAGGATATCGCGCCTTAGCCGCCGACATTTTAGAGGAAGTCTCTCGTCTTGGCGCTTCTAGGGGAATGGCGGTGAAAACTGCGGTCAACGAGGAGGGAATCCGCAGTTATCTCAGTGGTTTGTCTACCCCAGGACCGGAGAAAATTTTCGTCACGGGTTCCCATGCCCTGGGTCCCCTGATTCAAACCCTGGAAGGCCCCTTAGAATGGATCCCTGAAGACTGAATCCTCAAGGGCGATCGCCCGCAGATCCCGGACCCCCAGAATCAGCCATTTAACAGGGGGGACAAATTTCTGTACAATCGAAAAGCCTTGAAGGGTGCTTGAGAAATAATCGTTTATTGCACAATATCTGGAGTTAAGTCAAAATGCAACAGCGTGGTGTCACGGTGTGGTTTACAGGTTTGAGCGGTGCAGGCAAAACCACCATTAGCCAGGGAGTGGAGAAAGAACTGCGATCGCTTGGATATCAACTCGAAGTGCTCGATGGGGATATCGTGCGCCAAAACCTGACAAAGGGACTGGGTTTTAGTAAAGAAGACCGCGACGAAAACATTCGCCGCATCGGTTTTGTCTCTCATTTATTAACCCGCAATGGGGTGATTGTTTTAGTGTCGGCGATCGCCCCCTACCGTGAAATCCGCGAAGAAGTCCGCCATCGAATTGGTGACTTCGTTCAGGTTTACGTGAATGCGCCGCTGGAAGTCTGCGAAGAACGCGATGTCAAAGGGCTTTACAAAAAAGCTCGCGCTGGGGAAATTAAAAACTTTACCGGCATTGATGACCCTTATGAGGCTCCCCTCGATCCGGATATTGAATGCTCCACCAAAGACGAAAGCGAGGCAGAAAGTATCACCAAGGTGCTGCAATATCTCAAAGATAAGGGTTATATCACCCAAGCTTAAACTCCCTAGACAGAAGCATTACGGCTAGATCCTCTACCCTAGGGCGTCCGTACTGTAGGGGTTAAAAAACCGGGTTTCTTCAGAAAAACTGTAGTAATCAGCAACTTTCTGTGGGCGAGAAACCCGGTTTTGGGTCCCTTACATTGAATGCAGTCCCCGGGAGGTCATGGGTAAGTCCTATTCGGGAAATTTTAATTTTTAGATGGCCTTGATTCCACCTTCTACCGGCGCTCTACAGTTTACCGTTGCTTAAGGAGGGATTGGAGAATTCAGTTGCAATGAGGGGAACGCTACAATTGAAGATATATCTATCTTCTATCCTTCATTCCTATTGCGCCGGATTAGGCTCCAGTTCAACGATGTTAATGTTACTGTTTTATGTCGGGCCTGATCGGTATGCCCTAGGCTGTTCCCAGGTCGTAGAAGTCATTCCCCTTGTAGAGTTGAGAAAACTCTACCACGCCCCGGAATATATGGCGGGATTGTTTAATTACCGAGGGAGCATTGTTCCTGTTCTCGATCTGTGTCATCTGATTCAAGGGAGTGGCTCTGGCAATTGCTTAAGCACTCGGATTATTCTGGTCAATTATCAGCAAAAAAACCAGACTTCTCGACTGATTGGGTTAATGGCAGAACGAGTGACCGATACGCTGAATGTCCCAGAATCTCAATTTAACGATGAGGGAATCCACTTAGAAAATGCAGCGTATTTGGGCAAAATCATCATGGACGAAGAAGGGACAATCCAGCAGTTGCGTCTGGACTCTTTACTTTCACAGCAAGCAGAAGCTTTCTTATTGCCAATAGGGGAGAGTGAATAGCAATGGTTTGGGACGAAATTGAGCGAAAACTCACAAAGACGATCGGATTAGACCCCAAAACCCTCGGTTCCCATGCGATCGCCAAAGCAGTTCGAGAGCGCATGGAGGTTTGTGGGGTTGAGAATCTGGCCACATATCTCAATGTCTGGCTCTGTTCCCCTCAAGAATTACAGGCGCTGGTTGAGGAGACTGTTGTGCCAGAAACCTGGTTTTTTCGGGAGCCTGAATCCTTTGAGTTTCTCCGGCGTTACGTCCTCTTTGATTGGTTACCCCACCATCGAGAAGATATCCTCCGCCTGTTAAGCGTTCCCTGTTCCACGGGAGAAGAACCTTATTCCCTGGCGATGATGCTCCTAGATGCAGGTTTACCCCCAAACAGGTTTGTGATTGACGCTGTTGATATCAGTAAAAAAGCCCAAGAAAAAGCCCACCAGGGTCTTTATCGCGAGCATTCATTTCGGGGTAAATATTTGCGCTTTCGCGACCACTATTTTAAGGAAACCCCTCACGGATATCAACTTTCCCCGGCAGTTAAGGAGAGGGTAAATTTTATCCACGGCAATCTTTTACAGCCACTTTTTTTATATAGAAAACCGCTTTATGATATTATATTTTTCCGTCATTTATTAATTTATCTAGAACCGGCTGCTCGCGATCGCGCTATGCAAGTGTTAAATCGCTTATTATCTCCCACGGGACTGCTCTTTGTGGGGTCGGCTGAAGCCGGATCCGCCCTGGAAAAGCGATTCATCTCCCTGCGCCATTCTCGGGCTTTTGCTTATCGCAAGCGACAAAAGAGCGACGGCAGCGATCGCTTTTTTATCGCCCCGCATGACCCTGAACACTCTACATTACAGGTTCTCCAGCTTAGTCCCCTTAGCTCCTCATCTGGATTCCAACCCGAATCCAAACCAGGGCATTCTGCGGAAGCGGTCCCAGAAGCCAGAAGAGAACATCCTCAAACCTCCTGGGCGATCGCCCCTAGCGTACCCTCCCCCCCGAAGCGAATCCCGGAGTCCCCCCTGATTCAGGCTAGGCATCTAGCGGATCTCGGACGATTGAATGAAGCGGCACAGCTATGCGAAACTTACCTCAGTCAACATCGCACCGATGCCAATGCTTATGTCTTATTAGGGGAAATCCTCCAAAGCGCGGGACATTATGAGAGAGCTGAACAATGTTGGGAGAAAGCTATTTACCTCGAACCCCACCACTATGAAGCCTTGATGCATCTACTCTTGCTCAAAGAATCTCATGGAGAGCTCACCCACGCCTGTGCCCTTCGGCAGCGGATCCAAAGACTCCTAAAATCTCAGGGGGAATAGCACTCAATCATTCAGGGATTAAGGATAAACGGGCCACTCCAAGCTATTTCAACACCAAAGGAAAAAAAGAAATGTTTCGGAATCTTTCCTTGCAAGCTCGAATGCTTGCGGCGTTTATATTTATGGGCTTAATTGTATTCAGCGTTGCTTTAGTCGGGTGGGGGGGAAATTATCGGTTAAGTAATCGCCTCAACCTGATTACAAATAACGCCATGCCGAGCGCGATCGCCTTATGGAAAATCAACGAAGGGCAGACCCAAGTTCAGTCATCCGAACGATTGCTCCTCAATCCCCGCAGTTCCAATGAACGCCGAATTCTTGCCAAAGAAAGAATCTCTCTAGCATGGAAACAAATTAATCAAGGATTTTCCGAGTACAACAATATTGGCGGTAATGATGCCGAAGAAACCCGCCTTTATAATAACTTTGTTGAAGATTGGAATCAGTGGAAGCAAATCCATGAAGAATTCCTGCAACGGAATCAAGAATTTGAATCCTACGGCATTTTGCAACCTTGGGAAGCTCAGGTCCAGTTATGGGAGACGGGTCAAGTTAATAGTCCCCAAATGGCTAAGGCCCGAGCCGCTACTGAGGTTTTAGAACAGATGAATGCCCAACGCAGTAACCGCAGTATTCCCGCCTATCAAGCCGCTGAAGCCAGCCTAGACGAGGTATTAAAATACAATCAAAATCTGGCTTCCCAAGTGGTAAGCGAGGCGGAACAAGATGTCGCCCAAAGCCGTTTCTGGGTAGTGCTGGGAATGATCCTCGGTCCCTTGACTGCCATAATTTTTGGCTTTTATTTTAGCAACACGATCGCCAAACCTCTGGGAGCCAAAATTGTCGGGGTGGTTCGAGTCGCGGAAAAAATTTCCTCGGGAGATTTGACCACTCCAGTGATGGTGATGGAAACCCAGGATGAAATTGGCCGGTTAACGGTTGCTTTTGCTCAGATGACCCAAAAGTTAAATTCCTTAATTCGTCAAGTCCAACATTCGGGAATTCAAATCACCAGTTCGACTACAGAAATTGCCGCCTCCGGTAAAGAATTAGAAGCAACGGTGACGGAACAAGTTGCGTCTACGAACCAAGTGGTGGCAACGGCAAAAGAAATTGCCGCGACTTCGGGGGAATTAGTTAAAACGATGGATCAAGTGGGGGAACTGGCGGGACAAACGGCGATTGCTGCCGGAACCGGCCAACAGGAAATTACGCGGATGGAAAACACCATGCGCCAATTAGCCAATGCGACTGCCTCGATTTCGGCAAAATTGGGGGTGATTAGCGAAAAAGCGAATAACATTAATAGTGTGGTGACCACGATTACCAAAGTTGCGGATCAGACTAATTTGCTCTCTCTCAATGCGGCGATCGAAGCTGAAAAAGCAGGGGAATATGGCACAGGTTTTGCTGTGGTTGCCCGAGAAATTCGGCGACTGGCAGACCAAACGGCGATCGCAACTTTGGATATTGAAAGTATGGTCAAAGATATGCAATCTGCTGTTTCCACCGGGGTGATGGAAATGGATAAATTCACCACGGAAGTCAGCCGAGGGGTTGAAGATGTTCGCACCATCAGCGGACAAATTGGCAAGATTATTGAGCGGGTTCAAAGTCTCACCCCCCGATTTGATGCGGTGACAAAAGGTATGGAAGATCAATCGGAAGGTGCTCAACAAATTAGTGATGCAATGGTTCAACTGAGTGAAGCCTCCCGACAAACAGCCCAAGCTCTCCGGGATACCAATCGGGCGATCGAGCAATTAAATGAAGCAGCTCAAGGATTGCAACGAGAAATTTCGTTCTTCAAGGTGCAAATCTAAGGGGCGATCGGTCAAAACCCACCCTTTCAAGGGTCTGGCTCTAGAAACAAAGCCCGCGAAGCGCGGGCTATAGAGAAAACAAACTTGAGTTCCCTGGATTGAGGACAAGGTTTACAGCATTTTTGCAAAAAAACCAAAGCCTTGGTACTTCTGATGTTAAAAACTGGGTTTCTGTCCCAACTTCTTGCCCATTCTTAACCAAGAAAGGGCAATGAAATCCGGTTTTTGACCCTCATCGCCCAGCATCTGGCTGTCACTCCTTGGAAAAATTCTCCCATTCATTGAGGCGCGCTCTATGACGGAAAAGTGCTGGAATCAGATCGGAATACAAGGCGATCGCTCTTGTCCCCAACTTAATACATTCATCCATTGCCGCAACTGCCCCGTTTATACCAGCGCAGGGCGCAATTTATTGCAACGGGAAGCCCCTGAAAACTACCGCGCTGAATGGACGGATTTACTCGCTCAAACTCGCACAGCCATAACCAGCGATCGCAATGCCCTTCCCCAACTTCAACGAGCCACGGCAGAATTCTTTGAGCCACTTTCTCTGGTTATTTTTCGCCTAGGCGTAGAATGGTTAGCACTGGCCGCCTCTACATTTCAAGAAATAACGCCGCCTTGTACCCTTCATACTTTACCCCACCGCACCAACGAAATTCTCCTGGGCTTAGTCAATATTCGCGGGGAACTTTTACCTTGCATTTCTCTGAGCAATCTCCTCGGGTTAGAACGACAAAGCACTCATCCGAAACCGTTAAACCAGCAAGGGGATTTGACTCGGACGGTTTATTCTCGGATGGTTGTGGTTAATATTCAAGGAGATATTTGGGTATTTGCTGTGGATGAAATTGAAGGCATTCACCGCTGCGATCGCCATTTGATTGAAGAAGTCCCAGCGGTGGTGTCAAAAGCCCCCGTCACTTATACAAAATGGATTGTAAATTGGCAAGATAAAAAAGTAAACTACCTCGATGAAGAGTTTGTATTTTCTACCCTGAAACGGAGGATTTTGTGAATACAGATGAAATGGATTTGAGTCATCTATCCATGCTGGATTTATTCGGAATGGAAGTCGAAACTCAGGCTGCCCTATTAAATGAAAATTTATTAGGGCTAGAAAATCATACCCAGTCAGGCAAAGAACTCGAAGCATTAATGCGGGGTGCTCATTCCATTAAAGGCGCGGCCCGCATCGTTCAGCTAGATGAGGCGGTCCATATCGCCCATGTGATGGAGGACTATTTTGTAGCAGCGCGGGAAGGTCGAATTACGGTTTCACAAGACCATATTGATATTCTGCTCTCCGGAGTGGATCTGCTGTTGAGTATGGGGAAAGTCCAGGAACTTGAGTTAAAAGGCTGGATGCAGCAACATCAGCGGGAAATTGACCTAATCGCCAGCCAAATTAAGGCGATCGCCTCCCCAGGGACTACGCAAGACCCACCCCAAGCTCACCCAGAACCTTCAACCCTGGGCGATCGCCCCGCCATCCCCTCACCCGCCCCAAAACTGAATCTCAACCCGGTTGAACCCCCCCCTACGCCCCTCCTCGTTCCGTTTCCCGAACCCGAACCGCCTGAACCGATCCGGGTGCAATCCCCCCCGTCCTCTCGTTCCAGTGGCGATCGCGTCGTCCGCTTAAGTGCAGACAACTTAAATCGATTGATGGGTCTCGCCGGAGAGTCCTTAATTGAAGCCAATTGGTTACAACCCTTTGCCGATTCCTTACTCAAACTCAAAAAACACCAGACGCAATTATCAAAAACCCTGGAAAAATTAGGAAGCTCATTGAGCGAACATCAAACCACCCCCACTACGAAAAATTATCTGGAAACTGCTCAAATTCAAGATAAAGAATGTTTGGAAACTCTTAACAATCGCCTTAATGAGCTAGAACTATTTGCTCGTCGTTTTGCGAACCTTTCCGACCGTCTCTATCGGGAAGTGATTGATAGTCACATGAGACCTTTTTCCGAAGGGGTATCTGGCTTTCCTCGCATGATGCGCGACTTAGCCAAACAGCTAGGGAAGTCGGTAAAATTTGAAATAATGGGCAAAGCAACCAAGGTCGATCGCGACATTTTAGAGAAGCTAGAAGCTCCTCTGACTCAAATTTTGCGAAATGCGATCGCCCACGGGATAGAATCTCCCAGCGAACGGATTGCTGCAGGAAAACCCGCCGAAGGAACCGTGCGACTCGAAGCCGTTCATCGCGGAGGAATGCTATTGATTACCATTTCTGATGATGGTCGAGGCATCAATTTAGCCGAGGTTCGGCAACAGGTGATTGCCAATCAATTGGTTAATCCAGAGTTCGCCCATCAGCTCACTGAAACTGAACTGATGGAATTTTTATTTTTACCCAGTTTTTCCACCGTCACTGAGGTTACGGAAATTTCTGGACGCGGCGTCGGGTTAGATATTGCCAAGGGAATGATGCAGGAGGTGGGCGGGTTATTGCGTGCTCAGTCGGAACTGGGAAAAGGCACCCGTTTTCATCTCCAATTGCCTTTAACTCTATCGGTGATTCGCACCCTGTTAGTGGAAATTTCTGGCGAACCCTACGGGTTTCCCCTCACCCGAATTGATCGGATTGTTCAGATTCACCGGGGGGATATCTTTGTGGTGGAGAATCGGCAGTATTTTACCCTCAATGGTCAAAATATTAGTCTGGTTAGTGCTCATCAAGTTCTGGAATTGGGAAAGAGCGAGCTCAATGATGATTTGTTATCGGTAATTGTGCTGAGCGATCGCACCAGCTATTATGGCTTGGTCGTTGAACGCTTTCTGGGTGAGCGAGATTTGGTGGTCCGACCCCTAGACCCCCGTCTGGGCAAGGTCCGGGATATTAGTGCTGCCGCCTTAATGGAAGATGGATCGCCGGTTTTAATTATCGATGTGGAAGATTTGGTGCGATCGCTTGATCTCCTCCTCAGTAGTGGGCGCTTAAGTCAAATCACTCAGGATACCCAAGTCAAAGAGTCCAAACATCATCGAAAAATTTTGGTAGTCGATGATTCCATCACCGTGCGAGAAATGGAGCGCAAACTGTTACAAAATAAAGGCTATAACGTCGATGTTGCTGTTAACGGTGTTGATGCCTGGAATGCAGCAAGGACCGGGGAATATGACCTGATTATTACCGATGTAGATATGCCCCGAATGAATGGCATTGATCTGGTTAAGCAGCTTAAAAATCATGCCAAGCTGAAGTCTACTCCCGTGATTATTGTTTCTTACAAGGACCGGGAAGAGGATCGACTATTAGGGTTAGAAGCCGGGGCAAATTATTACTTGACAAAAAGTAGTTTTCATGATGATACGTTTCTAAATGCCGTTATTGATATGATTGGCACCCCGGATGAGATTTGACCCCCCGGGGGTAGTGGCGCTCGTTGGGCTCACACCCGGCGATCCCTCTTTTGGAACCCTTGTGGCAGAAACCCTTTATAGCCGCCCATCCGGGCTGTCTTTGGGATAAGCGTAGCACAAAAATGGCGACGCGCAACCCCGGAAAGTTTCGCTGATCAAGTACCTCTTATTTCTGAATGGGTGACGTGATTTTTGTAAATTTCCTCTAAAAATCTTCCAGGGAATAAGTTATTTTTTAAATAAATAATTTCAGAAAAAGGGGAGAATTTAGATATAATAGGAGACATTTCGGGATTTGCTCGTCACTATACCTCACTCTCTGTATGAAAATTGCTATTGTTAATGATATGCTGTTGGCAATTGAAGCCTTACGGCGCGTCTTAACATCAGTGCCTCACTACGAACTTATTTGGGTGGCCCGGAATGGCGCTGAAGCCCTAGAAAAATGTGCCTTAGTACGACCCGATCTCATTTTAATGGATGTATTCATGCCGGTGATGGATGGGGTAGAAGCAACTCGCCAGATTATGCGGGATTGTCCCTGTGCAATATTGCTGGTGACTTCAAGTATTAACACTCACTTACCTCAAGTATTTGAAGCCCTCGGATATGGGGCGCTCGATGTCGTGATTACGCCGATTCTGGGACATTACGGAAATGCCGAAGGGGGAGAAACCCTCCTGGAAAAAATTAGGACAATTCATAAATTACTGGGTAAACCCCTCAGCAAAGAACCCAAAAATCTAATTCCGGTTAAGTCGTGTTATACGAATAAACCCTCTCCCCCCCTGGTTGCGATCGGGGCTTCTACGGGAGGTCCCACGGCGATCGCCAAGATTTTGTCTAAGTTACCCCAGGATTTTAGAATATGTGTGGTGATCGTCCAGCATATCGATGTGCAGTTTTCCGCCAGTTTTGTCCAGTGGTTATCCCATCAAACGCGGTTAAAAGTCGAATTGGCTCAAATGGGAATGACCCCGGAGGCGGGTAAAATTATCGTTGCCGGAACTAACGATCATCTCTTCATGCGTGGAGATCGCACCCTCGGCTATACTAAACATCCCCGGAATAATCCCTATCGTCCCTCGGTGGATGTTTTTTTTACCAGTTTGGCTGAAAACTGGCCGGGACAAGGATTAGGGGTGTTGCTAACTGGAATGGGACGAGATGGAGCAGTGGGATTGAGTGTCTTGCGAGCGGCAGGTTGGCAGACGATCGCCCAAGATGCCAATAGCTGCATCGTCTATGGAATGCCAAAAGCGGCGGTTGAATTGGGAGCAGTCCAAGAAAGTTTGACTCCCGAGGCGATCGCCCTAAAACTCCTTACTCTCTAATCCCAAACCCAGTTTCTGAGTTAAGTTTGGCCAGTTTTGTAGCCCCGATGAGATCCACAGTTTCGCCTTTTTCTGGATGGGATTTTTATCATCATCAATAGCGTATCAAGACCTTTGGATTAACCGAAAAAAACAGGTTTTTCTCTTCTACGCCATCCTTTGCAAGGAAAGGGGAAAAGGGGGTTAGGTCCGTAGGGGCGATCAAGCGAACATGATAAGCGCTCCACCTCAAATTGTACCTCCGACGAAACCCAAACCTTAGCCTTGGTCTTCACTGGATTCTTATCCTTCTCAACGGCGCTCCACCTCAAACTCAGGTAAAATATCTACTTTTACCGTTACTTTCCCTCGGTTTGTCCACTGGAAAATAAATTAGATTAAATTGAACTTTTTCCAACTCGGAAGAGTCCCCTGAACGGAAGTATTATCTTGACTCCCTATTCTGGATTTTTCTAAAAAACCGTAGCCCTCGCTACTGATGTTATCCCCATCGCGGGGTTTAACTGGAAACAGGGCATTGTCTTTATCCCCCTAGAGATAGATGACAAAGGATGCCGGAGTATAAAAACTGAAAGAGAGGGATTGAAAAGCTATGGACTTCTAAGCGTTAAATGTCGTCCAATTGAAATTTGCATTGGCCCCTTAAACTGGTAGTAAATTTTATCTCAGGAGCGTAAATGCAATCCCGGGTCATGAGTGAAGAATTAATCAAAATGAATCCAGCGATCGCTTTACATCCCCTCCCTCAAATTTTCAGTGCGAGTCCGGGAAAACCCATGATTAAAGAACTTTCAACCCAACCTGTATCAATTTTATTGATAGACGACCAGCCGATAGTCGGGGAAGCAATTCGGCGGATGTTGGTAACCGAAAAAGATATTAAATTTTATTCTTGTACTGACCCGGATAGAGCCATTCAAATCGCTACTCAAATTAATCCCACGGTAATTTTACAAGATTTAGTCATGGGGGAAATTGATGGGTTAATGCTCCTGCGATTTTTTAGAGCAAATCCCGCGACGCGCGATATTCCCATCGTCGTCCTCTCCACAAAGGAAGAACCCCAGAAAAAAGCTGAAGCCTTTGCTTCAGGTGCCAATGATTACTTAATTAAAATTCCCGATAAAGTTGAGCTAATTGCCCGACTTCGTTATCACTCTAATGCCTATCATAACTTATGCAAGCGGTATGAAGTTGAGGTGACCCAGCAGTATAATAAAGAGTTAGAATTTCGGGTTCAAGAGCGGACCCAAGAACTGACCGAAGCCTTAGATAATCTCAAACAAACCCAAGCTCAATTAGTTCAAAGTGAAAAAATGTCTGGTTTGGGGCAACTGGTAGCCGGAATTGCCCATGAAATCAACAACCCCATCAGTTTTATCTCGGGAAATTTGGTTCATTTTATTGAATATGCCGAAGGATTATTAACCTTAGTGGAAATGTATGAACAAGCATTTCCAGAACTGCCAATTAGCATTCAAGATTTTAGAAAATGCCTAGACGTAGAATTTGTTAAGGAAGATTTGCCGCGATTAATGTCTTCCATCCGAGGAGGAGCCGATCGCATTCGAGAAATTGTAGTAAAGTTAAAAAATTTTTCGCGGATGGATGAATCGGAGAGAAAAAAGGCAGATATCCACGAAGGAATTGAAAGCACTCTGGTGATGCTGCAACATCGGCTGGATGAGAATCAGATTGAACTGATCAAGGAGTATGGAGAGTTACCCCCACTGGAATGTTATCCGGGACAACTCAATCAGGTGTTTATCAATATTTTAAGCAATGCGATCGATGCCGTGATCGCTCGTCCCCAACTCGCGCCCAGTAAAGCCCGCGCCCATGATGGTGAGACGGTTCCTCGAAAAATCAGCATAAAAACTGAACTTCAAGGCGAGGCAGTAGCGATTCGGATTACAGACAATGGCATCGGAATTCCCCCAGAACTTCAAAACCAGATTTTTAACCCATTTTTTACCACCAAGGAAGTGGGACAAGGAACGGGATTAGGATTGGCAATCAGCTATGAAATTATCGTCAAAAAACATCACGGACGAATCCACTGCCAGTCGCACCCCAGTCAGGGTACCGAGTTTACCCTGGTAATTCCATGCCGATCTAACTCAGCGAGTAATATTCACCCACTGCCCCTGAGTCACAAAGAAAGTGTTCTTTCCTCAGTTTCTCAACCCCCTCCAACCGAAATCACTGCGCTGCAATGGCTGGAAGTGGGTTAATTTCCCATGTAGATCCCTGTCCCTAGTTCTCTATCCCTCATCCAGTGAGCCTCCCCTCGGGTCCCCGTCCCTCTGTCTTCGGTCAAGGGAGGGTGATATGGTGGGAGGGAACCAGCAGTGGCTCCAATGGGAGGGACTTAGGGTTTTGGCCAACAAAACCGAGTCTCGTGGGGGTAGAAATGGGGATCGCGCCGCAATTAGGTCAGAGATCTATTACCGAGGGACTTGGACAAGGGCCAGAGGAGGAGGAACTCGGCTAAATGAGAAGTTATAGTCAAAATCTCAACAAAAAAACATTATATTTCATTAACTCTTAAGGCATGATGAAAATAGAAACTTTTATAGTAGCGTCCGTAACCCGTTCTTCACCAGGCCGGGAAATAGCTACTCCCTTGAGTTATTTTTCTTCCCCGGTCTAAAGAGCGGGGGATTTACAACTATTGCCATAGAGGACATGAGGTTTGCCCATGCTTTCAGAAAGCAGATCAGACAGAAAAACAAAACCCGTCGTGGTTCCCACTCGTAGAACCGGCGCTTATGCGTTGATGGATAGTCTCAAGCGTCACGGAGTCAAACATATTTTTGGCTATCCGGGTGGGGCGATTTTACCCATTTATGATGAACTGTATCGGTTTGAAGCCACAGGGGATGTCCAGCATATTTTAGTTCGCCATGAACAAGGAGCCTCCCATGCGGCAGATGGCTATGCCCGCGCCACAGGCAAGGTGGGGGTTTGCTTTGGAACATCCGGTCCGGGAGCAACTAATTTAGTCACGGGAATTGCTACAGCCCACATGGATTCGATTCCAATGGTGATTATTACCGGACAAGTGCCCCGGGCGGCGATCGGGACTGATGCGTTCCAGGAAACGGATATTTATGGAATTACCTTACCGATCGTCAAACATTCTTATGTGGTGCGCGACCCTCGGGATATGGCACGGATTGTCGCGGAAGGGTTTCATATTGCCAGTACCGGCAGACCCGGTCCGGTGTTGATTGATATCCCCAAAGATGTGGGTTTGGAAGAGTTTGACTATGTGCCGGTGGAACCGGGGAGTATTAAATTACCGGGATATCGACCGACGGTGAAAGGGAATCCCCGGCAAATTAATCAGGCGATCGAGTTAATTCGCCAAGCCAAAAAACCTTTACTCTATGTGGGGGGTGGGGCGATCGCCGCCAGTGCGCATCAATCTATTAAAGAACTTGCCGAACATTTTCAGATTCCAGTCACCACTACCCTAATGGGCATTGGGGCTTTTGATGAACATCATCCCCTGTCCTTGGGGATGTTAGGAATGCATGGCACCGCCTACGCCAATTTTGCCGTAAGTGAATGCGATTTGCTGATTGCCGTTGGTGCTCGCTTTGACGATCGCGTCACAGGGAAGCTGGACGAGTTTGCCGCCCGCGCTAAAGTGATTCATATCGATATTGACCCCGCAGAGGTGGGTAAAAACCGGGGACCGGAAGTTCCCATCGTCGGAGATGTGCAGCAAGTGCTCACGGATCTGTTGCGTCGCCTGCGGGAAACAGGGGATATTGCCGATACCAACCAAACGAAAGAGTGGTTAGGACGAATTGATCGCTGGCGGCAAGATTATCCCTTGGTGGTTCCTCATCCAGAAAACGCCCTCTCTCCCCAAGAGGCGATCGTGGAAGTGGGACGGCAAGCACCGGATGCCTACTACACCACCGACGTCGGACAGCATCAAATGTGGGCAGCTCAGTTCCTGAAAAATGGTCCTCGCCGATGGATTTCCAGCGCCGGATTAGGCACAATGGGGTTTGGAGTTCCCGCCGCGATGGGTTCACAAGTCGCGCTACCGGATCAACAAACCATCTGTATCAGTGGCGATGCCAGCTTCCAGATGAACCTCCAAGAACTGGGAACGATCGCCCAGTACGGCATTAAAGTCAAAATTGTCATTATCAATAATGGCTGGCAGGGGATGGTCCGCCAATGGCAAGAAACCTTCTATGGGGAACGCTACTCGTCATCCAACATGGAGATTGGGATGCCGGATATTCCCTTACTCTGTCAGGCTTATGGCATTAAAGGCAAGGTGGTATCAACCCGGGACGAACTCCAAGGGGCGATCGCCGAAATGCTGGCTCATGATGGACCCTTTGTCCTGGATGTCCATGTCACCCGGAACGAAAACTGCTATCCAATGGTAGCCCCAGGCAAGAGTAATGCTCAAATGCTAGGTTTACCCGAACTCAAACAAAACAACTTGCAGGTTGAGTTGGTTTACTGTAGCAATTGTGGCGCAAAAAATGCCTCCACAAATCACTTCTGCCCGGAATGCGGAACGAAGCTCTAGGGTAAGAGAGATGGGGAGGATAGGGGGGATGGGGAGGATGGGGAGGATGGGGAGGATGGGGAGATGGGGAGGATGGGGAGGATGGGGAGGATGGGGAGATGGGGAGGATGGGGAAGTTTCTACTCACGACTGAAGTCGTTTCTTTCTTAAACTTGTAGTAACGAATTCAGTCCTCTCCCCCATCTCCCCTATCTCCCCCATCTCCCCCATCTCCCCCATCTCCCCCATCTCCCCCATCTCCCCCATCTCCCCCATCTCCCCCATCT
>NZ_JAMXFA010000089.1 GCF_025370785.1 Laspinema olomoucense D3b
TTTGGGGCAATCATGGTCCTGCTCTGGCTTTCAGCCGTTTTTTTTTATTATACTCTACCTAGAGTGACAGAAGAGGGATATAAAGCCTCGGTACAGGATACGATTCCCCGGACAACGAACCGAGGTTTTGGACCTTTCTGGGGTACACAGCAAGCAGAAATGGGGTTAAAACCCCCGGTTTCTAATGGGTTGTACCCCAGACTAGCTCACTCTAAAAAGCCCCCTCCCATTGTTGGGGGGAATCGTCCAGAATCATGGCGGTGGATGAGTGACCCTCGGTCCCGATTGGGGGGAAATCTGCCTTTTGGCCCGGGGCGATCGCCCTTGACCTGTGCCAAAATTTCTGAAGGGGTAGAAATACCCTGCCTATTCCCTGAACTTGTTAAATTTCTTAACAAAAATTAACAGAAACAGCGGTCAAACCCAGAACCTGCTCCAATCAGAGAATAAAGGCTGGGATGGCGATCGCAAAAATCACCGAACCGGGGTAAATTAAAATCAGTGGTTACCAGCCCCAGGGGATTTAGGCGATTTTCATGAAGTTTTTTAAAGCTACGCACTAATTCTGAGACTAGGCGACCCCTCCTTGCTTAGAATATGACCTTAAGTTCTTTTACCGATTGTCACACCACGAGGAAAAACAAATATGGCCGATGCAAGAGATATTGAAATGGTGAAGCCTTACGGGGGAGACCCATTTGTGGGTCACCTTTCCACCCCGATTAGCGATTCTGCCTTCACCAAGGCATTCATTGGTAATCTGCCTGCCTACCGTAAAGGACTCTCTCCCATTCTCCGTGGGATCGAAATTGGGATGGCCCACGGCTATTTCCTGGTTGGCCCTTGGATTAAATTTGGCCCCCTGCGCGACTATACCGAAGCTGCCAACTTAGGCGGATTAGTCTCGGCCCTGTCTTTAATTTTAATCGCCACCGCCTGTATGTCTGTCTACGGGATTGCCTCGTTCCAAGTCACAGGTGATGACGATTACCCCAGCCAAAATCCCCAAGCCCCCACCACCCTGAAAACCGCCGAAGGTTGGAGTCAGCTCACCGCTGGCTTCTTCGTCGGTGCAATGGGTGGCGCATTCGTCGCCTATTTCCTCTTGGAAAACCTGGGTGGCGTCGATGCCATTTTCCGGGGTTTAGTCAACTAACTAGACCTTTTTTTTCAGGGAATCCAGATACCGAATTCCCCGGCTTCCCAATCTGACATCCAAATGTCAGTTTGGCCCGATAGTCCCTTGCTAGGGCTTTAATTTGCTGGTTTTGAACTGTGACCTCGGGTCACCTAAAATTAGCTCATCTGCACCCGCAGATTCGGATTTTTGAAAAGTCCACTTTAGAGGAAAATAACTGACTCACCGTCGTTAATCATCCTCTCGTCAACCCAAAACTTGAAATAGGAGAAATTAGATATGACAGGTGCTTATGCAGCTGCTTACCTGCCTTGGATTTTGATTCCCGTCGTTTGCTGGTTAATGCCAGCCGTGGTGATGGGTCTGCTGTTCATCTACGTTGAAAGCGATCGCTAATTAAGGGCTTCATTCCCTTGATTAATCACAATTTTCCGAAAAAAGAGCGGGGAGGACAACAACGACCGGCTATTCCCAAACCCTCTTTTTAGGCCCTCTGTACCGCCTTAAATCCCCAGGACCAGAAACCGGGTTGCTCAGCCGAATGAAGGGCTATTCCCACCAATTCCGTCCAGAAACCCCGTTTCTAGCCTGAACTGTCCCGAGGGCATCGGGCATAAAAAATCCCCCGCTATGATGGCGGGGGATTTTTTCAACTCATGAACAGTTTCCGGTTTAACCGAACTTACTCGCCGTCGAAGCAATCAAGAACGCCGCATAAGTCAGGATATACCCCACCGTAAAGTGAGCCAAACCAATCAAGCGACCTTGAATAATCGACATCGCCACCGGCTTATCCTTCCAGCGAACCAGGTTCGCCAGAGGAGTGCGCTCATGGGCCCAAACCAGAGTCTCAATCAGTTCTTGCCAGTAACCGCGCCAGCTAATCAGGAACATGAATCCAGTCGCCCAAACCAGGTGTCCAAATAAGAACATCCAAGCCCAAACCGCCAGATTATTCATCCCATAAGGGTTGTACCCGTTAATCAACTGAGCCGAATTCAGCCACAGATAATCACGCAACCAACCCATTAAATAGGTCGAAGACTCATTAAACTGAGCCACATTCCCTTGCCAAATACCCAGATGCTTCCAATGCCAGTAGAAGGTTACCCAACCAATGGTATTCAACATCCAGAACATCGACAGATAGAACGAATCCCAAGCTGAGATATCGCAAGTACCGCCACGACCCGGACCATCACAAGGGAAAGCATAGCCGAAATC
>NZ_JAMXFA010000067.1:0-2511 GCF_025370785.1 Laspinema olomoucense D3b
CATACATTACTGCACTTCCACCTAGCGCCTATTAACGGGTGTTCTGCCCGTGACCTTACTGGATTAACTCCATGAGAGCACTCATCTTGAGGTGGGCTTCCCACTTAGATGCTTTCAGCGGTTATCCGCTCCGCACTTGGCTACCCTGCGTTTACCGTTGGCACGATAACAGGTACACCAGCGGTGCGTCCTTCCCGGTCCTCTCGTACTAAGGAAGGCTCCTCTCAATGCTCTTGCGCCTACACCGGATATGGACCGAACTGTCTCACGACGTTCTGAACCCAGCTCACGTACCGCTTTAATGGGCGAACAGCCCAACCCTTGGGACGTACTTCCGCCCCAGGTTGCGATGAGCCGACATCGAGGTGCCAAACCTCCCCGTCGATGTGGACTCTTGGGGGAGATCAGCCTGTTATCCCTAGAGTAACTTTTATCCGTTGAGCGACGGCCCTTCCACGAGGAACCGTCGGATCACTAAGGCCTAGTTTCCTACCTGCTCGACTTGTTTGTCTTGCAGTCAAGCTCTCTTATGCCTTTACACTCGAAGGCTGATTTCCAACCAGCCTGAGAGAACCTTTGCGCGCCTCCGTTACCATTTAGGAGGCGACCGCCCCAGTCAAACTGCCCACCTGAAACGGTTCCTTACCCAGATCATGGGTTAAGGTTAGAATTCTAGCTTGGCCAGAGTGGTATCTCACCGATGGCTCCATACCCCCCACAAGGGGTACTTCAACGCCTCCCACCTATTCTGCGCAGGCCAAGCCCGAACCCAATTCCAGGCTACAGTAAAGCTTCATAGGGTCTTTCTGTCCAGGTGTAGGTAGTCCGTATCTTCACAGACAATCCTATTTCGCCGAGCCTCTCTCCGAGACAGCGCCCAGATCGTTACGCCTTTCGTGCGGGTCGGAACTTACCCGACAAGGAATTTCGCTACCTTAGGACCGTTATAGTTACGGCCGCCGTTCACCGGGGCTTCAGTCGCCAGCTTTAGGGTTACCCCCTGACCGACTTCCTTAACCTTCCGGCACTGGGCAGGCGTCAGCCCCCATACCGCGTCTTGCGACTTTGCGGAGACCTGTGTTTTTGATAAACAGTCGCCTGGGCCTCTTCACTGCGACCCCCCTTATCAGGGGGCACCCCTTCTCCCGAAGTTACGGGGCCATTTTGCCGAGTTCCTTAGAGAGAGTTATCTCGCGCCCCTTAGTATTCTCTACCTCCCTACCTGTGTCGGTTTCGGGTACGGGCCTCGATTGTTTATGGTGCAATGAGCTTTTCTTGGAAGCTGGACTCCTACCACTTCGACCCCGTAGGGTCTCGTACTCGTGCCTTAGCTCAGGACGTTTTCGCCGTCCCTCAACACCTCGAACACTTGAACCGGTAACCAACATCCGGCTGGCGGCAGCCTTCTCCGTCACTCTACACCAACAACCGAAGGTACGGGAATGTTAACCCGTTGTCCATCGACTACGCCATTTGGCCTCGCCTTAGGTCCCGACTACCCCTCCGCGGACGAGCCTGCCGGAGGAACCCTTAGGGTTTCGGGGTATTGGATTCTCACCAATATTTTCGCTACTCAAGCCGACATTCTCACTTCTATACAGTCCACACCTGCTTGCCGCTAGTGCTTCACCCCATATAGAACGCTCCCCTACCAATACAAAATATGTATTCCACAGCTTCGGTATGTCACTTAGCCCCATTCATTTTCGGCGCAGGAGCGCTAGACCAGTGAGCTATTACGCACTCTTTCAAGGATGGCTGCTTCTAGGCAAACCTCCTGGTTGTCTTTGCACTCCCACCTCCTTTATCACTTAGTGACAATTTGGGGACCTTAGCTGGTGGTCTGGGCTGTTTCCCTCTTGACGATGAAGCTTATCCCCCACCGTCTTACTGGCTGAGTGTTCCCCTGGTATTCAGAGTTTGTCTCGATTTGGTACCGCTCTCGCAGCCCGCACCGAAACAGTGCTTTACCCCCAGGTTTAAATCTCAACCGCTGCGCCTAAACACATTTCGGGGAGAACCAGCTAGCTCCGGGTTCGATTGGCATTTCACCCCTAACCACACCTCATCCGCCGATTTTTCAACATCGGTCGGTTCGGACCTCCACTTGGTTTTACCCAAGCTTCATCCTGGACATGGTTAGATCACCCGGGTTCGGGTCTATAAACACTGATTAACGCCCTATTCAGACTCGCTTTCGCTTTGGCTCCGGCACTTATTGCCTTAACCTACCAGTGCTTATAACTCGCCGGCTCATTCTTCAACAGGCACGCGGTCAAACGTTAAATCGTTCTTCCACTGCTTGTAGGCTGACGGTTTCATGTTCTATTTCACTCCCCTTCCGGGGTTCTTTTCACCTTTCCCTCGCGGTACTGGTTCACTATCGGTCACGCAGTAGTATTTAGCCTTACGAGGTGGTCCTCGCTGATTCACACGGAATTTCACGTGCTCCGTGCTACTCGGGATTCAGCCCAGCTGCTCTCCTTTTCGACTACAGGACTTTTACCTTCT
>NZ_JAMXFA010000067.1:5111-20135 GCF_025370785.1 Laspinema olomoucense D3b
TACTGTTCAAGCTGTTTGCACTCTATGAAGAGGAGGCAGAACAGCTCACGGCACGAGGATTGGTGACCCCTACCCTGGATTATGTCCTGAAGTGTTCTCATACTTTTAATTTGTTAGATGCCAGAGGCGTCATTTCCGTAACTGAGCGGACACGTTATATTGGGCGGATCCGCAATTTGGCACGACGGGTGGCGCATCTGTATCTGGAGCAACGGGAGAAACTGGGGTTCCCGCTTCTGAAAGCTGACGGCTCTGATAAAGCTTCGGCTGCTTAAGTTGGTTTATCCCGTGATATTGAATTAAAGAGTAAAGAATAGGAGAAGGAATGATCGATCTGAGTGAAGTCCTTGAACCGATCGCCAGTCAATTTCGTAGTTTGGGGCTGCCTGAGCCGATTGTGCATTGGGGACATCCCTTAATGATGGGGATTGTGGTATTTGTAATGGGCAGTTATGTAGGATGGTCTGGATGGCGCGGACGAGTAGCATCGGATAAGGATGCGGCGATTAAGGGCCGGAGTGATCACCGGAAACTTGCGCCTTGGATGTTCCTATTTATGGCCCTCGGTTATACCGGAGGGGTTTTATCTCTGGTGATGCAACGACAGCCCATTTTAGAAAGCCCCCATTTCTGGACGGGTTCGATACTATTGGTGTTGTTAGCCCTGAATGGGGCCATGTCTTTGGGATTTCAGGGCGATCGCCTCACCCTACGTGCCGCTCATGCCTATATAGGAACTGTGGCCCTGGGACTCATGTTGCTTCATGCTCTGCTGGGTTTAAAACTGGGTCTATCTATATCTATGTAGAAGAGGAAAGCGCAACCTGATGACTTCTGCTGCCTTAGTCGTTCTGTGTTTAGCCTACATTTTAGGATTGCTGTGTACTGCTTTTGCGTGGGGAGGGGTGGTGGTCCTGAGTTTAACCGGGGCGATCGCCGCTGTTTTGTTGCTGAAAGTACCATTCCCCCGACGTCTCGAAGTCCTAAAAGCCGGGTTAAAACCAAGAATTTGGCTAATTGCAGGAGCAATTGGGTTTCTGGCGACCCTTTATTTACCCCTGCGGCAGCCACAAATCGGCGTTGATGATATCAGTCGGTTTGTGGCTGCTTCAGATGCCCCCACTCAGGAGCAACTGGTGAATGTCTTCGGAAAAGTCGTCAGTGGACCCCGATTGACTCGCAGCAACCGCATTCAATTCTGGTTTGAGCCAAACCAAGTGATTGAACTGGTAGGGACCTCTGGGCGGGGAGAAACGGGTACGGCAAAAACTCAAACCGTTACCGGCAAGCTCTACGTGACAGTGCCATTACTTCAAGGCACGGGCTTATATCCGGGTCAACGAGTGGAGGTAACGGGTCGATTGTACTTGCCGCAACCGGCAGCAAATCCTGGAGGGTTTGACTTTCAGGCTTATTTGGCTAGAGAGGGGACTTTTGCTGGGTTAGCGGGACGGCAGGTGAATTTTCTGCCCAGCGATCGCCCCCCGAATTCCTGGGGAATGTGGCAACTGCGACGGCGGATTCTGCGTGCTCAAGTTCGGGGGTTGGGAGTGCCTGAAGGTCCCGTCCTGAGTGCAATGGTTTTAGGAACAGGTGCGGTGGATCTTCCCCATGACATCCGCGAACGGTTTATGCAGGTAGGTTTAGCCCATGTTCTAGCCGCATCCGGATTTCATGTGGCTGTTATTTTAGGATTGGTGCGGGCACTCACTCGCCGGTTTTCTGAGAAAGCCCAATTTGGGTATGGCGCAGCAGTTGTAATTATCTTTGTGTTTGTAACTGGGGGTTCGCCTTCGGTTTTACGCGCTGCATTAATGGGTTGTGCTGCTTTACTGGCTCCGTTAATGCAGCGTCAGGTTAAGCCTTTGGGGTCTCTGCTCTTGGCAGCGACCTTTTTGCTAATCTGGAATCCCTTGTGGATTTGGGATTTAGGATTTCAACTAAGTTTTTTGGCGACTTTAGGGTTGTTAGTCTCTACCCCACCCGTTTTAAAGTGGTTGGATTGGTTACCCCCCACGATCGCCTCTTTGATTGCGGTGCCGATCGCCGTGTCGGTGTGGGTGCTACCCCTGCAACTCTATATTTTTGGGGTATTAGCTCCTTATAGTATTAAATTAAATATTCTTTTATCTTTGCCGTTGGCGGGGATTACTCTAGGGGGATTTATCAGTGCGATCGCTGCTACAATCTGGCCTCTAGCTGGGACGGCAACTGCCTGGTTGCTGTATTATCCCCTAAAATTGACGATCGCCCTTGTGGAATGGGTCAGCCAATTACCGGGGAATTCCATTGCCACAGGAACGCTCTCGATTGTGCAGGTGGTGATCCTGTATGGAATTGTGTTGTCGGTGTGGCTGATTCCGTGGTTGCATCAAAAACGGCGATGGGTGTTGGGATTGCTGTTTGCCGTGGGTTTGGTAGTGGTGCCGGTGTTATATGCCCGGAGTACAGTCTTTCAGATTACGGCCCTGGCAACCCCAGGAGATCCGGTTTTGGTGGTTCAAGATCGGGGGAAAGCGATTGTAATCAATAGTGGAGATGAGGCGACGGCACGCTATGCGGTGTTGCCTTTTCTGCGACAGCAGGGGGTGAATCAAATTGATTGGGCGATCGCCACCACGGGAGTGAATTACCGGAGTGGGTGGTATCAGGTCCTGGATAGTTTGCGAGTGCGGGTGTTTTCTTCCCCGCAAACTGACCCCAATCAAGAGAGCGATCGACCCTTGCTGGCGAATTTAAGCAATCGCAAAGGTTCCTATCATCCTTTACCCCTGGGGCAAACCTTGGCGGTAGGGACCACGGGAGTTCAAGTGGTGAGTCTGAAGCCCCCGGTGGTGCAGTTCCAAATTCGCAATCAGATGTGGTTTTTATTGGGAGATTTGAATCCGTCGGAACAAAGCCATTTAGTCCCAGCGGGTTCGTTGCTGGAGGGAGAGAATGGGGAGTCACCGTTGCGGGTGTTGTGGTGGTCCGGGGAACAGTTGGCTCCTTATTTAGTGGAGGCGCTGCAACCGTCGGTGGCGATCGCCTCGAACGATGCGATCGATCCAGAGACAGAACGATTACTGCGACAACGGAATACTCAAATTTATTTGATAGGTCGGGAGGGGGCCATTCAGTGGAATTCCCGAAATGGCTTTGGATCGACCTTGGATCCTCGGGAAACCGAAAATCTTTTGCTATAGGGCTTCCCAAAGCCGGTTAGATACGGTAACATGAACAACTGGAGAGGTGGCAGAGCGGTTGAATGCGGCAGACTCGAAATCTGTTATGGTGTCACAGCCATCGGGGGTTCGAATCCCCCCCTCTCCGTTTAAAATTTGCATGGGATATTTTTTCAGCTACCGACACTCTATGCAGGGTGCTTCCACAGGAAGGAAGCCCGCTTAGGCCGGATAATTGGGTTTGTCCAAAGGATATTTCGCCGTTGTCGGTAGAGTTGTTATATAAGGAAATACTTTAAACCACAAAGACACCCATACTGTCACCAGGAGATTCCTGTGGGTTCTGGGTGTCCTTGTGTTGAAAGGGGATTACATGGCATCCGGGTCAATGCCTAATTCCCGGAGTTTTTCCGCGAGGCGGTTAGCGCGTTCTGACTCCTGTTGGGCGCGTTCTTCGGCGAGTTGTCTTTGGGTGTCCAACTCAATATAAGTGGAGAATTTTCGACCATCGGGACGGTACAGTTCTAACCCTTCCTCGGCCATTTCAAATCGCACGCCTAATCGGGGAGAAACCCAGCCGGTAATGCTTTCAATGGATGTTAGTTGATTGTCGGTGCGAATCCACCCTCCGAAGTCGATTCTATCGGGGTCATATATATAATATTCTTCTACGCCATAGCGTTGATAAAATTCTAGTTTTTTCGCCATTTCCGTTAAGGTATTCCCGGGAGATAAAACCTCAAAGACGACTTGGGGGGGGATGTTGTCTTCTTGCCATTGTAGATATGACCCGCGTTTTCCTTTGGGTCGTCCAAAGGCGACCATTACATCTGGGGCGACTCGCAGTTTATTGTTGCCTTCGACAGGATACCAGAGTAAGTCTCCGGCTACAAATACGTTGAGGTCCTCTTTAAAGAGAGCATCAATTCCTCCTTGAATGGTGACAATCCAGCGGAATTGTTCGGTGTTATCTGCCATCGGTTGACCGTCGCTTTCAGGGTAAATGATTGAGGTTTTTGGAGCAGTTGTCGTTTCTGTAACCATTGTTGCCTCGGTTGGGTGGTTTGGCTAAAATTAGATTTTAAAAGGAGGGAAGTTTTAGTAATTTGGTGAGGGTCTTAGGATAAAATAATTATAGCAAAATCATCCCATTTTTGATTATAAGGGCAAAATTTTTCTATTCTTTTGGAGGTCTTGCCTCCTGTTAGTTACTTAATCCTTTGATTTGCGTGAAGTCTTACAAGCGGCAAAACCGCTGATTTTTCGTGACACGGCTTCAGCGATGTCATGAGGAAGGGAAGAATTTTTTCTGTCCGCTGGGATTTATAATGAAGGGTTCGCAGATGAGGGTCAGGGTTTGTCGATTTGATGGGGTGAGACTCGATTGAGTGGCCGATCGCTGATTGATATCTCTGAATTTTGGAGGCTCCCCTTAAGAATTGGGGTCGAAAGGGGCAATAAGTGATGGGGATCACGCATAATGCGGATGGGGATCACTTCCCTCGGTGGGGTTTTCAGGGATGATTTTAATGGAGGAAAGAGAATAAATTCTCTCGATTCTGCCCGATGAGTTCCTGGTAACGCAATGGGTTTTTACTCAAAAAGATTGTTTTTTTTGGACGATCTGTAGGCAAGAGGCGATCGCCGGTTTAATTTTCCCTCACTCCAGGGTGCAAGTCCATTGGGGTGATGGGGTAAAAGGCAAAACAGCGATTTTCAAAAACTCTGACTCAGTTTTCCCTCATTCTTCAAATTTTTCTGTTTTTTTAGTTTCCTGTTTTTGTAGTCCCACCATTTAACCGAGAGGGTTTAAAATGCAGACACTTCAAGCGATTCGATGCCCAAATTGTGGAAATCTCGCGGAACGTTATTATTTTTCAAAACGAGATTTTAGTCAGACTCAATGTCCGAGTTGTGATTATTTGATGGTGAGTTGTGTGAGTACGGGTCGCGTTTTGGAGGCTTACGCTCCAGGCCTGTCCGTTCGTCGCTCCCATTAATTTATAAAATCCAATCGGTTAATTCTCTCTTCCTTACTAACATTCTTGCTGCTTAATTTGGGCGATCGCATTTGAAGTGCGATCGCCTCTTTTTTAGGCTTTGGAGGCCCTCAGTTGACCGCAGGCGGCATCGGCTTCTAAGCCGCGAGAATAACGGACGCTGACTGCAATATGTCGCTTTTCTAAGGCTTCCACAAAGGCTTGCACCCGTTGGCGATCGGGTCGTTTAAAGTCTACTTCTTGAATCGGGTTATAGGGAATCAAGTTCACATGACTTTGGAACCCGCGCAATAAACTGGCGAGTTCTTCGGCATTTTCTGGGCGATCGTTAAATTCGGCGAGTAAAATATATTCAAACGTCACCCGGCGTCCGGAAATTTTCACATATTCCCGACAATCAGCAATGATTTTTTCAATGGGATATCCTCCCGCATTGGGAATCAGTTTTTCCCGGAGTTTTTGGTTAGAGGCATGGAGACTGACGGCAAGGGTAAATTGACCGCGATGTTTAGCGAGTTGAGGGATGCGATCGCGGATTCCAACAGTAGAAATAGTGATGCACCGTTGACCAATTCCGATATCTTCATTGATTGAGCGTACTGCTGCTAAAACGTTCTCCGTATTGAGTAACGGTTCTCCCATTCCCATAAACACAATATGACTCACCCGCCGTCCAAAGTCTTCCTGCACAGTTAAGACTTGATCCACAATTTCATGAGTCGCCAAATTGCGGGTAAATCCGCCTTTTCCAGTGGCACAAAAGTCACAACCCATTGGACATCCCACTTGAGAAGAAACGCAAACGGTCAACCGTTTTTCTGTGGGAATTCCCACAGCTTCAATGATTTGACCATCGGTTAATTGCAGCAAATATTTAATGGTTCCATCGGCGGCAATGGATTTGTGGGAAATGGTCGATCGCCCGAGGGGATAGTCAGCAACTTGTTCGCGCCACTGTTTGGAAAATACTGTAATATCACTCAGCGATCGCGCGCCTTTGTCATAAATCCAGTTATGCAGTTGTTTTCCCCGATAGGCGGGTTGCTGTTGCTGTTGCACCCATTCGGTTAACTCCCCTAACGATAGTCCCAATAAGGGCTTTTTCTCCAGGGAAGATTTTCCAGGTTTGGCTTGATCCACTGTTTCTGTGGCGGGTTGTTCAGCGGTGGGTTGAAAGTTAGTCGTCATGATAGATACAACTCTAAGGGTAAGGGGTCTAGGCGATCGGGATTTGTGGCTAACATAGTTACAGAGCGATTTCGGGCAGTTTCTGGAATGCAGAAAGTACCCAGGATGGTCAGTTACCTTAACCCCTACTTTAGTTTAGCAACTCTATGGAAAATTGCCCCCAAAATTTATCCCATCTAGGGGGTCCAGACCCGATGAAGGTGGCAAGGGAGGGAGACACTCCCACTCCTTAATTTTATGTTTCCAGGGACTTAAACTCACGATATAAATGCGGTTTATCGTTCTATCTATCTAATCCGGTCCCCATGCCATAGCTGGTATTATTAATCGGATCCGGAAAGGGAAGTAACTTACGTTCTTTCTCTAATTTTTCCGAATTTTTACCGAGGAGAAAATAAGTTTTCATATCCCCTTTCCCTTTGATAGCAATCGAGCCACGTTCTTCAAATTGATAGCGATTTGCTAAGATTTGATAAGTATCTTCGCTGACTTGAATAGAACCGGGTAAACCATGAGATTCCATGCGACTGGCAATATTTACGGCATCCCCCCAGAGGTCATAGATAAATTTTTTCTGCCCTATTACTCCAGCAACAACTGAGCCGGTATTAATTCCAATTCTAATGTTAATATTTTCTTGATGAGTAAGATTAAATTGGCCGATCGCCTGCTGCATATCCAGAGCCATTTCAGCCACATCTATGGCACAATCGGCTTTCGGTTCAGGAAGTCCGCCCACGAGCATATAAGCATCGCCAATGGTTTTAATTTTTTCCAATCCATGTAGATCGGCGAGGCGGTCAAATTCTGAAAAAATTTCGTTGAGGAGGGTTACCAGTTCCGTGGGAGAAATGCGAGAGGAAAGAGTGGTAAATCCGACAATATCGGCAAATAAAACCGTGACATCGGTAAACTGATCGGCAATAGTGGTGGTTTCTTCTTTGAGGCGATCGGCAATAGTTTTGGGTAAAATATTCAGCAGGAGACTCTCGGATTTAGCTTGTTCAATTTGTAATTGCTTTAACGCATAGACAAATTCCTGGGCGATCGCACTAGCAAAAACCAGGGCTAACAACAACGCAGCCACCAGCAATCCCGTTGCTGCCTGACTGGTTTGGTTAATCCGGTATTCCCCCCGCTGAATTTCTTGGCGGGCGATTTCCAGCAGTTGCGCGGAGAGTTCAGCAGCTTGGCGATCAAACTGGGAAAGTTGCGTGCGAATTTCCAGATCTAAGCGGATAATCTGTTGCGCCAAAACTTGATAGTCAGTGAGGGCCTTGAGAGCGTTCAATTGCCGTTCTAAACTTAAGTTAGGGGACTGCTTAATGGCACTTTGTAACTGCTCGATCGCTTGATACAATGCAGCCCGTTCGGGATTTTGGCGATCGCGTATATAGTCTTGTTCCCGAGATTGCAGTTGTGTATATAACTCTAACAATTCCGGATCATCAGCGAGTTGGAGAATATCCCCCACTCGTTGGGAATTTTGCTGCAAACGAGCCAATATTCCCGTCTCATCCATCCCTAACTCCCCCACCAATCCCACGGCTTCTCGAAAACTACTGGCGTACTGTTGCACCATTTCTTCATAAGAAACAACCGCTGGATTACTCTGACGTAAGGTTGCACTGACTTGATCTGTCGCCAGTAACGATTGCAGAAGATCGCTAATCAACAGTACCATGTCAATCTGTTCCCCGTAGGCTTTAGCATATTCCTGCCGCGCATCTAAAAACCCGGTTTTTGACCACTGTTCAAAAAAGTCCCGTTCTAGGCGACGGGCTTTATCTAAAGCATCATTCATCTCAAACACTAATCTTTGCAGTTTAATACTACTGACAATTGTTGCTTGAGTTTCGGTTCGCACAAAGTTCAGAGACAGCCATCCGGTTGTGGCAACGCCGCCCAAAATTAACATTAGCCCGAAGAAAGCCGAGCTAAATTTTGCCGTGATATTTAGACTGCGCCAGGAGTGATTTAACCCATGCCATTTCTTCATAAAATTTCCTGGAATTCCGGCTCAACACCAACAGAGTTTTAAGTTTTTAGTAGATGCACCCAATGAGTTTCCTGAGCGTCTGACGGAATGGACCTCTTGTAAAATTCAGGATTGCTTCCCCTTTCCCCCCTTATTAACGCCCATCGGCTTAAGAGATTGATGCAAGAGGTTTAATATAGATGCACCGTGTTCTGATGAAGAAACGGCAAAGATTGTCAACCCAACTGCTTAACTTTCACAGTCGTCCCCGGATCCGTATTGCCAAGCTTGAATCCACCGACGGCAATAGTATTGTTGGGCTGGGGGTAATCGATTAACCCACGTTTCGCAGCGTTGTCCGAGGGGAGACAAGGCACTATAAATACCCAGGTTAAGGTAATGCTGCATCCAGTCTACCAGAGCGGGAAGTCCGACCTGGGGAATGACTCGAACGACTGAGTGAGTTTGGGCGATCGCCGTTTTAAATAGAGTTTGGGAGAGTCCGCCAAATTGGATCACATCTTGTAAAAAGGGTTTAAGCACCGGATCGCCTAACTGTTCCATACAAGTGAAGACGCCGGAGAGGAGTTCATTAATTTGATTCGGTGCAAGTTGTTGTTCTATCCCTACACTCATCGCCCGTTGAAACAACCACGTTACGGAAATATTCGGCTGATAGGGTTGTAATCGCCCTAAGGCACGATGGGAGAGCATTTCTCGTTCTAAGGCATCATTAATGCCCTCAGTTAAGCGTTTGAGGTGTCGTAGCATAGCCCCAAATCCTCCAAAACTAAGGGGAGATTGGATGCCACTACTATCCCCAACAGCAAGAATTCGGTCCCAAGGCGATCGCACTGGACTGTCTCGATAGGCTGGAAAAAACCCAAACAGTGCCCGCACAAATTCTAACTGGGCTAAGTCTACCTTTTGATATTCTGGTAACAACTTTAAGTAATCTTCAAATAACTCGGTTAAACTCAGGCGACTCGGATGGGTATCTAAATAAGTAAATAAATAAGTTGTGCGGCCATCCCGGGCGGGAAAAGCTTCCCAAAAATACTGACACTGCTTTTTAATCGGGGTGAATGAGGTGATTAAATCCCCCGTTTCATTCTGGGGAAATCCTTTCGCACAACTGCCGACAACCAGACAGACACTATCGGGTTTTTGTCCTTGACGAATTTGGCGGACAATGGGAGAAAAATGCCCCATGACATCCAGGAGTAAGCGCGCGGTAAAGGAGCGTCCTGTGGTGCTTTTGACGATGATGCCATTGGGGTGAACGCTGGCACTTTCAAAGGGGGTATTTTCAAAAATTTGACCCCCAGCTTTTAAAAAGCGGGCTTTGAGGATGTCGAGGAGATAAACTGGATCAACGCCGATGTTGAGAACGTCGCGGACCCAGAATTCGGGACCGCCATTAAATTGAATGCGGGCGGGGTTGTATTGGGTGGCGATCGCCTGTTTTAACTCGGCTTCTGAAAGTAAATCAAGTTCTAAAAATACGGTTAATTCTTCTCGGGAAATGTTCCATTCTTGCTCCCGACCCCGCAAAATACCTCGCTCAATTAAAGCGACACGCCACCCTTTAACGACTAAAGCGGCCCCGATAAAAATTCCTAATGTGCCACCACAAACTAAAATATCCCACTCCAATGATTTGACAGGCTGGGAATGTTCACTGATCACCGAAGGAATCACTTGGGGATTTTTTTTAAGAGATTGCCAGAGGCGATCGCTGCGATGAAGTCCCGTGAGAGCATCACCGGGCAGTTGAGAGAGAATGCGTTCAGTCAGGGTCATGGTTTAAACTCAAATTTCGACTCAACAAAGGGGTAAGCGAATGTAAAATGTTGTTCCTTTTCCAGCTTGGGATTCAAAGGTAATATCGCCCCCATGTGCTTCCACAATCGAAAGAGCGATCGCCGTTCCCAGTCCCGTTCCACCGCGCTTTCCATAAGTGACAAACGGATCGAATAATCGGGTTTGAATGGCTTCGGGAATCCCGGGTCCGGTGTCAGCAATTTTGATCAGGGCATCTCGGTCCAGCTTGGTTGCGACCATGACAATTTGTCCCCCCTGACCATCGAAGGCTTCTACCGCATTTCCGACTAAGTTCTGCCAGACGCGCATCAGTTTATTTTCATCGGCATTCAAAATAATATTATCACACTGAAGAATAAAATTGATATGAGATTGATTCCAGTAAATTAAGTTTAACCGCTGAAATCTTTCTAAATTTTCTCCTAAATTAATAAACCCTTTGTTTAAAGTGGCATTGCCACGAGTAAATTCTAAAATCTCCTCAGTCATTACTAACATTTGAGTGATTTGAGCTTGAATTAAACTGCACCATTCTTGAGTTTCTTCATCTTCATGTAAATCTTTTAACATGGAAGTGGCTAAAGAAATTCCAGTAAAGGGACTTTTTAAATCATGAATAATGGTATTTGCCATTTCTCCCACGGCCATCATTTTATGCTTGTGAACCATCTGATTCACATATTGTTCGGTTGTCAGCCGCAGATAATGGATAATATGGTGAAATAATTGCAACACCACCTTTCCCGGAGAACGCTCTAAAATATCCATCAAGCGATCGCGCGGGATTTTGGCAATGGTTGCTGGAGTGCAAGCTACAGCCCTAGCACTGCGGGGTTGTCCATCTAAAACGCCAAACTCGCCAAAAAAGTCATTTTCCTCAGCCCAAGCCACATTTTGATATTGACCTAATCCTCCGCGTTTGGTAAATTCAATTTTGCCCTCTAAAACGAGATATAAAGCATCAGGTTTTTCGTTTTCTTCAAAAATAACCGTGCCTTTGGCAAACTTTTCTAGGGTCGCACTGTGGCACAATTCAGGTCTTTGTTCGGGCAGAAAATATGAAATAAAGCGATGCGATTCCAAATCCATGTTAAGTTACCTGCATCAGGAATGGACTAGGGGTTTGACTCTATCCTACGAAAGTTTAGGGATGGGGTAAATGCCTCTTTTAAAAGTTTTTAGGATTGTGGCGCGCTTTTTGCTTTTTCCAGAGGAATCCAGGGGTGGACAAGAGAGACGATCGCGAAAGGTATTATTGTCCTAAAGCTAACACAGCATTCTGGCCGCCAAAGCCGAAACTAAAACAGAGGGTGCGTTCCACCGGGATTTGACGCGATCGCCGTACAAAATCCAGTTCAAATTCTGGGAGGGCCAACCCCACACAAGGGGGTAAACAGCGATCGCGCATTGCCAGGAGACAAAAGGCAGCACCCAAAGCCCCAGAAGCGCCTAAAGTATGACCTGTGGCTCCTTTGGTCGAACTCACCGGCACCCCCTGGGGAAACAGGGAAGCAATCAATTTGGCTTCGGTGCAGTCGTTGAGGTGGGTGCTGGTACCATGAGCGTGAATATAATCAATTTCTGACGGGTGCCACTGCGCTCGCCTCAGACACTGCTCGACAGCGGCGCTCGCAACAGTTGCCTCCTCATCCGGCGCATTCGCATACCGAGCATCATTGGTAATCCCAAATCCGAAGATTTTGCCATAAACTTTCTTAGCCCCACGCTGGTGAGCGAAATCCGCAGATTCTAGAACAAAAACAGCGGCAGCTTCCCCGAGGACTAACCCTTCGCGATCGCGGTCAAACGGATAACAGCCAGTTTTGGCATAAGCACTCATTTGAGTAAATCCCGTGAGGGCCAGGGGAGTGATGGGAGCTTCTGCGGCACCGACCACAACCTGCTGACATTGACCCGTGCGGATCAGTTCAAACCCCTGGGCGATCGCCCAAATCCCCGTAGCACAAGCCGCCATCGGTGCCATCACAGGTCCGGTTGAACCAATCTGTTGCGCCGTAGCAATCGCTGGAGTATGAGGTAAAAGATCCAACCAATTGCGCCCCCAATTGCCGTCACCCCCTGGGGGATTTTGGTAAAATTGCCGTGCCAGTTGCTCCAATTGGCCTTGGTGAGCGCGACTGGACCCAATCACCACCCCACAATCGGGCAGGGGTGGAACCAACCCCGCATCCTGGAGGGCGTTAGTCACCACAGGTTCGAGGAGTTGGTCCAGGCGAGCGGGAGTGGGTCCAATTTGAGCCAGGGGACGGGGTGGCAGTTCGGGGAAAGGTTGGCCCAGGGCGATCGCCGACTCAGACCCCAGCAACCTCCGCCAAACCGGCTCTAAACCATCGCCCAAAGCGCAAACCAGACCCATTCCGGTCACCACTACTTGCACCCCTTGATGGCCGGTTTTCACGTTTAGGAAGGACCGTTAGAAGGATTGTTAGAACGAAGATTTTCCAGGCCCTCAATGACCTCAGCCGAGTCAATGCGATCGCGCTGTTGAATTCCGTCTACCACATCCATGCCTTCAAGGACCTGACCAAAAACGGCATAATTACCATCTAAAAACTCTAGATCGCTCAAGGCAAAGTAAAACTGAGAGGATGCCGAATCGGGGGCTTGCGATCGGGCCATTGCTACCGCCCCGCGCTTATGTTTCAAGACCGGAGGTTGATTAATTCGGGCCACTTGCAGGGGTGAGCCATAGACCGGACTCTGCGCCCCTTCCGGAGTAATTTCTAACGGAATGGAGCGTTCTTGACCTGTTGCCGGGTCAATAAAACCTCCGGTGCCGAACGTTTGAGGATCAGCTTTGGGGTTCTTACTTTGCGGGTCTCCCCCTTGAGCCACAAAGGGTTGTGGGGTACGCACTACCCGGTGGAATAGGGAACCGTCATAGACCTGACGCTGCACCAAATCCACAAAATTCCCCGCCGTAATCGGCGCATTTGTGCCATCCACTTCAATGATGACGGGTTTGCCCTTAATCACCATGCGCACCTTAGCTTTTCCCTCCAAACGGGGGAGATTGCTGAAGGCATCTGGGGCTTGTGCCGTTACCGGGGGTTCCGTTGGCAAGTTAGGCGGTTGGGATGTCGCCTCCTGTTGAGCGCAACCGCCGATGAGCAAAGCACCTAGAATCATCACCGATACGATCCACTGGCGGATGTTAATTTCCATGTTTAGTTTCCAATACAATATGCTGACCTCGCGAGTGATATGAGAGCTGATGCCAATCTTACCTGAGCTACTTTTCTCGCTCCGGGTATCGCCAAAATTGCGGCAAAAATAGGTTTAGGTTCATCCGTGAGGCTTTCTTTGGGGATTTCACCCGATAGGTGAGGAAGGGCAATTTCTAGACTGCCCCTCCTCACCTAGAGAAGTGATACCTACGTCCTGATGGATTTGTCCAAGGCCGAGGAGGGCGATGCCGATTTGCACGGCTCAATTCCACTCTTTTCGTCAGAAATAGTTGACTCCACAGCAGAAAAAGCACCAGCCTGTAAGAGAATTACCCGGACTTATAACCCTTCGAGGGGAACCCCTAAAAAACGAGCTAATTCTGCACCTTCGTTTTCCAGTTCTGACAAAGGGATTGGTTGACCGACGCGACTCAAGGGAAGGGGATTACGACCTTTGGTTCGCATATACATCGCCCGTTTTGGATTGAGTCCTTCTTTGACTTCTACGCGAATGGATTGGACATCTTCTAGGGGGTAGGAAATATCAATTTTACGATTTTTGCCCGGAAATCCCCAGCGGAAGATGTGAACCTTGCCGGTTTCTTTATTAAATTCGTTGTAGCCCGCTCCTACATTCCAGAGAATGGTTAGCCACAGATAAAGGGAGAGCAGCAAAGCGGCTACTCCGTAGAAACCCATGACCAAGCCTTGGGGGAGAAAGATAAGCTGGGTTGGGTCTGCAAAGGGCAAAAAATTGACTTTCAGATAACTGGAAAGGCTGGCTAAAAGAAAGCCGATCCCTCCTAAGTTAACGACAACGACTAGAAGGTAGTTACTGAACCGGCGAGAGCCGATAATTTCTTTGCGAAGTACGCGATCGCTAGTAGAGATGCTTTTTGCAGTCATCGAAAATAAGCTGGGTAAGGGAGAGAACGAAGTCCTAACTTAGAGAGAACTGGGAAAGAATTTCCAGACTTCTCTAAGGGTAAGGGCAAGGCACCTAAGAATAGGTCCTATCCTAGTATCCGTCTCTGAGGTGGACAATGGGCCAGAGTTTCTGGGAAATTCTTAATTTTTTGAAGCCGTCACCGCCGGTAAACCCCTGGACAGAGCCAGGGGCCCGGGGAAGACTCCCAGGCAAGTGTTGACTTGTTAGAGCGGTAGTTGCTTCAACCACCGCATCACTCTCACCGCATCAATCTCTCAGGGATAGAAAAGGCAGCGATCGCAGAGGGACTCAGACCTGAGAAAAAAGCCTGCGGACCCTCAAAATCGGGATTCCCGTTCGGACCCAAGAACGGGTCTCTCGTCCCAAAAACCGGAAGGTAATCGCATTTAAGGTAATCCTCAAACAACGCCACAGCCCTTGTCCTAAGCTGATTTAGGCTTACACAGACAGACTAGATCACCGGCTTAAGAGACTAGCCGCGTTCAGGGAACCGGGCAGCCTTGGGCTAAGGGTTTTGCAAATTTTGATCAATGTAATATATAGTTATGTTAACTTACTTAGAAAGCTTGCGATTCTTGTAGAGCAAGACGATTTAAAACCCGACCCCAACTCCCGCAAATTTTATGACAATAGCAGTTGGACGCGCACAGACAGAACGGGGATGGTTTGACGTCCTCGACGACTGGCTAAAACGCGATCGCTTCGTCTTTATCGGTTGGTCTGGCCTATTACT
>NZ_JAMXFA010000068.1 GCF_025370785.1 Laspinema olomoucense D3b
ATCATTAAATGGGGCAAACCCTATAATTGCTTTTTTGTCAAGTACAATTTATACCAAATTAGATGAGCTTGCCCTGCTCTATCTGAGGCAAAAGCGCGTTGATTAGCCCGTTTGATTTCGGCTCTGCACTGGGCGGCGCTGGCATTTTCGAGTTGATCGCTGTTAATGCTAATTCCAAAGAATTCAAAATTGAAAGTGACCCAGCCGAAATAGACTCCGCAGACCAGTCCACCACCGAATAATGTGCCTAAAATAAAGTCTTTCACCGTAGATACCCCCGATATTTCAATACATTTCTAATCGCTGTTGCTCGTCTGTTCTGGTCCCAGCGGATGCAAGCGGCCCGCCACTTTTCAGAGCGATGCGGATAAGACTTGACGAAATCATGAGCTTGGTTGCGAGGATTAGCACAAATATTGAACAAGCCACCTGCACTCAATTGACCTGAGTTTTCATCCCGAAAAGACTCGACTCTTGTGGTCAGAATCAAGTCTTCTCCTCGTAATCTTTTCTTGTGTAAATCACCCGCCACTTTGGGAGCAACATCGCTAACTCTGGGTGATGCCTGATTCCACAAGTCGAGAATGTTTAAAAATAGTTCAAAATTTTGTTCCGGTGGTAGACCGTGTTTTTCCATGCGGGAAGCAATCAGATTCACTCGTGATTGTGTCCGCTCCAAGCATCCTTTATTGGCTTCTTCTAATGTGCCGCCACGTCCATAATTGCTGCACCAGCCTTTGTTGAGAACTCTTCTGCCTCCAATCAGACTTGGGTCAATGTGTCCGTGGATTAAACTCGTGTATTGTCCGGATGCAGTCATGTTTCCCTCAGCGTGACCGATCGCCAACACAGCAATCGAATCCATATTCTTGGCGACATCGGCTATTGCTGGGGGAGTTCGGTAGGTGACTTGATGGATAGCATTGACTGTGGGTTTAACGATTGGAGTCTGGGCAATCGTTTGAAGAGTTGTGGGGTTACTCAAGGCGGTAGCTACAGCAATGCCAACCGCAGAGTAAATCAACCAATTCCACGGAAACTCCCGCTGCTGGGGTACGGGTTGGGCGAGACGTTGCATTAACTGTTGGGCATACAATTCGCCGACATTGGTGGCTGAACCGAACGAGTCCGGGTTCAAGTTAGGATGACCAACGAGGCAATTCTCGTTCTGATATGCGCGATCGCCTATTAGTTTGTGGTTACCGCCTGAGCGGGATTTTTTGATAGCAAACAACCCCAGACCTACTGCCGTCACCGTTCCAGCTAGGATAAACCCACTTTGAGCAGCAGCGGCAGTGTCGGGAATGGTTGCCAGTTCGCACATCTGCTTGGCCCCAGGTTCGAGCAACTGGCAGGGCATCACATTGATTTGGTGGTTGATTCCACCGATGGCGATCGCACCGAGGCTGGCTCCTATTAGAATCTTATGCAAAAGTTTCAATGTGACGTGCCTCCTGTTGCCAAGAAATCGCGATAGTCATCGATGAGGGGTTGGGTGAGGGAGCGATCAGTGATGCGATCGCCGCGCACGGGCACCCCGTCTGCACCAATGGAATATTCGTGAATTTGGTTGTGGACGTGAACGCCACTTGTCCGCCCGGTTTGACCCTGGATGCCGATCGCCTCTCCTTTGGTAATGAGCTCGCCCGGTTGTTTTGTCTGAGACCCCTTTACCAAATGCCCAAACAGCCAAAGTTTGCCACCGTCACAGGCAACCTCAACAATCTGGCCCGCACCAAAACCCGTGGAGAGGTTTCCTGTCCGACCTTGGAACCATACCCGGCCAATGACTCCATTGCAAGGGGAAGGGATAGGGACGGCTGTTGACCCGTCCCGTTCAAGCACATAATCATAAGAACCTGTTGGGGTATCATCGTAAAAATGAGGACCGCGATGTTGTTTCAGTGGTTTGAATGGTGCGACTTTTGTTTGAGCATCTGGGGCTGTTGTCTTGCTGGGTTCCTGGTGAGTCGCATTGGTTACCGTGGTTGCCGTCGTTGTTGTTGTCGGTGAATGAGTCCACTCATAAAGTTTGAGGGTGCTTTCGGCCATACGGTTCAGGTCGGGGATTAACATGAACGAGAGCAAGGTTACAGAGGCGATCGCACAGACGGCATTACCTCGACTCACCGCTGCATGATGTTGGGCGATCGCTCGTTCTTTCTCAGCCGCCTGGGATTCCAGATGAGCCAGGAATTGTTGGTTCTCCGCTTCGATGCGATCGCGTTGTTCTTGGAGTTGGCGCTCGGTTCGCAGTTCTCGTCCTTTGAGTTCACGATATTGGAATTCTGGCTCTAATTGCTGGAGTACATCAAGTGAGGTTTGGTTCATAATGCTTGGCAGTGACCGGCATAGACTTCGACTGCTGTGCAGTTGGCGCGTTGAGGTGGCGGTTGGAGTGGCTCATTTGTTGCGGCGGCTGGCGTTGGAGGTGCGGGCAGGGTCGGGATAATTTTAGGTTTGGGAATCGTTTGAATCGACTGTGAGGCTGATTTTCTTAAACTGGGAATAAGTGCAAATTGTCCGATTCCTGGTTTTGCCATGTCGAGTCCGAACAACACCAGCATGAGCAGGACGAGCAAACCTGGGACCCGAGGAATGATTATCCAGCGTTTCATGTTTCTTCCTTATTTTCTTGGTCGTAACAGAACTTGATGAGAGCCACTCCTGCCCCGAATGTTGTTCCCGCATCTTTCACATCTGATATTTCGCCGCCATGAATTGTCAGAAACAGTAAGACGGTTCCTCCTGCCATTGCACAGATATATCCTGATGCTTTAATCGCCTGAAAAATTGCCAAGTCTGCCCATTTTATTTTAGTTTGCTGGGCATCGATAGTTTGAATATTAATAGTCTGAATCTCCGAAGAACCTGAAGAATCTTCAAGCAAATTATTCAGAGACACTAAAACTGGAATCTTCTCCTCAATATCAAGTTTAGGCCAGTCTAAAGGAGGATGTTTCTGTAAATACTGTCTAGCTTTAGTTTCCAGTTCTTGCCGTTGCAATGCGCTGAGTCTAGCCTGCAATGCCGCACCTTTAAGAGGGCGTCCATTTCTGTCGGTTAATTCGTTCATGAGTTAGCTCCAAAACTGAATAAATAACAGCAAGCGACCAGTTTTGAGATACCGTCGCCTGCTGTAGTTTTATCGAGATTGATACTGCTCCACGTTGGTTCGCACGTTCATGATTCGGCTGCGGTCTACTGGGATGGGTCCGTTGTTCGGGACTGGCCCACCTTGCTGACGGATGAGTTGAGTCCGGAAGGTGCGATCGCTCTCCTCAACCAACGGACTTCCTAACTGCGTGACCAACTTGAGTCCCCGCACCGTGGCGTTGCCAGTCCTGGCCGCAACCGGAGCGTTGTAGGGCAAAGGTTCGTTGCTGGCAACACCTGAAATTGCACCTTGGCAAGCACTGAAAAGGCTGGTGACAATGACGAACAGACCGATGCTCATTGACCAATACGCCAGAGAGCGCCAGGGATGTTTGGGATTCGAGTGTTTGAGTGTGTTTCCGACCGCGTTATTGATAGTATCAATGGCAGTTCCTGCGCCCGATTTCATCGCATCAGGCGCACCCTGGAGCCGAACTGAAGCACCATTGGAAGCGCGTTGAATGGCAGCAAGGGCTTGTTGGAGTTGGGTTTGCGCTTGCTGAATTTGAGCTTGAGTTTGAGCATCATTGTTCTCGGTGGGAGTTGGATAAGAATTCATGCTTGTACCTCATTAAAAAGATGAAAAGTCTACTAAATTTTGTGACTTTGGTGGGGGTCTGCCAAACAGGTCAAAGTTTGTCATCCCCTGCCTCATCTGGACGATTTTGTTCCAGAAACTGATTGAATTCCAACGCAATGGCCTGTGGGGATAATGAACGCAAATGGGCGATGTCTTCGTCGTCCGTGGATTCGGCGCGAAACAGTTGTTGCCGCTGGATATCTGTGAGGTCTGGTGCATAGCCAATCTGTCCGCCTGCACTAGAAAAACACACAGGATGATAGGGACGCGCTTCGCTGAGTTTTTTGAGCTTGGCAAAGAGTTGGACTTTTTGGGCATCGTCGCTCGTTGAGCGTTCGATGGCTTTCTTGCACACTTCAATCGATTTCATATTGAAACCTCGACCGATTGCAAACGTACAAAACTGGGCGCTGACTGAGCCATCAAAACCAAGCTGAGAGACATAGGGAGATTGCGAGACAATCCAGAGGAAAATCTTGTCTTCTAAGCCAACGAACGCCAAAGTCTCCGCTAGCTGAATAATCGTTTGGCGGTGTTTGGTGCCACTGGTTAGGTCACAATCTTTGGCAGCTTTGAGTAGCGCGGGCCACTCGTCCAAAATGAGAACGTAGGGGGAGGGGTCATAAACTTGGCCCGACTGCATGGCTTTTTGCCGTTGCTTTTTCCGTTGAGTCTGCTCACCGATCGCCCTGCGGAGCAACTCAACCGCCATCGAAACGCCAACGCTAGGTTTGTCCAGGTCAATGCTGACAATCACTGGAAACCCATCGGCATGGCATAACCGTTCGAGTCCCAAGAACACGGACCCCTTCGGGTCAACGCCATGCCAGATGACATCTGGACAAATTTGTACGACTTCCCGAATCATCCCGCACAATGTGCTGGTCTTGCCCGATTGGGTGATGGCCGGAATCAGCAGGTGAACTTTGATGTTGTCGGAGTTTTGTCCGCATCCAAACACTGCCGCTTGCCGCACCAGATTGAGTTCCGGTTGTTCGGGTTGAGTCTGCGTTTTATTGCCATATCCCAATAGCACGATTGGCTCGGGTGTGGGGGCCCGGACGGAATCGGCGATCGGTTCGGTCTCATGCGGCTGCCATAAATCCCCACCCACAAAACTATCCGCCTCCTGCTCGTTCAAAGATTCGTGATTATGGTTGGTCGTCTTTGGTTGGACTTGGGCTGCCCTTGTGGTTGCGGTAGGCGTCGTTCTAGCTGGCTGATTTCCCGTTACCGGGATGCGTGTTGTCAGCGGTTCGCGCAGCGTCTCTTCATTAGCATCGCGCTTTGAGATCAAACTAGAACCGACCCCGAAAAAGGCAGCGGCGGCAGTTCCCCCGATGGCGATCGCACCACCACCCACAAGCAAAATCATTTTTGCGTTGGTGGGAACGCCAAAGGACATCTCAGCAGTTTGGTTGTTGTAGGGGTTGACCAGCACCGGCACCCGCTCCACCCGCTCGAAGGAGGCCGCAAACATCGTGCCACCCACAAGCCAACTCAAGGGTGCCAGTGCCAGCCATTTCAAATTCAAGGACATCAGAATCCTCCAGGAAATGGGTTGTAAAATTCGATGGGATTGACTTGCCCTGGTGCGGCATCTTCGGGGGGATTGGGTACGACCGATCGCCCGTACATATCCCGCCGTTCCAATTCGGTGGCCACCGCGTCTAATCCTTGCAGTCTCAGCAGCGGGACGAGGGCAGTTTTGAGGTCGGTTTGCCCGTTCATCATGTCCAGGGCAATCGCCACCGCATCGGACTGCGGCAGGTTGGGGTTTTCGGACATGATATTTACGAGCAATTGCACCATGCCCACTGCTTGGGTCAGGTGCGGGGACAACTTTTCGTAGACCAAGCGGCGCTGAGGTTGGCCATTCTCATCAAGGACAGGTTTTCCGTTAGAGTCCGTTTTTAGGTTAGATGGGTCATTCCAAACCAGCGTAGACCCCTCGCCACCCGCACCGAGATTGACCTTTTTCATCGCTTCAATGGCAGAAGCATATTTGATGGTAGCCGGGTGTTTGCCAAAGTTGGGGTTGTTGCGATCGCCCCGGGATTCCTGGACTCTGGTATTGAATGCAGTCGCCTCGTTGACGATGGCCATTTGCAGATAGCCCATCGCCTCGGGGTTGTTTGGGTTCAAGTCAAACTGCGTGATTTTGGCAACTTCGCCAATCCGTTTATTTTGCAGTTGGTTTTGGCTGGATGACCGAATCGCCTCCAAACAGGCCACCTCAGTCGCGTTGCAGTTGGCCGGATCGACTTGGGTGACATGAGTTGCGCTTTGGCTCATCATGCCATCGCTGTGAACGATCGCAATCACCGAAAGCATCAACGTGGCAAACGCTGCGGCCAATCCAGCAGCTAAATAGCGGTTGAGTAATAGCCCGAGCAGATTAGCTTTGAGTTGGCCTAACTGCGGCAGTCGTGAGTTTGAGTCGGCTATTTCGTTAGTTAACTCATCAAGGTATGGATAGTTTGTATCAAGTCCTGGATTCGCAACGGTCATGGCTTGCTCTCCTAATAGAAAAAATTAGTAGTGAACGATATTGCCCGTGGTGTCGATACAGCAAGGATTTAAGGCACTTTCTTCTTGCAGAAACAACAGGTACTCAATAACCGGCACGACGAACGCACCAACGAGCAATCCTCCAGCCAACATGGCCGGAGTAAATGCGATTGCTACTGTTCCATGTGTCACACAGCCGATCGCCGCGCCAACTAAACTCGACCAAGTGATACCAATCGCCAGATGTCGTGCACGGGTTTTCAAAGTGTTGAGTAGATTTTTCATTGAATTTTGCGAAGTTGGTTGAAGCTGTACTGGATAAACGCAACCGAGGCGATCGTGCCCAAGCAAATCCCGGTGATGCCACCCACCAAAAGCCGCTCATGCAAGGGTTTGGCGGGCTGGATTGCCACGGCTATCGTGGTGGTGGTGACGGTGGTCAATGTGTGGATTCCTATCGAGGCGATCGCACACCACCGGGCCACCTCCAGCCGTTCTTCAGATTGAATTTTTATTTGGTGCTGGTAGGTGGCGATCGTTTGAACGGTGTCTGCCCGGGCGCGTTCGGTTACTCGTTCGACAAGGTAGGCGTGATTTGCTTGCGGGACGGTGACGAACCCAGGGCCGGTACGTTGGTCGGTTTCTGCCAGTCCAGCAAGTTGTCCATCCCAGTTTGGAGCGATTCCAACGCGCTGGCGATCGCTTCGCTGCACTTCCCCCGTTCGTCGGACTGCCAGCCTTGAGTGAGATTGGCCTGGACTTGCAGCGTTAGAAACTCATAGCCCATTGCCGTGATTTGGTCGCTCATCGGTTGGTAGGTGGTCCTGAGCATTTCGTAGATAAAATCCGGGATGCTACCCTTGGCTAATTGCTCTGGAGCAACTCCATAACGTGCTTGGAAATAGGCATCTAAATCAAATTTGTTGTTAGAGTGCGGCTCCCGTTGCTGGGTTTTATGGGTAGCTAATAAAATCATTTCGTCCAGCAACTTTTGAGCTAAAACTTCCAGGGGAATTTTGTGGGTGCGAGATTTCTCCAGTAACCGTTCTAACAACGATTCAAGCTGCAAGGGCTGGTTGAGTTTGCTTGAGTGCGTGTTGATAGTTCCGGCTCCATCAACCGCCAAACCAAAGATGGCGCAGACGGACTCAATTTGGTCAGGTTCGAGTTCCAGTTGGGTCGCTAGTTCGAGGATGTTTGGCATGGGTGGGTTCTCCTTTTTCTTCGATGTAATCAATCAGGCATTGCATGACCATCTGTTGCCCTCGGTGGGTAGTCTGGGGCAACCAAAATTCTTGCAACGCCAACTTTAACGAGCCGCATCCGGTCATCTTGAAAAATACATCCTGCAATCGCAGGGCTTTTCCCTTTTTCACGACCCTATCTCGGTAGATGTCGTAGTTGATGTTGAGCTTGCTAATCCCGAACCAGGCAAAATGCACCATCAACACCTGGTTGAAATCGATGAAAGTGCCGTTGGGACCTTTCGGGACTTTCAACCCGACCAAAGGTAGCTCGGTATCGACAATGTAGTGTCTGAGGGTATCGTATCCGCAGCCATAAAGCGCGATTAGACGCCCTTTTGTGTAAGGGGTATATTCCGCAAGTATTTCGACGGTTTTTGCTTCCATTGGGCATAATCTAAACCTATTGTTTATTTACGACCCCGGCCTAAATTGATACAAAATTTTTCCCCAGCGCATTAGTAATCCGAATCCGCTGCCTTTCTATTTAGTCCTAATTTGGGTCGAAGTCGCAATTCGTTACTTTTATTAAAGTCTGACAGTTTAAATAGTGCAACCCTTAAACGAACAATTTCTGGTCAATTTTAAACAGAAAAAATTCCCCTCCATTGGGAGGGGATGGTTGAGGTTTTTGTTGGATGAACTAAGGATTAAAAGCGGTTGCCCATTTTTTGAATTTCGTCGGGATAGACTTGGGCCAGCAATGCCAGAAGAGAGGTGAATGGACAGGGAATCTTCGAGAAAGTTAGACCCGGACCCCATTTGTCGATGCGCGACTCTAAGATAATTTCGCCGGTGAATTTACTCAAAACTGCCGCTAAAAACCGGATACACCGGGAACGACGGCCAGACCGAGCATTCAGTTTGTCACCGGGATGACGTAACGGTAAAAATCGGTCACAAAATTCTTCGGGACGCATTCGCAGAGGTGGGGTGGTGGCAGACTTGGAGGAGGTTCCGTTAGCGTTTGGGTTGGATGATGAGGCTTGGATTGCATACATCATAAAAAATCCTTTTGGTAAATGGTTAGAGTGATGGGGATTGATTTCGGTGAACTAGCAAAAGTTTGGGATTCCGTTGGGTGAGTGGTGAAAACTATCCAAGATTTTGGCCTGCAACCGATTGTTGGTGTCGAGGATTAACTTGATGCCTTCCGCTTGCTCCAGATGGTTGGCGATCGCATCTTCCCCCAACTTAAATATTTGGCCAGGGCTGTTCGGTTGGTAGGCCAGTTGCGCGAGTGGGATTTGGCGGGTCTGTTTTCGATCGGCATACTGCACAGTTGCCAGCACAATCCATTTTGTCGGAACGCAACGGTTATTGGATGCCCACGAATATTGGGTGTAAAATCCCGTCTTGCCGGATCGCTTAAAATATTCGATTTCAGTGGCCCGAATCAGCCTGAGTGGACTCAACAAACTCCCGCGACCCCATGCAAAAGATTCGGGCCGTTGGTAGCAACTCAAAATCGTGGTTAAATCTTTTTGCGCCATCTCTGCTGGGTTGCGTCGCTCAGTATGAGTCTGGAGGAATTTCGTTAGTTGCGATCGCACCCCATCTTCCTCAAATTCTGGATGGTTTAAGCGGTTGAATAGCCACCACCAACTCGGCATCAGACAAGGCGGTTCTAGCCCCCAATAATGCAGTAAACAAGGCGTTTCTGCATACTCTAAATATGGATCAAACTTTTCAAAGAGCCACCGGCCTCGTTCCGTTGGCATCAGATAGTTTTGTTGATACTCAGCCAACTTGAGGACGACTAACCAATAAACGGTGCTGGCAAATTGGCGGCTACCGATTCCCAATCTAGCTGGAATCTCCGGTCGGGAATACTCCAACGGCGAGGAGGCGGTAAGCGAAGCTATGCCGTTGGCAATCGCATCCCACACTCGCCGCAACCGCAAGGCTTCGGGATGCAATCCTTGGTGGCTCCCTCTGACATCAGCAAAGTTAGCCCAAAAGTGAGTTCCTAAATTCAGTTGAAGTTGTTGCATTATAAATGACTCCAAAATCGCAGACTCACGGCTAAACTCACGACACCAACTAAAAACAGATAATAACCAATCCAAAACATCGGAGTCCTCCTAAAATAAGTCGAGTTGTTCGTATTCTGAACCCGTATTACTACGGGACTTTGTTTTTGCTGGGCTAGTCGATTGAGTAGAGACCCAATTATGTTGAGATTTCAGTGAGGATTTAAGTGCCTGATAACTGCTATAACCGCGCTCGTCCAAACACTGGCAAAACGCATCCAACACCGGGATTCCTTCTGGGGTAGTCATTTTTAGGATTTCTGGCACATTTTCGAGTACGAAAAACTTGGGGTTAATTTCGCAAATTAAACGGGCAAACTCGAAAATCAATTGGTTGCGCGGGTCAAGGGGACTACGGTTACGGTTGATGCGACTAAATCCTTGGCAGGGTGGCCCGCCAATAATCACATCAATTTCACCGCGTTCTAGTCCGAGCCAACCGAGCAATTCTTTGCCTTCGAGTTGACAAATATCGCCCAGGTAAAAATGGGGACAACCTGGAATTTCTGGGTGAGCAGAGCGCCACCCGCCGCCACTGATAAATGGAACTTGGGCTGCACTATCCCATTTATTTTGGTTTTGTTTTTCGTGGCGTATTGCTGCTTTTTCCAGTTGGGTTCGGTCAGCCTCATTACCGTAGTGAAATTCGCAGGGATAAGCACCTAAATTGTACATATAGGTAAGTGCGGCATTAACATCATTATCAGCCGCCGCAGCAACTTGAAATCCAGCCTCCATAAAACCCAAACTAAATCCACCGGCCCCACAGAACAAATCGATGACAATCGGGTAGGATTTGCAAGCCGAACATTTTTGTGGCAGCAGCAAACCTGAAGGAGATAAGACAAAATCTTGGGTTAGTGTTAGCAAATATGAATCTAATGCTAAAGCAAAGTTTGTCATAGTTTATCGACTCTTTTTGCGAGTTTTTTTGCCAATAGATGTGCCAATTTTGCTGGTCAAAATATCCAGCACTTGTGCCGCATTCTTCTTGCGGTATTCGCTTCGGATACTCCGAGCAAATTCGTGGGCTTTCTGAATCGAACAAAAACCTGAAATTTTCAAGAATATGGCTCCCATTTGGTTATTAATAAGTTCTCGCAGGTAAATGCAACCTGACTCCTCATCGCGCACCACAAAAGTGGTCCAGCGCCGCAAGGTGGGTTTTGAGTAGTTTTTGGTACTAATTTTCATCACGCCTTCCTCTTCCTCGGTGAATGTTTGAGCGTTTTTCGTTAGCAACAAGAATGATTGGCGGGTTGATTTTAAGAGGTGGCAAGATTGGAGTGTTATTCAACCCGACAATCAGGGCAAAAGTGAACATAAATTAAACCTAATTTTGTCGTTGTTTTAGACGGTAAATTAACGAAGATAAATACATCATGATTTGTGCATTTTCGCTCTTTTCAACCTCTTGCAAACGTTCTTCAGCCAGTTTGAGCGCGTTGAGAAGATATTGGTCAAGGTATTCCGTAATCGCATAGATGGCTTCCTGCTCAAATCTCATCCAATCTTGGACTAGCTCCCCAAATTCTTGGGCTGACAGTTGAGGATATTGGTCATCATTTTGCACTACTTCTTGATAGAAGTTTTGGAGATTTGTTTGGATTTGTTCTCGCTGCTCTGGCGTCAAAATTGGCTCAGGGTAAGTATATTCCTGCCATCTAATTAAAAACCTTTTGCTATGAATGTATTGCCCTAGCCAAATTTGATTTTTTTGTTGGTCTAACAACAAACTATAAACTGGATAGCTATCGTCGGAACCTAGGTCGCAGCCAATTAAATGTATCGCTACAGCAAAATGGTCAATAAAAGCAGAGTAGATCCGGTAAGAATCGGTATGCCCACTATAAATGTCCTCTACATAGCAGTTTGTAGCTTGGTACGTTAAAACAATGTATCGTTTGTCGGGTTCATTGTCGATTTGCAACGCGGATAAAAGTTTCGGTGGAATGCCCATCGGCAGGAGGTAGGCATTCGGAATTTCAGTTTGGGGAGTCGGCGCAGACTCAAACTCAAACCCTTCAAAATGGCAGGTGATTTGGTGCTGTTGATTGGTCATGGTGATTAATTTTGTTCAAATTTTTCAGTGAATTGCCAGATTTTGGTAGTCAATCCTTCGATTTTTTGGCAGGCTTGGATAAACTTGTCAGCTAGTTCTTGGTTGGGGAATATGGCCAGGATGTTGCCTTTGTCTTCGGTTATGCCGCTGCCTATTTCTGCTCCTTGAAATAAACCGCCTATCGCACTGACGATTACTCGATAGAAGTGGCTTTCTTCGGAAGGAAAATAAATATCAACAGCAGTTGTTTGAGAATCCATTTTTGATACCCTTAGAAATGGAAAAAGTAAGAACCAACACAATAGTTTGGGTTGTACTCGGTAAGCGGAATGTTTGACTCTGCCTCCAATTTGAACGGGAGAGGCAGAGTCAAAAACTCAGAGTTAGCTATATAAAACCGGGCTGCTCAGTGTGGGTACAGTCGCATACCTAATCAATATTCATTGGTCAACATCAACACTTTTTGGGTGAGATAAAGTTTGATGTGCGGCAACGGAAAATCTGTGTACTCAATTTTTTGCGTTAGTACCGGATCATCAGTATCCCGTGATAAGGTCAGCACTGCCGAATGGTTTTTCACCGCAAGTTCCCAAACTTGAAAGTCTTGCAGCATCGGGTCATCTTTGACGCGGACATCCGGTTGGTACGAGCCGATCGCATCTATCAGCCAATGGGCTTGGCCTTTCTCAGCCAGATATTGTACCCCGTCAGTCAGCACGAAAGCGCCGAGCCAGTGGCGGTGATAGGCGGTGGTGCCGATAAATTGTTTAAGTTCGGATTCTGTGAGTTCAGGCATCAGATTGATTATACTAAGATAGTCCATCTGATGTGAGCGCAAGCTCCCCCGTGATTTTTGATTTGGCCTACCTCACTTATGCATTAACCCATCTCCAACGTGGACTCTGCCTGTAGGACAGACTCGGCAAACTGGGCGATCGCAGCCCAACCGCGATAGAACAGACCATAAGGGCTGCGATACCCCTTCTCTGTCCAACCGGGAAGGCACTGTTTCGAGGCAGCAGCGGCAAAGGTTTCGGAAATAGAATCCAGGCCCCTATCGCCCAACATGGCCTCCAAACGCAAATCTTCCGCGCAGATATGCCAAGTTGCACCTGCATCGGTTTTAATATGGACAAAGTTGACCGAATCCGGCTCAGTTGTTACGGTGACAAATTCGCCGGTGGCTGGATGTTGCGGTTTGACCACCAAGACCCGATCGCCTTCGTTGACAGCAGAAGCGGGGATGGGATGGGCCATTTGCGCGAGTAGGGCCTTGTAAGTATTGACCTGGGTATTTTGTGCCGGGGTGGTTGGCTGTTGCGAGTTTTGTTGGTGTGCCGCTAATTCGGCTTCTAGGGCCATGACTTTCGCCACCAACGTTGAGTTATCGCTGTATTTCAGGCTTTGCTTGGATGCCGCCATTTCTGAAGCTAGGGCATTGTATCGTTGCTGCATCTGCTCAAGTTGAATGAGCAGTTGTTGGTTTTGCGCTCTCAACTGCTCCAAGACCTCATCCGACCGGGTGGCCTCCACCTGAGTTAATTGTTGTTTGAGCAGATGAATTTCTAAATCTTTTTGGGCATTTTCTTGAAGCAACGTTTGCAGTTGTTGGTTTTCTCGTTCGAGGCGATCGCGCTGGGCTTGCAATCCATGAATCAGGGCCGTCGCTTTGTCCGCTTCTTTGAGTTGGGCGCTCAAATCCCGGACTTGGCGTTCGAGTTCCGCGAGGCGTTCCGACTGCTGCGGTTGGGGAACCACCGGCGCGAGTTTTTGCATACTCAACGCTTTTTGGAGATGACGATGACGAGGAACGATTGGACCCTCTTCCCCAGCTTCTTGCCTCGCCAAGGTCCGAACACAAGAGCGAAATTGTTGAGAACCTGCCTCATCCAATCCCAGGCCGCGCTCTATCCATTTGAGTTGGGTTTCGATGATAGCATCATCCGGGTCTCCGCAGTTGGCGAGGAAGTTGGCAATTCCCTGGTTAGATTTACGTCTGGGTTGGGGTTTGATGAGTTTATCAATGTTCCAATCGGTCAGGGTTTGCACCGCCTCAATTAAATGGTCGGTGAGGACCACCGGCTCGGTGGCGTCCGGTTGGGACATTTGAGCTAGACGTTGGGCCTCCGCTTGCAGGGTCGCGAGACTTTCCTCATCCATCTCGCAGGAGGCGTAGGAAATTAAGCGCCAATCGGCAATTGTAGCGGGTTGTCCTAACGTAATCGTTTTCCGGGTCTGGCGGATGCTGGCGGCGGTCTGCTTACCCGCTTTGAGCAGTTTCACCAGTAAATGCTCATCGCTGATTTTGGTGAGTTCTTTGACGGCACTGATGGACCAGGATTGGACCGAGTTGAGGATGAGCTTTTGGATGCGTTGACGTTGGCTGTCAAACCATTGGGAAATTTGTATTAGGGACCGAGCCATCCAAGTGGAACCCCCAAAGTCGGAGGACTCCAGCCACTCATTAAACCGTTCAGCCGCTTCGGTCGAACCATTCTCTTCGGACAGTTCTTGGAGGATGTGGCGAAAGCTGCGCCCAATCTCTAGGCCACTAACAAAAGTGTGCTGGACGAAACTGAAAAATTGCTGTAACGTTTCCTGGGCTTGGCTTTGGAGCGCCGGTGAACCAAAATTGCTGTAGTTGTACTCTAAACGCAGGTTTAGCGGAATTGGGCTAAAACAGGGTTTAGCTGTAGATGCTTGTCCCTTATTCATGATATGATGACCTTACTTATATATGGCTAGGGCGGGTGGTACCGCTCTTTTTTGTCGCTCTTGATAGACTATAGTAAACTATAGTTTATTCTGTCACCCCTTTTTTGTAACGAATTGTAAACAGTTCGTCTAGACTGGAGAGATGAAAGTATGCAATCAATGCCTGAATCGTTCCTGCATCCCAGCGTCGGACTGAATTGCGTTGATAAGAACGAATCACGCTTGCAGAGAGTCCGGTTTCCTGGCTTAGGGCCATTTGACTGATTCCTCGGGATTGCATGATGGCGTCTAAATTACAGACGATTTCAATCTCTGAACCAAACTTAAGTACGGCAGGGCGTTCATCTGGGAGTGGGGGTGGTTGTCGTTTGTTGGAATTATCCATGAACAATCCGCCTCTTAGGTGACGGATAGTATTTTAATCGACTAATCTCTCCGGATCCCATGAATGACTGAAAAACTGTTTTAACGTCTCCTAGGCTTGGTTTTGGAGTTCCGGTGAACCAAAACTGCTGTAGTCGTACTCTAAGCGGAGGTTTAGCAGAATTGGGCTAAAAAACGCTTGAGATGTAGATGCTGATAGGCTTTCATGGTATAGTGGATGCAGTATTTATTTGTGCTTAGGGCGGCCGTCACCGCTCTTTTTTGTATCTTAAGCTAGATAGGTATTTATTTACACATCTTCATTGTGAAGAATTGTAAAGAACTGGTCGAGGGAGTCAACCTCAAAGAAGTCGAGTAGTTTTTCTAAACTGGCCTTATCGATTCGACTAAAGCGGTTGTTTTGTAAGGCCCGGACTGTGATGGGACTTAAACCAGTCTCTCTTTTGAGGTCAAGTTGGGTGAGCCCTTTGCTGGCCATAAATTGGTCTAGGTTGCATTTTATTTTTCTTCCCACTGGTTAATCCTTATTGGATGGTCTTGGATTTTAGCTATCTATCTATCTATCTAAGATATTAGATTAGACCCATCCCACTAAGGGCTTTTGCTGGAAGGAGACGATCGCGCCGGTCGCCGAGTTAGTCAGATTTAGCCCTCCTCTGACTTTTTCCTGGCTTAATTTTATCGATTAATCGAAAATTCGTCAATCCTGGGAATTGTAAATAATTGTGAACAATTCGTCCAGGGACTCTAAATTGAAGTAGTTAATCAGGGCGCATAACGTTCCTTTGTCAAACCTCTTAGCGGTGTTTTCTCGGATATTGCGGAGGGCTGCTGCTCCAATTTTTGTCGCTTCACTGAGCTCCTGTTGAGTCAGACCCCGCTCCTCCATTAACTCGTCTAGTCGGCAGTGAAGCTCGATTTCAACGTTTTGAAGTGCCGGTCTTTTGTTTTGGGGTGTGTATGGAGGGGGTTGTCTAGCAGGCATGGACCTTGTTGATTTGTCAATAAAGAGTCAAATCGTATTGTCCCTTGCTTCGTAGATTTCTGTGGGTGGAAGAATGCGATATCGCCGATCGCCAAGTTAGTCAGAGTGAGTCCTCCTTAGAGCCATGACACTTTCCTTGTTAAAATAAAGATAGCATTTACCGCATTACTAGCAATTGCTGTCCTTGTAAACTTTGTTAAAGCGCCAAGATTCACAAGGGGTGAAAGCTAAGATGGTGAGCAGAACACGCTTTTTCCCAATGGCAACTCCAAAAAAACACAAACGTCTTAATCTTGTACTGCCCGAGTGGATTCACCGAGGGCTTAAGCGCCTGGTGGCCGATGAAGGCGTCACGATCCAATCCTGGATAGAAGAAACCATCAAAGCGGCGGTCCTGGAGGGCGGATATGCGACCCCTCCCCTCAACTACCACTCTCTGGCTGCTCTAGTTCTTGACAACTATAAAGTTTTACAAGAAGAAACCACGATTACAGAGTCTCGACTGGAGGCGATCGCCGCTGGGGCAGTTGCCTCCGAAGCTGATCTGGTCCGAATTGCCAGAGCACTAGATTTAGAGGAAGAATTTGTCATGGGTCTTGCTCAACAAGAAGCAAATGGCGGTTTAGCCAAGGCCAGCTAACGTTTTCGGAATGCGGTAGAGGAAGTCCCACTCCCCTGGGGGCGATCGCAGTTTTGAAAGGGGACGGAACAGGGTCCCGCTACCTTGCTCGCTCAGGATAGAAATAGCAGGCATGGTACAATCTCGATCGCTGATTTGGGTTAATCAAGGGGATCCGCCCCCCTGTTTTTGCTTCATGTAGAAGCCCCTAGAGCCACAATAGACGAACCCTACTGGGCTTTTGCGAGCTTATGAGCAGATGACGTTCATTTGCTCGTTACATTCAGGTTAATGAAATTGGTCGTAACTGTCAAGGTTTTATCGAGTCAATTCTGTAAAGAAATGTGACAAGTTCAGGGGTTAGTCAAAATTGATTGGGTGGGTTGTAGCAACATTACGACTAAGTGCTAAGTGAGCGATCGCAAGGAAGAAGAAGCAACGCCGCAGATGCGTTTGGCGCAGTTGGCAAGGTTTCTCGGTGAAATTTTAGGAGAACCGAATGATACGGCCCTAGCGCAGCGGATTGGGATGGAACGCAGTGCATTTCGGCGATTAAAAGCTGGGGAAAGCACCAATGTTTACAAAAAAAACCGAGAAGCGCTCCTAAATTTCTTGGGAGTGACGGTGGATGAGCTCAATGCCTATATCACCGGAGAATTGCCCTTAACGAAGTTGGTCAGGAATGTCATGACTGCACCCAACTCAGCGGCGGCCTTCGATGAAATTGTGGAACGCTTACCTTACCTAAAATTTTCGGATCTGTTGCGCTTGTGGGAGCAGATCAATCAAACACTTTTTCAGGTATTCCAACCCTTCCGTAGACATCTCGATCGCATGGGGATGGGTCGAGGGGTAGAACCGATCGCGGATCTGATGCCCGTGATTGGTTTGCAAGATCTGCTGATTGCGGAGATGAGAAGCCGGAGACTACTCCTTAACGACACCGGATGGGAGATTTTGGCGTCGGAATCGACCCTCCCAGCCCAGCGCTTGCAAGAATTGGCATCAGGATCGCAGCCGACTCATTTGGATATCATTGCCATCGAAGCGCTTCTGAAATCAACCCGGCAACCGGACGAATCCCCCTGGAGTCAATCCGACTTAGAAGCTTTGGTGGAGCGAGATTTTGGTGGATTAGCGGATTGGGAACAGGCGGATGAGCCCGAAAAAGATTCTCCTGCCCAGAATGGCGATCCCCTGACATCTTCGAGTTGACGGCTGACTGGGTTGGGGGTTGAAGAAGCAAACGGAGCATCCCGACGAATTGTTGCCGAAGAGGTTTTATCCCTCTTTTGTCACTCTAGGCAGAGGAAAATAAGAAATGTCCATCAGCCGAAGGAGGGAAGAGCGCGAAGCAA
>NZ_JAMXFA010000006.1:0-94823 GCF_025370785.1 Laspinema olomoucense D3b
ACAAGAGGTAACGAGGGACGCATAAGGGGTGAGCGAACGCTCATCAATTGTTAAGAAAGATGCGAGTAACGCATAGCCTGTGTCTTGGGGAGGGTTAGGGTGGGGTCCTCTTGAGGTGCGATCGCCACCTCAAAAGGAATGGGTACATGGAGAGTTTTCGTAGAGATGCGATCGCCACCTTACGAAGAATGGGGTTTCTCTAGCCTCCATACAGCTGCTTAAACCTGTAAGAGTGCATCAGGTGGCGGTAAGCAAAGCCATCCCGTAGGGAATCGCTACCTCACCGGAGACCCCACCCTAACCCTCCCCTTGCCAAGGGGAGGGGACCGGAGGTGCTTTTAAACTTGAGGTAAATCCCCCCCATCCTCCCCATCCTCCCCATCCTCCCCATCCTCCCCATCCCCCCCATCCTCCCCATCTCCCCACCTCCCCACATTTCCCAGGGGTAGCGTACCATAGAGATCAGGCAAATCTGAGCCGGTAAGCGTTTATAAAAGATGACATTTTCAGGCACTGGTAGCGTTCTAGCGGCTTTAACTCGGGTGGGTCGCATGGGGGAGTTGACCCGGCGGGTCAAGGATATGCAGGTTGGGGAATTTGTCTGCATCCTTGATTTTATTACGGCAGAATTTCAACAATGTCTGCTGGCGATCGATCTGATTAATAATGAAGCGCTCGAAATTCTGTTAGAACAACTCCTCGATGCCTTCACCCTGAAAATTAGTCAAATTCTACAAGCCGAACGCACGACTATTTTTTTAATTGACCAAGAAAAAGAACAACTTTGGTCAAAAATTAGCCCGGATGAAACCGGGAAAAGTGCCGAAATCCGATTACCCATCCATATCGGCATTCTCGGTCATGTTGCCTGCAATGGAGAAAGTGTCAATATTGCCGATGTTCGTCATCATCCTTTATTTCAAGCAGAAGTCGATGAACCCCCGGGATGCGACCCGCGAAATCTGCTTTGTGAACCCATTTTTAGCAGCAAAGACACCGATCGCGTGGTGGCGGTGGTTCAGGTCCTTAATAAAATAGGCGAGGTTCCGTTCAATCGCGAGGATCAGCTTCAATTTGCTGGGTTTGCCTCTTCGATCGCGATTATTCTCGAAAGTTGTCAGTCTTTTTATGTGGCGGCAAGAAATCAACGCGGGGTTAGTGCGTTACTGGAAGCAACGACGACTTTAGGCCAAAGTTTGGACCTGGAAACAACGTTACGCGCTGTCATGGACCGCGCCAAAGATTTAATGCAGGCCGATCGCAGTACCTTATTTTTACTCAGCAAGGAAACGGACGAACTCTGGACGAAAGTCGCCAAGGCAGATGGCAAAACGATGGTGGAAATTCGGATTCCGGCAAATCGTGGTATCGCCGGTTATGTGGCCTCTACGGGTCAAACCCTGAATATTCATGATGCCTATCTTGACCCCCGCTTTGACCCGACGACGGACCGGAAAACTGGCTATCAAACCTCTACAATTCTTTGTATGCCGGTTTTTAATGCGTCGGGGGAGTTAATCGGGGTGACTCAACTGATTAATAAAAACAAGGGAAGTTTTAATTCTTCTGATGAAGCGTTTTTGCGCGCGTTTAATGCTCAGGCGGGAATTGCGTTACAAAACGCGCAATTGTTTGAGAGTGTGTTGTTGGAGAAGCAATATCAAAAAGACATTTTAGAAAGCCTTTCCGATGCGGTAATTTCCACCAATATGGATGGGAGAATTGTCACGATTAATGAGGCGGCGTTAGAGTTGCTGGGATGTCCCATTCAGAAGGATGACCGTAACCAGAGCGATCGCCAGTTTCAGATCCAGCGGGAAAATAAGCAAAAACTGCTGTTGTGGCAGCAAAAGTTACAAGGCCGCTATGTTTGGGAAGTTGTTCCCATTGACCATCTGCGATTTCGCTTAGAGGATGCGTTGCAAAATGCCGCACGCCATTTTGTCCCGGAACAAAGTTTAACCATTGGGTTAGTCAAGTTGGACGAAATAAATATGGAAAATCCAATTTTGGTGATAGGCGATCGCAACAATCCGGAGTTTTACATCCCCTGGAATGAGCCGGATGAAAATGTCATAAAATACCCCAAGAGTCAAGTTAAAGAAATCGAACGCAGTCTCAACCTCACGGTGAATCCTTTAACGAACCCAGAAGGAGGAGTCCGGGGTGGGTTAGTGGTTTTGGAAGATATTAGCCGCGAAAAACGGATGAAGACTACCATGTATCGGTATATGACCCCTGGGGTAGCAGAACGAGTCATGGCATTAGGGGAAGATGCCTTAATGGTGGGGGAACGTAAAGAAGTCACCATTTTATTTTCTGATATTCGAGGTTATACAAGTCTTACGGAAAACTTAGAAGCTGCAGAAGTTGTCTCGCTTTTGAATAACTATTTCGAGACGATGGTAGAAGCTGTGTTTAACTTTGATGGAACTTTAGATAAATTTATTGGGGATGCGTTAATGGCCGTATTTGGTGCACCATTACCGCTTAAAGAACACGCTTGGAAGGCAGTGCAATCAGCCTTAGATATGCGTCGGCGTTTAGCTGAATTTAATCGGCGGCAAAAAGAACATAATATTCGCATTGGCATTGGGATTAGTTCCGGGGAAGTGGTTTCCGGAAATATTGGCAGTCAAAAGCGGATGGATTATACCGTGATTGGGGATGGGGTGAATTTAAGTGCGCGTTTAGAAAGCGTGACTAAGGAATATAAATGTGATATTATTATTAGTGAATTTACTTATCAACTTTGTAGCGATCTGATATGGGTAAGAGAGTTAGATAAGATTCGGGTCAAGGGGAAAAATCAGGCCGTAGGGATTTATGAATTAATTGGCGATCGCCACAGACCCCTAGATGCCGAACAAGAGAAATTCTTAGACTTTTATAGCGCTGGACGTGCCGCCTATGTCTCTAGAAATTTTATCCAATCGATTACCCTCTTTCAATCCGCAGGCGCAATTTATCCCGAAGATCAAGCGGTAAAAATTCACATTCAAAGAGCGCAAGATTATCTTAAAATGCCACCGCCAGAGGACTGGGATGGCGTGCATACGATGACAACGAAGTAATATGATTTTGATAACAATGGTCCGTTAACTATCCCGTTTGACTGACCCTTCATGCCATTCCCCTAACACCCAATCTGATATCTTTGATAACACAGTAAAAATCAGAATTCCCAGAATAGTTACCAGGAATAATGCGGCAAACATTCGGGGAATTTGCAGATTGTAACCCGCAATCAGCATTTGATAGGCAATACCGGAATCGGTTCCCCCAGTTCCGGCGACAAATTCTGCAACCACGGCACCAATTAACGATAATCCCCCGCTAATCCGCAATCCTGATAAAAAATAAGGTAAGGCACTCGGTAGTCTCAAATACCAGAGAGTTTGCCAGCGGGAGGCTTTGTAGAGGATAAATAAATCCCGTAAATTGGGGTCAAGACTGTTTAACCCAAAGGTGGTATTAGAAATAATCGGGAAAAAGGCGACAATCCAGGCACAAGTCACCAAAGCGCCAAAGGTATAGTCTTTAAACCAGATAATAATTAAAGGTGCGATCGCCACGATGGGAGTGGTCTGTAAAACGATCGCATAAGGATACAGACTTTTCTCAATCCACTTACTTTGAGACATCAAAACCGCAATCATTAATCCGGAAATTGCAGCAATTATAAAGGCCACTACCGTAATTTTTAATGTAATAATTAAGGCGGGAAATAAAATCTGCCAGTCCTTAATTAAAGCCTGGAAAATCACCGAAGGTCTTGGCAATAAATAAACGGGAGTTTCAGTGATTTGCACCCCAATTTCCCAAGCATATAGCACCAAAATTCCTACCAGGATCGGGGCCACGGTATCCAAAGAGAATAACTTGGTTTTCTTAAGTTTGGCTAAAATTAAGGCGATATCTTTGTTCATTTTATCGGTTTCAGTAATCGATGAATAGGTGCTGTCTGCAAGGGGTTAATCCGTCCCGAGTTGAGAGGATAGATACATCAATCGACCCAAAGGGCATCCGTACAAAATGAGGGGTTAGAAACCGGGTTTCTGTCAAAAATTTGGGTAATTTCCCATTTAGGGTGAGAACCCGGTTTCTTATCCCTGGGATAAACTATAGCAATCCTCTAGTTAGGTCGGACAGTAGCAGCCTCTAGGTTCCCCGATAGGTCACATGATCATTGTCGGTTTCATAAAGCTGCATTTCATAGAGTAACCCCGGGGGTAGCTTGGGTTCCAGCATATTCCAAAATACCACTACCATATTCTCCGCCGTGGGATTAATGCCTTTGAAAGCGGGGACATCTAAATTAATATGCTTGTGATCTACCTCCGCCAAAATGGCGGCATCAATGGCATCTTGAAGGTCAAAGAAATTTAAGACAATCCCCGTTTCTGGATTAACTTCTCCACGGACTGTCACCTTTAAGGCATAGTTATGACCATGACCATTTGGATTGTTGCACTTACCAAATATCCGGCGATTTTCTTCATCGGATAAGGCATCGCTGTGGAGACGATGAGAGGCAGAAAAGGTGACTCGATGGGTGATATAAATCATCGACATAGTGAAAACTCCTAAGCATTACTAAAAATTTCAAGATTAGCGCCGGTGAGACATTGCGCTTGATAATCATCTGCCAAAAAAACAATGGTACGAGCCACATCATCCGGGGTGGTTTGCGTTTTTAAAAAAGGCGCAGCTTGTTTCAAAAGCGCAGTATCCACCGCACCGGGGGAAACGCTATTCACGCGAATTCCGTGGGGTTTACCTTCCACGGCGAGGGAATCGGTGATGCCAACCACCCCGTATTTACTGGTAATGTAACTGGTGAATCCCGGAAATTTGTCGGGACCGCGAACACCGGAGAGGGAGGCAACATTGACGATCGCGCCGCCATGAGATTGGGCGATCGCACGGCGAAAAAACTCCCGGCAATACAAAAATATCCCTGTTACATTCACTGCCATCACCCGTTCCCAGTCCGCCAGTTCAATTTGAGTAAAATCGGTCACTTGAACCATTCCGGCATTATTAATTAAGATATCAACCCGCCCAAAGGCCGCGATCGCCTGGTCAAAGACCTCCTGAGTCTGTGCCTCTGAACTGACATCTGCCGGATAAACTAACACTTGCTCAGGCTGAGATTCAGCAGCGATCGCCCCTCTGACCTCCTCCAGTTCCTCCCCACTCCGACTCACGAGGACCACAGAGGCTCCTCGCTGTGCCAACTGCCGCGCCGTGGCGGCACCAATCCCACGACCTGCTCCCGTGACAATGGCAACTCGTCCCGCTAAAGATTTCTCCAAATGATTCAGCATCTCCTTCTCGTAGGGGCAAGATTCAATAGAAAACGGCGCTAGAACTCTGGTTGATTGACCCTACTTCAAAGAAACCGCAACTAAGAACCCGGCGTTAATTATAGCAAAATTTAGACCCTTATGAGCCAAAATAATCCCATCATCCCGCTGCTCAAATTTTCCCCCACTATCCCGTCCAATCTCCTCAAACCTAGGGAGGTAGCCTCGGATAAAGGGGGAAAATCACTCGGATTTATTGAGGCTGCTAGTCCCAGAACAAGCATCATTCTTTATCCTAGATATGCCTTGAATCATCCCAATTTTTGATAGCAGAATTAGACCTGGAAAAATTGCCGGGGGGATTCATGGGATTGCGGATCCATTGCTTCCGATAAAGCCGCATATACCTGTTGACAATAGTTGAGATAACGCTCAGAAGTCCGAAACGCTTCGGTGCGGGGTAACGGTTCATCGATGGGAATCTCAGCGATCGCTCGTCCAGGATTGGCCGCCATCACCACCACCCGCTTCGAGAGATAAACCGCTTCATAAATATTATGAGTCACAAACAGAATCGTTTGCCGTTGGTGATTCCATAACGACAGTAATTCATCATTGAGGTTAGTGCGGGTGATATCATCCAAAGCCCCAAAGGGTTCATCCATGAGTAAAACACTGGGTTCAGTGACGATCGCCCGAGCAATAGAAACCCGCATTTTCATCCCCCCAGAAAGCTGCCGAGGATAGGCATTCGCAAAGTTTTCCAGTCCCACTAATTCCAACGTCTTGGCGATCGAGGCATCCGCCATTCTTTTAGAGATTCCCATCAGTTTAAGGGGTAAGCGAATATTATTTCGCACCGTACTCCAAGGCATTAAAGCCGGTTCTTGAAAGACAAACGCAATCTGTTCTTTCAAACTGCGATCGGCCCATTCAATTTTCCCCTCACTGCTCTCACTGAGTCCAGCAATAATTCTTAAAATGGTACTTTTTCCGCATCCAGAAGGGCCAACTAAGCTGACAAAATCTTCCCGATCCACCTTCAGATTTACATCCTTTAAAGCCACTACCCCATTATTAAAAACCTTGCTCACATGGCTGATATTAATCGCCGTTTCAGGGTTCATCATATTTTATTTTAACTCAACAAAGCTAAGTCCCAATCCAGTTGTAAAAAGTTGGGCTTTTCTAGCCTGCGGAGGCAGGCTTTGTACGCAAACGCCCCACCCTTAAGGGTGTGGGTTTTTACGCCAGGTAATAATCTACCCCCTTATTAATAAACTCTAAAGTGTAGGCATCTTTATAGCTAGGCTTGTCCTGTACAACCCCAGCGGTTAGCAACTGGTCAAACAGTGTTTTCCATCGTTCATCGGTCATCGCCCCTATCCCCAGGGTTTGAGCATCTCCCGACTTAATCAAATCATATTCCGCTATCTTACCCAGAGCAAAAGCCAGCAACTCATCAGACATTTCTGAATTATCTTGCTGAATTAACTCATTTCCCAGTGCGGGATTTTCAAGATAGCTGTACCATCCTTTCATAGAAGCATCCACAAAGCGATGAACCAACTCCGGTTTAGAGTCAATTAATTTATGGGTAGTTTCTAGGGTAAAATTATAAGGATTCAATCCCGTTTCACTTAGCAGTAAAATCACCGGCTTAAACCCTCCCTCTTTTTCAATCAAAAAAGGTTCCGAAGTTAGCAATCCCTGCTGAACCGAATTTTTGTCCAGCAAAAAGGGAGTAACATTGAAATTATAAGGGCGTTGCTGGTCTTGAGTATAACCGTACTGCTTTTCCAGAAAAGGCCAATAAATACTACTCAGTCCCGGAACAATAAACACCCGTTTTCCCTTCAGTTGTGCCAACGAGTCATTGCCGACCCCGGGATGGGCTAAAAAGGCTTGAATTTCATTTTGAAAAATGGCAGCGACGGTCACTTTGGGAATGCCTTGATCCGCCGCTTGTAGTGCATTGACTGCTTGTCCGATACTAAAGTCAACCAAATCCCCCATCAACAGTTGAGTCACATTTCCTTGGGGCGGGAGGGGTCTAATTTCTACATCAAATCCATAGTCTCGATAAATCCCCGTCGCCAGCGCCTGATAAAATCCGCCGTACTCTGCTTCAGCTTTCCAGCTTAACCCCACTTTAATTTTGTCGAGTTTTCCGTTTGATTTGGAGGGGGAAGGTTGAGATCCTTGTGATGTGGAGGAGGAAGGTTGAGACCCTTGATTCAGACAACTGGTTAAGAGACTGGTTCCTATAAACAAAGAACCCATTTTCAAGAATTGGCGACGTTTGATATCATTAAAATTAGGCATGGTCAATAATTGATGGTAAAGGACCGATTTTTTGAAGGCATCCCGACTGGATTAGAGATGAGTTTCCAAAGAGAAGTCACCCAGTTTTTTGACCCCTTTTGAAGACGGATTCCCCCTGAACTTTTGCTTTAGCCATCACCCCGATTCAGATAATGTTCAACCAGCACCCTGGTATAAGTATTCAAAGAATAGTTGAGTGCCTCCGGTGGCGTGACCCAAACCCATTCCTCAATTTCATCATTAGGAATCACCGTTTCTGTGGTGGAACGGGCATAATAGTTCATCATAATAAAGTGAGCTTCCCGACAAAATTGCGGGTCCAAAACCGCCTCTTGCAAGAGCGCCCACCGAATCTCCACCAAGTCCAGTCCCACCTCTTCCCGAAACTCTCGTAATAAGGCCGCTTCCAGAGTTTCCCCCCAATCCACCTTACCCCCGGGGACCCCCCATAACCCACGCCATTTCGTGGTTTTAGCAATCAAAACCCGCTCGCTAGGGCCACAAACCAGGGCCCCTACGGTACTTAAAGGAAAGGTTTGAATGGTGGATCTGGGTGAAACCAATGATGAATCTTGCATGAGTTATAACCCCTGGGGTAATCGACAAACAGACGGAGGGAGGGTTTGGATGATCTCCTGTAGAGATTAGTGTAACAACCTCCGTCCGCCCAAGGCTATCTCTGTGATGATGGAGAGGGGTTATACCCACTCGGCCAATTCGTCAGCATTCAGCAGACGTTTGACTTGATTGGTTTGCCTTGCCTCGAAATACTGATCATCTGCCTCAACATCTTGCTTGAAAATTTGAGGATGAATCATGGGAAAATCGAGTTCATGTCTGGGCAAGTCTCCAAAACTACTCGGATGGATGGTGTGGGTGGCTTCTTGATGTCCAAACCCAATATTAGACACTAAGTTTCTATTGGGTAAAATGGAAGAATTTTGGTGATAAATACAGGCAAAATTCCATTGATGATCCCAGGTATCGATTTGGTTTTCATATACCAAGTCAAAAATTTGGGTCTTGACGGATGATTCTCGTTTATTTCCGATGAGTTCTGCCAATTTTTGGGTTTGTTTTAATTCTGGCCATAATTTCATGTCAACATCGTAGTAAGCTTGCCATGCTCTACGCCAAGTTGCCCAGCCCCAAATATGTGTCCTGCGAGAAAAATAGTAACTTTCATGCAGATTCTGCCCGGTAATTCCTTCATTGCTTCCAGCAATATGCATGACTCGGGGATCGTCTCGATACTGAGTTAAAAGTTCTTGACAATAGCGGAAGAAGCTTTGATTGGGTAAACAGTCATCTTCCAGGATGATGGCTTCTTCCACGGTGTCGAAGACCCAATCTATGCCACTGGAAACGCGCCACTTACATCCTAAATTAATGTCGGAATAATGCTTGAGGACTTGACAATCCCAGTCTACGCGGTCAATGATCTGTCGAGTCGCTGCACATTTTTCGGCTTCCCCGGGGCGATCGCTACGCGGCCCATCGGCAATGACTAACAACTGAGACGGTTGAGCTTGACGAATCGACTCAAATACCTGTGCGGTCGTATCGGGTCGGTTAAAGATGAGCAAAGCAACCGGGGTTGTTAATTGCCAATCATCCATGTTTTTGATTCTCCTTAATGTTGTCAATCAATCTAACTGTAAAGGCTAAAGACCACTCATTTTCAGGGGACAATCATAACGATTAGAGTTCCCCCCAACCCCCCTTAATAAGGGGGGCTTTTTAAGTCTCTCAAGTGAATAGCTTTGATGTCTTTTACCTCAAAAATGACTGGATACTCCCAGGAGGAATAGGTGAGCGATCGCGACCGAGGGAGTCTCCATTTGACCCTCACCGGGGTCGAGCAGGATAATGAACTGCTCTGGTACTGTAGCATTCTCTGAAACTCTACGCAATCCTTTCGGTTTCCAATCAGAGATTTAGCCCGGGTTTATGAATTTACAAAATCCGAGGGAGTTCGGGTGATTTCCACGGAAATTTTTCCCGAGAAATCGGGGATTGGAGCGGAAACTTTTGTTAAGCGAACTCTAATTTTTTGAGCTTGTTTGCATTGGAGAATGGAGCGAGCAATTTGGGTTGCCAAATGTTCCATTGTATTGAATTTGGCGGTTTCGATTTGATGGCGAACCCGCTCAACCAATTGGCGATAATCTAAAGTGTCTTCTAGGTGATCGCTGTTTCCCACCGCTAATAAATCCACCCATAAGGTTAAATCCACTTCAAACCATTGACCGAGCATTCGTTCCTCGGCCAAATAGCCCGTGTAACCGTAATAGCGCAGGCCCGTAATTGAGATCGCGTCTCTTTGTTCTACAGATTTGTCCATGTTGTACCAAAAGTCAATCCCTGGTTTATGTCCCGATCTTGGACATCTTTCCCGATTGTCAGTCCCAAGGAAACCCAGGGCCAAACTATCCTACCGCAAACTGAGAGAACTCATCCCCATTGCTGCAAAATGTCGGTGTAAAACTTTACTAGGACCCTAGCAGGGGGGAACTTAGGGCCACTGCTGCCCAGCATCCCCCGGTCATTTTCAGCGGTGATGCGATCGCCCATGAGGATCCCGCAATCATTCTGGCCACACAACGATAAAATGATTGAGCGACCTCAAGTCGTCGAATTTGTGGCCCCGTTCTGGGTCCTAAGTTCACTGTTCAGAAAGCAAAAACGGTTATGGCGGCGATGGAAAAACTCTATGAAGGCAAAGCGAAAATCCTATATACCACCGAAGACCCCGAGGTAGTGGTTTCCCAGTTTAAAGATGATGCCACCGCCTTTAATGCGCTCAAACGGGGGACCATCGTCGGAAAAGGGCAGATGAACTGTGCGATCGGCACGGCCCTGTTTAACCTGCTGGAATCCAAAGGAATCCCCACCCATTTCATCGAGCAAACCAGTCCGAACGAAATGCGAGTCAAGCGGGTGCAGATCGTCCCGCTAGAGGTCGTCATCCGCAATATTGCCGCCGGAAGTTTGTGTAAGCAAACCGGCATCCCCCAAGGAACAGTCCTCAAACAACCCCTAGTGGAATTTTTCTATAAAAACGATGAACTTGGGGATCCCTTGTTAACCCGCGATCGCCTGCTTTTATTAGAACTTGCCACCCCAGAACAACTAGAGCAACTGAGGGCAATGGCATTGGAAATCAACCAAATCCTCTCAGAATTTTTCCATCAGTGTCAAATTATCCTAGTTGACTTTAAACTGGAGTTCGGATTCGATGGCAAGGGGAACCTAATACTTGCCGATGAAATCAGTCCTGATACTTGCCGACTCTGGGATGAATCCCAAACGGATCCCACAGACCGCATCCTGGATAAAGACCGATTCCGGCAGGATTTGGGAAATGTAGAAAATGCCTATCAGCAAGTCCTTGAACGGGTGCTTTCTCATCTATCGATTTAAGAGTCCGAGGGATTAATTAGCCCTAACGCCTTAATGAAGGGAGGAGAATTTACTTCCTTCAGGAATTGTAGTGACTCACGCTTGTATCCTTTCTTTTGGTTTCTCTGGACGTGCCAAATAACGACTAAACCCATGCGCTTATCTCCTGTCTTGTCAGCCGTTCTTGCTACTTGTGCCATTCTCAGTATTGCCAACCCCAGTCGGGGAGAGACCTCGGCACTCTTGGCCCCATCCACAACCGACCCTTCAATGGAAGTGGAGGATCTCACGACAACCGACCCTGCCGAGCGATCGCCCGATGGACCCACAGACTGGGCTGAATCTTCCTTAATTGAGGGGATTAAAAGTATTGAGAAGATTGAGAATGGGGATGCAGCCAGTTTAGCTGTGACTCAGGGACAAGGGGAGGAGATATCCCCGGCACCGGATATTGTTCTACCTGAATCCGATGCAGAGCAACCGGGAGTGGAATTGAGCCAGGGGGATGACACACCGCAGACCCCCGTGACTGCATCAGAACAGGCAGTAGAGGAAGAACCCTTAGCCGAGGCGATCGCCCCAGAAGAAGCGATCGCCGCCATTGGGGCACAGAGCGATCGCCCCAGTCAATCCCCTGCCGAACTCCTGATCACCCCGCCCTTACAACAACCAGACGTCAGCGATCGCGCAGAGGACTGGAAGCGGGCGCTCGCCCAAGACCCCACCCCAACCGAACCCGCCGAACCTGATGCCATAGAAACCGAACCCTCGACTCGTCCAGTCGTCCCCGAAACCACCGATGAAGCAACTCCTGAAACCACGGACGAAGCCACACCCGAAGACACAGACGAAGCTACACCCGAAGACACGAACCAAACCACCCCACGACCCATAACACCCCCACCACTGATTCCACCCCAGTCCCAACCAGCACCCCAAGCAGAACCGCAAGTCTTGGTTGCCGAAGTTGTCGTTAGTGGCGTTGAAGGAGAACTCCAAGACGAAGTGTATCGCGTCATTTCCCTGCGTCCAGGACAGACCACCACCCGGTCCCAACTGCAACAGGACATCAACGCCATTTTTGCCACCGGCTATTTTTCTAACGTCCGGGCCGAACCTCAAGACACCCCCCTTGGTGTCCGAGTCACCTTTGTAGTCGAATCCAACCCCGTATTAACCAGCGTAGAAGTCCGAGGAAACCAAGTCCTCCCGCAAGAGGTTATTAATGAAATTTTCGCCGAACAGTATGGGGATATCCTCAACCTGCGCGACTTCCAGGAAGGCATCAAACAGTTAAACGAATGGTATCAACAAAACGGCTACGTCCTGGCCCAAGTCATTGACACCCCCCAAGTTGCCGCTGATGGTACCGTCATTCTGGAAGTCGCCGAAGGGGTCGTCGAGAGTATTGAAATCCAGTTCATCAACGAAGAAGGGGAACTGGTGGACGCCGAAGGGCAACCCATTCGAGGCCGGACTAAGGAATACATTGTCACCCGAGAACTGGAACTAGAACCCGGAGAAGTCTTTAATCGCCAAACCATTGAACGGGATTTACAGCGAGTCTTTGGACTGGGCATTTTTGAAGATGTCCAAATTTCCCTCAACCCGGGTCAAAATCCTCGCAACGTCGTGGTTGTGGTCAATGTCTTAGAAAGAAGTACCGGGTCGATCGCCGCAGGTGCAGGGATTAGTTCGGCCAGTGGTTTATTTGGAACCCTCAGCGTGCAAGAGCAAAACCTATTTGGGAGAAACCTCAAATTAGGAACCGAGTTGCAAATTGGACAGCGCGAGGTGCTGTTTGATGTCAACTTTACCGACCCCTGGATTGCCGGTTGGGATAGTCGCACCTCCTATACCGTCAATCTATTCCGACGGCGCTCCATCTCCTTTATTTTTGATGGGGGAGATCCGGAAATCGAACTCCCCGACGACGGGGGCCGTCCGCGAATTCTGCGCTTTGGCGGGGGACTCACCTTTTCCCGTCCCTTGGATAATGGCTGGAGAGCCTCATTAGGAACCCAGTATCAACGAGTCAGTACCCGAGATGATGATGGGGATATCGCCCGAACTGACGAAGCCGGAAACGATTTGAGCTTTAGTGGCGACGGTAAAGATGATTTGTTTACCTTCCAACTCAGTGGCACCCGAGATTTACGCGATAGTGCGTTGCAGCCAACCTCCGGGAGTGTCCTGCGCATCAGTACGGAACAATCGGTTCCCATTGGCCTGGGGAGTATCTTCTTCAATCGGTTGAGAGCCAGTTATAACTACTACATCCCCATCAATTTAATTCGCTTTTCTGAAGGACCTCAAACCTTTGCTTTAAGCGTTCAAGGGGGAACGGTACTGGGGGATTTACCCCCCTACGAAGCCTTTTCCCTCGGCGGTACTACCACCGTGCGCGGTTACGATGAAGGGGGGGTGGGAACCGGACGCAGTTATGTGCAAGGCTCCGCCGAGTATCGCTTCCCGATTTATTCCGTGGTGGGTGGGGCACTGTTCTTTGATGCGGCTACGGACCTCGGAACTGGGGGCAACGTTCCGGGACGACCGGCAGAGGCCCGCAACAAACCGGGTAGCGGCTTTGGCTATGGGTTAGGGATCCGAGTCCAGTCTCCCCTGGGTCCGATTCGGGTGGATTTCGCCCTGAATGATGATGGTGGCAGTCGCTTCCATTTTGGTCTTGGCGAACGATTCTAGGAGGCCAGATTTGTTGATCAATCCCTCGTCCCATCGGCTTTCGGTAAAATCTCAGCCTCCACAGGGTTTAGTTGCACCTGTGGAATGCGCTGGGGTGGGATTGCATACGGGGACAGTGACTCGGGTGAAAATTCTGCCCGGTGCAGTGGGAGAAGGACGCTACTTTGTGCGGGTTGATCTTCCTGGGTGCCCGGTGATTCCGGCGAGATTTGATGCCGTCCATCAGACGACCCTTTCCACCGAACTGGCGATCGCAGAGGCATCGGTGCGAACCGTTGAGCATTTGTTAGCCGCTTTGATGACAATGGGGGTGGAGGATGCGCGCATTGAAGTGGATGGACCGGAAATGCCCCTATTAGATGGGTCTGCACTGCCTTGGGTGGAGGCGATCGCCGAAGTTGGCCTAGTCCCCACCATCCCCGGGGACCGGCCAGAAATTACTCCTCTGTCCGCTGCGGTTTCCGTCTATGAAGGAGATGCTTTTGTTTCGGCCATCCCTTCCCCGGAACTGCGATTTAGTTATGGAATTGATTTTCCCGAACCGGCGATCGGCAACCAGTGGCACAGTTGGTCCCCCAGTCAGTCCAGCTTTGTCACAGACATCGCCCCAGCCCGCACCTTTGGTCTAGCCCGTCAAATCGAACAACTCCAGGCAGCGGGTTTAATCAAAGGGGGTAGCTTAGACAATGCCCTGGTTTGCGGGGAAACTGGGTGGATAAATCCCCCTCTACGATTTCCAAATGAACCAGTGCGTCATAAAATTTTAGACTTAGTAGGAGATCTGAGTTTACTCGGCCCTCTGCCCCTGGCTCATTTTATTGCTTACAAAGCGAGTCATAAGCTGCATATCCAGCTTGTGCGCGCCCTGGCAGAATCACGGGTCCAGATTTAACGAAGCGGGCGGGGTATGCTTGATAACTCTCTCCACTCTCGATCCAGACCCTATCGACTATAGCGAGTCATGACCACTTCTATTGAAGTTAATTCCGTTCAATCAGCCGAGTCTACCCCAAGCCAGAGCGAAAGCACCCCCCCGAATGGGACCGGGACTGCTTTAAAAACGACGTTCACCCTCGAAGAAGTCCAGCAACTGCTGCCTCACCGTTATCCCTTTGCCTTAGTGGACCGGATTATCGAGTATGTTCCGGCACAGCGGGCGGTGGGGATTAAAAATGTCACCTTTAATGAGCCTCATTTTCAAGGCCACTTTCCCGGGCGTCCGATCATGCCTGGGGTGTTAATTGTCGAAGCAATGGCGCAAGTCGGCGGTGTGGTGCTGACTCAGTTTCCCGGCATGGAAGGGAGTCTGTTTTTATTTGCAGGCATTGATAAAGTCCGTTTCCGTCGTCAAGTCATTCCCGGGGACCAACTGGTAATGACCACGGAACTGGTGCGTGTGTCCCAACGGCGCATTGCCAAGATGCAAGCGCGGGCTGAAGTGGATGGTCAATTGGTGACTGAAGGGGAACTCCTGTTCTCGCGAGTAGATTAAACGGGAAATTATCAGTGAGGAGTGAGCGGGAAGAATTGAGAATTGAGAATTGAGAATTAAGCCCTAGGAAACAGTTGACCGTTCACTGTTGCCAGTTGGTTCTTTTTTCTTCCTTTTTCCTTCTTCGAGTAATTTTATGAAAACTCTGATTCATCCGACGGCAGTCATCCATCCGGATGCGCAACTGCACCCGACTGTTGAAGTCGGACCTTATGCCGTGATTGGGGCGCAAGTGAAAGTAGGTGCAGATACGACAATTGGTGCTCATGTTGCGATCGAGGGTTGCACGGAAATCGGGGCGCGCAATCGCATTTTTCCAGGGGCAGCGATCGGGTTTGAGCCACAGGATCTGAAGTATTCTGGGGCTTCAAGTCTCACGAAAATTGGCGATGGGAATACGATTCGCGAGTATGTGACGATTAATCGAGCCACGGGAGAGGGAGAGGCGACGGCGATCGGCAATGATAATTTGTTGATGGCTTATGTGCATATCGCCCACAATTGTGAAATTGGCGATCGCGTGGTGATTACCAATACGGTGCAACTCGCGGGTCATGTTCGCATTGAAAATCACGCCAGAGTTGGCGGAGTTTTGGGGATTCATCAGTTCGTGCATATTGGGGAACTGGCAATGGTGGGGGGGATGACGCGGATCGATCGCGATGTCCCGCCCTATATGTTGGTCGAGGGCAACCCCTCTCGGGTGCGATCGCTCAACCTGATCGGCCTCAAACGCGCCGGAGTCTCCCCGGATGACCTGTCCATGCTCAAAAAAGCCTTTCGCTTGATTTATCGCTCGGAGGAAACCTTTAAACAAGCCCTGGAACAATTAACGGACCTGCCCCAAACCCCCTATCTCCTCCATCTGTCCGAGTTCCTGCGTCAGTCCATCACGGGCGATCGCCGGGGACCGATTCCCGGACGGCGACGCGATTCGAGTCCAGAATAAGGGGTCGCCAATGGCAACAATTTTTATCAGCACCGGGGAAGTGTCTGGGGATATGCAAGGGGCAATGTTGGTAGAAGCCCTCTATCGTCAGGCTCAATCCGCTGGCATACCCCTAGAAATTATGGCCTTGGGTGGGGCAAAAATGGCCCAAGCCGGTGCAGTCCTCCTGGGCGATACGACGGGGATTGGTTCCGTGGGGATTCTCGAATCCTTGCCCTATATTTGGCCCACTGTGCAAATCCAGCGCTCTGCTAAAGCCTATCTGCGAAACTCCCCCCCGGATGCGATTATCCTGATTGACTATATCGGGCCCAATCTGGGGATTGGGAATTTTGCTAAGACGCACCTGCCCCAGGTGCCGCGAATTTATTATATTGCCCCCCAGGAGTGGGCTTGGTCTTTGGGCGATCGCACCACAACTCAGATTGTGGGACTGTGCGATCGCCTCCTGGCCATTTTTCCCATAGAAGCCCGTTACTACCAAGAACATGGTGCAGCGGTTGATTGGGTGGGTCATCCGTTCATTGATGTCCTTGAGAAGGCCCCAAGCCGAGAGCAGGCGCGTCAAACCTTGGGAATTGACTCTGATGAACTGGCGATCGCCCTCCTCCCTGCCTCCCGACAACAAGAACTCCGCTATCTCTTACCCGTGATGTTTGAGGCGGCACAGCAGATCCAAACTCACCATCCCTCCGCACAGTTTTATATCCCCTTATCCTGGGAAAAATATCGCCCCACCTTAGAAACCGAGATTCAGCGTTATGGATTGCGGGCTAAATTGGTGGAAGCGAGTCAAAGTCGCATGGCGATCGCCGCCGCTGACTTAGCCATTACCAAATCGGGGACCGTCAATTTAGAAATTGCCCTGTTAAACATCCCTCAAGTCGTGATCTACCGCGTCAATCCCCTCACTGCCTGGATTGCTCGTCATTTGCTCAAATTTTCCATCCCCTTCATGTCCGCCCCTAACCTCGTCTTAATGAAAGCCGTGGTTCCAGAATTGCTGCAAGAGTCAGCTACAGCCGAGAACATCGTTCGGGAAGCGCTGGACTTACTGGAAAATCCCGATCGCCGAGAGCAAATGCAGCAAGACTATGAGCAAATGCGAAATGCCTTGGGGGAACCAGGAGTTTGCGATCGGGCAGCACAGATTATTTTGGGGCTAATCAAGCATTAGAGTTTCGGGTTGGGTCGTTATACCAAATCCAGTTGTAAGCCCTCGGTTTTCTCAATAAGCCCGCGCTTCTCGGGCTTTGTTCGTATAGCCCCCCCCTTTCCTTACGGAACGCTACGCGAACAGGGTGCGGGTCAGTCATCTGAAAAACACCCCCGCCGGGGCTTGATTCCCCCTAAAACCGGCCCATTTGGGTGAATCCAGCCATGTCCAGGACCCCCAAGGTATGATCAAGCCTAAAAAATCAAGACTTCCTAACAATTCTGGGAGAACTCAGAAGAAAAGTGATGAAAAATACCCTGCTTTATTCAACCCTGTTGGGATTATCGACCCTGATTCTCGCCCCTAGCGCCAAGGCGCAACTGTTACCACAACCTTGGGTTTCCGTAGGGGTGCAAGAGAGTGAACCGACCTTTTCTGTCGGAGTCCGGGGATTGGGCTTAGGATTAGAAGTGGGTTTGACCAATGAGAGTGCGGTGGGGATTGACGTGATGAAATTTATCAGCCCCCCCTTGATTGGGACGATTTCCGGCTATGTCGGGGTAGGACTTTATGATAAACCCAATGCCAGTAGACAAGACTTTGCCTATTCGGCAGGGGTGCAAATCAGGCCCGATGGTAACTTTTTCTTTGGGGCGGGATACCACAACCTCCGAGGGATTAACGGTCAAATTGGGTTCAAACTTTATTAGAACCGGGGCATTAGTCTGAGGCGATCGCCCGAAGCCCCCTGAATCAGGGGGTCTTTTTAAAGTTTTGAGGGAAGAAATTAAAGCGAAATGTCGGCTATAGGTTGTTTTTAGCCCTAAGACCACCCCTGAGAGCCTGCGTCATCGGACTCATCAACGTTATAATTCTTTACGGAAGCCTGCGTATAATAATTTAGATGAGTAAACCTGTAGTCGATGCCTTTTTTGTGGGGAGAGCCTTATCCCAAGCGCTTTACCACGAGCTAGAAAAAACCCTAACCAATGCCCTGAGCGATTTGGGTAAATTTGATGCGGAACAGCGAGAGCGTCTGCGTTTATTCACCCAAGAGGTGATGGAACGAGCGAGTCGCGAATCAGGTTTCGTGATGAACTCGCCGGTGAATTCGGGTATGCCGAGTCCAATGGGAAGCCCCATTCCTGAACCGGGGGATCTGCAAGCGACCATTGATGAGTTGAGAGCAGAAATTGCCCAAGTTCGCGCTCAGTTACAGCTTTACCGTAGTAACCGTCCTTAAGGGAACAGACGGACAGACTAGGGCGCGATCGCCGCGTCGTCTGTAACCTGAAATCGGATTCCCGATCCTGGATCCGACGCAATCCTTGTCATTATTAAATTATCGACCGATTAGATATAGCAGTCGCAAACCCGAGTGTCTGAACTCTTAAACGATCCTATCCCAAATCCTGAAACTCCAGAAGGTCCTAAATTAATGAGGCGATCGGGAGGTCCTCTCGCCCTTCGAGGGAAAGGGGGAACCCTACCCTATAGTCCCAAGGCATACCGCTGGAGTCGTCCCAATTACTCCCCCAATCGGCGGCGGATCGAAATTTGGAATTTTGTTTTACAGTTTTTGGCCAGTCTGTGGTCCATGAACAAACCCTGGACCTATAAAGGGGGGTTCACAGAAGCCAAAAAAATCGCCAGACGGCGAAAACAAGCCAGTTGGATTCGTGAGACCATATTAGAACTAGGTCCAACTTTTATTAAGTTGGGACAGTTGTTTTCCACGCGATCGGATTTGTTTCCCAGTGAATATGTAGAGGAGTTGGCTAAACTCCAAGATCGAGTCCCGGCATTTAGCTATGAACAGGCTAAAGCCATTATTGAGGAAGATTTTGGTCGCAAAGTTGATGACCTGTTCCGCAGTTTTGACCCGGTACCCCTAGCTGCAGCCAGTTTGGGTCAAGTCCACAAGGCACAACTCCATTCGGGAGAAGAAATTGTGGTCAAGGTCCAGCGTCCTGGACTCAAACGCCTGTTTGGCATTGATTTAGCGATCGCCAAAACGATTGCCCACTATTTCCAAAATCACCCCCGCTGGGGTCGAGGTCGGGATTGGTTGGGTATCTATGACGAGTGCTACAAAATCCTTTACGAAGAGGTTGATTACATTAATGAAGGTCGCAATGCGGATACCTTTCGCCGCAATTTTCGCGATAAAGAATGGGTCCGAGTGCCTCGGGTTTACTGGCGCTATTCTTCCCCTCGGGTGCTGACGCTCGAATACCTTCCGGGGATTAAAATTAGCCATTATGAAGCCCTAGAGGCTGCTGGACTTGATCGCAAAATCCTCGCCAAACTCGGGGCTGAAGCCTATTTGAGACAACTCCTCAATCATGGGTTTTTCCATGCGGACCCCCATCCGGGGAATCTCGCGGTGAGTCCTGATGGGGCGTTAATTTTTTACGACTTTGGCATGATGGGGCGGATCCGTGCCGATGTTCGAGTCAAGCTGCTGGACCTGTTTTTTGGGATTGCCAAAAAAAATGCTGAGGACGTAGTAGAGTGCCTCATTGAGTTGGAGGCCCTGGCTCGAACGGATGATATGGGACCCGTGCGGCGATCGATCCAGTATATTCTGGATAATTTGATGGATCAGCCGTTTGAGGAGCAGTCGGTGGCGGCGATTAGTGATGATCTCTATGCGATCGCCTACGATCAGCCCTTCCGCTTTCCCGCTACATTTACCTTCGTCATGCGTGCCTTTTCAACCCTGGAAGGTGTAGGTAAGGGTCTGGATCCAGAGTTTAACTTTATGGAGGTTGCAAAACCTTTTGCAATGCAGATTATGACGAATGGTAACTCGCTCGATCGCAATAGTTTCTTGAATGAAATCGGACGGCAAGCGGCCCAAGTCGGCTCAACGGCGTTGGGTTTACCGGGCCGAATTGAGGATACTATAGAAAAATTAGAACGTGGGGACATTCGCATCCGCGTCCGATCCATTGAAACTGATCGGGTGCTGCGGCGCATTGGTAACGTTCAAATGGGAACCAACTTAGCCTTACTGGTCAGTGCATTTACCCTCTCGGCAACGATTTTATTGGTGAACGATAAAATCTGGCTGGCCCTAATTGTCGGGGCTGTGGCACTATTGTTGGCGGGAAGTTTGATCCGACTGATTATGCGGATCGAGCGGTCAGATAAAATGATGTAATGTTGTAACTTGGAACCCTTAGATTTGAAATTGGGCGCGATCGCCTATCCAATCTAAACCCAATTTTGTATTCCCCCTGTAAAAGTTGTCATAGTAAGCGTTGAGTTATGAAACGATCTTTCGCGGGTCTGACGGATACGGGACTCGTTCGTTCTGTGAATCAGGACGCCTTCTATATAGATGACCCGGAGGGGCGATTTTTTATCGTAGCCGATGGTATGGGAGGCCATGCGGGAGGCCAAGAGGCCAGTCGAATTGCTACGGAAACTATCGAAAAATATTTAGTGGAAGGGTGGAAGTCTTCCCAGAAGACTCCCGATCTGTTAAAAGAAGCTTTTTTGAAGGCTAATCAAGCTATTGTTGACGATCAATTAGACCATCCCGAGCGTTCTGACATGGGAACGACTGCTGTGGCGGTGGTATTCCGCGATCGCAATCAACCCTGGTGTGCTCATGTGGGCGATTCTCGGTTATACCGACTGCGCGGACAGGAACTGACTCAGATTACGGAAGATCATACCTGGGTGGGACGAGCACTCAAAGCTGGACACCTCACCGTGGAGGAAGCACGTAAGCATCCCTGGCGGCACGTTCTGGCTCAATGTCTGGGACGCCAGGATTTACAACAGATTGATTTGCAAGAGTTTGAGGTCCAAGCGGGCGATCGCCTGTTGCTCTGTAGTGATGGGTTAACCGAAGAACTTTCCGCTGAGGCGATCGGCCCTCATCTTCAATTGCAACTCTCCGGTGACGAAGCGGCTAAGAAACTGGTGAATGCCGCTAAAGATAAAGGGGGACGGGATAACATTACCGTGGTGATCATCACCCTCGACTAAGGCGATCGCAAATCCCTCCAAGTCAGGGATTCCAGACATAACCCTTTCATCACCCCAGAAACCCTTCCCAAAACTGGCCCCAAACCGGGTTTTTAATCCCAAACTGCTTCTCCCCTCCGGTTGTCCCATTCCTATCCTCTTCTACAGTGCCGATGCTTTAGAAAGAGGCTAACCGCCAAACAGAAAATTGCACCTGTCCATCATCCATCGGATAGAGCCGCTTCTGGCATTCAGAAGCGGCTTTTTTATGTTTTTATGCGTTTTTTGCCAAAACTAATCGCTTAGAGGGCCCGAAAGCCTGCAAAAACGTATCTGGGGACAGAGGGCAACAGGCCATCATATCCGTCATAGTAAAGATACAGTAAGAGCCACAATCGGTATGTCAACCCGAAGAAATACCTAATTTGGTTCAAACTGAGCAATTTTCAAAGATTTGATTTGATACAAAGACTTTAGGCCCAGGCTTCAACCCATGAAACCTGCTAAGTCATCGTTTCCAGATATACCCCCAGGGCAAGATTGCCATTTTGTCAAATCTTTGTTATATTTCTTAACAAGAGGCAAACAGGATATCCTGAGCGCCCCCAGCAAAGGCAGAAAGAGACAGCATATAAAGACGGGTTTACCCGCTTTACCACTCTCCTTCCAGCCAGTGTGACTATCAAAACATAGGAGTTTTACAATGAGCCAACCTATCGAGCTATCTTTGGAACAACAATTTAGCGTCCGCGCCTTTGAAACCCAGGTCGAGAAAATGAGCCTTGAACAGTCTCAGCATTTTCTCAAAGAACTGTACAGACAAATGATGGTGCGGGAAACCATGTATCAGCAATTCCTGAAACATGAATGGGGTTTAGACCAGGGACCACGTTTTAGCAGTGAGTTTTAATAACCGTGCTAAATTTTACCCAAGTCCCACAGTGGGCGACCTCCGTCTCTTGCTTAGTTCCCAATGGGGAGAGGAGCTGGGGATGCTGGGGCGTCAACTCTATTTCCTTCCATGGAAACTGTTCAATTCAATACCAAACAAAACACCGGAGCCTATCTCTTAAGATATTCTCCCACCCCCTTTGATTAGATAAACCCTTAGTAAAGTTCGTTGATAAAATTTATCGTGTTTTGTCCGAAAAGGGACAGCACAAACCCTTGCTGCAGTTCAAATCTTACTCAAAACTATTGTCCTTCTACTTGTGCCTGAGCAACTGCTCAGGCACAAGTTTTATGCATATTAATCCCATCAGTCGTTGATATCCCCTGTTTGTAGTAACGGCTGAAGTGTTTACTAAAAACAGGGGATGGCAGTCTATCCGAGTTGCTGTTTATTGGTTTAACACATCTTTTTTGTGTTCCGGAGCAGCAGCGACTGCCGCGACTTGTGCTAATAAATCATCAGCAACCCCCATTTCTTTAAGGGTTTCCATGAGGTCTTCGGCCACCGCATCAAAATGCTCACTGCCTAGACCTTGTTCTTCTACCAAAGCTTTATGTGCTTCTCGCATATAGCGCCCATCATAGTGAGTGCTGCCACCAAAGGCATAAGTCAGAAATGCTTTTTGGTGCATTCGCTGTTTAGCCATATCAGTATTGGCAAAAAAATGCTTGATGCGATCGTCATTGAGAACCCGTTCATAAAACTTATCTACTGCCAGGTCAACGGCGGCTTTGCCACCTAGTTTGTCAAATAAAGTCGTCATGTTTTTCCTCTTCAAATTCAGTTATGTGGTTAAGAAAGCAACCACTTTGATAAATTGCTTAACCGGGCGATCAGAAGCCTAAAAATTAAATCTAGCTCTGGCTGATCCGTCGGATTTTTATCAACTACTTTAGTATAGGATAAAAAGTGGCGACTGAATTTGAGTAGATTTACTCATTAATTTCCGTTAAATACCCGCCCCAAATTGTCGCCCAAACTTTTCAGGTGGACATTGCCGAGCATAATCTTCGTGGGTGGAAGAACACTTCCGACTTTAGATAACGACTGAAGTCGTTACTACAAAGAGGGGATAATGAGGGACGTTTTGATGTGGAGCCTTGGATAACGACTGAAGTCGTTACTACAAACAGGGGATGGGGACTGACATGGTGACGGTGAGCATCGGATGACAACTGACAGGGTGACAGTGAACATCGGGAGGTGGGACTTATCGTAACCCACTGGGCCGCAAGCTGCTAAAATTTGAGGATGAGAAAAATTGGGGGAGCGATCGCGCTGAGGGCAAAAAGTCCAAAAGCTAAGCCCGTCGCCGAATTTCCCAGTTTGTGGGCGGTCAATGATACGGGAATAATTGGTTTAAATGTTTAAGCGTGTTTTAATTAGTACGGATTTGTCAGATGGCTTAGTGCGCTTGGGAAAATTCTTACCAAGTTTAGCTGCCGGAGGGATGGAGCATATCGTATTTGTCCATAGCGTTCCCCTGTGGACGAAAGGGCAAATTCCTCGGGAAGATACGGAAAAAATCAGTCTGGCACGCGATCGCCTCAATGCCATTTTGAATGAGGTCCCGGAGGGGTTGCAGGTTGAGGTTGAGGTGCGATCGGGTAATCCGACGGAGAACATTCTCAAGGCAGCGGAACAGTACAAAAGCGAGGTGATTATTTTAGGGGCCTCCAACCGCAATTTACTCAGCGAACAACTGTTTGGCAGTACCACCCTTAATTTATCGGGACGAACTAATATTCCCCTGATGACCATTCCCACTGCACTGATCTCTCCCTTAACGTCTGAGGAGTTGGATCTGCGCTGTCGGCATTTGTTCCGCTATATTCTGCTGCCTTATGCTGATACCCAAGCATCGGGGGTATTAATCAAGGAGTTTAAGCGGTACGCGCAGAACCGTCCCCCTCATTCATTAGAACGCTGTATGTTAGCGTGGGTCATTGATGCGGGTGTCCTCCGAAACGTCCCGAAGGACTACAAACTCAAGGAAGCTCATGAGAAGTTAGCCCCCATCCAAACTGAGTTAGAAGCGATCGGCTTACAGGTTGATGTGGAAGTCCGCTTAGGTGAGCCAGTGCTGGATATTTTAGATCTAACACAGATGTCCGACATCAGTGCAGTGGCACTGGCTTCCAATAGCTTAGGCAAAATTGTGGATTGGTTCCCCAGCTTTGCGGCAGAGGTCCTGCGGCGCAGTTGTGAACCTGTCATCTTTTTCCCCTCCCGGCGTTAACAGCCTTAAGTGAAGCATTTAATCCCCCAGTCGCGTGAGGGTTGCTTCCATTGCACTGGTTAAGTAGTGCCCTGCTAAAATGCCGCTTGAATGGTAGTAGGTGTTGTGATTGAGGCGATGCAAGGTTTCAAACCCACTGCGTCGCTTTTTTTCATCCCCAAGGACCCAATAGCGCTGGATAATCGTTTCTGGGGCGATCCACCCTTCCCCCTCCACTCGTCCGAGTTCGCTATGTTGGAGGACAAAGGTGTATTGCCGGTCCCCCAGGTCAAAATGTCCCCGATATTGGAGGGTGATTTCTGGGCGATCGCTTCCGGGAAAGACCAGCTTGGTCACCATGTTAAACCAATCTTCCCGAGTCCATGCCACTAAAATTTTCCCGATGACGGGACTGGTTGGAACATTCCGTTCTAACCAAGTGCCTTCAAGGGTCCAGCGACCCGGTTGTAGTAAAAATATATGATTCACGGCACCATATCCTTGCTTGAATTGCAGTCTGCCCCTATAGAATTTATATGCTACCAGGTTTTATGGGGCGTGGTTTTTATGAAGGAGAAATTTTTTGACTTTTTAGCATAAAACTGGAACTAGACCGGATATAAATTATTAGGTTGAATATTTGATTTGATAATTTCCTCAGTTTTTGAGTATAAATCCTATAAACTTTCTTTACTTTTAAAGTGGATTCAGGGATTCCCCTAAGAGGTCGGTAATGTATTCCATCCCAGGGACAAGGAATCAGTTTTCTAGCTGTGTTCAGGTGCAATCAACTAGAAAATTTGTCAATCCTATCATCTACCCTCCCGCACCCCCCTGACCGAACCCCCTTTCCCCCCGAACCACCTCTCCTAATGCCCTCTCCTACGAGGAGAGGGAGGTATAAAGAATAAATGCCTTTGCTGTACGGGGGAGAAGAGGAAAAAAGAGTTTTTTGGTCAATCTCCGAAACTTGATATAAAACCCTTATTATGTTGGGTCGATTACTCACACTGACCTAACCCCCTTTCCCCCTTACCACCTCTCCTAAGACCCTCTCGTAAAAAGAGAGGAAAGTATAATCCATTTTTTTTTATTGCTGTAGGGGGGAGAAGAGGAAGAAATGTTTTTTTAGGTTAATTAACGGACCTTAATATAATTAGTTATTTGAATTCAGAGAAAATTCATTTAGTAGTTTTTAAAGTGAGATAGGGAAAATTATTAAGCCAATAGGCTGCTTGGGGAAAATTTAGGCTTGAGTTAGGTTTGAGGTCAAACCTTTTAAATCCTGGGACTACCCCCTTATTTTAGCTCTAAAATGTCACAAAATAGGATAGTGAATTTCTCCCAAGAGGGCAGGGACTTTAGCGCCAGTACATTCGGGTAGATTTCCGGGAATTTCTTCTTGACGCCAATAGGCTAAAACTGCAAAGGCGATCGCCTCTTTAAAATCGGCATTCATGCCCACTTCATCGGTGGTCAATATCGCCACAGATTGACCATAGATTTCCTGCAAGCGGGTTTGTAAACGTTGTTTTAAATAACTGTTGCGACTTCCACCGCCACATAACAGGACCCGACTTGGGGGCACGGGTAAAAAAGAGCGATAGTTGATGGCGATCGCCTCTACGGTGAGTTGTGTTAGAGTTGCCAGCAAATCCTCGGGAGTGAGGGAATAGGGTTCAGCATCGGATAAACAGTCGCGAAAATAGTCCCATCCAAATAATTCTCGTCCCGTAGACTTGGGGGGCGGTTCGTGGAAAAATGGATGTTGAAGCCAATGAGCCAGTAAAGGTTGGCAGGGCACTCCCTTAGCAGCCCAAGCCCCATCTCGGTCGTAGTTGGCTTCCCCATTGGTGAGGTATTGAACGGCTAAATCGATGAGGCTATTCCCAGGACCCGTATCCCATCCCAGCATCTGGGGAGAATGAGAACCCGTAGAGGGGGAATTTTGTTGAGGGGGAATAAATGCCACATTGCCGATGCCGCCAATATTTTGAACACATTGATAATGGTGGCGATCGCCCAGGAGGTAGAGGTCCACTTTAGGAACCAGGGGCGCACCTTGTCCTCCTGCCGCGATATCCCCGGCGCGAAAGTTGGTGATAGTGGGAATTCCGGTAAGTTTGGCAATGACTTCACCTCGTCCTAATTGCAGACTGTACCCGAGTTGTTTTGTCTGAGGGGGACGATGGTAAACGGTTTGTCCATGAGAACCGATTAAGTCTACCGAGTTGTCTCCTTGCAGGGTTAAGGCAGCATGGGCAAAAGTTTGGGCGATCGCATCATCAAGGTCAGCAAATTCCGCCATTGATACCGGATCCCCTGCACAAACCGCTAAAATTTGTTGTCGCAGCGGTTCTGGATAGGGATAGGTTGTGCCTGCTATCCAATCCACCTGGAGATCGGATTCGGTTCCGGTGATCTCCACCATCGCCGCATCAATGCCATCTACAGAAGTGCCACTAATTAAGCCAATTACTCGTGTCATGAGTTCGGTAAATTTGCCAATGGTGTTAATCTTACAACCAATTCAGTCATTGCTACGAAGTTCACAGAACGATTTCAGTTTTGATACTAAACTTACGAGAACGACTTCAGTCGCTACTACAAGCATTGAATGTGAGTTGGGAAGTTTTTAGTTTTCATTCTTGTCCTGAATGGGCTGTTATTTTAAGCCGAGAACCTTAATTTTATCCTTTTTGCCTTGGAGGGCTTTTAACTTGCGACGGTGACGAGATTTGCTATTCATGAGGTTTTTAAGGAAAGTTTGAAATCCATCAACGTAGGTAAATAAGACGGGGACGACGATTAAGGTTAAGAGGGTGGAGGTGGAAAATCCACCAATAACGGCGATCGCCATTGGAGAACGGACTTCGCCGCCAGCCCCAATTTCCAGGGCGATCGGCATCATTCCGGCAACGGTGGAAAGGGCGGTCATACAAATCGGGCGTAATCGGGAAACTCCCGCTTCTATAATTGCTGGAACTTGTCGCATTCCTTGTTCTTGATTGGCGAGAGTGCAATCGACTAACAAAATGGCATTTTTGGTAACTAATCCCATTAGCATGACAATTCCAATTAAGGCAAAAAGTCCTAATTCTTTTTGGGTAACCAGGAGTCCGAGAAGTGCGCCCCCAATGGAGAGAGGGAGGGAAACCATAATGGTTACGGGATGCAAAAAACTGTTATACAAAAGGACTAAGATAGCAAAAATCGAGAGGACAGCTAGTCCTAAGGCCCCCAAGAAGCGTCCGAAAATTTCTTGCATAATTTTGGCATCTCCCGAAGATTGTTGTTCAACCCCGGGAGGGAGTGTCATCCCCGGTAGCACTTCAACTTTTGCGAGAGCATCGCCGAGGGAAATGCCTTGTAAATTGGCTTCAATGGAGACTTGACGGGCGCGATCATAGCGATCGATTTGGGCTGGACCACTGCCCAGGACGATGTTAGCAACCGCAGATAAGGGGACTAAATCCCCGGATTGACTAGGAATTTCCAGATTACCGATCGCCTTGAGGTCATTGCGATAGCTTTCCGATAACCAGACTCGGATGGGAATTTGCCGATCGCTTAACTCAAATTTAGCCAAATTCGCCTCATTGTCCCCCAAAGTTGCTAGGGATGCAGTCCGGGCGATCGCCTGCACGGATACCCCTAAATCTGCGGCCCGTTGGGGGTCGGGTTTAATCAAAATCTCCGGTTTAACCACTGATGCACTAGAGGACACCTCTACCAATCCCGGGACTTCGCGCATCTGTCGTTCTAAAGTATCCGCAGCCTCTTGCAAAGCTGTGGGATTCTCACTTTTTAACACAATTGATAAATCTTTGTTGCTTCCCCCCGCCCCAGCAGACTGGAAACTAATTCTTGCACCAGGAATTTTGGTAAACTCTTCGCGCATTTGTTGCTCAAAAGCTTGTTGGGAGACCTCCCGATCCTCCTTTGGCAACAAATTTACATACAATGTACCCCTATTCAGTTCCCGAGATGAACCGCCACTGCCCACCGTTGCCAGCACACTTCCCACCGCTGGATGTTGTTGTAACAGGGCGATCGTGCGTTGGGCTGTGCGATCGGTCTCCCGCAGAGTAGAACCCGGAGGCAGTTCCACATTCACCGTACTTAACCCGGTATCCCCACTATTAAACAAACCCTTAGGAATATAAGGCACTAACTGCAAACTGCCCAGGAAGAAAGCGAACGCAATTAACAACGTAATCGCCCGATGTTTCAGCGCCCAAGTGAGAGCCGTGCGATAGGGCGTAATTTTTCGACGGGGGGAATTGGGCATTTCCTCCGATGCGGTTCCCATTGAGTTCTTCTTACTTCTGCGTTTTTGGCTTGAGGAGTGCTTGTCTTTGAGCAAATAGGCACTTAACATCGGCGTCATTGTAATTGCCACAAAGGTTGAAAACATGGTGGAAACCGAAACCGTCACCCCAAAGGGTCGGAAAAACTGACCGGGAATTCCTCCCATAAATGCCACGGGCAAAAACACCGCCACAATAGTTGCTGTAGTTGCTAACACCGCTAACCCAAGTTCTTGGGCGGCATCTATTGCAGCTTGATAGGGTCTTTTCCCCATGTTTAAATGTTGGTCAATATTTTCAACCATGCAGATTGCATCATCGACTAAATTTCCCACCGCCAAAGAGAGAGCCAGCAACGTCATCCCATTGAGGGTATAATCCACGAGCCGCATCACCATAAAGGTGGGAATGATTGACAGGGGTAACGCAACCGCAGTAATCAACGTGGCCCGCCAATCTTTTAAAAATAAACCCCCCACGCCAACCGTTAGGAAACAACTGATTACCAAGTCATCAATGGAAGCTTGATAGGACTCACGAATCTCATCGGCGCGGGTAAAGATTAGTTCAAATTCGATATCATCCGGTAGGGTTTTTTGCAGTTCCTGGATGCTTTCTCGGACCCCTTCCTCCACAGTAACCAGGGTACTGCCGGTACTCCGCAACACGGAAAAGGCAACCACGGGGGTGGCAATTTCCCCGGAGTTGGTGGCTTGAGGTTGGGTATTGACACCCTCTTGAACGGACCAGAATCGGGCGCTTTGTTGGGGTTCGGCGAATCCATCAATAACGTTAGCGACACTTTCCAGGGGAACCGCTTCCCCGGAAGGGAGGACAATGCGGTTTTGTCGCAATGCTTCGACGGTTTGAGCCGAACCAAGGGTGCGAATGGTGTTTTCACTGCCGCCGACTTGGGAACGACCCCCAGGGAGGTTGATATTTAAGCTGCGAATTTGGTCGTTAATTTGGGTGGCGGTAATGCCCAAAGCTTTGATACGAACCGGGTCGAGTTCGATGAGGATTTCGCGGTCCACGCCACCAATCCGATTGATTTGAGCGACTCCGGGAACAGCGAGGATAGCGCGAGCAATGGGGCGATCGACTAAATCGCTCAATTCTTCCACACTGCGGCGATCGGACCGCAGGGCGTAGGTAAGAATTGGCCCCCCGGCAAAGTCGAGGCGGCTCACGATGGGGTCGTTAATATCTTGGGGTAAGTCTTGGCGAATTTGAGCGATCGCATTGCGAACATCATTGGTGGCGCGATCGCTATCGGTTCCCAAAATAAAGTTAATCGTAGTCGTGGATATCCCATCGGTGACGGTGGAGATGAGTTCGTCAATATTCCCTAACCCAGCAACCGCATCCTCAACTTTTCGGGTCACCTGGGTTTCGAGTTCCGTCGGTCCTGCACCCGTTTGGGTGACGGTAATACTCACGATGGGAATATCAATATTGGGATTTTCATCAATACCCAACTGACCAAAGCTCATCCAGCCCACCACTGTCAAAATGAGAAACATGACTAGGGTGGGAACGGGGCTTTTGATAGACCAAGTGGAGATGTGAAAAGACATGAGCGGATCTAGGGTGTAGTTTCAGGATAGGGGTGGATGGGGGAGATGGGGAGGATGGGGGAGATAGGGAGGATAGGGGAGATGGGGGAGATAGGGAGGATGGGGAGGATGGGGAGGATGGGGAGGATGGGGAGGATGGGGAGGATGGGGGAGATTTCCTCGTGACTTGGCTTAAGCGAGTCATGTAATCTGGAGGCTCTGCCTCCAGTACAGGATCAGGCGGCAGAGCCGCAAGATGTGCGTATCACGGCAGAGCCATGATACGAGAGATACATGAGCGGTCCTCCCCATCACTCCCCATCAACCAAGGACCAATGACAAATTACCAATGACAAATGACAGATCTAAAGCTCAACCTGGGGAGTCGGAGTAACTTCCTCAGCAATGCGAATGCGATCGCCATCTTTCAGATACGCAGCACCCTCGACTACCACGCGATCGCCTAAAGATAAACCGCTTTTAATTTCCACGCGGGTGCTACTGAGGTCCGTGGGAGACCCGGAAGCCACCTCTCCCACTTCTACCGGCTGTGCCTGCACAATATCTTCCCCCACTAAGCGATAGACGATCGCCGAACCATTGGCTTGCGGCAAGACGGCTTTTCCAGGAATCGTAATCGATTGCGTCGCACTGGTGGTAATTCCAGCCCTTAAAAACATCCCGGGCCTCAAAATTGAATCCGAAGGCAAACTGACTTTAACCGTTGCCTGACGGCTTTCTTCATCAACCAAGGGAGCAATTTCCCGCACAGTCCCTGCTACCTTAATCCGGCTATCCGCATCGGAGGTTACCTCAACAGGTGCACCAATTTTGATTTGGGATAATTGAGTTTCGGGAATTTTGACCTGGAGTTCGAGTTGACCGTTAGCAATAATCGAAAACAGTTGTTTTGTATTACTGGTCACATCCCCAACTCGGGCGACTCTTTCAGCGATAATCCCCGCTTTTGGTGCGCGGACCACGGTGCGTTCTTGTTGGGTTTCCACCTGTTGCGCCCGGGCTTGGGTACTGCGGAGGCTGGCTGCGGAACCGTTGGCATTAGCGCGGGCACTGTCTAGTTGCGATCGCGCGATCCGGACGTTGGCAATGGCGCTTTCCAGTCGGGCTTGAGCGCTGTTAACGTTGGATTCAGCACTTTGCACCCGCGCCTTGGTGATCTCAATGTTGGAGTTGGCGCTGACAACTCGGGACCTCATGCTGGCAATATTCGCCTCACTGCTGGCAATCCTAGCTTCAGCACTTTTAATATTAGCCTGGGCGACCCGCACCCGTTCTCGGGCGTTGTCAGCCGCTGTGCTGCGGGTTTCCAATTCTTGGGTGGAAACGGCCCCGGCTTCGGCTAATTGTTGATAGCGATCGCGTTCTCGTTCGGCTTGGGCGAGTTCGGCTTGGGCTTGGGCGAGACTGGCGCGGGTTTGTTCGAGTCCCGCTTCGGCTTCAGCTTGGGCAGCCACTGCCTGGGAAACCTCTGATTTGGCTTCGGAAAGAGCTGCCGTAACCTGTCCTGCCCCGGCTTCCACTTCGGCTTTGGCGGCGATGGCTGTGGCAACAGCGGCTTCGGCTTCCGATTGGGTGGCAAGGGCTTGGGAGACGGCAGCTTCGGCAATGGCGATCGCCGCTTGTCGGTCTGCTACAGTGGATCTAGCTGAGTCGATTTGAGCCTCGGCTTCGGTGATTTGCGATCGCTCTACGGCATCATCGAGGATTGCCAAAACCTGCCCCGCTTCCACTAAATCTCCCTCATCCACTAAGACTTGCTGGATTTGCAAGCCGGATGCTTGGGGCAGTACCGGCAAAAGGTCGTAGGCTTGCACAGTTCCGGTGGCATCTAGGGACCTTTCTACTCGGGCGCTTTCTGCGATCGCTACGGTGACGGTTTGATTGGCAACAGGTTGGGCATTCGGCGCTTCTGCCGCCACTCCCGAAGAATTCGCCGCCGTTTTTTCCTGGGGTCTATTCAGTAGCTGCATTCCACCGACGGCGATCGCCACCCCAATCCCTATCCCCACCATCAGTTTTTTCCAGTCGCTCGTTCTTGGGGGGGCGGCATCGCGAGTTGTGCCAAGGGCAGACTCCTCTGAATCCTCTGAATCCTCTACCGGCTCCAATTTAAGACCAGACTCTTGAGGCAGCCTCCCTGAGTCTTGAATGTCTGGGTTTTCCATTGTGTCCTCAGTCTCCGCTTGTGAGAAAGCCCCTTTCCTCATTTTCCCCCCAAGTCTTTAGCGTAATAATTTTTAGCATTTGCAAAGAAACATTGCAATTTGTTTCATTTCTTAAATTTTAATAGACTTTGTTCTCTTTAGGGATGTCATTTTTACTACAAACCTCCATTTCCCCATGTTCCCCTATTGCAAATTATCTATCAGCAATTTAGGAAAAGTTGAAAATGCCCGAATTGAGAATCAATTCCCACTAAAACTACTGCTGAAAGCATTTTAGGTCTTTAAACAAAATTGAATTATAATAATAAGTCTTTTTTTTGCATATTTTTCTCATTCCGTAATCTGGGTCAGAGAAAAAAGCTGCTTCCCCTCTAAAAATGCTGGAAGTGAAACAGAAGGGCAATATAACCATAAACTAGGGAATGGAATAGTCCAGCCCAAAACCATCGGAACCCACCAGGGAAAGGGGGAGAAGAACGGCTGTAAGAGAACCGTCCTCCGAGGAAGCGTGGATCCAAAGCCTAGCCTTGTAGGATCAGGGGAAGAGGAACGGGACCCGGACTCGGACAAAACCCGCCCAACTTTTGATGACAAGATAGACAAAGATGGGGTAAATAAAAAGAAGAACCATCTGCAACTCCTGCAAACCCGGGAAAATAGAACTCTGCAAAGCGCGAGTACCAACTATGCTCAATACCACTGAACTACTGATCGACAACTTTGTGCACAAGCTGAGGGAAGGCTACCGCAGAACCTACGGAGGATATAAACCGGACTACGAGGATATTATTGCCTGGGCGGGGAGCATGGCCCTAGAGAATATTGCCAACAGTGATGCCCTGTACCACAATGTCGAACATACCATTTTAGTGACTTTGGTGGGGCAGGAGATCATGCGAGGCAAGCACATCCGGGAAGGAGGGGTGTCTTGTGAAGGATGGCTTCATTTCATTATTTCCCTAGTCTGTCATGATATTGGCTATGTCAAGGGCGTGTGCCGACAGGACAACAATGGATGGTATGCCACGGGACAAAATGGGGAAATGATTAAGCTCAAACCGGGTTCAAGCGATGCAGGACTGACGCCGTATCACGTCGATCGCGCCAAACTGTTTATTGACGAACGGTTTGGGGGTCATAAACTGATTGATGCTGAAGAGATTAAGTACAACATCGAACTCACCCGGTTTCCAGTCCCGAAAGCCGAGGATCACCAAGATACGATTAACTATCCTGGGATGGTTCGGGCGGCAGATTTAATCGGACAACTGAGCGATCCGCGCTATTTGAAGAAAATCGGCGCTTTGTTCTATGAATTTGAAGAAACCGGCACGAATGCGGTGCTCGGCTATAAGCATCCGGGGGATTTACGGAAGAACTATCCCAAGTTTTATTGGAATGGGGTTTTCCCCTACGTCAAAGATGCCTTAGAGTATCTGACGCTCACCCAGCAAGGAAAACAGGTGATCGCCAATCTCTACTCTAATGTTTTTGTGGTCGAACATGAGAGCGCCCAAGAGCAGCCCGAGTAATAGGTGAAACTGGGACAGAACAACTGCTGTGACAAGCATTGGAGTTGCAGAGGGGTTGAGCCTGGAGAAGGGGGCGATCGCGTGATGGAATGAGGTGGATTCTCCACGAGGTTTCGCCTCATCCCATTAAAATAATGAGGCAAGATGTCTAGTGAAAGCCCCTCTTGATTCATGAAACAAGTTTTTTCACCGTTCCAACAGTTTTTACTAACTTGGCTACTTATGTTAGCGGTGGGTTGGGCTACCCTGAGTGCGCTCAGTTATGTTGGAGAAGCGATCGGGATTCTGGTTACTGCGGGGTTGATTGCCTTTTTACTCAACTATCCGGTGAGTCGATTGCAAACCGTTGTACCCCGTGGGATTGCGGCGGTGGGGGTCTATTTGCTGGCGGGTTTACTGGTGTTGGTGCTGGCATTGACGGTGGTGCCGCCAGTCTTTAATCAGGGTCGGCAATTAATTGACAACTTTCCTGCCTTGCTTAAGTCGGCACAGGACCAATTAGGCGAATTTCAGACTTGGAGTGAGCAACGCAATTTGCCTTTTGATGTGGGGCTGGTGGGGCAACAGATCGGGGAACGAATGCAGGGACAGGTGCAGGCGATCGCCTCCCGAGGGTTTGGCTTGGTCCTGGGAACCGTGAGCTGGTTCTTAGATGGCGTGCTGATTCTGGTTATCTCATTTTATATGCTCCTGGATGGGGACCGTTTGTGGCGCACCCTCACCTGGATTTTCGCCCCGATTATTCGGGATCAACTCACGGAGTCTTTGCAGCGAAATCTTCAAAAATTTGTCTCAGGACAATTGCTGCTAGGGTTATTTATGGCAGTGACCCTGACTCCGGCATTTTGGGCATTACGAGTCCCGTTTTTCCTCTTATTTGCGGTATTTATTGGCATCATGGAAGTTATTCCTTTTGTGGGGGCAACGCTGGGGATTGGTGCGGTTTGCCTGATTGTGGCGTTTATTGATTGGTGGTTGGCTCTGCAAGTTTTAGCCGTGGCGATCGCCTTGCAACAGGTCAAGGATAATATTATGGCTCCTCGGATTATGGGCAGTCTCACCGGATTATCCCCAGTGATTATTTTTGCCTCCCTGCTGTTAGGAGCCAAAGTTGGAGGATTGTTAGGGATTATCCTGGCGATTCCTCTGACTGGGGTGATCAAAAGTATTGTGGAAATTGCGATCGACCCCACCTCACCCCCGCAAACTGGGAGTTTCTTCAACAATATCCTCAGTCCAGAACCCCCGTTACCGCTACCGGCAGAAACGGCAATTCCCCTAGGCGATCGCCTCCCCGATTGACCCAATCCCTCACTCCCGTTACCGTTCCACGCTCCGAGGGTCCAGCGCATCGCGCAACCCATCCCCCAGTAGGTTAAACGCCAGTACGGTCAAAATAATTAACAGGGCTGGGGGCCAGACTAACCAAGGTTGCAACAGCAAAATTGAGGCATTGGTAGACAGGGAGAGCATATTCCCCCAGGAAGGATCCGGCTGCTGAATTCCTAACCCAATCAGACTCAGCACCGATTCGGCGACGATAAACCCAGGAATCGAGAGGGTTGCCGCAATAATCGTATAGGTAGCCGTCTGGGGGATGACGTGCCGGACAATAATGTAGAGCGGTTTTGCTCCCATTGCTTTCGCCGACTGGACAAATTCGCGCTCTTTAATGGACAAAACTTGACCTCGAATCACCCGCGCCAGTCCGGACCAACTCACAAAGGAGGTAATCACCACAATTAAGATAAACCTTTGGGCGCTGCTGATTCCAGCGGGTAAAATCAGGGTGAGGGTCACCAAGAGATAGATGCTGGGAATGGTCATCAACACTTCCACCAGGCGCATTAAGATGCTATCGACGGGGCCGCCAAAATACCCTGAAATCCCGCCCACAATCGTTCCTAGGGGAAAGGAAATCGAAATACCAACTAACCCGATAAATAAGCTAATTCTCGCCCCGAGGACCAAGCGGCTGAATTGATCGCGCGCTTGATCGTCGGTCCCTAGCAGGTTTAAGGGTGCAGGTCCTGTGGTACCCAACAGATGAATGTCTCCGGGAATGAATCCAAAGAGTTTATAGGCGGGTCCTTTGACAAAGAGTCCGATTCGGGAAGGTTGCTCAAAATCGACGATCAATTCGCGATCGCCGGTTTCTAGGTCGATCGCCCCTTGGCTGGTTGGATAAACATGGGGACCCATAAAGGCTCCCGTGGTTTGATTCCGCCAGTAAATCTGTGTCGGTGGCAACAGCGCCCCATTCGCCTGGGAACTGTAAGCATCATAAGGGGCAACAAATTCCGCCGCGATCGCCCCTAAGTAAAAGACCAATAACAAAATAGCTCCTAACCGAGCCAAGGGATTCTTTTTTAACTTTTTCCACCAGTTCATCGTATTTTTTAGGTTTTTACGGTTTAAAGAATCGAAAATAATAGAGCCAAGGGAGCATCAGCACTGGCGCTCAAGGACGAGATTGCTTCCCTCTCATCCTCAAGAGTGGCGATATCTTTTGTCCCCCTCAATCATCCACTGTCCATAAAATTAGCAGAAAAATGACAAACAAACCCACCTGTAAAGGCAAGCGGATCGACCCTACCAACAGCAGGGGGATACTCACTAACAATGAAGTCAGCAACCAAGCCAGGTAACTGACTACTAACATGACAATCACAGACATAATGACAATTTAAGGAAAATAATCGAGAGGGCTATCAGATTTTGGCATTCGTTAACATAGAAAGCAGCAATATCGATAATATCGATTCACCTCTTATTGGCACATCGAAGACCTAGGGCCTGGTCGTTACAGTAGGGGTTAGAAACCGGGTTTCTTGACCCAATCTTGGTCTGCTTTGTCACCAAGAAAGGTTCACAAACCCCCTTCTGGTCCTCTTTTCTCTAATCCCTAACCAGAAGCCCTAGAGAATTGCAAGCTGAATTCCACAATTAGGCAAAAGGAGGGTAAAACTATGTTAACAAATGGCATCAATCTCTGGAAATGGACCGGTACGATCGCCTTAACCTTTGCGTTCAATGTCCTTCCCGCTTTCGCCAATTCGGCCAATTTTAAACCCATAATTTTATCCCGGGGATTTCAATCCAGTAGTGGAGTTGTCTCGGGTTTTACAGGGGGTTCTATCTCGCTTCCTGCCGTCACCACCGTGCGCGATCGCCAGAACCAACTCTGTCTAGGATTCGGAGATCCAACTCCGGATCCTATCATGGAATTACGTGCTGACTTTCCCGAGTTAACGGTCGAAATAAAGAGCAGAGATCTGGATACCACCTTAATTATCCGAGGACCCGATAATACCTTTCGCTGTGGGGATAATACCGAGTTAAGTCGGGACGCCCAAATCACAGATACAGGCTGGCCCCAAGGGACTTATCAGATTTGGGTGGGCACGAAAGAAATGGGAGTTCGCCGCCGCTATCGACTTTCCGTTTATGAGTAAGGGTCGGGTACAGCGCCTTGAAAGGAAAATTAACTCGGGAAAATGTTGAAGCGGTGACATTTCCCCCAGAAAGCGGCTTCGGATCCAGGGGCGATCGGTCGGATTCGTCTAAGCACGGTACAATAAGAATTGGTCTATTTGCCGAGAGTGCTAACGAAGCGTGCTAAATACCCTTGTAGCTGACTTCCAAATTATCTTTGAGCGTGACCCAGCGGCACGCAACTGGCTAGAAGTTTTGTTTTGCTATCCAGGTTTACAAGCGCTGCTGTTTCACCGTGTCGCCCACTGGTTACACCAAGTCGGCATTCCCTTCATTCCGCGCCTGATTTCTCATCTGGGTCGCTTTTTCACCGGGATTGAAATTCACCCCGGCGCGGCGATCGGTAGGGGAGTTTTCATCGATCATGGCATGGGAGTGGTCATTGGCGAAACGGCGATCGTGGGCGATTATAGCTTGATTTATCAAGGGGTCACCCTCGGCGGTACCGGGAAAGAGTCCGGCAAGCGTCACCCCACCCTCGGGGAAAATGTTGTTGTTGGTGCTGGTGCCAAGGTGCTGGGTAATATCCAAATTGGCAATAATGTCCGCATTGGTGCTGGTTCTGTGGTCCTGCGGGATGTTCCTTCGGATTGTACCGTAGTCGGCGTTCCCGGTCGGATTCTCTATCGTTCGGGGGTTCGAGTCAACCCCTTGGAACATGGTCAATTGCCTGATTCAGAAGCATCGGCGATTCGCAGTTTACTCGATCGCATTGAAGCTCTCGAACAGCAAGTTCAAGATATGAAACCCCAGAAACCTTCTTTTGTGTTAGTCGGTGCCCGTTCTGAAGAGTTCTCTTTAGAGCAACTCCCGCCGAATTGTAACCTTAATAATAAAGCGATTCAGGAGTTTCTGGATGGGTCAGGTATTTGACCCCCTGCAAATCCTCTCAAAACCGATTCAATACTACGCTACGACTCATCAATGCCCGCTTCGGCGGGCTATTTTTATGGAGCAAAACCCTACACCCTGAAGGGTGCGGCTATACGGACAAAGCCCGAGAAGCGCGGGCTAGAATATATCAGTTTTGGGTTTTAATCGGGAAGCGGTGACAAAGGCGACAGTCCCGCCAATCAGTCCCCAAATCAGCCAAAAACCCTGATGATATCCTTTGCGTTGGGCAACCCCTGCGGCGAGGAGTCCCATGATACAATGCGCGACTGCTAAGAAGTATAAAATCGGTAAGTTCGCTTGGATGGTATTGAACAAGGCGATCGCCCTCTCACGCTTAACGACAACTGGAGTTTAAGGATAATTTCGGATGCGATGCCAGTTCGGTTTTGACCGACGGCGACTCAATCCATAAGCATCATCTGTCGTTCATTCTATCAATTTTCTGGATTGAATACAATCTGAACATCAAGATTTAAACTCTTTTTACTCGAAGAATTAGGGATGCGACTGCGGACGGGATTTGGTGCAGTCGCATCCATTGCATCGGAGATTACTCAGCAGTGGTGGATTTTAAGACGCGATCGAGAATATTTCGCGCTTCTTCCGCTTGGTCTCTCGCCGCTTGATAGCGCTGATTCGCTTGGGCAAAGGTTTTTAGGGTTTTAAACCCTTCTTTAAGATTGGCAATTTCTTCTTCAGTAACAGGGCGGTCCTGAAAGAGAATATCGATTTGCTCACGCACTTTGAGCGCCTCGGCATGGGACCTATCCACTTTTTCTTTGAGGGTGACCAAACTGCTAAGAATTTGGACCGCTTCTGTCAGCGCATCATCGGTGCTTTCATCTAAGCTGTCGGGCTCTTTCACTTCAATAAATTCATCGGGGCTAAATCCCTCGGAGAGTTTGTTAGAAAGTTTGGGGGGCAGTTTCCCCTCATCCATCATTTCGAGGAGTTGATCCATTGCTTTGTCACGGGCTTTTGTTGAATCTTTGCCCGCAACGGTCAAGATAATTTCTGGAGATTGGGCGATCGTGTACTGAACCATAGTTTTAAGCAGGAACGGTTATAGATGATCTCATGAAAGACTCGCGACGCCCGGGTAACAATTAGAAGGTTTTCGGTCCTACCTAATTAGAGGGCGATCGCGATAAACCCAGGGAATGAGGTCCAGGAGAGATGGGGCAAAATCTAAACTAGATTGACCGAATAATTCCTCTCATTGTCGCCAACAATTATGGGTTTTCTTATTCTTATTTTCTCATATTTATTGCCCATTTTTCCATTTTGTTATATTTTTTAAAATATCTTTAGGGTCTCCGACCGACTCTCCAACCCTCTTCTCAAAATGGTGAACTTTGTCTGAGTCTGTTTCCGTCTAATCCGCTTATAGCTAGTTCACTCACCTTAGCCCCTTTCCTTCTTCCCCTTTGGCCCAAGGCCCAAACGTGAGACGCTTGTTGAGCGAGAGAGAAAGCAAAGCAATCCTTCCTCTTGCTCACGCAGAATGAGGAAATCCCCGGGATATGCTCCCACCCATTTTTGCTCGAAAAAGTGTCCCATTCATCGAGATAATCAGCAAATGAACCCAAGGTAATCAAAAACAGGCTGTCCTTCCCCCTGCTCTCGAAATTTTATACAATCCCCCTCCTCCATCACCCCCTAAAGAGGCTGGCAGAAACTTCAAGAGTGTCTGGATCTCCAAAATTTTGCCAGGGAATTAAATTGAAAATCGTCTTTACATTGATGTTTTTCGCTTGGGTTAATCAATTAGTAAAGTAATATAAAATTTTCACTCAATTAAACAAATTTTAAAGCCAGTATGAGCATTTTGCTTGCTTTTTGCTGCTACAAGAAAGCAAGATGCTCTCACTCCTCTGTCCCGAAAGATTCAAACTCGCTGTATATATTTTAAAAATTGAAAAATCAGAACAAAATTAAATCATAAACAGCAGCCTGACCGACCAAGCACAATATTTAGTGCGAAGCGCTGCCAAAATTCTCAATGCGCTCATCCTCAGCGCGTCTGTCTGAGGAGTGACTCGGTACTCCAGGCGACCCGACTCGGGATAAAAAATCCCCTGCCAAAAAGCGCTTCTCTACGCTGGGGAATGATCCCAATAATTCCTGTCTAACCTTTGACTCGAAAGGAATACGACTCCCTAACCGGCTTAAATTTTTATAAACAATCTGCTGGTTTTCAGTAGCCGATGAGCATCAAGTTTGTGAAATTTTCATAAAGAAGGTAAAAAAACGCATAAAAACCCGAGGCTACTCCTAGAGATAGATATAGAATCCTATTAAGATATTTTGCTCATGTACTTACAACTCTCAGGAGAATTCATCCCACCCCTGTTCAGGGAAGCGTTTTTTCATCGAGTCCACCCTGCTTTTAGCCCTGACCCGATGTACCCAGCCCCATCGCACCACGGCGATCGCTTTCTTTAATCGCTTCCCACTCACCACTTAAAAAGCAGATGGACAGCCAAAATATTCCACATCTTATCCCCACGTTCCTGTCGTCGAAGACCCTGCGACTTGAGCAAATTTGCCAGTCCAAGTTTCAACCCCGAAACTACTTTAACGAAGTGGCTATGGAGGAACTCGCCGCTAGTATCAAAGAACATGGTATCCTTCAGCCCTTACTCGTACGCCCGATGCCCGGGAATCAATATGAGTTAGTCGCTGGAGAACGTCGGTATAAAGCCGCTCAAGCCCTGGGATTAACGGTAGTGCCGGTAACAGTCAGGGAAATGACCGATCCGGAGGTTCTACAGTACGCCTTAGTCGAAAACTTACAACGGGAGGATTTGAATCCCGTTGAAGAGACGGAGGGGATTTTACAATTGCTGGAGATGCGCCTGCAAAAGGACCGGGACTGGATTATCTCCCTGCTCAACTCTATCGCGAATGGCAAGCGGGGACTTACGGACGGCGCTGTCCGTAATCGAGAACTTACGGACGGCGCTGTCCGTAATCGAGAACAACAGTTGATTCAAGACGTGTTTGCCACCATCGGCAGACTCACGCCTGAATCGTTCCGAACTCATCGCCTGCCGTTGCTGAAACTTCCTCCAGAACTGTTTGAAGCGCTTCGCTATGGCCGGATTAAGTGGACCAAGGCGAAGGAAATTGCCAAGTTAGAGTCGGAGTCTGAGCGGTTGGCACTCCTGGAACGGGCGATCGCCCAGTCTCTGAGTCTGCGACAAATTCAACAAATCGTCCGAGAGAAAAAAACACCCCGAAACTCAGCGCAACAACAACGCGAGGTGGAAGGACTTTTGCAACAATTTACCCACTTTAAGGCATGGGACAACCCAGATAAGCGCTATAAAATGGAGTCTTTGCTCACGGAGCTAAAAGAACTCCTCACAGAACAGGATTGAAAAAATTCGGGGTTAAAGTAAGACAAGTATAGTTAAATTTTATCGTCATAAGCAAGGGAATAATTTGCTGCCCAAAATCCCTAGGCAAATTATTCCCTTGTCAATTTTTGTGAAAATTAAGGTTATTTCTTATTATTATAAGTCTTTTAAAATTAGTGGCTCGGTTAAAATAAATTCCCCTCCTTAATTCCCGATGAACCCTTTACCTGTGAAGGAAAGAGGGGATTCTTCTATATTTTTATATAAGGAGTGGTAGCATCTTGCTCTCTACGGCTATAAGGGAGCAAGATGCTACCACTCGTTAATTGTAGTGTCAAGTTTTCCTGTAAAAATTGAAGCGAATTCAACTAGATTAATTTCACACCTGAAAATGGACTGTTTAAAAAATTTTCAATTTATTGTTTAATGTTTTCGCTTAAGATTAAGCGCTACAAAGAAAAGAAATAATATTTGTTAAGTTTTGTAAATCAAGAAAATATCCTGGCTCTTTCTGTTAGTATAAGAAGGCCAGGATATTCCTGAGTGTGAAATAAGAGATGCAAGCTCTTGATTCCACTGTTCCGTATCTCATCATACATTATGAAAGCAAAATTCGCCATTACGTCAATGTTGACGGCTGCGGCAGTTGCGATCGCGGCAACTTTCACCCACCAGCAGCCCGCTCAAGCCAGTACAAGGTTTGTTTGTGCTCGCTACATTAACGGCCCCCTCACCGGCAGACCTGTTACGGCGGCGGTCAATGACCAAACGGGTCGAGCCATTCCTGTAATTAACTGGGTTTCTGACTATTTCGATGCTTCGGGCTATACTCCGGAACGCCGGTGTCAGGAAGTTTCGGCGCGGTTCCAATCGGCTTATGTGAGTGGAGGGCTCAATTTCGTCACCACCGGCATGAGGAACGGTCAACCCGTGATTTGTACTTCCAGTGCGTCGGGGGGACCTTGTAGCGATATTCTCTACACCCTTAAACCGGGTGCTAATGCCAGTCAAACGTTGCAACAACTGTTTGACATCCAAATGGGTCGTGCTGGGGCTGGACCGCTGTATGAGTCCGAGTCTCGTCCCTACCTGGATATGACCCGCTTCCTGAGTGAAGCCCCCTCTGTTGCCCCGAGTGATTTGGATCTCGGAACAGCAAATAGTGGCCCTACCAGCTCGCCCGGAGCCACTCAACCGGCAACAACCCAACCTAGTGGCGGGATGGCTTGGTAAATCTGATGAATGATTGGCGTTTAGTGACGCTGAGTGCTTGTATTGGCAGTTTGTTTACCTTACTGCCAGTACCGGCATTTTCTGAGGGAACTGTGAGAGTAGATCTCACCCCCAGCGTCTTACCGGAATCTGTTTCTAATAGACTCTCCACGGAACAATTACAACAGTTGGCCCAATCGATTACGGTCAAAATCTTCTCGGGCGATCGCAATAATGGTTCGGGGATTGTCATTCAACGGCAAGGACAACAGTATAGCGTGGTCACCAATGAACACGTTTTAACCCTGGGAGCTCCCTACCGGATCCAAACGCCAGATGGTCGCTTTCATGAGGCGACGGTCGCCCGAGGGTTTAATTTCAATGGTCAAGATTTGGCGGTGTTGGAATTTAGTGCGAATGGGGAGTATGCCGTAGCATCCCTTGCCGACGCTTCCAGTTTAAATGTTGGCGATGATGTGTTTGCGGCGGGATTTCCCTTTGGCGCGAATCCCGATCGCCGCCTGGGTTTTGTCTTCACTCAGGGGGAAATCACCCTGTTAAGCGATCGCGCCGTCAATGGAGGGTATCAGATTGGATATACCAATGACGTTCAAAAAGGCATGAGTGGCGGTCCGGTTTTAAATCGGCAAGGTCAGGTGGTGGCGATCAACGGGATGCACGCCTATCCCCTGTGGGGAGATCCTTATGTCTTTCTGGATGGCACAAGACCTGATGCAGCTATCCGCGAAATCATGACGAGATCGAGTTTGGCGATTCCGATTGAGACCTTTAGACAAGGGGCGATGGGATTGTCATTTCCCCTAGAAACGCAAACCGCTAAACTTAACCCATTTTTGCCTCCTTTGGAGTTAGATTCTTCCCCGGCAAGCTCTGGGATGGGAGATTTGGTCCCCTTGGACAATTTCCATGAGGAAAATCTGCCTGCGGCCCCTGTCGCCCCCGGTTCTGGGTGGTCTACTGAGTTTGGGGAATTGGTTCCTTTGGACCAATGGGAAAGCGGAAATCCGGTGCGATCGCAGATGCCTTTCCACGAGTCTGAGTCATTCCCATCTCACTCCATTTCCCCCACATTGGAACAATCTGATCTAGGGCCCAGTGAGGGAAATTCCCAGCCCGGAAGACTCTGGTAAAGCCTCTGTAGGAGAGAAGTGGGAAAGTCAGGGGTTGCAGTCATTTTGAGGACATACTTTAGGCAAGTCAGATCAATCGGGTGTGGGGAATTCCCGTAAGAATGAGTCTAAAGCATGGGTGGATTGTGACTGCATCCTTCCTACAGAAAAGTACAGTTGATGTGGTGTAGTGAATAGGTGTAACCATGAGATTTGAATATGCACTTCAAGCCGCCTTGTTCGGGACTACTGCTGCACTGGTGATCATGCAGTCGCCCATAGCCAATGCTTTAAGCCGGGAAGAGGTTCAGACTATTGCCCAACAGATTACAGTTAGAATTGAGTCCGGCGCACCTCCTGGTTCAGGGTTTATTATTGCTCGGGAAGGGAATACTTACTATGTGCTGACGGCATGGCACGTGGTCCAACAAAACGATGAATATCAAATTGTTACCGCTGATGGAGAGAGACATACTTTAGTGGTGGAGGATTATACCACGAAGGTTCAGAAAATTTATGAGAAAGATTTAGCGGTTTTACAGTTTACAAGCGATCGCGATTATCAAACTGCCCGATTAGGGAATTATGATTTGCAAAGAGGGGAAAATGTCCTCGCGGGTAGAACTGATTTGGTATTTGTTTCCGGTACTCCCTTTGAGGGACAAGAAGTGGAACAAGCGCCTGTTGAAGGCGATCGCTTGTTGAGTCCGGGGCTAAGAATGCCATTAGATATGGCTTCTGGACTAGCTAAACAATCCATTGAAGAAGGGTATCAATTGTTTTATACCAGTGATACCTATCCCGGGATGAGCGGTGGGCCTGTTTTAGATTCCAATGGACGAGTGATTGGCGTTCATGGGCGATCGGAAGGGGAAACACTCGCTGAACAAGAATCTGGAAGCAGTGACTTTCGCGTAAAAGCCGGGTTTAGTCAAGGAATTCCGATTTCTGTCTTTCTGGATTTTGCAGAGGAAGTCGGCATCCAGCGATCGCAACTGACCGTAGAATCCTCAGCCCCAACTCCCCTCGAACAACAAGATATAGGTTCCTTAGAATCGTTGTTTATCCCCAAGGCAGGACTCTCTGATTCCCGGGAATGGGTCAATCATGGCAATAAACTCTGGCGATTAGCCAATCTGTATCAATATTACGGAGATGCTCAAGCCGAGCAACTGAAACAGCGCGCATTCCAGGCTTATAATAAAGCCGTGGAACTTAGCCCCAATTTTTATCAAGCCTGGTATGGTCGGGGTAATTTGTTGTTTGAATTGGGAGAGTTTAATGATGCCCTCACTTCTTACAGTCGCGCTATTGAAATTTTCCCTTATGAGGAAAAACAGCAAGAATTTGAAACCTTGGGTCAGCCGACTAACGCCGAAGAACAACAACTATTAAATGCCCTCAATGGGGAATTGGGATTTTATGCCACTTTATGGCGATACAAAGGAATAATTCTCTCCAAGCTACAACGTCACGAAGAAGCAGTTAAAGCTTTTGATAAAGTCAATGAAATCCAGGAATTTGATTACATTTCCTGGGATTTGCGAGGGATGTCTTTATTAGCTTTGGGTGAAAATGAGGCCGCCTTGGAATCCTTTGATCGCGCCCTGCTGATTAATCCCGATGAATATTCCCATGCCTGGATTCATCGAGGTCTCGCTTTAGGGGGGATGAATAATTTGGAAGGGGCGATTCAAGCTTACAATCGGGGCATTCAAATTCAGCCCAATACCTATCAAGCTTGGATGAGTCGGGCAACTCTCATTAATGAATTTTTGCAGCAAAATCCAGACGACCCATCGGCGTTGGATCGGGCCCTGGCAATTCAACCGGATGAACCTGATGTATGGCATCGGCGAGGGTGGGGTCAATTAAGTTTACAAAATCATCAGGATGCGATCGCAGCTTTTGAGGAGGCGATCGTTAGCAATCCAGAAGATGCCGCCGCTTGGACTGCGAAAGGGATGACTTTATTGATGGAAAACCGCTATGACGAAGCAGCAGATGCCTTTGCCAAAGCGCATCAACTTGACCCTAATAACACCTACCTCCAGGAAGTTCGCGATGCCATATCCGACTTAGAGGATAATCCCTAATTCGCGCCTGCGATAGGTGTTCAGGTTGAGATACACACCACCAGAAACCGGGTTCTCCCTCTAATTTATTGGAGCTAAGTAGATATTTTATAAAGAAACCCGGTTTCCCCTCTCTATATAGCTAGTCTAAATCCTTGTGACAACAAAATTCAGGGGTGGGAGCATTTTACTCCCTACTACAACAAGGGAGCATCTTGCTCCCTTGAGGAATTGTCCAGGTTATTTAGTGGCGCTATAGTTACTATCCCCATTCCCTAGTTTTCTCCTTTATTCTGGGTCCCCTAGTCCGTAAATATTCAAGCGGCTTTGAGGGTACATTATCCCATCAATCTGGGGAACACCAGGAGCGCCTGAGTGGCAAAAATATTCTCTCCATTATCCCTGCAAATTTGTGAGGATTGAACCCTTGAAAGCGATCGCCTTGTTTCTATTCAGCACTACCTTACTCCATCCGACCCCCCTCCTTGCCAATTCCCTGGAAGATACTGCCACTTTATCCCCTCTTTTGGAGAGGAATTTGGATTTAAAAGCGGATGAAATTACCCCCAAAATCATCACAACGCGGCCCACTTTACCGATGATTCCCTTAGCCGATAATTCGGTCAGCGAAACACCGGCGATTGCTAACCCATTTAACCGCTCTTTATGGGCTCAAACTCCACAGTTAATCGCCCAAGACCCTCCCCTAAGCGAACCCCCCTCACCGCAAACCACTGAAAGTCCCGCAGAAATAGAAGAGTTACGGCAAGAGTGGCGATTGCCTTTACCTCCGACAACCTTCGTTCCCATCGAACCGCCAACCGCTACAATCCGGCGGGGAGGTGGGACTCGGGTTGCACCGGGTTCCAGTTCCATTTCCCCCACCGCCTTTGGTCCTGGATTGGGACAATTTTTCTGGGGGGCTGGATTTCAAAATAGAACTCGATTTACCGACTCTGCCGATGGCACAATTTCTACAGGATTTGGACTAGGAAATCCCCGCCGAACTGTGGGACTACAAACGACCGTCACGGTCCTAGATTTGATGTCCAATAGAAATGACGATGATGGCTTTATGAAACGAGGTAGCATCAGTTTCAAACTCCATCGCCTACTGCCCAATAACTTTGCAGTGGCGGTGGGAGTTGAAAATGCCATTGTTTGGGGATTTACCGATGCAGGAACCAGCACTTATGGGGTTGTGAGTAAAACATTTAGCCTCCGTGAGAATACAGAAGAACCTTTTAGTCGAGTGACGGTTTCTCTCGGCGTGGGGAATGGTCGGTTTCGCTTTGAAGATGACTTCAATAATGATGTAAATACAGTGAATGTCTTTGGCAGTGTTGGGGTGCGAGTTCACCCCCAAGTCTCTGCGATCGCTGACTGGAGTGGTCAAGATTTAACCCTGGCTGCTTCGATTGTTCCTTTCAAAAATATTCCCCTCGTCTTCACTCCCGCCATTGCCGATATTACCGGAAGTGCAGGAGATGGTGCTCGCTTCCGATTGGGAGTTGGGTATAGTCACTTTTTCAGCTTTTAAGTCGGAGCAATTCCCTAAATTTATGAGTATTAAAATCTTCTCATGGCGTCACAATATTCGCTTATTCCTTGGGGCTATTCTAATTTTAGGCTTCATCCCCGGTTCCGTTCATGCTTTTAGTGATGAAGTCCCCCCCGACTCGGTCATAAGCGATGAGCCAACCCCAACACCCGAAACTGAAAATAAGGACCCAGAGGAGGAAACTGAAACACCAATTGTACGACCCGAAACTATAGCGCCACCCGAAAACAGCCCGCAGCCCAATATTGATACACCAGGAGATACACCGGGAGAAACGCCAGGAGAATCTCCTGGAGACATAACACCTAACCCAGTAAACCCTACCCCAACGATCGAAGCGGGTCCGGATATTAATCAACCCAACTTACTGGAAACCACGGCAGAAACTGAAGGGGAAACTGCCGTAGAAATCCCAGGAGAAACCAGCCAGGAACCTACACTCACAACAACGGAGGAAACTCCTGGAGATGGGGGACAAAGTACCTCGGGACCTTCCATCAATCCCCCAATAGACTCTCCCACTCTTGAATTTGGATTCTCTCCGGACCAGCCCACTACAGGCAATGACATAGGAGATATTATCGACATCTCCTCACCCCTGGGAGAGCTTGGTATCAGTGTAGGAGAGTCCGGTTTCCAAGGAGGAGCGGGTGAATCAGCCGTAGAAAATATACAAAATATAGTAGCTGGAGCTTCGATCAATAGTGAAAACTTGAACACCTTGGTTCAAGGGTTGCTAGAAATACTAGGTGCGCCATCCCGAGAGATAGCCGAACAATTAGTGAGAAGCTTGCTTGGACTGATCAAAGATGGTAAGGTTGACCCCAAACGGTTATGGGCTTCGGTTAATGCCTATAATGCGTTTATTGAGGCGAGTAGTCCAGAATTTTTGGAAAATCCTCCGATTGAGTTGGTGATGATTCGAGCCATTTTATCGGATTTAGTCGAGGCCGCGATCGCCGCTGATATTCGATCGCGCAATTAAACGGCGATCGTCAGGGGTAATTCATCAATTGCCCCTGTTTTAAGCTTCTCTATTCTACTCACATAGTATTTACAATTGATGGCCGATCGCCCAACCCATCCCCAAAAAAATAGCCCGCCTAAACGGGCTGTCAGGAAGAGGCAGGATTAACCCTACCTCTCTTCCTATACATGATGATGCTAACCTACTTCGTTTCAGAGAACTCAGCGTCAATGACATCTTCGTCAGAACCGCCAGAGGGAGGAGTGCCACCACTGCCGCCGTCATTATCATTCGGCGGGGCCCCTGTACCACCACCCGATTGCTCGTAGATCTTGCTACCGATCGCATACAGAGCTTGTTGCAACTCAGTCATTTGAGACTTGATCTGCTCAAAGTCATCCTTGGCGATCGCATCCTTCAGCGCTTGAATCAAATCTGTCACCTTCGTCTTCTCATCCGCTGGGACCTTATCTCCCAACTCACTCATCTGCTTCTCAGCTTGATAAGTCAAAGAATCCGCTTGGTTCTTCAGATCAATCTTCTCGCGACGTTCCTTATCTGCCGAGGCATTCGATTCCGCTTCCCGGACCATCCGTTCCACTTCATCCCCAGGCAGGGTACTCGCACCCGTGATGCTGATCGACTGTTCCTTACCAGTCCCCTTATCCTTCGCATGGACATTCAGGATCCCGTTCGCATCAATATCAAACGTCACTTCAATTTGAGGAATACCACGCTGTGCCGGGGGAATTCCATCTAAGCGGAACGTTCCCAAACTCTTGTTATCGTTCGCCATCTCGCGTTCCCCTTGCAGAATGTGGATTTCCACATTCGTTTGACCATCCACTGCGGTGGAGAACACTTCCGACTTCTTCGTCGGAATCGTGGTGTTCCGAGGAATAATCTTGGTCATCACGCCCCCCAAGGTTTCCACACCCAGGGAGAGGGGAGTCACGTCAAGCAGCAGAATGTCTTTGACTTCACCGGCGAGCACACCCGCTTGAATCGCCGCACCCACAGCTACCACTTCATCGGGGTTCACCGTTTGGTTCGGTTCTTTACCCAGAACCTTTTTCACCAGTTCTTTCACTGCCGGAATCCGAGTAGAACCCCCGACGAGGACCACCTCATCGATCGCACTCTTATCCAGCTTGGCATCGCGAACCGCATTTTCCACGGGAATGCCGCAACGGTCGATTAAATCTGCTGTCAGTTCCTCAAACTTAGCCCGCGTCAAGGTCGTATCTAAGTGCTTGGGACCTTCTTGGGTTGCCGTAATAAAGGGCAGGTTGATTTCCGTTTGAGTCACGCTAGAGAGTTCAATTTTGGCCTTTTCAGCCGCTTCAGTCAACCGTTGCAGGGCTTGCTTATCCTTCCGCAGGTCGATTCCTTCAGCTTTGCGGAATTCTTCAGCTAAGAAGTCCACAATTTTCTTATCGAAGTCATCCCCACCCAAGTGGGTATCTCCAGAAGTGGCGAGCACTTCAAACACACCGTCGCCGACTTCTAAGATGGAAACGTCGAAGGTCCCGCCCCCTAAGTCAAACACCAGAATGGTTTCATTACTCTTCTTGTCTAACCCATAAGCCAGAGATGCGGCAGTGGGTTCGTTGATGATCCGCAATACTTCAATCCCGGCAATTTTCCCGGCGTCTTTCGTCGCTTGACGCTGAGAATCGTTGAAATAGGCGGGAACCGTAATCACGGCTTGGGTCACTTTTTCACCCAGGTAGGTGCTGGCATCATCCACCAGTTTCCGCAGCACTTGAGCAGAAATTTCTTCCGGCGCATATTGCTTGCTTAAGGCAGGGCAATCGAGTTTAACGTTGCCATTGATATTAAGGACTTTATAGGAAACTTCGGTGGTTTCGTGAGTGACTTCGGTATGTTTGCGTCCGATGAACCGCTTAACGGAATAGAAGGTATTTTCCGGGTTCATGACAGCTTGACGCTTGGCGATTTGACCAACCAGGCGATCGCTGTTTTTCGTGTAAGCCACCACCGAAGGCGTGGTGCGGAAGCCCTCTGCGTTCGCAATCACGGTGGGCTTACCGCCTTCCATCACGGCAACGCAAGAGTTTGTGGTTCCTAAGTCAATTCCAACTACTTTACCCATTATGGATGTTTTACTCCAATTACTACTAACAAAGGGTTTGGGCTGATTTAGCCCGGTTTATTTGGGCTATCGGACGAACTGCACGAGAGCAGTTTTTCCAGATTGAATATTTTTTAAGCCTACCAATCTATATGTTGTGGGCGGTTAGGCTTCTATTGAAGGGGAGTTTACCGAACCTCATTAGGGACGGTTTACCGAGAAAGCAGGCTTAGGGGGTGTTTTTATGGGCCGATCGCCGGTGATTTTGGGGTCTATCCCATCAGGATGGCGATCGCCCCCTCTTCCCACCCTTGTCCCTCCATCCATCGAACCTCCGGATTTGGGGTGAGCCGATTTACCCTTGGTTTGCCCATAAGTCATTTAACAGTTCCCCCTCACTGGGAGCAATTTTCTCCTCAGTTTTCTGGGGGGTTAGATCCTGTTTCTGCTCTACCGGCATCACGGGGTTACCCTCGGATTTGATCTCATCCAACCGCACCTTGACCACTTGGGGTTGTTGGGCGGAAAATTTTGGCAAGGTTAAGGTGAGAATGCCATCGTTTAACTGAGCTTCGATGCAGTTCGGCACAATCGGTTTCGTCAAGGGTACGACCCGACGCAACTTGCCGTAACGGAGTTCGGAACGGAGGTAACCGCTATTCTGACTCACGTTCTGGGGTGGCTGACGGTGGGCGGCGATCGCCACTTGAAAGCGACTCGCTTGCACATCAATTTCAGATCCCGTTAAACCGGGTACTTCCACCCGCAATACAAAGCTATTCTCAGTTTCTTCCAGTTCGATCGCCGGTTGCCACACTCTACCCATTTCGGGACGTTGGCACGGGGGTTGTTCAGTTAAGAGTTGTTCAAATTGACGTCCCCAGGCATCGACCTCGCGTAACAGGTCAAAATTCATTGAAGTTCTCATCGGGTTTCCTCTCCAAAATAAGAGTGAATTCTGAAATCGGTAGAGTGGGCAGAATCGGGTTTTATCGAACCAGTGGGCGATTAAAACACCGATAAATTTTTATGTAACCTTCGGGAAATAAAGCATTTAATCCCTACTTTTGGTGCAATGATGTTGCAAATTTCGAGTGGGTTACTTCTCTCTAATGTAGGTTAACTAACACTCTCTTAACCAGGGGGTAAACCGTAAGAAGACTGTTGTATTTGCCGCCGATGGGCGAAAAGTTTTAAATCTTCATTCCGGGTTGACCATGACTCTAGGATAGAAAAATCTGGGTTGATGCTCAGGGGGGCAAACCGTAAGAAGACTGTTGTATTTGCCGACAAAATCTACCCTGGATGTTGATGGGAATAATCAGGTCTGCTTTAGCCCGCAGGCTGAAGCCCGGAAGCTATACGGACGAAGCCCGCCTGCGCGGGCTAATATAGAAACTCGACTTTTAACAATTAGATACTGTTGTATTTGCCGACAAAATCTACCCTGGATGTTGATGGGAATAATCAGGTCTGGTTTAGCCCGCAGGCTGTTCGCGTAGCGTTCCGCAAGGAAAGCTTGGGGCTATACGGACGAAGCCCGCCTGCGCGGGCTAATATAGAAAATCGACTTTTAACAATCAAATTTGGGATAAAACAGGGCAAGACAAAACCCTCCAAGTTTCAGAAACTCAGAGGGTTTAAATCCGGGGAAGACTAATTTATAGCAAATCCGGTTATCTTACGGGATCTCTCTCGATTAGCCCGCGCAGGCGGGCTTTGTCCGTATAGCCTCAGGCTTTCCTTGCGGAACGCTACGCGAACAGCCTGCGGGATTTTACACACCGATCGCCACCCGATACAGTATGAACCGCTAACCACGGCCCTTGCGGATGGGCGTACCACAGGGATAAGTGGCAACAGGTTCGGGTCTTTCAGAAACGGGGGGGGCGGTTCGTTCAGATTTTTTCGCTTGCGCCAATTGGTAGTCTAATTGCAGTTTGGTCAGCATTTCCTGGCGGCGATCGTACAAGCGTTTAAGGGAACGAGGGGGACACTGATTCATCACATAAGCGGTGAGAATCGGCAGGGCGATCGTGCTGTCGGTGTAGCAAACGACAGTATTGGGCAGTTCATTGGGATCAACTTTGCCCCAGCTTACCGCTTCCGAGGGTGTGGCCCCAGATAAACCGCCGGTATCGGGACGGGCATCAGTAATCTGGATGAAGTAGTCATGTCCCCGTTCTTCCAAACCCAGGACCTCGTGAATTTGGGGTTGAGTTTGCAGGAGGAAGTTTTTCGGAGAACCGCCACCGAGAATGAACGCGGCACTTTCTCCAGGGAAGTCTTTGTTGGGGTCCCGGGCAGCATAAGCGATCGCCGCTGTTTCATTGACATCGATCGCCGGATCAATGATTAATGCCGACCCTTCTAGGGCAAGCGCCGCCACATTCATCCCGATCGAGCTATCTCCCGGGGACGAGGTATAAATCGGCACCCCGCACTCATACGCCGTTGCCAGCAAGCAGGAATGCTCTACCCCGCGTTGCTTCTCGATTTCCCGGACATATTTGCCCAGCAGATAGTGAAATTCAGCCGTTCCCATCCGCTTCTGAAACGGTTCTGCCCGCAAAATCGTCCGAATAAAGCCATCGGTTTCTAACAACACATCGTAGTCAAAAATAATGTCGTAGATGCGGATATGACCCTCTTCCCGCAGCTTGATATCATCCACGAATGGATTTCCCGCATAGAGGTTTAATCCCAGTCCGTAATGGATATCATGATACAGATTTGCGCCGGTACTAATGATGTAATCAACAAAACCATTGCGGATCAGCGGTGCTAAGGCTGATACCCCGAATCCCGCCGGAGTCATGGCCCCAGATAGGCTCAGTCCCACAGTCACCCCCTCCCGCATTACCTTTTGGGTCAGCAGGTGACAGATTTCCCGCAACCGAGCGGAATTATAAGCGGTGAAGTAACCATCAATTAAGTCCACGACGCTCACGTTCTCAGTCATGGGGGCGGGTGCAATTTTGCGATCTATCATTTGAGACATTTTTCCACTCCAAACGGTTGAAATACAGGGCATAGTGGCCTTAGCAGACCAAGCAACTAAGGCGATTGACTATGTTCAATCATGAATATTCAAGTTAATTGACATCGCTGCCAGAGGTGAAGGATGGGGTCAGGTTCCTGGGAACCGACCTCATCCCGAGGCAGTGGCTGGAGAACTCAACCCAACGCTCTATCCCGCAAGCATGATGCTTAATGACGGCATCTGACAGATGTTTCGTTCATCTGATGCGAGTTTCTCTATCATGAATCCGCTCGATTTTTGATAGAGCTAGGGCCGGACAAATCCAGCTTGTTTGAAGACGGTTATCGGAACGCCGTCTCCTTGTCAAAATTTTGTGGGTCTATAACCCCGATCGACCTAGTTTGCGGACCCCTAAAGACTTAGGGTCTTAACAGCAGCTTACAAGAAGCTTCAGAAGTACCGAGCGCAAACCTTATCTAACAGGCCGATCGGACCATACTAGGCGCTTCACATCGATCAGTCCAGGACAGCGCCGGGTCGCAATGCCGTTTACGCTTCAACTGCATATCCAGATACCAGAGGCCACGCCAAGGGTAGCCAGTTAGAGCAAAGAGTTTCAACGTTGTTATGCAACCTCTCTTGAGAAGACAACATTTTCACTCTACTCTAGCACTAAAATTCCAGGGCTGAAATCTGGAAATTGACTTTTGTTAGCTAATTTCTGCCTTTAGGGTTAGATAACAGGGGATTATCTCCTTTTTTTGCATTTTTTCGGCTTTTCATCGGCTGGAAGCTCTCTCGGGAGAAGTAGGACTTACCTCAGAGCAGATGGGAAAGGCCGAAATGCCGACAATGGCAGGGTCTGACAAGAATAGGTTTGTTACGCTTAACCAACCCTTGTAAGTCCCTAAGAGGACCCCACCCTAACCCTCCCCAAGACACAGGGGAGGGGACCGGAGGTGGCGTGATGCTGCTGGGCCCGCTTCTCAGGGTAGAATTCGCGGCCAAAACCGGGGCTAGAAACGGGGGAAAAAAACTCTTGGAAATTGCCTAGACCGAAATGCAGATTCAGCAGTATGATGGGAGATTGTGAGTTAAAAACCATAACTATGAAGGCTGAACAGATTATCCGTGAGCTTGAAGCGGAACAGTTAAAAACGGACCTGCCGCAGATTTACGTTGGTGACAGCGTAAGAGTGGGAGTCAGAATTAGAGAAGCGGGCAAAGAAAGAACCCAGCCCTACGAGGGAGTGGTGATTGCCATGCGCAATGGTGGGATTAACGAAACCATTACCGTGCGCCGCGTTTTCCAAGGGGTTGGGGTGGAACGAGTCTTTTTAGTGCACTCCCCCCGGATTGAGAGCATCCAAATATTGCGTCGGGGTAAAGCACGACGGGCGAAGCTGTACTATCTGCGCGATCGCGTGGGTAAAGCCACCCGCATCAAACAACGGTTTGACCGCCCTATCTAAAACCAATCCAAAAAAATTGCCCAGGGTGGGTTGACGCGATCGCCAGTTTGGGTATAGGATAGGAAATGGGTGAATCGCTCTAACCAGCAGATTCAACCCGTGCGCTCTTAGTTCAGTTGGTAGAACGCAGGTCTCCAAAACCTGATGTCGGGGGTTCAAGTCCTCCAGGGCGCGCTGAACCATCTTCCGAAAGATATCTGCCCGAAAGTATGTCTGCTGCAAAAACAGCAAACAACCTAAAAACTTTCGGGTAGAATTATTATCTGGGTGGTTCGTACCAAGTATTGGAAGAACAAGAAAAAGTTTAAGCTAGAACGGCGACGAGTGCAGCCACCCAATTGGGTGTGGCGTGATTCACTGGCTTGGAGCATGAAAGCTGTTGCCAAGAAAGAACTACCTGTTGTTGCGTTCAGTGGGAGAAGAAAAGCAATTGTGGCAAAGAATAACGAAGCAAACCAAGAAACAGCAAGCGGTTTCAATCCCGCCGAGTTTTTCCAGGAAACAAAAGAAGAACTAGCTAAGGTAGTTTGGCCATCTCGGCAGCAGGTAATTAGTGAATCCTTGGCCGTCCTCTCGATGGTCGCCTTAATTGCCAGCTTAATCTATTTCATCGATAAATTTTTTGGTTGGGCAGCTACACAGGTGTTCGGATGATGTTTGCATCGGACGACGACTCTCAATATTCAACTCAACCGTCAGAAACCGACGAAACGGAAGAATCCACATCATCAGTGCAAAAGCGCTGGTATGCCGTCCAGGTGGCTTCCGGCTGTGAAAAACGGGTCAAAGCGACTCTAGAACAGCGGATTCAAACCCTGGATATGGGTGAGCGGATTTTTCAAGTCGAGATTCCCCAAGCTGCTGCATTTAAAATCCGCAAGGATGGAAGCAGACAGCAAACGGATGAAAAAATCTTCCCCGGTTACGTCCTCGTCCAAATGGACATGGATGATGAAAGCTGGCAGGTTGTCAAAAACACCCCCCATGTGATTAACTTTGTGGGGGCCGAACAAAAACGCCGTTACGGACGCGGACGCGGTCACGTCAAACCCATGCCCCTGAGTTATTCGGAAGTTCAACGAATATTCAGGCAACGGGATGAAGCCGAGCCAGTAGTCAAAACTTATTTGACTCCCGGAGAAAAAATTGAAGTGGTCTCTGGACCCTTTAAAGATTTTGATGGGGAAGTCATAGAAGTTAGCCCAGAGCGCAGTAAGCTCAAAGCACTCCTGTCTATCTTCGGACGAGATACACCCGTCGAACTGGAGTTTAATCAAGTCCGCAAATTGAGTTAAAGCAGCTAACACAGCAAATGGCAAAAAAAGTAGTTGCGGTGATTAAGTTGGCGATTAATGCCGGAAAAGCCAACCCCGCACCCCCGATCGGGCCAGCGCTCGGTCAGCATGGCGTAAACATAATGATGTTCTGTAAAGAATATAACGCCAGAACTGCCGATCAAGCGGGTCTCGTGGTGCCGGTAGAAATTTCCGTCTTTGAAGACCGCAGTTTCACCTTCATTCTGAAAACCCCTCCCGCCTCTGTCTTGATTCGCAAGGCAGCAGGGATTGAAAGAGGTTCAGGGGAACCCAATCGCAAGAAAGTGGCAGAAATCTCCCGGGCTCAACTCCGAGATATTGCCCAAACCAAAATGCCTGACCTCAATGCCAATGACATTGAAGCGGCTATGAAAATTGTCGAAGGGACTGCCCGGAATATGGGTGTGACCGTCGCCGATTAGGAACCGATGGGAGATTTTAGATTTTAGATTTTAGATTTTAGAGGTTGAGAAAACTGATAGATTCTAAGAACTGGGGTTTGAAATCTCTGAAGTGACCTAGATTAGGTTTCCAAAGAGACACACAGAGCGATCGCACCACCGTGCTTTCCTTCTAACCTGAATCTCAACCGAGTGACCCATACAAGGGGCAGAGGCATCACCTCGTTATGACCCCAGGAGAGAAAAATGCCCAAAAAAATCTCGCGTAGATTACAAGAACTCACCAAAAAGGTCGAAGAGCGGCCTTATCAACCCTTAGAGGCGCTCAACCTTTTAAAAGAGACCGCCACAGCCAAATTTCCTGAATCCGCCGAAGCCCACATTCGCTTAGGCATCGATCCCAAGTACACCGACCAACAGCTTCGGACTACCGTGGCCCTCCCTAAAGGAACGGGTCAAACTGTCCGCGTGGCGGTGATTGCTCGGGGGGAAAAAGTGACCGAAGCTACCAATGCTGGTGCAGATTTGGCAGGATCTGAAGATCTCATTGCCGAAATCCAACAAGGCCGCATGGACTTCGATAAACTGATTGCCACCCCGGATATGATGCCCCAAGTGGCCAAATTAGGGAAACTTCTCGGCCCTCGGGGGTTGATGCCTTCGCCAAAAGGTGGTACGGTGACCTTTGACCTCGGTCAAGCGATTAATGAGTTCAAAGCCGGTAAACTAGAATTTCGCGCCGATCGCACGGGCATCGTCCATGTCATGTTCGGCAAAGCTGCTTTCCCCGCTCAAGATCTCTTAATTAACCTGAAGGCGTTGCAAGAAAGCATTGACCGCAACCGTCCTTCCGGTGCTAAAGGCCGCTACTGGCGCAGTGTGTATGTGACTTCTACGATGGGACCCTCCATTGAAGTCGATATCAGCGCCTTGCGTGATCTCAAGCTGACGGAAACCGCCTAAGAGCGACTTAAAATTTTGAGGAAACTCAAAATTCATCCCTTCAAACCCCACAATTAAATAGCACAGTAGCCGGAGACAGTAGGTGCCCAACAGGGCTTAATTTCCTACCTAGGTTTGCGTTATCTTTCCCTTTGTGCTGATCAGGTCATGAGTTGACCCGATTGGCGTGGGAATCTGACAAAACCCCGGCTACCCTGCTGGGGTTTTTGATTGGGTCGGGGATAGGGGAGCAGTGGGAGTCATACATTCCACTAATATTCCCAGGGGATGAATGCTCCAGCTCCCAAATGTCTCTTATTTCTTAATCTTCATCCCAATCAGGAGGTGAAAACGAGTGGGTAAAACGCTGGCAGATAAACAAGCGATGGTGACGGAGCTCAAACAAGAGTTGAGCCAGTCCCAGATGACGCTTGTGATCGATTACAAAGGGTTAACCGTGGCAGAAATTACCGATTTACGTCGGCGTCTGCGCGAAAGCGGTGCAACCTGTGCAGTCGCTAAAAACACCCTGATGCGACGGGCAGTTGATGGCGACGAAAACTGGCAATCTTTAGAGGGATTTCTGAAGGATACCTCTGCCTTTCTGTTCCTGAAAGAGGACCTTAACGGTCCAATTAAGGCGTATCAAGACTTCCAAAAAGCGACCAAGAAGAGTGAACTTCGGGGTGGTGTATTAGAAGGAAAAGCGCTGACTTTCGAGCAAGTTAAGGCGATCGGAGATCTGCCATCCAAAGAACAGCTCATGGCTCAAATTGCCGGTGCTCTCAATGGCGTGGTAACGAAGATTGCTGTGGGTATCAAAGAAGTTCCTTCGGGTCTGGCCCGGGGTCTTCAAGCCTACGCCGACAAAGACGGCAGCACCAGCGACGAAGACCAAGCGGCCTAAGCGCTGGTCGGTGGTCAGTGGTCATTGGTCGTTGGTCGTTGGTCATTTGTTGTGGGATGAGGAATTAACGATTTTCACACTCTTATGTCTTTGTCTAGTAACAAAGGACAAAGGACAAAGGACAAAGGACAAAGGACAAACGACAAAAAACTATTCCCTTTACATATTTGATAGGAGTTAATCCATGTCTGCAGCAACTGATGAAATTCTCGAAAAGCTAAAATCCCTGACCTTGCTGGAAGCTTCTGAACTGGTCAAACAAATTGAAGAAGCATTTGGCGTGAGTGCTGCTGCACCTGCGGGCGGCATGATGATGATGGCTCCTGGCGCGGCTGCTCCTGCTGAAGAAGTTGAAGAGAAGACTGAATTTGATGTCATTCTCGAAGAAGTTCCCGCAGACAAGAAGATTGCCGTTCTGAAAGTTGTGCGCGTTTTAACCGGATTAGGTCTGAAAGAAGCCAAAGATATGGTGGAATCTGCACCGAAGCCCGTTAAAGAAGGCATCGCCAAAGATGCAGCAGAAGATGCTAAGAAGCAACTGGAAGAAGCAGGCGGAAAAGTCACCATCAAGTAAGATTTTCCCTTGGGGAATCAATAGACCTCTTGCAAAAAAAGGATTGATCCCCCCAACCCCCCTTATTAAGGGGGGCTTGAGAGAATTTTGCAAGAACTCTCATATAGGAGTGGCAGAATATCAAATTTTATTTTGCCACTCTACCGGATAAGTCCACTGCGGTGGGCTTATTTTTTTTTGACGCAGTGGTTCAGTTAGGATGGCCGATCGCCGCTATCATCTGTCGCTCCACCACCCCCTTCGCTGTGGGGACTGTAAAATAAAATGTGGAACCCTGACCGACTTCGGATTTGAGCCAGATGGAACCCCCATGCTGTTCCACAATTTTGCGGCAAGTTGCTAATCCGATGCCGGTCCCGGGATAGTCTTGGGCGTGTAAGCGTTTAAAGATCTGAAAAATATGCTCGGAATATTGTTCATCAATCCCAATGCCGTTATCTTGGATTGAAAATAAATAGTCATGGTCTTGGAGTACAGCACTCACATGAATTCGGGGCGGCTCTTCGCGACGGTATTTAATGGCATTTTCGATTAAATTTTGGAAGAGTTGCACAAATTGGGATTCAGTGCCAATAATTGTGGGTAAAGCGTCATAAGTCACCTCAGCTTTATTTTGATAAATCTCCGTCGCCAGATTTTCCTGAGCCTGTTGGACTAGGCGATCGCTCTGTAGGAGTTGAAACTGTTCCGGAGTTTGATTCAGATGAGCATAGGAGAGTAACTCCCCAATTAATAAATCAGTGCGATCGCAGAGCTTGATAATTTGCTCCACAAACTCGTTAGATTTATCATCCAGTTGTCCCTTTCCGCACATTTGCAAAAGTTGGGCATAGCCATTGATGGTGGCTAAGGGTGAGCGTAAATCATGAGATGCTATTGCCGCAAATTGTTCTAAATCGGCATTAGACCGAGCAAGTTCTTGGTTAGCTTTTTGCAGGGCTAGTTCGGTGATTTGCCGTCGTTCAATTTCTTGCCTGAGGTGTTCATTTTGCTGCTGTAGGGCTTTTTCAGCGGCGTTGCGCTGACACATTTCCACTTGCAATTGATAGTTTTGTTCCTCTAGCTTTATTTGCAAGTAATTTAGTTTCAGATGACAGTTGATGCGGGCAATGACCTCTTCGACTTGAAACGGTTTGGTAATATAGTCTACTCCGCCAACCGCAAAAGCCCTTACTTTATCAAATCCTTGGTCTTTTGCGCTCACAAAAATCACTGGAATTTGACAAGTTTCGGAATTATTTTTTAACTGATGACAAACGTGGTATCCATCCATGTCCGGCATCATGATATCTAGCAAAATCAACTCGGGTTGCATTAATTTTGCAGCCGATAAAGCCATTTCTCCTGAGAGGACGGCTCTGACTTTATAGCCTTGTTGTTTTAGCAAATTAGACAACAACCGCAAATTATTCGGTTCATCGTCCACAATTAAAATATCGGCTAAATTACCCATCATTTGATCGCTATTCATAAAGGAGCTCCTGGGTCAATGCGCTAATTTTGTCAAAGCGAAAGTTGTTGGTCCAGTCCTGGAGAAAGTGAGCGATCGCTGCTGAACTTTCCGGAATTTCCTGGATGAGTTCATCAATGGCTTCACTATCCGCAGCAAGGGCAGCTTTGTGTAAGGCATGAATCCAGGGGAGTGGCATCCCTTGCAATGCCGCAGGGCCTTGAATAAAGGCAGCATCCTGTGAATCACTCTTGTCTTCTATTCCAGACTCGGGATCTTCATATTGATAGCGCACTCCTAGGTGGTGAGCAAAAGTTTCCAAGAGTACCTCTTGTCGGCAGGGCTTTCGCAGGAACTTATTACAACCAGCGGATAAAATTAAGCTACGATTTTCCTCAAAAACACTGGCAGTTAACGCAATCACCACCGTCGCCTGACCCTTTACATGAGACCGGATCTGTCGCGTGGCTTCGTAACCATTCATGACAGGCATTTGCATATCCATCACGATGAGATGGGGTTCCCAACTTTCCCATATTTCTAGCGCTTGTTGGCCATTTTCGGCTTCGCGGACCTCAAATCCCAGGGGTTCGAGGTAGCAGCGAATTAAGCGGCGACTTTCACTGCGATCGTCCGCCACCAGAATCCGATAAGAGGGCTGATCCGGTTCTAATCCGATAATGCGTGGGACCTGACTGGCTGTTTTGAGGTCACTGCCTTGGGCTACTGACACTTGAATGGTAAATTTAACCAGGGTCCCCACATCAAGGCGGCTGCTCACCTGGATATCACCGCCCATCATTTGGACGAATTGACGGCTAATGCTTAATCCTAAACCTGTTCCTTCTGAGGCGGTTCTGCCGGTGGCAGTTTGATGAAAGGGTGTAAATAATCCGGGCAATTCCTCCGGCGCAATTCCCATGCCTGTATCTTCGATTTCAAAGTAGAAATAGAACCGAGAGGCGGGTTCTAAATTGGCCTCTTCGATCGCAGTTGCTCTCACTCGCAGGGATACCCCACCTGTCCGGGTAAATTTTATGGCATTTCCGACCAGATTGGTCAAAACTTGGCGCAATTTGCTTTCATCGGTGGTGATATATTGGGGGACACTCTCTCGGGTAAAAATAATTTGTAACCCTTTAGAAGCCGCTTTAATGTGGAGCATGGCTTCTAAATCAGTGAGCAAAGCATAGAAGTCAAAATTGCTGAGATGAAGGGCCGATCGCCCTGCTTCGATTTTGGAAATTTCCAGGACATCGTTAATCAAATTCAGCAAATGCTCACCACTACTATTGATAATTGCAATTTGTTCTTGTTGGTGGGGATTTAAAGACGAGTCGCGAGCTAAGATTTGGGTAAAGCCCAGAATCGCATTCAGAGGGGTTCGCAGTTCATGGCTCATATTTGCGAGAAAGGCGCTTTTAGTCAGGTTAGCCGCTTCCGCTGCTTCTTTTGCTTCTATTAAGGCTATTTCAGCCCCCTTGCGAGCGCTGATATCCGTGGAAATTCCACATAAAGCATAGGGTTGACCGCTCAAATCCTGGAGGATTAATTTGACGGTATAAAAGGTATGAATGCCGTCGGGTAAAGTGAGGAGTTCTTCAAAATAATAAGGCACTCCGTTTTCGACAATGTTTCGTTCATTGGCCTCAACTTGCTCGGCAAACTCTCCTGGGAAGAATTCGGCAAAAGTTTTACCCAAACACTGCTCTTCTGAGACCTGCAACACATCCAGGAGATACTGATTGACTAATAAAAATTTGCCCTCTAGGTCTTTCAAATAAATTCCCACGGGCGCATTATTTAAAATGGCTTTTAATTTCGCTTCACTTTCTCGCAAAGCGTTTTCGGCCTGAAGTTGCTTGGTGATGTCGAACCCAACTCCTCCAACTAAATGCTCTCCTCCGTCAATTTCTAGGGGGAATTTATAAACCAAAAACTCCGCGAGGGAACCATCGGAACGAAATGCGGATTCGATCGCCTCGACGACTTCACCGCCATCAGCCACTAAACGAGTGTTTGCCACGTGCTGTTCGGCTATATCCCTACGGTGGACGTCAAAGGGTGTTTTACTCAGCAACTCATCCACAGACCAACGGAATAAACTCGCCAGGTTCTGATTGCAGTAAAGGATTTGGCCATTGCGATCGCTAATCCAGGCAAGGGCCGGACTGTAGTTCATAAATGCCTGAAATCTGGCTTCGCTTTCACGCAAGGCTTGATCGGCTTTAATCCGAGCATTAACGTCTCGCCAAATCAGAGATGCACCTAAGATTTTTCCACTGGGATCTCGCATAGAACTGTAGTTCAGTTCATAATAGTGACGGTCGGGAGGTAGGGCTCCGAATTTCAGGGTAATGCTAAAGTTTTCTTCACGAAATGCTCGGTTCCAAAGGTTTCTAATATTAGCCTGTTCGCTGGGTAAATGAGATAAACATTCAAGTAGGTTATCCCCCAGTTCAAGGGGGCAGCCAAACAGTTTTTTAAATTCGCGTTTAGCCGACTCATTCGCCACGAGACAGGTGAAGTCTGTATCCAGCGCGGTAATCATGTCGGGGGTACATTCTATCAAACTCTTCAAAAGGGCTTGGCTCTCTCGCAGATTCCCCTCGATTTGCTGTCGCTGGTGCAATTCTTGTTGGAGTTCAACCGTCCGTTCAGCAATGCGATTTTCTAAAGCTTGATTGAATTCCCGAAGGACTTGCTCGGTTTGCTTGCGTTCGGTGATATCGACGGCGGTATTCATGGTAATTCTTCGGCCATCACGGGTTTTTCCTAAAGTCACCCGATAGAAGTACCAAACGCGGTTTTCGCCGTTTTTTGTACGAACAGTTTGCTCTTTTTCCTGGACCTGGCCTGCTTCTAAGGGGTAAATTGTCTGGATCGGTTTTCTGAGGGTTTTAGTTCTGTCTTGAGCGGCTTTTTCTGTCCAGTCGTGGAGGGTGGGAATATCTGCAAGTTGATAACCACTCATCCGGGACCAAGCGGTATTCAGTTGCAGCACTTCTCCATCTTCGGCGTGTAGCATGATGGGGACTGGGGAATTCATGATGGCTAATTGAAACCATCGCTGTGACTCTTGGCGATCGCCTTCGATGCGATTGAGCACTTTTGCCAGGAGATAAATCCCAATGGAGTAGAGAACAATCTCGCTGATGAGCAGACCCGCATAGGCGGTTTGTGGGTCATACCACTCCAGTTGATAACCCAGAAAGATCAACCAACTCAGGGCCAAAGGCAAGGCGATCGCCCCAGGCAAGAGTCCCTGCGCCATCATTCCTCCCACCACAGGACTCAAAAGTGTCCGCATCAGCCCCTGTTGTGGAGGGGTGAATAAGATCGCCATAGACAGGAGGAGCAACGTGACGGGGGTATTGAAAGGGTTGCTAGTTGTAGAGACGAATAACTCATACAAGAACGCCGAACCAAACAGGTGTGCCACGAGAGGCCCCAATGCGCTTACTGCCACTCCCAACGTTAAGATCTGAGCGAGTTGGTCATGGCGCGGGGTCTGCTGGGCCAACAGCCACAGGGAGGTGCCGACCAAGAGAAAATTCAAGGCAACGCTTTCCCCCATCCGCCCTGGATAGGGCGTAATCGGCGAGGCACTCAGATGAGGAACCAACAGTTCATCAATGCCGAAGTTCCAGCCAAAAATATACTCCAATAAGGTTACAGATGCGATCGCCATGACCACCCCAGCCAATCCCTGGGCCACGGATTGCCATCGTCTATGGAGTCTTGGGCGTTGTAACAATCCCAGGGCTGTGCCAGAACATACAAAGCACAAAGCCGTATTGGGTTTCATCTGGTGGGGGTTCTCAACCAAACCGTTAATGAACCATTCCAGATTAAAATGCCAACCCAGCAAAGGGATGATCCCCATGAGGATGACCAAGGCAGGGGCGACCCGAGAGATCCGGTAAGTCATAGACATAGTGTGCTCTCACAGTTCGAGGTGGGGTATCGCTAGAAATAAGTCAGGCGAAAGTATAGAGGACTTACGCATTGCCGCTAAAGGAAGGAGTATCCTTTGTGAATCACCCCAACCTAAAAGGGTGGATTTTCACACTCTGGGTAAGTCCTGTATCAATACTTTGCCCAAGTGGTTAGTTTGCTTCCCGACTTCATTCTACCTTGTTGACTGGAGTGGAACATCAGTCAATTGGCGCATTTTTCCGAGCAAGGTTGGCCAAAGTCAGGGAGATCTAACCAAGCTTGAATGGGTTCTAATACGGAATCCGGTTGGGATAGGTCTGTAAAAACCCACACCCTCAAGGGCGGGGAGGAAAGCGGACAAAGCCCGAGAAGCGCGGGCTAATACAGAAAATCGACTTTTACCAACCGGATTTGGTATAATAACTTAGGGTTGAGTGAGGATGCTGAAGCGGTTAAAAATAGAAAAACGGGAGTTGATGTTTAAGAATACTTATCTCACTTAAACTAGCTTTTACCCGCAGCAGTAAACCCGGGAAAGAAAAACTATGTTCCTGGACAAAATTTTTGCTCAGTCGCCCTCTATTCCGCCCAGAAACCTGGTGTTTTATTCGATTGATTACCGTTAAAGTTCCCCTATTGTTTGACGATTTCACTGCGGGAGGTTTTGGTTTTTCGCAGGGGATTCGGGCTTAATTCCGGGGGGAGTGCGGTGACCGATCCCCATTGAGTGACAAACTGAGTGAGTAGCGCTTCTTGTTCAAGGCGGAATCCCTCCAGGTTACTGCCGCCATTCATAATCACAAACCAGACGGAACCCTGGGTTTGGGTGGGTAATGCACCGGCTAAGGCACTCACATAGTTCAGACTGCCGGATTTGACGACGGAGAAGCGGGGAATTTGGCGTTGGTTGAGGATGCCTTCATCTTGTCCGACAATGGCGATCGCATCCCCAATGGTCAGGTTATGGGGTTGTAATTCCCGTTCTAATGCCAGAAATAGACCACAGGCGGCGCGGGGGGACATGATATTTTCTTCGGCTAATCCGGACCCGTTGATCAGTTGGATTTCTTGGGGGGGAACTCCGGCAGCAGCCGCAGCTTTTTGGGCGACGACTTGGGGACCTCCCACGGCGTCGGCAAACATTTCCGCCATAGGATTGTTGCTGTACTGATTCATGCGTTTGAGGAGTTCCACCACGGGTAGGGAATAATGACGTACAAGGGGTTGGAGTTGACTGGGGGGTGCAGAGGCGACTCGGACTGTACCGGCGATCGCCACTTGGGGTCGGGGGGTATCTGGGGGTAAGGTTTGATATTGGGTTTCAGCTTCTGAGGGCCAAATTTGCCCATTAATACCTTCGAGGAAGAGGTTACCGGCGATCGCCGGGTCTGTCTCGAAGTTCATATAAAATTTGTCCAGAATCACCAGATCTCCGGTTACCCGCTGAATTCCCATTTCGTTGAGGCGGTTGCCGATCGCCATTGCTTCTTCCCAAACAAACAGGGGGTCGCCTTCTCCTTGGATGACTAAATCCCCTTGTAATTCGCCATTTTTAATGGGTCCAGTTGCCCCAATTTGGGTGACGAATTCGTGATCGGGACCGAAGGTTTGCAAGGCAACGAGGGAGGTGGCGATTTTAGTGAGAGAGGCAGCAGGGAGGGGGGTGGTGCCTTGATGTTGGGCGAGGAGGGTCTGCCCACTTTGCATCCAGATGCCTTGATTTTCTCGGGCAAATCCTTGGGAGGAGAGGGTGTTGAGATATTGGGCGATCGCAGCGGTAACCGTGGGGTCAGGGTTGTCTAAGGGGGCGATCGTCGGAATTTTTGGAGGTTCGGGAGTCGGAATTTCTGGGTCCGAGGCTGCTGCCGAGGGGACTTCAGTTTGGGGGGCTTCTGAAGGATTGCAAGCCGTTATGAGTACAGATAGGGTGACCAATACGGCAGCAGTCAAACGGGAAGTTCTTAGCATAGGGAGGGAGCAAGTCAGTGCAGGTATTCGACACAGAGGATAGCATAAGCCTTGAAGGTTCATCCTATCAAATCCTTAGAGTATCCGCACCCAGTGGCGATCGCCCCTTCACCCGCAACCAATGACCAATGACCAATGACCAATCCCTCTCTCCTCACTTCAAAATTCTCACGTTCGCCCATTCATCTCTAGCAAATTTGCGGATTGCGTTGAGATAGCCGGTATGATACGTTGAGAGCCAATTTCAAGTTATGCATAAAATCTGGAGGTTAAGCGCACAAATGAACCGCACATTTGGGCAACTGTTAAACAGGAGAACAATCCGTCAAATTGTAATAGGCGCAGTCGCCTGTTTGCTCGTGGCTTGCTTAAACAGTATAGCACAAGCCCAAGGCCAGGGCATCAATTGTGGGAATTCATCCCATTGGGTGACAGCTTATAATAATCAGCAGGTGAATCACGCTCACATTTTTTGTGGAGAGGTGAATCGAGAGGGGCGTTTGGTGGGATTTCATGCGCGACCCCGGGGACAAAACCCCTCTACTGTCCGCCAATTTAGAGTCACTCAATCGGTGAATAATCAGGGGATTTACGGGGGAGAATGGAGTCATACCTCCGGGGGCGGAAGCAAGTTTTCAACCATGTTTCCCGATCGCTGTAGTGCAGAACAAGTGATCAATTCCATTGCTTATGCCGAAGCCAATCGGGTACAATGTCCGGACGGCGCACCGAATTGGGCCTGGTGCGGATTAAATGGGCCGACAGACAGCAGCCAGCAAACTCGGTTTTGTACCGCGAATAATAGCAGTTCCTATCGGATTGCTGGGGCAAGCCTTCGAGATGGTAAAATTAATACGGGCTTTCCCTTAAGGTAATCAAGATTATGACCGAACAAGCGTGGAATGAAACGGACTGGTTTGACCAAAGTAATGCTCATCGGCGGGTTTTAGAGTTTCTGACTCTGGATATTCAAAATAGCCAAGAATGGGTTAATCAGTTATTAGACAAAATAGAAGCCCTAGAGACAGGAAAAATTTGCGAATGGACGCGATCCGGAAATGCCTATTATTTGATTCTTTCACCGCAAACTGTGACGATAGAGAATCTCTTGGTGGACGCTGAACCCATCGAAACAATTTCCTTAACCCAATTCAAAGAAGCTGTTTTAAGATGGCAAGAACAGCTTGACAATTCAATTTCTGATTTAAGGACTATTTGAAGAATTACCCAATGATTTTAGGGGACCTTTAAAAGAGCTAAAGTTGCTGATTTTTGGGCAAATTCGGAAGCCCTATCGGGTACAATAGATCTAGCCGGGGAAGAAGGGGGGAAGATAGGGCATTGCCTTATTCCTACCCTGTCCCTCGGGGCAGTGAAAAACAGCATAATTTAGTAATTGGTGGGGAATTTTATGACTAAAGCTGAACTCACCCCAGAACTGCAAAATCCCATAGGGGTGGAGGAGGAATGGACTCCCCCGATGCCTCCTACGGATTTAATTTTTGATGATGGAGAACCCTTGGAAAGTAATCGTCACCGGATCGCCATGAATGTACTGATTGCCGCAGTGCATGAAGCCTTTGCTGGGCGGCAAGACTATTTTACTGGGGGCAATATGTTCGTCTATTTTAGTAGCGAACAAGCCCGAAATCGGGATTTTAAAGGCCCGGATTTTTTTGTCACCCTTGATGTTGATGGGACAAAGGAACGGCAAGGGTGGGTCGTTTGGGAAGAAGAAGGACGCTATCCCAATGTGATTGTAGAGTTCCTCTCCCCCTCTACAGCGCGCGAGGATCTCGGGCATAAAAAGGACATTTATGAACGGGTTTTTAGACTCCCTGATTATTTTGTTTATGACCCATTTGCGCCTGATTCATTGCGGGGATGGCGGTTAACGGGACAAGGGTATGAGGAGTTACCTAAGGACGATCGCGGTTGGTTATGGTGCAATTCTCTCGGGTTTTGGTTGGGAACTTGGGAGGGAACATTGCAACAGGAAACAGCAACTTGGTTAAGGTTTTTTGATGGCGAGGGAAGTTTGATTTTGTTGCCCGAAGAACTGGCTAAAATTGAACGCCAACGGGCTGAGGATGAACGCCAACGGGCTGAGGATGAACGCCAACGGGCTGAGGATGAACGCCAACGGGCTGAGGAAGCCCTCTCGGAATTGGAGGCACTTAAAGCGCGACTGCGGGAGAAGGGCATCGATTTAGAATCCCTATAATTGCGGTCATGTAATACTCATAAATTTCAAGTAGGGGCGATTGATAAATTGCCCCTACTTTTTTTGTAAATAGAACAGAAATAGAACAGGATGTGATACAATTTGGAGGAATATAGGGACGCAGGCTGATTAATTCAAGGGACGATTTTGAAGACGACGAATTTCGCGATCGACGCTGACGCCAATTTTGAGGGCTTGATTGAGCAATCGCCCATATTCGGTAGCTTCGTCGCTAATTTTTAAGTGATTTAAGGTGGCTAGATTATTTTCTATTTTAGCAAATAATTCATAGCGACGGTCGATGAGGTCTTGATTTTCTCGGAGAATTCTATCGGTTCGCAAGCTACCGAGTAAACTCTCGCGGGTGATGCAGAGGGCTTCAATAACTTCCTGACGATCGCTGAGTTGGATGTTGGCCCCGGCTGCTTCTATTTTATCTAAAATATCGAGCGATCGCACGACTTCGTTATATTTTTGAATTTCATCCAGAAGGGTTAAAAAGGTCTGGAATTTTTGCGATCGCCTCCATAAATACAAGTTAAGAAGAAGGGTCGCAACTCCAGCAATTCCGCCGGTGAATAGCAGAAAATAAAAGGTTGTCGCCATCTCTTGTCCAGAGAGTCCGGAATTGCGAACCATTAAAATTCCCAGGGGGGTGAGTAAAATGAAGAAGACGACCAAGATAAACAACTGGGCGATCGCAAAGGATAGGAGTTTGTTCAAATTTTGGAGGAAAGCAGGGCGGTAGGCTAGACTTAACCCAATATCATTCACATCTACCCCCGCGATCGCCTCTAGTTCGCTGTCGGTGACGATGGCACTTTCTAAATCGGGGCGCATAAACTCTTTAATCCTCCTATTCTCTCCTGATTTTGTCAAGGGTTATACCCGGCGATCGCCCTGGGTTTAATAACCCAATAACCGCCCCACGATTTGCAAGACATTGACGTAAAAATTTCCTTCTAAATCTCTAAACAGTTGAAAATCTCCGGAAGACCCAAAAAACGGTCTTAGGGTCCAAGCCATTTGGGTCCCCACAAAGGCATAGAGCAATAACCAAAATTGTAGCAATTTAGTTCGCGTATCCTGCCCGGTTATTTCCGGTTCTGCTAGTAGCTGCATTCCTTCATAAAATAATTTGATGCCCAAAAATCCGGCTAACCCTAAAATGGCCACATTCAACAACAGAAAAAAATCATAACTTTGGGTACTTATCAGGAAAAATAGGGTAATTGGGGCAAACCCAAAGAGGATGGCGCTCATAATGGCTTCCGCAGTCATCAGTAAGGTTAAATACTGGGTGAAACTCCGCTTTGAACCAAAAATGATACTAAAAATGTATAACGTCGGGAAGCAAATCAGCAAGGTTAGGAGATAAAGGGCCGGTAGTTTAAAAAACGAAGAAACAACTTGCATCCAACTATGAGATGCCCCGATAATTGCCCCATAGATTCCAAAAAAACCGGCACTCGATATCAATAAAGCAACGATTTTGTTGTTCAGCTTTATACCTTTGTGGATTTCTTCCAAAAAGGATTGGCGATCTTGAAGTAGTTTAACCAGCACTGAAAAGTAATTCATGATACTTCCTGTCAGGTAAGGCTTTGGCTTTAATTTGGCGATTTTAGCATCTAGGTTCTGGACTGTCCGGAATTATTGCGAATTCTTAACAGTCGGTTGCAAAAAGTAATCAAGTCCGATGGGGCGATCGCCTGGGGTTGCTTCCTCGCCAAACCGGGAGATTGACCGTTGAGAGGTACATAAACTCCAAAAAAATTGACAAGCTTTTCTGAAAATGAATTAAAATAGCAAGAAACTGGTTTATTTTTTTAGGAGGTACGACCCTGAATCCCTCAGATTTTTCTGTCATTCCCGAACCCCCTGCCGGGTTTAAATCCGGGTTTATCGGGATTATCGGACGGCCCAATGTGGGCAAGTCTACCCTGATGAATCACCTGGTGGGACAAAAAATAGCGATTACTTCCCCAGTGGCGCAGACGACCCGAAACCGTTTACGGGGAATTTTAACAACGCCAGAGGCTCAATTTATTTTTGTGGATACTCCGGGGATTCACAAACCCCATCACCAACTGGGAAAGGTGTTGGTGAAAAATGCGATCGGGGCCATTTCTACCGTGGATATCCTGCTGTTGATGGTGGATGGTTCGGTGGAAGCGGGGGGAGGCGATCGCTTTATTACGGAAATTTTGCTGCAAACCAAAACGCCGGTTATTCTCGGTTTAAATAAAATCGATTTACGGTCTAGTTTATCCCGTTCACGAGATGTAGAAGTCATCGATCGCAGCTATCAGGAACTCGCGGACAACCTCAAGTGGCCGATCGCCAGATTCTCAGCCACTACTGGGGAGGGACTGCCGGATTTATTAACTTTACTGCGCGATCGCTTAGAACCGGGCCCTTATTACTATCCCCCAGATTTAGTCACTGATCGACCGGAACGCTTTATTATTAGCGAACTGATTCGGGAACAAATTCTCTATTTAACCCGAGAAGAAGTGCCCCATTCCGTTGCCATTAGCCTGGATCTCATGGAAGAAACGAAGGATTTAACCCGGATTTTAGCAACTATTTATGTAGAACGTCCCTCTCAAAAAGGAATTATTATCGGCAAAGGCGGACAAATGCTCAAAGCGATCGGGTCGGCGGCCCGAGAACAAATGCAAAAGCTCATTGAGGGTAAAGTTTATTTAGAAATCTTTGTCAAAGTCCAACCCAATTGGCGACAATCTCGCATTCAGTTGGCGGAGTTGGGGTATAAAATAGAAGATTAGAGCATCAAGACAGCATTCGATGTTTATCCAAGACGTAACCCTAATTACAGATTCACTCCCAAATGTAGGAGTGAATCTGTAATCTTGTTCGGGGAATTTCATGCAATACTCATGCTGTAGTACAATGGGTGAGAGATTGAATCCGTGATGAACTGATGGCCCGCATACCGACGATTAGCTTTGACCGGGGAACTTTGTTGCTGCATCCACCACCGCGAGGTAAAGGGTGGATTGATTTTGCCACTTGGGATGAACGGGTGGAAAAGTTTCGCGTTCGTGCGATTGACTATCGTCCGTTGATTGAGGCGCTCAAAGCAGAAGGGACGGAATTTATTGACGAGGCGAAAGGGTTTGGACCGCTGGATCTGGTCCCGAGCTTTGAGATGCCACCTTATCAACATCAGGAAGAGGCGCTGACGGCATGGAAACAGGCGGGACGATGGGGAGTGGTGGTGCTGCCGACTGCGGCAGGGAAGACGTATTTGGCCCAGTTGGCGATGCAGGCGACCCCGCGCACGACCCTGATTGTGGTGCCGACGTTAGATTTGATGCATCAGTGGTACGCGCATCTGGCAGCGGCGTTTCCTGATGTAGAGGTGGGGTTGTTGGGGGGTGGTTCTCGGGATAAAAGTCCGATTTTGGTGGCAACGTATGACAGTGCGGCGATCCATGCGGAGGCGTTGGGGAATCGCTATGCGTCGATTGTGTTTGATGAGTGTCATCACTTGCCGACGGATTTTAATCGGGCGATCGCGGAATATTCGATCGCGCCTTATCGGTTGGGGTTAACGGCGACTCCTGAGCGATCGGATGGCAAACACGCGGATTTGACGCAGTTAATCGGTCCGGAAGTTTATCGCAAAACGGCGGAAGATTTAGCCGGTGGTGCTTTAGCAGAACATGAAATCGTCCAAATTAAAGTTAAACTCTCCAAGTTAGAACGAGATCGCTACGATCGGTTAATTAAAACGCGCAATGAGTTTTTGCAGCAATCTCACATTGCCTTGGGCAGTCTTCAAGGATGGCAGCACTTTGTTCAAGCTTCGGCGCGATCGCCTGCGGGACGTCGGGCTATGTTAGCGCATCGGGAAGCCAAGGAAATCGCCCTGGGAACCGATGGAAAAATGCGGATTCTTGCGGATTTACTGGCGCAACATTCCCCGGAACGAATTCTAATTTTTACCGCAGATAATGCTACGGTTTATCGCATTTCTCAGGACTTTTTAATTCCCGCCTTGACCCATCAAACTCCGGTCAAAGAACGTCACGAAATTTTGACTCGTTTTAAAGAAGGAATTTATAAAACGATTATCGCATCTCATGTTTTAAATGAAGGGGTAGATGTGCCAGATGCGAGAGTGGCAATCTTGCTCTCGGGAACGGGTTCGACCAGGGAGTATATTCAACGGTTAGGACGAATTCTACGCAAAGGAACCCAGAAAAATAAACGAGCAATTTTGTATGAAGTGGTGGCAGAAGATACAGCAGAGGAAGGGACCTCGCAACGGCGGCGTGGTCTTGGCCAAACGAGGCAAACCAACCCTCAAACCGGACCGAAACCGCCTGAGTCTAAACCCCAGCCATTAAAACTGCTACCGGGTTCCTCGCCGCCGACTCCCACGCCTACGCCGATTTATGGGGTGGGTAAAGCATCCAGGAAAAAAGCGGCAGAACGGGCCTCGGAATGGGGGGAGAAACCATCCAAATCCTCCGAACATTTGGAACAGGTTTCGAGTCCAGACTATCCAGAGAATGAGTTTCCTAAAAGCACTTCTGAATCGGACGAAGGAAGCGATAACTAGCCTAGATAAATCTATGAAAAAATCACTCGTAGGGACCGTGGGATTAGGGTTAGGGATGATGTTGTTCATGAGTGGCTGTAAGCTGTTGGAACCCTTGGCGATCGCCCAGGGGGTGACTTGTCAGGATGAGCAGAATCAAGCTACTTACAACCGCCTGTTTGAATTACGCGATCGCGCTCAAAATCATATCCAATCCGGCAAACTGGAGCAGGCAGCAAAGGACCTGATTGAGCTATTTCAAGGGATGCAAACGGTCAGTCCTCGGCGAGATACAGTCCTATCTTTGATTGAAATCGTCACTGGCACTCAGGCACAAGAGGGGATGTTAGAAACCCTGGTTAATCGCCTAGTGGAACAGGGAAAGGGTTCTCAGGCGGTGTCAGTCCTGGATGCGGCAGCGGGAGTGAGTAATAGTTTGGATACGGGATATAGCTATGGCAAAACCCGGACTTTGGCAGGAATTGCGCGGTTGTATATCCAAACTGAACAGCGCGATCGCGCCAGGACAACCCTCGCCCGTGCTATTTTAGCAGAAACGGGCATCCGAGGTGCGGCCTTTAAAACCAAGGGATTAAGTGAAATTGCCCGCACTTATATTGCTCTAGGAGATACCCTTCAAGCCTCACAAATCCTGGGGCGATCGCTCCAGCAGGCTCAATCCATCGTCTATCAGGATGCCTACAGTCAAGCTTGGGATTTCCAACCCCTCGCCATTTATTATGGTCAAGTTGGACAATTGGATAAAGCTTTAGAGCTGGCTAGGACAATTCCTGAGCCTTATTATCGCAATGAGACTTTTGCCAGAATTGCCAAAGATGTGGCGGAGCAAGGTAACATTGAACGCGCCCATGAAATTGTTTTAAATGGCGTCAGTGACACGGAAATTAATGCCCGAGTTTTGGCAGAAATTGGGCTGCGATCGGCCAAACAGGGACAAAGCGATCGCGTGATTCCCTTATTTACAGAGGCTTTGCGTCAGGCCAATTTAATCTCGGATCCAAACACTCGTATGGTTGCCCTTTCCCCCATTTTAATCCACTATGCGGAAGCGGGATATCCGGACCGAGCTTTGCAGGAAATTACCCCCCTAGAAAGGCCGGAAATAAAAGCCAAAGTCCTCAGCGCTATTGCGATTGAATATGCCACCCAAGGACAACGGGAACAAGCTTCCACCATCGCCGGACAAGCTTTAGAAACCGTCGGGACAATTTCCGAAGCCCATGAACAACAATTTCTGCTGATGGACATGGTTAGAGATTATACTCGGTTGGGACTCTATGAAGTGGCAATTAAAGCTGCCCAACAAGTTCCTTATCCAGAAAAAAAACAGGCTCTTTTGTTAGCCTTGGCAACTGAAGCCGCAAACCGAGGGGATGATGAAATAGCGGTGAAGGCTGCGGAAATTATGCCGATCAACTTAGTTGCTGTGGCTTTTATCTATCAAAATATCGGCCAACTGGAACGGGGGAACGAACTCTTAAACCGAGGGATAAAATCCATTGATTCCCTAGAAACTAACGAGCTAAAATTTGAAGCATTTGCCTCTCTTGTGGTAGAATATGCCAAAGCTGGACAACAGGCTAAAGCGGAAGAGTTATTTACCCAAGTCCTCTTAATCAGCAACCAGGTTCAAGAAAACTCTTATGCCTGGGTGACGGTATTTGACCGGCTTGTGGAGGGTGGACTGGATGACTTGGCCTTGCAGCTAGTCCGCAGCATGAAGGAAGAATATTTCCAAAGCTCATTAATTAAGAGGCTGGTGGAAACGTTCATCCAAGGGGGACAAATTGATAAAGCCTATCAGGCGATCGAGTTGTTGAAATCCCCGGCGGAAAAAGTTACGAATTTAATTGCTATTGCCGATCGCAGTCTGAAGGCGGGAGAGCAAGATGTTGCTCGGGAAGCCTTAGACAAAGCCTTTGAGCTGGCACGGACCATTCCTGGGGAAGAATCTAATGTTATGAGATTTGGGGGACAGATGGATGCCGAGGGGAATTGGTTTGGTTACACCGAAGTAGAAGACCCGATGGATCGAGGGAGTTTGTATGAAGAAATCGCCATCCGGTTCGGGCAACTGGGAAAGAAGGACTCGGCGATGCAGGTGGTGCGATCGCTGCAAAGTCAGACCCTGCAAAACCAAGTGCTACAGCGGTTAGCCTGCTATCGGTAAATCCCCCAGGCGATCGCCTCTCCCCGGATTAAGGGGTATGACGCGATCGCACCGCAAGGCGTTCGACTACAGCGATTAACTCCGCTGTATCCAGAGGTTTCGGGAGGTGGATATCATATCCGGCTTTGAGGGCGCGGGTGCGGTCTTCTGACCGGGCATACGCTGTGACTGCGGCTGCGGGTAAATATCCCCCTTCCGATAATTCCATTCTTCTAATGTGATGGATCAGGGTATATCCATCTTCTTCCGGCATGGCGATATCGGAAATTAGCACTTGGGGGTAAAATTGGGGAATCGCCATCAGGGCTTGGCGGACCGAGGCGGCTGCCTGGACCTGTGCACCGCACTCTTCCAGGACGAGAGTGAGTAAACCCCGTGCATCGGCTTCATCATCCACCACCAGCACCCTCACACCATCCAGAGAATTCTTGGCGTTTGACTCCTGGGCAGGCTGTAAACTGAGGGGATTAGATTCAGTCGGTTCTGGAAGCTCACACCGAGGCATCAGAGGCAGTTCCACCGTAAACATCGCACCTTGACCCAATCCAGGACTGTCCGCTGACACTGTACCCCCGTGCAGTTCCGTGAGGTGTCGCACGATCGCCAGTCCGAGTCCGAGTCCATTATAGGCGCGGGTGCTAGAACTGTCCGCCTGCCGGAAGCGATCAAAAACATAGGGCAGAAATTCTGGTTTAATCCCTTGCCCTGTATCCACAATGCAGATTTGTATAGAAGTTTGGAACTGCTCCAAAATCACCGTGACGCAGCCCTCTGGGGGGGTAAATTTAATGGCATTGGAGAGTAAGTTCCAGACAATTTGCTGCAAGCGATCGCGATCGCCAGAAACGGGACCGGCATGGCGATCTAGTTGTGTTTTCAGTTGAATATGTTTAGCCTCCGCAGCGGGACGAACCGACTCGATCGCATCTTCAATCACCTTCAACAGGGAAACCGAGGTCACATTCAGACGTAATTTCCCCGTAATGATCCGGGATACATCCAGCAGATCCTCGATCAATTGAAACTGTAATCGGGCGTTGCGTTCGAGGGTTTCCAGGGCTAATCTCATTTTTTCCTCAGACAGTCGGCGATTGCGTAAAATCTGCGCCCATCCCAGAATGGAATTGAGGGGGGTTCGCAACTCGTGAGAGAGGGTCGCCAGAAACTCATCTTTGAGCCGGTTGGCATCTTGAGCTTCCCGATAGAGACGGGCATTATCTAAGGCGATCGCCGCCCGATGAGCCAGCTTTTCTGCCATAATCAGGTCGGTGTGATCATAGGAACGACTGCCCGCCTCTAACACAAACGTGATGGTTCCGAGGGTTTTTCCTCGGGCTTTGAGCGGTACACACATTCCGCTATGGAGGCGCAACTCGCGCAAAATTCGCAAATGTTCTGCATCCAATGCAGCCTCAACCAACAGCGAGTCGGCAATATGCGGATACAGTTCCGATTGTCCCGTGCGCAGGACGTTAAGTTGCCCCGTTGTCATGTCTTTTTTCGGAGGGTAGCGGCGAAACAGTTCTTGGGCGAGTTCTTCTTTGGCGGGGTCCATGTGAGCTACCGCCAGCCGCTCAATTGTACCATCTTTGTCCACCACATCGATCGCACACCAATCTGCTATACTGGGGACCGTGAGATGAGCCAGACTATCCAGGGTGGTTTGGTAGTCGAGAGAATTCGCCAGAATACTGCTCGCGGTGGCTAAAAATCGCTCTTGCTGCTGCGATCGCTTGCGATCATCAATATCGGTAGCTGTTCCTAACCACTTGCGGAGGCGATCGCCCACTCCCGCGATCGGATTCATGCGGAGGATGTGCCAACGGTAGTGTCCTTCGGAACTCCGCAAGCGCACCTCTATTTCGTAGCCGGTTGCCGTAGTGAGAGCATTTCGCCAATGGGCGACAGCTTCTGAGCGATCGTGCGGATGAATCCACTCTAGGGCAGATCGTTGCAGAATTTGTTCTAAACTCAGCCCAATATAATTCACTCCACTGGGGTTGCAATATTCCAGTTTTCCTTGCAGCGTAAACAAAAATATCATTTGGGGGAGAGCTTCCGCTAGGGAGCGATACAGTTCTTCGCTGTTGCGGAGGGCTTCTTCGATCTGTTTCCGGTGGGTAATATCCACAAAAGCTCCCACCGTTCCTCGGGTTTGCCCATCTTCATCTAGGATCGGAGCGGCATAAGTTAGGAACTCGATCACTCTCCCATCTTCATGGATAGCATCCACTTCAAACTCTAGCACTTCGACCTGATGTTTAGCCGCATAACGCATAGGAAGCTCGTCGGGAGCCAGTTCCCGCCCGTTGTGGTACAGCTTAAATCCATGTGTCCTGGCTTCAGGTAGGGGGTTAAAATGGGGAACACTCGGCGATGAAATTCCTAAATTGTGAGCCAGAACCGAATTAAACCGGATCTTTTCACAGTGAGGATCTTCCGAAATGGCAATCCCAATGGGGATAAACTTGAGCAGGGTTTGTAACTCTTTAACCCGGCGCTTCAAGGTACGATTCAGCTTGAGAATTTCGCTCTGTGCCCACTGACGCAAGGTGATATCGGTTGTAGCGCCGATCCATTTATAGGGTTGTCCCTGCTCATCCCACAAAGCCGTTCCCCGATCGCTCCAGTAAAGATAAATCCCATCGGCCCTTTGGATTTGGTACTCTTCATCAAAGGGCTCTCGGGTCTGTAAATGCCGGTCTATCGCATTTTCGACTCGCTCGCGATCGCTCGGATGGAGGCGATCGAGCCAAGCTTGGCGAGTGCGGGCAAATGGGACCGCCTCATATCCGAGTTGGTCGTCAATGTTCCCAAACCATTCCACTCGTCCCGTGGCAATATCCCATTCATAGATGAGATCACTCGTATTTTCCGCTGCAATACGAAACCGTTCCGTGGATTGGCGCAAGGCAGCTTCAGCAGCGTAGCGATCGCTGATATCAATGCCCGTGGCGATGATATACTCCATCTCCCCTTGGGCATCGCACAATACCGTATTCGACCAGGCGATCGCTCGTCGGTCCCCATCTTTGGTTACCCAGTCGTTAATATACTCGTTGGGCGTCACTGTTGAGCGCAGGGTCTGAAACACTCGCTTGATGGACTCGATTTCCTCGGGAACCACCAACCGATCCCAAACATACAACCCCTGCACTTCCGCAAAAGAATAACCTGTGGTGGTTTCGCAAGCTTGGTTAAAACCCACAATCCGACCTTGGCGATCGAGAATCACAACTAAATTGGGAATCGCATTCACCACTGCCGCTAAAAAATCCCGTTCTTGGTGAAGTTCCATTCTGGCTGATTGTGCGCCTTCACCCTGTTCTCGGAAATACGCACAAAGCCCGTCTTCCAGGGGATAAAACCGCACTTCAAATCGTTTTTGTAACGGGGGATAATCCTCTTCGAGTCCGATTGTTCTTCCCTCTGCCAATGCGCGATGATACCCCCGGTAAAAGGAACTCCCGACACTTTCGGGAAAGACATCCCACACATACTGTCCCACCAGATTTTCGGCCCGGTGAGTGAGCAGTTTTGCCCCGGCAGGATTAATATAAGTATAACGCCCCTGGCGGTCAAAACAGGCAAACCCATCGGTGATACTTTCTAGGAGGGTCAAGGTTTCCTTCTTGGGCGCTGTGGTGAATGGGTGTCGAGTCTGTCCCTGAAGTTCGGGTCCCTGATCCAATTCAGCGATTTCTAAGTGAGTGCTGACCCGAGTCAGCAATTCATGGATAGAGGATGAGCGGTGGAGAAACTCTGGCCCCCAGTCAGTTTCTGTCGTCAACTCCACAGATTCCCCTTCGATCGCCGGAAGGGGAAACCGGATCACTGGGATATCTTTTCCATTCACCCTCGCCCTTAATTGCTGTACCCACTCTAAATCCTCGATTTCTGGGACGATCGCATCGGTGAGAATCGCCGAGGGGGAGAAATCCCGGGCAGCATCCAGGGCGGTTGTGCGATCGCCTGCAGTTTTGACGTGATATCCTCGGCGTACCAATTGGGACTCTACATAGTCCCGACGTACCGAGTTATCATCCACCAGCAAGATCCGCGCAGGCGGTGCAGATTCCCGCTCACGAACCTCTAATGATTCGGGGAGTTTTTCTTCGTTCTTTGAGGGTTCATTTCTGGGCGTAGGCAGGGCGATCGCCGTCGTCAAGACCCCACAAACTCCATTCCCTTCATCGTATATGGGACTGTGAGAAAGATTGAACCACCCCACCACCTCCGACCCCGGGCGATCGAACAACAGACAACAATTCTGTGTTCCTGTGCCCTCTCCACTGCGGAACACTCGTTCTAGCATCGGAGAGAGGATGCACCAGGTTTCCCGCTTGAGGACCTCTGCTGCCGGTTTACCTAGGTAATGCGGATGATTGTGGTCCCCCAACCACCCCAGGGCCGCCTCATTGTAAATCAGGACCAGTTCTGGACCCCACCAGATCAGGGTCGGAAATTGGGAAGCAAGACCCAAACTCACCGCTGTCCGCCAACTGGGGCCCCAAGTCTCAATCGCACCCAGAGCTGTGCTGGACCAGTCACAAACCTTGCTTAGGCTGTCCAGATAAGCGCTATCTGTCCATCCCAATTGTTCTCTCCTTATCTTCCGCTTGGCTGGCTGCTGTTCCATCATTTACAGAGGTCCTGGTGGTTTGGGTGGTCAGACTCGCTCACTTGCTAATCATCGTGTATCTACTAATCTTGGGTGTACATTTTTTTCGTGAATTTTACATCTACCAAAGGAAGGATTCACTACAAAAAAAGACTCAATGCCTGGATTATTTGTATTTAAATGCCATTTTTTGGGCAATAAATTTCCGCCTAATTGAGGGAATTTGATCGCAAGTCCTCACCCTCCTTGAACACCCCTTTCGAGCCAGAGTGAGCGCTGAGACGGCCTATAAATGGGGGGATCAGGCCACAATTGAGGGATTAGAGGATGGGGACTTGGAGAAGGGGAGGAGGATTATTGACATAAAAAATCAATAATCTTGGGGTTTTAACTGCCCACTACCGGAGTGAAATATAGGCTTGATGACGATCGCGAGGTACTCCCTGTTTGTTGAACACCGGGCGGCGATCGCTTCGGGGATTCCGTTACTTTTGAAGCGATTGTAGTTCCCTTGGGTCTCCCTAAAATTGGCCCTTTTGTTCCTTCCGTCACCGAGGCGATCGCGCAGGATCAAGTGAGTACATACCGCCGCTCAGGACCATTCCCCTACCGGGAATTTCCTAAATTTTACGGTTTTCTGGGGGACAATTACTGATTGTGTGAATACCACCCCAAAATAACAGGCACTTGTTATTTGGGGGACTTTCTGAAAGTAAATTCACCCGGAAGGAATACGGCATTTTCCTATCAATTTAGCTGGGGATAGGGTAGGCATCCGAACTTAAGGACAGCCATAATTCTCATGTTGAAGTCACTCTCAAACTGCCAATGGGGGATAACGATAGCAAGTCGTGATATTAGATCTCTTGCAAACAAAGGATTGATCCCCCTAACCCCCCTTTCCAAGGGGGGCTTTAAAGAATTTTGCAAGAAGTCTATTGAACAGGAGCAAGGATAACGGCAGCAAGCCCGGACGTTGAACAGTGGAGGGCCTCGGGCTGAACTGGGCGGTGTCTGGGAGGAAAAATTTAACTGACCCCTTGACAAACCTGGGGGCAATGGTTATATAATGGTTCTCTAGTCTAAAGTTATAACTTCAGTGCTAAAAAGTAGCAGTTTGTAACAAATGACTTGACGCGGGCGTAATTCAGTGGTAGAATGTCAGCTTCCCAAGCTGAACGTCGTGGGTTCGAGTCCCATCGCCCGCTTTTTGTGCGGCTCCCTTTTATGGTTTGCGCCTAGGGTAGCGAGTAGCTTTCCTGCTTTCCCAGGTTTCACTACAATGGGAGGATTCGCAGTTTAGCAACTCAGAAGAAACGATGGGATATTCGATTGAGGTCTATGACCACAACTTTGAGCAAGAAGTCTTAGAAAAGTCTTATGAACTTCCGGCGATCGTGGACTTTTATGCGGTTTGGTGTGGTCCTTGTCAGATGTTAAAACCGATGTTGGAAAAGGTCGCCTTGGAATATGATTGTGTGGTGGCAAAGGTAAATATTGATGAAAATCAATATCTAGCACAAGCATTTCGGGTGGAAGGAGTACCCGATGTAAAAATCATCCGAAATGGGGAAGTTTTGGATGGGTTTGTGGGGGTGTTACCGGAACCCCAATTGCGAGAATTTTTAGCAAATTGTGATATTAAGTCGAGTTTAGACGAAGGACTGGAGGCGATTCGTCAGTTACTTTTAGGGGAAAAGCGCACCGAAGCTGAGGTGATGTTTGCATCCCTGTTAACAAAATATCCCCTGAATAGACGGTTACGATTAGAAGCGGCAAAGTTCTATATCAGTCAGGATGAGTTGGGAAAGGTTGAGGAACTTTTAGAGGGAATTCAATCCGATGAACCGGAATTTTTTGCGCAAGCGCAAGCAGTGAAGGCGTTACTTGAGTTTAAAAAGGAATGTAATCATCCTTCAGGAGAGAGTGAATTGGACCGGATATTTTCTCAGGCATCTTGTTTGACTGTAGCAGGAAACTATGAGGAGGCGTTGCAACTTTTCCTAAAAATTGTGGAAAGCGATCGCAGTTATAAAAAGGATGGAGGCAGAAAAGCCATGCTGTCTATTTTTGAGCTACTGGGAAATGACCATACTCTGACGAAGGTTTATCGACGGAATTTAATGACGCTGCTATTTTGAGGGATAGGGGTAATGCTGTGCGTTCTGGATTGAGAATGCACCGACTTTTGGACCGATCGCACCCCGGATACTCAGAAATCGGGGGAGTCGGTGGGAAATTTTCCACAAAATTGACTGGAACTCATACTGGGGATCGGTGCGATCGCCGGTTTCCTGATGTCAAGATCGAGGAAATGAAGAAATGAGTTGCAGATTTAGGAAGTCTACCTCAATTCCAATTTTTTGACATCTACCCGAGGGTAGAGTTGGGGTGAAGCCTTTTTTTGCTGAGGAATTCATGAACTGCTCGATCGCTAACAGGTGAGATTGATGAAACTTTATTATCGTGGTGTCAGCTATGATTTAACGCCTCCCGTGAAAACCCCACCGGGGGAAATTTCTGGAACCTATCGGGGTAAGTCTTGGCAGTTCCAACAAGGGGATTTATCAGAACAATGCGGGGAGTGCGATCGCTGTCACTTTTACTCCGGAGATCCCCACTTACTCTGTGCCATACATCCCCACGGTCCAAATGCGGAAAATTGCCCCGATTTCCGGTTAAATCTCCAGCATACACCTGTTAACCAGCAAGCTTTAAAAAGCCATAAATTATCCCAGTTTTAAACGTTTTTATATTTCCAAGGAGGATAGGGATTGCTCTTCCTCCTTTTTTTACATTACAGGCCAGTTTAGGCAATGTTTGGGTTAATAAATAGCCGTCTTAGGTTTATATTTAACTAACAGGGAAACTAATCCTGCCCCTATAAATAATCCGACTCCCGTCGCCCAATAACCCAAGCTAGTGGGGTTGACCATTCTCAGGACGGTGAGTTGACCAATGCCATAAAATGCCTGTTGAATAAACCACCACATCACATAAAATAAGGCGGGAACTTCGATAGGAATAAACAGGATGAATAAGGGTAAGAGGGTTTCGATTTTAGCTTTGGGAAAGTTCAATAAATAAGCGCCCAAAATGGCCGAAACTGCGCCATTAGCCCCGACGACGGGGACTGCTAAGTTCGGGGCGATCGCCACCTGGGCGATCGCGGTGAGGATGCCACACAAGACGTAAAACAGCAAGAACCGGCCATGTCCGAGAATCTCTTCAATCCGCTTCCCAAACACCCACAAGAACAGCATATTCCCCAAAATTTGACTAAAACTGCTGTGGAGAAACATTGAAAACAGCAAGGGACCGGCAGACATGACAATTAAGGCCACCCAAGCAGCAGGACTGGGATTCCGAATCGCATCGGTGACTACAGAAGTCATGCGATCGCCGACGACGCCCCAACTTTGCAAAAAGGCCCCGAGTTGGCCCGTTGCCTCTAGTTTGAGTTCCATCACAAACAGGGCCACATTTAACCCGATGAGGCCGTAGGTTGCCAAGGGGGGATAACGATTGGGGAGATTATCATCAATAGGGATCATGGCTGGATTTTATGATTTTTCTCTATCTTGACTCCCTATTATGGACGTAAAAACGGGGGGGTGATATTTCAGGGTGACGCTTTCTGTTTTGTGACCCTGGGGCGATCGCCTCACTTTATGAAAAATTTACTCCTTTGGGTAGATGCCGTACCGGGCTTTGTGAGAATAACCCGAGCTGGCGATCGCCCCTGAACCCCCAATTTCTCTGTTTTTCCCTTGGGCCTCCTCTCTCTTCTCTGGTTTCAGCCTGCTGCTCCTATTTTAACCTCTGTAGAAAAAAAAATATTGTTTCCCTAGAGAGGGACTTTTTTGACTCCACTTTACGAAATTTTTAATGATTTAATTTATATCTTTATCAAAAATTTATATAAATTTTGTCTAAATTTGGTAAAAATTTAAACTCCGAGTCGCGCCACTGATAGCACTCTTTCTTGTTGATTGACCCATTCTCCTTCCTACAGCTTTCGGTGTAAGGAGATTAAGGTCATTTTTTATAATCTTTCGAGAGATAGATATACTTCCCCCCCCTCAGAGGGTAGATCTAAAGAGATAGATTGATGAGTGACCCCGAAGGAAATTCAACGTCCATTTAACTAAATCCAGTGTAGCCTATTTACATCCCTCGACACTTCCCCAAAAAACACTTTAACCAGATTTAGAAGGTTTTTGACCTAATTTTAAAATTCTTGTTTGAACCCCCTTTCTTAAACATCAAGGAGAAAATTCCTATGGTATGGAGTAATGATTCATCAATTTATGAAATTCTAGCGGGACTGTCTGAAGCAGATATCCGGCGATCGCTAGTAGGGAACAATACCCCAATCAGAGTGGGAACCGATGATGCGATCGCCAGTGATTCACCCAACGACTTGCTATTGGCAGGTTCCGAAGATGATTTATTAATTGGTGATGTCGGCAACGATACTATTTATGGGGGAAGCGGTAATAACACCCTGTCTGGAGGAACGGGTCATCTGATCGCAGAAGACTGGGAAGGAGAGGACTTTTTAATAGGGGGTTCCGGAGATGATCTAATCTTTGGAAATCAAGCAGATGATACCCTCTATGGCGGTGATGGAGACGATACCCTCTATGGGGGTAAAGATAGCGATCGCTTGGAAGGCAATGGCGGAAATGATCTTTTATCGGGTGACTTAGGAAGCGATACCCTCTCTGGCGGTGAAGGACAAAATCGCTTTCAAATTGGCAGGCGGTTTGATGTTCCCGGATTTCTCAGTACCGGAGGACCGACCCTGGATCATGCAGACTGGATTATGGACTTTACCCCGGGTCAAGACTTAATTGAACTGCTGGGGGAACTGACATTTGATGAATTGAATATTTTTGCGGATACCGGGGAAAATGCAGGGGATACTATCATTCAAGATACAATGACTCAAGAGTATTTAGCCATTGTCAAAAATATCCCTCCCGAGGCGATCGCCCGCGATAATTTTTGGCCATATTCTCAACCACCCCTCCCATCCTTACCCCCTCAAAACCCCCGGATAAACCCCTCTCTACCTCTTGAGGACACTTCTCCTACCGATGTGGTTTCTCCCGGTGAAAAAGTTTCTCCTATTAAACCCAACCCCTCTTCGGCGGCGATCGCCTTCAGTACGATTCGCTATACCGTCCTAGACGATAATACCCCCGCCCTAGAAATTACCTTAATTCGCCAGAATGCTCTTCATAAAAAAGTCAGCGTTACAGTTACCCTCCACAAGGGCATAACAACAGCTTCAGCAACTTCTGAAACCACCTCTGCTATTCTCCCCTTTAACGAGGAAGAAACAGCAAAAACTGTGACAATTCCCCTGATTAAAAATAAACAAGAAGACCTTAAAAGCACCTTTTCTCTCCTTTTAAGCAACCCAACCGGAGGGGCAAAAATTGAGCTAACTAATCCCGTTATGGTGACCCTCCCAGAACAGCAACAGCCCGAATCGATTATCTTCAATGACGACAAATTGAGCGAAATTGAAGAAGAGGAACCCTCGGATTTAGAACCGGATATTTCCTCAGAAATCGAAGAAGAATCCTCGGATTTAGAACCGGATGTTCCTCGGGAAACAGAGGAAGAAGAACCATCGGATTTGGAACCGGATGTTCCTCGGGAAACCGAGGAAGAAGAACCATCGGATTTGGAACCGGATATTTCCTCAGAAATCGAAGAAGAAGAACCTTCGGATTTGGAACCGGATGTTTCCTCAGAAATCGAAGAAGAGGAACCCTCGGATTTAGAACCGGATATTGCCTCAGAAATCGAAGAAGAATCCTCGGATTTAGAACCGGATGTTCCTCCGGAAACAGAGGAAGAGGAACCATCGGATTTAGAACCGGATATTTCCTCAGAAATCGAAGAAGAAGAACCCTCGGATTTAGAACCGGATGTTCCTCCGGAAACAGACGAAGAAGAACCATCGAATTTAGAACCGGATGTTCCTCCGGAAACAGACGAAGAAGAGGAGGAACCCATCCCTGACGAGGATGAAACTCCCCCTATTGAAGATGAACAGGGGGAGGATACCAGTGGCGAAATAGAGGATGATCCTGTGGATGAGGAAGGGGATGATGGTAGCGGTGATGACAGTGAAATCAGCACCACCGCCAATTATTCTGACGCGGCGAGTGGGATTATTGCCGACCTGTCAGAAGGCGTTGTTACCCGTTTATTTACCACCGATGAGGATGTTCCTTTCAAGATTTTGCCTTTAGGAGATTCCAATACAAGGGGCTATCCTAATCAAGCAAGTATTGGGGGATATCGAACCCGCCTGTGGGAAAGATTAGTGGTAGATAATGGGTTTAATATCGATTTTGTGGGGCAAGCTAAAAGTGGACCGGAAGATATTGATAGAGACCATGAAGGCAGGGGTGGATTTACTATCCCTCAACTCATTGAAAATAGCAACAACTTTTCGGGATTTAATCAGCCCGCAGCCCCCCTTTATTCGACCATAGAAAATGCGTTAAATTACGCCCAACCCGATGCGATTTTATTAATGGCGGGTACGAATGATATTCTTCAAAACAAACCTGTAGAAACAGCCCTCACCGACCTAGGAATTCTAGTGGACCGGATTATCACAAGAATGCCCGAAGTCCAAGTGCTAGTCAGTTCCATTATTCCCCATATTTCTAATGAGCCAACTTTGCAACAGCGGACCCAGGAATTTAGTCAAAAAGTAGAGAAATTTGTTGTTGCACCCCGCGCCAACAATAACCCAAATATCCGGTTTGTGGATATGTTTAATTTGCCCTTCGTCGCCGGAGACTATGACAAGGATGGTATTCACCTAAATGCTAGTGGATATGATAAACTCGCAGATGAATGGTATTCCGAAATTCGGATGTTACCCAGCGGTGAAGAGAGCCTCACTGATGTGCAAAATATCATCGGTTCCGCTTATGATGATACTCTCATCGGAAATGATGCATCGAATAAGATCCGAGGCGGTGAGGGTAATGACTGGCTGATCGGGGGTGCGGGTGAAGATACCTTTATTTTAGCGTCCGGGGAAGGAACAAACACGATCGCGGACTTTGAAAGCGGTAGCGATCGCATCGGACTCACTAACGGATTGCAGTTTGAGCAGCTTGTCATTTCCCCTGGCAGTGATGCCAGTCAGACTCAGATTGCGATCGCCAATACCGGGGAATCCTTGGCAATCCTTCGCGGTATCCATGCCACCCTGATTAACGCTGATGATTTTATCCTCGTTTAATCAATACCCTATCGTTTGTTACTTTAGCAACAAACGATAGGGCATCTAAATGAATGGGACAATTCCCCCTGCAGGAGTGAGAGCATCTTGCTTTATAGAAGCAGTACGGAGCAAAATGCTCCCACTCCTCAATTCTTTGAGCAGACTGATTTAGACGTGCCATAGTAATCTTAAATGAGTTGTAACCCACCCAGCGAGGAAGATGTGCTGCCCCGACGTCACCCTAGGCGAAGGCACAGAGGAGGGTCTTGACCGGGCATCCATAATACCATTGATTAAGGACTCTTATATAACTTTAAAGCACCAAAAGTGACATCTTACTTCAAATTTGCCAATTACACAACCCCTGAGAGCAGATGACGAGCTAAAAAGTTTCTGGCACACTAAACCTGTTGAAATAAAACATCAGAAAAGACCTTGTTATTCAACTCGTACGAATTCATCTTTATCTTTTTACCCCTTGCCCTGATTGTTTACTTCGGGTTGAGCGCCTATCGTCAGGTCAAGGCTGCAACACTATGGCTTCTGTTAGCCTCCCTCGTTTTTTATGGATACTTGGGAATCAGTTACATCCCCCTATTGCTAATTTCTATCCTGGGTAACTATTACTTTGGACGGTGGATAGATGGGGTGCAAACCGGAACCCCAAAGGCCAAAATTTTATTATGGGCCGGAGTTTTTTTTAATTTAGGTATTCTGGGTTATTACAAATATGCAGGGTTTTTGATTGCCTCTATCAATGGCCTATTTCAAACCCAGTTTCCGGTTCCTGCCATCGAACTCCCGTTAGGAATTTCCTTTTATAGCTTCACTCAAATTGCTTATTTAGTCGATGCCTATCGCGGACAAACTAAAGATGCTCAATATGACTTAGTGTCTTATAGCCTATTTGTCACATTCTTTCCCCAACTGATTGCGGGGCCGATTTTACGACATGACGAACTCATTCCGCAATTTAAAAAGCTTAGGCAGTTCGTTTTTTCTCATAAAAATGTCGCCATTGGTTTAAGCTTTTTTATCCTAGGATTAGGTAAAAAAGTGCTAATTGCAGATACGGTATCCCCTTGGGTGGGGGCCGTATTTGCACAAGCCGATTCCCTCACCTTCATCGAAGCCTGGGTGGGTGCGATCGCCTATACGTTACAACTTTATTTTGATTTTTCAGGCTATTCCGATATGGCGATCGGCTTAGGATGGATGTTTAACTTCCGCCTGCCGTTTAACTTTAATTCTCCCTATAAATCCACCTCCATCGTAGACTTCTGGCGACGGTGGCACATTACCTTATCTTTCTTTCTGCGAGATTACCTCTACATTGCTCTCGGAGGCAGTCGGCGAGGAGAAGTGCGCCGATACATCAATCTGCTGCTTACCATGCTACTCGGTGGATTATGGCATGGGGCGGGATGGACCTATATTCTCTGGGGCGGGTTGCATGGCACTTTTCTAGTCATCAATCACGGCTGGCGACGCTTGGGACTGAAAATGCCCGGGGCGATCGCCTGGGTTATTACCTTTATCGCCGTCGTCTTGAGTTGGGTCGTATTTCGCGCCGAAAATATCACCCAAGCGGGACAAATTATCCAAGCCGCCCTTGGCTTAAAAGGAATTATTTTAACCCCCGATTTTCAACCCTTATTAGGCTGGTTACCTCAATCCGTTGTGCAGTTTCGAGAAGTCGCTCAACTCCCTGCTCTCCCACCGAATTACCGCCAAAGTTTTGTAATATTGGGAGTGGTATTAATGGGAGCGGTTTTATTACCCAATACCCAACAAATAGTCGAACGCTTTAAACCGACCACCGCATGGGCTGTCGGACTCAGTGCCGTGGCGATCGCCTGTCTACTTTCCCTGAACCGAATTTCTGAATTTCTCTACTTCCAATTTTAATCCAGGGGGCTTTTTATGAAAAATTATCGTCAATTTAACCGCGCCTTTTTTGGCCTCACCATACCCGGATTATTAGCCGTTGGCTTATTCAATATTGGCATTGATCCATACGGGGTAATGAATAGCCCTCAATGGCGACTGAATCGCTTAAGAACCGAACAATTTAATCATGTTCGCCTGTTTAAAGCCAGTTCAGTTAAGCGCATCGCCCCCAAAACGGTGTTATTAGGCTCATCCCGCACCGATTTAGGACTGGACCCAAAACATCCCGCCTTGGCTGACGGGAAACCCGCCTACAATTTAGGATTAGTGGGTCCGAATATGTATGAAGTCAGACGCTATTTTGACCATGCGATCGCCAACCAACCCAATTTAAAAACCGTCGTCCTCGGGGTGGATTTCTTTATGTTCAATGAATATAAAACTAATCCTGCCGACTTTGAAGAAGCTCGATTAGAACGAGATAGCCTCACCCCCCAAGAATGGCTGAATGTTACCCTTTCTTTAGGGGTAACCCAGTCGAGTTTAGGCACGATAAAAAATAGCTGGCGATCGCAAGCCAATTTTCTCTACCATGACAATGGGTTTCGGTATGTTCATAATAATGAACCAGACCGTCCCCTGCCCCAGGAATTTAAAAACATGATTCATGGGTTTTTCCGGGAAGAAGGATATTATCCCCGCTACAAATTCTCCCAAAGTTTTTTAAATGATTTCCGAGAGTTAGTCGAAATTTGTCGCAGCCGAAATATTGACTTACACATCTTTATTTCCCCCTCTCATGCCACTCAATGGGAAGCCTTACGCATAGCAGGACATTGGGAGGATTTTGAACAGTGGAAACGGGAACTGGTCGCCATTGCCCCGGTTTGGGATTTTTCCGGCTATCATTCCATTTCGAGCGAACCCATCAGCGAGAATATGGCCTATTATTGGGACAGTTCGCATTATCGACAAGAAGTCGGCAATCTCGTCCTCAATCGCCTCTTTGACTATGAAACGGCCTCCGTTCCCCCAGATTTCGGCGTCCTGATGACTTCTGAAACCCTAGAACCGCACCTAGTCCAGATCCGGCGCGATCGCGAATCCTGGGCCAATGCCAATCCCCAGGCGATCGCCTTCGTGGAAGAGTTAAAACCTTGAGAATGGCTGGATTTAGGGGAACCTGGACAGAAGATTGTGCCGCTTGGAAAGGGCGATCGGCTGGCAATCCTGCATCCAGGTCCCCGGTTCTCTGCCCATCCCCAAGTCGCCGAAGTATATATAGCCCGTCGGGGAGGAGTTCATCATAAAGAAACCGAGTAAAATGCTCGCTTTCTCTATGATTAATATAATTAACTTTATACAAAATTGGGGTGTTAGGGGTTTGTAAAAACCCGCACCCTAAAGGGTCTGGCTCTACAAACAAAGCCCGCCTGCGCGGGCTAAATGACCAAGGACCAATGACCAAGGGCCCATCAAATCTGCATAAATCTTGAGACTGTGCGGATTTCCGGGATTAACTGTGGAAGACTTCTATGGAACGACTCCGTGAAAACGAGAGTCTATCCGGTCCCTCCCCGAGAGTCCCCCGGACGATCGCCCAGATCCTCGGGTTAAATTCTGGAAGGAATCTCAACTCTAGGTTAAGATATCCGGATGCGTCTGGAAACCGATGCCCCTAACCACCCAAGCTATTTCCTCATGCCACCGACAACCTCCGTCTTCTACCCCATCGATTCGCAAACCCGCCACCGGCTGCCCTTAGAAGGCGATCGCCAGGGACAATCCACCCCAGGAATGGTCCCCTTGAGCGCACTAGCGGCCCAAATTAATCGCGAACACGAACGCTGTCAACAGTCGGTGGCGATCGGACTCCTGCACGCTTGCACCGCCGGACAACTCCTGATCCAGGCCAAACTTCGGGTCCCGGCGCAAAAATGGCACGTCTGGTTAGCCGCTTATTGTAACGTTCCAGAGGCCACCGCACAAACCTATATGAAAATGGCCCAGGGATGGCCCTCGGTCAAAGAAGACCCGGCGATCGCCCCAAGCCCGGTCCCCAATGATTTGCAGCCAGAAACCCAGGAAATAGGACAGTCTGCAACCGACACCGCCATAGAGGAAGAGATATCCGAACCTCCCTTAGTTGTGAATGCTCAACTGATGTCTGAGTCAGCACAGCGACTCACCTTTGTCTCGTTGCTACAACGGCCCAAACCCGAAACGCGATCGCGAATTTTGCGAACCGAACCGCGAAAAACTAAACCCCAAGAGACACCGCAATCCACGGAACCGGACGCTCAACGGACCGTGAGAACCCTAACCTTATGGATTCCCGGGTCAGTCACCCCCAAAGCGCGTCCTCGGGTGACCGCCAATGGCACATTTTTACCCAAACGATATCGGGAATGGAGACTACGTGCCGAAGGAGAAATCCTCATGCAAGTGCATCAGATGAACCCCTTACCGCAGTTACCCATTGAAAGAGCAGCCGTGCGGATTATCTTACGGGGTAAACATAGAGGAGATGGCGACAATGCGATCGGCAGCGTGTGCGATGCTTTAGTCGGAGCCGGAATCTTCTCATCCGATAGCCTCAAACAGATTCCCTTCGGCAGTTGGCGGCACATCCCCGACGGAGAAACCGGCGTCAAAATTCAAATCGAATCAATGGCACAACTGATTTCAGCATGACATGAGTTCAGACTCAGGTCATCAGTTTGGTATGTCTTATATTTTAAATTAGATACAATGTTGTCCGTCTAAACCGCAAAGCTTCATTTTAATCCTACTTTATACAGCAATTCCGTGGCACAACTTCTTTATATACAAATTATACCAAATCCGGTTTTCTGTATTAGCCCGCGCAGGCGGGCTTTGTCTGTGTAGACCCACCCTTGAGGGTGTGGGTTTGTTTGTATAGACCTCTCAGAACCGAATTCCGTATTAAGTTTTCACAAACATTTTAATTTTAGAGCCATTAGGATGGAGATAATTAGCAAGAATCTGGAAAATCTCACGGCATTTAACAAATATATATCGGTTTCCCCAGTGATTCGGTAGGTACAGTTTGCCGAGTGAGGGTAACAGCGATCCGGATCTGGCAGCAAGATTTCTTGCCACGAATTGATTGGCTCCGATGCTCCAACTTCCGATTAACATAAAGGAGGTGAGTCAGGTCGAGGAGAATTTATGAGTTTGCAAGCGGGTGAGACTCTGCACGGGGGACACTATCAGGTGGAGCGATCGCTCAATCAAGGGCGGGTGGGAATTAGTTATCTGGCGCAGCGCAAAGGAGGCGATCGCGTCGTGATCAAGACCCTGCGGGATGACGTTTTGGCAAAACTGACCCCAGAGCAACGGGACAAGTTAAATAATAAGCTGATGAAGGAGGCGCTGCGGTTGAGGGGTTGCCATCATCCCCATATTGTCCGGTGTTTGGACTCATTTCTGGAACGGGGTCAGACATTTATTGTCATGGAGTTTGTGGCGGGGGATGATTTAGCGAGTTTGCCTACGAAAACCCTGCCAGAAGAGGAGGTGTTGACCTATATCCGCCAGGTGGGAGAGGCATTAACGGTGGTGCATCGGGAGGGGTTGGTGCATCGGGATATTAAGCCTGCTAATATCATGCTGCGGGCAGGAAAATCCGAGGCAGTGCTGATTGATTTTGGCGTGACGAAGGGATTTGACGAGACGCTTACCTCCATTGATTCCAGCAATACCGATGGATTTAGCCCCCCAGAGCTTTATGATCCCAATGAGCAGGCGAAACCTTATTCCGATGTCTATGCTTTGGCGGCGACTCTCTACAATCTGTTATCGGGGGATGTCCCCCCTAATGCCCAAAAGCGGGTGAATTTGCAGCGAAAGGATCAGAAGTTGCCGGACATCCCCGGGGTAAGTGCTGAAACGAATTGGGCAATCCGTCAGGGGATGGAGTTGGATTATGGCGATCGCCCCCAAACCATTGAAGAGTTTTTAGCCTTGTTGCCGCTTCCCCAAGGGGTCAAACCGTTACCACAGCAGCCCCCTCATGATCCAAATTTTCGGCTAAATCTCTATATGCTATATGTAGGGATTCTAGCACTTATTGTAGGGATTCTAGCACTTATTGTGACGATTTTTGGTCAAGATATCCGCCAAGCGATTATTGATACTTGGTTCTCGTCGCCAGGAGTGGAGGAAAGAGACGATTTGTAATCAAATAAATCTCAATCCGGTAGGTCATGCTTGGCTCACAACTGACTAAACGCCCGATCGGCTATCCCAAGAAACCAGATTTCTGGCATCTTCTCTTGTGATTTCCCAACATCCGCATGAAATATAACCCCGAAATTCATCATCGCCGTTCTATCCGTCTCCCTTCCTATGATTATTCTCAGCCCGGAGCTTATTTTATTACACTATGTACCACCCAAAAACAATGTTGGTTTGGGCAGATTAAGGACGGAACAATGCACATTAATCTACTCGGGGAAATTGTACAAAATGAATGGCTAAAATCTGCCCAAATGAGACAAAACTTAAGATTAGATGAATGGATTGTTATGCCCAATCATTTCCATGCAATTGTGTGGATGTTTGAATCAGAACAAGAGCAAAAAAGCAATTCAAGTCCAGTGCTTTTAGGTAAAGTAAATTGTCAAGAATTATCCCATAAATTATCAAAACAATCATTTCATCGAAAAGCCAATTCCTTGGGTTCTTTTATTGGCGGGTTCAAAGCGAGTGTAACTAAAAAAATTAATCAACTCTGTCAAAATCCATCTATTCCCATTTGGCAGAGGAACTATTATGAATCTATTATCCAAGATGAAAGAACACTGGATTCAATTCGAGAATATATCCAACAAAATCCCCAACGTTGGGTAGAAGATCCGGATCATCCTCAATTTCAAGCCAATAATTCAGAACTGTTACTGGATCTACGATTTTAATCAACTAGGGGCGCAATGCTTGCGCCCCTACGAACCAAATACCCGAATCACATTGTAGGGGCGTATTGCATACACCCTAGATGGAGGGCGCAAGCATTGCGCCCCTACGAAACAATTATCCCCATGAGTCCCCATTACATTGTAGGGGCGTATTGCATACGCCCTGGATGGAGGGCGCAAGCATTGCGCCCCTACGAGCCAAATACCCGAATCACATTGTAGGGGCGTATTGCATACGCCCTGGATGGAGGGCGCAAGCATTGCGAACCAAATACCCGAATCACATTGTAGGGGCGTATTGCATAC
>NZ_JAMXFA010000006.1:94923-221006 GCF_025370785.1 Laspinema olomoucense D3b
ACCCGAATCACATTGTAGGGGCGTATTGCATACGCCCTGGATGGAGGGCGCAAGCATTGCGAACCAAATACCCGAATTACATTGTAGGGGCGTATTGCATACGCCCTCCAGGTCGCTTTTAAGAGGGTAAAGGGGAAAAAAGAGCAGAGTGCAAGAGTGCTAAAGGGTAAAGGGCTACAAGAGTCCTGCGCCAACGAGACAGACACGAAACCCCAGGAAGTCGTCGAAGAAGTCGCGCGTGCCGACGCTGCGGTTGGCTGAACGGCAGCCAATCGGGTCGTCGCCCCAAGAACCGCCACGCAGCACGTATGTTTTATTGCTTTTTTCTAACAAAACCTTCAGATTTGCCGAAGGATTTTGATAATGATTCTCATTCTCTTTGATCGTCTCATCCCATACGCTACCATCCCTAGGCGCACCCTGATAATTGTCATGGAAGGGGTCGAAACACAATTCCCAAACATTACCATGTAAATCATACAACCCAAAGCCATTGGGGGGAAAGCTCGCCACTGGGGTGGTTTCTTTTCGATACTCCCCCTTAGCTTCCTCAGCAACGGTGTAGTTGCCATCATAATTTGCCAGGTCGGTCGTAATAGCTTCCCCAAAGGCAAAGGGAGTCATCGTCCCGCAACGGCAAGCATATTCCCATTCAGCTTCGCTGGGAAGGCGATATTCTTTGCCCGTCAGCTTGCTCAATCGAGCACACCACTCCACTGCATCATACCAAGATACCCGTTCAACGGGACGATTCCCGCCTTTGAAGTTAGAAGGGTCCGGGTCCAAATCCCGGACGATTGTCCCCACTTGCGTCACCACAGTGCGCCATTGGTCTTGGGAGACGGGGGTTTTGCCCAGGAAAAAGGGAGAAACTTGCACACAATGCTGAGGACTTTCCCGCCTAAACCATTCCACCTCATACTTTTTACACAGGCGCTCAATTTCCTCCTCTTCTGTCCCCATCCAAAATGTTCCGCCGGGGATTTGCACCATGTCCAACCGCACCCCCTGACCCAAGTCCTGGGGATAAAACCGCGCCTGACCCGGTATTTTCTCAATAATTTTCCCCTGACGGTTGACCCGCACGGTTTCAAAACTAAAGGATGGTAAACCCCCTCCACCGTTAGGCAACAGGGCCAACCAATCCGCCACAGTTTGGGGGCGGTCTTCTGGCTTCACTGCCATCCCCTGCTTAATCGCGTTTTGTAGGTCTGGGGACCAATGGCTGGGAATATTCAGGCTCTCGCGCAACACCCGCATCCAGGAAATCGGCGGTGCAGTCCCCGTGAGCAGATAGTACAGGGTGGCCGCCAAGGCATACACATCGGTAAATTCCCCCCGGTGTTCACGTTCGTCGTACTGCTCAACCGGCGCATAATGGTGCGTAAGGGTAGAGGTGTGGGTTTGGGTCAAATCGGGGATAAACTCCCGCGCAATGCCAAAATCAATCAGCACCGCTTCATCCGCAGGCAACCGAACCATAATGTTATCAGGCTTGATATCCCGATGGAGCAAACCCTTATCATGCAGGATGCTCAACGCTTCACCCACCTGCCGGATATAGCGTAACGCCACCGCCTCAGACAAGGCCCCCCGGTGCACCACCAGGTCTTTTAAGTCCTGCCCCTGAATATATTCCATGACCATACAAGGCTGCCCTTCATGGGAGAAGTGATTCTCCACCTTGACAATATGGCGATGGCGACAAATGGCGATTTTAGCCGTTTCCCGGTCAAAGTCCCGCATAAACTTATCCCGATAGGGGATGTACTCCGCCTCGGTCATCACCTTATCGTTCAGGGTTTTCAGCACCCACTGTTGACCCTTATTGTCTTTGACCAAGTAGGTGATGCCAAAACCGCCCGGTTTGAGCTTCTTTTGAATAGTGTAGCGGTTTCCAAAAATTTTCGTACCCGGTTGCCAAACCATTATGACAGGAGGAGAGACTACCTCCCTAGTTTACAGCAACTCCCCTCGGAGAACTCCCTTTTTTAAGGTAGATCTGTTTGATGCTAACGGGGGAGTCAGAAAAAGACAGGCGTTCTCTTTCAGCTAAACATTTTTTTAAAGTATATTCACTTCAATCAATGTACTAAAAAAGTCCCAGATTTCGCAAGAAGCCAAGAGACAATTTTGCCAGAGGTTTATTATTAGACGGAAAAAGTTTAAAAACCGAACAAATCAACACTTAACCCCGGGGAATGTGGCTTTTATAACATTTAAAATATTTTGACAAAAATTGGTTATAACAGTGAGGGTTTTCTATCAAACCCCAAAGTTTATCATTACATATTTAGGACTACCCTCCTTGCACTCAGTTTTAACCGACTCCCACCTGTGAGGCGGGGGTTTAAACCCCCGCCTATTGTCACTCCTTCCTATCCCCCGTTCGCCTCTTAAAAGAGCGGGTCTAAGGGGGAGAAGTCCTTACTCAAAATCATCCTCGATGTCATCATCATCATCAAAATCATCATCGTCCTCGAAGTCTTCCTCTAGGATGGAGATTGAGCGTACATCTTTGCCCGCTTTTACCCCCAAATCGGGTAGAGCAAACTCATCGTCCGCCTCTTCATCATCCTCGGGCAAAATCTCCTCCTCTAACTCCATCCCGGTACTCCGGTAAGCCCGCGCCGTATGGTCATCGAGAACCACATCGGGAAACTCCTCCTCTTCCTCATCCAGCACCCCATCATAAGCACTATCATCGGGAAGAAGCATCATATCCTCGTAGGCATTAAACCCAGTCCCCGCAGGAATCAGGCGTCCGATAATCACGTTCTCTTTCAAGCCACGCAGCCAGTCGGATTTGCCCTCGATCGCCGCTTCAGTTAGCACCCGAGTCGTCTCCTGGAAGGAAGCCGCCGAGATAAAGCTATCCGTATTCAACGACGCCTTAGTAATCCCCAACAACAGCGGAGTGTACTTCGCAGGCGCACCGCCGGTAATCGACATGGCCTCATTCACCCGTTCCACCTGTTGCAGTTCAATCAACTCCCCAGGCAGCATGGTCGTATCCCCGCCATCATCGATTCGCACTTTGTTCGTCATCTGACGCACAATCACTTCAATGTGCTTATCACTAATATCAATCCCTTGGGACAGATATACCGACTGCACCTCACTTACCAAGAACGTCTGCACCTGCTGGAAACTCAACAGCGTATGCTCATAATTCCGTTCCCCGGGCAGATTGAAGAAAATCTCCAAAATCTCATGAGGATTTGACGGCCCATCAGTGAGCGGTTCCCCGGCTTTCACCCGTTGACCATCACTCACCAGCAGGGTCTGACCGGGGCCAATCTCATAATCTGTAACGGCCCCGTCTTCTTCTACTACCTTCAAAATGACCGTATCATCATCCCCATAGACCACCTGGGCCACCCCGGGCAACGCTGCCAAAATGCCACCCTCCTTGGGTTTACGGGCCTCCAGTAATTCCTCAATCCGGGGCAACCCTTGAATAATATCCCCAGTCTTGGCACGCTCAAACACCAGCAGCACGAGGTTATCCCCCCGTTGCACTAAGGAGCCATCATCCACATGAAGCACGGCCCCAGGGGACACCCGGTAAGGACGAGCCAGCCGCATTTTTAGATGATAATTCACCTGAGCCAAAGCAGAGGTCTCGGAAGGCTCCAAGGCAGTCACTTCCACCACTTGGCCTGAATCCGGTATCCGCACCCCGGGGGCCACTTCCGTATTCTCCACCACAAAATCCCCCACTTTGACGGTGGGTTCTTCCTTGGATTCCACGGTAATCACATCATTATCCCGGACCACGAGGATCCGGCGAATGGCTTCTGCGCCTTCGCGAATCCCGCGAATTTCACCGGCTTCTTTGCCGAGAATCTCGGTACGGGCGACGACGGCCCCAGGGGGAATCCGGTCCCCATCTTTTACCAACAGGCGAGTTTGGGTACTGCCTTGAGTGGTATCTGCCACCACATCGCGGCGAATGACTAAGGATTCCAGAATCACCAACTGTAAGCGCATGGGCGCACCTTTAGAGGGGTCTAACTCCTCTGACGAGAGCAGTTCTTCTTCCTCCACGGGCACTAATTCAATGTCTGCGGCTAACCCCGGTGCATCTTTATCAATTTCCAGGACTAACTGGGTCCGCAGTAATTCCAACCCTTCTACAGATTTGACCCGTTCCCCATCTTTATAGGGCAAGCGCTGGACGGCGCGCAGTTGAATCATGGCCTCTTCCCCATTGTTCAGGGATTCCTGAGAGGGAATGGCGGGTTCATCTAATACGGGATATTCTACGGCGGGACGCAGCAACAAGGCCGGACCTTCGGGGGTTTCCAGGATTTCGACATAGCGCAATTCCTGGGCGATGAGTCCGGGGATAATCTCTTGACCCGGATTGACGAGACTGCCATTGGCGATCGCCACTTCCTCGGGGTCCTCAATCATAATCAACTCCCCAGGCTTGATGGTCACCTCCCGGAGAATGTCATTTTTCTGGGTGACTTCGACAACACCGCTGCTGGCGCATTTGATGTCTTTAACGATTTCTGTGGCAGCTTCGACAAACTGGCCGTCTTCCACCAGCAATAAGGAAATATCCTTGTTGATTTCGTGGCACTCCTCGGGAATCCAGAGCAAAGTACCGCCTTTAACAACTTCATAGCCTTGTTTGGCTTTGCCGCGCTTGAGCACTTCCACCCCGGCATACTTGATAATCCCCCCGCTGTGAGTGCGGTAAGTCTCATCAATCAACTCGGCCACCACCTGATGATTCAACACCTTCGTTCCCGGTGTTGCCTTCAGGGAGAACAACTGTTTGCCAATGGTCTCAATAGTGTAATGGTCCCGACCGCCGGTGGAGGTGGCATAAACCGTCGCCCGGTCCAGAGTGACGGATGCGGTGATAATCTCGACCTCCCGAGGCATGGAAGAAGGTCGGTTTTCCATATCTTCCGGCAGACGGACAATCCCGCCATTATCGGTCACCAGCTTGGTTTCGGCGAGGACTCCACCCGGTTGAATGCGATCGCCATTCTTGACCACAGGTTCAGCCCCAGGCGGCAAGTTATAGACTTCGCCGGACAAAATCCAGACCAGACCCCCCCGGCTTGCGGTGCGCGTGGCATTTCCCTGGCGGTCCTTCTTCTCCTCTGGCATCAAGTCGGCAAAGACCACTTCTCCTGCCAAGTCCGATGCCACATCCTTCGTGGCTTTCTCCGTGGTTCGGCGAGTGCGCCCGGGTAGAGGGACTTCGGCCAGTAGGGTCAACCGTTCCACTTTAGCCCCATCGTGAACCAAGAGGACGGTGCCTTGGAACACATCAAAGACTTCCTTGCGGCCCTCGGCTTGCAGGGTAATTTCTGATTTGGCATTTTCTACCACGAAAGCATCTTCCCCATGACGGGTCCGGAATGCCCGCGCCCGCATGGTGGGAGAATAATGGACGGTCCCTGAGAAGGTAGCGGTTACGGTCCGCGCGACTTCGGCGGTGAACACCCCTCCGGTGTGGAAGGTCCGCATGGTAAGCTGGGTGCCAGGTTCGCCAATGGATTGGGCGGCGATAATTCCGACCGCTTCTCCCATGTCTACGAGTTTGCCGTGGGCCAGACTCCAGCCATAGCAAAGCTGACAGACCGATCGCGAGGCTTCACAGGTCAGGGGCGATCGCACCATGACCCGTTCTACCCCATGTTTCATGATTTTTTCCGAGAGGTCATCATCCATTGGCTGATTGCGCGCGGCAATCAACTCCCCAGTTTGGGGGGAAATGATATCCTCGGCAGTGACCCGACCAAAGAGGCGATCGCTCAAAGGAATCAGAATCCGGTCCTCATCCTTCATCGACTCCATCGGAATTCCGCGAGTCGTCCCGCAGTCCACTTCCCGGACAATCACATCTTGGGAGACATCCACCAGACGCCGAGTCAGATAGCCTGAATCTGCCGTCCGTAGCGCGGTATCGACTAATCCCTTCCGCGCACCGTAGGAGGAGATGATATATTCGGTAACGGTCAGCCCTTCGCGGAAATTGGTTTTAATGGGTAAGTCAATAATTTCCCCCTGGGGGTTTGCCATCAACCCGCGCATCCCCACCAACTGCCGCACCTGAGAGACGTTCCCCCGCGCCCCAGAGAAGGCCATCATATACACTGAGTTCAGGGGGTCGGTCTCTTTGAAGTGACGCACCACTTCATCTTTGAGGGATTCACTGGTACTATTCCAAGTATCAATAACTTTCTGGAAACGCTCTACTTCAGTGATTTCCCCTCGGGCATAGCGGCTTTCTGTTAAGGTGATTTCCCGTTCCGCCCCCATTAACAAGTCTCGCTTTGAAGGCGGAATCATCAAGTCATCCACACTAATGGAGACCCCGGCCTTGGTTGCATAGCGAAATCCCAAGTCTTTCAGGCGATCGGCAATTTGTGCACTTCGGGCCGTCCCATGCTGCACAAAAGTGCGGGAAATTAGGCTTTTAATTTGGCCTTTATTAATAACTCGGTTGTAGAAAGTGAACTTATTTTTAGTCATTAGTCCTTTGTCCTTTGTCCTTTGTGCTGTGTCCTTTGTGCTGTGTCCTTTGTGCTTTGTGCTTTGTCCTTTGTGCTTTGTGCTTTGTGCTTTGTGCTTTGTCCTTTGACTGATGAGAGAAGATTGGGGGATGGGGGGGACCGCGATCGAGATTGGGGGAATGGGGGGATTATTTGTCTTGAGCTTCCCCTGCTTCCCCTGCCTCCCTATCTTCCCCTGCCTCCCTATCCTCCCTATCCTCCCCTGCTTCCCTATCTCCTGACCGCCTTAACTCAACACATCCGCGATGGTTTTATTGAAGATAATTCGGCCTGCGGTGGTGTGAATATATTGGGACAAGATATTGCCATTGGCATCTTCTCGGATGCGGCGATCGGCATAGAGTTTGGTCACCGTTCCATCAGAATGCCGTGTGATTTCTGGTTCGGTTTCTTTGGTATCTGAATCAATATCCCAGTTCAAATCGATGCGCACCCAAATCAAGGCGTGTAACTCAATCAACCCTTGTTCATAAGCAATAATCGCATCCTGCAATGAGGCAAAATAACCTCCTGCACCCTTATGAGCTTTGGGATTATGGGCCGTCAAATAATAACAACCCAACACCATATCCTGAGAGGGAGTAACAATAGGCCGTCCCGTTGCCGGAGACATAATATTGTTAGAAGCCAACATCAACAACCGTGCTTCTGCTTGTGCCTCTAAACCCAGAGGAACGTGCACCGCCATTTGGTCTCCATCAAAGTCAGCATTAAATGCTGGACAAACTAACGGGTGCAATTGAATCGCTCGTCCATCCACCAAAATTGGCTCAAACGCTTGAATCCCTAAACGGTGGAGGGTCGGTGCGCGGTTTAACAGGACGGGATGGGATTCAATCACCTCTTCCAATACATCCCAAACACTCGGATCTGCTCGTTGAATCAGCTTTTTCGCCGCCTTAATATTGTTCACCAAACCCTGACGAATCAGGCGGTGAATCACGAAGGGTTGGAATAGCTCGATCGCCATTTCCCGAGGCAATCCGCACTGGTGAATCTTCAGTTTTGGACCGACGACAATCACGGAACGTCCGGAATAGTCCACCCGTTTTCCGAGCAAGTTTTGCCGGAAACGACCTTGTTTCCCTTCGATAATGTCGGACAAAGATTTCAGCGGGCGGTTATTTGCACCCACCACGGTCCGTCCCCGACGACCATTATCAATTAAGGCATCCACCGCCTCCTGCAACATCCGTTTTTCATTCCGAATGATGATTTCCGGGGCCAAAATCTCCTGGAGGCGGGCTAATCGATTATTCCGGTTAATCACCCGTCGGTACAAATCATTGAGGTCACTGGTAGCAAACCGTCCCCCATCCAACTGCACCATCGGGCGCAAGTCCGGGGGAATCACAGGAATGTATTCCAGGACCATCCAATCCGGTTGAGATCCCGTGGCGATAAAGTTATCAATGACGCGCAAGCGCTTAATCAGTTTGGCCCGCTTTTGCCCTTTGGAGTTAGCGATTTCTTCACGCAACTGTTCCGCTTCAGCTTCTAAATCGAGGTCTTGCAATAACCGTTGCAACGCTTCGGCACCAATCCCAACTTCAATGCCGATGAGTTCCGTATCCTCACTGTAGAGTTGGTCCTCAATTTCCATCCAAGCATCTTCACTCAGCAGTTGCTTGTATTGCAGATTATCTGCATTTCCCGGACTGAGAACACAATAGGCATTGAAGTAGACAATTTGTTCTACATCGCGCAAAGGCATATCGAGGAGAATGGCGATATAGCTAGGAATCCCCTTGAGATACCAAACGTGAGCCACCGGCGCGGCTAACCGAATAAAGCCCATGCGATGCCGACGCACGCGAGACTCGGTAACTTCTACGCCACATCTCTCACAAACAATACCGCGATGTCGAACTCGCTTATATTTACCGCAATGACATTCCCAATCTTTGGCAGGACCAAAAATCCGCTCACAAAATAAACCGTCCATTTCCGGTTTTAAGGTGCGGTAATTAATGGTTTCTGGTTTGGTGACCTCGCCGACAATTTGACCATTCGGCAGAGTTCTTTCACCCCATTGCCGAATTCGGTCTGGGGAGGCGATCGCAATCTTTACATAATCAAAGCGTTGCTCAATCTTTGGCATTCGATGATATCCCCTTGTAAACTTTGTCCTTGGTCATTGGTCATTTGGAATCGGAGGTGGGGAGGGGAGGGTGGGGAAGGTGGGGAGGATGGGGAGGATTATTCTTCCCTATCTCCCCTATCTCCCCCATCTCCCCTATCTCCCCCATCTCCCCCATCTCCCCCATCTCCCCCATCTCCCCCATCTCCCCCATCTTCCCTAAAAACTTACTCTTCCTCTTCCTCCTCTAAAGCTTCCCGAGAGACAGACTCATAAGTTGGCCGCGAGGGGGTGCGACGATTTGCCACATCCGCCATTAAGTCCACTTCTACATCCCGAGAAGTGCCATCCTCCTGGGTCTGCACTTTATGCACCGCAATATCCAAACACAGCGACTGCAACTCTCGCATCAGCACTTTGAAAGACTCGGGAGTTCCCGGACGAGGAATCGCTTTTCCTTTGACGATCGCATTCAACGCTTCATTACGTCCCTGCATATCATCCGACTTCACCGTGAGCAATTCCTGCAAGGTATAAGCGGCCCCAAATGCCTCCAATGCCCACACTTCCATTTCTCCAAACCGCTGGCCCCCTTGTTGCGCTTTACCGCCGAGGGGTTGCTGGGTGACCAAAGAATAGGGCCCCGTAGAACGGGCGTGAATCTTGTCATCCACCAAATGCACCAGCTTGAGCATATACGCCTTACCCACCGTAATGGGACGGTCAAATGACTCTCCGGTCCGGCCATCATAAACGAGGGTTTTCCCGGGGTGATCTTCGTTAAATATCCAATCCTTACCCGTCTTCTGCCGAGCCTCTTGTAACTTGCCATGCACGCTTTCGCGCGACTTTTCTGGCCCGTGCATTTCATCAAACGGCACGACTTTGAAGCGGGAACCCAGATTTTGTCCGGCCCACCCCAGGAGGCACTCAAACACCTGGCCCACATTCATCCGAGAAGGCACACCCAAGGGATTCAACACGATATCCAACGGTGTCCCATCGGGCAGGTAGGGCATATCCTCTAAGGGCAGAATCCGGGAAATAATTCCCTTATTCCCGTGACGACCGGCCATTTTGTCTCCGACCTGGATTTTCCGCTTCTGGGCCACATAAACCCGCACGACCATGTTCGCACCGGGGGGCAGTTCGTCCCCTTGTTCGCGGGTAAACACCCGCACATCCACAACCCGGCCTTTTTCACCGTTCGGGACTCGCAGAGAGTTATCCCGCACGTCCCGGGCTTTTTCTCCGAAAATCGCCCGCAGGAGTTTCTCTTCTGGGGGTTGGTCCGACTCCCCTTTGGGCGTAACTTTACCCACCAGGATATCCCCGGATTCCACCCAGGCCCCAATACGGATAATTCCTCCTTCATCTAACTGACGCAAGGAATCTTCCCCAACGTTGGGAATTTCGCGGGTAATTTCTTCCGGTCCTAGTTTGGTTTGGCGGGCCTCAATTTCATATTTTTCAATGTGAATTGAGGTGTAAAGGTCGTCATAAACTAGACGCTCACTAATTAAGATGGCGTCTTCGTAGTTATAGCCTTCCCAAGGCATATAGGCCACGAGAATATTCTGGCCCAGGGCCAACTCGCCCCCTTCGGTGGAGGATCCATCAGCCAAGACCTGTCCGGCCACCACATCATCCCCTTCAAACACCAGGGGACGCTGGTTCAAGCAGGTGTCTTGGTTAGACCGCTGATATTTCTGTAACTGATATTCCATTTCCCGACCCGTGGGGTCCTGGACGCGAATCTTAGTGGCATCCACAAAGGTGACGATCCCATCCGTCCGGGAAACAACCACCATGCCGGAGTCCCGGGCAGCTTGGGCTTCCAGGCCGGTACCGACTAAGGGGCGCTCTGGCAGTAACAGCGGCACGGCTTGCCGCTGCATATTAGAACCCATCAAGGCGCGGTTAGCGTCATCATGTTCCAGGAAGGGAATCAGGGACGTTGCCACAGAGATAATCTGCACCGGAGATACCGCCACATAGTCCACCTGATCCGGTGTCGTGGTGGTGAAATCTTGGCGATAGCGCACGGGTACAGTTTCACCCTGGATATAGCCGCCTTCATCTACGGTAATGTCCCCAGGAGCAACCCGCAGGTCATCTTCCTCATCGGCGGTCATAAACAGTGCTCCCCGTTCCCGCAAGACGCGACCATTTTCTACAGGATAAAATGGGGTCTCGATAAATCCGTAGGGGTTGACGCGGGCGTGAGTGGCTAAGGAACCAATTAATCCGGCGTTGGGACCTTCTGGCGTCTCGATCGGGCAGATCCGTCCGTAGTGGGAGGGGTGAATATCCCGAACAGCAAATCCCGCCCGTTCCCGGGTTAATCCGCCTGGGCCCAAGGCGCTCAAGCGGCGTTTGTGGGTCAGTTCCGCTAAGGGGTTGGTCTGATCCATAAACTGGGAAAGCTGAGAGGACCCAAAGAATTCCTTGATAGCAGCGACGAGAGGTTTGGGGTTGACCAAGGAGGCGGGGGTCAGGGAATCGGCATCAGAAACAGTCATCCGTTCCCGGATGATCCGTTCTAAGCGGTTGAGTCCTACTCGGACTTGGTTTTGCAAGAGTTCGCCAACCGATCGCACCCGACGATTGCCTAAGTGGTCAATATCGTCGCTTTGTCCCACGTCGAATTCCAGGTTAATCAGGTAATCGATCGCCGTAAGAATATCCTGGGGCGTTAATACCCGGACGTTATCCGGTACCGACAGCCGCAATTTTTTATTCAGCTTGTAGCGGCCCACCCGTCCCAAGTCGTATCGTTTCGGGTCAAAGAAGCGTGAATCCAGAAGCTGACTGCCTCCCGATACCGTAGGAGGTTCCCCGGGACGCAGCTTCTTGTAAAGCTCCATCAGGGCTTCTTCTTCCGTAAATTCCCCTTCTTTTTCAATGGTTTTTTGAAAATATTCGGGGTGGCGCAGGGCATCGAAAATCTCGTTATTGCTCAGTCCCAGGGCTTTAAGCAAGACTTGGGCGCTCAATTTGCGGGTTTTGTCAATGCGGACCCAGACTAAATCATTTTTGTCCGTCTCAAATTTCAGCCATGCCCCCCGGTTGGGGATCAGGCTGGCATTGTAGGTCCGGCGACCATTTTTGTCGGTCTCGGATTTGTAGTAAACTCCGGGAGAACGAACAATTTGGTTAACGATGACTCGTTCGGCCCCGTTAATGATGAAGGTTCCCCGTTCGGTCATTAAGGGTAAGTCGCCGATGAAGACTTCTTGCTCTTTGATTTCGCCGGTTTCTTTGTTGATGAGTCGGGTGGGGACATACATTTGCACGGCGTAGGTACTGTCCCGGCGTTTCGCGTCATCGACATCATATTTCGGACGCTTAAGTTTGTAGTCCTTCCCTATAAAATGTAATTCTAGTTTTCCCGTATAGTCAGTGATGGGGGAAAAGCTGTCGAGTTCTTCAATCAGTCCTAATTCAAGAAACCAACGGAAACTTGCCCTTTGAATCTCGACGAGATCGGGGAGGGTGAATGCCGTTGCTGCTGGGTAGGTCGGATTATTCATTTGTGTCGATCGCCTCTACGCTGTGAATTCTACGCAAGTTAGGGAAGGAGATAATAAAGACCTGTGACGGAAGAAGGAAGGGATGCTTATTGAGCGTTCATCCTTTGTCCTTGTCTTTTGTTTCAAAGAGTGCTTTTGGGTGACGCAGTTTGGTTTAAACTCCCGTTTTGGCTTGGCACAGTTCTCGGGTTAAAGATAGGTTTTTTTCTAGCAACGTTATTCGGCTCCCAATCAACGATTTAAGCTATCCATTAAGGGATAGCTACTGCGGTGAAATTCAGATTTAGGCAATTTTTGCATTTTTTTCAGGTAACCCATTATTATAGCTTCGTTCGTTTTTAGCGTCAAGGAATGGTCTAGGTTTAGGGTGCGATCGCAGAGTGGATGAGAACAGCCCCGCCCTTGCTTTGTGGGGGTGTTCTATTTTAAGGGTCAACTCATCCCAGGGTGAGTTGAAAGAGGCGACAGGCATTTTCTGTGGTTTGGGCGGCTAAGGTTTCTAAAGAAACCCCGCGCAGGGTCGCCACTTGTTCCGCCACATAACGAACGTAGGCGGGTTCATTGCGTTTCCCGCGTTTGGGAACCGGGGCCAAAAACGGGCAGTCAGTTTCGACCAGGAGGCGATCGCTGGGCACGAGACGAGCGGACTCTTGAATGCTTTGAGCATTCTTGAAGGTGACAATCCCGCTAAAGCTAATATAAAAGCCTAGGTCTAGAAACCTTATGGTCTCTTCGGGAGTTCCGCCCCAACAATGCATGACCCCGGGAACGGGACCGCGATCGCCCCAGAAACTCTGCAATAGTTCAGCCATCGCCTCGGACGCATCCCGACAATGGATAATCACCGCCTTATTCAGCCGCTGGGCTATTTCTAGCTGGGCGATAAAGGCTTCTTCTTGCTGCTGTTGATTTTCGGCCTTATAAAAGTCTAGCCCAGTTTCTCCAATGGCGACAACTCGCGCATCGGATGCGGCTAATTCTTCAATTCGAGCGGCCATCTGGTCAGACCATTGATGGGCCTCCAGAGGATGTAAGCCCACGGCGAAGGAAATTTCCCCAAACCGATTGGCGAGTCCTTGAATGGTGCCAAATTCTTCAGGGGTGACGCAGGAATGCACAAGATGCACGACCCCAGCTTCATGCCAACGTTCGCGGACCGCCTCTAAATCGCGGTCAAACCGCTCAAAATTAATGTGAACGTGGGTATCTATCAATTGCATCGGAATCGACGCGCTCTTGGGATGGAATGATTTACCCGATGAAAGCCGCGAGGTTTCGCGTCTTTAAACAAGGGAGTGAATGAGTGAAAAATCAGCAGGGGGAATGGGGTTGGACTACGGCTTTTAGGGCTTTTAGTCCAACCAACAAGGACGCCCTCGGTATTCCGATGTCGTCCATGACCTCAACCCTGCGTTGTGGGTCATCCCTAGGAGGCAGCCGATTGAGCCAATACTTGTTGTTTAACAACTCTGGCTAAATTGGATTTTTTGCGAGCGCCGTTGTTGGGATGAAGAACGCCGCATTTTACTGCTTTGTCGATCTTGCTGTAAGCGGCATTGAGCCGATTATGGATCTCTTCCTTCAACTCCGGTGTTGGATTGCTGCCGTATTGCTCGGCAGAGATTACACATTTCTTGATCAGGGTTTTAACCGCTGATTTGTAAGATTTGTTACGCAAGCGATTGCGTTCGGCGATTTGGACGCGCTTGATAGCAGACTTAATGTTAGCCACAGTCGATTAGCCCAGAACTCAATACGGGAACAATTTGGACGATTCTCCACCCTAAAGCAGCAGAGATTCTTGGGCTGAATGGGGCCTCCACTGAGAGATCCAGTTTCGGTCTTATCCGTTCAGGTCTAGCCAGAACCGATGCTTTCACATCGTCCCTTTAAAGGCTACTCCCCAAGCTTGACTTCGCGTGCGCCCCACGCTAGTGGATTTTTTCCGTGCTGACCGCAGGGTCTCCAAGTTTTTTACGGATAGTGACGGTTCGGCTTTCCAAGTTGCGGAATAGGACGTTAACCCTGTTTCCTCGCACCTTGGCTGGTCAGCGACCCAATAGATTTTAACACAGAAAGGAATTTTAACACATAAAGGAAGTTAAGGCGCAAGAATGATGCTCATCCTAGAAGAATGAGGGTTTCCAGCGTCATGTTTTTGAGAAAACACTATACCATCGAATCAACGGGAAAATGCATTTCCGTTGAAGAAAATCCAGGTTAAGCTAGAGAAGACGGGGACGGGTAAGCCAAAGCAAAAGCATCGGTAGTCGCGGTTGATGTGGCGAGCGACCCGTTCTCCTCAAGGGCAATACCTGTCGATTATCTCCTAACTCCATGCTGCGAATCATTACACAGCGGGCTGAGGCACAAGCTGAACTGCGGCGCATCTGCGATCGCACCCACGACGACCAAGTTGTCCATAAAGAGGCAACGGTTCGGGAAGTGCTCCAAGCGGTCAAACGCCAAGGCGATCGCTCACTCTTGCATTATACGGCTGAGTTCGACGGGCAATCCTTAAAGCCCGAAGACCTGCGCGTGAGCGGATCCGAATTGGATGCCGCCTATCAGCAGGTGTCAAAAGAACTCCTAGACGCCATTTGCTTGGCAAAGCAGAACATTGAAGCGTTCCATCGTCAGCGCGTCCCCAAATCTTGGGTGCAATTTGGGGAAGATGAGGTGGTGCTGGGTAAACGTTATACCCCCGTAGATCGAGCGGGGCTTTACGTTCCGGGGGGGCGGGCCGCCTACCCCAGTACCGTGCTGATGAATGCAATTCCGGCTCAGGTCGCTGGGGTCCCCCGGATTGTGATCTGCACCCCTCCGGGACCGGAAAAAACCGTCAACCCAGCGGTCCTGGTGGCGGCTCAGGAAGCGGGAATCCAGGAAATTTATCGGGTGGGGGGCGCTCAGGCGATCGCCGCCTTAGCCTATGGTACGGAAACCATCCCTAAAGTGGATGTGATTACCGGCCCGGGTAACATTTATGTCACCTTGGCGAAAAAGCAGGTCTTTGGAACCGTGGGTATTGACTCCTTAGCCGGTCCCTCGGAAGTCCTGATTATTGCCGATTCCCAAGGCAATCCTGCTCATATCGCCACGGATTTACTGGCACAAGCTGAACATGACCCCCTCGCCGCCGCGATTCTGATTACCACCGATGCTCAGATCGCTCGCAAGGTCGTCGCTGAAGTCGAGGACCAACTGATTGATCACCCACGCCGGACCCTCACCGAAAAGGCGATCGCCCATTACGGTGTCGTCATTGTGGTTGATTCCCTGCAAATTGCCGCCGAACTCTCCAATGAATTTGCCCCAGAACACCTGGAACTCGAAGTCAGCGACCCTTGGGATTTACTGGAGTCGATTCGTCATGCTGGTGCCATCTTCCTCGGGAACTCCACCCCTGAAGCTGTCGGCGATTACCTCGCAGGCCCTAACCATACCCTTCCCACCTCGGGATCGGCTCGTTATGCCTCAGCTTTGGGGGTGGAAACCTTTATGAAACACTCCAGTTTGATTCAATATTCTCCCAAGGCACTCCAGAAGGTCGCCAGTGCGATTGATGTGCTCACGAAAGCCGAAGGTTTACCCTCTCATGGGGATTCGGTCCGGAAGCGCATTAAAGATGGCCCCTAGCTGTTGTGGTCGATGGTTTTCACCCGAACCCCAGGGGCGATCGCCTCGGGACAGCGAGGGCCATCGACTCTATATCCTTTAGATCCGTTAGATAATTTTCTGCCGACAGTGACAGGTCGGCTTTTTTATGGGATGAACTGCCCAAACCCCAGGCGATCGCCCCTGGTGTTCGGCTCATAGCGCAACCCTCCCCAGATCACCTGCACTATTTAAAAACAATTCAAATTGTTTGTCCCTAAGCATTAACACTATAATGCCGCTAAACTAAGCGTTGAGGCGATTTTCACGGCGGAAATATTTTTTCCCCTAGGATTGAAGCCGGTTGCCCAAACTTGAAGGTTGCAAATCGCGAATTAGGAGATCGGCATTATGATTAGTACCATTCTTGTAGCACTTGATGGTTCGGATTTATCAGAGCAAGTCATTGCGACCTTGCATAACCTGAAGCTCGAAACCATGACTCAAGTCATTCTGGCTCATGTGATGTCCAAGCCGACATCGGATTTGGATGTCCTGGCGGATAGACCCCAAGTCGAAACGGAAGATATCCCGTATCGGGCTATTGAAAAAAAACTTCAATCCTATCAAGAAAAAATTCCTTGTAAAACTGAACTGGAAATTGTCACCGGAGATCCATCGGAAGAAATTGTCCGCTTGGCTAATATTTATCAGGCTGATTTAATTTTAATTGGCAGCCGAGGCTTAACCGGAATGAAGCGAATTTTACAGGGTTCTGTGAGCTCTCAAGTGGTAACTGATGCCTCTTGTTCGGTTCTTGTTGTTAAGCCAGTCTTACCTGCCCAGGGAAAATAAGAAACTGGATTTCTTGCCCAGAAACCCGGTTTCTGGGATGACTGAAACGAGGCTTTAGGAATTTCCATAAAAAAAGTTCTGCATTAGAGGTTTCGCAGAACTCAAAAAGCCGATTGGGGTTATGAAGGGGGGTTGGGGGGATCTCTGATAGAAGATTTTATTTTTTGGAGTTACGTTACCGGGAAACAGCCTTAGTCTGAGCGACAAACTCTCGCAGACGCAGTAAATTCATCGTATGGCTTAAATTCAGCGGGAGTAAGGAGACCCCTTCTAGGCGGGACTGTACCCAACCCTCCCCCCAGTACCATTCGTGGAATCCATCAATGCCGCCACTCAATAAGAGTCGCAGACAATTGGGGTCAGCACGTTCTACGAAATGTCGAACCGCCAAGGGACCCAGAGAAATGGTAAAGGTGACACCGGAATGCAACTCTTCCGGCAGGGGTGTAGAGAAGCGTTGGGTCCATAACCATTCTTGGAGGCGATCGCGGCGTAGGAGACTGTCGCGAATCACTGTTTCTGGTGCGTCTACTTCGATTCTCAGATGAGCTTGTTGAAAACTGCCTAACATAGTTGAGGTTGACTGCCTGTGGTGGTTTTCCCTTTTAGTATGGCAGACGAGGCGAGGGGAGATGGGGTGGATGGGGGAGATGGGGTGGATGGGGGAGATGGGGTGGATGGGGGAGATGGGGTGGATGGGGGAGATGGGGGAGATAAGGCAACTTCTTCCTTCCCCTGCTTCCCCTGCTTCCCCATCTCGATGGCGGTCTCCCCTATCTCCCCCATCCTCCCCATCTCGATGGCGGTCTCCCCATCTCCCCTTTTACAATAAAGTTGAGATGACTTGTGAAGAATTGTAAGGTTTTGGCATGGTAGATCAACTGATTAGAGCAACGGCAGCGGATGGAGGGATTAGAGCAGTTGGGGTGATTACCACGCGGTTGACGGAAGAGGCGCGGCAGCGGCATGGTCTCTCCTACGTGGCCACGGCGGCCCTAGGACGTACTCTATCCTCGGGATTACTCCTCGCCTCTAGTATGAAGCGACCGGGATCGCGAGTGAATATTCGGATTAAAGGCAATGGACCATTAGGCGGGATTTTAGTGGATGCGGGATTAGATGGAACAGTGCGCGGGTATGTGGATAATCCCGAGATAGAATTGCCGCCGAATGCGATCGGCAAGCTGGATGTGGGGGGTGCAGTCGGAAATGATGGATATCTCTACATCGTCCGAGATGTGGGATATGGTTACCCCTATTCGAGTACGGTGGAACTGGTTTCTGGGGAAATCGGGGATGATATTGCTCATTATCTAGTGACTTCAGAACAGACGCCTTCGGCCCTGGTGGTGGGGGTGTTTGTAGAGGCGGCAGGGGTCCAAGCTTCGGGAGGCATTTTGTTGCAGGTGATGCCGAAAGCGGCAACGGATGAGGAACTCGTGGCGCTGTTGGAATCCCGGGTTGCTAGTCTATCGGGATTTACTCCTTTATTACAAGCGGGTAAATCCCTGCCTGATATTTTCGAGCAACTGCTTGGAGATATGGGGTTAAATATTTTACCCGAGAGACAACTGGTGCGCTTCCACTGCGGATGCTCTCATCAACGGATGTTAGGGGCGTTGAAGTTGCTGGGGGAAGAAGAGCTTCAGGACATGATCGAGAAAGATGATGGTGCTGAGGCGATTTGTCACTTCTGTGGGGAAGTTTACACCGCCAGTCGAGATCAACTTACGGAACTGATTGGGACTTTGCAAGTAGAGTCGTGATGGGGGCGATCGCCTAACTGTTACTGAACCCCCATCTCTCCAATTCATGCCGAGTATGGGGGTCCAGTAAGGGTTAGAAACCAGATTTCTAGTCCAGATTGGCGGCTAAGAGGTATAAATTTTGTACAGAAACAGGGTTTCTAACCTCTAGGGAGTGCAGTCCTAGGGGGAAGTTTTTTTGAAAGTGGGGATCGCAACTGAAAATAACATGAGAAGATAAGAAGCAATGAATCAATCGGTTTGACCACTCCAAGGGAGAACGGTTTGTCCTTTCTTGTCAGATGCGGTAACTCGGCTAATCGGGAATAAGCTGTTTTTCAGGATTCGAGCTACTGGGTTAAGGTCTCTGGGTACTGGGCATCTACAGATTATCAAGGACAAGAAGGATAGACAAAACCGGAAAGGCGGGGGGTGCAGATGTAGATCCGCCTAGAAGGAAACGGGAGATCAGCGAACGGCGTTGCCAAAAAAGCTCTAGCACTCTTAACCTAAACAATTCTTGGTGCTAGATTGAGGAAAATATAACCGGCTTTTATGGAACCTAATACTTAGGTTTTGGAACTGTGGCCGAATCGTAAAACCTGTCTTTCTAAAACAGCCAAGCAAGACTGACGCAAGAGTGTTTTCGGGTGGGCTATGACTAAAGATCGCAAATTTCCAGAGCAGTGGCCTAAAGCCCAGCCGTCGGAGTCCGGACAACCGAACTCGTCGGCGAAAATGCCTGCATCGTCCCTGTCTAGGTTCCAAGGGAGTGCTGCTGGGGCGGGTTCTCGCCCGGGTTCCTATCTGCACCTGCCGCCTTCGACTTCGGAGGTATCCTCCGGACGAGAAGCAATCGATCGCGCGGGGTCTGGCAAGCAGAAGCGCTGGGGACAGAGTACGAGGGCAGAACAAGTGTCTAGTCAAGGCGATCGAGACCCTGCATCCTTCGATCGCAGTCTGCATGGGTGGCTCAAATGGCTAACAAATTGGCAGATCTGGGCGCTGCTGACCTTTCTGTTGACCGCAGGACTGGGGGGAACAGCGCTACTGATGTTATTGCGCCTTCCGGCAATGCCCAATTGTGGAGACAGTGCCTGGACTTCGGGTTCGGAACATTTGTACTGTGCTCAACAATCGGCGAGCGAGCAAACGGTAGATGGGTTGTTGCGGGCGATCGCTGAGGTGCATCAACTTCCGGAAGACCACCCCCTACGTCCGGAAATCAATCGTCAGATTGAAAAATGGGCAGGACAGTTACTGGATTTAGCTGAGAAAATATTTAATGAAGGGAAACTGACGGAAGCGATCGCCTCTGCCCGTCAGATTCCTAGCAATACGACCGCTGCTGGTTTAGTCGAAGAACGAATTACTCGCTGGCAGTCTATCTGGAATGAGGCGGAAAAGCTTTATAAAAATGCTGAGTCCGAGTTGGAAAAGGAGAACTGGAACCAAGCTCTGGGCTATATGCGACAACTACTTTCCGTGGAAAATACTTACTGGGAAACGGTGCGCTATGATAGCCTGAATGAACTGATCCGGGTCACTCAGCGAGAAGGTCAAACTTTGGACAAAGCCCGCAGTTTAGCGGAACAAGGTGAACTCAAAAATATCCAGGAAGCGATCGCCCTGGTAGATAAAATTGAACCCCAGAGCAAGTTATATAAAAAATCTCGGTCTTTAGCTACTGACCTGGCTAAGCAAATCCTCGCATTAGCCCGCAAAAATGGTGAGGACCAGAAGTGGGAAGATGCCATTTACATTGCTCGCCAAGTTCCCAATAACAGTTCGGTAAAAAAAGAGGCGGAGGATTTCATCGAACTGACTCGGGCTAGATCCATTGCCACTCGGGTAACGGTCCGCTCTTTGGAAGATGCGATCGCCAAGGCTCAAGTGATTGGACCCGATCGCCCCTTGTACCTGGAAGCCAAACGTTTAATCTCTCAGTGGCAGGATAGCATCAAAGATGTGGCCTACCTAGAACAAGCACGGAATCTGGCCACGTCGGGGAATGTTAACAATTTGCGCTCGGCGATCGCTCAAGCTCAACTGGTCAGTCGCAGCAATCTGGTCTGGGATCGAGCGCAGGAGGAAATTAATACGTGGCAAAGTCAGATTGAGGAGACCGAAGACGGACCCTATCTGCGACAAGCTGAACAACTTGCCAGTTACGGCGATCGCGCTTCGTTGCAAGCGGCAATTGATACCGCCAGAAATGTGGGTTCAGGACGGGCATTGTCTGATGAGGCCCAGGAAAAAATTCAGGGGTGGAATCAGCAAATTCAACGACTGGAAGACCAACCCATCTTAGACCGAGCCTGGAATTTGGCTCAATGGGGAAATCTCAATGGGGCGATCGCCACGGCCCAAGCTATTCGTCCCGGTCGATTGCTCTACAACGAGGCCCAGTCGGCAATTCAAACCTGGCAGCAGGAAGGTAGCGATCGCCAACTCCTAGACCGCGCCTATCAGCTTGGAGATTCTTCTCAAAGCCCCGAACGGTTGATGCAGGCAATGGATTTGGCGAATCAAGTCTCTTCTAAATCTAATTTACGCTTTAGCGCCGATGCGGCGATTCAAGACTGGAGTCAACGGATTTTGGCACTGGCCCAACAACGTTCTCTGGAGAATCTTCCGCAAGCGATCGAACTGGCTCGGATGATTCCATTTTATTCCAATCTGTATAACCAGGCACGGCAAGAAGTTGAGGCATGGGAAACCATTCTGAATCCGCCTCCAGTGCGCGCCCAGGAAACCAGTCCAGGGGTGAGCAACTCCAGTCCCCGCACTCCTCCCCTCCCCCAAGAAACTTCTACGGACTGGACAAATCCTGCCGTCTCCCCTTCGGTATCCGCACCAAACCCGGCTGAGATGCCGACCACTTCTGCGCCGACTATGCCCATCGAGGCCCGTGAGGGCATGGGGAGAGATTCTCAGTCCGACCCTAATTGAACCGATTGAGTCATTAATCCCGCAAGCGGGGGCCACTTCCGGTCCTCTCCCGAACATCCAGGGGAGAGGGCCGAAAGTCTTTCCGGGGTGGATTAAATCCCGTGATTGGTACAAAACCTAAACTTGCAAGCGTTCTGGGGTGTTCTCTTCAATTTTAAGTGGAAAGGGGTGATCTAAACCCGGATAGTCATCCTAAATTCCTGACTCTTTTTACCCTGAAGATGAGGCTGTACCTTCCCGACCTTTAAAAATTCTTAACAATAAACCCGAGAATAAAATCTGTAAAGTAGGGTATAATTATAAGATTATAGGCAGCAAATTTCTGGCTAAAATCTCACCTCAAAATCATAATTCAGCAGGTTGAATGAGTTAGAAAGCCTGCGAGTTTTGCGATATAAAAATTAGGGGTGCTTCTGGAGGTGATCCAGAAAGAGAAATCTAGTCCAGCTCAGGGGGATATAGCTGATGTTGCAGCAGTTGGATAATTACGGAGGGGGGCTTTTCCACGGGAGATTGCCCCTGGGTTGTGTGCGCGAATGAAACTCGTGGCGGATAGAAAAACAGATTTAGAGGGAAGAAGGACAGCGGATGCAGCAGTTTGGATCTGGGGTGGCGATCGCAGTCCTCTCCCCGGAATCTCAGGGGTGGCGGAGGGCAACCTGAAGCGCGATCGCCATCGGGTTGGAGAAGAGTGCAGTCGGCCTAAATATCTCGCCATTTTCAGGCGCAACCGCTACTCTAGAATAAGGAAGCACCGCTTTAGACCCTTCTTGCCCATCGACCTCGATCAGTCTTGCGCGGCGCTGTTGGTGCTTTTTTCAATCCGAGATAGGGGAGTTCATGTTAGCCAAGATAACCGTTTATGCACAATCGTCCTGAGTACCATTCCCATAGTAAACCTTTACCGCTGTGAATGTAGTCGCCACTCAACATACACCCTAAATAGTAATGCATCGTCTGATGAGAAAATTCGCATCCGAAAGGAATTTCATAAAGCGGTTATTCCTGAAAATTAGCCCGAGTCTCAAGACATTTATTTCCCTGTATTTCCAGTCAAAAGGGAAGCAGAAAATGTCAAAAGCCAAGCGGTTATTGATTTTGTTTTTGGCATTTTTCATTTTGCCGGTAACCTTCGGACTGTTTTCGGGTCAGGCTAATAGCCAAATGCGGGAACCGAGATATTACAGCCAAAACATACCCATACCCAATGAGTGGGGAGATGAAAACGGTAATAACGAGGACACCGGCAACAGCGAGGAGAGTGAGGTAGACGACAGTGATTCCCTGCAACCGTTTGATGAAGTGGTGAAAGATGCGGAAAAACTCGCCGGACTTTTTACCCTTTACCACAATAAGAAAACGGGCCAAGTTTACCTAGAAATTCAGCCGGAACAACTCGACACAAATTTCTTATGCGTGATGACGTTAGCATCCGGTATTGGAGAAGGGGGATTGTTCCGGGGGATGCCTCTGCAGGATTTTCTCTTTTTCTTTAAGCGGGTGAACAAAAACATCCATTTTGGCGTAAGGAATGTTTATTTCCGGGCCAATCCTGGAGATCCGATTGAGCGATCGCTAAACCGATCCTTTAGTGATTCCGTTCTGGCTTCTTTACCCATTGAAAGCATTCATCCCGACCGGGAAAGCCTGCTGATTGACCTCAATAAACTCCTGATTGAGCGGCAAGATATTACTGGGTTAACATCAATTTTACCCTCGTTATTAGGAACCGCCTACCTTCGAGATACGGAGAAATCCTATTTTGGGCGAGTTCAAACTTTCCCCTCCAATGTCGAAATTGAGTCCGTCTATGGGTTCACGGGTGGGGAGGATTTATTCTCTACTGTTCAAAGTTTGCCCGATAGTCGAGGGTTTTCCCTAAACGTGAATTATAGCCTCTCCGCACTGCCGGTTAATAATGGCTTTCGTCCGCGATTAGCAGATAACCGAGTGGGCTATTTTATTACAGCCTATCAAGATTTGTCCGACACTCGCAGTAAAGAACCCTTCCAGCGTTATATTAACCGCTGGCATTTGGAAAAAGAAAACCCCGATGCCCCACTTTCTCCCCCAAAACAGCCAATTGTTTTCTGGATCGAAAACAACGTTCCCGTGGAATATCGGGAGGCCCTTCGCGAAGGGATAGAAGTCTGGAATCAGGCATTTGAGAAAGCCGGATTTATTAATGCGATCGAAGCTCGACAGATGCCGGATAATGCAGTTTGGGATCCGTCCGATGTGCGCTACAACACCATTCGCTGGTCCAGTTCCTTTGAATCTTGGTTTGCCGGAGTCGGTCCCTCGCGCGTCAATCCCCTGACTGGGGAAATTTTAGATGCCGATATTCTCATTGATGGGAATATCGCGCGAATTATCACCAATGAATATCGTACCCTCGTCGAACAAGGACCCAATGCGACAGAAATGACCTTTTTGGGCAAAATGCTACAAGGGACTCCCTGCTTCCCCGGGATGAGTGGAAACGCGAACATGGGTACCACGGAAGCGATGACGGGGAATTCCGGTGCCCCGGTACCGCAACCGCCCCAGGTGCAAAGCTTTGTCCGCAAGATGATGGAAAGATACGATCTGTGCTATGGGATGGAAGCGCCCCAACAGTTGGCGATCGGGGCAATGGGTTTGTCCATGCTTCATAATGCCTTTCCCAGTGGGGAGGAAATGACACAATATATCAATCAATATCTAACATTCCTCACTGCCCATGAAGTGGGTCACACCTTGGGACTGCGCCATAACTTCCACGGCAGTACGATGTTATCACCGGAGGAGTTGCATAATACAGCCCTGACTCGCACAGAAGGTATGGTTGCCTCGGTTATGGACTATGTACCTGTGAACTTGGCACCCAGTGACCAGAAACAGGGAGACTTTTTCCCGATGTTAGTCGGCCCTTATGATGAATGGGCGATCGAATACGGGTATAAACCCCTGCCGGGGATGTTGCCGCAACAAGAACAACGGGAATTGGAACGAATTGCTGCTCAAAGTAGCACTAACCCTGATTTAGCTTATGCGCCCGATGAGGATTCGATGGATATTCTCAACCCAGCGGCGAATATGTTTGATCTCAGTGGGGATATGCTGCAATATTCCGAGTGGCAGTTGGAAAATGCCCGGGAAATGTGGGAACGCCTGGATACACGCTATCCCGTTAGTGGGGAAAGTTTCACGGATGTCCGTCGGATGTTTGATACCGTGTTTTCCTATTATTTCCGACAGGCAATGAATGCGACTCTTTATATCGGGGGTCAATGGTTTAATCGCAATCATGCTGATGGCAATGGACGCTTGCCCTTTGAACCTGTGTCGGTGGAGAAACAGCGTCAGAGTTTGGCATTGCTGCAAAAGTACATTTTCGATGAAACGGCATTACGATTTCCGCCACAACTGCTGAATAAATTAGCCCCCGATCGCTGGTATCACTGGGGTGCCGTTCCCGTGGTTTATCCCTTGGATTATCCCATTCACCAACGGATTAATTTACTGCAACGGGTCGTTTTGAGCGAGTTGCTGTCCTATCCAAGGCTGACGCGCTTACAGGATTTAGAATTAAAAACTGACCCGGGTCAAGCCTTGACTATGCAGGAACTGTTTGACACCCTAGAAGGAGGAATTTGGACGGAGGTCGTTAATCGCCCCGATGACCTAAAAGTGATTTCCAGTGTTCGCCGCAGTCTCCAACGGGAACATTTAGAGATGTTAATGGCAATGGTTTTAAGGAACTCTATTGTTCCAGATGAAGCCCGAACCCTCGCCCGTTATAACTTAGGGCAACTCCGAGAGTCCGTGGACAATACCCTAAAACGGCGAGGACGACATCTGGATACCGCCAGTAAAGCCCACCTAGAGGAAACCCGCGATCGCATTGATAAAACCCTAGAGGCGCAGTTCCAGTCGGGTTGAGGTTGAGGAGATAGGGAGGGTGGGGGAGATAAGGGAGATGGGGAGGATGGGGGAGATGGGGAGGATGGGGGAGATGGGGAGGATGGGGGAGATGGGGGAGATGGGGGAGATGGGGAGGGAAGTTGATTCTTCCTGTTTGTAGTAACGACTTGCTGTCGTTCCCCTTCCGCAGGAGAGCCAATGAAGTACAATTCTCTAAAAGCATGGGGAATTCCTGTGCTTTTGGTGAATTCTCCTTTCCCTGAACTCCTCCTAACCCCTTTCTTGTAATAGACTGGCACATGACATTTATCTCGATTGTCTACGCCCTCTTTCTCCTAAGCATCCTGGGTATCTACTGGACCGTTAATAAACAGCGATCGCGCCTGTGGATTTTGTTAATCGCCAGCTTAGTCTTTTACACCTCCCTCCAGGTGGAGTACATTCCCCTGTTGCTGGCAGGAACTTGGATTAACTACCGCATTGGACGGGCGATCGCCAAAACCTCCGAACGTCAACCCAACCCCCAAACCTGGCAACTCGTCAGCGACGATTGGCAAACCCAATTTGCCGCTTGGGAACGCCGCCGCCTCATTGGATTATGGGGCGGTATCCTCTTCAACATCCTGGTCCTCGCCGGGTTCAAATACATTCCCTTCATCTTCAAAACCCTAGGGACCTGGTTTGGCTTACCCGCCGCCCAAGAAACCGCAACTTGGTTCCAACAAAACATTCTCCCCCCATTGGGACTCAGTTTTTTCGTCTTTGAATGTATTGCCTACCTCATCGACGTTTATCGCGGTTCCCCCGCCTCCGCCCAATTCCTGCGCTTTGCCTCCTATAAACTCTTTTTTCCTAAACTCATCTCCGGACCCATCACCCGGTATCATCACTTTCAACGACAACTCAAAACCCTGATTTTTCCCTCCTCCCATGACTGGGTAGAGGGACTCTGGTTGATTGCCTGTGGCGCATTCAAAAAAGGCGTCGTTGCCGATCGCCTGGGAATCTTCGTCACCCTCAGCTTTGAAAACGTCCAACGCGCTGGCAGCGGTGACCTTTGGCTTGCTACCATAGCCTATGGCTTACAACTGTTTCTCGACTTTAGCGGTTACGTCGATATCGCCCGAGGCAGCGCCATCCTACTCGGATTCAACCTCCCCAAAAACTTCAACTTCCCCTACTTCAGCACTAGCATCGCCGACTTTTGGCGACGCTGGCATATCACCTTGGGAGATTGGTTAAGAAACTATCTGTATTTCCCCCTAGGCGGGTCCCGGGTCGGATTAGCCCGTACCTGCCTCAACTTAATCATTGTGATGTTAATCGCGGGAATTTGGCATGGTGCCGCCTGGGGATTCATCCTCTGGGGTGCGGTCCACGGCATCGCCCTAGCCGTACATCGCCTCACAGACATCCTCTCGAAACGAGTTGACTGGTTGAAACTTTGGTGGAAAAGCATCCCTGGGATTCTATTGGGTTGGTTTCTCACTCAAACCCTAGTCTTTTTAGCCTGGATTCCGTTCCGCCTGCCCAACCTCACAGAAGCAGGATGGGTGATGCAGCACTTCTGGGGACATACCGGGGATATCCAATTCACTCAGAAAGTCTATCTGGAAACCCTAGGGTTACAGCGCATTGAAGTCACTTTATTGTTAGTCTTAATTTGGCTAATCATGACTCTAAGTTACGCCATGAATCGGGGCTTGAAATTGCAGCTAAACTGGCCAATTAAAGTGGCGTTGGTTCCCCTTTGTTTATATGCAGTTTGGATTTTTGCCCCAGAAGGCGGCTTACCCTATATCTACTTTGATTTTTAAGCGCACCGCAGATCAGCAGGGGGGCAAGGGATAAAGCCTCTCCTGCGCGAACTCATTCAAAATCCAGGTTGATTTAAAAGCTAGATTTTCTATCACCCTCTTCAACGTCACGACTTTAGTGGTTATTTCCCCCTATCAAATACGCTTTAAATAAAACATGAACAGCAAACAGAGACAATCCATTACCAGTAACTTTTTCAATTAACCCCCGCTTCTTCAAAGACTGGACGGCCTTCAAAAACTCAGCATCAGACAACGCAACATCAGCCGGTTTTTGAAAAATATCCGCTGCTTCCTGGTTCGCCAACCACTGAATCACCAGTTTCTCCGACGCCGACAACCTTTGATAATACTCTTGCAATCTGGATTCTAAGTCTCCAAGAAAGAGACTGGGATAGGATAAGAAGCGATCGACACTGCCATCAAATAAATCTTGAATGGTAGAGGCAATGATATTTAACCAGGAAGGATTACCGCCATAAATCCGGATCAGTTCCCCCCATTTATCGGCATCAGTTAATCCTTTAGAGTTCAAAATCTCTACAGCAGATTCTCCTAATCCCCCCAAATTTAAACTCCGACAGTGACGATTTTCTCTTTCTAAGCTGACGATTTCTGTAGGGGTTTCCCAACTCAGGAGAAGGAAGCAACTATTATGAGGCGATCGGGCAATTTGTTCCCAAAATTTGCCATAGTCTTGACAATCCGGCAGATAGGTTCCGGCTAATTCCCCAGTGGCAAAGAGTTCTTGAAGCTCATCGAGGATAATCAAGCAAGAGTGCGATCGCAGATAATCAACCACAGAAGACAGTTGGATTTCTCCATTTGCCGATAAAAACTCCATTAATTGAGTTTTTAGGCATTGCACCGTCAGAGTATTGGTACAGTTGCGCCAGAGAATACAGTCAAAGTTATCTTTAATCTGTTCCACGAGTTCTCTAGCAAGGGCAGTTTTGCCCATTCCCGGCAACGCACAGAGATTGACAATGCGGATTTTTTCGTCAAGTATCCAACCTTTGAGCCTTGTTATCTCATTGTTACGGTTGTAAATATGAGCGAATTCCGGCGCTTCGGTAAAGTCGTAGCGTTTTTCGGCTTTTTGCTTGGAGGTTGTGGAGGGCGATCGGTTTTGAGTTGTTTCCCCAGAGTGCCAATTGTCTCCACAAAGATTGATGCTACTTCCATAAAATTTACTCTGGGCAAAATTATTTCCGACATTATTATTAGAAATATAATAACGTTCCATCGTAGCGCGGAAGTTAGATTTATTAACTTTTTCCTCTAATTCTTCTGAAAATAGTTGCCATAAAGTGCCAGCTACTCTCTTAACATTCGCTTCAGTACAGTGATATTCATCCGCAATTTCCCTGTATTTTTGACTATTCCAGACCCCTGCTAATACTGCCTGTTGCAAACTATTCAAGTGGGACCCAGTTTTGGTTAGCAGTAACTCATCGGCCCATTGCAGGACTTCTTGGACATCCATCAGTGACATAGAAAGTAGTTTTTAGTAATTCTACTACTTTTTTTATCTTTTTGCAACCTGTAGCCACCAAACATCACTTTTTTTCACCGGATAAAAAGTGAAAACCTTCATAAATTAGCCACCAAATGCTACCTCGTAGGGGGTGACAGGAGACCAATGGGGTGGCACTATAGTTAAGTGAACAGCAATTTTATAAGCTGGACAGCAACCCTCTAAATTCTGGGATAAAGTAAGGGCGTCCTAATTCTCCCATTGTTTTATGCTTAAACAAATCCTCAGATCGTTAGCCCACCTCGTCAGATCTTTAATCCAGTGGATAAAAACCTTAGTCGGGGTTAAAAACAACACCCTAACAGTTTTATTTTTTGGCAAAACTGGAGTGGGCAAAAGTAGCACCCTCAACGCCCTATTTGGCTTGAACTGGGCCACTGATCATGCTGTAGCTTGTACTAAAAAGCCTCATGTTGCCCATATAGATGCCTCTCGTTACTCGGGTTTTCCCTATAAGCAAGTACGAGTGGTGGATCTACCGGGAATTGGCGAGAGTCTAGCTGGGGATAAAAAATACATGGCTTACTACAAAAAATGGATTCCTCAAGCCGATTCTTTAGTCTGGGTGACTCAAGCTAATACGAGGGCCTACAAACGGGATGAAATTTTTTTGAAGCAGTTCAAACCTTTGTTTAAAAAGTCTTTATTTTTAATAGTCGCCCTTAACAAAATAGATTGTCTTGGGGTGTATGAAGGTGAAAAGCCATTTCACATTGAAACAACAGAGCCTTCAGAAGATCAAGTCAAGCTAATTCCAGAAAAAGTTGATGATATTTATAACATTTTCAAGGAGACAATCAATGGGTCAATAATATTCAATAAAAATAACATTGTACCCTACACATCTTTTTATGGGTGGGGCCTGGAAAAATTAAAAACAAAAATATTAACAAGGAGTTAATGCATCATGTTGAAAGAATTATTTGAAAAAGGCCGTCAAGAACTGAAAAAAATATCAGATAAGGTATTTTCCAGCTTTTCCCCAAAAAGTAATATACCCCCCAAATCTAATAGTGCTGTAATTTTAAATCCATCCGATCAGCTATTTAGCAACTTTTCTAAAAAAAGTAATACACCCACAAGATTTAGAATCGTTGTAGGTCTAAATCAAGTTGATCAAATGATTCCTAATGGGTGGAATGAGCGTTTAAATAATCCTACCAACGAGGCGGAGGAACAGATACAGAATCGTTGTGAAGATATTATACGGGTCCTCACTAGCCAAATTGAAATATCTGAATTAAATATAGAATATTACTCGGCATTAAAGCGTTACAGATTAATACCTTTACTGACGAAGATTATTCAAAATAGTTATGCCGGATTTAAGATTAATAGTGTAGATCCTGCCGATCCATTTGAATTAGCTGATTCAGACGTTAAAGCGGCTGTCGATAAAAAGCGGAGAGAAATGGTAACTCCTGATACGGAAAAACATGATTCTAACAAAATAAACCTAGATGCTCTGAAAAAAGTTATGTCTCCTGAAGACTTCAATTTAATTTCAGAGGAATTACAAAAAGAAAATAAATATCCACCAAAAGTAGCTGTGATTGGTAAATCGGGTGTTGGAAAAACAACGACCATTAATAATTTATTTAATGCTCAACTCAAAACAAGCCCCACAACTGTTGGTACGACCAAGGCACAGACGAAGGAATTTACCTTATCAACAGGCGGAACCTTAACTGTGGTCGATTTACCTGGATATGGCCGTAGTGAAGCCGAAGATCGAGAGTATAATAAAATCTATGAAACAATAATTCCTGAATGCGATATAGTTTTGCTTATTTTGCAAGCAAATACCCGAGATTTTTCAGATGATATTGAAATGCTCCAACAAATTACAACACTCTTAAAAAACAATCCTATTCCGAGGAGGAGCGAAAACTTTCAATAATTTTGCTTGTTAAATTTAGGTCATGAAGGAGGTAGATATCTATGGCTTTAACCCCAGAAGAAGAAGATCAAGTCAGACAATTACTATTACGAGAGAACGCTCAAAAGCAAAAAGCGATCCTAGCCAGTAAGGAAAGTTTAAAAGAATGGCTAAAAGAAACGGCGTTTTATATTCTCAAAAAGCTTACTGAAGCTGCAATAGATGGTTTAATAATATATCTAAAAATCAAGTTTGGGATTGGATAATTAAACCGATTACCCAGAGGGCAATAGAGCTTATAACCATAGACCGTAGAAAGTGTATCTCCCGGATATAGCCAACCCCCATCGCCAACTTCAATCTTAAAAACAAATTCTGTTCCAAGGAGAAAATTTTCAATGATTTTTCTGGTTAAATTCAAGTAGTTACTGAGGTAGATATCTATGGCTTTAACCGCAACAGAGGAAGAACAAGTTAGACAATTATTATTACAAGAGAGCGCTCAAAAGCAAAAAGCAATTCTAGCCAGCAAGGAAAGCTTAAAAGAATGGCTAAAAGAAACTGCTATTTGGGTCTTTAAAAAGCTGACTGAAGCGGCAATAGAGCTTCTGATAGGCCATCTCTCGCGCCCCATACCCAATGACTAGCCAATCCCTATCATAAACTTTATCGCACGGACTCAAGAATAAAGAGAGGACTGGTTAAGCTCTATCGTTAGGTATCCCTGTTTCTTAATCAAAATTAGTTAGTGATGTTTAAAAATGCGATCGCCTCATACTCCAGAAGGCGATCGCTTAAATCCATAACAACGGAACTCCATATACGTCAAATATTTTATCCCGCGTTAAAATCGTTAAACCTTCTGCCATAGCCTGAGCAATTAACAGCCGGTCAAATGGATCTTTATGATGAAACGGTAACACCCCAACCTTAAAAATATGAGAAGGAGTCACCCCTAAAAATGAAATACAATTTTGACTTTGACTCTGATAAATATTTTCTAAGGGGTGATTGAGGGTTAACTTTCATAACTGACTTTTAATCTGAATTTCCCATAAACTTATAACACTGACCAATTTATCGGTATCGGGTTTTGTTAAAAACTCCACCATGTCCGATGACAACTGTTCGGGCTGACTATCCCACCAAATAAAAGTATAAGTATCTAATAAAACTTTCATACCCCCCAAAAATCATCAGGTAAAGGCTCATCAAAATCATCACTCATCACCATTGCCCCATAATTTAAGCCGACTTTCGGTATCATAGGTTGCTGACTGGGCAAGGGCAGCACTTTGGCCAAAGGTACTCCTTCAGAAGTTAATAGGATCTCTGTCTGATTCTGAAGAGCTGTCAATAATTCGATTAAGTTCTCCGGTAAGCTAGTAATATCAAAGGTTTTCGGCGACATAGTTTCATCTTTGTTAACTTTCCCAGTGTTGTCTAGTATAATGCTATTTTTCTAAATTTCACAGTCATAGAACCGGATGATTGTATCCACCGCTTTCTCCTACTGCGCGCCTCCCGGCCTAACTCCCATCGAGTCTGAATACTGACAACCCACCTCGTAAGCAGAATATGGTTAGCAAGGAAGTATTTCATTCCCATTGATGAAGTTCCGCACAGCTCAAGTTTGCAAGTCATACCAATTCTCTAAAATAAATTTACACATCATGTCCGATGCTCCCGAATTTAGCAGGGAGCCAGCGCCGTATCTGTAGTTAATATTAATGGAATTGGTATCAGTTGGTTAGAAGACTTCAACCGATCGCCTCTTATACCCGAGGCATATTCCTTTCCTCATTCCCCATTGCCCGGGACTGGATGAACCCAGCCCCCCGAACTTGTGCCATCGGCCCTGGGACGGGGACCGCAGAAGCTTCTAAAAGGGCCTAGCCCTTGCGGAACAAGGTTTTTGGGCATTTTTCCCCAAATCGCCATCGGGAGGGTTTTTGCGGGTAAGTTTCATGGTATGGTTTGGATCAGCAAAATCAGCGTACCCAGTCTAAACGACCTACCCATTCTCAAGAGCTAATCATGTCCCTGTTTGTAAGCGTTTCTCTGTCTAGGTTTCAGCTAACTTGTCCACCCTAAGCGGTGGAAATGCTCTGCAATGGATGCTTAAACCTGGATGGTTAAGGCACGGTGAGAGATGGATTAACTAAGTTTGAGCCTAAAATTTATTAGATAAAAATACGATTGACGAGGCGATGGATGCGGGATGGGATGTGATCAGGGGGGTGGAATGGGTAAAGTGAAGCGACGCTTAGAGAAATTGGGAATTACTGGGTTAATTCCCGGTAACCCTTGGATGGGCGATCGCCTCACTCCCTTCCTTTAAGGGTGATCCAGGGTTGGGGAGGAACAAAGCGTTAGCTATAATGAACTTCAGCAAACCTTTTCCCCATTTTTGACTCCTGACCGTGAACGCCATTTGAGTAACGAATGTCATGCAACTAGAGATGCAACCTGAACAAATAGAGAGTAATTCACCGGACGATCGCCTCAATTGGGAAGTGAATCGTCGCCGGAATTTTGCCATCATTTCTCACCCTGACGCCGGGAAAACCACCCTTACAGAGAAGCTTTTGCTGTATGGAGGGGCAATCCAAGAAGCGGGGGCAGTTAAAGCAAAACGGGCACAACGTAGCGCCACCTCGGACTGGATGGCAATGGAACAACAGCGGGGTATTTCGATTACGTCCACGGTTCTGCAATTCCAGTATCAAAAACACTTGCTGAACCTGTTAGATACTCCCGGACACCAAGATTTCAGTGAGGATACTTATCGCACCCTGGCAGCAGCAGATAATGCGGTGATGTTGATTGATGCGGCTAAAGGGTTAGAGACTCAAACGCGGAAATTGTTTGAAGTCTGCCGGATGCGGCAACTGCCGATTTTCACCTTCATTAATAAACTCGATCGCCCGAGTTTATCACCTCTGGAGTTGATTGATGAAATTGAACAGGAATTAGGGTTAAGTACCTATGTAGTGAACTGGCCGATCGGGACCGGCGATCGCTTCGGGGGAGTGGTGGATCGCCGTCAAAATAAAATTCATCTGTTTGAAAAAAGTGCCTCCCACGGTAGCAAGAAAGCGACAGATACAGTCATTTCCCTGGGGGACCCTCGCCTAGAATCCTTGCTGGAAGCAGATTTATATCAACAGCTTCAAGACGATTTAGAATTGCTCGAAGGAGTCAGTCCCGAACTGGATTTAGAGGCAATTCATCACGGACAATTAACGCCGGTGTTCTTTGGTAGCGCAATGAATAACTTCGGGGTAGAGTTATTTTTGGAAGCGTTTTTAGACTATGCGATCGCCCCGGCCCCCCATGACAGTGACCAGGGAGAAATTGCACCAACCTATCCCGAATTTTCCGGATTTGTCTTCAAATTGCAGGCGAACATGGACCCTAAACATCGCGATCGCGTCGCCTTTTTGCGGGTCTGTTCCGGTCAGTTTGAAAAAGACATGGTGGTGACCCATACGCGCACGGGTAAGACGATTCGCCTCTCCCGTCCGCAGAAATTATTTGCCCAGGACCGGGAAACCGTAGAAGTGGCTTATGCCGGAGATGTAGTAGGATTAAATAACCCGGGCAGCTTTGCGATCGGGGACACAGTTTGTATGGGCAAACCGATTCGCTATCCGGAAATTCCCTCCTTCTCCCCCGAACTGTTTGCTTTCCTCAAAAATGCTGACCCGACGAAGTATAAAAACTTCAATAAAGGCGTCTTGGAATTGCAAGAAGAAGGGGCTGTACAAATCCTTAACTCCACCGATGAAAGTAAACGGGACCCTATTTTAGCTGCCGTTGGACAACTCCAATTTGAAGTCGTGCAATTCCGGTTAAGTAATGAGTATGGCGTAGAAACTCGCCTCGAAATCTTACCCTATTCCGTCGCACGATGGGTGGTTGGGGGTTGGGAAACCTTGGAGAAAGTCGGTCGCCTCTTCAATACTTTTATAGCAAAAGACCGATGGGACCGTCCGGTTTTATTGTTTAATAATCAGTGGAATTTGGACCAAAACTTGGCGGATCATCCCGAACTCAAAGTCAGCCCGATCGCCCTTCCTCCTTCCTAATTATTTCCCGGGGTTGTAAAATTTTAAATAGTGCGTCAACTCATCAAGGCATGGCTTGGCGCTGACGCACTTTACTCCTGTGTTTTTGTACTGATTAATAGAACTTCATGACTTACTACATCGCCCCGAAATTTCTGAATAAACTTGCGGTTCATATTACCAAAAATTTTCTGGATTTACCGGGCATTAACGCCCCGCTAATTTTAGGGATTCATGGTCACAAGGGAGAAGGAAAATCCTTCCAATGTGAATTGGTTTTTAAACGGATGAAAGTCCAAGCGATTCATCTATCCGCTGGGGAATTAGAAAGCCCGGATGCGGGAGACCCCTCTAGGTTGGTGCGCTTTCGGTATCGAGAAGCAGCGGATATTATTAGCAAACATGGCAAATTAGCCGTGTTAATGATTAATGATATTGATGCCGGGGCGGGACGAGTGGATAGCGGAACCCAGTACACCGTTAATACGCAATTAGTCAATGCTACATTGATGAATATTGCCGATAATCCTACTAATGTTCAACTTCCTGGTAGCTACGATAGTGAACCCTTGCCTCGGGTGCCCATTATTGTGACGGGGAATGACTTTGGGACGCTGTATGCCCCCTTGGTTCGCGATGGACGCATGGACAAATTCTATTGGGAACCGAGTCGAGAGGACCGACTAGAAATTGTCAATGGAATTTTTACCCCCGATGGACTAAGCCGAGCGCAAATTGAACAACTGGTATCTAAATTTGAAGGGCAATCGATTGACTTTTTTAGTGCTTTACGAGCCAGTATTTACGATGAGCAAATTTTGGCTTTTATTGAACAAACTGGATTTGACAAAATTGGCCTAAAAGTTGCTAACAGCAGCGAAAAGCATAGCTTTATTAAACCCGACTTCCGTCTGGAACACTTGATGGAAAAAGGGGAACAAATGGTGAAGGAACAGCAACATATTCAAGAGTTGCGATTGGTGGCTGCTTATAACCGTTCTTTGGCGGAAAGTAACACGGCACAACGCTTTGGATTTATGCCGGGACAACCGCCTGCCTCGGGGAATGGAATCCGGCAGGAAAATCCGGGTTCTAATGCTCCAACGACGGGATCCACTGCTTCTCCCTCTGGGGAGGTGTCTCGTCCCCAAAACAAACCTTCATCTGCTACTGCCACCTTAGACTCGGATGCGGTGCAACAAATCCGACAGTTACTGTCACAAGGTTATCCCATTGGCATCGAACACGTCGATCGCCGTCGGTTCCGAACCGGGTCCTGGCAAAGTTGCGGATGCATTCAAACCGGAAATGAATCCGAGGCGATCGCCGCCTTAAAATCCTGTTTAGGGAACTATGCCGGGGAATATGTTCGCCTATTTGGAATTGATGGAAATAAGCGCCGAGTGATGGAAACTATCATCCAACGTCCTGATTAGTCAGGGATTTATAGACAACATTGCTCCAATCTATTAAAAAGGATAGATTGGAGCAATTTAGGGTAACATTGATTCCGGTTAGGCGTCGGTCCCCCTTTAGCCGTTGCCAATTTAAGGAGGGTAGCAGCTACAAATAAATATGTATAATATCTATTTTGGGCTCAGCATCTGCGGTTTGAATTTTCCCTTACCTTAATCGGCCTTTTTCTCACCTACATCGGGAGGGGATGGCAGTGATGTTCAGATTATGCAGGGTTTTCAAAAAAAGTGCTAACGTTACCCCTCTCGGGTTATTTCTATACTCTATTTTATCGTGCGGAATGTGCGTTTCAATCAAAAACAGTAAGGACAGGGCGCTGCCATGTTCTTACTGTTTTTGATAAGAGTTAATTTGATTAGGCGATCGCTGATTCAAATTGTTGCAATTGAGCAATATCCGGGGCCGAACTTTTTCCAAAAATGGGTGGTAATTCCCCTACCTTAACCAGAACTGCCCGCACCTCTTGATTAGAAATATCCGCTAAGGTTCGATTAGTTAACAGGGCCAGGGTTGCCGCAATGCCTAACCCATGACCCACTGCTGCATTGTATTCCACAATTCTTCCCGCTGCTGAAGCAAATCCTTCAAATCCGGAGGCGGGACTGACAACGGCTAAATTCCGCACCGATTTCAGTTGCGCGTGACGGATGCCGACATTAAAAATAGGCTTACTAAACATCGTGCTGAGGAACCCATTTGCTCGGGCTTTATCGCCAATGCCAGGAATTCCACCGCGTACATCAAAATGATAGGCAAAGGTTGCCAATGCTTCCTGTTTAGGAACACCACCGGCTAACATTTTCGCACCACTTAAAGGCTCGATCGCCTCGGTGATATTTCCCGCGTGTCGAATGTACAATTCCGAGGCAGGGGTTACCTTTTTTGCCCCAATACTCTTAAACCATTGTTCGACAAATTTCATTTCCGCCAGCATTGCCGGAGTGGGTTTCCCGCCATTGTTGGCTAGGGTTTCCGCTTCGCTGCCGGTAACCGCAATCATTAACGCATTCCAGGAAAGGCGATCGCCGGATAAAATCGCCACATTTCCTCGGTCTAAAATTGCTCCACTGTCATACAGGGATAACTTTTTACCTCGGAAGGAATGATAGGCGATCGATAACGCATTACAGCGAATATCAATATAATCTTTCCCTGCCCACAAGGTTTTTAAATTCCCGTGGGAATCCACCAACTCCTGCCGAAGTTCCTCCGCTTTACCCGGGTCAAATCCTGCGGCAGACTTGAGGAAATTTTGGGCTTCCGTATCCGCTAAATTTCTGAATCGTTTCAGATAGGCTAATTCTATCTCTTTCAGGCGCTGAATGCTCAAACCTTCCGTTTCAAACACCAACGTCACCGGCAGTTCAGAATCTGGTAATCCAAAGGTCCCGAATCCTTGAGACTTTTTCGCTCCTGCCGCTTGTGCGAGTTCCGCATTTACGGTAGAATCAATAAATTGTTGGGCTGTATAAGTTTCACCGCGACTGGTGAGAATACTGGTCAAATTTTGACCGGATTTAACCACGGATGCGATTTTGACCTCACTGAGAATTGCCACCCCGGCTTCCCGGAGCATCTCTTTCAAAGCGCGATCGCCCTTTTGAGGGTCAAGAGCAATTTGCACCACCCCCGCCCGTTTTAAAAACTCCTGATACAGGGCAGAAGGGGCACCAAATGTATCGAGATTCAGGGAAGTTTGAAGGGGGCGATCCACTTGTGAGCGATCGAGATAAGATAATTTCCCTCGGATTAAATGTCCGCCAATCCCTTCCCCGGCATTTGCCTTAGACATTAACAGCATCTTAGGATATTTTTGGGTCTGACGGCGATACTCTCTGGCTGCTGCTACCATCGCTAAAACCCCGGGTACTTCATCTCCAAATCCGATGATATCGTAAGACCGTTCTTCTCTATTCATAATGTACGCTCTCGATCGCAAAGATTGGTAAACGCCGGTACTAACCCGACAGAGATTATTCCCTATACCTTTGCTAATGCCCTCCATCCGGAGGCATAGAACTCGAAGACAATTCCTAAATTCAACCTCACGACTGGGTGTGGTTCTTCCCCATCAGTTCAACCTCCCGACTTGCTGCGGTTATTCCCTCCCAAACCCTATCCTCACCCGACTAAAACCCCACAATCATAACCCTCACCGCCAATGTGACCCCAAATTTCGCTAAAGTTAAAAGCAGTAACCCCTTTAGGAGATTTCAGGATGTCAGCTCAACTCCTCCTTGTCGATGATGAACCCGGATTACGGGAAGCAGTGCAAGCCTATCTGGAAGATGAAGGGTTTTCCGTTCAGGTGGCGAGTAATGCCAATGATGGATGGGATTTGCTGCAACAGCAACATCCAGATTTAGTGATTACGGACTTGATGATGCCTCAAGTCGATGGATTTGAATTTCTCAAACGGATGAGAGAAGACCCTCGGTTTAAAGTGATGCCAGTGGTTTTTTTAACCGCTAGAGGGATGACGGGCGATCGCATCCAAGGCTATCAAGCCGGTTGTGATGCCTACCTCTCCAAACCGTTTGACCCCGATGAATTAGTGGCGATCGTCCGCAACTTGTTAGATCGTCGCGCCGCTGCCAGTGGAGAGGGAGAAGCCCCGGATTTAGCTTCCTTAGCCCGAGAAATTGGGGAAATTAAGTCCATGTTATCGGGTCGTCATTCCATTGCCCAAACCCCACCCCCCATCAAAATTGACCTCACCCCTCGCGAACAAAGTGTTTTGGATTTAGTGGCTAAGGGACTGATGAACAAGGAAATCGCCCGAAATCTCGATACCAGCGTTCGCAACGTTGAAAAATATGTCAGCCGCTTATTTAGCAAAACCGGCACCAACAGCCGGACTGAGTTAGTGCGTTATGCCCTTGAACATGGTCTTACAGAATAAGGGGATAAGGCTCGTTGCGGGTGATTGACTTCAACCCAGGGAATCACCATCCGCGATCGGCAAATGATTAAGAAAAGTTACATTTGTTTAAAAATTGGTCATAATTTCTCATTTTGCAGAAAATTTTTGCTAAGGTTTGACCCACTACTTCAACAAACAATAAGAAAAAAGACCTAAAACTTATGAAAGTTGCAAAAATTTCCTCACCTCTCGGGCAAGTCTTAATGATGGCCGCGTTAATGATTTTGATGAGTTTGGGGACAATGACCGTTGTCGTCCTAGCCGGTGGGTTCTGAGGCAGAGAAAATGAGGTTCCTCTGCCTGGGTCCTGCCATGTTTGGATCACAGACGTAACAGTAAATTAGAGCCGTGGGTGTCGGTGCCACAGGTATGGAATAAGCCATAAGTGGCACCTAACTCATGAACTTTGGCGGTTTGCTTGGGACTGGGTTTCCAGGGGTTAGGGTTGTTGTAGGCATAATAGGTTTCGATACCATCAATGCCCAAATAAGCGGCCTCCGGAATCAGGTCCTCGGGCGATCGCTTGGCATACCGCGCCGGGTGAGCCAAAACCGCCAATCCTCCCGCAGCTTGAATGGCATGAATCACTTCAGAGGCTTGATAAGCAGGACCTTTGACCGTGTGACCTTCCAGATAGGGTTGCATCCGAGGATGTTCTGGATTAAAGGCATAGGCCAAAATATGAACCTCCGCATCCAGGAGACAGGCATTAATTTCGACCCCGGTCCAGAGTTGGGGGGGTTGAGGCAGTTCAGCAACGGTTCTGTCGCTTTGATATAAATTGGAGTGGTCGAGCCACCATTCATCCAACCAGCGTTGGGCAGCGTAGTAACCTCCCACACTGTGATGATCCGTAATCGCCAGCCCTTTGAGACCAATGCGGATAGCTTGTTCCATAACTTCTTCTGGGCGTAACTTGCCATCAGAACAGACGGTATGGAGATGAAAATTATAAGCAGTCGGGCAACTATCAGGGTTGATCGACTGAAACACACGACCTAGCGCCGCTTTGTTCTGTGCAGCGGGCTGAGTTGAAATAGACTGTTCAGAGACAGAGAGCGTCATAACTACCTCATAAATTTGCGAGTGTTCGGGTTGAAGATCAACACACCCTGAAAAGGCCAGGGTTGACGGCAAAACGTCACCTTCGGTCGTTCATCTCGACGTCGGCATCAAGGGTCCGCGATCGGAAGGGAAGGGCGATAGAGTCCTCAACCCGTAGCACTCGCATCGAACGTTTGGAATTTAGAAGTCGATCTTGACGAGTGCGAGAATTTTCTTTACATATTTTAACAGTCTCAATCCAGTCATCACGACAAAAGTTAAAAAATGATTAAATCTAAATTGAATCAGGGCTATGAACAATCCATAATTAACAAGGGGTGATTGATGAAAGGGGAAATATTCAACCCGCAGCAGCCCGCTTAGGGAACTCCAAAAAATAAAATACCCAAAAAACCCGCAGCGTCCAGCCCGGAGGCTACACGAACGTAGACGCGCTAGCGGCTTCCCGAAGGGTAGCCCGCGAAGGCGGGCTAAAAGAGCCTTGTTAAGTGTGATCGCATCCCATTTGAAGAATTTATTTGTTGGAAAACCCTTAGAGATTTCCCATCAGTATAAATTCACGGGAGAAGAAAGTGGGTTTCTGGCCCTAATTTGTGGCGAATGGGCATAACTTTACGCAAGAAACCCGGTTGTCTTCCCGCTGTACCTAGTGCAGGTGTGCAAAAGAAGATAATCAGCTATAATGAGATGAAGAGGCAGAGGGACCCCTATCAGGGCCCTCGCCTCACGCTTCTATCTGGACGTAATCAATCATGCCTACTCCAAAAGCTAAAGTCTGTACAGTATCGGACAGGCAGCATCAGTTACTAGAACAAATATCGCGCAAGGCAACTAATCCCCATCGGTTAGTAGAAAGGGCCAAGTTAGTCTTGTTGGCCGCTGATGGAGTCAATAATACCGAAATCTCCAATCGGTTGGAAATGAACCGGAATCAAGTGCGGATGTGGCGCTCCCGATGGGCTGATGCCTCAGCTACTCTAGCGGAAGCCGAAACCTCCGCAACTAGCGATAAAAAATTAATTCAACTGATTGTAGATATTTTAAGTGATCAACCTCGTTCCGGTAAGCCCGCCACATTTACGGTAGATAATATTGTCCAAATTGTGGCAGTGGCCTGTGAACATCCCTCACAAAGTCAGCGGCCAATCAATGAATGGACTCACCAAGAATTGGCAGAAGAAGTCGTTAAAAGAGGAATAGTCAAAGAAATTTCCCGCTATAGTGTGGGTCGGTTTTTAAAAGGAGGCTGATCTTCAACCTCACCGCTCTCGATACTGGCTAAATACAGCCCCTAAAGATAGGGAAGCATTTCAAAACCAGGTAAAAAATATTTGTGAATTACACAATAACGCATCAGAATTAGCCGAAAACGGTGTGCATTTGATTAGTACCGATGAAATGACGGGAATTCAAGCATTAGAAAGAGCTTACCCGACTCAATCGATGATTCCTGGAGAAGTAAAACGGATAGAGTTCGAGTACATCCGACATGGAACTCTAAGTTTAATAGCCAATTGGGATATCTTTAAGGGACAAGTTATAGAACCCTCTATTGGTCCGACTCGTACTGAAATAGATTTTGTCAACCATATTACTAAGACAATTGATACGGATCCCGAAGCCGGGTGGATTTTTATTGTTGACCAACTCAATACGCATATGAGTGAATCTCTGGTTAAGTTAGTAGCCTCTCGTTGTCAGATAGATATCGACTTAGGTGTTAAAGGGAAAAAAGGAATTTTGAAATCGATGAAAACTCGTTCAGCTTTTTTAAGCGACCCAACCCATGGAATTCGTTTTGTGTATTTGCCCAAACACACCTCCTGGTTAAACCAGATTGAATGTTGGTTCAGTATCTTGGCCCGTCGCCTTTTAAAACGCGGTGAATTCACGTCGACCTATGACCTATCTGAACAAATCCTTAAGTTTATCGATTACTTCAACCGAACGAGCGCCAAACCATTTGTATGGAAATTTCAAGGGTTCAAGGAGCTTGATTAGACTGGCTACTTATTTTTACACATCGGCACTAGAGCTTACACAGACCTGGAGAACGGCACAAAAATAACCAAGCCAGGGGCTTGGTTATCCAGGGAATATGCCCTCGGAGTCGAGGGACCGGATCCCAATCGAACCAACAACGGGATCCAGAAATCTGGAAGGGGGGGAAAACAGAGGCGGCAGTCGGAGGGTGTCTGCCGGTCCCCCACCTGTGGATTGAGCGATCGCTCGTGAACACAGACCGATGACCCGGGAACCTAGTAGTGATTAGCACAGGGAATTACTTCTCCTGAGATTCAGTATTACGAGATTGCCAAGCCTTTTCCAGAAGTGCTGACCAACGCTTTTGGACCTGTTTGGGAGTGCATTTAATCTCTTGGGCGATTTCCGTGTCACTGGCTCCAGAGCGCTTCAGGGTTAAAAGCTGCTGCTGTTCTTCGGAGAGTTCCCCCAGGAAATTATCCCACTGCTGCAACGGCATTCCCAGATTTTGATCCAAGTCTGCACCGAGCCATTGATGGACCAGTTTCCAATGTCCAGAGCGAGCGAACTTTTCGACATGATACTTGAAGCGTTGTTGCAGGTAATCCCGCTGACGTGCACTCAGACCGAGGATTTCGTCGATTTCCGGAGCGGCTAAATCTTGCAGCTTCAGAACTAAGTAATCGATACAGTCCGATTGACCTTGAGACTCCAGATATTGAATCAACTCAGCAATCACGCGATCGCGCAACACTGCCTCGGCTGGGTCCACCATCTCGGCAATCATTTTTTCCCGAACCTGCTGCGCTGCATAAGAGCGACTTTGAACCTCAGCATCTTCACCCTTGGGAAACTCGATCGCCTGTTCGATATCCACCAGAGTTTCAGGAGGTTGACCTTGGGCGAACCCTTGAGCACGCAGTACAATCAGTTGTTGATTGTAGCGACCCGGGAGAGTAATCCGACGCTTGGCGTAATGTTCCGTAAAGGCCATATACTCTGCCAGTTCTAACTGAGTCCGAGGGGTGTAGGTTAGGGGCATTTCATGTTCGCGACGGAAGGCACGCAGCACCTCGATATAGAACCCTTGCAAGAAATCTTCGATTAAGGTGTATCGCGCTTGGAAACTCAGGCGAGAGTGCAGGTGAGCAACGTGACGGTAAACCATCGAGCTAAGTTGAGCATGGAGGTCCACCCGACCTTGACGAGAACCAAGCTTGTAGTAATGGAGAGACTTTTGTAAGCGATGGCGAGCTAGAGTAATCTGCCAGGAGCGCACCTCACCAGAATTTTGAATCCGATTGCTTTTGCGGCAAATCCGTTCTACTTCTTTGGCAATCCGTCGGGCCACTTCTTGGGCGCTTTTCGAGCCGCTTTTCAGCTTTTGGCTGAGTTCATCGAGGATTTGCTCACTCAACTGTTCCGTGTCCATTCCCAGTATCAGGATGGGTTCTTCGGGGGTGTCTCCTGATTGGCTCTCCACGGAAGGAGTGCCTGCGGTCATTTGAGGAGTAGCAGGAACTTGAGCATCGTTTTTCCGGGAATTGGACGAGTTGGCTAGTTTAACGTTCATGAGTTTTGCCTCGGGTAACGCACCGGACTAAAGAACCGCAGACATTAGGGGAGAGGAGGAGAGGGTCGCTTGTCGGTTGAGCCTCTTGCTTTGCTCCCTGCGCTGTCTACATTTAGACTGTCCCAAGATTCAGCGGACTTTGGTGGGGAGAAGATCCCTCTTTCTAAACCGGCATACTGCTGCAACGGGACAGGATGCACGACTGTCTGTTCTTTTCCGGTTGCGATCGGCCAATGGCTGAGGATTTGGGAGTGGACAGTGCAGAAAGTGGTTGACTCCACCTACTCCGCATTGACAACTGGCACATGGGTATCATTTAAAACTTGGATATAAAATCTCAGTGATCCTCTTCGTTTGGGAACGGGGCTCATCCGGAGCCAATGGTTAGCAATGTTCAAAAGATCACCCGTTGGGATGGTTAAGGGTAAGGTGCTAAAAAACCTGCACCCTGAAGGGTCTGGCTCTACGGACGAAGCCTGCCTCCGCAGGCTGAAGAGTAAAATAAGTTTTTTACAATCGGATTGGGTATGAGGGCGTCCGTGGTGGGGTGCTAAAACAAACCTGTCTGCGATCGCAGACAGGTTAAGAATTCAAGTTTTCTTAGCCCGCGCAGGCGGGCTTTGTCCGTATAGCTCCACCCTTCAGGGTGCGAGGCGGCTTTTAGCCCGCGCAGGCGGGCTTTGTCCGTATAGCTCCACCCTTCAGGGTGCGAGGAGGCTTTTAGCCAGCGCAGGCGGGCTTTGTCCGATGATCTTCCACCCTTACAGGGTGCGAGGCAGACGTTCAAATCGCATTAGCAACCAGTTCAGCCCCTAAACCCTCCCGAATGATCGCCGGTTCGTTGTCCGTTAAATCCAGAATGGTCGAGACTTGATACCCCGGCTCTTCTCCAGTATCAATAATCACATCTACCAGCTTTTCCACTTCGTCAAATAACTCCGCCTTACCGATGAAACCCAGGTGTTTAAAATCACTCGGTAGAGGCGCGGAAGTCGAAATAATCGGGTTTCCCAGTGCATCGAGTAAATCTAAGCACACCCGATTATCTGGAACCCGGATACCCGTGGTTTTCCGTTTGGGGTCCATCACCAGCTTCGGTACCAGTTTCGTTGCCGGAAGCAAAAAGGTGTAAGGTCCCGGAATCAGGCGCTTGATAATGCGATAGGCTGAATCGGTGACGGTGGCGTAGGCCGCAATATTGGATAATGAAGGACACAGAAAGGTTAACGGCTTATCATTCGAGAGTCGCTTGATCTGCCTAACTCGTTCGATCGCGCCTTTAACGGTAATATCACAGCCGATCGCATAAACCGTATCCGTGGGGTAGAGCATCACTGCACCCTTGTGCAGTGCATCCACCACTTCTTCAATTTTGCGAACTTGGGGGGTTTCTGGATGAATTTCGTATAGAGTGGCCATAATCGGTGAATTGAAATGTGAAAATTAACTTGAACTGGATTGCCTATGAATTAGTCATTTGTCGTTTGTCATTTGTCGTTTGTCATTTGTCATTTGTCATTTGTCAAGGGACCAGTGACCAATGACCAGTGACCAATGACCAGTGACCAGTGACCAAGGACCAGTGACCAATGACAAAGGACAATTTCGCGAACAATCTAGGCTCCTGACTCTTTATTGTGCGGATTGATGAAAAAAATTGCCTATCTTCAATGTCCCACCGGCATTGCTGGTGATATGTTCCTTGGCGCACTGGTGAGCGCTGGGGTTCCGTTTGACTATCTCAGGGAGCAACTCGACTGCCTCGGTATTGGTCCGGAATACCAACTCAGGCAAGAATGGGTACAGCGCAACACCCAGCAGGCGATGAAAATTCATGTTGATTTGGTTGAGACTGTTGCTCAGTCTAATCCAGATTCGGGCGATCGCCCCCCTCATCATCATCACGAACATGAGCATGAGCATCATCATCACGAACATGAGCATGAGCATGAACACAAACATCATCACAGTCATCACCCGACGCGCCACTTACCGGAAATCGAGGCCCTGATTAAAGGGGCACAGTTACCCAAACGGGCTGAAACCTGGAGTTTGCAAGTATTTCGGACTTTAGCCGTTGCCGAGGGGGCGGTTCATGGGATTGCGCCGGAACAGGTGCATTTTCATGAAGTGGGTGCAACCGATGCGATCGTGGATATTGTCGGGACTTGCTTGGGATTAGATTGGTTAGGAATTGAGGAATTGTATTGTTCACCCTTACCCACGGGAGGGGGTACAGTATGGGCAGCACATGGTAGATTGCCAGTGCCAGTGCCTGCGGTCCTGTCGTTATTCCAATCGCGCCAGGTGCCGGTTTATAGTAATGGGATTGCCCAAGAGTTAGTCACCCCAACTGGTGCAGCGATCGCGGTTACCCTCGCCACTGCCTTTGGGAATCCGCCTCCGATGACGATTCACCAAATCGGATTAGGTGCAGGTTCTCGGGATTTGCCGATTCCCAATATTCTGCGCCTGTGGGTGGGGGAGTTAACGACTAATCCGCCAGACTCTACGGTTACGGAAACCATTACAGTCTTAGAAACTCAAATTGATGATGCCAATCCCCAGGCGATCGCCTATACCTTAGAGCGATTATTTGGGGCAGGTGCGTTGGATGCCTTTACGGAGGCGATCGCCATGAAAAAATCCCGAACCGGCATCTTGCTGACGGTGATTTGTCATCCCGAACAACAAAAAGCCTGTGAAGCGGTAATATTTCGGGAGACACCTACCCTGGGGATTCGGATTTCGACCCAACAGCGATCGATTTTGCATCGGGAACTCCATACTGTTTCCACCCCATTTGGGGAAGTGCGGGTGAAGGTTGCCACGGATAGTCAAGGAACCATTACTAATGTGCAACCGGAGTATGAGGATTGTGCCACCATTGCGCGATCGCAGGATATCCCCTGGCAAGAAGTTCATCGCCAGGGATTGCAGGCATGGTATGGGAAATAGGATTAACTGGGGAGGATAATGCAGTGCCGTTTTCCCATGCTTCAAGCCTTCAAATCAGGGGGTAAAACTTGAATGAAAGTATTTGAAATCCCCGGACATCAGGTGATTTGGGGAGATGTGACCGAAGCCTTAGAAACCGGGATTGAAGATAACAGCATTAATTTAATTTTTGCCGACCCTCCCTATAATATCGGCAAAATTTTTAATGGCAAAAAAGAGCAGTGGAATTGCGATGAGGTTTATTTAGACTGGTGCTATCAATGGTTAGAATTATGTTTTCGCAAGCTCACAACCACCGGGACATTATATTTGATGTCTGCTACCCAGTATATGCCTTATTTGGATATTTATCTTCAAAACAGATTAACTATTTTATCTCGAATTGTTTGGCATTATGATAGTTCGGGAATGCAAGCCAAAAAATACTTTGGCTCATTGTATGAACCGATTCTATTTGCTGTTAAAAATCCTCACAATTATACATTTAATGGCGATGAAATTCGGGTGGAAGCGAAAACGGGTGCAGTCCGAAAACTGATAGATTATCGAAAAAGCAAACCAGCTCTTTATTGTACAACGAAAGTTCCTGGAAATGTCTGGTATATTCCACGAGTGAGATATAAAATGCCGGAATATCGAAAACATCCGACGCAAAAGCCGGAAGCCCTACTCGAACGAATTATTAAAGCGAGTAGCAATCCAGGGGATGTTGTATTAGATTTATTTGCTGGAACCTTTACCACAGCAGCGGTTTCTCAGCGATTAGAAAGAAAATCAATTAGTATTGAACGAGAATATGAGTATGTAGAAATCGGATTGAATCGGCTGGGAATAAACCTGAATGAGCCAGGATTAAACCTGGACTGATTTTGGATGATAATTTGAGCGGTTTCATTATTCTAAAGATTTAAGCATCCAGACGGAATGACTTTGATAGCCTAATTTTTGATAGAGATTTAAAGCGGGGGGATTATTGAGGAAGACTTGTAAACCCATCTGGCGATCGCCTCGTTCTCGGGCCCAATTTTCGGCATATTCCATTAATGCGGAACCCACTCCTCGGCGGCGGTGTTCTGGTGCTACATAGAGGACAAAAATATGAGCGTGCCGATCGCCTTTGACTTGATCCACTGCATTTCCTAACCACAAACAACCCACGGGTTCAGAATTACCGGGATATTCCACCCACCATAATGGCGTTTCCTCGGCAAAATATTGGTTAACAGTTTTGGCTAAATGGGAAAAGTCATGGTCTGGGTAAAGTTCCTGATAAGTTAACCTCAAGAACTTTACCAATAAGTAGCGATCGCGGGATAAACCCACGCGCAGGTAATATCCCGGAATCAGTTCCCGAGTTGCAGGTTTAATGTGCAAATTCCTCTAACTCTCTTGATTGAAAAACAGCGTATCTTCAGGTAACCCTTTAATCAAATGGGACAGGGAAGGAGGCAGTTCAGCAACCTTTGGGAAGGAGATACTGGAGAGGCGATCGGCGGGTTGCACTTGTTCTTCGATGGGTGCGGGGGCCATCATATCGGCAGGTAAGAAAATCCGCGCACTCACGGCAACTAATGCGACTAAAAAGACGAGGAAAATGAAGAACGGAAGAATTTGCGATCGGATTAGTGACATCATTGGGGTAGAAGGTAGGACGGTGGAACTGGGGGCATGAGGGTTGAGCAGGCTGCACCCTTTTGGACTCAGGGGTGACTTTGATTATTATCTCACGATTTGTTAGCGGATTGCCAGACAAGTGGCGGGGGAGGAATCCTCACCTTTTGTGGGGGACTAATCGCGATCGCTTCCGGGTCTAGCCATCAGTAATGCATTAGACTTATTCAGTTGCCGTAACCACATCCATCCCCCAACCCCAACAATTAGGGAAATCCACCCGATCGCAGGTTGCCCGAGTAAAAACCCTTCCGTGGTTAACAAAAACCCAAACCGCTGTAAAATCCCTGCTGCCACTCGCTGCAAATCGAGACTCAAATTCTGGGCGGGTTTTAATCCGTTACGGGCGCGTTGCTTTGTCCAAGCGGGTCCACCGGGACGAACCTGGCGATAGAATTCATTGAGGGTTGCTTCTGTTTCTGGTTGGGTTACAAATAAGGCAATCACCCACAAGCTGCTAACGCTGGCAGTAATGAACATTAGGCGTAACCCCAAGTCTTCCATCGTTAACGCCGGGACCAAACTGGTGACAGAACCCATGATGAAACTGGCGATCATGCTTGTTTCTTAGCCCGCGCAGGCGGGCTTTGTCCGCAAACGCCGCACCCTGCATGGGTGTCGGGCTTTTCCCTCCTAAATTGCCCCGAGTACGCTTGCCAGTAGCGCTTTTTGGGCGTGCATTCGATTTTCGGCTTGATCCCAAACTCTGGATGCCGCCCCTTCGATCGCCCCATCGGTAATTTCTTCCCCACGATGAGCCGGTAAGCAGTGTAAAATAATCGCACTTCCATCGGCATGATTAAACAAGTCTTCATTCACCTGGTAAGGCTGAAATAGCGGAATCCGGGTTCTGGCTTCTTCCTCTTGTCCCATACTCGCCCAAACGTCGGTATAGAGCACTTGTGCACCTTTCACCGCCTGGATGGGGTCATGGGTGATTAAGATTTCACTTTTCCCTTTGGCGATTTTCTGGGCTTGTTCGACAATTTCGGTAGCCGGTTCAAATTGTGCCGGGGTGGCGATGCGGATGTTCATCCCTACCATTGCGCCAGCGAGGAGGAGGGAGTGGGCGACATTATTGCCATCCCCTAGATAGGTGAGGGTGACATCTTCGAGTTGTCCGAAACATTCCCCAACGGTCATAATATCGGCTAAGGCTTGACAGGGATGTTCGCGATCGCTCAAGGCATTAATCACCGGCATTTCGGCATAGTGGGCAAAGGTTTCTAGGTCCGCCTGATCAAAGGTCCGAATTGCAACAACATCCAAATATCGGTCTAATACCCGGGCAGTGTCCGGTAAGGGTTCCCCCCGACTTACCTGGGTGACATTGGGATTTAAGTCAATGACTTGACCCCCAAGTTGGTACATTGCCACGGTAAAGCTGACCCGAGTCCGGGTTGAGGCTTTGGAAAACAGCAACCCCAGCACTTTTTCGCATCGGGGGGTGAGGGTTCCGGCTTTCATCTGCGTCGCGAGATCCAGCAGGTGATGCAGTTCTTCAATGCTCAGATCAGCAACGCTGAGTAGATCTCGTCCTGTTAATGCCGCCATAGTTCTCCTGGTTGTTTCGTTCTCTATAGGGTTTGGCTTGGGGTTGTTGTCTGAGGGATTGACACCCCAGCACTATTACCTCATTGCTTGTCCTAAAACAGTACCAGATTCACGCCCTGGCGATCGCTACTCTTTCTCCAAGACGATTGACAATTGATGACAATTCCCGATGATTTCCGCCGAGTTGCCTCTAACTTTTGGATAATTTGGGTCGCGGAATTTGACAACTGGTCGTTAAATTTGGGTTTCTTTTGCATAAATTGGGTTTCCCTCGGGGTTTTATCCAACAAACAAAAACACCATTAACTGTCTGTGTAGGATATTACACAATAACCGATTCTTCTAGTGTAAGTAGCAATATTTTCTTGCGCCTATTTAGTTTTAGTATGTTAAATATCTCGTTAAAAACAATATAATAGGATGGAAAATAGTTTTAGCTAAAATATCTGCCTGTGAGAACAGATACAATTTTTTATCAACTTTTTCAAACTTTTCCCAGTCTAGTCTTTGAACTGATGGGGGAAGCGGGCGAAAAAGGTCAAGGATATGAGTTTACATCGCGGGAAATCAAAGAATTATCCCGTCGATTCGATGGGGTGTTGTTACCGCCCGAGGGAGACAATGAGCGATTGATTTATTTTCTAGAGGTGCAGTTTCAAAAGAAAGATGATTTTTACTGGCGGTTTCTGGGGGAAATTTTCGTGTATTTGGGTCAATATCAACCGCTGCAAGATTTTCAAGCAGTGGCAATCTTTGCATCCCGCAGTTGCGACCCCGGAGTCCCTCGCCAATATCAACGATTTCTGAAAGGCGACTGTCCGGAAGAGACCCCACTATTAGTTCAAGTTTATCTGGATGAACTAGAAGACCCTCCGACTCCCTCCTTGGGATTGGGAATGGTAACCTTAGTGGTTGAAGAACGTCAAACGGCGATCGACAAAGCACACCAATTAATCCAGCAGGCAAAGCAGCAGCTTGTGGATGAAGGACTCAAGCAAAAAGTAGTAGGATTAATAGAGACCATCATGGTCTATAAGCTCACGGATTTGACAACTCAGGAGATTGAAGCCATGTTTGGATTAGACGAGTTGAAACAGACGCGGTATTTCCAAGAAGTCGCCGCGAAAGCGGAGGAAAAAGGCAAGCTCAAAGGTAAGGTGGAAGGTAAGCTCGAATCGGTCCCTAATCTATTGGAAATGGGTTTGACTGTACAACAAATTGCGTTGGCCTTACAATTAGACATTGAGCAAGTTCGACAAGTCATCCAAGACTTATCGAATCCTGATAAGCCTCCTCAGAGTCAGAGTTAAGACCCGTTTTAAGCGGTATCGTCGGGGCTTTTTTCAGGAAAAGCCCCCAGAAGGGTGAGAACGGGTGCGCTCAGTTTCCCGATCGCACCCACTCTACTCGATTACAACTCCATCTCCGCCCGAATGACATCTTCCTGCCGTTTCAAGCGGAAACCCACTTTCTGAGATAAGTGCTGCATCGCACCATTATCCGGCAGAATATCAGCGGTAATCCGGACCAGCTTCTCACTTCGTCCCACTTCAATCAACTGTTGCAGCAGTTTTGTTCCTAACCCTAACCCTTGATAGGGGTCGGCAATCAGTAATCCAAATTCCCCTTCATTGGAACCGTGCAACTTGCTGAGACGACCGAATCCGAGGATTTGATGTTCTCCTGTTGCAGGATCTCGGTAATCAGCCACCAGTGCCATTTCGCGATCGTAATCGATAAAGCAAATCCGCGCTAACCGTTCGTGAGAGATCCGGCGACTGAGTTTCAGGAGGTGGAAGTACCGGAAATAGACTGAGCGATCGCTCAAAGACTCATGGAACTTAACCACCAACGGTTCATCTTCCGGACGAATCGGACGAATTCTCACCGGCGTGCCATTCTTCATCGACCACATTGTAATATACTGGGTCGGATAAGGCCGAATCGCTGGACGAGGTAACTCATCGGGATTGCTATCGGGGTCGTGTAGGACCACCCGGGCATCCAAGGCGATAATCTGTTCGGGAGATACCAGCAAAGGATTAATATCCGTCTCTTTAATCCAAGGTTGTTCGACGATTAGCTGACTAAATCTCACCATCAATTGCTCGATCGCCCCGATATCCACCGGGTCCCGTCCCCGAATCCCTTGCAAGGCTTTGTATATTTTGGTCTGTTCCATCATCCGCCTTGCCAGGGTGGTATTCAAGGGCGGTAAACCCAGGGCTCGATCTTTAAACACTTCCACCAACTGTCCCCCGGTTCCAAAGAGTAAAACCGGACCAAATTGCGGGTCGATACTGCTACCAACGATTAACTCATACCCGTCTAACTTAATCATCGGCTGGACGGTTACCCCTTGGAAATATTCCGCCCCAGCTTTTTCACTCACCGAAGTTTCGATCGCCCGATAAGCATTTCCCACGGCTTCAGGACTGCCTAAATTGAGCTTCACACCGCCGACATCGGTTTTATGGGTAATTGTTTCAGAATACAGTTTGAGGACGATGGGATAGCCGATTTGATTGGCATAAGCGACTGCTTCGGCTTCACTGGTGGCAATGTGAGTTTCCACTGTGGGAATACCATAGGCGGCGAATACCTGTTTCGATTCAAACTCCGTCAACAGGTTGCGTCCCTCTTTCCGCGCCTGGGTAATGATTTTCTCGACTAAGGCGCGATCGGGCGTGTTGTGGTCATCATCCTTGGGAAGTACCGGCGTTTCGTACAACCCCCGGAGGTTGTAGCTATAGCGCCACATATAATTAAACAACCGCGCCGCTGTATCCGGATAGGGAAAGGTAGGGATATTGGCTTGATTAAGAAAATTCGCCCCTTCTAGGACATCTTCTCCGCCCATCCAGCTTGCCAAAATCGGTTTATCTTTGATTTTGGCGTAGGGTGCCAGTTGTTTGGCGGTTTCCGTGGGGTCCGTCATCGCTTGCGGGGTCAAAATGACCAACAATCCATCACTATTTGGGTCTTTTGCCGCCTTCTCTAAAGTTTGAGCATAGCGATTCGGTTCGGCATCCCCTAAAATGTCGATCGGGTTGCTGCGACTCCAGTGGGTGGGTAAAAATTCATCCAGTTCTGAAATGGTTTCTGGGGCGAGTTCGGTGAGTTGTCCCCCTTCGGTAATCAAGGCGTCTGTGGCAATCACCCCGGGACCTCCGGCATTAGTGAGGATGGTTAAATGGGGTCCTTTGGGGCGCGGTTGTTTGGCGAGTACCTCGGACATATAGAAAACGTAGGAGATATTGTTGACGCGCAAGACGCCAGTGCGTCGGAAGGCGGCGTCAAGCACTTCGTCACTGCCGGTTAAGGTGCCAGTATGAGAGGCGGCAGCTTTGGCAGCAGCTTCGGTATGTCCAACTTTGATGACAATGATCGGTTTGCTGAGGGCTACTTCTCGGGCGGCAGAGAGGAACGATCGCGCATTTCCTATGGATTCCATGTAGATGACGATGCTTTGGGTGTTGGGGTCGTCCCCGAGGTAATAGATTAAATCCCCCCAACCCACATCCAGCATGGAACCAATGGACATAAAAGCACTAAAGCCGACATTTTCCCGCAAACTCCAATCGAGAATGGCAGTACACAATGCCCCACTTTGGCTGATAAAGCCCACATTCCCCGGTTTAGCCATTTTGGTGGCAAAGGTGGCATTGAGTCCGGTGAGGGGACTCATCACCCCAAGGCAGTTGGGTCCGATAATCTGCATTTTACCGCGACGGGCTTCGGCGAGAATTTGCTGTTCGAGTTCGATTCCGGCAGGGCCAATTTCTTTGAATCCGGCGGAGATGATAATCGCCCCAGGAATGCCTACCGCGACGCATTCGCGAATGATCCCCGGGACTGTGGGGGCGGGGGTGACGATGATTGCCAAGTCTACGGGGTCGGGTACAGCGGAAATGCTGGGATAGGCTTTGATCCCCAGCACGTTGTCCCGCTTGGGATTGACGGGAAAGACTGCCCCACCAAAGGGACTGGCAATTAAATTAGATAAAATGGTTCGTCCCACACTACCGAGGCGATCGGTTGCACCGATTACGGCAACATTTTTGGGTTTAAAAATGGCATCCAGGGGTTGACGTTCATAACGCAAGACGTCTTGTTTAGAGACGCTGCCCTGGTTTTGGTCTGGGTTGGTTGCGATTGGCTTTTGCATCGCTTGATGTTCCTTAAATATAATCTTCTAAATGGACATTATTCCAGATGCGACCCTATCTTTTTGAGTAAAAAAGCTTAGAGTTACTTAAGCCTAGCCTACCCACTCCTGTTCGCTATTTCGGGAAAAAGTAACAATCCTTTTAGAATTGTGCAGTTACTTCGTTGTCAATGGCGTCAGGCATAGAGTTTTATCCTTTCCACCTTAACGAAATAGGCTGATGTTTGTCAGTGGGTTGGGATACTTTAGGGGGCGATCACCTCTTCAATTCGCCCGCTGTCGGCAACCTGGGGAGGCGCGCAAGTGAGACGGACCCGTTTTGTCAGAAAACCTTGAATATTCAGGCGATCGCCTGTTATCTACCTTAACTTTCTCCCACCTAGGGCATCGGTCCTGTTTTCTATTTCCCACCCGAAACCCCGTTTTTGCCCGTTTCTGGGGTAGGGTAATAGGTTGTAAAAAACTCAGTTGGTCTTTTCTAGACTGCACCGGCGTCCTAGGGCATCAGGACAGCATTCGATAACCCGAAGCCGGGTTTCTACTTCTACCTTGCTGCTGATTGCCCTAACTTTTATCTTGAACCCCGGTGCCTCAACTTCTGCGGTCCCAACCTCCTCCCCCTTTACTGCACCGGCAACCCATAACTTCTAAAAATTTCCATCACCGCTTCAATTTCTTCCGGTGTGGGGGGTTGAGTATTTTTTAATTCATACTCATACCCCAACTGTTCCCACTTATATTCTCCCATTTGATGAAAGGGCAACACTTCCACTTTTTCCACATTAGTTAAAGTGGACACAAATTGGGCGAGTCCTTCCACATTCTCCCGGTTATCCGTGAGGTGGGGAACTAAAACAAACCGAATCCAAGCCGGTTTATTAATCTCCTTGAGATATTCAGCAAATTTTAGGGTGGGTTCCAGAGAAACCTTGGTCACTTTTTCATACAGCGCCCGATTATAAGATTTAATATCCAGTAAAACTAAATCTACATAGTCCAAGACGGGTTTAGCGGCATTTAATTGGACATAACCCGAGGTATCCAAAACCGTATGAATGTCTAATTCTTTGCAACGCCGGAAGATTTCCCGCACGAATTCGGGCTGCATCAAGGGTTCGCCCCCAGTCACTGTCACTCCTCCTCCGGAAAAGCGCATATAGGAGCGATATTTTTGCACTTCTTCGATGAGTTCATCCACACTGACGACTTTCCCTTCTTCGATATGTCGGCAATCAGGATTATGGCAGTACAGACAGCGTAGAGGACAGCCTTGGGTGAAAATTACAAACCGAATGCCTGGACCATCCACGGTTCCACAGCTTTCGACGGAATGGATGGCACCGACGGCTTGAAAGGCTCGAACGGCGGGAGAGGTAGCGGTGGGATTGGCTGTTTTATCTAGCATTTTAAAGAGGGAAAATAAAGGGAAGGCTGAATATTCATTTGGACATCATACAAACTACAAAGGTGAGCTAAAGGCCCACCTTTGTAGTTGTTGAAAGGATTAGATGCGTTCGTGGAAGGTGCGGTTAATCACGTCTAACTGTTGTTCGCGGGTTAACTTAATGAAGTTGACCGCATAACCTGAGACCCGAATGGTGAGTTGGGGATATTTTTCCGGGTGATCCATCGCATCAATCAGGGTTTCGCGATCGAGGACGTTGATGTTAATGTGATGCCCTTGATCGTGGAAGAATCCATCTAAAATTCCTACGAGGTTGGTAAGCCGATCGCCTTCGGTTTTTCCTAATGCTTTCGGAACGATGGAGAAGGTGTAGGAAATCCCATCTTGAGCGTGTTGATAGGGCAGTTTAGCCACGGAAGATAAGGCTGCGATCGCCCCTTTGGTATCCCGTCCATGCATCGGGTTCGCACCTGGTGCAAAGGGTTCCCCAGCTTTCCGTCCATCGGGGGTATTCCCAGTTTTTTTACCATAAACCACGTTCGAGGTAATGGTGAGGACAGACTGGGTGGGAACCGCATTCCGATAGGTTTTATGCTTGCGGATCTTGTTCATGAAGTTTTCCACCAGAGCAGCGGCAATTTCATCGACGCGATCGTCGTTGTTCCCATACTTGGGATACTCGCCTTCAATCTGGTAATCCACGATTAAACCTTGATCATTGCGAAGGGCTTTGACTTTGGCATATTTAATCGCCGAGAGCGAGTCTGCCACCACGGAAAGTCCGGCAACGCCACAAGCTAGGGTTCGATAAATATCGCGATCGTGCAAAGCGGCTTCAATCCGCTCATAGCAATATTTATCATGCATATAATGGATCACATTCAAGGTGTTGACATAGAGTTTTGCCAACCAATCTAGGAAGCGATCGAATTTCGCCACCACATCCTCGTAATCCAAATCGTCTCCCATCACTGGGGCAAATTCCGGTCCTATTTGTTCCCCTGAACTTTCATCTTTACCCCCATTAATGGCGTACAGCAAGGCTTTCGCAAGGTTGGCCCGTGCCCCGAAGAACTGCATTTGTTTGCCAATTCGCATGGCGCTGACGCAGCAGGCAATGCCGTAATCGTCGCCATAATTGGGCCGCATTAAGTCATCGTTCTCATACTGGGTGGAACAGGTGTCGATGGAAACTTTCGCACAATAGCGTTTGAAGTTTTCCGGTAACCGTTCGGACCACAGAATAGTTAAGTTAGGTTCCGGGGCCGCACCTAGGTTATATAAGGTATGGAGGAAGCGGAAGCTAGTGCGGGTGACCAGAGGACGTCCATCTTCACTCATCCCCCCGATACATTCCGTCACCCAAGTGGGATCGCCCGAAAACAGTTGGTTGTAATCCGGGGTCCGCAGGAAGCGCACCATCCGCAGCTTCATGACGAAATCATCGATGATTTCTTGGGCGTCTGTTTCGGTGAGAGTACCGTTTTTCAGGTCACGCTCAAAGTAGATATCCAAGAAGGTAGACACCCGTCCCAGGGACATGGCAGCACCATTCTGCTCTTTAACTGCGGCAAGATAGGCTAAATAAGTCCATTGGACTGCTTCTAAAGCAGTGTTCGCGGGTCGTCCCACGTCAAATCCATACCCTGCACCCATTTCTTTGAGTTCTTGCAAGGCGCGAATTTGTTCGTTGACTTCTTCGCGCAGTTGGATCACGGGTTCCGTGATCGCATCAAACTCTAAGGATTCTAGCTGATGTTTCTTGTCAGCAATCAGGCGATTGACGCCATAAAGTGCGACGCGCCGATAGTCCCCAATAATTCGTCCCCGTCCATAAGCATCGGGCAATCCGGTGATGATCCCCGAATGTCGCGCAGCCCGCATTTCCCGGGTATAGCCATCGAATACACCGTCATTATGGGTTTTACGATACTGGGTGAAGATTTTTTCGGTTTCCGGGTCGAGTTTATACCCGTAGGCTTCTAACCCCGCTTTGACGATGCGAATCCCTCCATAAGGCATGATTGCGCGTTTGAGGGGTTTATCGGTTTGCAGGCCGACAATCCGTTCTAAGTCGCGATCGATGTAGCCCGGACCGTAAGCTGTGATCGATGCCGGAATCTTGGTCTCCGCATCTAACACACCCTTGCGCCGTTCTTCTTGCATCAGTTCGGTGACTTTCTTCCAGAGGGTAGTGGTGCGTTCTGTCGCCTCCGCTAAGAATGTCTCATCTCCCGAATAGGGTTTGTAATTCTTTTGAATGAAATCCCGAACGTCAATTTCTTTACCCCATTTGCCGGTCACGAAGCCTTGCCATTCCTCGCTAATAGCCTTTTGTTTGCCCGGTAATTCTGTTGTTTGGGGAGATTTTACGGAAGTGGAAACCATAGTCTTCTTACCTCTAATCGGTAAACCGTTTTGCTTGTTCTCTATCCACTCTTTTAATATAGCGCACAATTCAATCTAGTTTTCGTTTTCTACTTTTTTTTTATAAAAAATAAAGAAATTGCCCGGGGCCGGAGGCCGTCGGGAGGGGCTGCAACTGGTGCGGTGTGTTAGGGGATGACTTTTACTGCCTAAGATGTCGGAATTGTCAAGGTCCGGTTGAAATATCCTAGATTTTCTTGGGAATTGTTTAATATTTGTAGTGGGGGGATGGTAAAATTAACGGGAATTAGCCCTTGCCTTTTTTAAAAGCTTCCGCTATAATGAAAGGTCAATACTTTAAAGTTTTCACGTCTAAAATTCTCATCGGTGGCAGTGGGTTTTGTGTCCCGTTTCTAGTGCAGTGAAAAATTGCGATCGCCTCGCGTCATCAGCGATCGCACTTCAACAGCGCTGCACGTCCACCGGGCGAAGCAGTCCAAAGATACCAGGCGATCGGCCACTACCCCTTGCATCACCTGGGGTAAATTCCGCTCCAACCAGGCCGAGTCGTCCTAATTGACCTTTACCTTTACCCCTCCCTCATCTAGGGCGAGAACGGGTTGATTTGGATAGGCGGCGCACCTTCTAAATGCCCGTGCAGTTCCGCCTGGGGCAGCTGAGCCAGGTCCACTAACATCCGGCCCTGTTCCGAATCTACCATCAGGGGGTACGACTCTCGTAATTTACACCCGCTCTATCTTGAACTCTATACTCAACTCTATACTAACGCCTCGGTTGGCTTCCCTACCTCATTCTATACTGAACTAACCTTCCCCTTTGGCTTTATCTTATCTTAAGAATTGGGCCTGTATCGCCCCCGGTTACTTCCGCCTGCAAGCCTATCCCGCCTTACTTTCCGCCCTTAATATACTTTTTCTTCTAATGGCGACTCCTCCTATCCCCAACAAGAGACGCACTTGCTAAGTTTAGCAAAAAACGTGGCCATGCACAAGCTTTTTGATAAATTTATGTAACAGATGTTAGGGTTTCTTGTTATTGGAGCGAGAGCTTTGGTGAGAAAAGTTGCATCTTTTTCGCCTAATAGAGCCTGGATCACCGAGGGACATTACCCTTTAGCTATTTTGGGAAAAAAGTTGGAAAAGTCAAGACGGTTGGAAGAAAACCAAGGGAATAACCCACCCACCAATTTCGTAATATTTTGTAATTGTTTTAAGGCACTAATTCGCTTATGATAAGATGGAAAGCCCCAGACCCAACCCGGAAACTTAAACCGCAGAGCCGGTAATCTCCTAAACTGTAGGACGTCGGATCTGCCTCCATCCCACCCCCCATAAATCAGAACGGGGGAACCACCGTGAACCAAGGGTTTAGACGCTTTCAGCGAGGTAACCCTCTCGGGATAAGACTCCCCGCAAACAGACCGCCAACTCAAGTCTTAGGATCTCCCTTCAAGTCCGTAATCTAATGAGGGCGAGAAGTACAGGCTTAACAGACGGATCAGAATAAATCCGTAGATTGCCCCAAGGCGGACCATTCAACAAGTTTTACCACACAATAATTGCTAATGTAGCCTCGGTAGCGCCCAGCCTAAACGCAACTTCAGTCACCACAAAATTGATTGTCATTTAAATAAAGAGGACCAACAAATGAGCGTCCCAAACTACAACCCATCGCCGAAACAAGACCTGGAAGAAACCACCCGATCGGCCCGCAATACCTATCAAGACGTATCCGCAGCTAAGACCATTAGGAATACATTGGCATATAACGAAGCCCTCATCACCATGAAAGAAACTCTAACCTTAGAACATGATCAAATACCCAAAACTTACGGACTAGAAGCCCTAGGGATGAAAAACCTCGGCCATGTCTATCGCAACCTCTCGATTCCGACCTTGGTCGAACACGCCTTAGCCCGGGCGGAAGCCATCCTCGCCGATAATGGCGCACTTTGTATTAATACCGGAAAATATACCGGACGGTCTCCCCATGATAAATTTATTGTAGATGAACCGAGCAGCCGGGACGAAATCCACTGGAACAAACTCAACGTACCGATTTCCGAACAGAACTTCAAACGTCTCTATCGGCAGGTGCTTTCCTACGTCCAGGGTCGAGATCTTTATCTGTTTGATGGGTATGTCGGGTGCGATCCCAACTACCGCGTCGGCGTGAGAATCGTCAACGAATACGCCTCACAAAATTTATTCGCCCATCAACTCTTTATTCGCGCAACCGAGGAAGAACTCGCTAACCATCAAGCTGATTTCACCGTGATCGCCGTTCCTGGTTTACAAGGCGATCCAGAAATCAACGGCATCAACTCCGAAGCCTTTATCGTCGTCAACTTTTCCCAAAAAATCGTCATTATCGGCGGTTCTAAATATTCCGGGGAGATCAAAAAATCCGTGTTCTCCTTGATGAACTACTTTATGACCAAGCGGAACGTCCTGCCGATGCACTGTTCGGCGAACATGGATGATCAGGGGAATACCGCCTTATTCTTCGGACTCTCGGGTACAGGTAAAACGACGATTTCGGCAGATCCGACCCGTCGGTTGATTGGGGATGACGAACATGGTTGGTCAGAAGATGGAATCTTTAACTTTGAAGGCGGATGTTATGCTAAAACCCTTGCCTTGTCCAAAGAAAACGAACCGCAAATCTGGAATGCCATCCGCTTTGGCACCTTGATGGAAAACGTGGTCCTCGATCCCATCACTCGTCATCCCGACTATAATGATGGTCGCTTGACTGAAAATACCCGAGTTGCCTATCCCATCGATTATATTCCGAATGTGGTCCTTCCCAGTGTCGGCGGACATCCAACAGCGGTGATTTTCTTGTCAGCGGATGCCTTTGGCGTTTTGCCTCCGATCGCCAAACTGACGAACCGGCAGGCAATGTATTATTTCATGTCCGGCTATACCAGCAAACTCGCCGGAACAGAACGGGGAATTACCGAACCCGAAGCCACTTTCTCCGCCTGTTTCGGAAAACCCTTCCTGCCTCTGTCGGTTACGGTGTATGCAGAAATGCTCGGTGAGCGCCTACGGAAACATAATTCTACCGCTTCCGTATATCTTGTCAATACCGGATGGTCTGGGGGTCCTTATGGCGTCGGCAGCCGGATTAAGATTAAATATACTCGGGCAATGGTATCAGCGGCCCTCAGTGGTGAACTTGATCACGTCCCCTGTCATCCTCATCCCGTCTTCAAAATGTTGATTCCTGAAGCCGTTTCCGGCGTCCCCAGTGAGATTCTCGATCCGCGCAATACCTGGGCGGATAAAGAGGCTTACGATCGCCAAGCCAAAGAACTGGCCCGACGGTTTGTGGAGAACTTCAAACGCTATACTACAGCCAGTCAGGAGATTATCGACGCCGGTCCTAGCTGTGAATAATTCCACCCCCGCGTAGAGAATCAGGGATATCAGGAACCTGAATGGACTTTATGTCCCCCTTTTCTAACTCAATATAACACTTCTCACAGACTGACGCGGGCAGTTTTCCTGGGTAACTCCTCACCTTTCCGGTTGAGGCAGGGCTGAGTTTTCTGGGGATCTGCTCGCTTTCTAAATTCTTTCTAAAGAAATACAATCTCTCTCAAAAGTGTTAAAAGCTTGACGATCTGTCGCTGGAATAACACGAACCAGGGGAGATTGCTGCTAAAGTACAAATTGTTTGTTTACAGAGGAATGTAGTTCATGGGAACATTAAAAGTTGGGATTAATGGATTTGGACGGATTGGACGTCTAGTGCTGCGTGCCGGAATTAACAATCCCAATCTTGAATTTGTGGGGATTAACGACCTGGTTCCTCCGGATAACCTGGCTTATTTATTCAAACATGACTCAACCCAAGGAAAATTTCCGGGGACGGTAAAAGCGACTGCTGAAGGAATTGAGATTGACGGCAAGTTTATCCCCTGTACCGCCATTAAAGACCCAACGGAACTGCCCTGGGGTAAAGTCGGTGCTGATTACGTTGTCGAGTCTACGGGACTGTTTACCACCCTAGAGGGGGCTTCCAAACATATTAAAGGGGGTGCCAAGCGCGTGGTGATTTCCGCACCGACGAAGGACCCGGACCAAGTACGGACCTTCCTAGTCGGGGTCAATCACGAGACGTTTGACCCGGCGAAAGATACCGTCGTTTCTAATGCCAGTTGTACTACAAACTGTCTGGCCCCAGTTGCCAAGGTGATTAATGACAATTTTGGCTTCAGTGAAGGGCTGATGACCACGGTACACGCGATGACGGCGACTCAACCTACGGTGGATGGACCCAGTAAAAAAGACTGGCGCGGTGGCAGGGGTGCTGCCCAGAATATTATTCCGGCTGCTACGGGTGCAGCGAAAGCGGTGACCCTAGTGTTACCGGAGTTGAAAGGTAAACTCACGGGGATGGCATTCCGGGTTCCGACTCCGGATGTGTCCGTAGTGGATTTGACCTTCCGGACTACTAAGGCAACCACCTATAAGGAAATTTGCGCGGCGATGAAGGCGGCATCGGAGGGCGAACTCAAAGGGATTTTGGGTTACACCGAGGATGAGGTGGTTTCCACGGATTTTGTCGGGGATTCTCATTCGAGCATTTTTGATGCCGGTGCCGGAATGGAACTAAACTCGAATTTCTTCAAGATTGTGTCATGGTATGACAATGAATGGGGTTATTCCTGCCGCGTTGTGGACCTGATGCTATCTATGGCGAAAAAAGACGGCATTCTATAGGTTTATCTTAGGTTAGTTCAGTGTTTTGATTAAAAAAGGGCGATCAGTTGCGATCGCTCTTTTTTAAATCTTTAACTTCAAAAGCCCAATCCTCCCTAGTCTAGTTACCCTTAGAAAGGGCTGAAGCGAACGCTTCTTTGACTAACTCTTCCTTGAGTTCAATCTTTCTGACCCTGGGCGACAAAATTAGTTAAAATATCAGACAACCCTAGGCAGGGAATCAGACTGTGGAACAGTCTGAACTCAAAGGGTCTGACCCAGACTCAATGGTGTTGCTTCCCATTTAATAATTGAGAGGTATAATTTATGGTAACCACCCCTCAACCTACAAAGGTCATCTACCCCGATTGTGATGGAAATCCGATGTCTGATAATACCCGCCAGTTTCGTTGGATTGTGGTGATTAAAGAGAATTTAGAGATTCTGTTTGATGAGGATCCGAATGTTTTTGTGGCGGGGGATTTGCTTTGGTATCCCATCGAAGGTAATAATAAACTGCGTCAAGCGCCTGATGTGATGGTGGCGGTGGGACGACCGAAAGGCGATCGCGGGTCTTACAAGCAATGGGAAGAAGGGAACATCCCTCCCCAAGTGGTGTTTGAAATTCTCTCCCCGGGAAATCGTCTCAAGGAGATGGCGAAGAAACAGCAGTTTTATGACCGTTATGGGGTGGAAGAATATTATGTTTTCGACCCCGATCGCCTCGATTTCAATGGGTGGATACGCACTCAGGCGGGTTCCCTGGAGGTGATTGAGCAGCCGGAAAATTGGACGAGTCCCCGTTTAGGGATTCGCTTTGAATTGCAGGAGGAACAGTTCACTATCTACCGTCCCGATGGGGAGCGATTTCTGACTCCAACGGAGTTAGCCAAACAAGCTGAACAACAACGGCAGGAGGCTGAACAACAACGGCAGAGGGCGGAGTCAGCCGAAGCACGTCTGCGGGAATTGGAGGCTCGTTTGCGTGAACTAGAAGGCGATCGCCATCCTGAAGGGTAAGATGAGCAGGCTCAACCGGGTGCAACAGTTTCGCCCCTGTGAACTGTTCCCAGGGTTAGGGGGGGGATCCCAGGAGTTTGCCCGGGTTGGAAAGGGATGGGAATGGTCTTATATCCCTTTTGAAGTCAAATCCGGTTGAAAGCCTGATCCCTCATGGCCTAAAACGGCACAAAATCGTTAATTGGTCTTAAGGTGACCGCACTGTGGATAATAGGGCGTGGAGTTAGCTAGATCACCCCAAAAGCCCTAACTTCAGCGTCCTAAACTCACGGCAACTGAGGCAAAATAGCCAACTCTAATCCGGCAATATACCGTAGATTTGTGAAAATCTTGTGAACGTGGGAAGAAATATACCGGGAGGCAGAGAGTCACCAGGAGGGGCGATTCCTTCGGAAGGCTTCGCCAACGCACTCTAGGCAGAGAAGGCGATTCCCGGTGAACTCCCCCCGATTCCGATGTACCAATCTGCCGCTATTCTCCCTAAAATCCGTACAGTTCATAGAATGACTCTTGACCTAAATGGGGGGCATATTTTTTCACGAGGCTTTCTAAATCTTCCCCCGCGTCTAAATCAATCCAATCGTCCACTGACCCGCGAAAGCACCACCGTTGTACCCAGAAATTCTTCGAGTCTTTCCTCCTCCGAAATCGCATCATTGGGGTATAAGTGAGGAGAGATGTTAAATGCTGTGAGGCGTTATACCCTCCGAATGAGCTTAAGATGTCCGATACCTTGCCGACATCTTGATCCGGAAGATGGATAATCATACTGTGGTCTTTAACATCAATGATGAAATTTTTAATTTTGCTGTATTTTTTGATTCCCTGATCTACTATCTCTAATTCGCGATCGCTAAACACTTTGGGCTGGATTTTCCGCAAATAGACTTGACTATTGGGATTTTCATAAATTTCAAACCCCTCGGGAATCGAATCTAGTAAATTCCCCTCAGTTTTGAGGGAAAAATAATACTTAGGCTTGCCGGTTTTAGTGGTGCTTTGGTGCAGAACATAGGTTTGACCTCGACGATTAGTATATTGAAGTACCATGTTTAGACTCCGAACAAGAAACGATTAAGGAATGATTCTATCACTGATTCCGGATGCGAGTCAGGTGGTTTTTATTGTCTGCCTATCCGAGTTCCAACCATTCCTCGATTTCTTGGGCTAACCAGGCACATTCTTCTTCCGTGAGTTTTCGTCCGGTATTTCCAAAGGCATATTGTTGATAATATCCGGGTCTCGGTCCGGCGGTGAGGGCAACTCCCATGACAAATTTTTTATTGTCGTAGAAAATCGAGGCGGTTTGAATCTGGGCGGTGACGCCGAGTTGTCGGCGATAGGTAAATCCTAACCGCTTTTGCTGGATCTCAAAGCTGTTGCGATCGCGTTCTAAACAGACGATGGTTCGTTCAAAATACTCGCTCAAACAGGCAACCATCCCCAGAGGAATTAAGATCGGTAGGATCACGGTTGCCACGGGCAGGACCAAGGACAACAGGGACAAGGAACCAATGCCGATTAACAGATACACGAATACTTGGGCAATGAAATCAGAGGTGCTGAGATTATTTCGTAAGGAGGCGACGGTACGCTTGATCAGGTTTAGCCCCCCTTGCCATAGGTTTAACCCCCAGGTTACCACTTTTAAGCCCGGTTCGGGTAGGATGATTTCTAATTTTTGGGGGTTTTTGCGCAGTTGAATGGGGGTGATGTCTGATTGAGCAGAGGGGGCGGTGTCTGTGGAGAGGGTAGCGACTCCTTCTAAGGCGGCGATCGCTTCGGTTGCTGTGGGATAGCGATTGTCCACCTGGGTTTCTGTCAGGGTTTGTAACCAACTGATTAAATAGGGGCTGAATTTGGGACTGAGGCGATCGCCAAATTCCAGTTGCAAGTTCTTCTGTAGTAAGTCCGCCGGGGGTACTCCGGTGAGTAAGTGCACCAAGGTTGCACCGACGGCATATAAATCCGACGCCGGGACCGCCTGTCCCCCAAATTGTTCTAACGGAGTATAGCCATAAGTACCAACTACGGTAAAACTACGTCCTGGAGTGAGCAGGTTCCGGTCCTGTACTGCTCCGAAATCCACTAAATAAATTTGGTTGTCTTCTCCTAATATAATATTGCTGGGTTTAATGTCCCGGTGGAGTACGGGAGGATTTAACTGATGAAGGTAACATAAGATATTTAACAGGGCCGTGGCTATCCGCTCAACTTCCTCCTCAGTAAACCGCCTGCCGCGATCGAGCCAGTCCTGAAGGGATACCCCGGGAATATACTCCTGAACTAACCCGGACCACAAGGTCCCATCATCGATCGCAAAATAATCCCGATACCGAGGAATGCGCGGGTGGGCTAAATTTTGGAGGACCTTCGCCTCCCGTTCAAATAGCTTGAGACTTTCCCACGCTTTCGCACCTCCCCAGACGAGCAACTTCATCACCACGAGTTCCTCTGTGGTCAAATCCACCGCTAACCAGGTCTCCCGGCTCGGGTTATCATTCAACTGCTCTTGCAGTTGGTATCGCTCTTGTAATACCGCCCCTGTTTCCGGCATAGTGTCATAAACCCATCTGGACAAAGTTAAGTGTTTCCCTCTCTAGGTTAGCAATTCTTGCTCCGGGATAGAGAGGCTTGTGGGTTAAGGACCCTCGATGGGGGTTTTCCTGGATGCGCGATGGGTGTACCCGGGTGACGGGTTCGCGAGGAGGTGGAGACTCCCTGGAAAACCGCCTCAATTAGGCCAATTAAAGCAATTAGGCCAGTTGAGGCGGTTTTCCGGGGTGCGATTCATTAAATAGAGAGAACGCCAGGTTCTAAGGGTATCCTTGTGGAGTAAAAAGGGCGATCGCTTGACTGCTGATGGTAGGGGGTGACCAGCCCGACTCGCCCAAAATCCGATTCAACGGGGAAGTGGTAACAAAAGTCAAGTGATCAGGATAACATTCGCTGTGATTATTTGGGAAAAATTTAACCTTTATTTCCCAGGAATCCGAGGTTCTCACAAGAGGGAAATCCCCTAGAGGCTTGAGGGACTAGGGATTCCTCTGTCGGATCAATTTGACCCCTAGGGGAGCAAGGGGACTGCTTAACATTAAGTAATAAACAACCCCCGGGATGTTAAAGCAATCTAAATATTCTTTTAACAAAGTTGCTGCTAGTGGCGGGAGAAAATAAGGTACAATATTTTAAATTATCTAACAAGCTTAAGAATTAACAGCCAAATCCAATTGTCATAAAAAGTTCAAAAAAAGATTTGAAAACTTGTCGGATTTTAAAAATCTGAGCTATGATTTACATGGAAAGTGAAAAACAAAGAAATTTAACTTTCTAACACTCTTAAAGACGAGCATCAGGTAACAGGAGTAGGATATATGGTTTCTACAGCTCCAGAACAACAATCAGCCAAAGGTTCCAAAGAAACACAGTTTGTACTTTTCTTTGAAGAAGTCGGATTAGCAGATTTAGGCTTGGTGGGGGGTAAAAATTCCTCATTAGGTGAAATGATCCAACAGCTTGAATCAAAGGGAGTCAACGTCCCCACAGGCTTTGCAACCACGGCTTATGCTTATCGGTATTTTATCGAGAAAGCAGGCTTAGAGCAAAAACTACGGACGTTGTTTGCGGATCTGGATCTCAATGATGTCAACAATCTGCGGGAGCGCGGTAAGCAAGCGCGGGCGATGGTGATGAATACCCCATTCCCGAAAGAATTAGACGACGCGATCGCCGAGGCTTACCTCAAATTGTGCGAACGGTATGGTGCCAATGCTGAATTCTGCAAACGCTTTGGTCCAGAGTATCAAGAAGTCTGCGAAAAATTTAGCAGCGATCTTGACGTAGCTGTTCGTTCTAGCGCTACTGCCGAAGACTTACCTGATGCGAGTTTTGCCGGACAACAGGAAACCTACCTCAACGTCCACGGCGTCAAAGGTGTGCTGGAATCGTGTCATAAGTGCTTCGCGTCCTTATTTACCGATCGCGCCATCTCCTATCGCCATCAATATGCATCAAAGCGTCCCGACTTTGACGAGTTCAGCGTGGCACTTTCTGTAGGCGTCCAAAAAATGGTGCGGTCTGACTTAGCCAGTTCCGGCGTCATGTTCTCCATCGACACGGAAACCGGCTTCAAGAACGCCGCCTTAGTTACCGCCGCATACGGTTTAGGGGAAAACGTGGTCCAAGGTGCGGTCAACCCTGACGAATACTTTGTCTTCAAACCGACCCTCAAAGAAGGCAAACGCCCAATCCTCGAAAAACGCCTGGGCAGCAAAGAAATCAAAATGGTGTATGACGTAGGCGGGTCGAAACTGACGAAGAACGTTCCAGTTTCTGCTCCCGAACGCGATCAATACTGTATCAACGATGATGAAATTCTCACCTTAGCGAAATGGGCCTGCATCATCGAAGACCACTATAGCGAATCCCGGGGCAAATATACCCCGATGGACATTGAGTGGGCCAAAGATGGGATTACGGGCGAACTCTTCATCGTGCAAGCGCGTCCAGAAACCGTCCAATCCCAAAAAGCTGGAAACGTCATCCGTAACTTCAAACTGCAAGGAAGCAGTGATGTCGTAGTCCGGGGTCGTGCGGTTGGCGAAATGATTGGTCAAGGGAAAGCTCGCGTTATCTTAGATGTCCACAATCTCGACCTGTTCCAACAGGGTGAAGTCTTAGTTACCAACAAGACGGACCCGGATTGGGAACCGATCATGAAAAAAGCGAGTGCGATCGTCACCAACCAAGGGGGACGGACTTGCCACGCTGCTATTATCGCCCGGGAAATGGGGATTCCAGCCATCGTCGGTTGTGGGACTGCCACCGGGGATATCAAGAGTGGTCAAGAGGTCACCGTGTCCTGTTCTGAAGGTGAAGAAGGCAAAGTCTACGAAGGTCTAGTTCCCTTCGAGGTTCTCGAAACGGCGATCGACAACCTGCCACGCACCAAGACCAAAATCTTGATGAACGTCGGCAACCCAGAAGAAGCCTTCGGTTTATCCTCTATCCCCTGCGATGGCGTTGGTTTAGCCCGGTTTGAGTTTATCATCGCTAACCACATCAAAGCTCACCCCTTGGCCTTGATTCACTTCGACAAACTCGAAGATCAAGCCGTCAAGAGCGAGATTGCTGAACTGACGAAACTGTATTCGCACAAACCGGACTTCTTCGTAGACAAACTGGCTCATGGTATCGGCACGATCGCCGCTGCCTTCTATCCCAACCCCGTGGTTGTCCGGATGTCTGACTTCAAGAGTAACGAATATGCCAACCTCTTAGGCGGTAAGCAATTCGAGCCCAAAGAAGAAAACCCGATGATCGGCTGGCGTGGTGCTTCTCGCTACTACGACCCCAACTATACCGAAGCCTATGGGTTAGAGTGCGTCGCCCTCAAACGGGTCCGGGACGACATGGGTCTGACCAACGTCATTCCGATGATTCCCTTCTGCCGCACCCCTGACGAAGGTCGCAAAGTGTTAGAGACCATGGAAAAATACGGTCTCAAACGCGGCGAAAACGGTCTGCAAGTCTATGTGATGTGCGAAATCCCCAGTAACGTCATTCTGGCGGAACAATTCGCGGAAGTCTTCGACGGCTTCTCCATCGGTTCTAATGACTTGACCCAGCTCACCTTGGGTCTGGACCGTGACTCCTCCTTAGTGGCTCACATCTTTGATGAACGCAACCAAGCGGTTAAAGATATGGTGACAATGGTCATCCAAACTGCTAAGAAAACGGGTCGCAAGATTGGGATCTGCGGTCAAGCGCCTTCGGACTATCCCGAATTTGCACGCTTCCTCGTGGAACTGGGTATCGACTCGATCAGCTTGAACCCTGACTCGGTGATGAAGACCCTCCTCGATATCGCCAAGTTGGAAGAAACCATGAAATAATCCAGCTTTCCTAGTAAGATAGGCAGCCGGGAGAATTCATTCTCCCGCGCCCGAAACAAAGCCCGCATGAGCGGGCTTTTCTTTGTGTAATATCCTGTTGCGGGATCACCCCTTTTGAGCTCACCCCCTTTCGCCCCGAAGCCCCTCTGCTAACACCTACTCCTGATATCAAATTCGGTTGCTCCAGGTCTATAAAAACCCACACCCTTAAGGGTGGGTCTATACGGACGTAGACGCGCTAGCGGCTTCGGTGAAGGGTAGCCCGCCTGCGCGGGCTGAAGAGAAAAACGACTTTTAACAACCGGATTTGGTATCAGAGGAGAGGGAGAATAATTTAATTTGTTTATTGCTGTAGGAGGGAGAAGAGAAGGCGGGAAAATTTGCTGCTGAGTTCGTCCTCCTAGCCCTCCTCCTAAGATGATTTGGCAAAGTTATGAACAGTAAAAAAATGAACCGACCCATTTTAATCGGCACTATCGGAAGTGTTTTGCTGCTGCTGTTGCCGGTGCAGAAGTGGTTGCCATTAGAAATTAGTTTTTTAGAGGCGATCGCCGTTGTGACTTCGGCCTGGAGTGTCTGGCTCCTTTCTAGGAATAACCCCTGGGGATGGTGGATTGGTTTAGTAGGAGTGGTTGCCTATAGCTGGGTGTTTTATCAGGTTCGGCTCTATGGGGAGGTGGGGATTCAACTCTTTTATTTAGTCACCAGTTTGCAAGCGATTTACAGTTGGTTGCGGGGCGGGGAAAATCACACCGAAAAACCGATCGCCCGGATTCCTTATCGGTGGATACCTTGGCTGGTGGGAATATTAACCGTGAGCGTGATGGGGTTGCGATCGCTCTTAATTGCCATGAATGGGAGCGCCCCTTTTTGGGATGCCCTAACCACCGTTGCTAGTGCGATCGCCCAGTTATTATTAATGCAGCGCTATGTGGAAAGCTGGTATTTATGGATTGGGGTAGACACCATTTATGTTCCCCTTTATGCCTCCCGAGGACTTTACCTCACCAGTTTTCTCTATGCCATATTTTGGCTATTGGCGATCGGAGGATTGCAAAACTTTAAACGACTTTATTCTGCACAAAAACAGGAGAAGCCAGAAGCATGAAACTGGGGGTTACCGTCGGCAAATTCTATCCCTTCCACCGGGGACATGATTATTTAATTCGCAAGGCAAAAGCTCAAGTGGAGCAATTAGTTGTTGTGGTAGGGGCAAAACCCGAACAAACGATTCCCGGCAGCATACGAAGGAACTGGATTCGAGTCATGCATCCCGATGTTGAGGTGTATGAAACCCTGGATGATTTGCCCGAAGCGCCAGAACCTTGGGCAAAACGCACCTTAGAATTACTGGGAGGAAGGCAACCGGATGTTGCTTTTACTTCTGAGGCATACGGGGAACCTTGGGCGGCGTTTATGGGTGCGCGACATATTGCGATCGACTGCCCTCGGGAGGTATTCCCCATTTCTGGAACCCAACTGCGTCAGGACCTCGCAACCCATTGGCAGATGCTCACTCCTCCGGCAAAAGCCTATTTTGCCAAGCGCATCGCTGTGGTGGGAGTAGAATCGAGTGGGACTACAACCCTGGCGCGATCGCTGGCAGAACAGTATCAAACCGTATGGGTCCCGGAATACGGGCGATGGTATTGGGAAGGACGGCAATATCTCGCCAATTCCGACAATTGGGATAGTGACGAGTTTATCCAAATTGCTGAGGGACAAATCGCCTGGGAAGAGGCACTGGCAATACGTGCTAATCGCTTGGTGGTATGTGATACGGACCCTTTGGCTACCTGTATTTGGCATCGCCGGTATCTCGGGTCAGACTGTGAGAAATTGGAACAGATAGCCGCGAGGGGAAATTATGATTTGTATCTGCTGACTGCACCGGATTTTGGTTTTGTGCAGGATGGCACTCGGGAAAGCGAAGCCCTCCGGATGACGATGCACCACTGGTTTCTCGAACTGTTGGAACGTCAGGGAAAACGATATATTTTGCTGGAGGGAAGTCACGAGGGGCGGATGGTTCAGGCAACGGAGGCGATCGCCCAAGTTTTAAAGTTTCCCTCTTTTTGAGCGATCGCCCGGTTGACAACTGGAGAAACTTATCCTTGGGTTGCTTTCGGCGCTGGAGGCATCACCACTTTTTTGGCTAATCCAACGGTTTTTAAAAGCCAAATTGCCCACCAAGTCATGTCCAATTCCCACCACCGCCAACCGGCTTTAGCAACATTAGGATACGCATGATGATTATTATGCCACCCTTCGCCATAAGTGAAAATTGCCGCCCACCAAAGATTGCGGGAATTATCTTCCGTGGGAAAGGTTTTATATCCCCACATATGGGTGACGGAGTTAATCAGCCAAGTGCTGTGCCACAGCAGAACAACTCGCACAAACACTCCATAGACGATAAAGGGCCAACCGCCTAAGAGATAAAGGGCAACCGCTAACGGAACTTGCAGCAATAAAGAGTAGCGATCGAGCCAACAGTAGAACGGATCCCGAGCTAAATCCGGGGCGAATCGGTTATACAGTTCTTTGTTGAAAAATTCGGGACGGGGATAAATCATCCACAAAAGATGACTCCACCAAAAGCCCTTACGTGCAGAATAAGGGTCTTTGATTTCATCTTCAGTATAGGCATGATGTAACCGATGTCCGGCTATCCAAAAAATTGGTCCGCCTTGGAGTGCCGATGCACCGACGAGGGCGATCGCATATTCTAGCCATTTCGGAACTTGAAAACTCCGATGACTCAATAGGCGATGATAGCCCAAACAAATGCCAATACTCCCTAAAAACCAGTGCAACACTAACATCACCCCTAATGCGGACCATGAAAAACACCAGGGTGCTAATAAAGCCAGTACATGAATGGCGATAAAAAATGTCGTAATTACCCAATTAACCGGGGATTTATTTTCCGGAGAATTTGGCATCGATTCTAACTGCATATACACTTCCTCAAACACACACTAATTTCACTAAAAAACCGCACCCTCAAGGGTGGGGTTATACAGAAATAGCCTGCCTATGCCCTGTCGCCCAGGCGGAGACAGGGCATAGGCTCGTTTATTACCTCATTTCCTGGCTCTGCTGTGGGAATGCCCATCGGAGGCTCTGCTTCCTGTTTCGGACAAACGGGAAACGACACAATTCGTTACTAAAAACGGGGGATTAGATGGCAGATGTCCCCTAAATTGCTTTAGAGAAACTGTTCAACGCTTTCTTGCTCAGATAAGTATCAAAAACCGCAGCCACATTCCGAACCAGCAAACGTCCCGCCGGAGTCACCTCAATATGATTGGGGGATAGGCGAACTAATCCATCCGCTTCCAGCTTGTGTAACTCCACTTGTTCGGCAGCAAAATATTCATCAAAATCACAATCAAAGCTAAGATGATATTTTTGCTCGAACTCGTTCTTAGATAGTTCAAATTGGCACATTAGTTCCATAATCACCATGCGTCGTAGGATGTCATCGGCGCTAAGGCTCACCCCCTTTTCAATCGGTAACTCATGACGATCAAGCGCTTCATAATAGTCTTTTAAGCGTTTGTGATTCTGGGTATAAACATCATGAAGCATACTAATTGAAGTCATCCCCAATCCGATTAAATCCGATTCCGGTTTTGTGGTATATCCCTGGAAATTCCGATGGAGCTTGCCTTCCCGTTGGGCGATCGCTAATTCATCATTCGGCTTGGCAAAATGATCCATGCCAATAAACTGATAATCTGCTGCCCCTAAATCCTCGATCGCCATCTTTAAGATATCCATCTTTTCCGATACCGGGGGAAGTGCCTCCTCCGGAATCAATCGCTGCACAGGTTTTAACCAAGGTACATAAGCGAAATTAAACACCGCAATCCGGTCGGGATCCAGTTGTGTCGTTTTATGAATCGTATCTCGGAACGTCTCCAAGGTTTGAAACGGCAACCCATAAATTAGGTCCACATTCACGCTCACAAATCCCGCATCCCGGACCCATTCCATCACCTGAAACAGCATCGCTTCGGGCTGAATTCGATTCACCGCTTTTTGCACTTTCGGATTAAAATCTTGAATCCCAAAGCTAATCCGATTAAATCCCAAATCTTTTAAAAATAAAAGATAGTTTTTATCTAAAAACCGGGGATTCACCTCAATCGAAACCTCAGCATTTTCCTCAAACCGGAAATGCTGATTAATCATCGTCCATAACTGCTCCACTTGCGGCAGCGATAAATAATTCGGCGTTCCTCCCCCCCAGTGCATTTGATTCACCAAACGACTGGTATCCACCAGTTCCGCCATTGACCGAATTTGACGATTCAAATAATCCAGATAAGGTTCAGCCAGAGTTTTCCGCTGGGTGATGATGGTATTGCACCCGCAAAAATAACAAGGGGTTTCACAAAAGGGAATATGACAGTACAGGGATAGGGGAGTTTTCTTATAGTTGCTAACGGCAATAGCAGCTCTAAATTCTACTTCTTCAAACTCAGATTTCAATTCCGTCGCCGGTGGATAGCTCGTGTAGCGGGGCACCGGGCGGTCATACTTTTTAAGCAAATTCGCGTCAAATTCAACGGTAGAAATTAAAGCGTTCATGAATAGTTTAGGTAGCGTTTACAACTCAATGACTCAAACACTCTCTCTCCGGTCCTCTCCCCTCCCCTTAGCAAGGGGAGGGTTAGGGTGAGGTTCTTTCAATTAGACTTCAGAAAATCAAGCCCCTACTTCTGCCGCTATCGATGCAGAATGGCGAGAATGTCTCTCGGTACTTCCCGGTTTATCCTGTTTCGTGAGCAGCTCAAATACATGATCCCCGATCGCCGCTTTGACATCATCTTCCAACTCATGCACCACATCTCGATTCAGGTGAAACGCATAGTTAGCTTCAGCGACAATCCGTTCAATGGTTGCCTCATCCACAGGTAAGGAATTCAAGGCATCCCGATACTTTTCTTTAAACGCTCGTCGCGCTTCGGCGGTGGGAATTTCTTCAAATTCATGTAGGGATGTGCCTTGATTCTCGGGCAAATCAAGAGCCGATCGGATAATCTTTTTCAAACTTTGACCCCCAGAGAGATCTCCCATATAGCGAGTATAGGCATGAGCGATCAGCAGTGCCGGGTCGGTATCCGCTAATTCCTGAAGGCGATCGACGTAAATCTGTCCGGCATTTAAGGGGACAATCTGACTCTGCCAATTCTCCCCATAATAAAAGGCGAGGTCTTTTTCCAGATTCGCCGTGCGATTGAGTTCCGGGAAATACATCGGTCCAACTACCGGATCATCCTGGTGTTGTCGCATCGCTTCTTCCAGCACCCGATACACCCAATAGAGATTTGCGAGCAACTTGCGGAATGGCTCCCGCTCAACAATCCCTTTGAGAAAGCACTTCATATAGGCTGTATTTTCAGCAGCGGTATGGGACTTTTGGGTTCCTTCTCTCAAGCGGGTGGCTAAATCGTGGCTCATGTCCAATGACCTTTTTCCTTTCAGATTGATCTGGGTAATGCCGGTTGGGGCCATCTCCAGCAAGGGAACCCGCGACCGACTTAAGCTATTATATAGCCATAAAGCGATAAAGCAATAGTTTGTTACATAACTTAACAGTTACCTAACGTTAACGATTGTTACGTTTTTGGGGTAAGGGTCTTTTCAAATTTGAAAAAGTATTATAACTTGAAAGCTATTAAGTTATTTCAGAGGAGCCAACCATGATCGCTACCCCATCCCCGGCCACTGCCGAGATGTCCGTCACCAAAACTAAGGCCCTGAAGGAAAATATCCTGACCCCCCGGTTTTATACAACCGACTTCGAGAAGACCGCCAACCTCGATTTATCCGCTCAGGAAACCGAGTTGCGGGCGATGCTAGAGGAAATGCGAGCAGACTACAACCGCCATCACTTCGTGCGGAATGAGGAGTTTGCCCAATCCTGGGACCATATTACCGGAGAAGCGCGCCAAGCCTTTATTGACTATTTGGAACGGTCCTGTGTGTCGGAATTTTCGGGGTTTCTGCTATTTAAGGAACTTTCGCGCAACCTGAAACAGCGTAGTCCTTTGTTGGCGGAAATGTTTAGTTTAATGGCGAGAGATGAAGCGCGTCATGCCGGATTTTTAAATAAGGCAATGGCAGATTTTGGCTGTACGATGGATTTGAGCTATCTGACGAAACATCGGGTTTATACGTTTTTCCCGATTGAGTGGGTGTTGTACACGGTTTATCTATCAGAGAAGATTGGGTATTGGCGTTATATTATTATTTATCGGCATCTGGAAAAACATCCAGAGCATCAGTTTTATCCGTTGTTCAACTATTTTGAAAGCTGGTGTCAGGATGAAAACCGGCATGGGGATATTTTTAAGGCGCTGCTGCGATCGCAACCGAAACTCTGGCAAACCTGGACCTCTCGCTTATGGAGTCGCTTTTTCCTGCTGACGGTGTTCGCCACCCATACTTTAACCGTGCATGAACGGACAGGATTTTATCATGCTTTGGGAATCGACCCCACGGAGTTTGATCAGGAAGTGATTCGCAAAACCAATGAAACTGCATTGCGAGCGTTTCCCTCGGGTCTGAATACCGAACATCCGGAGTTTTTCCCCCGGTTACAGCACTGTTGTGACTTGAATGAGAAGCTGTCGGAAATTGAGGCTACTTCTCAACCGAAGTGGCTCAAGGCGTTGAAGAAATTACCCTTTCAACTATCGATTTTCGGTCATTTGCTGCGGATTTATTTCCTTAAAGGCATTGATGCTGAGGCCCTGCGGGGAACGGTTCGATAAAACGGAGGGAGTGAGCCGATCGCCCTTGATCCATGAAGCTAAGGGCGATCGTTTCATAGAACATCAAGAACTTAACTGGATGCCTCCAATTCTCCCTGTTCTTGCAAACGCCGTTTCCGAGCATAGAGTTGAATAATTACCGCAAAAGCAACAATTGCGGCAATGGTTCCCCAGGTAACAATATCCGTGGGAAAATTGTTTTTGAAAATCGCTAAAAACACGACTAAAGCGAGTATAATAGTGGGGACTTCATTCAGGCGGCGCATTTGGATTCCACTAATGGTACAAGTTCCCTCTTCCAACTGACGAATTACCCGGCCACAGTAATGATGGAAGCCAATTAAGGCCAAGACTAACAACAGTTTGACATGAAGCCAAGTTTCCTTAAAAACACCCGGTTCCTGATAGATAATGCCAGCAGCCATGAGAAGAGTAAAAATCATCGCTGGCCGCATAATTAGTTTGTAAAGCCGTTTTTCCATGCGGTTATACTCGGTTTTGAGGGCGGATCTAACGGCTTCCGGGCGCTCACTGGCTTCAATATGATAGACAAACAACCGGGGTAAATAAAACAATCCGGCAAACCAAGCGACAAAGCCAATAATATGGAAAGACTTAAACCAGAGATACGCCATAAACTTCGATTACTCCTTGAATAACAAACTGGGAATTGATTCGAGATGCGATCGCACGGATTGGGTCCAGACGCCCCCGAAAGAGGCGACTAGCCTAGGGCCAGAAATCACTTTAAGATCATACCGATTCACGGGACCAAAACCCATCCCCAATCAGTTTTATTTTTGGTAAAGGGTGCCCTCGGGCATGATAGCATCTTCTAAATTCGCATCGATCAGAATCGCGCCGGTCAAATCAGCCCCGCGTAAATCAGCTCCGCGTAAATTGACCCCCGTCAAGTCTGCAAAACTAAGGTCAACCTTGCGTAAAATCGCTTCACTCAGATCCGCTGCATCCTGTTGAAACGTCCGATTCAGATGAGCGCGACATAGCTTTGCACCTTCTAAATCCGTTTGATACAACAACGCGCCACTCAGGTTGGCGTAGCATAAATCAGCGTATGTTAAGATAGCACGACCCAAATCCGTTACTTGGTCAGAAGTGGGACGGAGATCCGCTGCAAACAAGTTTGCCCGAGACAACCGACTTCCGACTAAATTGGCACCACATAAACTAGCTTTACTCAGATTTGCTAATTCTAAATTGGCATAAGTCAGCTTCGCACCACTTAAATCCGCTTCCCTGAGATTAGCGCGATATAAATCCGCCTCAGTTAATTCAGTTCCCCACAGAATTGCCTCGCTCAAATCCGCCTCCCGAAAGCTGGCGCGACTGAAGTCAGTTTTACCGAGTCGCGCTTGTCGTAAATCAGCTTGATTCAAATTGATGCCGTGAAAATGACCGTCAATTAAATCGGCTTCCCGGAGATTCGCTTTCCGAAAACTGCGATCGCCTTGCAGATATCGCGTCTGAATATCATCTACGTTCATTGGGGTTCTAGTTCAAGGGTGAATGGACAGAAAATGTTGTGATCAAACAGTTTATCATGATGACCGCAATTTTTACTTTTATAAAGATTTTCCTGCCCTACAGTTCTTCTTAAGGCGCTCAGACCCTGTTTAGTTTTTGACTTGATTGTAAGGAAGTTTAGCCAGCAGCATTCCCATTGCACAAGTGTTACTAATGCCAGCAAAGACTAAACCAGCCCCCACAAACCCGCTCAAAATTAAAAACCCGGGGTTAACAAAATAACCGAGCACCGTCCCGGTAAATACCAGGGTTCCTGCCACAATTTGCACCTGCCGGAAAATAGAAATCGGGGCATTTTTATTCATTTCTACCGAATATCCCGCTTGTTTCCAGGCGTTGATTCCCCCTTTAAGCTGCATCACCTCGGTAACTCCTGCCGCTAAGAGTTTTTGCGCCGCTTGTCGGGAACGGTTGCCACTTTGACAGTAAAGAACGATATCGTTGCCCCCCTGCAATTGCGGAGATTTTGGGTCAAATTGAGACAGGGGTAATAGGGTAGCCCCTTTGATATGTTCTCCAGCAAATTCCCCGGCTTCTCGCACATCAAGCAGAGATATTTTTTGCTGATCTAGCCCATTTTTCAGGGTCAGGGCATCAATCTCAAGCAGTTGATTGGTTGTGTTATTTTTCATGGTTAGCCTCTTAGTAGGTTAATTTAATTGAGGAGATACAAACAACAGCAGGTTATCATGAAAGGTCGCAACCGTTTAAACCCTCTAGGGAAATTAATTTATTTCAGAATGAGGATTCTCCGGGGTTAGAGTAGCGGGGCTGTTGATTGTCGATTTCAGTTTATTCCATTACTATAGAGTCGTACATCCATAATGTCAAGTTGTCTGGATCGACGTCGAATAGAGGTAAGCACTCGTACCCCCCGGGAAAATTGAATTTAGGGAATTGATGGGCAGCGATCGCATCTTTCTGAGCACCGACATTGCCATGAAACCCTTAGAGGGTCAGTAAATACTAAAACACAGATTACACAGATTGACACAGAGATTTCTCAGTGAAAATCTGTGTAATCTGTGGTTACAGTTAACCCACCAACTCCTGACCCAAATCCCGTGCTTGCCGTTTAATTTTATCGGACAAACCCCCTTGTTTTGAAATAACTTGTCCTACAAAAATAACTCCTATCGGTTTGGCATCCAACATTTTTGCTAAAGACTTCAAACTTTTAATTGCACCAGACAACCAACGCGCCATAAACCCAGGCATCGCACTGGAGGAAATGAGCACCGCTTTCTTAGTCGCTTCGGACTTTCGCATTTGTGGCGAGGGCGTATTCCAGGGCCAATATCCATAACAAACGCACCGTTCTAAAAACCGTTGAGTCAGTGCATTAACATTCCCAAAATTAACCGGCGCACCAATTACCAAAGAATCCGCTGCCTCAATTTCCTGCAAGATCCCATTCATCTCATCCTTCAGCACACAGTCCCCCCGTTCCGGTCCCGGTTGCTGTAAGCAAACCCGGCAATTCGTACAAAACTCAATTTGTCGGTCCTGGAGATAAATCTTGGAAGTTTCTGCACCTTGATTCTCCGCTTCTGCCAGAACCTCACTCACCACCGTATCAATCGTCCCACCCTTGCGATAACTTCCTACAATTCCGACAACCTTTTTACTTGTATTCATAACCTCACCTTCTCTGTGTCAATCGGTGAAATCTGTGGTTACCAACAACAGAATCCTTCAAGAAACAGCAATCCGAAAACCCGCGATCGCCTCTTGAGAATCCGGTTCCTTGCCAAACCGTTGCGCCGCCCGAGAATACCACGGTAAATCATGCCAGGACCCTCCGCGTAGCATCCGAAATCCCGGATTGCCCCCCACTTCCCAGGCACTCCCATCCGTCGGTGCACCTTCATAACTATTATGCCATAAATCCTGACACCATTCCCACAGATTCCCATGCATATCGACCAATCCAAATCCATTCGCCGGAAAACTACCAACCGGGGTTGTTTGGTGGGGATGGACTCCTGTCAAAACGTCATCATAATTCCCTAATTCTGGGCTGATTATTTCACCAAAATAAAAGGGTGTAGAGCTTTTGGCGCGACAAGCATATTCCCATTCTGCTTCCGATGGCAGACGATACCCCCGTCCTGTTTTTTGCGCCAGTCGGTTACAGAATTCTACGGCATCATGCCAAGAGACATTTTCCACAGGTAAATTGTCTTGCTGCCAGGTGGAGGGATTGTTTCCCATCACCGCTTGCCACTGTGCCTGAGTGATAGGAGATTGACTTAAAAAAAAGTCTGGCAAAGTAACCGAATGTTGAGGACCTTCACTGTCATAACGTTCTTTTTCTGTGGCAGGGGAACCCATTAAAAAAGTCCCCCCAGGAATTTGAATTAAATCAATACCCAGATCCTTGCCTAAAGATTCGCGAAAATATAAGGCTTCTTTGCAAACTTTATGAATAATTTCTCCTGTTTCATTCACGGTAACCGTGGTAAATTTCAAAGGGGAAAGTTGAGGGATTGGTTGCCCTTGCGCTTGGGCAATTTGGCCTCGGAAATTGGGACCGGCTAAAGCGGCTAAAAAGCCGATACTGGATAACCCGCCTAATTTCAAGAAGTGACGGCGAGTCAAGGGATGAGAGGAGTTTTTGTGCGGATTGAGTGTTTGAGATGGATGCATAGTGATTTAAGAAGATGCTATGGGATAGGGTAAGGTTCTGGATAGTCCTTCTTTCAGGGTATTTATTCCTCAACCCGATAAAATTCAGCCCTTTGGGTAAAACTAGCGCAGGGGTACAGTAGTTTGGCGATAGACGATGGGGGATTTGGAGTTGGAGTTGGGGGGTAGAATAGTGTTAGTTGATAGAAGCAGTCGCCATGATAGAAGATTTTACCCTAACCTGTCCGATTCCAATTTCTCAATATCCTCATGTGTTGTTAGCGCATGGGGGTGGGGGAACGTTGATGCGTCAGTTGATTGAACGGATGTTTTTGCCCGTGTTTGGGACAGCGGATGGGGTTCCTCATGATTCGGTAGCGTTGACGTTGCCGGGAACTCAGATTGCGATGACGACGGATTCTTATGTGATTCGTCCGCTATTTTTTCCCGGTGGGGATATTGGTTCCTTGGCGGTTCATGGGACGGTGAATGATTTGGCGATGAGTGGTGCTCGTCCATTGTATCTGACGGCAGGGTTTATTTTGGAGGAGGGGTTGCCGATGGAGACCCTGTGGCGGGTGGTCCAGTCGATGCAGGCGGCAGCAACAAAGGCGGGGGTACAAATTGTGACGGGGGATACCAAGGTGGTCGATCGCGGCAAGGGAGATGGGATTTTTATCAATACCGCAGGATTGGGGATGATTGAACATTCCCAGGCGATCGCACCGCAGTCGGTCCGGGAGGGGGATGTGTTGCTGATTAATGGGGATTTGGGACGACATGGGATTGCGATTATGGCAGTCCGTGAGGGATTGGAATTTGAAACCACAATTGAGAGTGATTCAGCGGCGATCGCCTCCCTTGTCTTACAGTTACTAGATGCTGGCATCGAAATTCACTGTTTGCGCGACTTAACACGCGGTGGGTTATCCAGTGCTTTAAATGAAATTGCCACATCGGCAGGGGTGGGAATTGCCATTGATGAACGGGAAATTCCAGTGCAGGAACAGGTCCGGGGTGCTTGTGAGATTTTGGGATTTGATCCGCTGTATGTGGCGAATGAGGGACGATTTGTAGCCTTTATTCCGGCACACTGTGCGGGTCGTGCTTTGGAGGTGATGAAGTCTCATCCGTTGGGGGTAGATGCGGTGGCGATCGGGACCGTGACGGCGACGGGTCAGGGTTTGGTGACGTTGCGCAGTCAAATTGGTGCCAGTCGGATTCTGGATATGCTTAGTGGAGAACAGTTGCCTCGGATTTGTTGACGGGGAAGGCGGGGAGAACGACAGCAAGTCGTTACTACGAACTTATGAAAGATAACCACAGCAAGTCGTGACGTTGAACATTCTCCCCATCTCCCCCATCTCCCCCTCTCCCAATTCTTAAACTTTAACAACGGTGTGGTTTTGAAAATATCCCGAATGGGTTGGGGTAATTGGTGACTTGACATCCGATTATGGATAATTGCTTCTTCTTAACTTTGGCAACTTGGTTATTGTTAAACTAAGCCACTCTCTACCGTGGGGAATAGACCAGGGAGTGAGCTATTCCCCAAGGCACAAAAATTATCAACATTCCCAGATTTTTTAAATTTAACATTCTCTTAAGAAGCTGGCAAGGATTACCCCTTCAGGGATGAAATTAGCGGTAAACTGCAAGACTACTGGGGGATTAGTCCGTTAATGCTAATCGGAATTTTTCAGGCAATCGGGAAAATTCTTAAAGGATTTAAAATTATTTCTAGTATCTCTATTTTCTATGATAGACTAAACCGCCTGCATTAGACTCATCTCCCTAGGCATCTTAAAAAAACATTACAAAAATTTATAGAATGAAGGTAAATGTTTTATGGTTAAGCGGTACAGTAGAGAAAGAACAGGGGGAGGGTAGAGATAAAGGGTCAAGGGGTGAGGTCTAGTCCCTGACTAGCGGGAGAGTTAAGGGAAAAAGGAACGGGTCAGTGCCAGGAGATCACGGTTTAGAGTAAGGATATAAGCTATGCAATCAACTGCGGCAAAGAGCGACGATCACGAAAAATCCGCCCCGAAGGAAGCAAAAGCGGCAACAGAGCATCCCAGTGGGGATAAGCGCTTTAAGGTCCTGGATATCACGATGAAGCGAAATCAGTATCGACAAGATGCGCTAATCGAGGTACTTCATAAAGCTCAGGAAGCGTTTGGTTATCTGGAAGAAGATGTATTACTGTATGTAGCGCGGAATCTGAAGCTGCCGTTAAGTCGGGTTTACGGGGTGGCGACATTTTACCATTTGTTTTCCCTGAAACCGAGTGGATCTCATACCTGCGTAGTGTGCTTGGGAACCGCCTGTTATGTGAAAGGAGGGGGTGAGGTACTCGCGTCCTTGGAGAAACAGACGGGGATTCAGCAAGGGGAAACCACGGCAGATGGGGAGGTTTCCCTGATCACGGCCCGGTGTGTGGGGGCCTGTGGGATTGCGCCGGTGGTGGTGTATGACGGAACAGTCGCCGGGAAGCAGACTTCGGAACAAGCACTCGACCATATTAAAGGCTGGATCAAGTAGGGTGAGAGATTTAGAGGCAAGGAGAAGGTTTCACCCATTGATCCAGACAACCCTCCTCCTTGAACGGAAGAAAGCGAGAGGTTAGAACACTATGGATTTAGCGGAACTTCGGGAGATTGGCGAGAAAGAACGGACTGCCCAGAAACCTATTCGGGTACATTGTTGTACTTCCACGGGGTGTCAGGCGGCGAACTCCCTAGGGGTGAAGAAGAATTTAGAACAGACTTGTAAAGATAAGAAGATGGGCGATCGCGTCCAAGTGGTGGGCGTCGGTTGTATGGGATTTTGCGGGCGAGGACCGTTGGTCCAAATTGAGGCCCAGAACAAGCTATATGAAGAAGTGACCCCATCGGATGCCGCCAGCATTATTGAGGCGATCGATGGCGGGACGGCAAGTGCGACGGAAGGAGACCCGGAACATCCATTTTTTGCGCGGCAGATGCGGATTGTGCGGGAAACCAGTGGGAAAATTGACCCGGAACGGATTGAGGAATATATCGCCGTTGGGGGATATGAACCGCTGTATAAAGCGATTCATGAACTCACGCCTGCGGAAACTATTGATGAAGTGAGTAAGAGTGGATTGCGGGGACGGGGTGGCGGTGGATATCCTACGGGGTTGAAATGGGCGACTGTCGCGAAAATGCCGGGACAGCAGAAGTATGTGATTTGCAATGCTGATGAAGGCGACCCTGGTGCATTCATGGATCGGTCCGTGTTGGAAAGTGACCCCCATCGGGTGTTAGAGGGAATGGCGATCGCCGCTTATGCGATCGGGGCCAGTGAGGGATATATTTATGTGCGGGCAGAATATCCCCTGGCGATCGAACGGTTGCAAAAGGCCATTAAACAAGCGAAAAAATACGGGATTCTCGGCAGTCAAATTTTTGATTCCCCCTTTGACTTTAAAATCGAGATTAGAATTGGGGCCGGGGCCTTTGTTTGCGGGGAAGAAACCGCATTAATTCAGTCCATTGAAGGAGGACGAGGCAATCCCCGTCCGCGTCCGCCCTATCCCGCCCAAGAAGGACTCTGGAAGTCGCCGACGTTAATTAATAACGTAGAAACCTTTGCCAACATTCCGGCGATTATCCGAGAGGGTGGCGAATGGTATGCCGGAATAGGGACGGAAAAGAGTAAGGGAACCAAGGTTTTTGCCCTCACGGGTCAGATTCGTAACAATGGACTGATAGAAGTCCCGATGGGAATTACCCTGCGTGAGATTGTCGAAGAAATGGGCGGCGGCGTCCCCAATGGCAAAGTTAAAGCAGTACAAACCGGCGGACCTTCGGGAGGTTGTATTCCCGAGTCGATGTTAGATACATCAGTGGATTACGATTCCCTGGTAAAAATCGGGTCGATGATGGGTTCTGGCGGCATGGTGGTCATGGATGAAAAGACCAGCATGGTTGAAGTTGCCCGATTTTATATGGAGTTCTGCCGGGGTGAATCCTGCGGGAAATGTATTCCCTGTCGGGCGGGAACCGTCCAAATGTATCAAATGCTGACTAAAATCCTGAATAAAGAGGCGACGCTACAGGATATCCACAACCTGGAACAACTGTGTGACATGGTGAAAAATACCAGTTTGTGCGGGTTAGGCATGACGGCCCCCAACCCGGTGATGAGTACCTTGCGCTACTTCAAAGAGGAGTATTTAGCCCTGTTGAAAGACAGTCCGAATGGGAAAGTTCCCGTAGGGACAGCGGCATCGGTCACCCGATAGGGGAGGAAGGGGCAATTGCCAAGTTGCCCCGATCGCAGCTTATCGATCTAACACAGAGAGAGAAAGATATGTCAGTCGTTACCTTAAAAATTAATGGAGTTGACCTCGCGATCGAAGAGGGTACAACAATTCTGGATGCCTCCAAAGAAGCAGGGATTAGGATTCCCACCCTCTGTCATCTCAACGGCGTCACCGATGTGGGCGCTTGTCGGTTGTGCCTGGTAGAAATTGCCGGGGTGAATAAAATGCTGCCGTCTTGTGTAACTCAAGTGGCAGAAGGCATGGATATCACCACGGACAGCGATCGCCTGCAAGAATACCGGCGGATGATTGTGGAAATGCTATTTTCCGAAGGCAATCACGTTTGTGCCGTTTGTGTAGCTAATGAAAACTGTGAATTGCAAGATTTAGCCATTGAAGTGGGCATGGATCACAGTCGATTTCCCTATCGTTTCCCCGATCGCGAAATTGATATTTCCCATAAACAATTCGGCATCGATCATAACCGTTGCATCCTCTGTACAAGATGTGTGCGAGTCTGTGACGAAATTGAAGGTGCTCATGTTTGGGACGTCGCTTATCGCGGAGTTGCCGCCAAAGTAGTCACCGGATTAAATCAACCTTGGGGAAGCGTTGATGCTTGTACCAGTTGTGGCAAATGTGTCGAAGCTTGTCCAACCGGGTCCATTTTCCGCAAGGGTTCTACCGTTGCCGAAATGACTCGCGATCGCAGCAAATTAGAATTTATCGTGAATGCCAGGGAGAACAAACAATGGACAAGATAAAACTCGCCACTATTTGGTTAGGTGGATGTTCCGGTTGTCATATGTCCTTTCTCGACCTAGACGAATGGTTAATTGAACTCGCCCAGAAAGTCGATGTCGTCTTCAGTCCCGTGGGTTCTGATATCAAAGAATATCCCGAAGATGTGGATGTTTGCCTGGTAGAAGGGGCCGTTGCCAACGAGGAAAATATGGAACTCCTCATCGAAGCAAGAAAGCGGACCAAATTCCTAATTTCCTTCGGAGATTGCGCCGTCACCGCCAACGTTCCGGGAATGCGCAATATGTTAGGAAAAGCGGAAACCGTCCTCAAACGTTGCTACCTAGAATTAGGCGACGAAACCCGCCAGCTTCCCCATTTTCCTGGCATCGTCCCCGAACTCCTCGATCGCGTCCGTCCCGTCCATGAAGTCGTCGATGTCGATCTGTTCATGCCCGGTTGTCCCCCCTCTGCCCAAAGAATTCTAGCCACAGTCGAACCCCTTCTCCGGGGTGAATTACCCGTCATGAAAGGGCGGCCCATGATTAAATTCGGATAACCCAACTCACCGAGGAGAGAGACCCTCTATCCCCTCTCTCCCCCTCCGTGAAAATCAGTGAAATCAGTGGTTACTAATATGCCTAAAACAATCGTCATCGATCCAGTCACCCGCATCGAAGGTCATGCCAAAATCTCCGTCTATTTAGACGATGCCGGAGAAGTGGAAGATGCCCGCTTCCATGTGGTCGAATTTCGCGGATTTGAGAAATTTTGCGAAGGTCGTCCCATGTGGGAAATGGCCGGAATTACTGCTAGGATTTGCGGAATTTGTCCCGTTTCCCACCTCCTCGCCTCAGCCAAAACAGGGGATAAAATTCAAGCGGTAAAAATCCCCCCTGCCGGTGAAAAATTGCGGCGAATGATGAATTTAGCCCAAATTACTCAGTCTCATGCCCTCAGTTTCTTCCATCTAAGTAGTCCGGATTTTCTGTTAGGATGGGATAGCGACCCAGCAAAACGGAATGTCTTCGGATTGATTGCCGCAGACCCGGAGTTAGCCAGAAGTGGAATTCGCTTACGGCAATTTGGACAGAAAATTATTGAACTATTAGGGGCGAAAAAGATTCACCCCTCTTGGGCAGTTCCTGGTGGAGTGCGATCGCCCTTATCCGAAGAAAGTTGCACCTGGATTCGCGATCGCCTCCCCGAATCCAGGCAAACCATTGAAACTGCCCTGGGTTTATTTAAAACCCTCCTGGACCGCTTTTCCACCGAAGTCGAAACTTTTGGCAAATTCCCCTCCTTATTTATGGGATTAGTGGGGAAAGATGGACTCTGGGAACATTACGACGGCAAAATTCGGTTTACCGATAGTGAGGGCAATATTGTCGCCGACAACCTCAGCGAAGATGACTATGAATCCTACCTCGGCGAAGCAGTTGAAGCCTGGTCTTATCTGAAATTTCCCTATTATAAACCCTTGGGATATCCTAACGGAATCTATCGGGTTGGACCTTTGGCCCGGGTGAATATCTGTAGTCGCATGGGAACCGAGGCAGCGGATAGAGAGTTGCTAGAATTTCGCGATCGGGCCGGTGGCGTTGCCACCTCTTCCTTCTACTATCATTATGCCCGCTTAATTGAAATTCTCTGTGCCATTGAACATATAGAACAACTCGTCAATGACCCGGATATCGTTTCCCCCCGAACTCGCGCCACTGCGGGGATTAATAACCTGGAAGGCATCGGGGTGAGTGAAGCCCCTCGCGGCACATTATTCCATCATTATAAGGTGGATGAAAATGGGTTAATTAAGAAGGTGAACCTAATTATTGCCACAGGACAAAATAACCTAGCAATGAACAAAACGGTCACGCAAATTGCCCAGCATTTCATTCATGGCAACGAGATTCAAGAAGGACTCTTAAACCGAGTTGAAGCAGGAATTCGCGCCTTTGACCCTTGTCTGAGTTGTTCAACTCATGCAGCAGGCCAAATGCCGTTGCATATTGAATTAATTAATGCTAAAGGGACAGTTGTGAATGAAATTTATCGGCATTAAAAGTAGTGGGTTGGGTAGTCGGAGGGAGACCTAATCCCCTAACCCCCTTCCCTGCAAAGGAAGGGGGAACTGGAAAGGTTTTTTTCGGGAAGGGAAGGGGTTTGGGGAATAGTAAAGAACCAGGTTTTTAAAAGCCGGATTAGGTCAACCTCGGGGAAGAGACCACCGAAACGGGAGACATCATGACTAAAGAAAATCTCTATTTATGTATGGGTTCTGCTTGTCATCAACTGGGAGTTTATGAGGTCTTACCCCGACTCCAAGAGTTGATTATTCGGTATGAACTCAAGGAAAAAATTGAGCTTAAAGGGTCTTTTTGTTTAGAGACCTGTAGCGTGGGAATTGTGATGAAATTCAAGGAAAAAGTATTCACAAAAATTACGCCCGAGAATATCGAGGCCAAGTTCAGTGAAGAAATTTTACCGAGTATTTTAGCCGTGGTTGAATAACAATGGTAACTAGCGAAAAGACCTTGTGGGAACTCCTGTGGGAGTATGATCCAAATGGATTGATTGTGTTAAATGAGAATATGACGATCGCCGTTGTTAATCCCGCATTGTGCAAAATGTTTAAGGTAACGGCAGATGAAGTGGTGGGAAAACCGGCAGTTTCGTTATTGGGGACCGTGGATGAATTTCAGCGAGTCTGGGAAAACAATGAAGTGATTCGCGGAAAAGAAAAAGAATATCCCCAATACAATCTCTATGTGCGTCAGGTCCTCTTTTCAATTCGGGATCAGAATGCGATCGCCTGCATTATGGTGGATATTACCGAAGAGTGGCAACGGAAGAAAGAGTTACTCGAACTGAAGCGAGAAACCGTTGCCAAAGTCAATGAAGTGGTGGATAACCAGATGAAAGTCGCCCAAGAAATTGCCGGGTTGCTGGGAGAAACCACAGCGGAAACCAAAGTCAGTTTATTGAAAATTCTGAAACTGGTTGAGAGGGAGACGCTGTAGCATGGATAGCTTTTTAGATATTTTTGATTTAAGTTTAAATAAAAAAGGGGAAGAACTCTGCGGCGATCGCGTCCGGTTTCGCAAGACTCCCGAGAAAACTACTATTGTCCTTTCCGATGGATTAGGCAGCGGGGTGAAAGCGAATATTCTCGCCACCCTCACGACAGAAATTCTCATTTCCATGCTGAATGAGGATGTTCCGTTAGAGGAAGTGATTAAGACAGTAATTGGCACTTTACCGATTTGTCAAGTCAGAAAAATTGCTTATGCCACTTTTACCATTTTACAAATCGATAACCATACGGATCTATTTAAAGTTATCAACTTTGACAATCCTCCTCCCTTGTATTTTGACCAAGGAAAATTGGTCAAGTTAGAGGGTAAAACTGAGAAAATTTTAGAAAAAAAAATTACCGTTTATGAAGGACGTCTTAAAGAGGGAGACTTTTTAGGATGTATGAGTGATGGAGTTCTCTATGCCGGGTTAGGGGTGGCGTTAAATTTTGGCTGGGGATGGGATAATGTGGCCCAATATATCGAAGGACTCTTTCTAACTCAAACCCGCAATGCTAGACGAATTGTCCAAAAAACAATCGCCGAAACCCATTCGCTTTATGGCGGAAAAATAGGAGATGATGCGACCTTTGTGGGGGTGTATGTTCGCCAACGCAATCCTTTAATGATTTTCACCGGCCCTCCTTTAGATAATAGTCATGACCAACAGTATGTAGAACGCTTGTTAACCTTTGAAGGACGCAAAGTGGTTTGTGGAGGGACGACGGGAAATATCGTTGCCAAATATCTGGGAGAAACCATTGAAATGGATATTTCCACGATGCGGCGTGACTTACCCCCCATCGGTAAATTAAGTGCAATTGATTTAGTGACAGAAGGGATTTTAACCCTGTCCAAATGTCTGGAAGTTTTGAAAAATTGCAACTGTGATGTGACGCGGTTACCCTCCGACCAAAATGGATCCGTATTGTTAGCCCAAGAAATTTTACAAGCGGACTCTATTTTATTTATGGTGGGACAAAAGATTAATGAGTTTTATCAGAATCCTTTACTGCCGAAGAATATTTCAATTCGCCGCAGTCTAGTAGAGGAAGTGGTTAAGTTTTTGCGGGACAAACAGAAGGAAGTTACGTTAGAATATTGTTAAAGAATCAAATCAAGAAAATGCTGCCAATTCCACAGGAGTCCCCGGCAATTCTGGCGATCGGATATGGAAACGACCTGCGTCGCGATGACGGTGTAGGACAACGGGTAGCGGAGGAAGTGGCATCCTGGGGATTACCCAAGGTGCGATCGCTATCAGAACATCAACTCACGCCGGAATTGGCTGAACCTCTGTCTGAGGTAGACTTGGCAATCTTTATCGATGCCTATCCCGCCACAGAGGAACAAGGTCTACAAGTGGTCAAACTTGACGGCGATGATCCCATGTCACCCCAGAGTTTAGGTCACAGTAGTGACCCTTCATCCCTGCTGATTCTCGCTAAAACCCTTTATGGCAAGGCCCCCCAAGGGTGGTTAGTGGCAATTCCGGCGATAGATTTCGAGTTTGGGGACAGGTTTTCGGCGGTTACTGAACGAGGAATGGCCGAGGCATTAGTGGCGATCGCGGAGTTGATTGAAACTGGGGGTCGAGATGGGGAGGATGGGGGAGAGAGAAAATAGAGGGGATTATGCATGAAGTTAGCTTGATGGAAAATACTTTAAATATTGCTTTAGATTGTGCTAAAGCACAAAATGCCAGCAAAATTCATCGCCTCAAAATGCGCGTGGGTGACTTATCAGGCGTGGTTCCCGATGCCTTAGAATTTGCCTTTGATGTGGTGACCCAAGGGACGATCGCCGAAGGGGCAAAATTTGAAATTGAACGAGTGCCCGTGGTCTGTCATTGTCCCACCTGCGATCGCGACTTTGAACCCATTGATTTGTTTTATGAATGTCCTCATTGTCATCAACTCACCCATCATATTCAAAGCGGACAAGAAATCGAGTTAACATCTTTGGAGGTCTCATAACTGATGTGTACTAATTGCGGATGCAGCGTCCTCGGAGAAGTCGGAATCCATTCTCATAGTCATGACCATACTCATGATAACGGCCATACTCATCATAGTCATGAAAATGGGCATGACCATCACCATCATCATGATCAAACCCATCAAACCATTGCGGTGGGTCAAGCCGTTTTAGCCAAAAATGACCGCCTTGCTGAACGGAATCGCGGCTATTTTATGGCCAAAAACTTGCTAGTTCTGAATGTGCTTTCTTCTCCGGGTTCGGGGAAAACTGCCTTCTTAGAACGGATGGTTCAGGATATTGGCAGTCGCATTCCCACCGGCATCATTGTCGGAGACTTAGAAACGGATAATGATGCCGTTCGACTCAGTAATAGTGGGGCCGCAGCAGTCCAAATTACCACAGGAACAGTCTGTCATTTGGAATCCGATATGGTGTTGAAAGCGGCCCAACAGCTTAATTTAGATGCCTTAGAAATATTAGTGATTGAAAATGTGGGCAATCTGGTTTGTCCTGCTGCTTATGATTTAGGGGAAGACCTGCGAGTGGTATTGTTGTCGGTGACGGAAGGGGAAGATAAACCGTTGAAATATCCGACGATGTTTAAGTCGGCGCAAGTGGTAATTATTAGTAAAATTGACCTTGCCGAAGCGGTGGAGTTTGACCGGAATAAGGCGTTAGAAAATATTAAAAAGATTGCCCCCCAAGCGGCAATTTTTGAAGTATCCTCCCGGAAGGGACAAGGGATGGCGGAGTGGTATGGGTATTTAGAACAGCATTTAAAAAAGTCTCCAGTTAGTGTAGTTTCATGAATTTCTGAAGGTTCGTAACTACGAACATCACGAGAAGGACGGAATTTGTTCCTAAGAACAGGGGAAGTATCTATGAATTTATTATTGAATTCTCCTCTTATTACGCCTAACTTAAGTCGCCTCTCTATTACAGTTTGCGGTGCGGTTCAGGGGGTGGGATTTCGTCCGTTTATTTATCGACTTGCTACGGAACTGGAACTAAACGGATGGGTGAATAATTCCGCCCAAGGCGTGTTTATCGAAGTAGAAGGGACTCAGGAAAAATTAGAAACTTTTTTACTGCGATTGGAACGGGAAAAACCGGCTATTTCCTTTATTCAATCCCTGGAATCTACTTGGTTAGAACCTGTCGGGTTTACCCAGTTTGAAATTCGGCCCAGTGTGGCGGGGGCAAAAACGGCGGTAGTGTTGCCAGATATTGCCACTTGTCCCGATTGTTTGCAGGAGATTTTTGATCCTCAGAATCGCCGCTATCGCTATCCCTTTACCAATTGCACTAACTGCGGTCCTCGCTATACAATTATTCGGGGATTACCTTACGATCGCGCCAATACGTCGATGCAGGAATTTAAAATGTGTCCCGACTGTCAGGCGGAATATGAAAATCCCTTAAATCGGCGGTTTCACGCCCAACCGAATGCTTGTCCTAACTGTGGTCCGCAGTTACAATGTTGGAAAGGGTGGGGCGAAGTCTTGGCAACGGGCGATCGCGCTTTAAAAGATGCCATTTCTACAGTGAATCGCGGTCAAATTTTGGCAGTTAAGGGATTAGGGGGATTTCATCTGATGGTTGATGCAGGCAACTCAGCAGCAGTCCGTCGTCTGCGGCGTTGTAAGCATCGGGAAGAAAAACCCTTTGCCGTAATGTATCCCTCGTTGGAACAAGTTCGCCAAGAGTGTCAGGTAACGGCGATTGAGGAGAGACTGTTGCGATCGCCAGAATGTCCAATTGTGTTATTACGGAGGTTGTCGAACTCGTATAACCAAATCGCCCCCGAAGTGGCCCCGGATAATCCCTATTTGGGGGTGATGTTGCCGTACACACCCTTACATCATCTCCTGTTGGCGGGGTTGGGTAAACCTGTAGTAGCGACCAGTGGCAATCTTTCTGATGAACCGATTTGTATCGATGAATGGGAAGCGCGCGATCGCCTAAAAGACATTGCTGATAAATTTCTCGTCCACAATCGCCCAATTGTTCGGGCGGTGGATGACTCGGTTGTGAGAGTCGTGGCAGGGCGAGAAATGGTGATGCGACGGGCCCGAGGGTATGCGCCTTTACCGATTTCCCTGAAGGTTACCCCGGATTCTCCCCCCTCTCCCCCGCCGATTTTAGCGGTAGGTGCTCATTTGAAAAGTGCGATCGCCATTGGGGTATTCCCGCAAATTTTTGTGAGTCAGCATATCGGAGACTTAGAAACCCCCCAAGCATTCCAAGCATTTCAGGAGGCGACGGCCAGTTTACAGCAACTCTATGAAGCAACCCCGCAAGTTGTCGCCCGGGATGCCCATCCCGACTATCGGTCCACCCGATTTGCTGAAGGATTGGCGTTGCCACAAATAGCGGTTCAGCATCATTATGCCCATGTTCTCGCTTGTATGGCGGAAAATCAACTTTTAGAGGAAACGGTCCTGGGAGTGGCCTGGGATGGGACGGGATATGGATTAGATGGGACAATTTGGGGGGGTGAGTTTCTGCGGGTTTCTCCCCAATCCTGGGACCGAGTGGCCCATTTTCGCACTTTTCCCCTGTTGGGAGGGGACAAGGCGGTGAAGGAACCTCGCCGAGTGGCCTTGGGATTGTTATATGAAGTGTTGGGCAATCGGTTGTTTACTCCAGGGGTGACTCACAATTATCAACATATCCTGGAGGCGTTTACCCCGGTAGAGTTGACCCTGCTGCGATCGATGTTAGAGAAACAGATTAATACACCTGTCACCTCTAGTGTGGGACGGTTGTTTGATGGGGTGGCGGCGATCGCCGGGTTGAAATCTCAGATTAGTTTTGAAGGACAAGCGGCGACTGCCTTGGAATTTGCCCTAGAAGGTTGGACAACCCAGGAGAGTTATCCTTTACCCTTGCAGACCGGGGACGGGGTGGCAATTGCCGATTGGGAACCGACAATTTTAGCAATCTTAAGAGATGTAGGCGATCGCCTCCCGAGGGGAATTATTTCCGCTAAATTTCATAATACCTTAGTAAACTCTATCCTGGCCGTGGCCCAATGGGTTGGCGAGGAACGAGTTGTGATCACCGGCGGTTGTTTTCAAAATGCCTATTTAACCGAACAGGTGATTCATCAGTTAAAATTAAAGGGGTTCCGTCCTTACTGGCATCAACGGATCCCGCCCAATGATGGGGGGATTGCCCTGGGACAAGGGGTCGCCGCCTATCGAAATCTGACTCAGGAGTAATTTCAGAATGTGTTTAGCAATACCGGGCCAAATTATCAGTATTAGTGAGGATGCCGAACCGTTGATGAGAACGGGCAAGGTCAGCTTTGGCGGCGTGGTCAAAACCGTGAATCTTGCCTATGTTCCCGAGGCGAAAGTCGGGGACTATGCGATCGTTCATGTCGGGTTTGCCTTGAGTATCATTGATGAGGGCGAAGCGCAAGAAACTTTAGATTATTTTAAACAAATCCAAGAGGTCTAATCCCCCAGGCCCTAGGTCAAGGGATTTTGTTAAAAAACCGCTATCCTAAACAGGGGCGGGATTTTTTTTATAAGTTATGTAACAATTTTAGAGTTTCTGCATAATACCATAGTTTATTACTTTGCCCTTAAATTTTTAACAAAAATTAAACAATCAATTTTAACAATCCCCTACCCATACCGGCCAATTAACCGCCCAGAAACGGGTTCAGAATCAACCCAGGAAATTTCCCCTAAAAAATCTACAAATTATCATCTTTTAGGATGTTATAATCAAGAGGAGAAAAAAAGCAACTGTCCGTTAGCGGGAGGGTTAAAACCGAGTTAAGAAACATCGGAATTGCCAAACCAAATAAAGTTATGAGCCAGCCACATTAAACAAAATCAAGGTTGTTTAACTGGACCGTTCCCTTTAAACAACGCCTCACAAATTCCGGAGAGGATTAAAACAGCATACCAAGTCATCTCCTTGCGGATTGACCCCAAAAATTCCCCCGGATTCCTGGGAATCGTGCCCGGGTTCATCCGGCCTATTTAGACGCACAAAAGCTAAATCGTTGCTCCCCAAAGGTTAAAAACATGAGTACGAGAACATTTGCGACTATAGACGCGAACGAGGCCGTGGCCCGGGTTGCGTATAAATTAAATGAAGTGATTGCCATTTATCCGATTACCCCCGCTTCACCGATGGGAGAATGGGCCGACGCCTGGATGTCAGAAGGGCGTCCAAACCTCTGGGGAACGATTCCCTCGGTGGTGGAAATGCAAAGTGAGGCGGGGGCGGCGGGGACGGTACATGGTTCCTTGCAAACGGGCTCCTTAACCACCACCTTTACCGCTTCCCAGGGATTACTGTTAATGATCCCCAACCTCTACAAAATAGCGGGGGAACTCACTTGTGCAGTAATTCACGTTGCCGCCCGATCGCTGGCAGCCCAGGCCCTTTCCATTTTTGGCGATCATAGTGATGTGATGGCGGTCCGCAGTACGGGATTTGCCCTCTTATGTTCCGCATCGGTCCAGGAAGCCCATGATTTTGCTTTAATTGCTCAATCGGCAACCTTGAAATCCCGCGTCCCCTTCATTCACTTCTTTGATGGGTTCCGGACTTCTCACGAAATTCAAAAAGTAGAACTGTTAGAAGATGAGGACCTGCGATCGCTGATTGATGATGCAGGAGTCTTCGCCCATCGCGATCGCGCCTTAACTCCCGATCGCCCCGTCTTACGGGGAACCGCCCAAAACCCCGATGTCTATTTCCAAGCGAGAGAAACAGTCAACCCCTTCTATACCGCCTGTTCCGACATCGTACAGCAGGCAATGGACGACTTTGGGGAACTCACCGGACGCAAGTATCAATTGTTCGAGTATTACGGTGCACCCGACCCTGATCGCCTGATTATCTTAATGGGTTCCGGTTGCGAAACCGTTCATGAAACTGTAGACTACCTCAACGCCCAAGGGGAAAAAGTCGGCGTCTTGAAAGTGCGACTGTATCGCCCCTTGGATATGAAACGGTTGGTTGCTGCAATCCCGGAAACTGTTAAGGCGATCGCAGTCTTAGATCGCACCAAAGAACCAGGGGCCGGAGGTGACCCCTTGTATCTTGATGTCGTCACCGCGATGCATGAAGAATGGACGGGCGATCGCTTGCCGAAACTCGTTGGAGGGCGCTATGGCTTATCCTCCAAAGAATTCACCCCGGCGATGGTTAAAGCTATCTATGATAATCTTAGCCAAGCCAAACCCAAAAATCACTTCACCATCGGCATCAATGATGATGTCACTCACACTTCCCTAGATTACGACTCGAACTTCTCCACCGAACCCGATAGCGTAGTTCGGGCGATGTTCTATGGATTAGGGGCCGATGGAACCGTGGGGGCCAACAAAAACTCTATTAAAATTATTGGAGAAGAAACAGACAATTATGCCCAAGGCTACTTTGTCTATGACTCCAAAAAATCCGGGGCAATTACCATTTCCCACCTACGGTTTGGACCCCAGCCGATTCGTTCCACTTACCTGATTGATCAAGCCAACTTTATTGGCTGTCACCAGTGGATTTTCCTGGAAAAATTAGACGTTTTAAGCGCAGCGGCCCCGGGTGCAATCTTCCTCTTAAATAGCCCCTATGCGGCTGAGGAACTTTGGAATCAACTCCCCATTGAAACCCAAGAAAAAATTGTCCGCAAAGGCTTAAAAGTCTATACCATTGATGCCAACAAAGTAGCCCGTGACAGCGGCATGAGTGGACGGATTAACACCGTCATGCAGGTTTGTTTCTTCGCCTTATCCGGAGTTTTGCCTCGGGAAGAAGCCATTGCCCAAATCAAGAAGGCGATCGAGAAAACCTACGGCAAAAAAGGCCCAGAAATCGTCCGGATGAACCTGCAAGCCGTGGATAATACCCTGGCAAACCTGTTTGAAGTTCCCCTGGGACAAGCCAGCAGTTCCTTACATAAACAACCTGCTGTTCCCGATTTAGCCCCCGCCTTTGTGCGCGAAGTCGAAGGCAAAATGCTGGTCAAAGAAGGGGAAGTGCTGCCCGTGAGTGCCTTACCTTGTGATGGTACTTATCCCACTGCCACCTCCAAATGGGAAAAACGGAATATTGCTACAGAAATTCCTGTTTGGGACCCGGATGTTTGCGTTCAATGCGGCAAATGTATCATGGTTTGTCCCCATGCCGTCATTCGAGGGAAAGTTTACGAACCGGCAGAACTTGCCAATGCACCGGCTACCTTCAAGGCAACGGATACTAAAGATAAAGACTTTGCCGGAACTCAGTTTACCATTCAAGTCTCCCCGGAAGACTGTACCGGCTGCGGCATCTGCGTCGAAGTCTGTCCCGCCAAAAACAAATCCATGCCTGCCCTGAAAGCGATTAACATGGAACCGCAGATTCCCCTGCGGGAACCTGAACGGGAAAACTGGGAATTCTTCATGAACTTACCCAACCCCGATCGCCGCACATTGCATCTCGATCGCATTCGTCAACAACAACTCCAAGAACCCCTGTTCGAGTTCTCCGGCGCTTGTGCCGGATGTGGCGAAACCCCGTATCTAAAGTTAGTCTCTCAACTCTTTGGCGATCGCAGTGTCATCGCCAACGCCACCGGCTGTTCCTCCATCTATGGCGGCAACCTCCCCACCACCCCCTGGGCGCAAAACGCCGAAGGACGGGGACCCGCATGGTCCAACTCCCTGTTTGAAGATAACGCCGAATTCGGCCTCGGATTCAGGGTTTCCATCGATAAACAAGCCCAATTCGCCGCCGAATTACTGCAAAAACTCAGCAGTGAGATTGGGGACAACCTGGTTACCGACCTTCTCAACGCCAGCCAGAAAACCGAAGCGGATATCTGGGAACAACGCGATCGCGTAGCAGCCCTCAAAGAAAAATTACAAGGGCTGAACTCCCCGGATGCCAAGCAACTTGCCAGTCTAGCCGATTACCTCGTCAAAAAAGATGTGTGGATTATCGGCGGTGACGGTTGGGCGTATGACATCGGCTATGGCGGCTTAGATCACGTCATCGCCTCCGGACGAAATCTCAATATTCTCGTCTTGGATACCGAAGTCTACTCCAACACCGGAGGACAAGCCTCCAAAGCCACCCCCCGAGGGGCCGTCGCCAAATTCGCCGCCGGTGGCAAACCCGCCGCCAAGAAAGACTTGGGCTTAATTGCCATGACTTACGGGAATGTGTACGTCGCCAGCGTCGCAATGGGGGCGCGAGACGAACATACCCTGAAAGTCTTCCTAGAAGCCGAAGCGTATGACGGACCGTCCTTAATTATCGCTTATTCTCACTGTATTGCCCACGGCATCAACATGGTGACGGCAATGAATCACCAGAAAGAAATAGTAGAAGCGGGACGCTGGTTACTGTATCGCTATAACCCGGATTTGGTGGAACAAGGCAAGAATCCGTTGCAATTGGATATGCGATCGCCCAAGAAAGGGGTGGAATATTCCATGTACAACGAGAACCGATTCAAGATGTTGACCAAAACCAAACCGGCTGATGCCAAGCGGTTATTGGCGGAAGCGCAAAACGACATCAACACCCGTTGGGAAATGTACGAATATCTTGCCTCCCGTCATCTGGAATCTCACAATGGGGATGCGGCTGCCGGTGAGGTGACAAAAGCCTAGAGATCCGGAGACCCCACCCAACCCTCCCCTTGCCAAGGGGAGGGCTGCGGAGACCCCACCCAACCCTCCCCTTGCTAAGGGGAGGGCTGCGGAGACCCCACCCAACCCTCCCCTTGCTAAGGGGAGGGCTCATCCAGTCCGGTCCCCTCCCCTTAGCAAGGGGAGGGCTAGGGTGGGGTCCTTCCCAAGTTATGAGGCTAATCCGGTCCCCTCCCCTTGGCAAGGGGAGGGTTAGGGTGGGGTCCTTCCCCGCATCTCCCCAACCCGGAAATAACGACTAAAGTCGTTACTACGGACATCTCTCCCATTTCCATAAAAGGAGAACATAACATAATGGATCTGACTACAGAATATCTCGGTTTACAACTAAAATCTCCCTTAATGCCATCGGCAGCCGCCCCCCTAACCGAAGACCTAGATAATATCAAACGGTTAGAAGATGCAGGGGCAGGGGCAATCGTGCTACATAGTATCTTTGCCGAACAACTCAAAATCGAACAACACGAACTCCATTATCACACTATCTCCCATACCGAAAGTTTTGCCGAAGCTCTCACTTATTTCCCCGACCCGGATACCTATCATGTGGGACCGGAAACTTATCTCGAACATATCCGCCAAGCCAAAGAGAGTGTAGGGATTCCGATTATTGCCTCATTGAATGGTTCTAGCTTAGGGGAATGGGTGGATTATTCTAAACAAATCCAGGAAGCTGGGGCCGATGCTTTAGAGTTGAATATCTATAGTATCCCCACTGACCCTCACTTGACCGGGGCGCAAATTGAGGAAGATTATCTCTCCATTGTAGAAGCCGTTCGCGCCGATGTCACGATTCCCCTGGCGGTCAAACTTAGCCCATTTTTCACCAATTTAGCCAACATGGCGATGCGCCTGGATAAAGCGGGTGCCAATGGGTTAATTTTGTTTAACCGCTTCATGCAGGCGGATATTTCCCCGGAGGAATTGGAAGTTTGGCCCCATCTGGTGTTGAGTCACCACCAGGAATCCCTGCTGCCGATGCGTTGGCTGGGATTGCTCTATGGTCGCATTAATGCCGACCTTGCTGCAACCACAGGCATTCAAAAAGGACGGGATGCGGTAAAAATGTTGATGGTAGGGGCAAAAGTGACCCAAGTCTGCTCTCCCCTGTTGCGCCACGGCATCGGACATCTGCGGGAAATTGAACGGGAACTGGTGGAGTGGTTGGAGGAACATGAATATCACTCCGTCAAACAGGCGATCGGGACTATGAGTCAGATGAATGTGGCCGATCGCAGTGCCTATGAACGCGCGCAATACATGAAAGTGATTCAAAGTTTCGATTACGATCAGGCGGTGGTTACGGCTTCCACTGTCTAAGCAATTTTCTCCCCTGACTTATTTTTCCCAATGTCAGGAAATCCCCATTTGGCGGCAATGCCGCCTTTTTTTTGTCCCTATTATCCGCATCAGCATCAAATCGGCACAGTTCAACGTTCTGGTTCAACGTCCCGACTTCAGTCGTTATCCCTCTTGTTTGTAGTAACGACTTCAGTCGTTTCTTCCCCACTTCTGCTCAATATCAGCCCATATTTATTAAAAAATATGAAAAAATCATCACCAAACCCCCGGCCCCACCAAACTAAAAAAGGCAGTTAAATTTTAAAATGCAAGAGAAACGTCTGGAATCTTGCCGGTTAAAGTTCATCGAGTCCAGCCTAAATGAGGAGAAGTTCATGCATCAGAAAAAAAGACTAGGGGTATTAACCAGTGGGGGAGACTCGCCGGGAATGAATGCGGCGGTTCGGTCCGTGGTTCGGTCTGCGATCGCCCAGGGAATCGATGTATTTGCCATTTATGAAGGCTATCAGGGGATGGTGGAGGGGGGACAATGCGACCTGGAAAACCCGCGCCGTGTGGCTCCCGATGCCGAGGCTTGTATTCGGCAACTGCATTGGTATGACGTGGCGGGTATCTTGCATAAAGGGGGGACGATTATCGGAACCGCGCGATCGGCCCAATTTCGGACCCGGGAAGGCCGATTACAGGCGGTTCGGAATTTATTAGCCCATGATATCGATGGATTAGTGGCGATCGGGGGGGATGGGAGTCTCACCGGCGCTCACTTATTCCGCAGGGAATGGCCTGAATTGGTCGCTGAACTCCTAGAACGAGGTGAGATTGATACCGAAGTCGCCGAACGTCACCGGCACTTGACCATTGTCGGATTAGCGGCATCCATCGATAATGATATGTATGGCAGCGACATGACCATCGGGACCGATACTGCCCTCCACCGCTTAACCGAAGCTGTAGACTCGATTTCCTCCACGGCTGCCAGTCATCAGCGCACCTTTGTGGTGGAAGTGATGGGACGGCATTGCGGCTATCTGGCGTTAATGGGGGCATTGGCCACAGGTGCAGACTGGGTATTGATTCCCGAATGTCCTCCCGAGGGCGACTGCTGGGAGGAAAAAATGTGCCAAGTCTTACAAGCCGGTCGAGAATCTGGGCGTCGTGATACCATTGTGATTGTCGCCGAAGGTGCGAAAGACCGTCACGGCAACCCAATTTCCTGTGAATATGTGCGACAAGTGCTAGAAGAAAAACTCGGGGAAGATGCCCGAGTTACCATTTTAGGCCATGTGCAACGAGGCGGGTCACCGACAGCCTTTGACCGTAACTTAAGCACTTTGTTGGGTCATGCTGCGGTCCAGGCGTTCCAAACTGCCACCCCCGAGACTGAATCGGTCCTGATTGGAATGCGGGGAAACCGGGTTTATCAAGCGCCGTTGATGCATTGTGTGGAACAAACCCATGCCGTGAGTCAGGCGATCGCCGATGGAGATTATGCTAAAGCGATGGATCTGCGGGGAGAAAACTTTAAAAACGCCTATCAAATCTTGCATACCCTGATGCAAGCCAAACCCAGTACCCCCGCCCATCATGACCTAAAACCCTTAAGATTCGCCATTCTCAACTGTGGCGCAACGGCCCCGGGAATGAATACCGCCGTTCGTGCAGCAGTCCGACTGGCGATCGATAAAGGACATACCATGTTAGGGGTCGAACATGGATTTCGGGGCTTAATTGAGGGTCACATTAAAGAATTAAACTGGTTAAGTGTGCGAGGATGGGCCACCACTGGCGGTTCTGAACTGGGGACTAGCCGCAAAATTCCCCAAAGCAAAGATTTTTATGCGATCGCCCGTCAAATCGAGCGCTATGACATTAATGGACTGCTGATTATTGGCGGTTGGAGTGGTTATCAAGCCGCCTATCAACTGTACTCCCAGTGTGAAACCTTCCCCGCCTTCAACATCCCGATACTTTGTATCCCTGCCTCGATTAACAACAATCTCCCCGGCTGTGAATTGAGTATCGGGGCGGATACTGCCTTGAATAATATCATCGAAGCGGTGGATAAAATCAAGCAATCTGCTGTTGCATCCAACCGCTGCTTTTTAGTCAAAGTCATGGGACGGTACTGCGGATACTTAGCCGTGATGAGTGGCTTGGCAACCGGGGCGGAACGAGTGTATATTAACGAGGAAGGCGTCGCCCTCACGGACTTGCAAAAAGACCTCGCTACCCTGATTACGGGATTTAAACAAGGCAAACGAGTGGGTTTAATTATCTGCAATGAAAACGCTCATCCGGTGTATGATAGCGACTTCATCTGTGATTTGTTTGCCGAAGAAGGGAAAGAAGTGTTTCAAGTGAGAGAAGCCATTTTAGGCCATCTCCAACAAGGCGGTGACCCCACCCCGTTTGATCGCATCCAAGCCACCCGCTTCTCGGCGATCGGTCTAAACTTCCTCATTGAACAAGCCCAAAGACCCTCACCCACCGGGGCTTTTATGGGAACAGAAGCCGGTAATGTGCGATTTATTGACCTAGGGATGATTCCGCGTATGGTAGACAAAGAACACCAACGCCCCAAAGAACAATGGTGGATGGAAACCGCTGCGATCGGCAAAATCCTCGCTCACACTGCACCCACAACTCAAAGGTGAATTTCTTCGGGACACGGCTTCTGCCGTGTCCCTGACTGCTTTCTTGCAGAAAAACACGGTAAACTATAGGCTATGCTCTGAATCCTTGACCCGATTGCCTTCCATGCCAGAACCTGTACAGCTTAATTTGTTTGATCCCATTCCCTCCTCTAGCGACCCCGAATGCGGGAGTGCGATCGCCCAAAGAACTGGGACATTTACTGATAATATGAAACTGCCGATCCATCGGTGGTTTCGTTACTCAGCGGGATTTTCAGCGGATTGGGTTGAAAGTGCGATCGGTGAACTGAATCCTCAAACTCTCTTGGATCCATTTGCTGGCTCCGGGACCGTTTCTGTGGTTGCCGATAAATTAGGCATCAATTCTTATGCCGTGGAAGCGCATCCGTTTGTGTATCGACTCGCCCAAGGTAAACTGGCTTGGAATACACCCATCCCGGATTTTTTAGCCGCAATTGAAGAGATTCTACAGGTTGCTGCACAGCTTACCTCCACGTTTCCTCAACCCATTCCGGCACTTCTGAGTAAGTGCTATACTGAGGCGGCCCTAGAGGATTTATTCAAAATTAAACAAGCCTATTTACAAGTTGCCCCCCACCTCTGTGAACCGCTCCAATCTCTAATTTTTCTGACAATTTCTTCAATTTTACGAGTGTCTAGTTTTGTAGGAACAGCCCCGTGGCAATATGTTCTTCCTAATAAACGAAAGGCTAAAATTCATAATCCTTTTGATGCTCTAACGTATCAAACCTTTTTGATGCAAGAAGACATGAGCTTGATGCAATCTTTAGGGCAGTTGCCTCGTTCTACTTTATTACAAGAAGATGCTAGAACCTTACCAAATATCCCCGATAGTTCCATCGATTTAGTCATTACGTCTCCCCCCTATGCCAACAATTATGATTACGCTGATGCTACTCGCCTAGAAATGACCTTTTGGGGGGAAGTGCAATCTTGGTCAGATTTACATGAAGCTGTTCGCAAGTTTCTAATTCGCTCTAACTCCCAGCACGTCTCCAAAGAGCGTCTTACCTTAAATACGCTAATGTCAGAGTCTGTTCTCAACCCGATTCGAGATGAATTATTCCCCATTTGTCAAGGGTTAGAACAAATCCGGGCAACGAAGAGTGGAAACAAGGCATATCATACGATGATAGCCGCTTATTTTATCGATATGGCGAAAGTATTTCAAGCCCTTCATCGAGTAACCCGATCCGAGAGTAAAATCTGCTTAATCATCGGGGATTCAGCCCCTTATGGGGTTTACGTTCCGGTAGAAAAATGGTTGGGGGAATTAGCTCTTGCTGCTGGATTTGACCGTTGGTATTTTGAAGAACTCAGAAAACGCAACGTGAAGTGGAAAAATAGAAAACATCGGGTTCCACTCCATGAAGGAAAACTTTGGATACACAGGAGTCAATAATATGGCACAGTCACCTTCTCACAAATTCGGTCAAATATTAGGAAAGCTTTTGGAAGATATCGTATTATACGATATTTTAAAACCTCAACTAGAAAGGTTTACTGCCCCCAAAAATTACTATTTAGATTACCAAAAATCTCGTCTTGCTCGAAAGGGAAAAAAGGTGACTTGGGAAGATAAAGATGGAAATAAACATGATTTAGATTTTGTGATTGAGTTGGGGGGTACGGAAGAAAAACTTGGCCTTCCTCTAGCCTTTATTGAATCGGCGTGGCGGAGATACACCAAACACTCGAAAAATAAAGTCCAAGAAATTCAAGGGGCCATTTTACCAATTGTTCAACGGTATTCTCAGTTAAACCCTTTTTATGGTGTAGTCTTGGCTGGAGATTTTACTAAACCCGCTTTAGAACAACTAAAAAATCATGGATTTGCAGTTATTTATATTCCTTATATCGATGTCGTAAATGCTTTTAAAATTATCAATTTTGATATTGCTTTTGATGAAACCACCCCCGACTATTTGTATGAAAATGCCTCGGAACAATTGAGATTGATAACTGACTCCGAAAAACAGCGGCTTCGACAGGCTTTAATGCAGGTTGCTAAAAAACAAGTCGAGGAATTTATGACAAAGCTACAGAATTGCCTTGAACGTCACATTACTCAAATTATGATTATGCCGCTGTTCGGAAACCGATATGACTTTACTCGCCCGCAAGAGGCGATCGCCACACTGGATAACCTAGACTTAGAAAACCCTAGGGGTGATTTTCAACGGATTGAGGTTGTGATTGATTATAACAATGGAGATTCAATCCGCGCTACGTTTCAGAACAAACTGTTCCTCGCGGACTTTTTGAAAACTTTAGGCAACGAGTAAGGGGCCTCACTATTGTTCTTGTTCAACTCCAGCAAGTTGGAAATGGAACCCTTTGAGGATACTCTTTATAGAATCCTCCGGAGAAAATTTACTCAAAACCCAATTCGTAGGTTAGGATACCCCTATAACTATCACAAACCTGATTGAGACAGGATTTGGAGGAATCATAACCTATGTTATCTGAAATGACCCTATTTGATGAAGGGTTTTATTTGGCTAAAAATTCTGATGTCGCAGTAGCCGTTGCTAGTGGGATATTTAGTAGTGCAGCCCAGCATTTTTTTACATTTGGAGAGCAGGAAAAGCGCGATCCCAGTGCATTTTTCCAGACCGAATACTATCTATCGGAAAACCCCGACGTAGCGGCGGCGATTTCTCCAAATTTGACCGCGTTTGACCATTTTATTAATGTCGGTTACCGGGAAGGGCGAGATCCGACTCGCTTTTTTAATACCAACTTTTACGCCCAAACGAATCCGGATGTAGCGGAGGCGGTTCAGCAAGACCCCTTGACGGGTTTCTTCGCTCACTTTATAACAGTTGGGGCGCAGGAAGGTCGCACTCCTGTCGCCTTTTTTGATCCGACTTTTTATCTGGAACAAAACCCTGATGTTGCTGAGGGGGTTTCCCGAGGAGAGACGACGGCGATCGCCCATTTTGCCAACTTCGGTCAATCTGAGGGCCGCCTACCTCGTCGCTTATTTAATGAGATGTATGTCTTCGGGGACAGTCTCTCCGATGATGGGAATTTGTTTGCCTTAACCTTGGGGATATTTCCTCCAGAACCCCTTTATGCCAATGGACGATTTAGTAATGGACCCGTCTGGTCAGAACTTCTGCCCTCTCGTCTCGGGTTAGAGGTAAATCCTCAGACCAATATTGCCTTTGGAGGGGCTACGACTTCTGATGTGAATTCGGGTAACTTGGAAAATCCGCTATTACCCCCCTTGCCCGGGTTGGAGACACAAATTGAGAGTTTTCTCGCCCAAACTCCTTTCTCTAATCCCAATGGATTATACGCCATCTGGGCAGGTTCTAATGATTACCTGAATGCGGGGATTACAGATGTGAATATTCCCGTGAATAATTTAGTGAATGCGGTGACGGAACTGGCGGAAGATGGTGCGCGGAATTTTATGGTGATGAACCTGCCGGACTTGGGTAACAATCCTGGAGTCAGAGATCGGGGACCACAAGCGCAGCAATTCCTCACCCAACTGTCGAATGCTCATAATACGGCTTTAGCTGCCGCGATGGCTAATTTAGACCAAAACCCGAATATTAATATTATTCTGGTTGATATCAATGGGTTGATCAATGATGTGTTTGCCAATCCCACTCAATACGGATTGACAAATGTCACTGACGCCGCCTTTGAATCCCCCGGAAGTAACCCGAATACTTTCCTGTTTTGGGATGAGGTCCATCCCACCACTGCCAGTCACCAAATTATTACCGATGAGGCCCTCAAAACGGTGACTGATTTATCTCAATTGGTGAAGGTCATTCTGTAACCCCACAACCGTTTAATGCGGTTTTTCGACTCAACTGGGTGACTCTGATTCAGAAGTTATCCGGCTCAACAAACCGTTTTGTAGGGGGAACAGTTTAGTGGGGGATACCATAGAGAATGCGGGCATCTTACTAGAGCAAGATACCCGCATTTTCATGATTTTATGCTGATATTTGGGCTAAGAGTGCTTTCCCAAAACATCGGGTTTTGAGCAGAATGCTCATCCCCTTAATCGGGACTAAATTCGGCGATTTTGGCGAGTGGGGGTAGGCTGGGTGCGTTGAAGCCGATGGTTTCTTCGGTCGATCGCACCTGGGCGTAGGCTTGGGTGGCTACGCTATTAATAGCCACGGTGGTGGTGTCATAGACTTGCATGGCAATTTTAGGATAACAACCGATCGCCACGATCGCCACCAAAAAACTCAGGGCGATCGCTACTTCCCGAGGGCGACTATCAATAAACGCCGCTTCTCCCGGTAAGATACAATTTGTCCCAAAACAAACTGCCGCTTGGTTTTCAATAAAGTCTTCCCGTAACTCCGGATCAGTGATGTCACAAGCCGGAATTTCTTTCGACCCGTAGAAGGATCCGTGAAACACTTGGCGGACCATCGACAGCAGATAAATCGGGGTTAGAATCACCCCAATTGCCGCGAGAAAGACCACGGCAATTCGGAAGGTCAGGCTATAAAAATCACTGGTGGCAATCCCAATAAATACCGTCACTTCACTGGCAAATCCACTCATTCCCGGGAGGGCGAGGGATGCCATTGCACCGGCAGTATAGAGGGCAAAAACTTTGGGCATGAAAATCCCAATTCCCCCCATATCTTGCATGGTCATGGTATGGGTGCGGTCGTAGGTTACCCCCGTTAAGAAAAAGAGCACGGAGGCAATTAATCCGTGGGAAATCATCTGCAACATTGCCCCATTAATCCCGAGGTCGGTGAAGGAGGCAATCCCAATTAACACAAATCCCATGTGGGAAACGGACGAGTAGGCCAGTCGCCGTTTCATGTTGGTTTGGGCAAAGGAAGTTAAGGCCCCGTAAACAATATTAACGACTCCCAAGGTGACTAAAACTGGGGCAAAATAAACATGAGCATCGGGCAGTAATCCCATGTTCATGCGCATTAATCCATACGCACCCATTTTTAATAACACCCCAGCCAAAATCATCGAAACCGGGGCGGATGCTTCGCCGTGGGCGTCGGGAAGCCAGGTATGGAAGGGGAAGGCGGCTAGTTTGACGCCAAATGCAATTAATAAACCAGCATAGAGGGGAAGTTGCAGGGCTAAGGGGAATTCTTTGAGGGCGATATCTGCAATATCAAAGGAAGCAGGGCCGGATCCCGAGAGGGCTAAGGCAAGTCCGGCAATTAGAATAAAGATGGAGGCCGCAGCCGTATAAAGTAGGAATTTAATGGCGGCATATTGCCGTTTCGGTCCGCCCCAGATACAGACGAGGAGATAGACGGGGACGAGTTCGATTTCCCACATGATGAAAAACAGCAGCAGGTCTTGGGCAATAAACACCCCCACCTGGGCTGCATATAACACCAGCATCAGGAAGTAGAACATTCGCGGTTTGCGGTCTACTTGCCATGCGGACAGCAGGGCCATGCTGGTGACAAATCCGGCCAGGAGGACCAAGGGCATGGAGATGCCATCGACGGAGACGGTCCAACTGATGCCGAGTTGGGGGATCCAGCTAAATTTTTCGACGAGTTGAAAGCCCGAAATTTGAGGATCGTAGTGTTGCCAGAAGAGGACGCACATGAGGGCGAAGTCAGCGATCGCCACTCCGGTTGCATACCAGCGCAACACGTTTCCATCGCGATCGGGAATCAGGGGAACCAGTAATGCCGCCACTAGGGGGAGCGCAAATATAGTAGTTAACCACGGAAATGAATCAGCAAGCATCGCAGTGAGTTGTCTATTTTTAAAGGGGCCAGGGTCTTAATCTTGAACCTATTATCCCTGTTTTTGTAACATTTCTTTAACTTTACAAAAAGGGATTGAGGGAATTTTACAGGAAAGCGAAAATAAAAAGAATTTAGACAAAAACCCCTAAATGTAGGGGCAAGGCACTGGAGTTACGCTACATTTAGTGATTTTTACCTAAGTCCGGGCTGTGAATCTTCTGATTCATACTCCTTGACTAGCCATTGATTTTTAAGAGGGTGTAGCATCTTGAATGCTCTATACATTCTATTGTATATTAGCAAGCTGCAATTTACTGTTTATGAAAACCCCAAAAAAGTAGAAGCTGATCGCCTCATGAAATGATCCGAGGTGGGTCTGAAGTGCCGCCCACCTCTGGGAAGAAACCCCCAAGAAGGGGGAGATTAACCAGATGGTTGGTTTTGTCGCAGATGATGGACTAGAGCTTGAAGTCCGAGACGATAACTATCCGGACCAAACCCGCTAATTTGCCCAACAGCGATCGCCGCAATGTAGGAGTGATGGCGAAACGGTTCACGGCGATAAATATTGCTCAAGTGAACTTCCACCGTGGGAATATTAACCCCTGCGATCGCATCCCGGATGGCCACACTCGTATGAGTATAAGCCCCGGCATTAATCAAAATTCCTGAGTGCTGGTCCCGCGCCCCATGAATCGTATCCACCAGGACCCCTTCATGATTGGATTGCAACACCGACACCTTCACTTGCAAAGCCTTAGCCTCTGTTTCGAGCAAGCGATTAATATCTTCTAACGTCGCACTTCCATAAACTCCTGGCTCTCGTTGACCCAGGAGATTCAAGTTTGGCCCGTGCAGTACCAATATATTCAGCAATCGCAGATGCCTACGCCTTTATCACTATAAATTTACCGACGCCGACGGGGTTCGTTGACGGGAATAGGAATAGGTTCCGGTTCCGGTTCTGCCTCTGGACCGAGAAGGGCCTCAATAATTTTACGCGCCCATTCTTTTAATTTGTCGATTAGGTTATCTATATAATCCATTGAAAAGACAGCTCCTTGAATCCAGGCTATCGCTCTACTACTTGACGGCAGTGATTGATTGCCGTCTGTAACAGAATTGGAATTACTCTGTTTCTTTGATCATAACGAATCCTGAGAAATGAGCAAGTACACTCAACCGTACAAAACGGGCTTTTGGGGATCAGTCTTGGGGTTTTTACCCGGGGCATACCGCATATATAGACCTAAGTTAATAAGAAAACACTACAGGTAGTGCTTTAGGGAAAATATTAAGAATGTTAAGCTATTCTTAACATTTTTCTTCGCAGGCAGTTCAGAGCACCTTCGGCGCTGTAATGCCGAATCGAGTCCCTTTCTTGGAAAGCACTCAAGCGATATTCAAAACTTTCAACCTCACTGCTGGGTCCGGCTAACCCGATATACACTAACCCCACAGGCTTGGTCTGGCTGCCACCGCCCGGACCCGCAATTCCCGTCACGCTTAGACCCCAAGTTGTGCCTAATTTAGAGCGGACACCGAGGGCCATTTGTTGAGCCACAATGTCGCTGACGGCACCTTCCCGGGCTAAATCCTCGGAGTTGACATCCAGAAGCCCGATTTTTACCGCATTGTCATAAGCAATCACCCCGCCTAAGAAATAGCGAGAACTTCCCGAAATGGCGGTGAGGAGACTGCCGATACTTCCCCCGGTGCAAGATTCCGCTACGGCGAGGGTTTCACCCCGTTGCAGGAGTAACTCACCCACCACGGAAGCGAGGGTATCGTGATCGGACCCAAAATAGTCAAATCCAGCGAGTTCTTGAATCTGTTGCTGCACTGGGGCGATCGCCGCTTGTGCTGCAGTTTCGTTGGGGGCCCGGGCGGAAACCCGGAGTCTGACCTCGCCATTGAGGGCGTAGGGAGCCACCGTTGGATTCGTCAAATCCAGTAACGGAGCCACTTTTTCGGCTAAAACCGACTCAGAAATTCCCCAAAATTTTAGCATCCGACTGTAGATAATATCCTGACCCCAGCCTTGGGCTTTGAGGTAGGGGACGGCGGTTTCTTCCCACATTCGGTACATTTCCTGGGGAACTCCAGGAAATGTCAGAATCGTCAAATTAGGGCGAGGTTGCCAGATGATGCCCGGGGCCGTGCCTAGGGGATTGGGTAAAATCTCCGCACCGGCAGGAATTGAGGCTTGTTTGCGATTACTGACCGTCATAGGACGACCATAAGCCGCATATTTTTGGATCAGGTTTTCCAGAATGTCTGGTCTTTGGACCATTTCCACCCCAAAACAACTGGCGAGGGTTTCGTGGGTGAGGTCATCGGGGGTGGGCCCCAGACCGCCGGTAAAGATGAGAATTTGAGCAGAACGCTCAAGGGCGATCGCCACCACCTGTTTAATTCGGTCTGGATTGTCCCCGACTACGGTTTGAAAATAATGAGGGATACCCAGTGCAGCTAGTTGTTTAGCTAAAAACTGAGAGTTGCTGTTAAGAATGTCGCCTAACAGCAATTCTGTGCCAACACAAATAATCTCAGCACTCATGAACGTTTGATTTTAGAGTTTAGATAGGACAGGGAGGGGAGTGGTTGTTCCCGAGAGTCCGGTTATAACCTCGCGTGTTTCTTCACCTTCCAACTGGCATAGCTGAGTAAAGCCGTTGCCGCAAAAGCGTAGGCGACACCGCTGGGAATCCCGGCAAACGCTAGGGCGATACTGCCAACCCAGATCGTCAGCGCGTAAATAAACAAAACGGTTAACCGATGGGAGAGTCCAGCGTCGAGGAGTCGATGGTGCAGATGGCGCTTATCGGCGGTAAAGGGAGATTTGCCATTGCGAATGCGATCGACAATCACCGCTGACATATCCAAAATCGGTACCGCTAGAATGATATAAGGCAGAACCACCGCTGTGACAGCCGTAGTTTTGACCAAGCCAACTACACCGACCCCAGCGAGGGTGAAGCCGATAAAATAGGAACCTCCATCCCCCATGAAAATTTGGGCCGGATTAAAGTTGTACCGCAGGAAGCCCAAGGTGGCACCGGCTAAGGCAGCGGCAATCAACGCGGCGGCGGGTTGATGCATAAAGAGGCTGACCATTAGCATGACTAAGGCGGCAATGCCGGAAACACCTGCCGCCAGACCATCTAATCCATCGATCCAGTTAATGGCATTGGTCATGCCAACCAGCCAGATCACGGTAATCGGATAGCTAATCAACTCAGGGAATTTCACTAATCCCAGAAAGGGAATGGTTAAAAATTCAATTTGAACCCCGACTGCCCAAGCCCCACTCGCACAGATGGTTTGTAAGAGGAGTCGTAAGAACGGAGAGAGTCCGTATAAATCGTCAGCGAGTCCGATCGCGAAGAAGGCAAGGCCGCCAAGGGTGAGGCCCCAAATTTCATACTCTTTCGGAGTCGGCAAGACGCCAAACCCCCCCATCCACCAGACGATTAATAGGGCCAGGGTTGTCCCTAGGAAGATGGATACGCCTCCCAAGCGCACCATAGGCTGGCGGTGTACTTTGCGTTCTCCGGGAAGATCGACTCGGCCACTTTTAATCCCAATTTTTTTGACTACCGGCGTCGTTGCAAGGACAACAAGGGCGGCTACGATAAAAGCAACCAGATGGTAGAGCTGGTAAGGCATCAGAATAAACTCAGTTGCAAGACAAAAAACATCTCAGGCAAATTCTACCTACATTTACTACATTTAACTGAACCAAGCTACGGATGAAAGTGAAAGATTTATTAAAATAAAGCAGTAATGGTTTTCCAGAGTTTAGTTGGGGCGTTGCTACGGGGGGAGGTGGGTGACAACCCTCATCACCGGATGCCCCGATCGCCCCTAAGGTTATAACCCAAATAAGCCTAACGCTTTTTGAGGGAATTTCAGTACGGAGTGGTGGAGGGGATGCGATCGGGTGAAATAATCTTTATAATAATCTCGGCAATGTCTGCTTTCCTTTTTTGGAGAGGAGGGGTCCGAGAATGAATCGGGCGATCGCGCAGCAGAGGGAATATGGAGTTCACTCTCCGGTTGCTACATTTTTTCCGGGTTCTACCCACCTGATGGGATAAAGGAATCAATCAGGGTCTATTCTGTGCAATTATTCGGCCAGTGCATCGCGTCATCATCGGGTCATCTCTGCATAGACTATTTACCCCACTACTCTAAACCGGCCCCGGTTAAATCTGGTCCCCCTTAAGAAGTGGCACAGTTCCTCATCAAGGGTTCCCTGACAGTAGGAAACTTGAAAAATAAGAGGGACATCTAGGAGTTACGGTTTTGTGCAATCAGGTTAGGGGGAAAGGTCCTGAATAAATTTCTGACTTTATTCTGAAGAGTTCCCTCTCAATGCCTTTAAGAAGGAGGGAGTTTTGGACGGGTGTCCGGGGTTTCATCGAGAGAACAATTTGTCTGAAAGATGGTCTAAACCCATTCAGTATAAACATCTGGGATAATCGAGGAGAATAGGAGATGGAAGTGACAACAGTCACCCAACAATTGCGTCAAAATCCTTATGAGGTTTATCGAGACCCACTCACCGGGAAATGGATCGTGATCAAAAATCCGCAACTGACGAGCGATCGCAATTTTAATAATCCCAAACCCTTATCAAACCTGTCTCAATCCATCGGTACAGGAGGGGTTCAGGAATTGCTTCCCGATGGTGGGGAAACGCCCCTTAAAGAATAAATAAAATTGATTTAGAATAGGAAGCAAACGATTTAGGGTGAATAGACCAAAAACATGGCAACTTATTTAGTAACAGGAAGTGCTCGCGGCATTGGGTTAGCATTGTGCCAGCAGTTACAGGAACGAGGGGATACAGCGATCGCGGTTTGTCGGCAGTCCTCCCCCGAGTTAGATTCATTAGGGATTCGAGTCGAAACTGGAATTGATATTACTTCGGATCAGACCCTCAAAGAACTGGTGCAGCGATTGCAGGGGATATCCTTAGATGTGTTGCTCAATAATGCGGGCATTTTAGAAGAAGATAGCCTCGATCACCTGGATTTTGACAGTATTCAACGGCAGTTTGAGGTTAATGCCTTGGGAACATTACGGGTGACTCAGGCATTGCTACCGTTTCTCTCTCAGGGGTCTAAGATTGCCATTGTCACCAGTCGCATGGGTTCCCTTGAGGATAATAGTTCGGGCGGTTATTATGGGTATCGGATGTCCAAAGTCGCTGTGAGTATGGCGGGGAAATCCCTGGCGATCGATTTGAAACCACGCCAAATCGCTGTAGCGATTGTACATCCAGGGTTAGTTCAGACCCAAATGACGGATTTTACAGGAATTTCTCCCCGGGAAGCAGCTCATGGTATAATTCAGCGAATTGACAACCTCACTCTTGATAATTCGGGTACGTTTTGGCACGCGAATGGCGAGGTGTTACCGTGGTAGGTGAGGGGAACTGAGCATCTGATGATAAATTAGTCTAGCTGGAGTGTAACTGCTGCCTCGACAGGGAAATGTTCCGAACCTGTGGAGGGTAAAACCTGACTCGATGTTGCACTCCACTGGGAAGAATACCCCATCTGAAATAGACTCACCCCGTGATTGTGTTTTTATATTTAAAATTAAATCCTGTATTTATCTTGCCATTTGAGCGCATATTTCTTTATAAATCTCGTTCATTTTTTGAATAATTTCTTGAGCTTTTTGTTGCTGTTCGGGATGTCCATAAAATAAATCAGGATGACATTTTTTGAGTAAAGCTCGATAGGCTTGCTTTACCTCTTTCAGTGAAGCATGGGAGTTCAGTCCGAGGATTTTGTAAAACCGAGCAATTTTATCGTTGAAAGGTGGCGGGGGTGTTTGTGAATGGAGAGTGATCGCATCAGGAGGCGATCGCCAGTTCATCTGTTTGAAGTGCTCCAACTCTGCCTCGATTTCCCATGCCTGAAATTTAGCCTCCAAAGGGTCAATCATTTTAAAAAAATCCTCAGTTAAATTCCCATTAACCAGGGTAGCAAATAGGCCAACATCATGCCCTCAACCTCCGGCAGATTTAAGTCCCCTTTAAAGACTGGAGATCTTGATTCAAGCCATCCAATATATTCTGTAAAAGCTGTATTTGATGGCGTTTAGTTATCATCTCCGATGAGGGATCAGGGGGTTGAAATCGAATCACCGACAACGCTATGTTTTCATAGTCCTGCAAGGTCAAAAAAGCCATTTCACTAAACCGCTTCAGATAGTCCTGCACCGCTTTTTTATAGATGGTTTGTAAGTCAGGAGGGTTAACAGGAGTGGCGGGGGTGGACAAAGTGGGTTCACTAATTCGATTCAGGATATAATAAGCACTGCGAGCAACCGTATTCCCCACAGGACTTTCTAATAGCCAATCCAAGGGAGTCTCTTTTAAGATAGTGGGGGGGTGTTTGGGCGACTTGGGGGTAGGGGGAGTTGGGGGAACGGTGACAGAGGGAGGGTCAGGAAATTTGAGAGTTAATGTTCCGGGGTTAGGGTGGTTGAAAAACTCACAAGCTTTATTCACCCAAGTTGTAATCTCTTGTTGAGATTTAACCATTGCCGGTTGAAAAGATTGCGTTTCCCAGGTGCGAAATTGACCTTTTTGGAGTGCGGCGATCGCCTCTAGTTCATATCGCTTTAACAGGTTCGGTAAATACAGTTTACTTTGCAAATCCGAAACACTCCCCTCAAACCCTTGTTTAATCAGTTTTTCAGCCTTTTGTTGCAACTGAATTTTATTGCTTTGTTTTTCTTCAGCAAGGGCTAAATCGGTGGTTACTCCTTGAAGTTTTGCCGCTAGAGAGTCGCCTATTTGAGCGGCGATCGCCTCTAAGCGTGGCAACCAATTCGCCGTTTTTTCTTGATGAAATGCGACAATACTTTGCAGGGCAGATTCAAACATTGGCAGTCCTGTAACTTGTGCTGCTGCCGCATCCCCCTTCAGTCTGGCTCTGAGGGCGGGCAAGGCATCAACTCGATACAAATTACTAATTCCTGGAGGCAAATTAGACCGAAAACTTTCCGCCACAAACCGCATTCGACTGGACACTTCTTTTTGGTCTTCTGGTTCCATTAAATTCATAAAATTGACCGCAAATACCACGGTTTCAATCCCGCGATCGAGCAGCCAATCTCGGAGATTTTCCCGTTCTCCCAGGGTCATCAACTTACGAGCATCTAGCACCTGCACCACCAAATCAGCGGTTAATAGTTGGTTTCTGACTAGATTATCCTGTTCTTCGCGGTCATTAGTTCCCGGCAAATCCAAAAATTCTACCCCTATTTTCAGGAAAGAATGGGGACAGAAAACCTCAACCACCGCCACATCATTTCGCATTCGGCGGTCCTGGTCTAAAATAGCATATTGCTTGAGGATAGCCGTCCCGCGATCGCTCATCACCTGTCCATCATTTAAGGTAATTTTAGCGCTCAATTCTTCCCCATATCTAACATGAATGGCAGCCCCTGTTGTGGGAATCAAATCAATCGGAAGAGTGCGCTGTCCCAGCAAAGCATTGAGTAAGGTTGATTTTCCATAATTAAAAGGACCAAAAACTGCAATCCGAAAAACCGGATTTTCCAACGCTTCGCAAATTGTCAGGCTATCTTGATACAAGGATAAACTTTTATCCAGTTCTAATGCCCCTAATGCTGCCCTAATATTCCTGACTACATCTTTATAAACTTCCTGCTGCATCTTTCTGCCTCGGATTAACAATTTTAGAGAAAGCTCTTTATTCTGGAGGGACCTCTCCCCAGTCCTCCGCGAGAAGGGGGCCGGGGGGTGAGGTTTCTCAACCTACAGCCATCAGTAAATCCTGATATTCGGTCTCAATATTTCGCGCCTCCAAACTGATATCAGCTTCTAGCTTTCTGAGTCGTTCTAATTCACTGACCCGATTAATTTCATGGGATTCCTTTTGTCCTAGCAAATTATCTAATTCCGCTTGCCGGGATTTGATATCATCATCGATGCGTTGAGTCACCTCGCGGTCATAAGCATCAAAACACTCTTTAACCGCATCATGAATCGGCTGCCACTGTTGATCAGCGACTTGGGGTAGATATTTAACCAGTTCTTTTTTTGTTACCTTGACTACTTCTAGGCGAGCGCGATCGGCTTGAAATAAACCTACACCTAACCCCACCATTGCTAAAGTAATCGGCCCGAGAATAATGCCAAAAACTGTGGAAACTGCCGCACTAATTCCAATTACGGCTACCATATTTAGCAGAATATTTTTCCAGTCGAAACCCGCTCCCATGAGGGCGGCTCCGGCTAAATTGCCCGTGGCTAATGAAACTAATCCCATTGCCCAATTTGCCCAGGCGGGAGAGCTATCTTCGGGTAAAGTATTGCTACCGGGATGGATTCTTTGTCCGGTGAGTTTTTCGGTAATTTTAGTGGTGACTTTAGTGTAGTCAGCCCCATACTGTGAGGCACTTTTGGCTAATTGGATGAATGCGCCATTCATTTCTTGTTCGGCGGTAAGGCTCCAAGCGGATAATTTATCATTAATGTACTGCTCAAATGCCTGCCGAAAACGGGCTTCAAAGTTCTCTCGTTTGCCTTTATCGATGAAATCTCCAAATTTGATATCCGGTTGATAGGTTAAGAAATCACTTTCAAAGGTCTTGTCTAAGTTGAGAACATAGGTGCGGAATGAATCAGCGATCGCCCGTGCTTTACTATCCCGGACCTGTTTAATTTCATCCTTGAAGCGATCGCGAATATTTGTTAAAGCTTTAAACTCCGGTTCGACCGAACTAATCCGCTGCTTTAACTCATTCACATCCCCATCCAGTAAAGGAATCCGGCGCTCGATCGCCTCCCGCACTCTCGTGGAGGTTTGACGCGCTAAGGTTCGCGCCTGCCGCAATTCAGAAACCGCACGTTCCTGAGTTAAAAATGCATTCAGCGCCCCTAAAAAATTGGGAAATCCTGTTCCCTCCAAAGAGGCGACTGCATCCTTAATCCGTCGTCTCAATGCTTGAATTGCTGAAATTTCAAAGACGCGCTCCTCATAAATATCATGCCCATCCACCACACAATATTCGGCCAAATTGGCCTTGAAAACTTGCCGCAACCGCGTTTCGGAATCTTGCAATTCTTCCTCATCATCCGGATCGATTAAACTCTCCCGCACCTGATCCCAGGCATTAATCAGAAAAAATACACTCAATCCCCGCCCCTTAATATAATTTTCCAAATAGCGGCGCTCTCCCAAAGTGCAAGGTTGTGATGCCCTCATCACAAATAAAATTGCGTGACAATTATTAATATATCCCAGAGATAATTCATTGCGCGACTCCGTATCATTCAGCCCCGGACTATCAACAATTTCCACTCCTTTTTGCAGTAATGATAACGGGTACTCTAACACCGCATAGTCTACATCGGGAAATGCTTGTTGCTGGTTTTGTTCGAGTTGTTTCGCTTCCGACGGAGGGATGGTATAGTTTTGCTTAAAACTCTTAAAATCTAGCTCTTGGGGACTTTTCCCATCCTTAAAATAAACCGTTACCTTCTTTTCCGGTCCGTAGCGCAACACCGTCAGCAGGGCAGTACAAGGGTTGACATCACTGGGTAAAATATTCTCTCCAATTAGCGCATTTAGGAAAGTGCTCTTTCCCCGTTTCATATCTCCCAAAACTAGCAGCCGGAAGACCCCATGCCGTAAATTATGACTCGCTTTTTGTGTATCTTCAATTTCTCGATCTAATCCTAATTGGCCGGATTTTTTCGCGCCTGCTGTTTCAGCTTGTTTCAAAATATCGGCTATCCTGCTGAAAGCATTAGCCACATCGGCTCGCACTTCGGCGACACGCTCTAAATTCGTGAGAAAACTTTTAGTTTCCATGTTATAGCTCATGCTGATTAAGGGGAATATCAATCAATCAATTTTACCCGATTACAGTCTTTTTGTCTCGTTTCCTGATCTGAAAAGGAGAACCCGATAAAAAAGCTCCGTAAACGAGATGTCATTTCAGCCATTGTAGGAGATTAAGGACTCATAAACCCGGTTAACTGTCCGGCATTCTGAAAGGATGTCTGCCTCTAGTTTTTGCAGACGCTTTAACTCGCTCTCTCGATTAATTTCTCGCGACTGCTTCTGTTTAAGCAAATTATCTAATTCCAAACGACGAGATTTGATATCATCATTCAGGCGTTTCAGGACTTCATGATCATAAGTGTCAAAACACTCAGTAATCGCTTGATGAATGACTTGAGACTGTTCTTCGGCGATTTGTGGGAGGTGTTTAATCAGCTCTTTTTTCGTCGCATTAATCAATTCTTTGCGACCTTGTTCTGCTTGCAATGCACCTACTCCTAATCCCACCAGCAGGATGCCCAGGGGTCCAGTTAGTAGAACCGGAATTGAAAAAATGGCTAAAAAGCTATAAATACCAATTACTGACAGGGAGTTAACTAGAATATTTTTCCAGTCGAAACCCGCACTCGCTAAAAAGACGCCTGCGATATTACCCGTTGCTAGGGAAACTAATCCCATTGCCCAACTTGCCCAGGTGGGGGAATTATCTTCTGAATTCAAATCAGTGCGGGTATAAATCTGCTGCCCGATTAACTTTTCAGTCATCGCATGGGTGACTCGACTATAGGCTGAACCATAGTCAGATGCCCGGTTAGCCAGTTGGGTGAAAGCATCCTGCATTTCTTGGTTAGCCGTCTTTTCCCATGCGGTGATTTTATCATTGAGGTACTGTTCAAAAGCTTGTTTGAATGCGGCATTAAATGCTTCCCGTTTGCTTTGATTTAAGGATTCAAAAAAGCTTAAATCCGGTTGATACCGTAAAAAATCGGCTTCAAAGGTGTTCCCTAAATTGAGAATATAGGTGCGAAATGACTCGGAAATCCCTCGGGCTTTCTGATTTCGGATGGTTCTAATTTCCTCGGAGAAGCGATCGCGGATGTCATTCAGTTTCTCGAATTCCGGTTCTACGGAGGAAATCTGCGCTTTTAATTCGTTGACATCGCGATCGAGTAAAGGAATCCGACGGGCGATCGCCTCCCGCACGCGATCGGTACTCTGGCGAGCTAAGGTTCGCGCTTGCCGCATTTGAGCCACCGCTCTTTCCTGAGTCAAAAACCTATTAATCGCCCCCATAAACTCAGAAAATCCCGTCCCTTCTAAGGATTGCTCCGGGTCTTTCATTCGTCGCCGCAATGCCTGTAAGGAAGAAATTTCAAACACTCGTTCCTCATACAGATCATAGCCATCCACCTGACAATAATCAGCCAAATTGCTCTGAAACACCTGGCGCAGTTTTTCCTCCGCTTCTTGGAGTTCCTCTGCATCATCCGGGTCTATCAGCCCCTTGCTAATTTCATCCCAAGCATTAATTAGAAAAAAAACTGTTAATCCCCGCCCTTTGATATAATTATCCAAATAGCGGCGCTCCTCCAACGTGACCGGCTGACCCGCCCGGAGGACGAATAAAATCCCGTGACAGTTGTTGATATAATTCAAGGACATTTCATTACGGGCTTCCGTATCATTTAGCCCCGGACTGTCCACAATTTCCAGGCCCTTTTCCAGCAATGCTAAGGGATATTCCACTACCGCATAGTTCACATCAGGAAAGGCCAACTTTTTCTCCTGTTCTAAGGTCTTGGCCTCTTCTGGGTCAATGGTATAACGCTGCTTGAAAGTAGAAAAATCTAAACGTTCTGGCGGTCTGCCCTCTTTGAAGTAAACAGTCACTGTTTTCTGTTTTCCGTAGCGCAACACCGTAAGCAAGGCTGTACAGGGATTCACATCTGCCGGTAATAGATTCTCTCCAATTAACGCATTAAGAAAGGTACTTTTCCCCCGCTTCATGTCACCCAAAACCAGCAGTCTAAACACTCCCTTCCGTAAATTTTTGCTCCCGAGTGTTAGGTCCGCGATGTGGCTTTGTAAGCCCAGTTTTCCCGAGGTTTTGTCTCCTTCGGCTTCGTCAGTTTCTAACAGCTCAACCATCCGCTCCAGACAGGTGGCTACCTCAAATCGGACTTGAGCCACACGCTCCAAATTGTTAAGAAAACTTGCGGCTTCTATTTTATCAACCATTGGTGTCGCCTCTATTTATTGGGTTTATCTGAGCCAAAAAAAAGCTGGTAGGCAACCCAAGCGATCGCCCCAACAATCACCACACTCGCCAGCATCGTTCCCACCCGGACAGCGGCAAAAACCCCCACCACCACCAGAGCATACTTCCCCACCCGCTTCAGTTGTCTTCCCCAGCGCTGGATCTTCGATTCTCCAGATTCCTCTTTTAGGGTTTTATACAGCGGAGGTTCGGCTTTGTATAGCTCCATCTCCATCTCCCTGAGTCGGAGCGATCGCTCTCGCTCCGTAATTTCGCGTTCTCGCTCTGCGAGTTCCTTTTGCCGATTTTGCTGTTCTGAGCCTGAGTTACTTTTGGAATTCATCTGCCTTCACCCTCTCTATACAATGGGTTCTAAGCCTCCCTTGAAAAAGTTTACCTCTAAATGAGGCAATTTTTCCGCCTCCATTGTACGCCTCTCTCCTCACTCCTGGCAAGGTAGTCCCCTTTAGAATTTTCGGACAATAGATTTCGGGAGTTTTATCGAGAACCCGCATTTTTATTGGGGGATTATCTTTTGTAGCACAATCCAGACCGCCGTCTGTGATTTTAATCACAAAAGCTGACTGTTTGTTCGAGCATTTTATTAGTTTAATATCACCGCCGTCAACCCCTCTATAATTTAGGGAATCGTACTGGACTGATGCTGCTAAAGATAATCCCTGCTATGGATTCACTCAAGTGAAGAAAATGCCCGCCTTACGATCGCCAAATCACCAGAATTGCCTAATTGAAGGGAGGTGAGCTCATCCCAGCGATCGCCTACGAGTATGGGATTCAATCCAAATGGCAAAAAACCGGCTTTCTGCCCCCAAGTTGCTGCTAATCGCTACAGATTTTGTGCAGAAACGTAGTTTGTAACCCATACTCTGGGGGAGGACAAGGGAGTGCCTTGTCCTTCGGGGAGTTGGAGTGGGAGGGACTGGGAGGCGATCGCCTATTTCATCGGCAGTTCAATAATAAATTCTGCTCCCTGTCCTGGGGAACTCACACAACGTAATTTTCCCCCATGATTGTCAGCGATAATTTGATGACTGATATATAATCCTAAGCCGGTGCCGGTACCGACGGGTTTGGTAGTATATAAGTATTCAAAAACTCGGCCCATCACTTCCTCACTCATGCCCGGACCGTTATCGGCAATCGAAATTGCTACGCGATCGCCCTCAATGGGGTAAGTGCGAACGGTGATGATATTCGGCTGGTTTTTCATCATTTCCGCCCAATCCCGTCCCACACTAGCCTCATCAAGGGCATCAATGGCATTCGCAATTAAATTCATAAACACCTGATTCAGTTGTCCCGGATAACAAATCACCGGAGACAATTCTGCATAGTCTTTTTTTACTTCAATAGAGGGTCGGATTTCACTGGATTTTAATCGATGTTTTAAAATTAAGAGAGTGCTATCGATACCATCATGAATATTAAACGGAATTTTCGTAGTCGTATCCGACCGGGAAAAGGTCCGTAATGAATTACTTAAATAACAGATACGCTCACTGCCCTCTTTCATAGAGGCAATCACTTCGGGAACATCATTAACAATATATTCTAAGTCAATTTCGTGAATTTTTTCAGTAATATCTTCTCCGGGTTCGGGGAATTTCCCCTGATAAGACTGGATCAGTTCGATGAGGCCATTCATATAATCTTCGGCAATTTCAATATTACTAGCAATAAAACCCACGGGATTATTAATTTCATGGGCTACCCCTGCCACTAATTGACCCAAGGCGGTCATTTTTTCATTTTGGATCATTTGAGTTTGAGCATCCAATAATTTTTTGCGGTCTTCCCTAAGTCTTTGGACTTGCTCTAATGCTCTATTTATGGTAATTTCTAAATCCTCAAAATCGATGGGTTTAGTCAGAAAGTCAAAAGCCCCCCGATTCATGGCGGTTCTAATATTTTTCATATCGCTGTAAGCGGACACGACCACGGTTTCTATGCTAGAGTCAAGTTCGCGGATTTTTTCCAGTAAGGTCAGGCCATTCATTTGGGGCATATTAATATCGGTAATGGTGACCTTAATTTCGGCCTCCGACTGTAAGGCTTCCAGGGCTTCTACCCCATTTCCTGCAAATACAAATTCATATTGCTCTGAGCGAATTTGCTTGCGAAATTGCCTTCTAATTAATTTCTCAAAGGAAGGCTCATCATCTACAAATAAAATTTTGGGTGGCATAGCTTACTCCGATTATAGGGATTAAATGGTAAATTGAAGGGGTTAGTTAGAGGGGTTGGTTGAGGGTAAGATGATCATAAATTCCGTATGATTTCCGGGGTGGCTATTGACCTCCAGCTGTCCGCCATGCTGTCCAACGATGGTTTCATAAGTTAGAGATAAACCTAAACCCGTGCCTTCTCCCGTGGGTTTAGTGGTAAAAAAGGGATTAAAGATTTTATCCAGGATGTCCTCGGGAATCCCCGGACCATTATCTCGGATCCGGATTTCTACTCCGGGGTCCCTCGCTGGTTCCGTGGGGCGATCGCCGCTGGTACGGGTTTTTATGGTGAGGGTGGGGCGATATCCATCGGGATCAGCTTGGTATTTTTCATAAAGGGCATAACAGGCGTTATTGACGAGATTGAGAAAGGCACGGCTCATATCCTGGGGTACAATATAGATCTCACTGATTGCTTCATCATAATCGGTTTCGATCGCAATCGAAAAATTCGGGTCTTTATTCTGGTAACTGTGGTAGGCTAACTCAATGGACTCACTTAAGATCGAATGAAGATTAACCCGCGATCGCTGACCTCGTTCAGCCTGAGACAGCAGCAGCATTCCCTCGACAATTTTTTCTATTCTTTCTCCATGCTGTTTGATATCCACCACGCTATCTTTTAAATCAGTCAAAGTTTCATTCAGGTATTCTACATCTAAGTCTTCTAAATTACCCCCGGGATTATCCAGTTCTTCTATCAATTCTTCGGTTAAATCTACGGAAATCGAAGCAAAGTTATTGACGAAGTTGAGAGGATTTCTAATTTCATGAGCAATCCCTGCGGCTAAAGACCCCAAAGAAGCCAATTTTTCCTGGGCAATCATTTGTTTCTGAGCCGCTTTTAACTGTTTTAGGGTGAGTTTAAGCTGTTGATTTTTCTCTCGTAATTCCACCGTGCGCTGTTCGACTTTAACCTCTAAGGTGCGGGAATACTCTTCAATTTGTTTATAGGACAACTGAAGGTTTTCTAACAGGGTATAGCCAATAGTGGCGATCGCTGACCCGATTAAAGCTAACAAGGGCGGAACCAGGGGAATCCACCAACTGAACATAAACGCACTATAAACACTGGCAATTAACACAAAACTAGCTAGGGAAATCATCACCCCAGTCCGGGGAAAAGAGATATAAGGTAACCCTTTAATATCTCTCCACTGACAGGTAAATCCAGCCCCAACGACCCCCCACAGAAAAATCCACACCCATTCTACTCCCTCGGAGGCCGTGTGAATTGTCGATTCACCCTCTAGGGCCGCTGCAATCAGATGACTGGTAAGATTTGCATGAATTTCTATCCCCGCCATCGATTCCGGAATGCCAGATAAAGTATTACTATAAGGCGTTAAGGAAAAATCTTTCAGACTAATGGCCGTCGAACCAATTAAAACGATGCGATCGCGCATTAAATCTGAGGGAATTCGATTTTCTAAAACATCCATCAAAGAGACACTTTCAAAACTTCCTTGGGGTCCGCGATAGTTTAATAAAATTTGATATCCTTCATCGGAGGCGCGGACGTAACCGCCATCATAAGCACTAAAGGGAGAAAATACAGTCTGGCCTAATCCGATGCGAATCTCATCTTTCATCTGGGGAGCAATCCCTTCTCCCTCCAGATAAATCATGGCTAACTTAAATGCCAAGCTAAAGACGAGCTTGCCCTCTTCATCATTCAAATATAAAAACGAACGACGAATTTTATTATCCATATCCCAAGGAAAATCATTAGCCCCCACCTGATCGAGGCGCTCCAGAATGGGGGATGGTGCAATCTCCGCTTGCTGTTGATTTCCCACTACTTTGCGAATTCCAATCAAATTTGGGGTCGTTTCAAACAGGGTTTTTAATCGTTGATACCCCGCGTCTACGGGCAAATCCCGATAGATATCTAAGCCGATCGCGTTGGGTTTCTGGACCTTAATTTTCTCTAGTAATTCGGCTAGGACATTATCCGGGATCGGCCAGGTTCCTAAAGTAGTCAAGTCATTTTCGTTAATTCCCACAATCAAAATTCGGGGGTCTGGGGGCTGCACAGGCCGAAGTTGAAATAATAAATCCAGAGTTGATAATTCTAGCGCCTGTAATAACCCACTCATTCTCAGCAAAATCGCCAATCCCGCTACCGTCGGAGCGAGGATTGACACTCGGCGCCATTCCCAAATTTTTAGCTTAACCTTGGCCCACATATAGCGCATCTAAATGCATTGGACAATTCCTCAACGGAGTAGGAGCATCTTGCTCCCTACTACAGCAAAGGAGCAAAATACTCCCACTCCTGAATTCTAGGGTCATCATGATTTAGACTCGCCATAGAATTAAAAATTAAGACCGCCGAGAAATTCAATTCTCCATTCCTAATTCTTAATTCCTACCAGGGACTGCCAATCATCGTAAAGCCCGCCCAGTAATAGGGGTGTCTTAAGTCCCGATTTCCCAGGCGTGAAAGCTCCGGCGGGAGTTCTACGTTTCCGAACGACCCGACCAAGGCCCCATTTTCCAGATGCACCGTCCCGCCAATCATAGCGATTTGTGCCCTTCTCAACGCCTCTGCCTTAATCGGTGCCGATCGCAAGTTTTGGTAAAACTCGCTCATCAGTCCCAAGGTCCCTGCATCATTGGCGTACCAAAGACTGGCTACGGCTGATTTAACCCCGGCTTGCACGGCTAATCCAGCAAAGCCAAATTCAGCCTCTAAATCTCCGATCGCCGTGCGACAGGCGGAGAGCACCAACAATTCTACGGGAGGATCGTTCCATTTTAACTGCTGCATCCGATCCAGGTGTAATTTTTCCCCCCATAACTGGAGGTAGGAGTTATCCCTTGCTCCTGAGTTAAATTGGCCGTGGGTCGCTAGGTGAATGATCCCGAACGGTTCTTGTCCCCGCAGTTCTTGCAATTTATCCACGGTAACGGCTTCGTTCAGGAAGGCTGCACCGGGCCATAATTGATTAACAATGGTATTAATTTCCACCGGCACTGCGGGTAACGGATATTGGTCAGAAAATTCTGACAATCCCATCGCTAACACTTCGGTACTTTTCCAGTTGCTATAACGGGCATCGGTTAAATGCAGGCTGGGAATTAAGGTAAGGCTATATTTCTCTACTAAAAACTGCTCCCCATCATGTAAGGCGGCAATCGGGAGCATTCGCAATCCCGCATCCATACTAAAAATTGTCGTCTCAATTCCCAACCGTTTGAGGTCGGGTTCTAACGGGGCAATGATCCATTCATAGAGTTGCTGGGCCGGTGCTAAATAACTCGTGGTCCGCCGTCGGGCTATATTGCCAATCTCTCCCTGCAAACGCTGTATTTCCTGGAAAAGAACCGCTTGGTTAGCTTCCGGAACGCTTTTGTAAATCGGTTTACCAACGGGAGGGATTAAGACTAAATCTAATTGCTCATTTCGAGAAAAAACATAAATCAGCCCAGCATTTTTGCCGGTCAGGGTTTCCATCTCCCGCAGTTTATTCTGGATGGTCTCAAAGGATAAATAAGGGAGATTAATATTCTGCCCTAAATATTCCTCAAAGTCTTCACTAAAAACGCGATCGCCCATTTCAATCGCCAGTTCTATTTCACCGGCATCGAGCAGGCGATCGATGTCGCTGCGATTGTTTAACTGGATAATTGGCGGTTGACTCAAAATATCCGAATCAGTCTGCTCATTGCTTTGTTCGAGTCCCCTTGACCCCATAAACCGATCGCCCAGGGAGGGTGTCCAAGGATAGCCCGTTTCGCTCAAGGAGGGAACATCGATGGGCGCGGGTTCTGCTGGAACTGGGGAGCCGATCGCCGGTTCCGGTAAGCCCCCTGATCCCGGAGTTTGCGGTTCGGCTACAGGAATTGGCGCGGGTTCGGCTACAGGAATTGGCGCGGGTTCGGCTACAGGAATTGGCGCGGGTTCGGCTACAGGAATTGGCGCGGGTTCGGCTACAGGAATTGGCGCGGGTTCGGCTACAGGAATTGGCGCGGGTTCGGCTACAGGAATTGGCGCGGGTTCGGCTACAGGAATTGGCGCGGGTTC
>NZ_JAMXFA010000006.1:221106-221194 GCF_025370785.1 Laspinema olomoucense D3b
GGTTCGGCTACAGGAATTGGCGCGGGTTCGGCTACAGGAATTGGCGCGGGTTCGGCTACAGGAATTGGCGCGGGTTCTGCTACAGGAA
>NZ_JAMXFA010000006.1:221294-231097 GCF_025370785.1 Laspinema olomoucense D3b
TTGGCGCCGGTTCTGCTATAGGAATTGGCGCCGGTTCTGCTATAGGAATTGGCGCCGGTTCTGCTATAGGAATTGGCGCCGGTTCTGCTATAGGAATTGGCTCACTGATGTCTGGTTCGGGAGGGGTTGGATCACTTGCGCCACCAGTCTGGGGTTCTGGCGTACTCTGTGCCCAAGGCGGTAATGGCGGGGGGTCAATTTTGGGGGCGGGTTTGATAACTGGAGTATAAAAGTTTTCCCCGTCTTCGGGGGATGGAGTGGGTTCAGGTTCTTCCGTCTCCGGCAGGGTCACATTTTCAATGTTGAATGCAGCGCTTGTACCCGTGGCGATATTCCGGGGGAGATCAACCGTAACTTCCCCAGTATAATTGGAATAATCCAGGAGATCGCTTCCTCCTGCACCATCAATTGTGCCAAAGCGCGCCCCATCGGGAAACTCGAACGTATCGCTGGCACTGCCGCCAGTCAAGTTTTCTATATTTTCAAACCTCATCCCGTTGGGATAGCCGCTGAGAGTGCCTCGACCAGGGCCGGTGAGAGTCCAGGTCGTATTTTGGTTGGGACCCGTGAGCGTCTCTCCACCGGCGATCGTTACCGGCGCAGTGAAGTTGAAATTATTATGCAAAGTGATATTACCACTACTATCGGGTCTCCCGATAACAATAGAATTAAACCCGTTTGTGAGAGCAGCGAGCAGGTTATCCCCTAAGATTAAGGTGTCGGTAGGTAGGTTATTGTCGGTCGGTGCGATCGCCACATTTCTCCCTGCCGAACCCGGTTCGATGACCAATCTTCCTCGCCCAGTTGCCGAACTGTTGCCGGTTGCTTCAATCGCATCGGCTCTCACATTCAGATTGTTCGTATTGATGTTGCCTCGCAAACGTAGCGTTCCCGTGCTGGCATCTAAGGTAATGTTTCCAGGCGTCGCATTAGAATTAGTAGACAGGTCCTGGGTTGTGATATCTCCGCCCTCGGTATTCAGGTCAATTACCCCCCCATCCCCTGATGCCGAAGACGCATCAATGCTGGCATTTCCAGTTTGAATAATGATGTCCCCATCCCCTTCGGCATTTAAAGTAATCTCTCCCCCACTTCCCGAACCCTCGGAGTTCGCAAGGATCGTGCGGGTTGTAATATTCCCGGTTGCAGTGGTTAGGATGATGGTTCCCCCATCCCCAGATGCCGAAGACGCATCTAAAATCCCGTTGCCTTGGCCCACATTAATCGCCCCAGTCCCTCCCGCACGCAGGGTAATATCCCCGGCAGTTCCTGAACCCTCAGATTTGGAGATAATATCTCCCGTGGTTATATCCCCGGTTGCCGTCGTCAGGGTAATGGTTCCCCCGTCTCCAGATGCGGAAGAGGCATCTAAAATCGCGTTACCCGTTTGGATATCGACTGCTCCCGTTCCTCCCGCACTCAGGGTAATATTTCCCCCCGTCCCCGAACCTGTAGACTGGGAAATTAGCTCCCGAGCTTGAATATTGCCCTCGCTACTGGCGAGGGAGATATTTCCCCCGTCCCCTTCGGCAGAAGTATCGATAGTGCTGACCGTGATATTAGCTCCAAAAATCTCAATATCTCGCCCTTCAGCACGGATTTGGCTGGATAGATCCATCAAAAAAGCGCCGGTTCCTTCGTTGTCCGCATCCGCCCGAAATACTATGCTTTCCCCGGGGACAAATTCGAGGGAAACGTTATTCCCAATCTCGATATTATTAGTCGCTTCTAGGATGATATTGCCGATTTGATTTTGAAGCGTTTCGGCAGAAATCGTCAGGGTTGCCTCGGCAAATTCATCGCCTTCACCGGATAAAATATTCGGCAGGAAATCTGCTATATTGGCTGGATCATCCTCACCATTAGAAATGATAATATTCAAAGGGTCGAGGAGCAGGGTTCCGGAACTGCCGTGAGTGGCGCTGACATCAACGATGCCCTCAAAAATGAGATGTTCTTTGCCTGAAACTTCTACAAATCCGCCATTTTGAGAGGGAGAAAAGGGGTTTGAACTGCCCCTGGCGCTGATGTTGCCATAGAATCCGGTGACGCGATCGCTCCACACAATGGCGCGTCCCCCATTCCCGTTACTCAGGGCATCCACTCGGATGGTCGAATCGGGACTAATTAAGGTGCGATCGGCCTTTGGCAATCGACTCCCGCCTTGGAAATCTCCACCGAGATAGACTTCGCCTCCGCCATTGCCTCCAGCGGCATCGATAGTTGAGGCGATCGCCCCAATTTTTTCCCCTAAAATTGTGACGGTTCCCCCAGTTTGCACCCCATCAGCAACGGAAATCTCACCGCTGACAATCGTGGTTCCAGCATCTGACGACAAGGACAAATTTGAACCCGTCAAGGTAATCGTTCCATCAGGATTCACCACTGCACCTCGGGCGTGTCCTTGAGTGAGATTTCCGTTTGTGAGCAGTTGGGGTAACTGGAGGGGGGAAATTCCCGTCTCGGCACTAGGGGCGATCGCCTGGAATTCCAGACTGAGCAGCATTCCTTCCTGGGACAAGCGCACGCGATGGGGTCCGGGCACACTGGCGATCGTAATGTTGCCCCCGGGGGCAGTTAAGGTTCCCGTATTTAGGACTGTTCCCCCCATCAGGGTGATATTTTCCCCCAACCCTACGGCCAAATTTCCGGCATTCACAATACTCCCGCCCTGAGACTGAGTAAAATCAAACTGATTGGGGGACCCAGTGAGGCTGTAGTAGGAAGAGGCCCCCAATACATCAAAACTCGCTCCCGAGTTAAATCCGAGCGAGTTCGCAGTGGTGGCAAAAAAGGACCCCGTAAGGTTTAACTGAGCCGTAGGGCCAAAGAGGATTCCTGCGGGGTTGATTAAGTATAGATTGGAGTGGCTCCCGCTGACTTGCAGCAGACCTTGAATCAGAGAAGGGTTCCCCCCGACAACCCGAGTGAAGATATTCTGGATATCGGGATTTGCCAAAAAGTTAGCGGTTTGACCCGCTTCTAAACCAAAGCGATCGAAGCTGTGGAAGAGATTGGAGCCATCACCGGAGCGACTGCCCCCTTGAATATCAAAGCGATCGCCATCATGGGTAACTTGGGTCCCGGTTCCATCACCAGCGGGAATCATCGATTGAGTCCGTCCCGCTTCTACGAAAACACCCCACCAACACACTACGGCCAATAGGGTACAAGGGCCAATTACCCATGATGACTTCATCCCATTACTCCTGACTGATTTGAGTCGCATCTACAAGGGGTTCCGTGGCGAAGTCCCCCAATTCCACCGAATTCAGAAACTCTTGCCAGCGGGCAAACAGAACCCTATCCTCGGGATTATCCCGGCGCATTTGAGCCAGAATGCTCAGCGCATCATGCCAAATCCCTTCCCGAGCATAGATCGAAACCCGATGGGTCGGTGTTGTAGCATTTTTAAGTTCGAGGGCGATGGTTTCATCCGTTTCCACTCGTTCGATCCAGCCATCCACGACAATATCCCCGGTGCGATCGCTCGCGTCGCAGACCATTTTCAGATACCAGTGATAACTTTTCCCCGGATCCAGGGTTGTCCTATCATCCACAGGTAAACTGTGACTAATAATCCCCCCTTGGGGAATCTGGATTTTGGCTTGATAAACCACATTCTCTTCATTCTCCCCCTCCACTAATTCAAACTCTAAAGTTTGGGGGCCTGATGTGGGTACATACCAGTACAATGTAGGATGCTCGGCCAAAGTCAACGGCATTGCATCACCCGGAGTTAACGCCGTCAAAGGTTTTTGACCCGCTTGATAAGTTCCACAGCCTCGGGTGCCGCCTTCAGCAGTCCGTTGTGGAGCACCGCGATCGGGTGGCGTGAATGATTGACTCAGTAACCAAGGGCCCGCAGTGGGTCGCGAGAGGGAATCAGTGTCACTTTGGGCCTTCGCCTGCAAATTCAGGCCCGGACTCATCACCATTCCCAAACATAACGCCACTGAAAATGTGCTAACTTGTTTTAACGATTTGTTCCAAAGCATAAGACGGAAGCTCCCTTCATCTAATCAAATAATCGCGATTGCCCCTAACACCCACTTCCCCGGGGGAAAGATTTTCGAGCCTGCTTTAATACGGGTAATAAAACCTACCCTTTCTGTTATGCCAATAATTACGGGTATCGTCAATACGACCTTTAGAATTTACAACTCAAGATATAGCTAGACTCTGCCCTTTTAACCTAACTGCGGTGTAAATCTCCTCCTTATAGGGGTAGAGATTCTCAGACAACCCCTATCTGGCTCTGTTCCGGTTTGAAGTTTTGGCAGAACTTTTAATCCCGTGGCGGAAAACTTCATCGAGTCAGGGCCAATTCGCTCTCCTTGGGATCCGGGTTAAGGGATCCTGTGAAAGTAGAAGGTATCCCTTCTAGTATGAACCCTCGTTCCCTCACTTGTGTATCACCAAAGTCACGAATTTTCTCAAGGATCTCCCACCCACCCCAGAGACTCCCGAATAATTTCACCCCTAAAAACCCCTACTTTTATTGTACCTCTCAGAATCAAATACTGGCCTCAGTATTTTTACGGAGATAGGTCGGTTCTCCCTGGCAGTTTGAGTTGAGAACCCAGCCCAATCAATTACCCTACAGGTTGATTCCAAAATCTAATAAAAATTTAATAATTGTTGATATTAAATAGGCTATAATCTGCCGAGGAAAGTAGGCCATCCTGACCCCCTTCACAACAGGTAAGAAAGCCAGTTTTCCCGGCCCAGTTGTCTCACCACCCCATTCACTTAACACTACTTTCACAAAACAAAGGGACAGTCAATGTAGGAGAATTGTGGTGCATCCCCACTACAAATGTTCAAACCTGGAATCTAGTCCTTCTAGTCCAGACTAATCAAACCCCCAAAAGCCCCAGTTCTGTCATCTTATTTTTTCGCGAATTAGGCTTAACTTCCGATAGAATAATTGACGATTAGCGGCTCCGGTTTCAACGTGTGTTTAATTTTTGAAATTCTCAACAATTTGGGGGCGCAGATAAGATTTGATGAATATCAGTCTAACCCCAGTGACCCATGCTGCTAATCTTTCATTTTTTAGGGTTAATTTATCCCATAATCTTCACAAATTTCCCCTAAAGGTTTTCTACTCAGTGTCCTGGCTCTCAAAAGCCAGTTTCGGGGCGAACGATATGCCGAGGAAATCATCCAACTCCTTCCCCAAAAACTGGAGAAAATTTCATGAACTCAAATATTTCAACGCCTATCCACTTTGGGCTGTATCTATCAATATCCAGCAGGAACTATTTCTCACTAAAAGCGAATGTATAGTCCATCTCCTCTGGATAGAGAGGGTCTATTTATACCAAAGATGGTTTCTCACTCTATAAAAAAGCCCGCTTAGGCGGGCTTGGGCTCTATAGGGGAATGAGATAGTATTACTCGATGGGTTGTAAAATTACCTCCATCTCACTTTCTGTAGTGGCCGGTTCCGGTAAGACTTCTATCACTTCGGTCTCACTCGCACTCGGTTCTAATATCACTTCGGGCCGTGCCTGCGGTTCCGGAACTACAGGGGCCGGGGTGGCCGGTTCGGGACTGGGACGACGGACCCGATCGCGCAGTTGATCCCATCGCGATCGCCTCACGGGTTTTGCTGCCGGTTCCACCATCTCCACTTCAGGTTGGACTTCTTCGGGGAGCAGTTTCGCTGATTCGGCGGTGGGTGCGGGGCTCACAGTCTCCGGCATCGGCAAATATTCCTCGGGGACCACTTCTACCGGCATCTCTTGAGGTTCCGGTAGGGGCAGCAGGGACTCGGGTTCCGGTTCCACTGGGACTGGGGTGGGTTCTGGGGTGGGTTCGGGAGTGGGTTCGGGGGTCGGTTCTGGGGTCGGTTCCGGTTCTTCTGGGGGTGGGTTATAGGTGGGGTCTACAATGACGATCGCCTTGGATGCTTTCAGTTCACCCCGGACTAACCGCGATAGGGTGTCTTTGCCTTTCGGTTGATAGTCGATCGCCTGGACAGAGGTATTAAATTCATTGTTGACGGGATTGCCTTTTTCATTCAGGAATTCCACTTTGACCCAGTTTTTCCCTTTCTTAAATCCTTTCAGATAAATAGGGTCCCAGCGATCAAGCACAAAGCTCTCTCCATTAATCGTGACCCGAATCCGCCAGTCGGCAATTTCATCGGTGGCGTTTTCTTGGGCGACGAGGTGTAATGGCGCATTGGTCAAGTAGAAGTCCAGCATAATCGGTTCCGCGCCATAACTCCCTTGGGGACGACTGTAGGTGAGTAGGGGTTTGGTGGGGTCCGGTTGATTATCTTCGCTGGGAGCAAACAGGTGAAACGTGGTTTGGGCGTAGGCCCCTTCATTTTTAAAGCTTTCATGCCAGGGACGGGAGGCGAAGACTCGGAGAGTGTGCGTCCCAGGTTCGAGGTCGGTTAAGAGGATGGGTTCCCTAACATCATAAATCGCTTGGTAGGGATGGTGGTCCACAAAAAGGTGCAGGTGGGGTCCTAGGCCGAGGTCCTGATTTTTAAACAGGGGCAAATCCCGTACCTGGATTTGGACGGCAACTGTACTATCGTCCAGCACTTCCCCAGGTTTGGGGCTTAATATCTGGACTTGGGGTTGATAGGCGTCTAAGGCGAGTCGGAGTTTTTGAATTTCTTCGGGGGGAGAGACTTCGGAGATTTGGGACTCGCTGTCGATGAAGACCGCTTGGGAGGCTTCGACCTTGGGAGGGGCTTCCAGGCGATCGCTACAGGCCCCTAAGCCGAAGAGGAAAATGATGGCGACGATCACGCCCAGTAACGATTTGGCAATAGGCGATCGCGAATTTCTACCTAACACTTAGCAATTCTCCTCTATGAGATCAACTATGAAAACTTGTTAAGTCTTTCCATAAATAAAACCAATCCTGGGCGATTTGCCCAAAGGGGAGATCAAAGGCGATCGCAGCGGTGAAAGCAGACAATCCGATTCCCGGTTTAAATGCCCTGGAAACCGCTCGAATCCTGACATCCCCTCATCTTGCAATTGTACGCCAGTTGCATCGCCTACCACCGATCCCAGCCCAGTATTAAGTTATGTTAATTTATGCTCACCCCTCTTGACTTTTTCCCAACTCTTTGAAACACAAAGCCAATCCCCGATTAAATTGTGGCTAATTTGAATTATTGTTAAGCAGCGCATTCAGATAACCGAGGTGGCCTTATAATGCACGAACAGAAGCCACTAAGGTTGCCTTGCTCGACAGACCGGCATTTTGCTGGATTGTTAGAGCGGTTACTACACAAAATCCCGAGTTTGGATTAAACTAACAAACTTAAGAACCCTTAAAAGGTTTTTTAAGAAGTTGTAAGCCACCCAACACTCACCTCGTGTAGTGAATCGTTGCCTAATGAGCAACACCTTGGGTGGAATGTAAATTAGGTCCTTGTCTAGAGAGAGGAGAGTCTCGATGACGATTAGCCCTCCAGAGCGAGAGGCAAAAGTCAAGGTAACGGTGGATAAAGATCCCGTTCCCACCTCATTCGAGAAGTGGGCCAAACCGGGTCACTTTGACCGTACCTTGTCTCGCGGGCCCAAAACCACCACCTGGATTTGGAACCTGCACGCTAATGCTCATGATTTCGATAGTCACACCAGCGATTTAGAAGACGTATCGCGCAAAATTTTTAGCGCACACTTCGGCCACCTGGCTGTAATCTTCATCTGGTTAAGCGGTGCCTATTTCCACGGTGCCAAATTTTCCAACTATGAAGCATGGCTGACGGACCCGACTGGCATTAAACCCAGTGCCCAAGTGGTCTGGCCGATCTTCGGACAAGAAATTTTAAACGCCAACGTTGGCGGTGGATTCCACGGTATTCAGATCACATCTGGTTTATTCCAGTTGTGGCGTGCCTCGGGTATCACCAATGAGTTTCAACTCTACTGCACCGCGATCGGTGGATTGGTGATGGCAGCCCTGATGCTGTTCGCAGGTTGGTTCCATTATCACAAACGCGCTCCCAAACTGGAATGGTTCCAGAACGTGGAGTCGATGATGAACCATCACCTGGCTGGATTACTCGGTCTCGGCTCTTTGGGCTGGGCCGGTCACCAAATTCACGTCTCTTTGCCGATCAACAAGCTCCTGGATTCTGGGGTGAATGCGAAAGACATTCCCTTACCCCACGAGTTCATCTTGAACCCGAGCTTGATGACCCAGCTATATCCGAGCGTGGATTGGGGATTCTTCAAAGGAGTAATTCCGTTCTTCACCCTCAACTGGGGCGTTTATAGTGACTTCCTCACCTTCAAAGGTGGCTTGAACCCCGTTACCGGCGGTTTGTGGTTGACTGACACGGCACACCATCACTTGGCGATCGCCGTTCTGTTCATCATCGCAGGCCATATGTACCGGACCAACTGGGGTATCGGTCACAGCATGAAGCAAATCCTGGAAGCCCATAAAGGTCCTTTCACTGGTGAAGGCCACAAGGGTCTCTACGAAATCCTGACCACCTCCTGGCACGCGCAACTCGCCATCAACTTGGCGATGATGGGTTCTTTGAGCATCATCGTTGCCCATCATATGTATGCGATGCCTCCGTATCCATACATCGCCACCGACTACCCAACTCAGTTGTCCCTGTTCACCCACCATATGTGGATTGGCGGCTTCCTGATTGTCGGTGCAGGTGCTCACGCCTCCATCTTCATGGTGCGCGACTACGATCCAGCTAAGAACGTCAACAACTTGCTCGATCGCGTCCTGCGTCACCGTGATGCCATCATCTCTCACCTCAACTGGGTCTGTATGTTCCTGGGCTTCCATAGCTTCGGGTTGTACGTTCACAACGACACCATGAGAGCCTTTGGTCGTCCCCAAGATATGTTCTCGGACTCGGCCATTCAACTTCAGCCCATTTTTGCCCAATGGGTGCAAAACCTGCACTTCTTGGCTCCCGGTAACACCGCTCCGAACGCTTTAGCCCCGGCTAGTTTCGCCTTCGGTGGAGATGTGATCGCGGTTGGTGGAAAGGTTGCCATGATGCCGATTACCCTCGGTACAGCAGACTTCCTGATTCACCATATCCACGCTTTCACCATTCACGTTACCGTTTTAATCCTGCTCAAAGGGGTTCTGTTTGCCCGTAACTCTCGTCTGATTCCAGATAAGAGCGAACTCGGCTTCCGCTTCCCTTGCGACGGCCCCGGTCGTGGCGGCACCTGTCAAGTTTCCGGTTGGGACCATGTGTTCCTCGGTCTGTTCTGGATGTACAACTCCCTCTCTATCGTAATTTTCCACTTTAGCTGGAAAATGCAATCCGATGTGTGGGGCGCAGTTTCTCCCGATGGCACCGTCGCTCATATTACCGGCGGTAACTTTGCCCAAGGCTCGATCACCATTAATGGTTGGTTGCGCGACTTCCTGTGGGCGCAAGCCTCTCAGGTGATTCAATCCTACGGAACTGCCTTATCCGCTTACGGTCTGCTGTTCCTCGGCGCTCACTTTGTGTGGGCATTCAGCCTGATGTTCCTGTTCAGCGGTCGCGGCTACTGGCAAGAACTGATTGAATCCATCGTCTGGGCACATAACAAACTGAAAGTTGCCCCGGCAATTCAGCCTCGCGCTCTGAGTATCATTCAAGGACGTGCGGTTGGGGTTGCTCACTATCTCTTAGGAGGTATTGTGACGACCTGGGCATTCTTCCTGGCCCGCATTATTGCAGTCTCAGGATGATAGCGAGGAGGAGCTAAAAAAGACATGGCAACAAAATTCCCAAAATTTAGCCAAGACCTCGCGGCAGACCCGACAACACGTCGGATTTGGTACGGGATTGC
>NZ_JAMXFA010000069.1 GCF_025370785.1 Laspinema olomoucense D3b
ATCCCTGCCAGTCATCCCTGAGTGTTGCTACTCATTTCGACTGAACGAATCGCACCAATAATCAACTTTGAACCATACCTTGAGCTTTTGTAATCCAGTTGCCGACGAAACTCATAAAATGAGGCATCAGCGATAGAACCGGCCAAACAATGATTTTTCAACATTCCAGACACATTCAAGTCTTCAATGACTACTTGGCTGTGGTTTTTAGCCAAAAAAGTAGTTATTTTATGAAGGGTGTCCCGCCGAATATTTGCTACCCTTTGATGTAGCCTTTGGACTTTTAAGAGACATTTGGCCCGATTTTTCGAGCCTTTGACTTTCCGACTTAAATGACGCTGTAATCTTCCTAGTTTTTTGGTCGCTGATTTATATGCCGATGCGTTAGAGAATGTTGTCCCATCAGAGCAAGTCGCTAAAGTATTAATTCCTAGGTCAACCCCAATTTTTTCTCGACATTTAGGTGTAATTTCTTGGGGAATTTCTACGAAAAAGCTCATATACCAGTCACCTGCTTGGCGCGTTATTGTGACTTTCTTAACTACACTGGGTGGTAGAGCCTCAAATGTAGAAACCCAACCGACAAAAGGAAGCTTATGGCGAGTTCCTGACAACCTGATTGGTTTTCCGCAATTGTCAAGAGTAAAGCTATCATGGTGACCTTTCTTCTTAAATTTAGGATAACTGCTTATTCCCTGGAAGAAGCGCTTAAAGGCATCGCCTAGATTAATAAAGGCATATTGATAAACTCTCGAAGACAATTCAGACATCCAAGGATATTGAGGTTTTACATAATTCGTAAAAACCTTTTTGATAGAATTGATATTAGGCTTGAGTCCCTCTTCATAAGCAGACATCCATAGACGTAATCCCCAATTGAACACTTTTCGAGCATAGCCCGCGTGTTTGGCCATCAAGGTAGCTTGACGATCATTGAGTTTTAGTTTGGTACTCCAAGCTTTGTAAATCATGATTTTATTTTACCATAAATCCGGTTTCCTTATTAGGTGGGAGTGCAAAATTCGGCATGGTTTGGGGTTTAACTGTATAGCATTTCTCCAGAAGTGTATGGTACGGCGATGGCGGCCCCAAACCGTCGGCGGCCCAGAACATCCGAGGGGCTTTGAAACGTACTTCATGAGTCCACCGAACCGCTATATATCAATTATTGAGTTGCGAATTTTCTTGAGTATTATACCTTATTGTCGTAAGATGTCCAGCAAATCTCCGACTAAATCATTGCTCTCCAATCCCGATCCGAAGAGGGTTGCACCGAATTAGGACTGTAGGTTTTCGTAAAAAAAAAGACCCCGCTCGGAGCATTTGAGCGAGGTTAGGATGTGGTGTGAGAAGTGAACGTCATTGTTCTCTATAAAAAGAGTAGTCAGCGGATGTGGCAGTTCTATGGCGATCGCATGACTAAGTTATGTCATTTGATTCAGAGGCGATCGCCATCCCAGATGTAGCCATTCTGCTCCTGTCTATAGGTGCAACAAATCCAGTTGAGACTCTGACCCCCAGGTGTGGTGATGGGGAGAAATCGATGAACGTATTCTAACTTACTTTACCCCTTTGAGAAGCTGGGGAATTTCAGCTTTACCCCCATTATGTATCCAACGTCTCAAGGCATTCCGGCATTACCCGATTTAACTCATCCCGACGAATTGATGCAGTTTGGCGATCGCATCCTGAGTCTATCGGTCAATTTAGGAATTTTTTTAGTGGTTTTCGGATTGGCGATCGCCGCCATCAAATGGACTTACCGACAACCAGAACCGCCCTTCCCCCTCCTCGAAGATTGGGTACGAGGTTACTTAGTATTGTTGCAAAAGTTACCCCATTTGATTTTAATTTTGGCCTTTTTAATTGGGGGATTCTTTTTATCCTCTACCTTAGCTAATCGCTACCATCACTGGGAACAATCCCGGGTTCAAGAAATAGCCGCCAGTGTTTCTGGGGAAAAACTCGAACAACCTTCTCCTCGGATTCGCTATGTGATTGAAGAACCGTATAAATACAGCAATTGGGTTAATGGGCAATTAGTTGAAATTGAGTCTACCCAAGAAGTTAACCGTTTTCTGGCCCTCGCCGGTTCGTCCATTGTTGTTACCCTTAACCAATCCACCGATGTGAGCAATAACAAAGCCATTTATTTGGCTGAGTTTGAAGCAGAATACCAAGTGATTAACTCCTTGAGAGAACTTCGGAATTTTTTCTTTGAAATTTCTCCCCCCTACGGTTATTCCCTACTGCAAAACTTTAAAGTGGAGCGCGATGGGGAGCGAATGTCCCAGATTAATCCGGGAGATTATGGTTTTCCGTTCTCGTTACAACCCGGGGAAGAAACTCGCTTTCGTGTCACTTACAAGGCTCAAGGAGGACCGCGTTGGGTTTACAATTCCCAAGGCGAATCCCTGTCTAATTTTCGCCTAACAGCTTTGGCAAATTTTCCCAAAGCAGATTTTGCCAGCGGGATTATCCCCACAGCGACAAACCAGGAACGTTCCGGGACTCGCTTTAGTTGGGTGTTTGAAGATAATGTTTCGGTTCGCAATCCCTTTGGAGTATTTACTGCAACGGAGACGGTCCGCAAGACGGGGGTGCTGCCTCGGTTGTTGTTGTTAGCACCGGGGGTATTTTTGTGGTGGATTGTCCTGCTTTATTTATCGGTCCCGATGCGTCTGGTGGATGTTTCCCTGGCAGGGGGTTTATTTTTTGCGGGACTGTTGAGTTTGACTTATTTTAGTCGAGTGATGGATGTGACTCTTGCTTGGCTGTTGCTTTCTCCCATCCTGTTGGTGTTGGTAGGGGGCTTGGGAAATCAGAAGCGGACTTCGTTAGCTGCTTTGATTTGTACGATCGCTGGTGCGGTTCTGCCAATCTGGGGATTAATTGGCAGCTATACGGGTTTAACGTTGAGTGTTGCCGGATTGCTATCGGTGATTTGGCTGGCCCTTCGCCATTGGTATGGAGGAGTGGGGCGCTTTAGATTTTAGGAACTTAGAAAGAGGGAGATGTTGGATTTTAGAAGCGATCGCCGATCTAAAATCCAATATCCAAAGGCTCTGGTTACTCATTGAGGGTGTCTTTGAGGACTGTACGTGCGGCCAGATGAGAGCGGGTGGAGGTGAGAATTTCTGATTCTCGTTCTAGTCTAGCTCCGGTATCTAGCATTTCCAGAAGGGATTGCTGTTCGGCAGCGACGCCATAGAGGTTACTCGCGACCCAATAGGAGAGTTCCACGGGAAGATCGGGGATGTCGTCTGGAAGTTCGATGGTTTGATCCATTAATTTGCCGGAAAGACGGACGACATCTCTTAAGAGGCGATCGACTTCGCTGGCGAGGGGTCGCAGGTCTTCCTCGGGGGGTTTATCTTCGAGCCATTCGACTAAACCGACAAGATAGGGTTTTTCTCGGACGTATTCTAGGACTCTAAACCTCTGCTGGCCCAGGGTGAGCATTTTCATGCGGTCATCGGGGAGTCGCACATATTGCAGAATTTCGGCACAGCAACCAATGGAGGTGGGTTGACCTTTGACGGGATCCCACATGAGGACACCAAATCTGCGATCGCTCTCCAGAATTGTGTTCATCATGATTCGGTAGCGAAACTCGAAAATATGCAGGGGGAGGGGTCTGCCGGGAAAGAGTACGACTTCCGGCAAGGGGAATAGGGGGAGTTCTCGAACGGCGATCGAGGATGATGATTGCATTGTGCCTCAGTCCAAAAAGTAACTTCGCTTTTATCTTAACTGATAGGTTTGAACTGAACATTCCGGCACCGGAAGCTCACAGGTCCTGCCTCACCCATGAGTGAGGATTTTTTGATAATTTTTTGAGTTTGAAGCTTGACTTTTTTAAATGTTTGTGTTAAAGAAAGAGAAATTTTAAGGGGATTTTTTTAAGCGAAATCAGAATTTTTAATAAATTGAGGGGCGATCGCTTCTAGGTTCAGTCTCCGGTTTAAGGTTTAAAAAAGGAGAATTCTGAGTTCTCCTTTTTTAAAAGATAGATCAAATAGGCCGTTGCATTGCCTGAAGCGAAGCGCTGGATTTATGCAGACCGTGCCTTTAGCTGAGAAAGACCTTTAGAGTTTGACTTCAATATCCACACCGGCAGGCAGATCGAGTTTCATCAGCGCATCAATCGTTTTAGAAGACGGTTGATAGATATCGATAATCCGGCGGTGGGTCCGGGTTTCAAAATGCTCCCGGGAATCTTTATCCACGTGGGGAGAACGGAGTAAACAGTAAATCCGCCGATTCGTCGGTAAAGGAATGGGTCCGACCGCTGTGGCATTGGTCCGATTCGCGGTATCTACGATTTTCTCGCAGGAAGTATCAAGCAATCGGCGATCGAAGGCTTTTAGACGAATACGAATTTTTTGCTGTTGTAAGGTTGCCATTGATTTTTAGTTGTCTAGGTTCGGTTAATAAATGGGTCATTGGTCATTTGTCATTTGTCATTCGTCTCAGGACTAACGACCAATGACCAATAACTAATAACAAACGACAGAGACAAGCAGAGCAGAAAAGCTCCTCAATTTAGGTTGGCTTTTCTGCTCTACCGTCAATCAGCACGCTTCTACCTTAAAAGGTCGGAGCGTCCTCAGCCGGTTTACTTCTTGGCTGCTACTGGTTGGTCGAGGATTTTAGAGACCACACCCGCGCCGACGGTTCGTCCGCCTTCACGGATAGCGAAGCGCATCCCTTGTTCAATGGCGATCGGGTTGATCAGTTCAACCGTCATCTTGATCCGGTCTCCGGGCATGACCATTTCCACTTCGTCACCTTCATCCGAGGTAAAGGCTTTAATGGTCCCGGTAACGTCCGTCGTCCGTACATAGAACTGAGGACGATAGCCGGAGAAGAACGGCGTATGACGGCCCCCTTCTTCCTTCTTGAGAATATACACTTCAGACTCAAACTGAGTGTGAGGAGTAATCGAACCGGGTTTAGCAATCACCATCCCGCGCTCGATATCTGCCTTTTGGATACCCCGGAGCAGAACCCCGACGTTATCTCCAGCCAGCCCTTCTTCCAAGATTTTTTGGAACATTTCCACCCCAGTCACCGTGGTGCTGCGAGTATTTTTGATTCCAACCAATTCCACGGTTTCGCCCACTTTGACCTTGCCCCGCTCGATCCGACCCGTGGCAACGGTTCCCCGACCCGTAATCGAAAAGACGTCTTCTACAGCCATCAAGAAGGGCTTATCGATCGCCCGTTCTGGAGTCGGAATGTAAGCATCCACTTCATCCATCAACGCGTAGATTTTATCAACCCACTCATTGTCCCCCTTCTTGAGACCCGGAGTTTTAGTCAAAGCTTCCAGGGCCAACAGACCGGAACCAGAAACAATCGGAATATCATCACCCGGGAAATCGTAGGAGCTCAGGAGTTCGCGAACTTCGAGTTCCACGAGTTCCAGGAGTTCTTCGTCATCAACTTGGTCTTGTTTGTTCAAGAACACGACGATATTCGGAACCCCCACCTGTTTTGCCAACAGAATATGCTCCCGGGTCTGAGGCATGGGGCCGTCAGCTGCGGACACCACCAGGATAGCTCCATCCATCTGAGCTGCTCCGGTGATCATGTTTTTCACATAGTCAGCGTGACCGGGGCAGTCAACGTGGGCATAGTGACGATCAGTGGTTTCGTATTCCACGTGAGCGGTGTTAATCGTGATCCCCCGTTGTTTTTCTTCGGGAGCTGCATCGATTTCATCGTACTTTCGGGCTTTGGCTTGACCCAGAGCAGCCAGGGTCAGGGTAATTGCTGCTGTCAGGGTCGTTTTACCGTGGTCAACGTGACCGATCGTACCGATGTTAACGTGGGGTTTATTCCGTTCAAACTTTGCGCGTGCCATGTCTTCTCTAGTTCCTTTCTCAATCGTTCATTGTTCATTGTTCATTGTTCATTGTTCATTGGGAAAAAGCAATGAACAATGAACCGTCAACAATGAACTACTATTATGCGTTCCCTTTACTCTTGGCGATGATGGGTTCAGCCACGTTGCGAGGCACCTCTTCATAGTGGCTAAACTCCATCGTAAAGATACCTCGGCCTTGGGTTTTAGACCGGATATCCGTGGCATAGCCAAACATTTCTGCTAATGGAACTTTAGCAGTCACCTTGGCAATTCCTTGCTCGGAGCCCATTCCTTCGATTTGGCCCCGACGGGAATTGAGGTCGCCCATTACGTCCCCGAGATAGTTCTCGGGAACTTCTACCTCAACCTTCATCATAGGCTCTAACAGAACGGGTGACGCTTTCATCACCCCTTCTTTAATTGCCATAGAGCCAGCAATTTTAAAGGCCATTTCCGAGGAGTCAACATCGTGGTAGGAACCATCTACCAACGTGGCCTTGATGTCAATCATGGGGTAGCCTGCTAAAATCCCAGATTCGCAGGCTTCTTTCATCCCTTGTTCTGCAGGAGAAATGTACTCTTTTGGTACGGTTCCGCCCACAATTTTCGAGACAAACTCAAATCCCGTACCCGGATCACCCGGTTCGATTTGGATGACTACGTGACCGTACTGACCTTTACCACCGCTTTGGCGAATAAATTTGCCTTCAGCTTTGACGGCTTTCCGAATCGTTTCTCGGTAGGCAACTTGGGGCGCACCCACGTTCGCTTCTACCTTAAACTCGCGCAACATCCGATCCACCAGAATTTCCAGGTGAAGTTCACCCATCCCGGCAATCACGGTTTGATTGGTTTCGGCATCGATGCTCACGCGGAACGTGGGGTCTTCTTGGGACAAGGATTGCAGTGCTTTCGACAGCTTCTCCATGTCTTGCTTGGTCTTGGGTTCCACCGCCACGGAGATCACGGGTTCAGGAATGAACAGGGATTCCAGAATCACCGGACTATCCGGGGTACAGATGGTATCGCCGGTGAAGGTGTCTTTCAGACCCACTGCGGCACCCAAGTCCCCAGCTCGCAGTTCATCCACTTCAATCCGCTCGTCAGCTTTCATGACAATCAGGCGGGAAATCCGTTCTTTTTTATCCTTAGTGGAGTTCAGAACGTAACTGCCTTTTTCCAGAACGCCGGAATAGACCCGAATAAAGGTCAGACGTCCATAAGGATCGGCCATGATTTTGAAGGCTAATGCCGAGAGGGGAGCCTTGTCATCGGCACTGCGAGTGATTTCTTCCCCATTGGGCAAGGTTCCCTGAATCGGAGGAACGTCAATGGGAGCGGGTAGATAATCTACCACGGCATCCAATAAGAGCTGTACCCCTTTGTTCTTAAAGGCCGAACCGCACATGGTGGGGACAATCTGACCCGTAATTGTTCCCTTGCGTAAAGCCGAGACAATTTCTTCCTGGGTGAATTCTTCACCTTCTAGGTATTTTTCTGTCAAGACATCACTCATATCTGCCACGGCTTCAACGAGCTTGGTGCGATATTTTTGAGCGATTTCCATCATGTCCTCGGGAATATCGGTCTCTTGGATATCGGTGCCCGTATCATTGGTGTAGATCCGAGCCTTCATCGCCACCAAGTCGATGATGCCAGAGAATTGGTCTTCGCTGCCGATCGGAAGTTGGATCGCCACAGCGTTAGTCCGCATCCGATCGCAAATCTGATCGTAAACTCTGTAAAAGTTCGCCCCAGTGCGGTCCATCTTGTTAATAAACGCGATGCGCGGCACTTTATAGCGATCGGCTTGACGCCACACGGTTTCGGATTGCGGCTGAACTCCACCCACGGAGCAGAAGACGGCAATCACGCCGTCGAGTACACGCATGGAGCGCTCCACTTCAATCGTGAAGTCTACGTGACCGGGGGTGTCAATAATGTTGATCTGGTTGTCTTTCCAACTGGTGGTGATGGCAGCAGCCGTGATGGTAATGCCCCGCTCTCGCTCTTGCTCCATCCAGTCTGTCACGGTTGTGCCATCATGCACCTCGCCGATTTTGTGAACCACACCGGAATAAAACAGAATCCGCTCCGTCGTTGTGGTTTTGCCCGCATCGATGTGGGCGGCGATTCCTATGTTTCGCACTTTCTCAAGCGGGACAGTACGTGCCACAGCTACCTCCTTGTTTGTGTTGCCGCAATTATCTTTGTAATGATGCGTTGAACGCACTTGGGTGTTCGTGCCTCTCCAAGCCTCCGGCACAATCCTCGATTTTACTTCGGAGACCCTCGGCGGTTTTACTTCACCAGACACTTTGCGATCGCGCTTGGAATGTCGCGATCGAAATTAAAGTCTAGCTTTGAAGGGGGTAGGTTGACCCGCCCTTTGCTTAAACGGGCTAACCTCCTTAAACCGATTTACCTTCCCGAGAAGACAACACCTAAAATTCCTCTCGGGTGGCGAAGTCACTCGCTGTTAATTTTTTAAGGAGTTTGACTTCTGCTTTGCCACTTCTCTAGAACTTTAGAAAAAGGCTCACCTCGACATGACAGAAGGAATCCCCCGTTTTTGAAGTTAACCCGAATGGGCCTGACTCCTGTGGATTTTCCCCGGTCCTGTTACATTTTAATATTTTTTGCAAAATTTGTTTACATAGAACACCTTTTTTTTCCGCAATGGGTTTGATTCCGATTTTAGTAACGATAGTGCGCGAACGCTTTGTTGGCTTCTGCCATCCGGTGGGTTTCTTCCCGTTTCCGGATTGCATTACCCGTTTCGTTCGCCGCATCCATTAACTCGTTTGCCAATTTCATGGCCATCGTGCGACCAGCGCGGGTTCTGGAAAAGTGAATGATCCAGCGCAATGCTAAAGCTGTACCGCGATCGGACCGAACTTCCATCGGGACTTGATAAGTGGCCCCACCAACCCGACGGCCTTTGACTTCCACCAGGGGAGTCACATTTTTGACCGCCTTTTCAAAGACTTCCAGCGCATCGGCGCCGGTTCTTTCTTCGATGGTTTTCATGGCGTTGTAAACAATGTTGAAGGCGACTGACTTTTTGCCACTCTTCATTACACGCCGCACCATCATACCAACCAACCGGCTGTTATAAACTGGATCGGGAGTAACAGAACGTTTTTGACTACCAGTGCGACGAGACATACTAACTTTTCACCCAAACTAACGACTGTAACTAACTGTAACTAACTGTAACTAGCCGTGACTAGCTCTGATTCTTGGCTGAGGCGATTCAGCTTGAATCCTCCCCCTGTTGTGGGAAGGAAGGCGGTTTTCTTACTTTGGATTGTTCGGAGGTCCGCTTAGTCCTTTGTGAAGTGACGGTTCGCGATGGGTTGGACAGGCTTGATGGTTTTTCACAGCCGATGCTTCATAGGTCAGGCGATCGCATCTTGTCGGCCTCCCAGGCCACGGCTCCATCAAGTTTTCTTACCGAGTCCGATGAGAACTGCCTGAATCTTTATGGGGATCGCTCATCCTGACACAATCGATTGAATCGATGGGGTTTTTTAGTCCATCGCTTGGCTAGATGAGCGCCATCAGATTGTACATCTTTTTTGTCGATCAACTTAAGGTGCGGACTCTCTCAATCCCGTGGGAAGCTTGTTAATCCTTCGGTTGAATACCTTGGATACCCCACATCAGCGATCGCCCTTCAACTGAACTGGATACCGTGGACTGTTCCGCCCGAGGAAAAGCGCCTCATTTAAAATCTATTTCTTAGGACGCTTGGCCCCATATTTAGAACGCCCTTGACGGCGATCTTTGACTCCGGCAGTATCTAAGGTCCCACGGATGATGTGGTAGCGAACACCAGGTAAATCCTTGACCCTGCCGCCTCGGATCATCACGACGGAGTGTTCTTGCAGGTTATGACCAATGCCTGGAATGTAGGCGGTGACTTCAAATCCAGAGGTCAGACGAACCCGTGCTACTTTTCTTAGGGCTGAGTTCGGTTTTTTCGGTGTGGTGGTATAAACTCTCGTACAAACGCCCCGACGCTGCGGACAACTCTTGAGTGCAGGCGATTTGGTTTTCTTTTCGATCTTCTGCCGTTCGGTACGAATAAGTTGTTGTATTGTGGGCATGAGTTATGGGGTATTCAGGTTTTCAAGGATCAAGTTGACAACAATCTACAATTATATCTTAACCTAGCATTCCCTGTCAATTTTTAGGGCAGAAAAACAATCTCAAATGGCAGGGGATAAAAATCCCAGGGAGGGCCATAAAAGATTGAATGGCTGACCTAAGCGGGTTCCTAGGGTGTGGAGGACTCAACGATCGAGAAGGAGTTACCACAGCCACAAGTCTTTGCAGCCTTGGGGTTATGGAAACGGAACCCTCCTCCCATCAAGTCCTGAGAGTAATCTAAAGTCAGGCCGTTGAGATAGTCGAGGATGCGGCTATCGACCGTCACTTGAACGCCATCGCACTCACAGATGAGATCATCGGGGTTGCACTGTTCGTCAAACGCCATCGTATAGTACCACCCCGCACAACCCCCCGTTTCAACCCCGAGACGAAACCAGACATTTGGGTTGGACTGTTTGGACTGGATACGTTTAATTTCGGTGACGGCTGCTTTACTCAGCTGAATCATGAATGGGTGAACATTGGTTGTCGTGATCGGCGATCGCAATTTTACCGCGATCCCGACTCAAATTCTACCGCGATCGCCTCTTAATTTCCTCGAAAAATTGCCCTTTACCTCGGTCATACCAAATCCGGGTATCAAAAGTCGGTTTTTTTCTTAGCCCGCGCAGGCGGGCTTTGTCCGTGTAGCCTCCGGGCTGGACGCTGTGGGTTTTCATAGATGTTTGACAACCGGATTCGGTATCAGAGGCGATCGCAACTCGTTTATAACCGATCCTAACCCCATCACTGCCCCATCCCTGCCCCAACTTTTTTGACCTTCCCACCTGGGACAGTCCTCCCCCCCCAACGCGAATGGCGGCCTATTCTGGGCCGCCATTGAATAGACCTCTTGCAAAATTCTTTTTTTTTGCAAGAGGTCTATTCACCGCTATCAGGATGAAGATCACAAAACTCGCTGACCATCCCGATGAGGATTATTTAGCCCGGGCGTAGTCATCTTGGAAGCGCACGATATCATCTTCACCCAAATATTCCCCATTTTGAACCTCAATCAAAATCAAAGGAATCACCCCAGGATTTTCCAGACGATGATTCGTGCATTGCGGCACATAAGTAGACTGATTGCTGGTGAGCATCAGTTCTTGGTCTCCACAAACCACCCGCGCAGTCCCACACACCACAATCCAATGTTCGCTGCGATGGTGGTGCATTTGCAAGCTGAGGCGGTGACCGGGTTTGACTTCAATTCGTTTAATTTTATATCCCTTGGCATCTTCTAAAACCGTGAACGAACCCCAAGGGCGAAGTTCCGTTGCTGCCACCATCGGAGAGGATGAGGAGGCAGCAGTTGCCAAGGAAGGAAGAATTTCTTGAGCGTTAGCCATTGTTCGAGTCTCCATAATCTTATGTTGAGAGTGGGGAAGCCGTATCCAGTCCATCTAGGCGATCGCCCCGAGGGTTAGGTTGGGGGAGTCTGTACGATCAGACCTTTTCTGACCTGAGTTGAGCTAAGGAATAGCTCGGATCGGCTTCTTAAAGATATATTTCCCAGAAAGCGCAAAATTAAAATAAAGCATTAAATCTCGTTACAGAACCCAGGGCCTTCCCGAACCCTCTTTATCCCACCATAACAAGCCAAAAACGCCTTGTCAGTCGTCCTAGGGATAGATGGGGGCGATCTATATCAAATCTTTATCTCTAACCGTGGGGACTTTATCCGGGCTTTAATTTTCACCCGGACGCTTCATCTGGACCGGCGATCCGGCGAGTCCGACACAGGGGTCTCAAGGGCGGAATCGGCCAAGCCCTTGGCTGTTGCGGGAGCAGTTTCACAATCAGGATGAAGCCATATTTAATCTGGGACTTGAAATAGGGGGGCCATCCTTTGAAAATGGCCCCCCTATTTATAGAGGTAATGGGTAAGTCCGGAGCATCTTCAGACCGGGGATTGTCAGATGAAAGTTATTTCTATATGATTTTTAATCCGGACCTATAACTTTGGCTGACCCCTAAGTTTGAGGGATTTAATCGGGACTCCTCTGGTCCATCCCTGTTCAATGGGGCCGCCCTCAGCATCTCAAGACTGAAGGGAAGGAGAGCTAAATCAGAGGGAAGCGAGCGAGTCCCCGATTCAAAACAGATTTAGGGCCATCCTCAAGAAAACCACTCAAGTCAGACGGGAATTAACAATGGCCTGAAAACCTTCTAAAATTAATCAGAAAGAAGGTCAATTTATAAAGGTGCCACCTCTAGGGATTGGCTATTTCCGTTCGGGACTTGCTTGTCGCGGTAAAAACGGAGAGGCACCTCACAAGATAAAGCCAAACCCTTGAGCCTCAGAAGGGACAGCACCTAAAAGCGATCGCGCCTGCCCCTGGGGCGGCTCGTTTCCATCCCCAAATTGTCTACCCCTGATTTATAGAGAAATCGATGATTAAAAGCTGGCAGATTTAACCCCAAGAGAATCTAAAACCTAAACTCTAAAATCTACAATTCCCCATCCATCATCTACCCGAAAAGCAATGCCCAACCCAAATACTCAATCAAATTCCATCAATGAGGTCGGTTTTCTCGGTCAACCCTGGTTAGTTGAAGAACGAGACGCCTGTGGTGTAGGTTATATCGCCAATCCTCAAAATCTTCCCAGCCGGGAAATTGTGTCAATGGCGCTTAATGCCTTAACCTGTCTCGAACATCGGGGCGGTTGTTCGGCAGACCGGGATTCAGGAGATGGGGCCGGAGTGATGACGGCGATTCCTTGGCAGCTCTTCCAGCCTTGGTTACAAGAGCATAACCCGAACTTGTATCCCCTCGAATCCATTGGGGTTGGGATGGTATTTTTCTCCCTGGATCCGGTGTTGCAACAGGCAGCGCGTCAAATTGTTGAGGAAACCATTAAGAGTCAGGACCTGCAACTATTAGGATGGCGTAAAGTCCCCGTGCGTCCGGAAGTGCTGGGGATGCAAGCGCGGGAAAATCAGCCTCATATTGAGCAGGTGTTTGTCCATTCCCCAGATAAAACCGGGGATGAGTTAGAACGGCATTTGTATCTGACCCGCCGTGCAGTCGGTTCGGCCCTGAAAGTGGATGCAACCCGAGCAAATAACCAATCCCCGATGATTTGGGGAGAAGATTTCTATATTTGTTCCTTCTCGAATCGCACCATTGTCTATAAAGGAATGGTCCGTTCGGCGGTCCTGGCTGACTTTTACGTGGACCTGCTGGATGAGTCCTATACCAGTGCCTTTGCCGTTTATCATCGGCGGTTTAGCACCAATACCCTTCCCCGGTGGCCCTTGGCTCAACCGATGCGGTTGTTGGGACACAATGGGGAAATTAATACCCTGCTGGGCAATATTAACTGGATGATGGCGCGGCAGGTGGATTTACATTCACCCCTGTGGGGCGATCGCATTGAACAGCTCAAACCCCTGGTCAATCCCAACAACAGCGACTCCGCCAACCTGGATAACGTCATGGAACTGCTGGTTCGGTCCGGTTCTCACCCCAGCGAAGCCCTGATGATTATGGTGCCGGAAGCCTACTCTAACCAACCCGCCCTCAAAAATCGTCAGTCTATTGTCGATTTCTATGAATACTACAGCGGTATCCAAGAGCCTTGGGATGGTCCAGCCCTGATTGCCTATAGCGATGGACAACAAGTCGGGGCGACCCTCGATCGCAACGGTTTACGCCCCGCCCGCTATGCGATCGCCCGCAATGGCTTAGTGATGGTCGCCTCCGAAGCCGGTGTGGTCAATATGGACGAAGCGGACATCATCGAAAAAGGTCGTCTTGGTCCGGGTCAAACCCTCGTTGTAGACCTCACCACCCACGAAGTCCTCAAAAACTGGGAAGTTAAGGAACGGATTGCTCAAGCCCATCCCTACGGCGAATGGTTGGCCCAACATCGTCAATATCTCCAGCGCCAAACTCCTGTCACTACCGCCCAACTCACCCCGGAACAACTCCTATCGGCACAAACCGCCTTCGGCTACACCAGCGAAGACGTAGAAATGATCGTCGAAGAAATGGCGGCAATGGGCAAAGAACCCACCTTCTGCATGGGCGATGATATCCCCCTAGCGGTTCTGTCTCAAAAACCCCGTCTGCTTTATGACTATTTCAAACAACGGTTTGCTCAAGTCACCAATCCCCCCATCGACCCGCTGCGGGAAAGTCTGGTGATGTCCCTGCGGATGCACTTGGGAGTTCGGGGAAATCTGCTGGAAGTCAAACCTGAGTTTGCGGGACAGTTAGAAATTGACTCTCCGGTTCTCAATGAAGCGGATTTACGCCAGATTGAATCTCGGTCGGATGCGGTGTCTCTGTCTACCCTATTTCCCCTCACCACTCGCCCCTCAGAATTGGCCGACTCGGTGCAAAACCTCTGCAATCAAGCCGAGTCAGCGGTGCGCAATGGCGCAACCCTGCTGATTTTGAGTGATGCACCGGGACCGAATGCTGAGACTACCTACATTCCTCCCCTGGTGGCTGTTGGGGCAGTTCACCATGCCCTGATTCGGGCTGGATTGCGCTCTCATGCCTCTTTGATTGTCAATACTGCCCAATGTTGGAGCACTCATCATTTTGCCTGTCTGATTGGCTATGGTGCATCGGCAGTTTGTCCCTATTTGGCCTTAGAATCCGTGCGCCATTGGCATGAAGATGGCAAAACGCAGAAGTTGATGGAACGGGGTAAACTGCCCCAAGTCACCCTAGAGCAGTCTCAGGAAAATTACCGTCATGCGATTGAAGCCGGACTGTTGAAAATTCTCTCTAAGATGGGGATTTCCTTGCTGTCTAGTTATCACGGCGCTCAAATTTTTGAGGCGATCGGGATTGGTCGGGAGTTGCTGGATTTGGCCTTTGTGGGCACTGCCTCTCAAATTGGCGGCTTGAGTGTGGCCGAATTGGCTTCAGAACTGCGGGCGTTTCATGAGAAAGCTTTCCCCCAACCGGCGGGCAAGAAATTGCAGAATGAAGGGTTTGTACAGTATCGCCCCGGTGGTGAATATCACATGAATTCCCCGGAAATGTCCAAGGCGCTGCATAAGGCGGTGGCGGATATGAAGGGTTCCAAAGAGGGTACGCAGCACTATGAACTCTATAAACAGTATTTAGCGGAACGTCCTCCGACGGCGTTGCGGGATTTGTTGGATTTCAAGAGCGATCGCCCTTCGATTTCCATTGATGAAGTGGAACCCGTGGCAGAAATTCTCAAACGCTTCTGCACTGGGGGGATGTCCCTGGGGGCGCTCTCTCGGGAAGCTCATGAGGTGCTGGCGATCGCTATGAACCGGATTGGGGGTAAATCCAACTCCGGGGAAGGTGGCGAAGACCCGGTGCGCTTTGGCGTCTTAGATAATGTGGATGAGCAAGGTAAGTCACCTTCGTTACCCCATCTGAATGGCTTGAAAAATGGCGATACCGCTTCCTCTGCCATCAAACAGGTCGCTTCCGGTCGCTTTGGGGTGACTCCCGAGTACCTGATGAGTGCCAAGCAAATCGAAATTAAAATGGCGCAAGGGGCTAAACCCGGAGAAGGCGGACAACTGCCAGGGAAAAAGGTGAGTCCCTATATCGCTATGTTGCGGAAATCCAAGCCGGGAGTGCCGTTGATTTCGCCGCCACCGCACCACGATATCTACAGTATTGAAGATTTGGCCCAGTTAATTTTTGATCTGCACCAAATCAATCCCAAAGCCGGGGTTTCGGTGAAGTTGGTTTCAGAAATTGGCATTGGCACGATCGCCGCTGGGGTGGCTAAAGCAAATGCCGATATTATCCAGATTTCCGGACATGATGGCGGGACTGGTGCTTCGCCCTTGAGTTCGATTAAACACGCGGGGAGTCCCTGGGAGTTGGGGTTAGCCGAAGTGCAGCGGGTGTTGATGAGCAATGGACTGCGCGATCGCGTCGTCCTGCGGGCCGATGGTGGCTTGAAAAGTGGCTGGGATGTGCTGATGGCTGCCTTGATTGGGGCAGAAGAGTTTGGCTTTGGCAGTATCGCGATGATTGCTGAAGGCTGCATCATGGCCCGGATTTGCCATACCAACAATTGTCCCGTGGGCGTCGCTACCCAGCAAGAGAAGTTGCGGGCACGGTTTACCGGGGTCCCGGAACACGTGGTCAATTTCTTCTATTTCATTGGGGAAGAAGTACGGCAGTTGTTGGCGATGTTGGGATATCGCTCTTTGCAGGAAGTGATTGGACGGGGAGATTTGCTCACCCTGCGCGAGTCTGTGCAGTTAACGAAAACTCAGGGACTGAGTTTGGATGTGATTACCAAGCTGTTGCCCGATACCCGAGGCGATTCTCCTGCGGAGATGCTTCGCAAACGCAGTTGGTTAAATCATGGTCCGGTACATAGCAATGGTCCGGTGTTGGATGATCAGTTGTTGGCGGATCAGGAGATTACCGAGGCGATCGGCACTCAATCCCAAGTCTCCAAAACCTTCCCGATTGTCAATGTAGACCGTTCCGTTGGGGCGCGTCTGGCTGGGGAAATTGCCTCTCGCTATGGCAATAATGGCTTCGGCGGTCAGATTAACTTGACTTTCCAAGGTGCAGCAGGACAGAGTTTTGGGGCGTTTAATGTTTCTGGAGTCACCCTGCGCCTAGAAGGAGAGGCTAATGATTATGTGGGTAAAGGGATGACCGGCGGAACCTTGGTGGTGGTGCCACCAGGGGGAGCCACCTATAATCCGTCCGAGAATGCGATCGTCGGCAATACCTGCCTCTATGGGTCCACCGGCGGATACCTGTTTGCCCGGGGTCAAGCCGGAGAACGGTTTGCCGTCCGCAACTCCCTGGGTAAAGCAGTGATTGAAGGGGCCGGGGACCATGCCTGTGAATATATGACCGGCGGCGTCATTGTCGTCCTGGGCAAAACGGGCCGGAACGTCGGGGCCGGAATGACCGGCGGATTGGCCTATTTCCTCGATGAGGAGGGCAATTTTGATGAGTTGGTCAATCATGAGATTGTCCAGGTCCAACGGGTGACGACTCCTGCAGGAGAGGCGCAACTCAAGGAGATGATTCAGATGCACCAAGAATATACGGGTAGCGACAAGGCATCTGGGATTCTGGAGAACTGGACGGAGTATTTACCCAAGTTCTGGCAGGTGGTTCCGCCTTCGGAAGCGGACAGTCCGGAAGCATCCGCTGAGTCCACCCTTGAGAAGGTGCCGGTGAAGGCATAAGGGAGATAGGGGAGATGGGGGAGATGGGGGAGATTTCTCGTGACTGGGCTTCAGCCGAGTCACGTCCCCTTGGAGGCTCTGCCTCCAGTCGCCCATATAGGCGGCAGAGCCGCAAGAAGCCCGTGTCACGGCAGAGCCATGACACGAGAACTACTCCCCCATCCTCCCCATCCTCCCCATCCTCCCCATCCTCCCCATCCCCCCCATCCCCCTCATCCTCCCCATCCTCCCCATCCTCCCCATCCTCCCCATCCTCCCCATCCTCCCCATCCCCCCCATCCCCCTCATCCTCCCCATCCTCCCCATCCTCCCCATCCTCCCCATCCTCCCCATCCTCCCCATCCCCCCCATCCCCCTCATCCTCCCCATCCTCCCCA
>NZ_JAMXFA010000070.1 GCF_025370785.1 Laspinema olomoucense D3b
GCTATAACCGGCCATCGGCTAAAATCAAGCAAAACTTTTTATTTTAGCATAAAATTATTTTGCAAGAGGTCTATTGTTAAAGAGTTAGATGGCTTACTGCGCCAGAAAGAACAAGAGTTATCTCGTCCGATTGAGTTACTGGTTTTTAGTGCCTGCGAAACGGCATCGGGAGATAGTCGCGCTGCGTTAGGATTGGCAGGGGTTGCACTCAGGGCCGGTGCTCGCAGTACGATCGCCACCTTGTGGCAAGTCAGCGATGAATCAACGGCTGCTTTAATGGTACGATTTTATCAGGAATTAGCCCAGGGAGAGGGGATCACGAAAGCCGAAGCCCTCAGACGCGCTCAGGTGAGTTTGTTGCAGGAAGGACGGTATCGCACTCCCTATTTTTGGTCGCCTTATATTTTGGTGGGGAATTGGCGTTAAAGAATTGATGGGGGTCCAGCGCCAGGGGAAGCAGGCTCCGGGGGTTAATCGTCGCGATCGCCGAAGGGATGGGCCAATTTTTTTCTCGTTGGATGGAGCAATTTTGGAAAACATCACGGAGGAAATTTAATGCCTATTCACCCCTATTTTTACAGAAATAGTATGAATCCACCTAAAAATAGTTATTTTCTACTTAGGGATTTTATGAGTAGATATTTATTAAAACTATTTGTGGGTATTTTTTGGGGTTGTGCTTCCCCAGTCCAAGCTCAAATTATCCCCGATGCTACCTTGCCTGTTAATACCACCGTCATCCGCGAGGGAGGGGCGAGTATTATCAAGGGGGGAACTCAAGCTGAAGGAAATTTATTTCATAGTTTTCAAGAGTTTTCTTTACCTACGAATACTCCCGTAAGTTTTGACAATGCTCTGGATATTAAAAATATCTTTAGTCGGGTTACAGGTTCTTCTATTTCTAATATAGATGGGTTGATTCAGGTGAATGGGGGTGCAAATTTATTTTTCCTGAATCCAAATGGGATTGTTTTTGGACCGAATGCTCAATTAAATATGGGGGGTTCTTTTCTAGCTTCTACCGGCGATCGCCTTAATTTTGCCGATGGGACTTCTTTCAGTACCTTACCCACGGAACCTGTACCGTTACTCACCGTGAGCCTACCTGTGGGCTTACAAATGGGTCCCAATCCCGGTAAAATCATTGTACAGGGACCCGGAAATAATTTGAGTTTAACAGAGCCAGTTCGGGGGTCTATCTTGAGGGAAAATAGACCAACTGGCTTACAAGTTCAAAATAAAACTTTAGCGTTAATTGGGGGTGAAATTGAGCTAAATGGAGGAAATTTAAGCACTGTTGGGGGACAGATTGAACTGGGAAGTGTGGGGGCTAATAGTCAAGTTATGTTGACCGTTACATCGCCTTTCTGGGGGTTTGCATATTCAGAGGGGGGAATTTTTGGGGATATTAAGTTAACTGCTGCCTCGTTGGATACCAGTGGTGAAGGAGGAGGTCCGATCTCATTGCAAGGGCGATCGCTTTTTCTCCGGGAAGGGTCAGCCCTAATTTCCTTAACCTTGGGAAGTCAACCCGGGCAAGATATTCAGTTATTTGCTTCTGAACAAGTGGAATTCAGTGGTGCTAATTCCTTGGGGCTTCCCAGTGTGGCGATCGCAGAAGTCTTTCCCGGTGCTAGAGGAGATGGGGGTAGTTTAAAGATAGAATCTGCCCAATTTTATACTTTTGATGGAGCCTTAATTTCTGCTTCGACTCGGGGTCAAGGTAACGGAGGAAATTTAACCATTCAGGCAACTGAATCGATTAAATTTAGTGGGTTAGACATCTCGGGCGGATTCGGGGGTTTATTCGCAGAAGTTCGTTCCAATACCACTGGCAATGCAGGAATTGTGACCATAGAAACGGGTCAATTAACCCTTTTAGATGGAGCAATTATCTCAGCCACAACCTTTGGCGAAGGTTATGCAGGAATTCTGAACATTCGGGCTAGGGAATCGGTGAGCATGAGTGGGGTAGATGGGGATGGATTTGGTGCTTATATCCAGACGGGTTCAGGTTCTCTTGATGTAGAAACCGAACCCTCTGTTTCCTCTGGGATGGCAGTTCACAATTCCGTTGATACTCAGGCTGAAGTTATTCTCAATCGGGAAATTTTGGTTAATTCCGGTGCGATCGCGATTAATACAACTCAGTTAACCGTATCAGATGGAGCCGTCATTTCTTCTTCTACAGATGCCCGAGGTAATGCCGGTACTTTGACCGTTCGCGCGAGTGAATCCGTAACTTTGAGGGGGTCGGATAGTTTGGGAAACGGGAGCAAATTGGAGACCTTTGTTAATTCAGAGGTTACGGGTAATGCCGGAAGTCTCACCGTAGAAACCGGGAAATTATTACTTTTAAATGGTGCTAGTATTTCCTCTGAAACAATTGGAAATGGAAATGCTGGAGATGTGACCATTACTGCTGAACAAGTCTCTCTTTTTGATGGCTCTCAAATCCGAGTTAGCGCTAAAGGTGCGTTTTCTCCAGGGGTTCTGACGGTGAGGGCTGGTGAGATTTTACTGGACAACCAAGCGAGTTTTCTGGGTGAAACTGAATCCGGTAGCCAAGGTAACATCACGATTTTAGCAAATTCCACTCTCCTGCGCCGCAACAGCCAGATTACCACGAACGCCACAGGGAGCGCCACAGGAGGGAATATCATGTTTGATACAGCAATTCTGGGTGCTTTTGAAAATAGTGATATCAGCGCTAATTCTGAGCAATCCCAAGGAGGTATTGTCACGATTCAAGCCGAGGGGATTTTTGGAACAGAATTTCGAGTCTTAGCCAGTGATTTTACGAGTGATATTACAGCAACTGGTGCCGATTCTTCCCTGAGTGGAACCGTTAGAATTAATACCCCGGAAGTTGATCCGACCTCTGGATTAGTTGAGTTAGCTGTTAATTTAGCAGATCAGGCCCAAGAACTTGATTCTAGCTGTCGTTCCGGTCAACAGCAAAGTGAATTTATTATAACCGGGAGGGGTGGTCTTCCTCCTAATCCGATGGAAGCAATTAGTGATGAAGCCCTGTTGATGGATTTAGGACCGCAAAGGTTAGAGAGATTACCTCGGAAGGATAGCCAAATTCCTTCGGTATCTGCTGCATCCATTTTAATTGAGACCCCTTCGCCGGAGCAATTGGTAGAAGCAGAAGGATGGATTATAAATTCTCAAGGAGAAATGGAACTCGTGGCGCGAAACTCTCGGGGTACGGGACAAAATTCAATGGGTTTAGCCAAACTACCCTGTGTTTCAAATTCACCGAGTCAGATGTGAAGAATAAGAGCGGAAGATTAGGTATTAACCCTTTCTCTCTAGCCAGCCTAAATGTCGGGGAAAATTGGTTCGTGCTCTAACGGATTAATTTTATTGTCCGCAGGATTTAGAGGGAGCTATATCGGTTGATTTTGAGGGGTTGAAATGAAAGGAAGCGATCGCCTCGGTTTATTTGCTGGGGGTTGCTCTATTGCTACGGAACCTGCTTGGTTGACTCCTCGATGAGAAAACCGAGGGGCTCAATTGAACCCGGTCCAGCGCCAGGGGACGCTGGAGCCGGGGTTTAATCGTCGTGATCGTCGAAGGGATCAGCCAATTCCTTAGACGGGGGGCCGAAGGAGGTGTAGATAGAAAAGGCGGCGATCGCCACGAGGATCGCGCCAATCCCGATACTAAGAACTGTTGCCGGTTCCAGATTTTCCATATTTTGAGTAAAATTATGAGTCCGATTCCTATAGAATATTACAAAACATTAATTTTCGCCGTCCAGAATAACGAGGTGACGCATGGCACAGCAAACAAAATTGGGAAATCTACTCAGACCGTTAAATGCAGAATATGGTAAAGTCTCCCCGGGTTGGGGCACCACCCCTCTGATGGGCGTGTTCATGCTGCTATTTTTCCTGTTCTTAGTGATTATCCTGCAAATCTATAACTCTTCGTTGCTCCTCAATGGAGTCGATGTGGATTGGACCACCCTCGGGCGCTAACTTACGGCGATCGCCCCTAGAGCAGGGATCCTCGGTATCCCTGCTTTCCCGGTTTGACCGGGATTTTTTTTCTATACTAATAACCAGTGCTCTGTTGGAGGTCTGCGTGAATATCTTTGGCATGGGTTTGCCCGAAATCATGGTGATTTTGACGATCGCCCTTCTCATTTTTGGACCCAAAAAGTTGCCGGAAATCGGTCGCAGTATGGGAAAAGCGATTCGCGGATTCCAGGATGCCAGTCGGGAATTTGAAAGCGAAATCAAGCGCGAGGCGGAACAGCTTGAGGCATCCAAACCCGCTAAACCCGCTGAATCTCAGAAAGTCGCCAGTGCCGTCTCCCCCGAAGAAGCGATCCCATCCTCTGAAAAAGGCTAGGGTGTGGGTACCGATATGTGGGCAAACACCCGCACCCTGTTCTATAAGCGTTCCGTAGGAAAGGGTGGAAGCTCATCGGGCAAAACCTGCCCAGGCGGGCTAAAAGTCGGCAAATACTTGTCCCTTGTCATGCTCCATTACCAATCCTAAAATGATCCCACGAAGGAAGGGGGCGAATCCAGCCCAAGCCCCTACCTTGGCGGGATTCCTCATTTCATCCCTCCGGCTATCTCCCCCAGGGTACTATCCCAGTCTAGGTCAGGCGGCATGAACAAATCAGCAACAGCCCCGACAACCTAAACACCAAACTTTAACACCTGACTTCAAAACTGCCATGACAGCAAGCGAGACATCCGTTCCTCTGGTGATTCCTCAACTGATCGTCGGGTTGGGAAATCCAGAAGCCAAATATCACGAAACCCGCCATAATATTGGGTTCGCTGCCGTCGATATGCTCGCCCGGTCCTGGCAAATTTCTCTGTCAGAAAACCGCCGGTTTCAGGGGCTATTTGGCGAGGGTCGAGGGCCAAAAGGGAATAAAATTTACCTGCTCAAGCCCCTCACCTATATGAATCGGTCCGGGCAAGCAATTCGCGCTGTGACAGATTGGTATAAACTGCCCCCCCAATCGGTCCTGACCATTTATGATGATATGGATTTGCCTGTGGGACGCTTGCGGATGCGCCTTTCCGGTTCCGCTGGGGGTCACAATGGCATCAAATCCACGATCGCCCATTTAAGCACCCAGGACTTCCCCCGGTTACGGGTGGGAATCGGTAAACCCGGGGACGGGAAAGCAGAAACCGATACGATTTCTCATGTGTTGGGTAAATTTACCCCGGAGGAGAAACCCGTGGTATCTGAGGTGATGTATCTGGTTCGGGATGCGATCGAACTCAGTCTAAAGGAAGGCTGCGAAAAAGCGATGAGTCTTTACAATAGTCGCAGTGTGGTCGGAACAAAACCGTGAGTAGGAAGCGAGTCCCTAGAACTACTGCCCACGTTCGAGTGCTGAATCAGTCTTGGCAACGGGGGACCCTAGAAGGGGAAGTGAGTGCCGGAGATTTTAGTTGGAGTTTCCGGTGGTGTTTTCGCGTGGGTAAATTGGCGATCGAACCGTCCCAGGGACGCGCTTTAATTCAAGAACCCTTGGGACGGTTTTTAGAAAAATGCGATTATCAACTCGAACCCGGGGGAGACTATTCTTTCACCATTCGAGCGCAATTGTAGCGGGGTTACAGGGGGTTGAGGAACTTCAAAAAATAAAATATCCACAACTCACACCCTCAAGGGTGGGACTATAGGAACGAAGCCTGCCTACGCAGGCTACGAGAGTAAAGTAGGTCCTTAACAAGTGGATTTCCATGATTTATCTGTTGGAATACCCTGGAGGGATGAACATTCAATTGGGTAAGGTTGCTAAATAGCGCTCAATTAAGAGAATGGCGACGATATCATCGATCGCCCTAGGGGGTTGGCGCATTCCTTGGGGAATCAGCTTCGTCAATCCCCGAGGCGGATACATTTCCCAATAGCGATCGCGGGCTTGTAAGGTGCTGTAGCGTTCATCCACTTGCACAATGGGTAACGGGATAGACAAGGATTCGGTAATATGTTCTTGCCACTTTTTCGAGGTGGTGCGATCGCCTATCACCAGCAGGTCAACCCCAAATTGTTGAAAGAAAGATTCAATCACCGCGATCGCCTCTTCCGCCGGAACCACTTCATGCACCAACAATTTTCCCCGGCTATTCATCACCGCAATTCCACACTTTAACCGGCCCGGATCGAACCCCAAAATTACTGTTTCTGTTTGAGCGTTACCCATTGCGTTTTATCCTTTTCAACTCTCCCGATAACGGGAAACTAACCTGGCCATTACTCCAGTAATTCTTCCCTAACCTTTATTCAGATTAACCCTTAACCAACCGGGCAAACCCTCACCCTGTTCCCCTAATCTGTGCGAAACACAATTTTCCCTTCATGAAGCACCGTAAATTCTAAAGTCAGTGGACCAGAAGTATAGGTTTGACCAGCGGAAACCGCTTGAATGACACCCGGTTCATTATTGTCGGGAAGCTGCTTGATAAATTCCATCAAAGCGGCTAGACGTCCATCTCCCACTTGAATAGCATCGGTTAAAATACCCGATCGCCTTGCTCTAAAATTAGCGGCAGCTAACAATAAATTCAATTGTTCTTTAATCTGATCTTCACTCATTTGAGAGGGCCGGACCGAAGTTGTTGCCACCAGTTCCCCTTCCTTGAAGACCACCTCATTAGGCACCGCATCGGCAAAAACATTCACCTGCCGTTCACCTAACAAATAATTGGCAGCGGAGAGAATTCTGACCACATAATCTTGACCATCGTTAATTTGACCGATCAGTTGCTCCAGTTCCGTCTCTGTAATGGCGATCGCCCATTCATTCAGTTGCGTTGTTCCGGGACGAATCAAGGCGATCGCCGCCAGATTTGCTTCGGTTAACAATTGCTGGGTTGCTTCCGGTGCCGTTTCCGGGCGGATGACCCGCAGGACCCCGGAAGCTAACACCTGATTCCGGCGAATTGCCACCGTCCCTTCCCGCAACAGTTGAAAATCCCGTTCCAGACTTTGGACTTCCCCTTGGAGAAACGCTTGTTGGGTGGCTAACTGTTTCAACAACGATCGCTGCTCTGTAATCGCCGCCTCTTGGTCAGAAATCTGGCGATCGCGCTGGGCGATTTCCTCCTCCTGTAGGGTGATCGCCTGCTTTTGCTGAGCAATCTCCATTTCCTGGCTGGCGATTTCCTGCTCCTGTTTCCCTAACTCCTCTTCCTGAACGGCGATCGCCTGTTTTTGCTGGGCAATTTCTGCCGCCTGTTGAGCCATTTGCTCCTGTTGCTCCGCTATATCCCCTTCTTGAACGGCGATTTGCTGCTGCTGTTGCGCCAGTTGGCGAATTTGCTCATCCAGTTGGCTTTTCTGCTCCGTGAGTAACTGCCGTTGCTGTGCCGCTTCCTGCCGTTGTTGCTCAATCTCAGCCTGTTTAACGGCCAGTTCCCGATCGCGTTGGGCGATCGTAGCTCTAACTTGCTCCCCCTGTTCAATCAACTCCCGCCGTTCCAATTGCAGGGTGACAATATCATCCCGCAGCTTCTGCGCCTGTTGGGAAACCTCTTCAAGCTGACTTTGAGCGCGAGCGAAATTCCCTTCAATTAGACTTAGTTCGCTTGTAGCTTTCTGATAATCAGTTTGAATCCCGCTGAGTTGGTTCTGAGTTTTATTCAGTTCGCCCTGAGTCTGGTTTAGCTGAGCCTGAGTTAGGGCCTGTTTTTGGAGCGCCCCTTGCAATGAGCGATCAATCTCATTTAATTGTTGTTGCGCCACCACCTGCTGTTCTCGGGCTTGGTTGAGTTGGGCTTCCACCTGCTGTTTTTGGGTGATCACTGCGACGAGTTCCTTCTGGGCTTCTCGCAATTCTTTGAGTTTTTCATCCAGTTGAAACACCCCCACTCGCAACGATTTACTCGTGGCAAATAGGATACTCAAGGTTGAGGCAGCAATCATCAACCCGGTTACAATGGTGACCACAGTCGCGGTTTGTCGTGGGCGTAAACCAAACAGACTCAACCGGGCCTTACCGACTTTAGTACCGAGGCGATCGCCCAGGGTGGCGAGCAACCCCCCCAAGACTAAAACAGCCAGTATCAGGACGTATGCGCTCGTCATCACTTATTTAACTCCGTCCAGATCTAGCCAAGACAAAAACTTTCGGAGGTGAAACACTCTGCTAGGCCGTCCGGCAAAGCTCCGCTCTTTTGCACTATAACAGATCCAAATGCCGATCCTGATAGCAGTATTCTGCCCTTTTTTCGCTGAATGCCTGCATGGACTCAAGCTCTCACACCGGATTTTCTAACACTCGTTTCCCCATCGCCGTGCGATCGCCGGTTCTTTTCTCCCCAGTCCCCTCATCCCCTGGGTTTTGGGAAAAACAATTTCAAGCCGACTGTACCCTCAAAGAGTCCCTCCAGGGCAGAAAATCAACGGACAATTTACTCACTCTCACCCCGATCGGCGATCCCCTGATTTTCTCTGCCCTCTTTTGTCAAGATTGACCACTTTATCGGTTCTCAAGTAAATTGCTGACTCAACGCCACTGGATTATGAACGGTGATCTTCTTTTTATGAATGGAGATCATCTGTTCACAGCGCAGATCCCCCAGTAAACGGGTGACGGTGACCCGAGTTGAGCCAATTGCTTCGGCGATCGCCTGATGAGACAACTTTAAATCAATCGTAATCCCCTCGGAAGTCGGTACTCCAAAATCCCGACACAAAATCAGCAGAAAACTCACCAACCGCGACCCCATATCCCGATGGGCCAAGGTTTCAATCATCATTTCTGTCTGTAAAATCCGGGAAGATAAGCCGCGCAACATCAACATTGACAGTTCGGGGTCTTCCTTAAGCGCCTTTTCCACCTGGTCGATCGGCACCGAAAGCAACTCGACTGGGGTAAAGGCAACAGCATGATAAAAGCGGTCCGAACGATGGCCCGTAATCAGGGAGAGTACCCCAAATACACTATTTTCCCGCAGCAGGGCCACGGTAATTTCCTCTCCGGCTTCATAGACGCGGGATAGCTTAACGGCACCTTTGAGTAAAAAATAAACCCGTTCAGCGGGATCCCCAGGGAAAAAGATGGTCTTTCCTCGCTCGTAATTCTCCACCACTGGGGGAAACGATCCACTTCCCATCTGACGGAATACTGCGGCTAGCGGTCTATCTTGGGTCATTACCATATCCGTTCCTTCTAATTGTCATGGCCTATCTTCTTTTTTGATAACTTGCTAACGGTTTATTGTCATTAGCGACCCGCTCTTGTTAGAGTTCTCTGACTTTTGTACTCTACATTACTTAAACGGACCATTCGCGGTTTTTTTGTGCTTGGGGATACAGAATTGCGACCAGTTGGCTGATCCCTGGATAAAATATTCCCATCTCCGATTCCCGCCGAGTTGTCACCCCCAAACCCACCCCACCCAGAATGGCGATCGGCTAATAGCCCCGTTTCAGAGTCCCCGGTTGTGATTCAATCAAATTGGGGAACAGACCCAGGGCGGTAGACTTGTCCGAGTCAATCCTCTGGTCTTATGGCTGCAACCGTAGCCCGTCCACCGCCATCAGGGGCGACTGCTCTTTTGGGGACAGCCCTGTGATCCCGCCAGCCTCACCCTGGGGCCGAACCCGTACTACTGAGTAATTTTTACTAGAATAAACCCTCCATGCTAGATTTAACAGGAAAAAACGCCTTAGTCACCGGAATTGCTAACAACCGTTCCATCGCTTGGGGTATCGCCCAACAACTCCACAAAGCTGGGGCCAATCTCGGCATCACCTATCTCCCGGATGAAAAGGGCCGTCAAGAAAAAAAAGTCAAGGAATTAGTCGAACCCCTCAACCCCAGTTTGTTCGTCCCCTGCAACGTTCAAGATGACGCCCAAATTCAAGCCACCTTCGACACCATCCGCGAAACCTGGGATAAAATCGACATCCTGATCCACTGCCTCGCCTTTGCCGGTAAAGAAGAACTCTCCGGAGACTTTAGCAACACCTCCCGCGAAGGCTTTACCCGCGCCTTGGATATTAGTTCCTACTCCCTGGTTTCCCTAGCTGCTGCCGCCAAACCCCTAATGACCGAAGGAGGCAGCATTGTCACCCTCACCTACCTCGGTGGCGTCCGAGTCATCCCGAACTACAACGTCATGGGGATTGCCAAAGCTGCCTTAGAAATGAATGTCCGCTACCTCGCCGCCGAATTGGGACCCCAAAATGTCCGTGTCAATGGCATCTCTGCCGGTCCCATCCGGACCCTTGCCTCTTCTGCCGTCGGTGGTATCCTGGATATGATTCACCATGTGGAAGAAATGGCCCCCCTCCGTCGCACTGTTACCCAAACTGAAGTCGGCAATACCGCTGCATTCCTCTGTAGCGACTTATCCAGCGGTATCACGGGTCAAATCATCTATGTGGATTCCGGCTACTGCATCATGGGAATGTAATCCCTGAAGAATTGAGAATTTACTGATTAAAACTAAGGCTTCCATTCCCAAAAGCCCCCTTAAAAAGAGGGTTCTAAAAGCCCCCCGGGGCTCAAACATTTATTCCTCTGGCTTCCCCCTTCTTAAGGGGGACAGGAGGAGGATAATCAGGGGGGTTGGGGGGATCTCTTCTCTATTATTCAAACCCTCTCTCTTAATTTTTCAAGGTTTCCCCGCAGACAAGATAAGATCGGAATCGAGACTATTTTTGCGATCGCAACCCTTGCCAATTATGCAGACAAGTATTAGCCGCACCTCCTCCGAAACTCTCCCAAATGCTGAATCCGAACAAAATTTAGGCCAACTTTCTCGGATCTCCACTGTCCGACGCACCACTGGGGAAACTGATGTCCATGTGACGATTAATCTCGATGGTCAAGGGAACTGTACCGCTGCGACTGGTGTACCGTTTCTCGACCATATGTTACATCAAATTGCCTCTCACGGCTTGATTGATCTGGATGTAAAAGCCACCGGGGATATAGAAATTGATGACCATCATACCAATGAAGATGTGGGGATTACATTAGGTCAAGCCTTGGGTAAAGCCCTTGGCGATCGCAAAGGTATCGTCCGGTTTGGTCACTTTGTCGCCCCTCTAGATGAAGCCTTGATTCAAGTCGCCCTCGACTTTTCCGGTCGCCCTCACTTAAGCTATGGTTTAGACATTCCCACCCAGCGCGTCGGCACGTATGACACCCAATTAGTGCGGGAATTCTTCGTGGCGATCGTCAATCACGCCCAAATGACCCTACATATCCGCCAACTCGACGGCATTAATTCCCATCACATCATCGAAGCCACCTTTAAAGCCTTCGCCCGCAGTCTGCGCATGGCAACCGAAATTGACCCCCGTCGCGCCACCACCATCCCCAGTTCTAAAGGCGTCCTCTAACTTCCCCCCAGTTCAACCTCTCGACTTGCTGTCGTTATCCCTCGTTGCTTGTTGTAACGGGGGTTTCTATCATACCCCTTAAACTCTTATACAATAATCCTGCATCTCTTCTCCTCTTCATACCCAACCCAAATAGAGGAGGGATTTATTTTCTCCCTCTGCCCATAATTTCTTACATTTATTGACAGGTTTATGGAATTTGTCAACACCAAATGGATAGAAATTATCAATATTTTTGCCCTTAAAATATTTCAGCCAAAATATAAAGTTTTATAAACTCGTCAATTTTCAGTTAAATTCGCTACCATCGAGCTAGTTGAAAATCATTCATCAATAAATTGGGGGAAATATTGCAATGGCAGATTCAACCCTATTAGATGCCAAAGGTGCAATCAGTCCTGTCAGGCGACAACTCACCTTACCCGCCTGGTTAGCCCTGATTTGTATCATTGCCTTTAGTGTATTACTGTGGGCAGGGGCGGTCATTTCCAAAAATGCCCCACCCGTTCCTGACATCGTGCGATCGGCGAATCAAGAAATCCTCGTCACCCAAGCTAACATTCAATCCGGACAGGAAATCTACCTCTCTCGTGGAGGACAGGATATTGGCAGCATCTGGGGACATGGCAGCTACCTCGCCCCGGACTGGACCGCCGATGTCTTACATCGCTGGGGTTTAGCCACCGCTGGCATATTATACAACAACAATCCCAGCTTTTCTCAAAAGGATTTACAAGCATTACCGGCCCCTGAACGCGCCAGTTTGCAAGCGCGAGTCAGTGAACAATTTAAAACTAATCGGTATAGTCCGGAAACCCACGAACTCCTGTTAACTGAGGCTCAAAGTCAAGGACTCCAAGAGGTTTTTAAAGACTATCACGAACTCTTAGCCAAAGGGTCGGCAATTCACTCCATTCCCTCCGGTTGGTTCAAAGATGATAGCCAAATTCACGATGTAACAGCCTTCTTTGCCTGGACATCTTGGGCAGCATCCGCAAATCGGCCCAATGCACCTTTTTCCTATACGGCAAATTGGCCTCATGATGATTTAATTGGCAACCAACCTCCGGCCCAATTTCTCATCTGGTCCATCGTTTCCATCATCATTTTAATTGCCGGAATGGGGATTTTTCTCTTCATCTATTTAAAAGAAGAGGAGGACGAAGTATTACCCGTTCCCGCCCGTCCTGCTGTACGAATTCCCACCCCCAGCCAGAAGGTTACCTCGTTATTTTTTGGCGTAGCAATGGCACTGTTTCTGGTGCAAATCATGATGGGAATGTTTACCGCCCATTATGCTGTAGAAGGGGAAGGATTTTATGGGATTCCCCTTAACCTCTATCTCCCTTATGCGGCTACGAGAACTTGGCATTTACAACTGGCAATTTTCTGGATTGCTACCTGTTGGTTAGCCGCTGGACTCTATTTTGCTCCTCGATTTAGTGGCTATGAACCGAAAGGACAAGCCCTCGGTAATAGCATCTTATTAGGGGCATTAACCGTCGTGGTTGTTGGTTCCCTCATCGGGTCTTGGTCAGCGGTGCAAGGGCTATTCAGCGTCAAAAATAGCTTCTTGTGGGGACATCAAGGCTATGAATATATCGAACTAGGACGAGTTTGGCAAATCCTGCTCATTGTCGCGATGATATTCTGGCTGTGGTTACTGTATCGCGGATTTAAACCGGCTTTACAAAAGGAAAAAAGCCCAACCGGATTGAGTCACTTTTTCCTGTATAGCGCCATCACGATTCCCCTGTTTTATTCCGTGGGATTGATGTACACCAATCACACGCCCTTGAGTATTGCTGAGTATTGGCGCTGGTGGGTAATTCATCTTTGGGTTGAAGGATTTTTCGAGGTGTTTGCTACGGTTGTGATTGCCTATTTATGCAGTGAATTAGGCTTTTTACGTCGGTCATCGGCCCTGCGTGCTACCTATTTAACCACCCTGTTATATTTAGGCAGCGGTGTAATTGGAACCCTGCATCACCTCTACTTTTCTGGAACTCCTTCCTTTATTGCGGCGATCGGGTCCGTCTTTTCTGCCCTAGAAGTCGTCCCGTTAACCCTGATAGGCTTTGAAATTTTAAAAACCTTAAAATTGTCCAAAGAAGCCGAAGGATTTTATCGCTGGCCCTTGCGATTTTTCATTGCCACTTGTATCTGGAATCTAATCGGTGCAGGCGTGTTTGGATTCTTGATTAATCCACCGATTGTGCTGTATTATTCCCAAGGAATCAATACCACCCCAATTCATGCTCACGCCGCCTTATTTGGGGTCTATGGTTGCTTGGCGATCGCCCTCATGCTGTTTGCCTTGCGCGAGTTCGTCCCTGATGACGCGTGGGACGATCGCTGGATTAAATTCGCATTTTGGGCCATTAATGGCGGATTAGTCATCATGCTCATCTTTGGCTTAATTCCTAACGGATTTTATCAACTCGCACAATCCGTAGAATACGGAACCTGGTACGCCCGAAGTGCTGAAGTCATCACTTCCCCCTGGATGCGCTGGACCGTCTGGCTAAGGATACCCGGTGATATTATTTTCGCCTTGGGAACCGTATCCATGTTTATCTTTACCATGAAGGCAATTTTTGCCGTCTTCCAGTTCCCGGTTAAAACCTATCCCGCTAAAGAATTTCAACCGATTGAGAAATGATTTTTAACCACAGATTTCACAGATTTGCACAGAGATTTTATCAGTGTTAATCTGTGTAATCTGTGGTTTTTTCTACACAATTTTGAACATTTAGTGCGGATTTGGGGTTTGTAATTGTTGGCGCAATTGGTCAGGGTTGGCTAAGAGGTCCGCTTGGGTTATGGCTGTTTGTTCTCCAGTTGCTAACCATTTGATTTGGACGGTTTGATTCTGGGCTTCTTCATCCCCTAAAATCAAGCAGGCAGAAGCACCCGAGCGATCGCCTCGTTTGAACTGTTTGCCAAAGGCACTGCCGCTTAAATCCACTTCGGCGCTAAATCCGGCATGACGCAATTTTTGGGCTAAGACTAAAGCATTTTCTTCCGCCTGTTCCCCCCGGGAAACAACATAAAAATCTAAGGGAGTCGGGGGAAGGGTATCCAGTTGTTGCAGCAGGATAATTAACCGTTCTAAACCGATCGCCCAGCCGACAGCAGGGGTATCCGGTCCCCCCAATTGGCTGACCAAATTATCATACCGTCCACCGCCACAGACCGTTGCTTGTGCGCCTAAATCATCAGAAATGATTTCAAAAGCAGTATGACTATAATAATCTAATCCCCTCACCAAGCGATGATTCAATTGATAGGGAATTCCTAATTGAGTTAACAGGTTTTGAACGCGCTCAAAGTGCCGTTTTGAATCGTCGCAGAGATAGTCTCCCAGCTTCGGCGCATCTTGGACAATTTCTCCAGTCCGTTTATCTTTACTGTCTAAAATGCGCAGGGGATTGCGGGTGAGTCGGTCCTGGGAATCCGGGTCTAATTCAGCTTGATAGGGGGTGAGATAGGCAATTAAAGCCTCTCTATAGCGTTGTCTGTCTTCGCTATTGCCAACGGAATTCAAGTCTAGGTGCAGGTTTTTCAGTCCCAAGGTTTGCAGAATATCCGTGGCGATCGCGATCGCCTCCACATCTGCACGGGGGTCCGCAGTACCCAGGACCTCCACCCCCACTTGATGAAATTGGCGCTGCCGTCCCGCCTGGGGTCGTTCATACCGAAACATCGGTCCGGTGTACCACAACCGTTGCACCCCCCCAGCCGCGTGCAGTTTCTGCTCAATATAGGCGCGGACCACTCCGGCGGTGCCTTCGGGACGCAGGGTCATGGAGTAGGGTTTTTTTCCCCGACTCTGGAAGCTGTACATTTCCTTACCCACGACATCCGTCGCTTCCCCAATTCCCCGTTCAAATAGGGACGTCAGTTCAAAAACTGGCGTCCGAATTTCTCGATAGCTGGCTTTGCCGAGGATTTCTCGGACAACGGCTTCTACTTTTTGCCAATAGCCTACCTCTGCTGGCAGGATGTCTCGGGTTCCTCGTAATGCTTGAATTGCGCCCATTGCTTCGTTTTCGATTGCTGCTATTTCCCAGATAAAATCAGCCCATATTGGCGATTCTATAACCCAAAATATCCTAGGAATTCCGACGATGGCGATCGCGGTAATATCCTAGGATTTGTTCCACCCGTTGACCTGCCATCGGTTCCGCATCCGGTCCATACTGGATTAATAGTCCAGCGATTTGGCTGTCAAAATAATTAAACACTGCGGCAGTTTGGGGAATCAGTTCAACTTCTACCCCTTGAACCTGCCGCAGATGCGCTGCCAATTCTCGATACACCGTTAATGGCAGTCCTGGGATTTCATATTGAACCGAATTGTCTTCGGTTCCCGCAGTTTTTAACTCTTCCATGTTTAATGACGGCTTAGCCTAGGTCCTCAATTTCTGGATTGTCTTCAATATATTCATGAACAGGTTCGGGTTGCGGTTCTTCGTCGGTTAATTGAGGTAAGGTACAGCAGTTAACATCATCTATGCAAACCTTACCAGACTGTAAGGCCCATCTGACTAATGCCACACGGTTCGCTGTTTTGGTTTTGTTCAGAATATTGCTGATATGGTTATCCACCGTCCTCTTGCTAATTTCTAGCGATTCTGCTATATCCTGATTGGTCAAACCAGATGCTACCAGTTCAATCACCTGTAGCTCTCGCTCCGAAAGGGTTACATGGGTCTGAGAGTCCCCGCCAGTCATAAGCATTTCCTATCTCTGTATATCTACCTATATTGTACTGATTCTATCGGAAATCTGTCTCAAATCTCATGGATTTTACGCTTAATTTGTCTTTTAGTCATCTGGAGGCAGGTGGGGGATGGGGGAGATGGGGAGGATGGGGAGGATGGGGAGGATGGGGAGGATGGGGAGGATGGGGGAGATGGGGAGGATGGGGAGGATGGGGAGGATGGGGAGGATGGGGAGGATGGGGAGG
>NZ_JAMXFA010000071.1 GCF_025370785.1 Laspinema olomoucense D3b
TACAATTATGAGTTGGCTCTGGGGTCTAAAATTCAAAATTTTTCATTATAACATAGATTTTTTTTGCAAGAGGTCTATTACATTTACTTTACTATTCAAGAAATTTTAGAGGTAATTAAATAATTGTAGTATAATCTGGCAACTTTGGATGCTAAAGCTATTGAGTCGCGATAGAAATCCAGAAACATTTTGATTTGAAGTGTTCGGACCTTTATCCTCCAAGGAACGAAACCTGGTTTCTGGGGTTCTTGGAAATCCTGGGTGGGGGGAAAGAAACCGGGGGCTGAGATTGTCTCTGTATCCTAACCAAAATTTTCGGAAGAAACCCAGTTTCTGGGACCCCAGAGCCAAGAAACCGGGTTTCGGGGATAATTTATCTATACCTAACCGAGATTTTCGTCAATTACCCGGTTTCTCAATTCTCCAAGAGGCGATGATATGCAGTTGAGGTTTGAATGGCATGAAGAAAAAGCCCAAAATAACCTCAAAAAACACGGAATTAGTTTTGAGGAAGCAAAAACCGTTTTCAATGACCCATTATCGATAACCATCGCTGACACCCAGCACTCTGATAATGAAGAACGCTATATTGATATTGGTCGGTCTAGTCAAGGTCAGTTACTTGTTGTAGTTTACACAGAACGTCAAGCGAACATTCGGATTATTAGTTGTCGTCAAGCTACTAAAACAGAGAGGAAAATCTATGAACAATCATAATTTTGAACAGCCAGATACCACGGATGATGAAATGCTTCCGGAATATGATTTTACCGGGGGCGATCGCGGCCAGCATTACAAGGCATATCGCAGAGGACATACAGTCACCATTCATCAAACCGATCGCCAGGATATTGTTCAATATTTTACCCTGGAAGATGGAGCAATTATGCTTGATCCAGATGTGCGGGAATATTTCCCTGATGCTGAAACGGTGAACAGGGCTTTACGGACCTTGATTAGTTTGTTTCCAAAAAATCGTCAGGTCATTTGAAGTCAGCAGTAACGAAACCCGGTTTCTTCACCCTCCACCCAGAATCAAAAACCGGGTTTCTTTCCCAAATCTGTGCCACTTCACCGCAATTTAGGCAGAAAACCGGTTTCTAGCCCCAATACCTCCGCTAATGTAACCGCAACTGGCCCCAGAGGAATGTTGGTGAATACAGCCCAGACTGGATAATCGTTTGAAAATCTGACTCCATAAAACAGGGTCTTCTTTGGGCTAATGTAGATGCCATTTGTAGTTGTGGTAAACAACAAGTGACATCTACATTACCCTTCCCTGGAGTTGGCTAAGGTATTGGTCTAATGTAAATGATATATATATAAGTCTTAACAAAGTATCCTTAAGTGATCTCGACAGTTGAAGTAAAGGTAGTTAAAATATAAATATAGGAATTTGAACTGATTTGTAACCAATCAGTTCAAATTCCTATACTCAAAAATAACTCCTCAAAAATAAATTAAATAACTCCCATGAAAAAGTTAAAAATTGACTTTAGTGCTTGCCAGCGCTTTTGGGCGGTAGCGAAGCCATACTGGTGGGATTCCCAAGAACGCTGGCAAGCCATTGGTTTACTGGTGTTGGTGATGTTTTTATTAACGCTTCAAACCCAGATGAATGTTCTCCAAAACGGCCAAAGAGGAGAGTTTACATCAGCCCTAGCTGAAAAAAATGCAGGCAGATTTTGGCAATCTGTCCTGACCTATCTCGTTGCTTGTATTATCTTCGTAACTTTGCAAAGTGTTAATTCTTATTTAGAAGAAAAAAGTCGGTGGTTTTGGCGCAGTTGGCTGACGAATTATTATCTACAAAAGTACATGACAAATCGCAACTTTTATAGATTGGGTTCTTGGACAGCAAAAATTGATAATCCAGACCAGAGAATTTCTCAAGATATTGAAAGGTTTTGCCAGATGTCTCTGGTTTTATTTATGAACTTTAGCTCATCTTTGGTGAATATTATTGCTTTTGGGGTCGTTCTCTGGTCAATGTCTCACAATCTGGTGATTTTACTTATCGTGTACGCGGGTTTGGGAATGCTGATCACGACCGTGGGATTTGGCAGAATTTTAATTCCCCTACAAACCGAGCAACTCAAGCAAGAAGCTAATTTCAGATTTGGCTTGGTACGCATTCGGGAAAACGCTGAGTCGATCGCATTTTATCGAGGAGATAGTCGGGAGTTAAATAATGTTAAGCAGATATTTAATGTAGTTTTAAGTAATTACAACAAAATCATCCTATGGGAGACAAAATTGGCATTTTTTAGTAGTGGATATCAGGTAATTACTTGGATATTACCGGCTGTAATTCTCGGTCCACGAATCTTATCTGGGGAAACAGAAGTGGGAATTTTGGTCGAAGCCGGAGGGGCCTTTATCAATGTTTTTAGCTCTCTAATTGTTGTGGTTAGGATGTTTAAGAATATCACTCGCTTTGTGGCAGCAATTGAGCGTTTAGAGAGCTTGGAAAAAGTCCTGGAAGAACCCAAAGCATCACCAATCGATAATAATACGACTATTGATACGATTGAAGACTCCAGTTTAAGCTTAGAACATATAACTTTGCAAACTCCCAATTATAACCGGACTTTAGTGAAGGATGTATCTGTAGAAATGCAATCGGGAGAAAGATTGCTAATTGTGGGGGTAAGCGGTTGTGGTAAGAGTTCGATTGTACGAGCGATCGCCGGTTTGTGGAACTCTGGAACTGGGACAATTCACCGACCGAAATTAGGGGAGATTCTTTTCTTACCCCAACGTCCTTATATGATTTTAGGTTCTCTGCGTGATCAACTGCTTTATCCCAGCACAAACCTGAATATTTCTGATTTAGAAATATATGAGGTATTAAAACAAGTTAATTTGCCCGAGTTAGCGGAAAGGTTCGGGGGTTTAGATGCGATCGAAGACTGGGATCATGTGCTGTCAATAGGAGAACAACAGCGGGTTGCTTTTGCTCGTTTGTTGCTGACCCATCCTCGTTATGCCATTTTAGACGAAGCGACGAGTGCTCTGGATGTGAAAAATGAGCAAAGTCTCTATAACCATTTGCAAAAGCTATCTACGATTTATCTTAGTGTAGGACACCGCCCGACCTTGTTGCAATATCACCACAAAGTTTTGGAAGTCCATGACGATGAAACTTGGCGGGTGATTTCTGCGAAAGATTACAATTTTATGTCAATGAATTAATCGCGAGAAAACGCTGAAACGGTGAACCGGGCTTTACACACGTTGATTAATTGGTTCCCAAAAATCATCAAAGTAGTTGAATTCAGCAGGAAAGAAATCCGGTTTTTGGGGTTGATAAATAATCGGGTTTTTATTTTAAATTCGTACAATAAACTGGGCGGGACCTGCATTTAGCCCGATGAATAAAGTTTACAGATGATTTTTTAGTCTCGTCTCCATGCCGAGGGGGTTAGCTGATGGGCGAGGATTGAGAGTTATCCCTTTTCTATTTTCAGAAAATCAGCCCCAGAGTTGGTTCCCCCGCTTCAGTTGTTAGAGAGAATGAGCAGGGCTTATCCCGGTGATTAAACCCAGTTATGGGAAACTCCAACGGAATTAGGGTGGCTTATTGAAACTCCGGGTAATGTCACCTACTCCCCCTCCAATTTTCTAGACATTGGAGGATAGATTTGATATAGGACCTCAAATTGCCGCTTAGAATCTACACGCAGAGTTTTGGGTAGGTCTGTAGACCTAAATGAGTCGTTATCATGGGGAAATGGTTTAAAATCAGACCGGGCCTACTCCAAATTAGATCCGGGCACACAGAAACCTGGTTTTTGGTCTATATTGGGTGCTAAATTCCGTGAGTCCTGACTGCTTAATCTCAAGGGGGTATCCACTTCCGATGAGATGTTGAACTCTGTGCTGGGCAAACTTGGGCAAAAGTTTCACCACCCCCAGGGCCAAACTTGAATCAGACTAGCGAGGCCATCTCCAGAGAAAGCAACAAAGCAGCTACAATTAAATGAATCATGCCCTAGGCCGGACCTATAGGACCTAAAGGATATCTGGGATTTGAGGTAAAATATGAAGCATTGATGCTGGGGAGCATCTCCTGAAAGGCACGAAGACCTGAGATCACCCCCCTGCCCCCCTCCCCTGATTCTTGGGGAGGGGGGTGAACTGTTCGTTCTTGAGATGCTCCCTGATGCTGTGTTAGTTAGAAGTCACGCGGTTCCTGTTCTAAATTTATTATTTTGTTTTTATGCTGGATTGGATTACGAACACAATTACCGCTTTAAACTATTGGGGCATCGCTTTGTTGATGTTCCTAGAGAATATTATTCCGCCCATTCCTTCGGAACTGATCATGCCATTGGCTGGATTTACGGTTACCCAAGGTAAACTCACGTTTTGGGGGGTAATAGTTGCGGGAACGACAGGCTCTATGCTAGGGGCATTACCTTGGTATTATGTGAGCCTAAAAGTGGGTGAACATCAATTAAAAAAATGGGTAGACCGATATGGAGGATGGGTAACTTTAACCAATGAAGATATTAAAAAATCTCAAGATTGGTTTAAAAAATACGGAGGGGGAGTTGTTTTGTTTGGGCGGCTCATCCCGGGTATTCGTACCTTAATTTCTATTCCTGCCGGTTTGCAGAAAATGCCCTTTCTGGAGTTTTTTGGTTACTCGTTGATTGGGTCATTATGCTGGAATCTTTTACTTACTTACGCGGGCTTTGTATTGGGCAAAAATTATAAGCTTGTCGATAAGTTTTTAGGTCCGGTTACGATAGTTGTGCTGGGTGGGTTGGTGCTTCTCTTCATTTTCTGGTTAGTCCAGCGGAAAAAGCAAAGAAAACGGCAGTAGCAGTCACGGGATTTTTGCTTGCTTGTGGAAGGCCGATCGCCTGACAAACCTCTTAAAAGTTTCTCTAGCGGTTCACAGACTCATAGCGGAGCGATGGGATTAGGAGTGCTTAAAGCCTACGGACCGGGTTTCGCTCTGGGGAGTGGAGTGGGGACATTTTCTCCCCCAACTGCTATGGGGCGATCGCCTGCTCCTAGCCCTTAATTCAAGGGTCCATGATTGAGGCGGGCTCTATCATAGGGACCCCTGAACGCGTTCTTGACCCCCTTGAAATTGGATGAGTGTGGAGTTGACTAACCTCAACCCAGGGGACAGAGCATCTGGGTAAGGCCGAAATAATGTAGCAACGAGCCGAGGGGATCACTCACCCTAGGGAAGTTTAATGGGCGATCGCCCATTCCTGGGATTTTCTTGTGTAGAAGTCAGGGGGTATGATATATTAATTGATTGTGCCGAATTAATGGAAGTCCATGCCTAAACTGAAAACCAGAAAGGCTGCTGCCAAGCGCTTTAAAGCCACAGGCAGTGGTAAGATCAAGCGTCGGAAAGCCTACAAAAGCCACTTACTCGAACACAAATCGGCTGCTCGCAGAAATCGGCTGTCAAAGAGCGCCCTTGTCAGCGAGCAGGATGAAAAAAACGTGCATTTAATGATGCCGTATTTGTAAAAAGTTAGAAGCTCGATTTGTGGCGACAGAAGTCAGAAAGCTTCACACCCCCTCAAGGTAGGATAACCTCTGGCTTCCTAGCCCGATAGCGGGGGTACAACCCCTCTCTAATCGAGGGAATTGATTCAGTCCTCAGATTTGTACAAATAAAGGAAAGTAACCATGACACGGGTAAAACGCGGGAACGTAGCTCGCAACCGCCGCAAAAAGATACTGAAAATGGCCAAGGGATTTCGGGGTTCGCACTCGAAATTATTCCGGACAGCCAACCAACAGGTGATGAAAGCCCTGCGGAATTCCTATCGCGATCGCCGCAATCGCAAGCGTGATTTTCGCCGTTTGTGGATCGCCCGGATTAACGCCGCATCACGTTTACATGGCATGAGCTACAGTCAATTGATTGGCAATCTCAAGAAAGCCAATATTCAGCTCAACCGCAAAATGCTCTCTCAAATGGCAATTTTAGACCCCGCTAGTTTTGCCAAAGTTGTAGAACTGGCCGCTCAAGCCAAATCATAAATGATGATGCAGCCAGAGGGCAAAAGGATCAAGGGTTTATTGCTTGTTGTTGCCTTTTGCCTTTGGCCCTGGGGCCAAGTTGTCCAGGCGGCAGAATTCGCCGAAATTCAGCAGCGGGGTCAACTGATTGTGGCGGTGAAGGATAATGTCCGCCCAATGGGATTTAGAGAGGGCGGGGGCAATCTGCAAGGCTTTGAAATTGATATTGCCCGACGGTTAGCCCAGGAGTTGCTGGGGAGTGCCGAAGCGGTGGAACTCGTCCCGGTGGAGAATCTCGATCGCCTTGCGGTGGTGATGTCGGGTCAAGTCGATCTGGCGATCGCCCGAGTGACAGCGACTCCATCGCGATCGCGGGTGGTTTATTTTAGCCCGCCCTACTACCTAGATGGGGCCCAAATTATCACCCGAGACCCCTCAATCCGTCACCTCTCCGACCTAGCGGGTCAAGCAGTCGCCGTCCTCAATGCCTCCAGTACCATTCCCCTGTTAGAGTTTCAACTTCCTCAAGCCCACTTAGTCCCGGTAGACTCTTACCAAGAGGCGCAACGGCTGCTAGAATCCGGTTCCGCCCGTGCCTTCGCTGCCGATGCCAGTATCTTAACCGGATGGGTGCAGCAATATCCCCAATACAGACTGCTGCCATTCCAGTTGTCTAGTCAACCCCTGGCGGTGGTGATGCCGAAAGGATTGCAATATGCCCAACTGCACTCCCGAGTCAATCAGGCGATCGCCCAGTGGCATCAGGAAGGGTGGTTACAAGAACGGGCAGAATACTGGGGTTTACCCTTGGTGGAAGTCACCCCTAGTCGCCCCTGGAGTGATAGTCAAACCCTCCTCCTTGAGCACTCCAGATAATCAAAATAATCAAGATAATCAAAATTATAGGGCAGTTGAATCAGTCAATTAAAACGGCATGGATACCTCTCTTCCGCTTATTTACCTCTCGATTTTGCTGGGATTACTCGGAGTTGCAGCTATTGCAGTTGTACGCCAAGTCCTCAAAACTCGCCAGCTTGAACTAAACCTTTCTCGCTTGCAACAAAACCTTTCCAAAGACAAAGGAACCGCCGAAGAATATTATGAACTCGGCAGTATTTATTTGGATAAGCAACTCTATACCCAAGCCCTGGTGCAGTTCCAAAAGGCTTTAAAATGTAAAGCCCCCATTGATGAAGAAAGTAAAGCCCTCATCTACAATGCTTTAGGGTATAGCTATGCCGCTTTGGAGCAGTACGACTTAGGGATTCGGCAATATAAAGAAGCCTTAAAGCTGAATCCCGAATATGTCACCGGGTGGAATAATCTGGGGTTTGCGTTTGATCGCAAAGGGTTAACCGCTCAAGCATTAGAAGCCTACGAAAAAGCCCAGGAACTTGACCCGAACAATAAAACCGCCACTAAACGAGTGGCTTCCCTTCGCAAGCGACTGCCAACCCAGACTTCATAAACCGGGCTAAGTCTAAGGTAAGAGGGCACAGAAGCATCGTTGGCCCTCTCCCCTGTGAGGGGAATTCTAGCATCCTGCTCTCGGTTTGTTCGGCGCATCAGTGGGGGATGAGCCACGAGAGGGTGGAGGGTTCACCCACTCCAGGGCGGAAATATATTCTTTTATTAAAAAAAACCATACTGTGGAAGGTCTCCTATAAAAAAAGGGTACGTTATGATCTCAACAAGTGCCGTGTAAATCCGTCCCTGTTAAGGGGAAAGATTATTTAACCTTGCTCGGTTTGGAGAATCATTCATGACCAACGTACCATCGAATCATACCCCCCTGTATCGGAACGCCCTGGAACCCCTGGTGGTTGAAGAATCACAACGGCAATTGCGGCAACTCCCGCCGAAAATGCTGGGGTCTCTTAAGCCGGAGCGAGTTTTAGCGCAGGTTGTGGCTTATGCCTTGAATCGACTCCCGGCATTGTATGCTACGAGCGATCGCGGCTGGCAATTTCAACAACATCAGGCCCAAAAATTAAGGCCGCAAATTGTGATGGCGGTCCGCCAAGGATTTGCTGCGGTTCAACGGGATCCGCTGACCCCGGTTTGGAATGAAACTCCTGAACCAGAACCGGAAGCCTCTGATACCGATGCAAAGCGTGCACAAGCTAGACGGCGGATTGCTTCATACCGCTCTTTTAATGTTTAAAAACCTGAGCGATCGCCCGGAATAAGTGCTAGATTTTAACATCATAAATTCCTCAGCGAATTGGTAAAAAGGAAGAGTGTATTCAGTAAAAAGTCTAAAAATTGGGGTAGTGGAGTGAGTGGCGATCGCGCCTGGGGTTATTTATTAGGTTTGGAGCAACAATTGCCAATTAGAAACAAGGGAATTGATGGTTTATTGAGGTGAAGTGACTATCCGCAACTCCGGATCAATTTTTGGTGCATCAGATCCGGCGATCGCGCCCTTTCTTCCTCTGTTAATCAAGCCAGACCCTCCTTTAGGGATTATCCCCCCTTCATCCCAAACTTTTGATACTCGGGGTTTAAGAAGCCCGGGGAGAGCGAACAGAATTTCTATCCAGCGATAGAGCAAAGCCTTAGCATCCTAACAATAGCGTTGTGGTATTATAAGAGCAAAGGGGATCGGAACTTTCGGCAGAGATGGGGACTAGATATAAAGCCGCTCAATTCTCAACCGAGGGGAGGATCGAGGAAGCCGTAGATAAAAATTAGAGTAGCTTTTGGAAATCCCTCTTAGGGAAGAGTTTGCCTAAGAATAAGCTGAATTATCCCCTTACCGATCGCAACCGACCTCAACTATCAGTCCAAAAATGTCAGGCAAACCCATCATCAACAGAAAAACCACTCATGAGATCGGACCTATCCTGGAAATCGGCAGGCTCGCGCCGGACATGGATCCCGTATTTCGTGTTAGTCGTGACGTTGCTGCTGACTGCCCTAGCCTCTTATACCGTTGACCGAACTTCCCAATCTAAAGAGCGCTTGCGATTCCAGAATGCAATCGAGCGGACCACGGATAGCATTGACAACCGGCTAGACACTTACCGGGCCTTACTGCGTGCCACTAGGGGATTATTTGCAGCAAATCCAAGGGTTACCCGAGAGCAATTCCAACAGTTTATTTATAATTTGGAACTGCCCCAACGGTATCCAGGAATCCAAGGGATTGGTTTTTCCGTGCGCGTCACTCCGGAACAAGAAGAAAGGATTCTGGCGGAAATCCAAGCCCAAAATCCAGGGCGTTTAGGCGTTAATCCTGAATCTGAGCGAGGCGAATATCATGCGATTTTATATTTGGAACCTTTAGATGAAAGGAACCGAGGGGCGATCGGATACGATATGTTCAGTGAACCTGTGCGTCGGGCGGCAATGGAACGGGCAAGGGATACAGGGGTAGCGGCAGCATCCGGTCCGGTGACGTTGGTACAGGAGATTGAGGAATACAAACAGGCGGGATTTGTGATCTATCTGCCGATTTATCGCAGTGGCGTTACTCCTCAGAGCGTTGACTCGCGGCGATCGCAATTGTGGGGTTTTATCTACAGTCCCTTTCGCGCCGATAATCTCTTCATGGGAATTTTCGCCGAAGAACAATATTCCACAGTAGATTTTGAAATTTATGATGGGGGTGAACTCAGCCCGGAATTCCTGCTGCATTCCTCCCACCAATACCAAGGAAGAAATAGCCACTCTCATCACCCCAGATTTCGAGGAATGCGTACCTTGAATGTGGCGGGAAGAACCTGGACGATCGCCTTTGCCTCCACCCCAGAATTTGACCAACTCTCCGGCAGAAATCTGGTTCCCTATATCTGCTGCAGTGGACTGATCATTGCCTCAATCTTATTTCTTTTAACGCGATCGCAAGCCCAAGCTCGTTATGCGGCAGAACGAGTCGCCATGCAACTGCGTGCCTCCCAAACGGCTCTCAATGAAAGCGAGTTTCGCCTACGCCGCCTGGTGGATGCCAATATTATCGGCATCATCATTCACGATACCCAAGGCAACATAGTCGAAGCTAATGATGCCTTTCTCAACCTCCTGGGATATTCTAATACCGCTGTGTCCCAGGTGAATTGGTGGGACATGACTCCCTGGGAATATCGTCCGGCAGATGAAGAGGCGATCGCCCAAATGAAAGCCACCGGGTCTCATCCTCCCTTTGAGAAAGAATATATCCGCAAAGATGGAACCCGAGTGCCCGTCCTCCAAGGCAGCGCCTATTTGGGCGGGACCCAAGAATTGGCTGTTAGTTTCGTCCTGGACTTGAGCGAAAACAAACAAGCACAGCTTTCTCTAAAAAATTCTGAAACCCGTTTTCGGACCTTAATTGAGCAGTCTCCTTTAAGCACCCAAATTCTCTCCCCCCAGGGTCAAACAATCCAGGTAAACCGCGCCTGGGAAGAACTCTGGGGCATCACCTTAGCCGAACTGGGAGATTACAATATGCTCCAGGATCAGCAACTTGTGGAAAAAGGCATCATGCCTTATATCAAAAAAGCTTTCGAGGGAGAATCAGTGGCGATTCCAGCAGTCCGCTATGAACTCCATAAAACCTTACCGCAGACCGTTTCAGATACCACCAAGGTGCATTGGGTTCAAGCCTATATGTATCCGGTCAAGGATCGCGACGGCAATATTCGCCAACTGGTAATCGTCCACGAAGATATCACAGAACGCCAGAATTTAGAGGCACAATTGGCGGCGCGTGCCGAACAACTCGCCCAAGCCAACCGCATGAAAGACGAGTTCTTGGCTACTTTATCTCATGAATTGCGAACTCCGCTGAATTCTATGCTGGGGTGGAGTCAGTTGTTGCAAATGCGGAAATTAGATCTGACTACCACTGGACGAGCTTTAGAAAGCATCGAGCGCAATACTAAGGCCCTGACTCAATTGATTGAGGATTTGTTGGATGTTTCGCGGATGATGACGGGTCAGTTTCGGATTCAAGTGCGTCCAGTAGACTTGACGAGACCGATTGAAAATGCGATCGCCTCGGTGCAATCGGCAGCCGATGCTAAAAAAATTTCCATTTGCGCGGCTTTTGATTCAGAAGTCACCCTGGTTGCCGCAGATCCAGCGCGCTTGCAGCAATTGGTGTGGAATCTGCTGTCCAATGCGATCAAGTTTACTCCCACGGGAGGACGGGTAGAGGTGGTTTTAAAAGGCGATCGCACGAGAGTTCAAATTATTGTTCGGGACACAGGTTCAGGGATTGCGCCGGAGTTTTTACCCTATCTGTTTGAACGATTTCGCCAAGCGGATAGCGCCATTACCCGAGCGCATGGGGGCTTGGGTATGGGGTTGGCGATCGTCCGTCATTTAGTGGAACTCCACGGGGGTACGATCGCCGCTGAAAGTCCGGGACTGGGACAAGGTGCCACCTTTATTGTCACCCTCCCCACAGAGGCGATTCTCGTTCCGAGACGCTTCGCGAACGAGCCTTTTGAGGGTCGGGGGGAGGGCGGATCGGGGGAAAATTTCCGAAGCTTAGAGGGCTTTTAAAGAAAAATTGCCCTTTCCTGAACTCTCCTAGGTTTCTGCGAGGTTAAGAGAATAGCAGAATCACCGTTTGCAACAAGCCGATCGCCACTCCGAGGATGCCGCCTAAATTGACGATCGCCTGCAATTCACTTTTGACAATACCTTGAATCGCGCCTTCGAGTTCTTCGGCTGAAGTATTGCGCACCCGTTCCACAATCACGCGATCGATATTCATAATCGGAATCGCTTTGGCAACTAGAGTTTCTAAATCTCGTTCCAAATACCGCTCTAAAATTAAAGCTAATTCTTTACTCACCAATCCTAACGAAGCATTCACCACTGAAGAGGCTTGGAGACGCTTAAGAATTAAGTTTGCCACACTTTCCCAGTTCACCGAATGAGTCAACCCCTGAATTAAGTCCCCGCCGCGCGTTTGGACATAAGTGCGGATACTTTCTTTCAAGGTTTTTCTGAGTTGGCGAACGGTAGAGACAGGTAAATTTTGTAGGGAAAGATTGTGTAACCATTCCTGCAAACGAGCTCGTATCCCCAAAGTCTTGATTAATTCCGCAATCCGAGCATTAGCATCTTCTTTCTCATCTAGGCAAAAGCTCCGCAGACGGGTGAGGGTATTGCGCAACCCCAGTAAATTGGCCACCACCCAGTAGGTCCCGCTACTTTTCTCGCGAAACCCCTCATCGATCGCCGTAATATTGCGATCGGTTAGAAAATCAACCAAGGTTTGCCGAACCACTTCCGGAGGCAGAACCGCCGTGAGTAACCAGTCTGACAGTTGCTGAGCTTGATTTTCAGTGAGTTGAAACTCCAGCAGCACTAAGTCAAAAATTTGATTAATCTGGGGTTCTAGGAAATCTTCCTGTCTGGCTAAGACGCGAATCATGCGGGGGAAGGATTCTCCGAGCAAATCCCGCAGGATACCGGAGAGGATTTTAGCCGTTTTCTGCTCGGTATCGGATTTGAGTTGAGTGAGTGCCAGTTCCAGTAACCAGAGAATAGCCGCCTGGATTCGTTCGGTTTCCAGCAATCGTTGTGCTAATTTTTGCAACTCCGTTGGAGTTAGCAAGGACCCCATAATCGTATCGGCAATCCGTTCGGCTAATCGTTCTTGGTTGCGGGGAATCAAACCCGGGGTAAACGGAACTCGCCGTCCCTTGAAAGAATAGGCACGGTAGGGACGGAATAGCATTTTGATGGCTAAATCGTTGGTGAAATAACCAATAATTCCCCCGGCGATCGGGGGTAAAAAGTAAGACCAAAGAGACAAGAGATCCATTCGCTTTCAGCGTTTCCTCGTTAAGCATCGCGGGTTAACGGGTAACGGTGAATGGTTAACCCCTCCTCCTCAACACTCAACTCTGAGGTTTAGTGACGACTAATACTCCCATGATGCCACCTGAAATAGGGTAATGTGTGGCTTGGGCGAAACCGGCTTGTTGAGCCAGTCGGATTTGTTCGGGTCCTTGGGGAAATTTTTCCAGACTGGGGAGAATGTAGGCATATTCATCCTGCAAGCCATTGGCGGTGGCGACGGGGACGACGATGGTTTGAAGAATCCACTGCTGAACGGCGTGGAGGGTGGGATTGCTGGGGCGATGAAAGTCCAAAATTGCGGCAGTTGCACCGGGTTTAAGGACGCGATGGAGTTCTTGCAGACTGCGTGGAATATCGGTGACGTTACGCAATCCATATCCCATTGTTGCCGCATCAAAAAAGTTGTCGGCAAAGGGGAGATGGAGGGCGTCTGCTTCAATCCAGTGGATGGTTTGGGGGGGGTAGAGGCGATTCTCGTTCCGAGACGCTTCGCGATCGCATCGCTGACGGGCGATTTCCAGTTGAGCGCAGGAGAAATCCACGCCGAATACCTGTCCGGTTTTACCGACTCGTTCCCCTAGCAGTTGGGCGAGATCGCCACTGCCACAACATAAATCTAAGCAAGTATCACCGGATGAGGCTTGACTCCATTTGACCGTCATCAATTTCCAGATGCGGTGTTGTCCCACGCTTAACCAATCGTTGAGGCGATCGTAAACGGGGGCGATGCGGTTAAAGAGGGCCTGAATGCGCTCGGCGTCTGGGTTTGTTTCAACAGCAGGAGGGGTCATGGATGATATCGAGTACAAGTTAGGGCCAGGGCCACCTGTTGGGCGGATAGATGCAACAGTTCGAGTTCATCTTCGCGCAGGATAGAGGGTTCTTTCCATTGCAGGGATAAGACGGCGATTTGCTCGTTGCGGTAATCGATCGGGATGGCGAGATGAGCTTGGATCCCACAACTTTGGTAGTGGGGGACTTGGGCAAGAGTGGGGTCTTTGCCAATATCTACGGCAATTTGAACATTCCCCGAGGCGATCGCCTGCTGAATCAATGGGTCATCCTGCAACCAGTTCTCTACGATGCCATCTTTACTGTAGGAGCTTTGCGCCTGAGCTAAGGCATTTTTCTCCACTAACTGTAAAATACAGTAATCTGGAGAAAAATTCTCCCCAAATGCTTGCGCCAAGGGGGGTAAACAAGCCTCTAAACTCTGGGCAGACCGAGCCACGCCTACAATGGTCATCAGGAGATTGGTTTGCGCTTGAGCGCGTCGCAGTTCCTCCGTCCGTTGCTTGAGCAATTCATAAGTTTCTGCCGCCCGTTGAACCACGGTTTTGAGTTCATTGGGGTCCCAGGGTTTAGTAATGTATTTATAGACTTGTCCAGAGTTGATGGCTTCAACGAGATCTTCAATATCGGTGAATCCAGTAAGGATAATCCGCACGGTATTGGGAAACTGGGGGACCGTTTTACTGAGAAACTCGGTTCCTTTCATTTCAGGCATCCGCTGATCGGAGATGATCACCGCCACTTCCCCTTCTTGAGAGAGGATTTCTAAAGCACTGGCTCCACTATCCGCTTTAAGTACCTGAAACTCTCGCCGGAAGGTGCGATAGAGCAAATCCAGGTTATCTGGTTCGTCATCGACGACCAGCATTTTCGGTTTTTTTCTTCGCTCTCGACTTTTCAATTGACTCTTGATGTTATCTAGTTCAGGGATTGCGTTATCCATAAGACTACAATAAACTCCTTTCGCCCCACCGTCTGGGTAACCGCCCTCAATCAATAGTACCCAATCTGGGTAGGGGGGTTAGAACATTACGGGGAAAAGTTGCGATCGCCTGGGGGTCAGTCCCTCTTCAGTGCGCTAATCCCCTGATTTTTCCTAGGGTTACCCGTTTTACCTCGGGTTGCTTACGCCTGTCCCCACCCCTGATCGGGATCCCTTGCCCAGATTCCCGGTGGAGGTGAGGAGGGGCGATCGGCTAAAATCCCAAGTCCTCACTTTCTCCACAGAACCAAATGCTAAACTAATAAATTGTCCCTTACTCGTCATGCTTATGAGTTTAAATGTAGTCACCTTAGTTGGTCGAGCAGGCATAGATCCAGAAGTCAAATATTTCGGTGCGATTCGTTGAGCGAGAAACCAGTCATCTTAGATTGGGTGTCGTTCGCAAGGACAAGTAATCATACTTACTGAACCTTGACAACTTAGCTCCTGAGAGGGTGAGATGTTAAAGACAGTTAAGAGAAAAACAAACTCTTAACAAAGCCTTTAAAATCAATTCCCTTCTCCCAGATGCAAGGAGATGCAATTCCCCCACTGGTAAGACTGATTATCACGCCTGGTGAAGCGGGGAATAACGGAGGTCACTCTGAACCTGACAGAGAATCCCTTCTAGCAGAGATTGGCATGAGTAAGTTCATCTGAACCTATGTCTGAACCATCGTTACTGACAACAGCCTACACAGGTTATCAGGCTGGGCCAAAAGGCAAGGATAAGAGGGCTAGGCAACTCGAAATTTGACCTAG
>NZ_JAMXFA010000072.1 GCF_025370785.1 Laspinema olomoucense D3b
CATCATTAAATGGGGCAAACCCTATAATTGCTTTTTTGTCAAGTACAATTTATACCAAATTAGATGAGCTTGCCCTGACAACAGTTGCAGTCCCAGACAAAATAAACCCAAGGCAGCAAAGGCAAAAATAAAGGTTGCCAGGGTACTCACTCCCGTGACTAAGGTCCGAACTGCAGCGGAAATATTAACGGCGATCGGATTATCCGAGTGAATCGGTTTGTTGGCAAAGGTGGAGGCGATCGCATTAATTTGACTGTCAAGCAAGCGATTATGTCCTTCATTATTGTGCGCTTCCACGCCGCGAGTCAATACCGTCACACTCGTAAACGAACTGGATGAACGACTTGGCGGTAAGGGAGTTTGGAACTCACTATTCTCAACAATCGGCGTCGGTGAGCCATTAATCACCGCTTCAACGGCCCAATGATACTCCTGACCCGCGTGGCTCAACTTGTGTTAGTGTTAAGGTAATAGACCAAGTTTAGGGAGGTTAACTATGGATGCTAAAGAATTGCTCAGACGCTACGATGCGGGAGAGAGAGATTTTAGAGCAATTATTTTGCAGCATACTGACTTAAGCCGTGTCAAGTTAGATTCGGTCAATCTAAGCGGTGCTTGCTTTTACAGTGTCAACCTCCACGCTGCTAACTTAAAAAATGTTAACTTAAGCAGTACCGAATGGTCGGACTGTAATTTATTGGCTCTGCAATTCTGGTTGTGTAACTTGAAAGATGCTATTATCGAGCATTGTGATTTGGAGAGTGCCAGATTTTTTGACTGCGATCTCAGAGGTATAAGAATTAGTCTTTCAAATGTAAGCCGTGCTGCTTTTACTAGAGTAAATTTTCAAGATGCTAAGTTGGGTGGTTCTGGCGAAGATCCTTGTGAATTCTGGGACGTTATTCGACCTGACGGAGTTTTGATTCCCGGTTTCACCTTCCATATCTATCATTCTTCTTAGAGGATTTTTCTACTGTTAGTGTTAAGGTAATAGAGCAAGTTTAGGGAGGTTAACTATGGATGCTAAAGAATTGCTCAGACGCTATGCGGATGGAGAGCGGGATTTTGCTGAAGTAGATTTGAGGGGTGCCAATCTTGGTTACGCATATCTCCCCAAAATTAATCTGAATAACGCTAACTTAAGTGGAGTAAACTTGATTCAAGCAAATCTAGAGGAAGCAAATCTATGTAAAGTGAACTTCAGTCAAGCTATCTTGGATGGTACTCGATTAAATAATGCCAATCTGAGTAACGCTAACCTCAGCCAAGCAAAGTTGTCTGAATGTATTTTTAATCATGCAAATTTGAGGGGTGCAGATTTGAGTGATTGTACCATTATCGAATCGTCTTTTGCTAATGCCATATTGGTCGATTCTATATTAGATAGGGCAATTATTGATGATTTTGCACTAAACGATGCTGATTTAAGGGGCGCATACTTTAGTCAAGTAAAAATGAATTTTTTAGACGATGATTGATTTCTCCTATTATTATTCTATAACAACTATTTATACAGCCCTAATAGTCAAAAAACATTGTAGTTTATCGGGTACATCGACCTGAAACGTTAGAGGAGTGAAGGATTGCGCCCTGTGCCGTCGGAGTATCACATAGAAGCTGGCAATTGTGCTTCAGAGCATTTGGCTCACTAGGATGATAGGCCTCACTTTTTCTGAACAACAACAAAACCTACCCCATCAGACCGGGGAAGCGGTTTTGTCTTCCCCAGTTTTTGCCCGACAATTTAGGCTTTTTTGGTAATTTTTTGAAACAACAGTTGCAGTCCCAGACAAAATAAACCCAAGGCAGCAAAGGCAAAAATAAAGGTTGCCAGGGTACTCACCCCGGTGACTAATGTCCGAACTGCGGCGGAAATATTCACGGCGATCGGATTATCCGAGTGAATGGGTTTGTTAGCAAAGGTGGAGGCGATCGCACTGGTGAGCATCATACAGGCATAAGCAAACCCTCCGGAAATCAATGAACCCATAAAGCACCGCATCAGGGTGGGTTGCACGGGTTCTTCATGGGTAACTGAGAGCGGGTTGGGTTGAGTCGGTGTGGGATTAGTCATAAATTTTCTATGGCGAATGGTACTGTTTAAATTTTAACGTTTGGATGGGGATATCGAGAGAACAGAACTCCCCTACTGGACCCCTGGGGCTCACTGAATCCCGGCCAAATTAATTTGGGGGTTATTCATAAGCGTTATCGGGTAGGGGATACAGAATTTCCTACTTGACAGCTATCAAGTAGGAAATAAGGCCGAAAACCATTGAGCTGTAAAGATTCCGGTGCCAAGAATTAGGCGAATACTTTGATTATCAATTAAATAGCCTGATGGTTTCCAACAAGTCCGATTTTAACTAATCGGTAAGCGTCGAGTTTGAAGCAACTGGTCTAGTTGAAGTTTCCAACAAGTCCGATTTTAACTAATCGGTAAGAGTTAGGTGAAGAAGTGCCCTGCACTGAAGTCTGGTTTCCAACAAGTCCGATTTTAACTAATCGGTAAGGTGCTGGAGAAAATGCACCTCACTATGGAAGAAATTCGTTTCCAACAAGTCCGATTTTAACTAATCGGTAAGGCTTGGCTTCATTAGTTTGGTTCTTTTCTCCCTTGTAAAGTTTCCAACAAGTCCGATTTTAACTAATCGGTAAGACCGTCTGGGAGGCGCAAGTAAAGTCTCCCAAACCCCCCGCACGTTTCCAACAAGTCCGATTTTAACTAATCGGTAAGTCTATCACTGGTTTATCCTCGGGAGATTATGCAGTTTGCAGTGTTTCCAACAAGTCCGATTTTAACTAATCGGTAAGGTGGGGAGGAGTCGGAGGTTCCAAGTTCCACTTAAATGCCAATCGTTTCCAACAAGTCCGATTTTAACTAATCGGTAAGCTATGTCTCGCCCAGAAGCTCTTGTTCGGGGTCCTCAAGTATGTAGCGTTTCCAACAAGTCCGATTTTAACTAATCGGTAAGAAGAACGGTACGAGGGACCCGCTCAAGAACTTGAGCCAATTGTTTCCAACAAGTCCGATTTTAACTAATCGGTAAGATGTCATCTCGTAAAGGGTTTTATTTATGGTGGTGGTTTCCAACAAGTCCGATTTTAACTAATCGGTAAGCGGAGAGTGTAACGCAGTCGCCCCCAACCATCACCCAAAGTTTCCAACAAGTCCGATTTTAACTAATCGGTAAGCTTTGGCTCGTTGGGGCTGGACTTTTGTTTTGTTTTCGTACTTGTGTTTCCAACAAGTCCGATTTTAACTAATCGGTAAGATGATGAAAAAGCCGACCGTACAGATTACGGCAACGAAAGAGTTTCCAACAAGTCCGATTTTAACTAATCGGTAAGTTCGTTCCTAAGGGCTTTTTTTCGGAGCGGTGTAAAATTGTTTCCAACAAGTCCGATTTTAACTAATCGGTAAGCTTCCTAACCAAAAAGAGGAAGTTAAGAAGGTAGGTTATCGGGTTTCCAACAAGTCCGATTTTAACTAATCGGTAAGACACTCACTGCTGAATTTCATGGTATCACTCTTATCCAAGAGGAGTTTCCAACAAGTCCGATTTTAACTAATCGGTAAGGGTGGAAAATGATACCAACCTTGTTGCCCGTATTGTTTTTGTTTCCAACAAGTCCGATTTTAACTAATCGGTAAGTGTCCAGGAGGAACTACGAACTTCAGATGGCTGCTTAAATTGTTTCCAACAAGTCCGATTTTAACTAATCGGTAAGCATGGAGAAATCGTGAGCATCGGGGCGGGCATCCTCTCCAAAGTTTCCAACAAGTCCGATTTTAACTAATCGGTAAGATGTGATGCAGAGGAATTAAAGGTTCAAGTTGCTAAAAGTTTCCAACAAGTCCGATTTTAACTAATCGGTAAGTCGTTTTGGGGCTATATTTTTCTGTTTTTCACCTATAATAAGGAGTTTCCAACAAGTCCGATTTTAACTAATCGGTAAGCTGCGGACGATGTTATTCTCATGATCCCCAATCAGATCGAAGGAGTTTCCAACAAGTCCGATTTTAACTAATCGGTAAGGATCGGTATCGCAGGAAGGACAATGGGCTCTGTTTCGTTTCCAACAAGTCCGATTTTAACTAATCGGTAAGGATCTAAGTACGCGGTTTGATCCTATGCGTAATTCGCAAGGAGTTTCCAACAAGTCCGATTTTAACTAATCGGTAAGTGTTCAAGTCTCTGAAGTTCAGTTTGAAGGGATCACGTTTCCAACAAGTCCGATTTTAACTAATCGGTAAGCCTAGTACTCAATGGAGATTATCAAGGTAAGACCTTAGAACTGTTTCCAACAAGTCCGATTTTAACTAATCGGTAAGCAACCGGGTGAAAATACCGGTAACTGGATGGAAGGAAAGTTTCCAACAAGTCCGATTTTAACTAATCGGTAAGCCATTTAATCGGATTTTCGGTTGATAAGGAAGGGAAGCAAGGTTTCCAACAAGTCCGATTTTAACTAATCGGTAAGATAAGAAGTACAGACCTAGGTTGCTTTCTGAGTTAGTGGGGCAGTTTCCAACAAGTCCGATTTTAACTAATCGGTAAGCAGATACCATAAGGAAGGAGGGGGCCCAGACGGTGCGACTGGTTTCCAACAAGTCCGATTTTAACTAATCGGTAAGCTCCAGCGGAGAGTGGAAGTGTCAAGTTGAAAAAAGTTTCCAACAAGTCCGATTTTAACTAATCGGTAAGGAAATTGTGACCGGAAGCCTATTCTAGTTTCCTCCTTCCTGTTTCCAACAAGTCCGATTTTAACTAATCGGTAAGTATTCCAGTGGTTGAAGATGTAAACGGAGACGGAGTTGTTTCCAACAAGTCCGATTTTAACTAATCGGTAAGTGGAGAAACAGAAGAAGAAGCCTGGAAGATGGCTCTCTCTTGTTTCCAACAAGTCCGATTTTAACTAATCGGTAAGCACTACCAGTGCCCAAAGTAGGCACCACCGAACCTGGAATGTTTCCAACAAGTCCGATTTTAACTAATCGGTAAGCCCAGAAAGGATTATAGTCGTAATCGTAGGTTCCTTAGGAGTTTCCAACAAGTCCGATTTTAACTAATCGGTAAGACTAGAGAAAGAGGAGATGTTGAAGATACTGATCTAGTTATTGTTTCCAACAAGTCCGATTTTAACTAATCGGTAAGGAGCATAATGGATACCTTCCAGCGATATCTCTTAACATGTTTCCAACAAGTCCGATTTTAACTAATCGGTAAGACCCGGTGGCTGGCCCCAATTTCCGCGTCCAGAACCCCACGTTTCCAACAAGTCCGATTTTAACTAATCGGTAAGTGCCAAGAAAGCTAAGTCTATCAAAGAGGAAGGACTGGTTTCCAACAAGTCCGATTTTAACTAATCGGTAAGGTACAATATTACAACTGGGACAGAATTATTATATCTACTGTTTCCAACAAGTCCGATTTTAACTAATCGGTAAGTTCTCAGGAGGTAATCATAATACCTCCCTGTTGGGGTTTCCAACAAGTCCGATTTTAACTAATCGGTAAGTCCTCTGCCAGGAAGCCTGACGGAGAGAGGGTTTCAAGGACCAGATCCGCAGAGGGGGTTTTGACCTGTCAACAAGCGGGAACTTATTGCGAATAAGCCCCAGACTCATGACCCGGACCCCTGATTCTGCCCTCGATCCGCAGAGGTCAACGACAAAATGCGGGTTTCGAGGTTTGGCTGACCTCTGCGGATTTATAAAACTTTACAAATCCGCCGTTTATTTTGGAAAGGTGTTTTTCCCTACTGGAAGCATAGCATTCCCAGTGGAAGGGTGCAACAAAAAACCCCCAGGAGGTTAACCTGGGGGTAATGGGGGCCGAATTACTTGACACCGAAGGGGGAAGGGATTAGATAAGGGGATTGCAAAAAATCAGGGGAATTTGGGAATTCAGACAAACCCCCAGGGCAGCAGTGGAAATCTGCATCCTGCCCAAAATAAAAATCCGGTCCACTTCCCGAATCGCAATTTCTAACGTTTCTCCCTGGGGCAATTTCACCCCAAATTGTCCCTACCTAATGGACCCCTGGGGCTAACTGAATCCCGGTATTAATGAATTTAGCAATCCAAAAATCTAGGTCCGGATTTCCCAGGGTGTTTTGAACTTGTGCGCGGATTTGTTCCGCTTTTTCCCGGGAGTCAGTGAGGGCAAATACGGTGGGTCCGGAACCGGACATCAGGGTTCCTAAAACGCCACATTGTTCAAAGGTTTGCCGTAGTTTTAACACTTGAGGATATTCCGGCAAGACGACTTTTTCTAAGTCATTATGCAGACATTGGACCATTTTCATATTATCTCGAAGGGCGATCGCCTTCACAATGGGTCCGGAATGGACGCGCTGTTGTCTTGCTGCTAAATCCGTGGATTCTCGAACGTAGGTACTGCCAAATTGCTGGCGATAGGTTTGATACGCCCAAGCGGTAGAAACGCCCAAACTACGATATTTCGCCAGAATCACATACAATCCTTCTAAATCTGGCAGGGGTTCGAGTTCGTTTCCCCGTCCCGTTGCCAAGGCAGTCCCCCCAGTGATACAAAAGGGAATATCCGAACCCAGTTGACTGGCTAAATCTTGTAATTCCGGTTGGGTTAAGCCCAGGTCCCAGAGCATTTCCAAACCCACCAACACGGCAGCAGCATTGCTGGAACCCCCAGCTAATCCGGCAGCGACGGGAATCTGTTTATCGATGGAGATATCGGCACCGCCATATTGCTCAAAAGCATCGGGATAGGTGGTTTTGAGGAGTTCGGCAGCGCGGTAGGCGAGGTTGGTGCGATCGCAGGGGACTTCGGGATGTTGGCATTGGATCCGAAAGTCCTCAGTACCATTGGCGCGAATTTCTACGCGATCGCCTAAGTCGATGCTTTGCAGGACCATTGACAATTCGTGATACCCATCGGGGCGATCGCCGATAATTTCCAGATACAGATTGATTTTAGCCGGTGCAATCAAAGAATAAGAGCGCATGGGGGTATTTAAGGGGTGACGGAAGGTTCTAGGGTTAATAGGTTGCTTAAAGCCACCCACTGCGACACGCTAAGGTCTTCGGCACGCACTTGGGGGTTAATGTTTAATTGTTCCAGAAACTGGGTCAGTTGATCGCGATCAATGAGCCCTTTTAAATTATTTCGTAACATTTTGCGCTTGCTGGAAAACCCGACTTTTACTAATGTCTCTAACCACCGAGGGCGATCGGCAGGAAAGGCTAAGGGGCGCGGCGACAACCGGACCACGGCAGAATCGACTTTTGGTGCGGGGTAAAAGGCTTTCGCGGGAACGGTACAGATATATTCACACTCGGCGACATACTGCACCCGCACGGATAATGCCCCATAAGTGCGGGACCCGGGTGCGGCATTGATCCGTTCTGCTACTTCTTTTTGAATCAGTAGGACGACGGACTGATAGGAGATTTGAGGCGGGTGGGAAATGGTGCCGAGGAGTTTTTCCAGAATGGGGCCGGTGATATTATAGGGAATATTGGCAACGACTTTATTGGGATGGTGAAACAGTTCCGGAGTTTGGGTTAAGACAGACTCTAAATTCAGGTCCAAAAAGTCGGCACATAAGAGTAAGAAATTCGGGATATCCCCTAATTTTTTGGCAAGTTTTTGGGACAAATTGCGGTCAATTTCTACAGCGACCACAGATTCAGCCCGGGATAGTAACTGGCGGGTGAGGATGCCGGTCCCAGGGCCTATCTCTAGAATGCGATCGCCCGGAGATAATGCCGCCGCTTTGACAATTTCATTGAGGGCTTTATCGCTTTGCAGCCAGTGTTGAGCAAATTGTTTTCGAGGATAAGGCGATGGCATTTTTATCAGGGGTGGGTTCGGTGGAAAATTTAGCTTTTTTATTTTACCGGATTTTTGATCACAAAATTGCCATCTTCCTCAAGGAAGATATCGGTTTATTTCTTAAGGAGTAAATTTTAAGGATTTGCCCGGAATGCCACTTTTCCTCCCCCTGGAAAGAAAGAAATTAAAAACGTTCTACCTTAAGGGAGAGGAAAGTTCGAGTAGAAGTTACTAAAGTTTACATATTCGTGTAAAACACCATAAGGATATACAATTATCATGGCAAATTTAGCAGACAACATCGAACATATCAAAGAAAGTCTACCGAATATTACGCCGACTCCACCGGATTTAAAACCCCAGGTGACCCCTGCAGAACTCAAGTCTCGTTTGGAGTGGGGAGAACCCGGTTTAACCATTATCGATGTGCGTGAGCGCGAATCTTTCAACTACGAACGCATCACCGGCGCAGTCGCCATGCCGATGGAAATGCTCGCCGACACGGCCAGCTCTAGCTTAGAATTCAAGCGGGATATCTACCTGTATGGTGATACCGACGAGCAAACCAAACAAGCTGCCAGCGAACTCCGCAGCCGTGGTTTCATGAACGTTGCTGAAATTAAAGGCAGTTTACCGGCTTGGAAAGCGATCGGCGGTCCCACGGAAGGGATTGCTTCGATGGAAGGTCCTTCCGGTCCCAGTTCCGTGAAGAAAAGCGAAAGTAACGTGGCGGCTCGTGTCGGCAAGCAAGGCGACTTGGAAGCCAAAAAAGCTCAACAACATCGCTAGAGTATAAGTTCTCAAATCGGCGATCGACCGGGTGATTAAGCCTAAATTCCGCTTCTAGGCTTGTCACAATCCCTGATAGTAGAGGCGCGATCAATCGCGTCTCTACTCCGGTGTTTTTATGGCGGTTTTTCAGACTACTGCGCGATCGCCGTTAAGGACTCCAGATTAACGGCTTTCCAGGTACTCGCTAACGCCTCCCCAATCGCATCTGTAATAAAGCCATCGCTCCAGTAAGCCACATGAGACAGGGGATTCCAACTGGTTAATAAATTCCCCACATTCACCGGCCAATCTGTTGTCACCACCTGGTCATATTCAGGACTCAGAGATTTGAGCGGATAGGAAATAATATCATTTGGGTCATAAAAATTAACCCATTCTCCGACTAAATTTGGGTGATAAGTGGATAACTGCTTCGCCGGAACCTGGATGGGACGATCAAACTTTTGATGCAAACTCCACAGGGCGAGCGGACTTCCAAGAGTATAAAATAAAGTCAGGGTTTCCCCCCGTTCTAATGGGGTATTTCCCATCTGATTCCTCACGGATTCAGGCATCAGCACTTTACTCCCCCGGGTCCGAGTAAATTCCTGAAGATCATAAAAGTAATTGCTGGCGATGACGGTACCCAGACTATGAGCAAGGGTGCAGAGGGGGGCAGTGGGACCCGCTTTTTCCGCTAAATTTCGCAGCCCTTCTGCAACCCGGGCGTGAATCAGATCATACAGACGGCGATCGCGTTCCGAGGTGACTTGATAGGCGATCGTATCTCCCAAAACATGGATGAAAAAAAACCGCAACCATTCAAAGCGCAAATTCTCTCCCTTCACTTTTTCCCATAACTCTCGTTGCTCCGGTTGCAGCATAGGAGCCCAATAAATATATTCAAACACTATTCGGGATTCAGCTTCTTCCGGGGAAATTCCTAACTGCTGGGCAAATTTTTCAATAAGTTCCTGGGATAACTTACTAAAATATTCCGGTTTTTCTAACTTCCCTTCATCCACATCCGGATCTCCCGACCCCATGCCATGAATGACGGCAACGGCTATTTTGTTTACTGACATGATGATGACCCTTTTAAAAAAATTGGCAAACTTGTCCCTATGATAAATGCGATCGCCTTTTTAGCCTGCTTCCTTTCGGTTGATATTTAGAATATCCCTTATTGTTCGATCTTTAATTCAGCCACGACCCGCAGCACTTCCGCCACCGTCCAAGCTTGAGCGAAAGCCCCTTTCGGCGTCATCGGCGCATCGCCCTCAAAAATCTCACTGAGATTACCCATACAAGTGTCTAACAAATGATTGGCAAGGGGAACAAGAAATGTAGCCGCAGTTTTCCGGTCCTGGGTGACGCGCAGATAGGCTGAAATATAAGGTCCAATCAACCATCCCCAGACGGTTCCCTGATGATAAGCGCCATCGCGTTCCAGGACCGTACCGCCGTAATGTCCGATATAATTGGGGTCTGTGGCAGCTAGACTCCTCAAGCCGTAAGAGGTGAGCAGCGATCGCCCACAAACCTCCACTACCGCTCGTTGCCGGTTCCCTGGTAACGGACTATCCGGTAAAGATACCGCAAAAATCTGATTCGGGCGCAAGGATGCATCATTGCCCTGGGGTGTATCAATCACATCGTAACAATATCCCCACTGTTCATTCCAGAAGCGCTCAAATCCCGCCAAGGTGCGATCGCCTAACTTCTGATATTCCCCCTCGGGCTTCCCTAACTTCCGGGCAAACTCTGCCATTGTCCGCAAGGCATTATACCACAACGCATTCACCTCCACCGGCTTACCCTGACGCGGAGTTACCACCCATTCACCCACTTTAGCATCCATCCAAGTCAGTTGCACTCCCGGTTCCCCGGCATATAACAATCCATCCGCCGGATCCATCTGAATCTGATATCTTGTACCTTGTTGATGCCAGTGGATAATCTCTCTCAATACCGGCCATAATTCTTTAAGCAACTTTTTATCTTTTGTAGCCTGATAGTAAGCCCGGATGGCCTGAAAATACCACAGGGTCGCATCCACGGTATTATAATCCGGGGTTTCTCCGTGATCCGGAAAGCGATTGGGCAACATTCCCTGATCCACATACTGGGCAAAGGTTTGGAGAATCAATTTCCCAATGTGCGGACGTCCGGTACAAAGGGTTAAACCGGGCAAGGCGATCGCCATGTCCCGTCCCCAATCCCCAAACCACGGATATCCGGCAATAATCGTTTTGCCATCGGGATTGTCAGGGTAAGGGCGATCGACAATAAAGCGATCGGCAGCCAACACAAGCTGCTGCACCCACTCCGGAGATTTTCGGGACAACTGATACACTTTGCCTTGTTTACCTTTCAATCCTTTCCCTTTCAGGGCGCGTTTGATTAACTGTTGATCCCACTGCCGCCGAGACTGCAAAGCACTTTCAACCCCTAAACTGGCATGGGACTCGGTACTCACGGCGATCGCCAAAGATTGTCCTGGTTGTAACTCACCCTGAAAGGTTGCCACTTGCAGTAAATCTTCCACGCAGTCCCCCCCGCGACTCTTTTCCACCGCCAAATCAAACCCATAATGCCAGTGATGCGCCGGACTGAGGGCCCCTCCGATTACCGACAAATAGAGCGGAACTGCCCCAGGAAAAGCGGTAATACACAAACCTGAACTCACCGACTCCACCTGCATCACCAGGCTATTTCCTTGGGTCGTATGATGGCGATCGCGATACGTTGCAAACCCTTTCATTGTCAAGGCGATCGGCAAACTCGACCGGCGCAGGGTATAATAAATATATGTTGTATTTTCCCCCTGCTGCATCCAAATCCGCTTTTCTAACAAGGCATCCCCAAACCCATAACTCCACACCGGAATAGAACCCTCTAAATGAAAGCGTTCCAGTACCCGATATCCCTGGGGTTCTACTGTCCCATCCGCCCATCGATTCGTAAACAAAGGATAATCTTCATTCCCATAACTCGCCACTTCATCGAGTTTAGAAAACATCAGCGTATGACCCAAAGGCGCATGAAGTGCGGCCATCAATAATCCATGATAACGGCGTGTCAGCAGTCCCGCTACCGTACCCGAGGCATAGCTGCCCGTCCCATTCGTGACCAGCCATTCGCGAGATTCAGATGTTGCCAAATCCCCACAAATTTCTCGGCCCAGTTCACTTTTAAACATAATTTTCTGCGGTTTATTGAGATTAAATGATTTTGATTTCCAGACTGAAATATGAACACCGATGTCTGAGGGGCAGTCTTAAGATCCTGCCCCGAAAAGTCGGGTTATCTGCCCCAATTTTCGTTATTTAGTCATCTGTTCCCCCACCCAATGTGAGGGAGTTATTCGGGAGTTATTCCCTTGCTTCATCCTTCCGCAGAAACTGGGTTAGGTACGGAGTCGGATTTCGGGAAGAACTTTTGCGTGACTCCTGCCGTGACGAGATGAGATAACAATCCCATCGGACCTGCAAACAAGCATAACAGCAGGGAGTGAGTTGTCCAAACCCCGGTTTGCTGTCCTTGCCAATAGATCCAGCGACCTACAAATAAGTCCATGACTAAATAATGAACCCAGCCTGTAGCCGCAGCCCCTTCATTGCCAAAAAACCGGGCAATATCCGCCAGAGTGGGATTAGACATGGCTTGGGCCGTTTCTGCATCCACTTGTCCGAAAAATAGATAAATATACAAGAGGGCGAGGGGTACAAAGGGCAGATAGGATTCCATCACCTTGCGGCTGACTCCCCAATTCGGTAAGACAATCATCAATAACCAGAATGGCAAGACAAAGAGGTTACCGGCATTAAACAAGAGTTCGAGGTTCATGGTTCGCTGTTTTTTCTCTCAATTGACAAGATGTTACAATAAAACTACTCCCGCACAAAATCCACCGGGAGAAGTTCCCAGGGGCAATCCCCGGGGGTTGCCTCGGGCCAAGGGTTCGGTACATCCAGGCAACCCGTGCTAAGATCACCCCAAACCACCGCTTAACGGTCCCTATCAAATATCAGGAGAAATCTGATGACTGTTCATGATTTATTAATGCTTGTGCTGTTACTCTCCCCAGGTTTAGCGCTTTCTGCTTTTGTGATGGTCGCTTTTGCGGCTGGGGGTTGAGGTCCGGTGAATGGCCTAGAGACGCGATTGATTGCGTCTCTATTTTTTTCTTTAGAGGAATTTCCTCGGGATGAAAATGGTTCGGCTGTCAAATAGAATCCTGCCGTTTCACGGTTCTCACAAGCCACCCTTTGAGCTATGCCTCTGGGGAAGAGGTCAGCCCTTTGATCCTGGGGCGATCGCAGAGGATAGGATTACTTCTAAGGCATTTTGTATCCTCAGTTACAACTATTGAATCAGGCTTAGGTGAACAGCAAAGAACGCTGTTTTTTTAGGGTGCAGCCCGGTCTTAAAGTTGAGGATAAACCGAAAAGTGGAGAGGCTGAAACTCTTGGAGGAGAAGGCTTTTAACCCGAAACTTTCATCATCACCACTAACGTACTCTTATCAAATGTTAATTTTTGTAAAAAGCCGTTTTAGGGGCTCCCATTTTGACCCAAGCGTGCTAATATATCTGTCGAGAGTGAATTCGGTAGTAGCGTTTGTTTCTGGTATTGAGTAGGTATTTCCCTTTTCGTATTGGCAGCTTCTCTCCGAAATCTCAAACTCTACAACTCGTGAATTTTGGAGACGTCCCATGTCTATTTATGTAGGCAACCTTTCTTACGAAGTAACCCAAGAAGATTTAAGTGCTGTTTTTGCTGAATATGGTTCGGTTCAGCGAGTTCATCTTCCCACTGACCGGGAAACAGGCCGTCCGCGCGGCTTTGCCTTTGTGGAAATGAAGAGTGAGAGTGAAGAAGCTGCGGCAATTGAAGCACTGGATGGTGCAGAATGGATGGGCCGCGATATGAAGGTCAACAAAGCTAAACCTCGCGAAAACCGGGGTTCCTTCGGTGGCGGTGGTGGCGGTGGTCGTCGGAACAGCAACTTTTCCTCTAACCGTTACTAATCCCGGCGATCGCATAATACAACAGCAATTCAACCCTGTGAATTCTATCTGAAAACGCTGAGGCACTTCATCAAGTGCTTCAGCATTTCCTGTGATTTGTATAGTAATTCGGGTAGAAATTGGACAATTCTTGAGGGAGTGGGAGCATTTTGCTCCCTAGGTGTCGTAGGGAGCAAGATGCTGCCACTGCGTTAATTCTCTGGTCATAATCATCTGGCTATATATCACCCTTCTTCCCTTCTGAGTCATCCCCTAACAAATGGTAATTATTATCAATAAGATAAATTTAAGAAATTGTCGCGGCTGATTTCTAGGGACCAACCCAGTCCCCTGGCGGTAAAAAACAGAAATCAGCCCCGAAAAAAGCGAGAAGAATTAGGGTTTTTCAGCAGCGATCGCCAATTTTGCCCCCTCAATGCGACGCACCCGATCCATGACTTCCACCACCTGTCCATGTTCGACGGATTTATCTGCTTTTAACACCACGACGGAAACAGGTTCTGCCTTCATGCGATCGCGCACTGCTTGCTCCAAATCCTCCAAGGCGACTGCCTGTTCATCCAGCATCAACACTCCCTCAGCATCAATAGAAATCGTCAGCTTCACCGCCTCCGTTTGCACTGCCGCTGTAGAAGCTTGGGGCAAATTCACCGGCAATCCTTCAGATTTCGATAAAGACAGCGAAGAAACGATAAAAAACGCCAAAATACTAAAAATGACGTCAATCATCGGGACAATATTAATCTGAGCTTCCCGTTCCGCTTCATCGGGTAGGCGCATACTTTTGTTCTCCTCGGTCTCTTTCATAACGATGACGATAGAGTAACTCAAGCTGACCCCCGACTTCTTGAATTAACGCTATCTGCCGCATATAAAAACTGCGAAACGTATTGGCAAATACTTGGATAAAAATTGCCACCACTAATCCCATCACCGTAGAAACGAGGGCCTCGGTAATCCCTCCCGTCACGCCAGTAGCATTGCTACCCCCCACGTCCCCGAGTCTTAGGGATGCAAAGGATTCCATCAAGCCTAAAATCGTCCCTAATAACCCCAATAAAGGGGATAGATTAATAATCGTGTCAAACACGACATTGAAGCGCTTGAGCAGAGGAATTTCCGCCTGGGCCGCACTTTCCAGGGCCAATCGAAACTCTTCCGGATTGGGGTCATCCAACTCCAGTGCCTCTAAAAAAATTCGGGCGAGTGGTAAATCCGCATTCATTTGCGCTTTTTTTATCGCCAAATCTGGATCTTGGCGGTAGAGTTGCAAGACTTCTCGGACCATTCTACCCTGGCGGCGATTCACCCGAAACCAGAAAAATAGGCGCTCTGCAATCAGAGCCAGTCCCACGATTGAAGCAATCAGGAGCGGTATCGAGACTATGCCGCCCGCAGCCATTATCTTACCGAAATTACCCATTTAGTTTACTTTCCTCGAACCCACAACAGAGACCCTGGCGGGTCTTGATGCTCTTATTTGATAAACTTTCTCAAAAAGCCTATATTAAATGAAGAGAGTTTGTCAAGAGGGTGGAGAAAATTGCAGCAATTCTCATTTTGGAAAAACACTGTTCAAGTCCCCGGTATCCCTGTATGGTAATGATATCTGAGAAACCTAAG
>NZ_JAMXFA010000007.1 GCF_025370785.1 Laspinema olomoucense D3b
TCGTTGCCTTTCCTCACCGCGCTTTACTACTTTAACTAACCCACCCGGGTTTGTCAAGCGTTTTTGAGGATTTTTTTTGACTTTTTTGGAAAAAAGTCTGAAAGCCATACAGGGAAGGAGTTTCAGGTGGAAAATTTTTTGATGATTCCTGAGTCAGGAAAGTCCAAGGGGGCGATCGCAGTCAATTCTCAAGCGGCCTTGCCCCCTTGGATTGTGTTGGACCCTCTATTCCAGGGTTGGTTATTAGAGGATATTGGTCGAGGCGATCGCACCACTAGCGCTATCTATATAGAGGAGATAGAGGAAGCTCCCCCTGCTCGGGCCGAATGGATTGTTAAAGAACCGGGTGCTGTGGCGGGATTACCTTTCGCGCGTCGCATCTTTAGTCTTTTGGACTCCCGGGTTGAGTTCACTCCCACGATTGTGGAAGGGGAGTATTGCCAACCCGGACAGGTGGTGGCTCAAATCAAAGGCCCCGTGAATGCTCTCCTCAGCGGAGAACGAGTTGCTCTTAACGTGGTGATGCGTCTGAGTGGCATTGCCACCCTAACCCGGAAGTATGTGGAAAAAATTGCAGATTTGCCGGTGCAACTGGTGGATACGCGCAAAACTACACCGGGACTGAGACTCTTAGAAAAATATGCGACTCAGGTTGGGGGAGCTAGAAACCACCGCATGGGATTGGATGACGCCGTAATGATTAAGGACAACCATATTGTGGCGGCAGGAGGAATTGGAGGGGCGATCGCCCGAGTCCGTTCCCAGATTCCCTATCCCTTAACGGTAGAAGTGGAAACAGAAACGTTAAAGGATGTGAAAGAGGCCCTCGAACATGGAGCCGACATTATTATGTTGGACAACATGAGTGTTGAGCAGATGAGTAAAGCGGTCCCCTTGATACGTCAGCATAACGAGCGGATCTCCATTGAAGCCTCAGGCAACATCACCTTAGAAACAATCCGTGCAGTGGGAGAAACGGGAGTAGACTACATCTCCACGAGTGCGCCAATTACCCGATCCACTTGGTTGGATTTGAGTATGAAAATTAGAGGGTAAACCTAAAACAGGCGCTTCAAGCGCCTGTTTTAACATGAGGGAGACTAAAATTTGTCTGGGAGTCTTTCTTCATCTCCTATAGAGAAGTCATCCCTAGAGGAATTGCCTGGGAATCTAGACGGCGAATCGCGACAACGGCTGGTATCGGAGGGTCATTCGGTTGTTTTGTGGGCCAGTTTGAACCCAAGGGGACCTGACGAGTCTGGGTAAATTTCTCTCCCTCTACAGTGAGCATGGCGAACTCCCGAGTTTCTACTGCGCCATTGATCCGGATTCCATTCGTTTCACCGGGATGTTGCACTGCTAAAAATAAGGTTTGTTCATCTGGGGTTAAAAATGGCCCCGTTGTTTCGCACTCCATTGGCCCCAAGCCGAATAAATAGGCTTTTCCCGCATCAGGTCCCGATGTGGGAATGAACCAGATGGAATTATTGCCAAAGATACCGATTTGCTTGGAGAGGGCGATCGCCTGTCCTGAATCATCAACCCGCGTGGGGAGGGCACTATTGAGCCCGCCGGTACTCATATCGGTCACCATCCAGAGATTACCCCCGCGATCAACTAACAAGTTATCTGGGTTAGAGAATCCGACTCCCCCTTGGGTGGGTTCGCCACCTAAAGCCAATTTTTCCCAAGTAAAGCTGAGGGAAGCGGGTTCGTTGTTATCTTCCTTAAGGCGGAAAATCCAACCCAAAGGATAGGGGGTTTCACCGTTGGGTCCGGTAAAGATACGGTTATCGGGGCCTCCTTCCGGTGCAGACCCTCCCGCAGTAAAGGCGATATAGAGGGATCCATCGGGAGCAATGATGGTATCTTCTGGACGGGCGGTGCAGGTGACACCAGCGGCATTAGCCGCATAGTGAGCATCGATTAAAATGGCCCCTTGTTTTTCTTCCGGGTTGCCTACATAGAGGTCATTGAGGGTTTTGAACTGCTGTTTAAAGGACTGGATCTGTTCGTCGCGATCGCTAATAAAATAACCACCTTGGCGTTGATTCTGTTGACTTGCTGGGGTTATTGGTTCTCGTTTGGGTAAAGAGATGACATTCCCGACTAGCTGACTAGGGAGTTGGGGGTCGATCGCCGTTTCTGGAGTTAGGGGAATCCAAGCGCCAGTTCCATCGGGGTTGAATTTCGCCCCATAGAGTTGACCCTCAGCCAATAACTGGGAGTTCGTTTTATCTGTGGGATTGCTGACAACCCCTTGACTGACAAACTTATAAAGATGACCCCCTTGGCGATCGCATCCCGAATAAAACGCCAGGGGTTTTCCCGACTCCACGCGCACTCCTACCGCTTCATGGCGATAGCGTCCCAACCAAGTATGCTTAGTCCCATAATCGTTGGGATCCGCCGGGTCAATTTCTACAATCCATCCATATTTATTCCCGGCTAAACCAAATACATTGCCTTGTCCGTCCAGGTTATCAGCAGCCAAATCAAAGGGTAACTCCCCTGGATCGAAAGAGGTCCCATCAGCATAGACGGGTTCTGTCACCTGGGATTGGAAATTTTCCTCGGCACTCAATACCGTTCCCCAGGGGGTTGTACCACCGGCACAATTTCCAAAAGTGCCAATGATGCGATCGCCCAATCCATCGCGATACCCAAGCACCTGCTCTTTCTGAAAAATCTTCACCCCAGGACCCGTTACCTTTAAATAGCGGCCATCTTTTAACCCAGCAATCCCGGAAATGCGTCGGTCTGCTGGAGAATAGGTGCGTTCCCATTGGCCCTCCGGGGTTCGTCGTAGAGAAATCACCCCGAGTCCTTGATCAATTAAGGCTTCTTCACAAATTTTTTGAATTTGGGCTTTTAAGGGGTTGTTGTCAGCCAGTGCAAAGGCATTAATCCTGGTGGCTGTTTCTCCCTGGGAAGCTTTAGACATTCCAGACTTAACGGCTTCCAGGGGTAAGGGTTTCTGAATGACTAAAGGATAGGTCTGCATCCAAGTGGCAGCACTAATATATTCAAAATTAATGGTGAGATAGCCTTGATTGGGGGCTGTTTCAATGAAAGAGAGATAATCATTGTTGTAGCCAAAACGAGAATCGCCCACAGGGTCTCCCCATTGGGCGATCGCATCATAAGTAAACCCCTCGGGAAGAACCAGATCGTCGAGGATTTCATAGTTCCGGTAGGCTTCAATTTGTTGAGCGGGTGCAATGCCATCGGTGGGAACGGGCAGAGGACCTTTGATCGGCTTAAAATTGAGACTCTTGGGTGATGACTGTAATCCTGGTAAATTGCAAGATTGCAGGGAACTCAGGGCAACAGTACCGGCAAATCCACTCAAAAACAGCAAAAATTCCCGACGTTTGATATTGATCATCGATGACCTGTGACGATATAGGAGACTCGCTGTCCAATATTGGTGGCATGATCGGCCATGCGTTCGAGGTGGCGAATCAGTAATGCCATTAATAACAGCGGTTCGACTACGCCTTTAATATCTCGCTGATTGGCGAGGATGTGATAAAGGTTATGGTAGGCATCATCTACAATCGAGTCTAGTTGCTTCATCCGTTGACCGACTTCGGCATCGAGATCGGCTAAGGCGACGAGACTGGTTGCCAGCATTGCTCTAGCTTGGTGGGACATTTCCTCAATTTCTGCCATACAAGGATGGGGTGGATAGGGAAAGAGTTTGACGGCAATTTCCGAGATATCCTGAGCATAGTCCCCAATGCGCTCTAAGTCTCGCACTAGCTGCATAAAGGCCCCGAGTAAACGGGAATCCATTGCGGCTGGGGCTTGCAAGGTCATGAGCATGACACATTCGGATTCGATCTGCCGATAAAAGCGATCGATTTGTTTGTCGAGTAAGGGAATGGCTTCGGCAGCGGATAAATCTCGGGCAAATAAAGCTTGATGACTTAGACGGAAAGAATTTTCCACTAAGGCACCCATCCGCAAGATATCCCGCTCTAAGCGTTTTACTTTCCGCCTAAAATGAGTCAATCTAGAATTTTTGTTATAGGACGAAGCAGAGAGTTCGGCTTGATTAGCCATTGGTTCTAAAAATAACGCTACAAATGGTTAATGATTTGAGCAAATGGGGTTTTAAAACGGTATTAGAGCATACGATTAAAATCTTGAGAGTGGCAGACACAGAATTTTAAAGGTTTGGATTGAGCAAAGCCCGATCGCAGGGGAGTCGCAGTTGCAACCAGGCTCCCCCAGTCTGGGGATGGTTGCTGGCTTTAATGGTTCCTCCGTGGGCGGTGATGATTTGTTGGGCGATCGCCAAGCCTAGACCCGATCCTGGACTGGTGGCATAGGCTTTCCCCGAGCTTTGAGTCGGGTCAAGGGACTGTCTAGCGCGGGCTGGATCCCCTCGGTAGAGGCGATCAAAGATATATGGCAGATCAGACAGACTAAAGCCTGCTCCTGAATCGATCATATCAATTTGGATGATTTCGTGTTCCAGGGTGGGCTGGGGATGAGGGCTACGATCGCCCACAATTTCAGTGGCAATGATGGCTTGAATTTTGCCCTGGGGTGAACTGTACCGAATACTATTATCGAGGATATTCAAAAAGACGCGATAGAGTTTAGACTCATCGGCTTCTAGGAATACCTGTTCAGGTCCAGAATACTCAAAATTGAGCTGTTTCTGACGGGCTAACGGTTCTAGAGTTTGCCAGACGGACTGAATTAAGGCACAGATATCCACGGATTTGAGGACCAGTTTATTCCCGGGATCGACTTCCAAATGAGTCAGTTCCAGCCAGTCTTGCACCAGTTTAATCAGGCGATTGGTTTCTCCGGATAACCGTTCGACGCGCTGACTCCAGGGAGGCTCCAAGCGGCCTTGTAAGGCTTCGGCAACTAAGCTAATACTGGTGAGGGGGGTTTTCAGTTCGTGGGCTAAATCGTTCATCCAGCGATCGCGATTTTGCGCCAGGGTGACTAAAGGTTGACGATTTTCTAAAAATACCCCTACTTGTCCCTCGCCTAGGGGCCAACTATAGCCTCGTAAAGTTAGCGATCGCGTTTTTCCCATTTCTGACCCATTTTGACAGGCGGGATGAAACACCCACTCGCGCACCTGGGCTTTTTGTTCTTGTCGAGTCTGCTCAATTAGGTGATCCAATTCATAAGACCGCACGAACTTCAGTAACAGACGCGGGGAACTCGGTTCCCACTTGTGAATCTGGAGGATTTCCTGTGCCTGGGAATTGCACCAGACTAATTGATTTTCTTCATCGACTTGGAGATACCCGACTGGAGCAACTTGTAATAATTGTCGTCCCTCTTCTAGCTGGGCTTCTAGCTGTTGTCGCTCTTGTTTCATCCAAGCGATCACTCTGCGCAATCGAGACATGATTGGCATATAGGAGCCAAAGGAATCGACTGTCTGCCCCCCCAACCATTGCTGTAACTGCTGACGCATCCAAAACTGCTGGCACAGCCAAAATCCAATTCCCACAGCTAGGCCTAGGAAAAATGCGACTATAGCCATTTCGCTTCCTCGATATAGAGCGCTTTGGCGTAAGAATGATTGACCCTACAGCGCCATCGGGTTCCGCCATGATAAATCCGGTAGGCTCCAGTGGTTGATGATTTGCTATCAACTTAGGCACTCATTCGGGATGATAGGAATTTCCCCGAACTATCAGGTCGGCGCAATCGCTCTTCGTCTCATGATATAAGCAATGGGGGGAACGCGGCCAGAGGGAGCTTGGGGATACACCGGGTTTAGGCGATCCCGGCTTTTAGCCTAAGCGATAACCAAATCCCCGAACGGTAATGATGTACTCTGGTTGGGAGGGATCCCGCTCTAATTTTTCGCGCAACCACCGGATATGAACGTCAACGGTTTTGCTGTCTCCCACAAAATCCGGACCCCAGACGCGATCGAGCAACTGATCTCGGGACCAAACCCGACGGGGATAACTCATAAACAGCTCAAGCAGACGAAATTCTTTCGGAGATAAGTTAACCTCTTCGGTGGAGACCATGACTCGACACTCTTGGGGATATAACGTAATCTCTCCAAATCGCAAGACTTGCGGATCCATTAACCCATTCAAGCGTTGACGACGAAACAAAGCCCGACATCGAGCAATAAACTCCCTCATGCTAAAGGGTTTGGTCAAGTAGTCATCCGCCCCTACTTCTAAACCTAACACCCGGTCAGTTTCGCTCCCTTTGGCACTCAAAATCAAAATGGGCACGGGGTTGCCTTGTTGACGGAGGAGACGACACAAATCCAGTCCGTTGACTTGGGGCAGCATGATATCTAACACAATTAAGTCAAAGGGAAAATCTGTTGAGACAGGTTCGGCTCGATACAAACTGTTGAGGGCGCTCTGCCCATCTGCGGCAATGCTGACTTCATAACCTTCCTCCTCTAAGGCTAAAACTAGCATTTCCCGAATCAGGTCTTCATCTTCTACTACTAAGATCCGATGATTGTTACTGAATTCTGCCCTAGGAAGGGTTTTGGTTGCTTCCACAGAAAACATGGTTAATGATTGTTGTGATTAATATCATTTCCATTGTTACAACAAAACGGCCATGAAATTTGTTTCGGTCAGGGTATCCAAATTTACCGCTCCAAGGTTAAGGGAGCGATCGCCATTTTCCCTGGCGCTATTTAGCCCTAAAAATGGTAAAATATCCAGGCTTCTGGGAATAAAGGTTTAAATCCCGGGCATCGATTCAACTTGCACTTTTATCACTTTACCCCGCACCCTCATGTTATTGCACTTAAGTACCTGGCCTGAAGTCGAAGCCTATCTCAAAGATAAGAGTGGAATTATTCTGCCGATTGGTTCGACGGAACAACATGGCCCTACGGGACTAATTGGCACCGATGCGATTTGTGCTGAGGCGATCGCCCGAGGGGTTGGCGAAGCAACCCAGGCGATCGTAGGTCCTACAATTAATGTGGGAATGGCGTTGCATCATACCGCTTTTCCCGGCACGATCAGCCTCCGTCCCAGCACCTTAATTCTAGTTATTCAGGACTATCTCACCAGTTTAGCTAAGGCAGGATTTACTAAATTTTTCTTTATTAATGGTCATGGCGGAAATATCGCCACTCTCAAAGCAGCCTTTTCGGAAACTTATCATACTATCGGTGGTTTAAACCTCCCCAATAGCGACTTGATCCAGTGTCAAATCGCTAATTGGTTTACTTGCAGTTCGGTTTATAAACTCGCCAAAGAGTTATATGGAAATGAAGAAGGTTCCCATGCCACTCCCAGCGAAGTTGCACTCACCCAGTATGTTTATCCCGAATCCATTAAAACTGCTCCCTTATCCAAACAAGTTGCTTCCGGTTATCCCATTTATGGGGCGGTAGATTTTCGTCGCAAATATCCCGATGGTAGAATGGGTTCTAATCCCGCTTTAGCCACTCCTGAACATGGGAAGCAATTTTATGATTTAGCGGTTCAAGAGTTAACGCAAGCTTATTTAGACTTTATCAAGACCGAATAATTAATAAAAAGGTCGCCAAATCTTCACGGTTTTATCATGAGATCCACTGGCTAGGAAATGACCATCTGAACTAAATGCTACGGCATTGACGGAATCAAAATGGCCGGTGAGGGTCCCAATCAATTCGCCGGTTTCCAGATGCCAGAGCTTAATGGTTTTATCATGAGAGCCACTGGCTAATACCGGCGATCGCGGACTAATAGCTACGCAAAGCACTTCAGCGGTATGACCCCGCAAGGTCCGGGTAGGAGCGGCTCTTGTGCCTCCTTCCGAAGGGCTTCCCTGGATTTGCCAGAGTTTAATGGTTTCATCCCGACTGGCACTGGCTAAAACATGACTATTAGGGCTTAAAGAAACAGATGTTACTGGGGAATTCCCAATCAAGGTCCGGACTAATTGCTGAGTTTTTAACTGCCAGATCTTAATAGTTTTGTCCGTACTTCCACTCACTAAAAGCTGACCATCGGGACTAAAGGTGACGGAATAAACAAAACTAGAATGTCCGATGAGGGTTGCTAGTAATTCTCCGGTAGAAACCTGCCAAAGTTTAATGGTTTGGTCTCCACTACCGGAGGCCAGAATTTCTCCATTCGGACTAAAGGCGACGGAATAAATGGGGACAGAATGGCCGGTTAAAATATGGAGCCGTCGATTAGTTGGAAGATGCCAGAGTCTAACGGTGGAATCGGCACAACCTGTAGCTAAAAACTGGCGATCGGGACTAATCGCAACGGAATAAATTGAGGCTGAATTATCCGTAATGCTATTGGGTAATCCCTGGGATTGTTCTAAATTTGTGAATTGCCAAATATTGATGCTTTTATCCCAACTTCCACTGATCACCAAATAAGGCGATCGCCGTTCCGGGTCACTATTTTGCTGCCCGAAGGCTACAGATACCACGGAGTCCGAATGACCGATCAGAGTATTGACGCATCGCCAAATGGGGCGCATCGCATTTAGACTCTGCTCTCCACGAGGAACCGGGAGTCCTGTCAGCACCACTGATGCTACAGGTATCCGTTTTCTCTCCGGATTATAACGGCTCGGGGAAAAATTAGGGGGATTTGCTAGATCTTCTTCTACTCTGTCCTGTTTAGGGGGCGAGTCTTCCACGTCCCGACTATTTTCTAACAGTTCTAAAACTTTTTCTACCTTGGGATCCGTTAGAGAAATCCGTTGACTATTGCTCTTTGAAACATCTTCTATCAGGCTAGATAACCCTGAATCTTTATTGTCTAATTTTTGGACCTCTTGATAGAGGGATTCGGCATCAAAATCAATAATTTGAATAAAACTTAAATAGTTTTGAGGGTAATTTAATAGCCTCCTAAGTTGATGAATAACTTTCTTAATATCTTCTATAGTAGAAATTATATCCCATTGAAAAGCTGCAAAATTTTCCGTTTCATCTTCTAAGAAATCTATAAATTCTTGATTATTTTGAACAGTTTCTGATAAAATTAAACTAACACACGGCAACCAATCGGAACGGAAATTATCTCTAATTTTTTCAGGTAAGGCATCAATATAAAGTTCAGACTCAATCTGTTTTTTGAGGTCCTGAAGTTGGCGACTCTGAGTCCGGATATCCAAACGATAAATTTCTTCGGCACTCCCACAAAGCATGGGACTTTGAGTAATATTTTTTAGCCAACATTTGCTTTCATAAGTGCCAAATGCCTCTTGCTGTAAAGCAGTTACCCGCCGTTTTAGCCATGCCTGAACTTGACTGTATTCTGAGCCTTTGATGGGAGCATCCGAGGAAAACAAGTCAGTTTGGTGAAACTTAGAAGGGTGGAGGGCTACAATAATCCCCTTAATCAGGGCTTCGATGAATACCAGACGCACGCGAGAATTTTGGGGAAGAGATGTAGCATTCCGCCAAATGATAAATAAATGGCTTAATTGAGCAAGGGAAAGCTGGCCTAAAATCCCAGAATTTAAAGCACCAGTAATTTTACCTCCTAATAAGGAGGTTCCCCAGATTAAGGCGCTTAGTTCGTCTAGCACGGATTTGTTGCTATTACTCAAGGTGTTGCCATCCAAGTCATTCACGGTTTCGTTCAAGGGAACGATTTACCCCTATTGATGAATTCGGGAAAGGTCACTGCCCCATCTGTGTTAGGGATCAGATGAGCGATGGGATTGAAGTTAGGGGGTTGGCACCGCCACCTTATGGTTAGAGATAGAGAATAGATCTCGCGGTTGCCGATCGCCCCCTCTCTCCTGCCCGGGTTGGAGATCGCATCCAATAAAGCCAGCGATCGCATCGGTTCTCTAATCCGGTAGCCATTCTGGACCACCTATTAGATTAAAAAACGGGATTTTCTGAATCAAAGTCATCATCAAAATCATCGTCAAACTCATTTACAAAGTTGTCAACGTTGGTCTCACCCGGCAGGAGGGTGCTAGACTCGGGGGAACTGGGAGTTTCATCAAAAGCTTGGTTCACCGGACCCGGAATGGCTTCAATGATAGCGTCTAGCACTTTAGAGACAGAAATCACTTCCAATCCCAGATCAGGAGGATTTTGGCCGTGGGGAACGATCGCCCGTTTAAATCCTAGTTTGGCTGCTTCTCGCAGGCGCAATTCTAATTGAGAAACAGGCCGAACTTGGCCCCCCAGGCCAACTTCTCCAATTATCACCGTATGGGGATCGACAATGCGATCGCGAAAAGACGCAACCACGGCGATCGCTACCCCCAAATCAGCCGCCGGTTCACTGACATTCAAACCCCCCACGGAACTAACATAAGTATCCAACTTAGACAGGGGGACCCCCACTCGTTTTTCTAAAACTGCTAAAATTTGCACCAGTCGATTGCTATCTATCCCGGTGGTGGCACGACGCGGAGACCCAAAACTAGCGGGACTGACTAATGCCTGCAACTCCACCACAATCGGGCGGGTGCCTTCACAAGCCACAATCGTAGAGGAACCGGAGGAAAATTCCTCGCGACTACCAATAAACAGCTCAGACGGGTTCGCCACTTCTTTGAGTCCATTCGCCACCATTTCAAAGACGCCGATTTCATGGGTTGCACCAAATCGATTTTTCATGGAACGCAACAGACGGTGACTGGCAAAGCGATCGCCTTCAAAAAACAGCACCGTATCCACTAAATGTTCCAAAACCCTCGGTCCGGCAATCCCCCCTTCTTTCGTGACGTGACCCACAATAAATAAGGTAATATTTTCTCGCTTGGCAACCTGCATCAGCGCTGAGGTGCATTCTCGGACCTGGGCGACGGATCCCGGTGCGGAAGTTAAAGAGGGAAAGTAAATCGTCTGAATACTGTCAATTACCGCCAAATAGGGTTTTAAAGATTCCAGTTCCCGCAGTATTTCTTCTAGGTCCGTTTCCGGCAATAAATAAAACCGAGGTTCTTCTTGCGATTGAGCCGTTTTAGCTTGTTTTAATGATTCCGGTGGCGTTTCTAGAGTCGCCTGGGTTTGCTCTAGTGGCTCTATCTCCTCTGGCTGCTCCATCAGTTGATTGTCATTTTCCCGTAAGGGTTCTGGTACTAAGTCAGGTCCAAAGGGATTTTGAGGGAGTCCCGCAGAGAGGGAGAGCATTTCCTCGTCGTTGCTATTAAATTGTTCTATGTCTACCGTTTCATCGGCGATCGCCGCAAGTTGGGGGGGTTCCTCCTCCAGCACTCCATTGTCCACTCCACTGATTAAGCGCTGAGCACGCAATTTGACTTGCAGTCCCGACTCCTCCCCCGAAACATACAGGATCCGATGGTCTAGGGCCAAGTTGCTCGCCACTTGCAGCAACAGAGTAGATTTCCCAATTCCTGGCTCCCCACCAATCAAGACCAAGGATCCCGGGACAATCCCACCTCCGAGGACCCGATCCATCTCTCCATATCCTGAAGAACACCGAGCGATGCTCTGTTCGGCAATCTGAGATAATTTAAACGACGATCGCGGCTGTCCCTCGGATTTGTTGTGATCTCCCCCGCCCTCGCGCATCCAGGAATTTCCACTTAAACTAGGCCGGGAAGGGTTGCTGCTCGATGCCGGAACTACCTGTTCCGTGAGAGACCCGTAAGTATCGCAGGCGGGACACTTGCCAAACCATTGGGGAAATTCGGCTCCGCACTCGTCACAAATATATTGAGTTCGCTGCTTAGGCATTCGTTATTAATATTGACCCTGAGTAGTGAGTAGAGGCAAAAAACGCGCTTAATGAATGAGCCATGAGCCGTCAGATTACTCTGCTGGCTAAGAGCAAGACAATCCAAATGGTACAGTATTAAAAATTAAAGATTAGATAAGACGCTTAAGGAGCCTTGAGTATCTTGGAAAACCATAAGGAAAAAATACTCGTAGTCGATGACGAAGCTAGTATTCGTCGAATTTTGGAAACACGGCTTTCCATGATTGGCTACGATGTGGTCACAGCGGCAGACGGGGAAGAAGCACTAGAAACCTTTCGGACGGAGAATCCAGACCTAGTGGTACTGGACGTGATGATGCCGAAGCTAGATGGCTATGGCGTCTGTCAAGAGTTGAGAAAGGAATCTGATGTCCCTATCATCATGCTAACAGCCCTGGGAGATGTGGCCGATCGCATCACCGGATTGGAGCTGGGAGCCGATGATTATGTGGTCAAGCCGTTTTCACCCAAGGAACTTGAAGCCCGGATCCGGTCAGTATTGCGGCGAGTTGAGAAAACGGGTGCTTCTGGGATTCCCAGCTCGGGCGTCATTCATGTGGCGAATATCAGAATAGACACGAATAAGCGCCAGGTTTATAAGGGAGACGAGCGCATTCGTCTAACGGGCATGGAGTTTAGCTTGTTGGAATTGTTGGTGAGCAAGTCCGGGGACCCGTTTTCGCGATCGGAAATTTTGCAAGAGGTGTGGGGATACACCCCTGAGCGCCATGTGGATACTCGGGTGGTGGATGTGCATATTTCTCGTTTACGCGCCAAGTTAGAAGATGATCCGAGCAATCCGGAGCTGATTTTGACGGCGAGGGGAACGGGATATCTGTTCCAGCGCATTATTGAGGCAGAGGAGGCGTAAGGAATTGAGGATTTAGAATGTTGAGTTCTAAATTCTCAAGAGTTTTTCTGGCTCTGTTCCCAATCTCTGATGGGATGATTTTTTGAGTATGGCTAAACCGGATGGAAATGTAGTATTGCGGCGCTTACCCCTAGTTGCCGGTGGATTGGGCGGGGTGCTTTTTTTTGCCAATCGGGTTTTAACTGTTGAAGTTACGGATTCCCAGGCGCGATCGGATGTCTTGGGGGTGATTTTAAGTGCGTTGTTAATTTTAACCGGGTTACTTTGGCAACAGGTTCAACCGAGAGTGCCTGAATCGGTGGAGTTGATTGGGGAAGAGGGGTTTGAACTGGCACCGGATTTGCCGGAACGAAGCAAAACGGAACTGGCATGGGCGTCGCTGATGTTGCTGACGAATACGGTAACGCGATCGCTGGTGGTGTGGTATGACGGGCGAGTGCTGCTGCGCCGGGGGATTTTAGGGCCGGAAAAAGAGGTCAAACCTGGGGCGATCGTGCAACGGGCGATCGCCCAGCAGAAGCCGGTTTATTTGGTGGCGCTGAAGTTATATCCCGGACGGATTGAGTTTGACTATTTACCGGAAAATACCCAAGGGGTGATTTGTCAACCCCTGGGCAGTCGCGGGGTGCTGATTTTGGGGGCGAATGCTCCGCGTAGTTACACGAAACAGGATGAACGGTGGATTGAGGGGATTGCTGAGAAAATAGCCGAGAATTTGAGTCATTATTTAGAGAGTGACTAAAAATGGCTCACGAATCACCGTTGAAAATAGCCTTGCAGCCGCATTCATTTAAGAGCTTATGACAATTTTGTATTGGGTACTGATTGCCGTGATGATTTTGGGCGTCATCGGCGCTGTGGTTCCGGGGGTTCCGGGATCAAGTTTAATTTTGGGATCGATTATTGTTTGGGCGATCGTCCAGGGTTTTGGGACCGTCGGTTGGGCATTAGGGGTGGCGATCGTCGTTTTGCTGCTCAGTGTTTGCATCGACTTACTCGCCACCTATTTCGGGGCCAAACAAGGCGGGGCCAGCAAGTGGGGACAAATCGGGGCGATCGTGGGCTTTCTCTTGGGCTTTTTAGGCCTACTCCCCGCCTTACCCATTGGCGGACCTTTACTCGGCATTCTTCTGGGTCCTCTGCTAGGAGCAATCATCGGAGAATACCTCTACCGAAAGGATCTCACCATTGCCGTCAAAGCCGGGATTGCGGTTGTCGTGAGTTCCGTCATCGGCAATTTTATCCAAGGAATCCTTGCCTTAGCGGTCGTTATCTTTTTTGTAGCCACCACCTGGCCGCCCCCGGGCTTAGGCTTATAGAACAAATTGGGAAAAGGACCGAAAACTCCTGTTCTCCGGTCCCTTTCCCCTGATTCCCAGGTTTACCGCGCCCAACCCGTTCCCCGCCAAATCATAAAAAATAGGACACTAGCAACCAACGCCCCCAGATTCCACTTCACCGAATTTTTGAGTAAAGTCTGGCGCTGATTTTGGAGCTGTTGTTGAGATTGAACCTGAACTCGTTCCTTCGCCGTCGGAATATTGGCCAGAATGTCTGCTTTAAGCTGTTCCGTATTTTCTCCATCCACTGGCAAACCCAATCGATTCAATTCCAGGGCCAAAGTTTGCAGTTGTTCCGTAGTTCCCGTCTGAACTTGTTCCTCAATTTGTTGTAATAGAGATAACTCTTGTTGAGCTTGAGCGTTAATTTGAGTGGTCGTGTTGCTATTAATCCGCCCAGTATTAATAATACCTAACGGAAGCATTAGTAGTGATAATACCGCCAGCAGCAGGGTTAACCAAGACAGCAATTTTAAAAGAATATCTTCTAATCCCCTGCGGTTATAGTCTTCCCCAAAAAAAACAAGTGCTAGGCCCAATAAGGGTACAGGCACTCGCTCAACCAAACCTCCCATTGTTTGTAATTCCCAAGCAGGATTCATGAAATTGGGAGCAACAAAAAGCTGGATTGTATCAAATAAGGCTAATACTAACAAGCCATAGCCAATCAACCGAAGCCGACCAATAGATCTCAATTGATCGGCGCTAAACCGCAACAGTTCATCAACGGAACGAGTCAGATCGAAACCTTCAGATTTAGTCATAAATTTTGCATCCCTGTTGAGAAGAGGGTTAAAAGAATTTAAGGCTTAGGAAAACGCGGTTGCCACCAAGCATACCAAGAAACCCAAGCATTTTCCAAGACTGGATAGGCTTGCTCGGCAGTAGTATCCTCTAAGGACACCGACAAAATGGTCCACAGGCACCGGAAGTCTCGTAGTTCTTGCTGTCCAAGCAACCAAGGGACCAAACGAGCAATCTGCAAATCATAAGTATTGCGGTTATTCCGGAATTGTTCCGCAGTAACGGTACTCCCCCCGTATGGGTTGATACAGGAACTGAGGTAGGCTCGCTCTGCTGTTGCTGCAAGACCGTAGAAACCGATTCCTTCTTGGTGATGTATTGTTAGTGTACCAGGGGAAGTCTCGGAATTGAGATGCTTGTTTAGCATAGTTTTGATATCACCATCGGTATCAATGACGTAGCGCATCTCAATATCTAAGGGAATTTTATTTTCCTGATGCTGATACCGATAAAGTTTCGCTGAGACTAAGTTTGTGGCCTTTTTATCTTCAAATGACTCACTTCCTAATGGCTGCCACTCTGCTAGGGGAATGTCTGGGGGGAAACTAAAGTCAGCGGATGGACCTTTTTCGGGACTTGAATAAAGTAGAGATTTTCCTACAACGGTGAGGACGCTGCCGAAGGTCAGAGCTAATAAAAAAATCCGCAAGGGTTTCCAGTACATTTTTTGCATGATCTGCCGATCTAAGGATCGATTTTTAGATTTTCTGGCTCATTTCGCAGGATGAAGAACCAGCAAAATAACCCCAGAAGGAAGACGCCAAACATTGAAAAAATGAGTGAACCGTCTCCATAATGCCAATATTCAAAAGATTCTTTAGTGGAATAGGCAACCAGTAAGGCCATGAGTGCGACCCGAATTCCATTAACAATAAAGCCCAGAATGATAGCGGCCAGGGGAATATATATTTTTTGTTTCACTGTTGTCGGAAACATAAATAAAAATAAAATAGATAATCCCAATAATTGCAGAATGGCACTGTACCCGGAACAGCCGGAGTAAACTTCAATACTTCCCGTGGGTAGGTTAACATAGATTCCTTGGCGAGTCACTGGAAATCCTAAGTACCACAGAAGTAGGGCAGAAAATTTAGCGGTTAAGGGAGAAATATCGAAAATTCGTAATAATAAGCCGGTCGAAATCGACATAAATCCTAAAATAAAGAGTTCCTGCCAGTATTGCCTGAGGCCTTTAATACCGGAAGCAAGTAAGGCTAGGCCGATTCCTGAGATAAACGGAGAAAGACGCAGAAAAATATCATAGCTATTTAAGGTGGCACTTTTAAGAAGGATTAAGGCAACGATCGCCGCTCCTAAAAGGCTAGAAATCGGCCCACTTTGCAGTTTAAAGGATTGGTATCTTTCCCAGATTAAAAATGCAGCACCCCCCCAAAAGAGTAGACTGGTACCTACCACATCTACGGGAGCGTATTTCCACATCAATGTGATGTTGATTGTCATTAATCCGGCGGCGATTCCCAATAACCAATATTTGGGTTCTTGTAGCGTTTGTACAAAAGACATTGTGAATTCCCCACAGCGCGTTAATGTAGGATGAATGCCGAATGCTACCGATGATTGAGCAGGCGATCGCCGTGGGATACAGTCTTTGAATGGCCGATGGCGATCGCCCTTTAAGCAAAAGCAGTTGACACCATTGCCAACTGCTCTATTCTACTAAATTGACCGCTCATTTGGAGAACTTTGTCCTCTCGTGACTGACTTAGGCTTCAGTAGTGCGGCGTTTACGAGAGCGACGAGCGGCAGCTAGACCCGCAGCACCTAATGCTAGTCCACCCATTGTCAAGGGTTCAGGAACTGCTTCTGCGGTCACCGCGAAATCGTTAAAGTCGTTATCAGCACGGGCCCACTTGATATCTTCAAAGCCAATTGAGACAGGTCCACTAAAGGGATTCGCCAACTGGAAGGGAGTGGCCTCAAAAGCTTTGGCTTCTTTTGCTGAACCCGTAGCTCCAAAGACAGTACGCTGTAAGCCGGTATAATTCAGGCTAGATGTACTGTAAACAGTTCCAGCGCTCGCTCCCTTGTAGGTACTGACCAGTCCGAGTGTGTAGATTCTACCGGCCAAAAAGGTAAAAGTCTTGTTGACCTCTTGAACGGCATTGCCTAATGTTCCCAGGAAATCATTTTTAGAACCATTATCCGTCCCTTTCACTTCTTGATAGAGGGCGCTTTTCTCTTCTAAGGCTCCACCCTCTAAGACTTCAAAGATTTTCAGGGTAGATTGGAAAGCCCCCTTAGAGTGGACAAAATTAAATCTTACGTCTTGGTTGGTGTCAAAGCTGATTCCATTCGTACCAAACGTAAAGGCACTGGCAGGACCAGCAACTCCGAACATTGCTGTTGCTGTTGCTGCTGTTATTCCGATAATTAGTGTCGTCTTCACTTGTTGCACTCCTTTGTTTTTAGTGTTGCCTGATTGAAACTTAAAGTTTATATAGCAATCTAATGCGATTAAAAGAGATGGGGTAGTGTCCCTATTTCCCCAAAAAGGGTGGTTTCTAAACTTGCCAACCACTGAATTCCTGTAACAACTGAGTTAGGATTGCTATATCTGTTTCTATAATGACCTACTTTGGGGTCGTCGGCTAGAGGCTTTATGGAATCTTTACAATAATCGGTGGCCTCATAGTTTTTGAGTTGGATAGGTTTGCCCTTATTAAATAATATACTCTCATCCGGGGATAAAAACTGCGATCGCTGCGGCCTGACTTTGTGATCTCGATCGCAAGCTCAGAACAGGCATTTCGGAGTTTACTGACTGAACGAAAAGAGTAGGGAAAATCTCCGCAAAAGTACGGAGATTTACTCACGAAATATTTAGAGTCTTAATCCCTCAATAGGTTTGAAAATTCTGTCCGATCGCCTTTGGGTAGTGAAAAACCCCTGTAAAACTACAGAACTGCTGATAGCGATCGCCTCAGCCATCTGAGAACCCTCACCCCTTAATTCGCGTAAACCTGCCGATAATAGTCCTGGTACTCCGCCGAGAGTAGAGGACGCCACCACTCTTGATGAGTCAAATACCATTGGACCGTTTCGCGCAGCCCCTCTTCCACCGTCACCGTAGGGGTCCAGCCTAACTGAGTCTTAATTTTCGTGGCATCGATCGCATAGCGGCGGTCATGGCCTGGTCTATCCTTGACAAAGGTCATTAAGGTCTCGCAAGGGCGAACGGGCAAATCTGGAGCCAACTCATCCATCAACTGACACAACATCTTTACCAAGTCAATATTTTTGACTTCATTATTCCCCCCAATATTATATGTTTCCCCCGGCGTCCCCTGGTGAATCACCACATCTAACCCTCGGCAGTGGTCCTCCACATACAACCAGTCGCGAATATTTTGCCCATCTCCATACACAGGTAACGGTTTACCCAGTAGCATATTAATGCACATCAGGGGGATCAGCTTTTCTGGGAAATGGTAGGGCCCATAATTATTTGAGCAATTCGTAATCAGGGTGGGAACACCGTAGGTGTGATAGTAAGCACGGGCTAAATGATCACTTCCTGCTTTGGAAGCAGAATAAGGACTATTGGGTGAGTATGGAGTCTGCTCTGTGAACCCGGGATCCTCTGGCCCCAGACTGCCATAGACTTCATCGGTGGACACATGGAGGAAAATCGGTCCCCGTTCTCCCAAGTTAGGAACCGGCAAAGTTTGCCAGTGATTCCGAAAGGCTTCTAACAGGGTAAAACTCCCCACTACATTGGTTTGAATGAATGCTGCAGGCCCTAAAATAGAGCGGTCTACATGGGATTCGGCGGCAAAGTGGGCGATGGTATCGATCGCCTCCTCTTTGAGCAGATTTTCCACCAAGGGGCGATCACAAATATTCCCCTGAACAAACCGATAGTTCTGGTTGCCTTCGAGACTGGCTAAATTGTGGGGATTACCCGCATAGGTGAGGGCATCAAGGACCACCAGGCGATCGCCGGGATAACGCCGAGACCAGTAATGAACGAAGTTAGCGCCAATAAACCCGGCACCGCCAGTCACCAATACTCGACGGGACTTTCGATTTTGAGGGGAGTTCAGACTAGAGGTCATGCAGATAGCTTCTCTATTTCTTAGCAGACTTCTTCAAAAATACCCTGAAAATCGCCGAGAAGAGTGAACCCGATCTTGTAATAGCTCAGTATCTGCACAGTATTGACTATTTCCAAGGGGTTTGAATACAGAGGTGGACTCTAAGCGGATCAATCGCCATTTTCTTAGGGGCCTTACTCTGTCCAACTTCTACCCCTAACATTACCAACTCTATTTATTTGTGTGAGGAGAGGGATTTTGGACGCGCAAAATATCGTGAGTTTAGCAAAGCAAGGAGATCCAGCGGCGATCGCCGTATTGCTGAATCAAGCATTAGGAATCAGAAATATGACGGCCCAAGTGGTTCGTAACGACAATCGGCTGCATATCCTCTTAGAAGCCGATCGCATCCCTGATCGCCAAGCTTATATCACCTACATTCAGGATGGATTAACTCGTCTCAATGTCCGTTCCATTCACTCTGTCCGGGTTTATGCCCGACAAATTGGGCAAAAAGTTCCGGCATGGGATGAAGCCTTTGAGTTCGGTAAAGCCACCATTAGCCCCCTCTCTTCTCCCTCTGGGGTCCCGGAGGAACCGGCTTCAAAACCACTCCCCACTCCCGAATCCTTGCCGATTGCTAAGGACAAACCCCCCATTTCCCCGAATCCTTCCGTGACTCCCATAGAGGCATCGGTACAGACTCCCAGGGAAAGTAGCAACTCTGAGCGCGATCGCCCCCTCGCTGATCCAGTGATTCCCCAACCGGCGATCGTCGCGAGAGACAATCCACCACCGCCAAAGAGAGTCCCGTCTAACCGATCCCGGGCGATCGGTAATACCATCAAAATTGTATTACCCACCGTGGGAATCATGAGCCTGATCCTGGGTACAGGTTGGGATTTCTTCAGAAACGGTGAAAAATTCCATCCTGCTCTTCTTTTATCCAGCGCATCGGAAACTCTAGCCACCGTCAAACTGCCCGAACCCCCAGAATTTCCCTCTTTTGCAACCCGTTCCAACTCTCTCCAACCCTTACAAACGGACAACATTCTCAGCAACTTCCAACAACTCTCTCAACTGGTTGAATCCTCCATTCCCAACCAGCCTATTACTATTAAAGCTGTTGGAGATATTATTCCGGGAGTTGACTTCCCTAGTAATAAACTCCACTCACAGCCTGAGCAACTTTTTGAGGCAGTCACCCCTTATTTACAAGGAGCTGATCTTGTTTTTGGTAACTTTGAAAGTACCTTGACCAATCATCCTTATTCCGGCAAAGATGTCAGTCGTCCCAATGTTTTTGCATTTCGCACTCCTCCCACTTATACCCGCCTATTAAAAGAGGCGGGTTTTAACATTTTAAGTGTCGCCAACAATCATTCATTGGATTTTACTGAACAAGGGTTTGAAGACACTATCAAAAATATTGAAGCGGCGGGAATGGTGGCCGCCAGCCGCAAAGGGGAAATTGCTTATACCACGGTGAATGATATCCCTATCGCCTTTATTGGGTTTAGTACCTATTCCTATCACAACTCCATTCTTGATTTAGAGGCAGCAAAAGCGCTAGTTGCTGAAGCTCAGGAGAAGGCTACTCTAGTTGTAATTTCCTTTCATGGCGGTGCAGAAGGAACCGGCGCTCTCCATGTTAAGAACCGCACCGAAACCTTTTTTAGCGAGAACCGAGGGAATTTGGTAGAATTTTCTCGGGTGATGATTGATGCCGGGGCAGATTTAGTCTTAGGTCATGGTCCCCATGTGCCCCGTGCCTTAGAGGTTTACAAGGGGAAATTAATTGCTTATTCTTTAGGGAATTTTATGGGATATCGCAGTCTTTCCACGGTAGCGGAATTGGGATATTCTTTAATTCTGGAAGCCGAAATTGATTTAGAAGGGAATTTTATAGGGGGTCAGATTATTCCAATTCATTTGAATAGTCAAGGAATTCCTAGCTATGATGCCCAAAATCGCACGGTGAAGTTAATGCAAAAATTAACCCAAAGCGATTTTCCCGAAACTCCGCTCTCTATCGAAGCTGATGGAAAGATTGTAAAGGTAGATTCTCAGTAAAAGGGGAGAGGTAAGAGGGAAATAATCGCTCTGCTAATAGGAGGGAGAGGAAAAGAGGGGATGGGGGTTTCAGATGAGGCCAAATGAGAGGGTTTGCTTCGGGAGGAGCGGGGGCGGGATAGAATTTCAGCGTAGCCAGTGGCGCTCTACAATGAAGAGAGTTGTTTGTATTTATGACAAAAAATTGTATTAAGTGATGCAGGTAACCTCGTCAATCAACACTGAGCCGATACCGGGTGCATACTGGCAATGGGGCGATCGCGCTATTTATTACGTTCGTGCAGGCGATCGCCATCCCGATAAACCCCCCCTGCTGCTGATTCATGGTTTTGGGGCCTCGACGGATCACTGGCGCAAAACGATCGCCGGGTTACAAACGGACTTTGAAGTTTGGGCGATCGATTTGTTGGGATTCGGGCGATCGGCTAAACCCAACTGCATTTACAGTGGAGAACTCTGGCGGGACCAATTACAAAACTTCATTCAAACCCATATCGGCAAACCTACGGTGGTTGTTGGGAACTCCCTGGGAGGATATGCCGCATTATGTTTAGGTGCTCAATGTCCCGAATCCGTTGCCGGGGTTGTTTTACTCAACAGCGCTGGTCCCTTCACAGAAACGGAACCCCTCCCAGAACCTCCATTGCATCGGAAAGCGCTGAATGTTGCCTTGAAATCAGCATTTCGCCAAAATTGGGTGAGCTTCCTGTTGTTCCAATGGACGCGCCGCCGTGCCACGATTCGGAAGACCCTAATGAAAGTTTATCTGGATCCCTCAGCTGTGACCGATCAACTGGTGGAGGAAATTTATCGTCCTTCTTGCGATCGCGGTGCAGCACAGGTATTCGCGGCGATTTTTAAAACGCCACCGGGGGAAAAAGTAGATAGATTGCTCTCTCAGCTTAAGGCCCCCCTGTTAACCCTGTGGGGAGAAGGAGATCCTTGGATGAAAATTCAGGAACGCAGCGATAAGTTTCGCCAATATTATCCCCAGGTTACGGAATATTTTCTCAATGCAGGCCATTGTCCTCATGATGAAATTCCCGATCGCGTCAATGAATTAATTCGCGAGTGGGTTCTGTCTAAAGTGAAGTAATCATCCCCAAAAAGGGAGCGCGTCACCGGCAGTCGCCTTTTGATCCAGGAGAGTTGCGGCGATCGCCCCTTCCTCGTGCGGTGAGCTAAAACGAAAATTTCAAGTGAATTCTGGGGTTGAGCAGAGCATCCACTGGCTCACCGTTTTCTAAATGTTGAACTACAATCACAGGGACATCTGCCGGTGTGACTCGACAATACCAAACATTATCAGGGTTGACTTTAACCGTGGGACCTGAGCTACATTGTCCCAGACAACCCGTACCATTGACGGTCACTCCGGGGGGAAGTGCCGTCTGCTGAAAGGCTTTCAGAACGGCGGGGGATCCGTGGCGCTGGCAAGATTGGTGCTGACAAATCGAAATATTCCGATACAGAGGGTCTGGGGAATTGGGGGGTGTCATAGCCTCCTGGGGAAATAAATCTTTACAATACTGATTCTAACTGCCGCAGTCTGTGGTTTCCAGATGGAGTAACGATCCACCAGAACTTTGACCCTCCTGGTGAAACATCGACTTTTGTCCGGATATCTGAGAAAATCTCCCTTACGGTCACTTAAATTTATAGGTGACCTGAGCGGGCTACAAGTTGGGATCGGGGGAAAAAACAGATCAGGCTGGGTTTAAGCCATCAAGTTCGACCCCACAGATGCATTAGGACTAATAGCTCAATGTTTTAGATGACGGCCACAAATTAGCTTGAGATAAAGATAAAAGAAAATGGCGAAAACAGTTGCGGAGATAATGACCCACGAGCCGATCGTCGTGACTTCAGAGACTTCTTTGGATGAGGCGATTCAGATTATGGCCGAACGGCGGTTCAGTGGACTTCCCGTGGTGGATGCTACCGGAAATTTGATCGGGATTATTTCCCAGGGAGACTTGATGTGGCGGGAAAGTGGGGTGACACCGCCGCCCTATATTATGGTGCTTGATAGTGTGATTTATTTAGAGAATCCAGCGAAATATCAGCGGGATTTACATAAGGCTTTGGGACAAACTGTGGGGGAAGTAATGACAAAAAATCCTCAAACGATTAGACCCGAAAAGTCTTTACGAGAGGCGGCAGAATTGATGCATGAAAAGGGAGTACATCGCTTGCCGGTAATCGATTCAGTGGGTAAGCCTATCGGAATTTTGACTCGGGGCGATATTGTCCGGGCAATGGCAACGGAGGAAGGGTAAGAGTTGACATTTGGAGGGGATAGGTTTGAGGTCAGAAAGGACCAAAGATGGTGAATAATCATCAGGAAGTGACGGATCAAGGGGACTGAAGATCCGGTAAATTTTGATTAAGGAATATCAGATAAGGAACAGATCATAAAAAATGAACGTTACTCCAGAGTCAGTGAGGGAATTACTGCATTCAGAAACAATGGGCGATCGCCTACGCGGAGTGAATCAACTTCGACAGCTTGAACCGGCGATCGCGTTAGAACTGATTTTACCGACGATTCAAGATAGTAGTGCTAGGGTGCGGTATGCAGCGGTGAGTCAGATGGCGAGTTTGGGAAAGATGGATCGCGATGTGGCTTTAACGGTCCTGCGCGATCGCCTTTTAAATGATTCCGAAACGGATGTACAAGCGGCAGCAGCGGACTCTCTGGGAGGTTTGCAATTAACAGAAGCATTTGAAGAGTTGCAACAGATCTATGAGAATACCTCGGAATGGCTGCTGAAACTCAGTATTGTGGCGGCATTAGGAGAATTAGGGGATATTCGGTCTTTTGAGATTTTAGAAGATGCCCTGAATTCTTCAGAAAGTCTTATCAAAACAGCGGCGATCGGCTCTTTTGGGGAACTCGGCGATCAGCGAGCCACTGCATTATTAATTCCCTACGCCAGCGATGCCGATTGGCAAATTCGCCATCGCGTTGCTCAAGCTCTGGGAAGGCTTGGGGGTCCTGAAGTTCGTCCGATCTTAGAAACATTAGCCCAAGATGAAATTCCCCCGGTGGCACAAACGGCACAAGTAAGTTTATCCGCCGTGGTTTGAAGAGGAAAAGGGTGGGAAATTCCCACCCTTTTTCTATCTCTATTAATTAAATGAGGCTCACCCAACCATTCCCGTATCCCTACCCAATTAGTTTGCAGTGATAGCTTTCTCTCAATTTTTACGTCACTGAAACAAAGCAAGATATTCGGGAAAGATTAATTTTGGAAGTTGCCTTACTTGGGCAAAATAAAAATTTTTAGAATCAGGCGATCGCGCCCCGATTCTTTCGCCTGATAGAGCGCTTTGTCCGCAATCGAAATTAGCTCAGAGGGAACCGTACTCGGACAAGGAATCGTAGCAGTCACCCCCAAACTCACCGTAATAAATTCACTCACCGCAGAAGTGGGATGGGGAATCTGTAAATTGCGGATTTCAGTCCGAATTTTTTGGGCCACACTCACCGCCCCTGCTGCATCTGTATTCGGAAGCAAAATCGCAAATTCTTCTCCCCCGTAACGCGCCACCAAATCCCCGGGACGTTGCACCGAGCGAGTCAGAGCCTCTGCAACTTCTTGTAAACATTCATCCCCGGCTAAATGCCCGCAGGAATCGTTGTAGCGTTTAAAAAAGTCTACATCACACAAAATCAAAGACAGAGAGGAAGGATTTTGGACAAAATGAGTATCTGTCCCCGTGTTTTTCGCCGCAACACTTTCCCGAATCAGTCGCCGCCACTCATGTTCTAATGCTTGGTCAAAACCGCGACGATTAGCAACCCGAGTCAACCCATCCAGAAATGCCAGACGCTGCAACTCCTCATTTGCCGCTTGTAACTGTCGATACAGCTGTGCTTGTTCCAGCAACCGTCTAACCCTTTGACGCAAAACTGCCCAGTGAATCGGTTTGGTGACGAAATCCACGGCACCCACCTCGAATGCATGGTCCACCGATTTACTATCCTCCAGACTGGTAATCATTAAGATGGGGGTGTGGGATGCAAAGTCATAGTCCCCGGAAGAATCATCCTCAAACATGGCTTGCAGCCTAGTACAGCAGGTAAAACCATCCATAACCGGCATGATGGCATCGATCAAAACCATATCGGGATGCAGGCGAATATAGGCCTCTAAACCCTGAAGGCCATTTTCCGCCTCGGCTACTCGGTAGCCCTCTTTTTCCATGACTTGACGGAGGAGATCCCGCATAAAACGGTCATCATCGACGACCAAGATCAGCGGCGGTTCTTTATCCGGAGTCGATGATTTTTTACTCACGCCAGCTATCGGATTCTCCATAGGCCTATCATTGACTGCCCTAGTCCATCCCCTTGTGAGTCCCGTCGTTTGGTATTTTAACGATGGCATTTTTATTAAATAACTTCCTTGAGTGTATTATCAATCATCGGTTGCTACCTCGTGAGCGATCGCTGTAGCTGCCGGAAGTGACCCTCCGTAATAGAGCCGGGTGATTTCTATCACCTACACCCGACCCAAACCCAGTGACTTGACCTCGGCAGCAGGGACCCGACGACCCGGGGTTGAAGCCCGAATCAATGGGTATTTCCCCTCCACCGAGAGTGTCTTCCCCAATCCGGTTGTCAAAGACCTGCGTTTAGAGCAGTCATACCTATCCCATTGAGTTTCTTCCTACGTGAGGAAATCAGCACGCCCAACGGTTGGTGACTAAGCTGGCCCGCTTTTATCGCACTGAGTGGCTAGTTGGAGGGTATTTTCACTTCTGTGAGAGCGAGATTCTTTTCTGTCTTTTGGACAGAAAGGCCCTTTAATCTCTTTCCTATAATAAATAACTTAATGGCCAGAAACCTTCTACTATAGGTAGATTTATCAGCGGCTCCCGGGGGTTGTTCTTTGATATTACGTTTCGGCTGTTAATTGGGCTTGATAGGATTACCAATTTTTTCTTTGAACGAGGATCTGTCGCGGAAATAATTAGACCTCTAGCAAAATTCCAAAAAGCCGATATCCTCTTTTAAAAATCAGGGGTGAGCCTTGCCCGGTGGAATTCCCGGGCCAAACCGTCCCCTCATAGGGTTTAAAACGTTGCGCTATGCAAATCAGCGGGAGTGAGATGAGATTGGATGACCTCTCCATCACGAAACATGACAATTCGTTTAGTGGCGCGGGCGACTTCCGGTTCGTGGGTTACCATCACGATCGTCATGCCACTAGCATTAAGTTCTGAAAAAATATGAATGACTTCTTCAGTGGTTTTGGTATCTAAAGCGCCGGTGGGTTCATCCGCTAATAGTAAAACGGGCTGGTTGACGATCGCCCGGGCGATCGCCACCCGTTGTTGTTGTCCCCCAGACATTTGATTGGGCTTATTATTCATCCGATTTTCTAAGCCGACCCGCGTTAATGCCTCCATCGATCTCGCCCGCCGTTCCGAGGGAGAAACTCCCGCATATACCATTGGCAACATGACATTTTCTAAGGCGCTCAGTTGAGGTAATAGATGATACTGTTGAAAAACAAATCCTAACTTTAAGTTCCGAATTTTAGCTAGATTCGCGTCTTCCATTTTTGTAACATCAACCTCATCCAGATAATAATATCCGCTACTGGGTCTATCCAGGCAGCCAATAATATTCATTGCAGTCGATTTCCCAGAACCAGAGGCCCCCATGATTGAGCAATATTCCCCTTCATAAATGGTTAAATTAACCCCTTTTAGGGCTTGGACTTCTGTATTACCCGATCCATAAATTTTGTAAACATCTTTCAGTTGGACGATCGCCGCTTTTTGTTCTGGAATCGGTAGAGTAGATTGGAGTTGATTTTGAGAGTTCATAGTAATCTTTAATTCCCTAAATTCACTGATAAAACAATGACCAATGACCAATGACTAATGACCCAATTCAATTACTCACTTCTTAATGCTACAATCGGGTCGAGCTGGGCTGCACGACGGGCAGGAACTACCCCAAAAAATAAGCCGATGCCTCCAGAGACACTGGTTGCCAGGGCGATCGCCATTCCCGAAACTCCCGCCTCAAAAGGCGTGACTAGGGCAATCAAAAAAATACCCCCCACCCCAATACCAATGCCGATTGCACCCCCCGCCACCGCTAGAATCACTGCTTCTATGATGAACTGAATTAAAATATCTTGCTCAGATGCGCCGATCGCCTTGCGCAACCCTATCTCCTGAGTTCGTTCCGTCACCGATACCAACATGATATTCATAATTCCAATCCCACCCACCAGCAGGGAGATACTCGCCACCGCTGCGAGTAACACCGTTAACGCACCTGTAATCGCATCAAAGGTATTCATTAAATCTTGCTGATTCTGAACGTAGAAATCGTCTTCGTCCGTAATTCGATGCCGTAGACGCAGCAAATTTTCAATTTGAAACTGGGCTATTCCCATCCCTTCTTCATTGGCGATCGTCACCCAAATGAAAGAAAGCGATAGTCCATAAGGCGATTGCCGTCCCAGGATTCTATTCGCCATTGTCGTGATGGGAATTAAAGCGGTTTCATCGTAGTTTGTCCCAAAAGATGCTCCTTTGGGTTTCATCACCCCAATCACTTCTAGGCTGACATTTTTGATGCGGACTTTTTGTCCAATGGGGTTGCTGTCTCCAAATAAAGCAATGGCTAAATCTGAACCTAACGCCACTACTGCATTGCTGCGCTGAACATCTAATTCATTTAAAAATCGTCCCTTTTCTACCTCAAAGCTGCGGACGGTGAGAAAATCGGGCATCGTGCCAAATATCAATGCTGAAAAGTTCTGATTGCCATAGCGCACCAGTTCACTGCCGTTGAGTTCGGGGGAGACTCCATTAATACCGGGAACTTGGGAGGCGATCGCCTTTGCATCCTCCAAAACCAAGGTTTGGGGCGGTCCTCCTAATCTGCGGCTATTCCGATTCCCCGGGGCAATAATCAGCACATTTGTTCCCAAGGATTCTATTTGTCCCCCAATAAAATTTTGCGCGCCTGAGCCAACCCCAATCGTAGCAATCACGGCAGCATTCCCGATAATAATCCCCAGCATGGTGAGGGTACTTCTAGTTTTGTTGGCCACTAGGGTCTTCGCAGCCATGTCCAGGCTTTCCCATAAGTTCATTTTTCTCTATCCTTTCCCTAAAATAAATTTTTGATGTTTTAAGTGTTATTTAGCCTAAAAAAATGTTTATTCAACTTCAAAATATAAAGATGCAGTAAAAGCCGGGATGATTTTCTTTCCAGTTGGACGGCATAAAGAGGGGAAGTTTCCTAGCTTTTATAAAGAAAATTCAACGGCTGCCAAGCTGGAGAAATATCCCGGGTTTTTCCTGGAAAATTGACCCAGTTTATTGAACGGCTCGCCAAATTTTAATCGTTTGGTCCGCACTGGCACTGGCAAGGGCCTGTCCATCGGGACTAAAGGCAACGGAAAGAACTCGCCCTTGATGATTGTTGAAGAGGGTTCGCAGGGAACCATTTTCCACATTCCACAGGCGCAGGGTGCGATCGGCACCCCCACTGGCAAGCAGTTGACCATCGGGGCTAAATGCCACTGCTAAGACCCAATCTGCATGACCCGTTAAGGTACTTTTCAAAGAGCCGGTGTTGAGGTCCCATAACTTGATGGTGTGATCGGCACTGGCACTGGCGACGGTTTGTCCATCGGGACTAAAGGCGATCGCGGTAATGGGGCTAGAATGCCCTTCAATGGAGCGCCACTTTTTCCCCTTGGGCATTCTCCAAAAGCGGATGGTGTTATCGTAGCCCCCACTCACTAAGGTATTGCCATCGGGACTGACGGCAACTGCCCAGACAAAGCTGGAATGCCAGTTTAGGGTTCGCCTTTCTCGTTCCGTGTTGACATCCCACAGGATGATGCTGCGATCGGCACTCGCAGAGGCTAGAGTTAGTCCATCCGGGGTAAAGGCGACACCCCGAACCGCAAAGGTATGACCTAATCGCGTCCCGGTTAAAATGCCCTGATTTACATCCCACAATTTGACGGTGAGATCGGTACTGCCACTGGCTAAACCTTGTCCATCGGGACTAAAAGCGAGGGAATTTACATCAGCGGAATGTCCCAGCAGGGTGCGAATCAATTCGCCAGTGGACCAATTCCAGAGATTGATTGTATGATCGCGACTGCCACTCGCTAGGATGCTGCCATCGGGACTAAATTTTATGGCTTCTACCCAACTGGTATGTCCTTCCAGGGTTTTATCTAAAATAAAAAGGGGTCCGGATTCCTGGTTCAGGCTCTCGCTGGAGGGAGGCTCGATTTGCGAATGGGCCACTTGCGACCGATCCTGGAGGGCGATCGCGAAGGTTAAACTCATTAAGCTAGAAAGTAAAAACCAGCGCCAAGATAATCTCATGTTCAGGGTCCGATCCTCTATATTTCTTTGGGTTGCGATCAAGAAGATACTCTTTTTTTTTGAAAAGTTCATCTTTAATCCATATTTATACCCTTAGAGGGGTTAGTTTTGTGGCATCGGCTCGGTCTTACGGCTCCGCCCTCCCCCCTTCCTTCGTCGGCCTTGTGGATGGGGTAAAAGTTAGACAGTCCTCCTGGATGACCCAGCACCTATCCCTACCTCCTCAAGTGGTTTTTCACCGGCGAACCTTGGCTCTTTTTAGGAGTCTTTAATTCCAATTTCCTATTTTTTATTGTATAACAAAATATGGGAATTTGGGGAAGTGACTATTATTTATTCTGACTAAATAGCTGATATTTAAGGTGAAAATTTGAGTTTTATCCCTTCACTCAATTATGCTCTTTCTAATTTAAGTTAGTCATAGAAACCCCCTCAAATTCATCCAAAATTCACCCTTCATAAGCGCTAGATGCGTTCCAATGGCGAGGGCTTGGATATGGTTTATTTCCTGAAGTAATGGTTTGCCGGTGGTCCTGTGCAGGAGTGAGTGCCTTCACAGGAAGGACTTCTGAGGCGATCGCTGCGGGCTCAGTCCGTAACCCACTCATTTCTTAAAGTCAAAAAGGCCCCTTCAACACCGGATAGTCAAAGGCAACTGATTGAGTCTTTTTCCTCAACAGAATGGATGCCGATCTAAGATCTTCGGCGAATTCTCCGTTTACTTTTATAAATCAAGCTTTGAATGGACACAACTGGACTCGAACCAGTGACCCCCACGATGTCAACGTGGTGCTCTAACCAACTGAGCTATGCGTCCTTGCCAACAGTTTATAAATGTAGCACAAGGTCTCGGAAAAAAGCAAGGGTTTTTTGAAATTTAGGCGATTTTTTCTGAAATCCTTACGGCAACTCGATTTGAGCGGAGTCCTATCCCCATTTACAAGTTACCAACTTATTATATATGAATAATGCACCCGACAGTGAGACAGCTACGGCCCTGTTAACCGCCTATTCCGGGCGCTGTAGGAATTAAAAAAAACACTTGCTTTTTTTTAGCTTTTCCGATAATGTTAATTTTCAGTCAAACAACGGTATCTTGACCAAGTTACCGTAGATTAGAGAAAGGAGGGTATATGGGTCAATGGCAACCGAGCGCAGAGGGAAAAAACCCCTTGGATCAAAACCGCACATTATGGAGTGGGGGGTTTAGGCAAGGGACCCTAGTCCGTTGGTGGAAAGAATTCTTCACCAGTCGAGGGAAGTATCGACAAATCCAAAAATCTGTTTCATTGTTTCTCGTGGGCCTCACTATGAGCGCGGCGATCGCAGCTTGTGGAGGTTCCACAGGTACAGCAGGCGGTGAAAACGTCCAACTCACCCTGGTGTCTTATGCCGTCACTCGTGCCGCGTATGAGCAAATCATTCCGCAATTTGTACAGCAGTGGAAAGAAGAACATAACCAAGAAGTCACCTTTACCCAAAGCTATGGGGGGTCCGGTTCCCAAACCCGAGCTGTCATTGATGGATTAGAAGCCGATATCGTTGCCTTAGCGCTGGCATTAGATACCCAACAAATTGAAAAAGCTGGGCTGATTCAACCGGGGTGGGAACAAGAGACTCCCAACGATGCGATCGTCCATAAATCCGTTGCTGCTTTAGTCACCCGAGCCGGTAATCCCAAAGGCATTAAAACCTGGCAAGACTTAGCCAAAGATGATGTCAGCGTCATTACCGCTAACCCCAAAACTTCGGGCGGTGCGCGGTGGAATTTCTTAGGTCTTTGGGGTGCAGTCACCGAAACCGGGGGGAATGATACGACTGCCACCGAATTTACTCGTAAAGTCTTCCAAAATGTCCCCGTCCTCCCCCGCGATGCTCGCGAATCCAGTGACGTCTTTTTCAAACAGGGTCAAGGGGATGTATTAATCAACTATGAAAACGAAGTGATATTGGCTAAACAAAACGGCCAAGAACTTCCCTATGTGATTCCCGAGGTAAATATTTCTATCGATAATCCCGTTGCTGTAGTTGATGCCAACGTGGATAAACACGGGACCCGGGAAGTCGCCGAAGCCTTCGTCCAGTATTTATTTACCCCAACTGCTCAACGCGAATTTGCCAAAGTGGGCTTCCGTCCTGTGGATCCTGACGTTGCCACGGAATTTAGCAGTCAATTTCCCCAGATCCGAACTTTGTTCACCATTGAAGACTTGGGGGGCTGGGATGCAGTGCAAAGTAAATTTTTTGACGATGGCGCTATCTTTGACACAATTTTGAGCCAAGTCCAGCAATGAAAGTCCGTTATAGTTCACCAAAACAGTTTCTTCCCAGCTTTATGGACGACTAGATAAAATTAGCTCAAGTGGAGAAATTTATGCCGACTCACCCTAATTATCACGCTCAAGTAAACCCGAGTTATCCAGGTTCGCAACCGCCGTCTTTACACCTCTCAACCGATGACTCCCGACCCACACACCTGCGAATTCGGATTCGGGTTCCGAAAGAGTATCAGGAAGAACCCATCATTTCTCGCCTGATTTCTGAGTATGGATTGACCGTTAACGTGAATGCAGCCTTGTTAGCAGCTAATATCAAAAATGATGGGTGGTTTGACCTCGATCTCCGGGGAAAAAAATGCCAGATTGATAGCGCAATGATTTATTTGAACGACCTCGATGTAGAAATTTGGAGTAAGTCAACGGACCCTGATGAGGAGAACTGGTAATTGCCAGGACATCAATTCACGGAATATGATTGTGAGCAGGGGATAAGGTGGACTTACTCCACCTGCCCTTGGCTCGATCGCACTTCTTCATTCTCCTTATCCTTGCTCAAATACCTAGGCTGTCGGTGGAAATGAGTCGCTTTTTGTCCCCAAATTTATTCATCCGGTGGGTCGTTGCTTTCCTATGGGGAGTTAGTCTGAGTTGGGCGCTCGCCGCCTGCACAGGTAATCTGAGCAATCCCAATCCCCTGGAACTGACCCTCGTCTCCTACATGGTGACCCCTTCGGCGTATCAAGAAATCATTCCCCAATTCCTAGAAACTTGGAATCAGCAGCACGATCGCAAGGCAGTGATTCGCCAAAGTTACGGCCCTTCCGGGACCCAAACCCGCACTGTCCTCCACGGACTGGATGCTGATGTCGTCGCCCTAGCTTTAGCCTTAGATATTCAACAACTGGAAAAAGAGGGACTGATTGAACCCGGTTGGGAACAAGAAGCCCCCAATAATTCCATCGTTACTCGTTCTGTCGCTACAATTGCTACTAGACCCAATAATCCCAAAGGCATTCAAACCTGGGCAGATTTAGCCAAAGAGGACGTCCAGATTGTTCTGGCTAACCCGAAAACCTCTGGGGGTGCGCGGTGGAGTTTTCTTGCGCTTTGGGGTTCCGTCACCCAAACCGGAGGAACGCCAGAGCAGGCGCGAGCTTTTACCCAGAAAGTCTATGAAAATGCAGTGGTTTTATCTAAAGACTCCCGGGAAGCGACCGATGCTTTTGTGGAGCAACGTCAGGGAGATGTGTTGGTGAACTATGAAAATGAAATGATTTTAGCGGGACTCAACGATCGCCCCGTGGCTTACCTTGTCCCGCAGGTCAATATTGCGATCGAAAATGCGGTAGCGGTGATTGATGAAAATGTGGATAAACATGGGAATCGGGAACTGGCTGAAGCATTTGTCCAATATTTATTTACTCCCGAAGCCCAAACTGTTTTTGCGCGCTACGGGTTTCGGCCTGTAGAACCTACAGTGGAGAGCAATCAAGGCGATCGCTTTCCTATTGTTAATACCCCCTTTACCATTGAAGATTTAGGCGGATGGGATACCATACAACGACAATTTTTTGACGAAGGAGCAGTTTTTGATGAGATTCAAGCTAGTTTATACCGTCCCTAACATCGCCTCAGTTTGAACGGCATCTGTTCAATCACATGATGCTCTCTAATCCAGCCTTTTATTGACTTCACCCCGCAAGTTGTAATCATGGGAATCTTAATTCAGGACGTTTCTAAAAATTTTGGTTCATTTTTGGCCCTTGATCAGGTCAACCTTGACATTAAGAGTGGATCTTTAGTTGCCCTCTTAGGACCTTCTGGGTCCGGTAAATCGACCTTACTGCGACTGATTGCCGGATTAGAAGCACCGGATCAAGGTGAAATCTATTTAACCGGAGAAAATGCGACCCAAGTCCGAGTCCAAGAGCGAAATATTGGCTTTGTGTTTCAGCATTATGCGCTGTTTAAACACATGACCATTCGCAAAAATATTGCCTTTCCCTTGGAAATTCGTAAGGTTCCCAAGCTCCAAGTGCGGGAGCGGGTGGAACAGTTGTTGGAGTTGGTGCAACTGCAAGGGTTAGGCGATCGCTATCCCGCGCAACTCTCTGGGGGTCAACGCCAGCGGATTGCCTTAGCCCGAGCCTTAGCCGTACAACCGAAAGTTTTGTTACTCGATGAACCCTTTGGTGCATTAGATGCCAAAGTCCGTAAAGAACTGCGGGCTTGGCTTCGACATTTACATGATGAAGTTCATGTCACCACTGTTTTTGTCACCCACGATCAAGAAGAAGCGATGGAAGTCGCCGATGAAATTGTGGTGATGAACAATGGTCGGGTGGAACAAGTGGGGACAGCCAGCGAAATTTATGATCAACCCGCCAGTTCGTTTGTTATGAGTTTTATTGGTCCGGTGAATGTTCTTCCTATTAATTCAGGACTCTGTAAAACTCAGTCTCAGGTTTCATCCTCAGACCAAATATTTTTGCGTCCTCATGATTTATTAATTAGAACCAACCCAGAACCTGAGTTTGTTTCGGCGCAAGTAACCCGCCTGGTTCATTTAGGATGGGAAATTCAATTAGAATTAGTGCTGAAATCGGGGTCAGTATTGACGGCACAATTAAGTCGGGAGCGGTATGATGAACTGCAACTCGAAGCCAATCAGGAGGTGTACGTCAAACCCAAAGAAACCAGAATATTTGCTCCGGTTTGTTAACCCAAGCGCCCAACTTATTCAACCGAATTGTTTCTTATTCTCCAAACCTTCAAATATCCCAAAACCCTCGTTCATCCAAAAACGAAAGCTTTTGTAATGCTTGAGTCTATCAATAAAGAGTAACAATAATTCCCAGGTTATTATGGCAATTTCCTTCAATAATCCTCCCAAAAAATTACTAACCTCCCTCGGTGGCCTCCTCCATCTGTCTTGGCCTTGGCGGATCACGATTGGCTATCTGAGTATCATGCTGTTACTGCCGATGGCAGCCTTGTTGTGGATGTCGGCAACAAAAGACCCCAGTGAGTTTTGGCGAATTGCGACCAGCCCCGTAGCCATTTCCGCTTATGACGTCACCTTTGTTACCGCTTTTGTTACTGCCCTAATTAATGGCGTATTTGGTACTTTAATTGCTTGGGTTTTAGTGCGCTATGACTTTCCTTTTAAGCGGATTATTGATGCAGCAATTGATTTACCATTTGCCCTGCCCACAGCAGTGGCCGGTTTGACGATCGCCACGGTTTATAGTCGAACGGGTTGGATCGGTTCCCTGCTGGAACCCTTTGGAATTCAAATTGCTTTTACCCGTTTCGGAGTAGGCATTGCCATGCTCTTTATCTCCCTTCCGTTTGTAGTCCGAACAGTGCAACCTGTTTTAAGGGAAATAGAGCCTGAAGTCGAAGAAGTTGCCTGGAGTTTGGGTGCTTCTAACTCTCAAACCTTTTGGCGAATTATTATTCCCCAGTTGATTTCACCAATTTTAATTGGTGTAGCTTTGGGGTTTTCCCGGGCGGTGGGAGAGTATGGGTCAATTGTGATTGTGGCCTCAAATATTCCGTTTAAGGATTTAATCGCCCCGGTCTTAATTTTTCAACGACTGGAACAATATGACTACTATGGAGCAACGGTGATAGGGGTTGTACTGTTAGCAGTTTCTTTAGCCATTTTATTCGCAATTAATCTCGTGCAAGCTTGGGGAAGACGGTATGCTTAAATCTATCAGTGATCAGCCAGTTGAGAAGAGTGGCAATTCTAAAAAGCAAGAACAATGGGTGCCGCGGATTGCCATTGGGGTGGCGATCGCCTACTTAGGGCTGGTTCTTTTCATTCCTGCACTGAATGTCTTTTATCAAGCATTTAGAAACGGGTTCGGCCCCTTCTTTACTAACTTTAAGGACCACGACTTTTTAGAGGCGATTAAGTTAACTGTCATCGTTGCCGCGATTGTACTCCCGATTAATACTGTCTTTGGATTATGCGCAGCATGGGCGATCGCCCGCCATAAAATTCCCGGTCGAGCGTTTATTGTCAGCATCATTGACTTGCCTTTTTCCATCTCCCCCGTTGTCGCTGGGTTAATGATTGTTCTACTTTATGGAAGAAATGGCTGGTTTGGTCCCCTGATTCAATCCGCCAATCTTCAGATTATTTTTGCCCTACCGGGAATCATCCTTGCCAGTTTATTCGTGACCCTCCCCTTTGTCGCTCGTTCCGTGATTCCCGTCTTAGAGGAAACCGGACCCGAACAGGAAGAAGCAGCAAAAACCCTGGGAGCAAATGATTGGCAAATCTTCTGGCGGATTACTTTACCCAATATCCGCTGGGGACTGATGTATGGAGTCATTTTAACCAATGCCCGAGCAATGGGAGAGTTTGGTGCGGTTGCCGTCGTCTCTGGCAACTTGATTGGAAAAACCCAAACGTTACCGTTATTTGTAGAGGAAGCTTATAAGCAGTATCAAACCCAGTCGGCATTTTCCGCAGCGGCACTATTAGCCTGTCTGGGATTAATTAGTTTAGTTGCGAAAGAAATTTTAGAGCGTCAACAGGGGAGTTTGCGGCGAAGCGGCCCTCGCAAAGCTTGAGTTTTTTCACCCGATCGCCCGGTCACTCCCTACGCTCAATTCTTTACCTTAGAAACTCGCTTTAAGAGGTTTAATGGGGCTTTTCCTCCCTTCTCAATTATCAAAAAAATCCAGTTTCTCAACTCGTTCCTGCCTCGGTTAAATGCCGAAGCTTTTTTTTGTAAATCCCCAATATTTCGCCCCTATAAAGGGGCGTTAAAGGAGATTTATAGATTTTAGACTAGATTGATCCGAAACACACTGATTGACGCTTGAAGCAGAGGGCATTCCTTCCCCATTCAGCAATGATTGAACCAGGGGAAGCCGGATGCTACTCTAGGACTCTTCTTGAGGACCGAATACCATCTGGAGCAACGTGGGTTCACCCCCCTCCTCGTGATAGCGATCGGCCCACTGGCGGATGACTTCATCCAACTCTTCCATCGCTTGGTCCATGCGATGAGAGGGGATATCCAATTCCTCCAACAGCCGCATCGTTTTAGGTTGCCGTTCCGCCCAATCCTTCATCAGGCGGAAGTATCGTGCGGTATCCTCCACCATGACGTAGGTGCGCTCTTGATCATCTACGGGAGAATAAGAGGCACGAGTCAGGGCGTAAAAGGGCATTCCCCAAGGGGAATTAATCCGCGTTACCGTTCCGGAGTAAACCAACCTCCGCTTGATATGTTCTGCTAAGGCTTCAGAAAGAGGCATCCGTCTGTCTGCGGAAAAATCCTCCTGGGAGCGAGCGTGCAGAAACTCAATCAATTCCATAAACTGGAAGGAGTTGATCAGTTGAGCATCGGGAATATTGTTCGGAAGCTGGCGTTCAATTTGACGTTTTTCTTCACTCGTCAGATTGTTTCCCGGAATGCGAGGCCGTCCCGGTCTCCACGGATACTGTTCCAGCCACACATAAGGAAACTGGATCAGATAGCGAGGCTCCTGGGAACCCAACATCTTCAAGAGCTTGCCTTTTGTTAAGGCTTCTTTAACTTCCTCAACAATGGCTTTAACGCGCTTCGGCTCAATATGGTGCAGGTGACCTGTCATTCGCAGGTTTTCATCCTGCTCCAAATAGGTCATGTAAATGGCACATTTGGCTGCTGTTGCCGCTGCATCCAAAAATGCTCCGTGCCGGTGCCCACTGGTTCTCATGGCACTGAAGGCCAGATATATCATGATCTGATCCATTGCGCTGGGGCTAAGGCTTTTGATCAGATCTAAGTCGTTGCTCATCACATTCCTCAATTACGGATAGGTCAAGGTAGTTGCACCCTTCTCCGTTTATTGTTGTCCATGATGGTTGCAACTCACCGGACAATTGTTTTTGCCGGTTAGGGCTGACTGGACTGCAGCCAAACTCGCAACCTCCGACTCCTTCTGTTGAAGGATTAGGCTGTCGATGAATAACAGTAGCTTACCCTATTCCCCGGGGTAAAAGCATCACCACACTGTCAACTCGCGATCGCTGCTAGAAAGTAGCTCTTGCAAGCCGGGGAGGTACTCATCACTCCCAGGGTTGACAAAGGGTGCGACAGAAACCGCGATAATCTCCCACGCCACGGCCATCGTTGTCAAGACCAACAGATCTTTCCACTCCTGCCGCCTGTCCACTTTAGGAAAAGACGTCTTTTCTAGCCATAAAACTCCATTGTTTAGATGGCTTGGCGATCGCTTCTTGATTGATTAACTGCTTAAAATTATATCTTGCCCTGAATAATCATGGCAACAGAAACTTTTGCTGCTAAAAATCTTGAGCCAAGGGTTGAGCGATCGCATCAAATCGGTTAGGCTTCTATCCGTCTTCCTCATCCTTGAGAAAAATTGGATTCAATCTTATCCCTAATGCTTGAGGAAGACAATAGAAAATTAAGCTCTTAGTTCTTCTACGATTATCCAATTTCCCGAGGAATTCTGGCGGCCCCAAATATTTAAGCTTTGCTCATCCTCGCACTTTTCTAATTGACAGTCTATTTCTGCACGCAAGGTGACGAGACTCCAAGTTTGCCCCGCCATTTCTACCGGGTGAGTCAGAATGAGCGCATACTCTTGCAATCTTTTCTTCTGAAACAAGCCCATAAATGGTTGGCAATTGTTAATAAATGGATAGTGAATTGAGGATTTGATATCTGTTGAGGATGCAGTGTGAGTTTTAGAAAATTCTCCCTGGTTTGGCCGATCGCCACTGAGGGGATAGTGTTCTGGATTTTCTAAATAAAATTTTTGACAATCCAACCAGTCGCCATGTTCAGGAGTCAGATTAAACAGAGGAACCAAAGCTGCTGGGGCGATCGCATCCTGTAATAACGCAATCTGCAATATTCGGACAGGCAAATCCCTGGGTTGACAATTTTTTTCCACACAAAGGGCCGCTGCCAGTCCTGCCGCTTGTCCAATTCCCATCACCACAGGTTGTAGACGAGTGGCCCCATTGGCAATATGGGATACAGAAATATTTTTTTCACAAACTAACAGTCCATCTGTTGCCAACGGCACCAAAGAACCATAAGGAATCGTAAAAGGCGTCCCAGTCCAGCGCCCACCCCAGCGAATGGATTTGGGGCCCAGCTTAAAAGAAGGGTCCAGACTTTCTAAATGGGGATAATGATGATCATTGGCATAATTCCCCAAGGCGATCGCATCGCAGACTCCTGATTCATTTACAGATAAAGGAGCGACGCGCCCCCCAACCGCAGGCAAAATATCCAGTTCTGTAATCGTTTTCACCCCCACCAACCGCCTGCTTTCTCGATAATAAGGATGTAAAGCGTAGGCCCCACCGCCCAAACCAGGGGTTTTAAAAAAATTGCCGTCCCCTTCGACTCCTTTTATAGAGACAGGAAAAATATCCTCAGCCAACCCATAACGAGGTCCCAACTGAGTTTGGATAAACCTTGCAAAACTTTGGGAATGCGATCGCGCCTCTTGGAGAAACTCTAAACGTGATGCGTCCGTTTCCACCAGTCGCCCCACCCCTTCGCCATAATCATTGCCCTGAATTGGCCAATTAATCATGAAGCGATTTCCAGGCAATCTGCCGTAATTGAGAAAAGATTCAGGGCCATAGTTGTCCCAAGCCCCTAAAAAGCGACTGCAATCCTCAACAGGAGGTGCAGGAATTTCCGGGGCAGTCGCCCCTTCCCCATAATCCTGCATCACCACCACCCAAGTAGGCGCTTGTACTGGATATCGTTCTGTTAAAAGATTGGAGGCAACAGGGGCGCTGGGTTCATTCCACTCCCCTTGAAATTCCCAACCCCAACGATAGGGAATTTCTGCCAATGCCAGTAAATCGCCCAGTTCTGTGCCATCTAGAGTAATTTTCGCTTTGATAATCACATCTTGAAAACGAACCCCTGCGATCGCATTTCCATCGCGCAACACTTCTACGGGAACTTGCCCAGAAATCCAGTGCAGATTCGGCAGTTCTTTCACCCAGTTCGCAAAAATTTGGGCCGCAGTGCGTGGATCAAAGGTAAAAAAACTCACCCATCCGTGATCTAATCCGCCCTCTTGCTGACATTGCAGAGATTGCAGGAGTGAACCCCATAGACCTGTTTGAAACGCGGCCAACTCATTCCCATCAGGGGCCGAAACCCCTGCCGCTGTCAGCATTCCTCCCAACCAAGGAAATTCGCTGACTAAAACCGTTTGAGCACCGCAACGCGCCGCTTGAATTGCCGCAGCGGTTCCTCCCGTACTGCCACCCACCACCAACACATCAGATTGGAGTTCATTCATATAGATAGAAAGCAAAAGTAAACATAGAGAGTCTTAGGGGCGATCGCGTCCCAGTTATAGCATTCGGGTAGGGATGCGATCGCCCAGACAAGTCCCAACTTTTCTGTAGGGGAGCGTCAAGTCGATCGCACCTGCGGGAACCTTAGCCCTCGTGTTAGGCTAAATTCATCCAAACTGCCCACCCAACAACCTTTCCGGAGGTAAAAATGTCCAGTTCAAGCACCCAAAGTTTAATTGAATCGGCGATCGCCCAACTGCAACAGCTACCCCCTCAACAGCAGCAACAAGTCTTAGACTACATTGAATTTCTGGCTCAAAAATACATTGAACCCCAACCCCCTCAACCTCGCATCCCTGGCTTGCATCGCGGGATGGGGTGGATTAGCGATGATTTCAACGACCCCATTCCCCCTGAATATTGGAGTGAGCACTCATGAACTTGCTGCTAGATACCCATACCTTTATGTGGTGGTCTTTAACACCTGAAAGGCTTTCCGAACGGGTTAGCAGCTTATTGGCCGACCCCAGCAATGACTTGATTCTCAGTGTTGCCAGCGTTTGGGAAATGCAAATCAAATTGCAACTGGGAAAATTAAATCTAGAGTTGCCCTTGCGGGAGTTAATCGAAACCCAACAACAAACAAATAACCTGCAACTTCTCCCCATCGAAGTCACCCACGTTTGGGCGCTGGAGAATTTACCGATTCCCCACAAAGACCCTTTTGATAGGATTTTAATCGCTCAAGCCACGGTAGAACAGCAAACACTTCTAAGTATTGATGCTATCTTCGATGCTTATCCCGTGAATCGAGTCTGGTAGGGCCTTGTTATGTCCCTCACAACCTTGACGGAGGTCAAAATGTCCACTTCAACCACCGAGAGTTTAATTGAATCGGCGATCGCCCAACTTGAACAGCTACCCCCTCAACAGCAGCAACAAGTCCTAGACTACATTGAATTTCTGGCTCAAAAATACATCCAACCTCAAACCCCTCAACCTCGCGTCTCTGGGTTACATCGCGGTAAAGTTTGGATGAGTGAAGATTTCAACGACCCCATTCCCTCTGACTACTGGAGTGATACCAAATCCAGGTAAAAGTTTTTATAGAGTAGCCTGCGTAGGCAGGCTTTGTCCGTATAGCCCCAGGCTTGACGCTGCGGGTTTTTATTGCAAGTAGGCGTGAATCGAGTCTGGTAGGGTAAGTTAGAGTTTTTTAACAATCACCAACGATGAAAGCACAGGTTTTTAGAGGAGTCAACCAACTCAGTTATGAAGACATCCCCCTGCCAGAACTCTCTTCTGATGAGGTTTTGGTACAAGTCCGGGTTGTGGGGCTATGTCAATCAGATATTAAAAAAATTCGGTATCCACTCTATGAACCCCCGCGAATTTTTGGACATGAAACGGCGGGGGTCATTTCTGCAGTGGGAGAGGCGGTAACAGGATGGCAAGTGGGACAGCGAGTGGTGGTGATGCACCATATCCCCTGTATGCACTGCACTTATTGCTTGAATGAAAACTTTTCTATGTGTGAGGTTTATAAAAATATCACCACCACTGCGGGATTTGCTCCTAGTGGCGGTGGATTTGCCGAATATGTGAAAGTCCCTGGACATATTGTCCGGAATGGGGGGCTGATTCCCATCCCAGATTCCGTCACATTTGAGCAAGCGAGTTTTGTGGAACCAACAAACTGCTGCTTAAAAGCGGTGAAAAAGGCCCGAGTGGAACCAGGACAGACCGTGTTAATTACGGGGGCGGGTCCCATCGGACTGATGTTTGTGATGCTGGTGAAATATTTTGGTGCGAGGGCGATCGCCACAGATTTGCTCCCCTCTCGCCTAGAGAAAGCCTCGGAATTAGGGGCAGAAGCTGCTTTTGATGCTCGTAACCCAGACTTAGCCAGTCAGGTGAAAGAACGAACGGGGGGAATGGGAGTGGATACGAGTATCTTGGCAGTTCCGAGCGAAAAAGCCTTTTTCCAAGCCCTCGACTGTACCCGCAAAGGGGGGAAAATTCTATTTTTTGCCGAATTTCCCGATGAGGTGGAAATTCCCCTTAATCCCAATATTTTATATCGCCGCGAAATTGACTTGATGGGAAGCTACAGTTCCAGCTATCGAGTTCAAGGGTTAGCGACAGATATTGTCTTTAATAAGAGGATTGATGTGGATAAATTGGTGAGTGATAAATATCCACTTAAGGAATTAGCAGCCGCTGTAGAAAGAGCAGTTCAGCCGACCCTTGACACTTATAAGATTTTGCTGTATCCGTAACGGCTATCCCAGCAAATCGCTCTTACATTGAGAGGGCGATATTTTTCTGGGGGTAGGGGTAAGCCACTTATCATAGAAATTAAAACTGTAGTCGCGATCGGTGAGGTATCATGTCTGCTCCTCAATTTGCATTGACAGAACCGACGGAAATTCCCCTTCCACCTACCCAAGATGAACTGCCCTGTGATGACGGTGTTCCAATGGAAACCCTGCGGCATAAACTGCAAATGGATTTATTAGTTGACCCCCTGTGGACTTGGTTGAAAGACCGGGATGCCTTTGTGGGGGGCAATATGTTTGTTTACTATAGTCTCGCCCAAGTGCGCGATCGCGATTTCAAAGGTCCCGATGTGTTCGCCGTCCTAGACGTCCCTCGCGGCGAGCGTAAAAGCTGGGTCCTTTGGGAAGAAGGAAAAGGGCCCGATGTGGTCATTGAACTCTTGTCCAGCAGTACCGCCAAACAGGACAAAACCGAGAAAAAGCAGATTTACCAAAATCATATGCGGGTCACTGAGTATTTTTGGTACGACCCCTACAATCCCGAAGATTGGGCAGGGTTTGTCTTAACAAAAGGAGTCTATGAACCCTTGGCAGCAGACGAACAAGGACGGTTACTCAGCCAAAAACTCGGATTGGCCCTTGTCCGGTGGTCTGGACAGTACCGGGATGTAGAGACTGTTTGGCTACGCTGGGCCACTTTAGACGGAGAATTACTGCCTTCTAAAGATGAACTGGCTGAAACCGAACACCAACGGGCTGAAACCGAGCGCCAACGGGCCGAAACCGAGCGCCAACGGGCGGAAACTGAGCGTGAACGGGCTGAAACCGAGCGTGAACGGGCTGAACGAGCCGAACAACGAGCGCAGGAGTTAGCAGAACAGTTACGGGCGATGGGGATAGAACCGAATCCATAACCCCATCATCCAAAGAAGCCCGCTTAGGCGGGCTTTGGCATTCAAAGGTTCTGGGATTCTTTTGTTGCGGATTACTCCGACAATTGCTGAGATTTGCGGAGAATTACCAGAGCATCACCACGCTCCACAAGTTCGACTGATGATTGCCACAGCGATCGCATATCATGCTAGTTGATGTCCTCAGACAGCAAGTTCAAGCAATATGCAGAACTCCAGGGTAAGTTGTTTTGACGGGACATTTGTTTGGGCGTCGATTCTTAATCTTTTTTATGATAGGCTTTGGGAAATCCCCCTGAGTGCAAAAAAAAATCTGAGCGATCTCCTTTGTTCACTCCAGGCGATCGCCTGCGAAGCCCTCTGTGTCACGCACCACCTGGAAATTCACAAGCTGGCATCATCGACAAAAGTTCTGTAATTTATATCATCCAATTTCAGACCCACCACTGATGATATGACTGAAATTAAAATTCTCGTTTTAGACCTCAAACCCTAGTACGAGCAAATCAAGGTTGAAGTTCAAGGGGCGATTAACGGCGTTTGAGAATCAGGTCAGTTTATTGTATGGCCTGATGTGAAGCTGTTTGAGCAGGAAGTGGCTGAGTATTGGGGGGTGAAGCACCTGATAAGTGTAAATTAGAATCCAGATGCCCTCGTGATTGGCTTGGGGGCGTTAGGAATTGGGGAAGGGGATGAGGTGATTACCACGCCATGCCTCTTTTTTGGCGACAGCGGAATCTATTAGCAAAGGGGGAGCAAAGCCAGTTTTTCCGGAGATTGACCCCAGAATGGGCACTCTTCATGCCCAGGAGATTAAAGCGAAAATTACCCCTTGGATGAAAGCCCTGATGCCTGTCCATCTGTAGGGGCAAGCCGCCGCGATCGGGCAGATTATGGAGATGGCTCCAGAGTAGTGTTTAAGAGTGCTTGTAGATTCTGCTTTAATGCCAGATATTGGGGAACTTGTTCGTCTGGCCAAGGTCATTGCCAGGAATCCACTCTGGAATCCCTGCGAGGGGAATTTATAGAAACCCTTGGCGATGTGGGCGCTTAGTCCTTTTTAGGGTTGCCCCCTTCAATCATCCGAGATATTGTCCATAAACCTGAAAAAAGGCGAAAATGTCATAAGTCCTTGCTTAACGTGAAAAAATTAGGGCAAATTTTAAATATTAACCATTCATCCAGTCCAGAACAAGGTAAAAATGTAATATGTACCCATGCCCAAGTTTTGAGAACATATCCAGAGGAGTCTAGGCGTGCAAGCCAGTGATAGAAAAATTATTATTCGTCCAGGCAATCAGTCTTTAGTGCAAGCAGTAAGGGAGTTTTGGGATTACCGCGATTTACTGTATATCCTGGCTGCTAGGGAAGTTAGTGTTAGGTACAAGCAGACGGCGATCGGCATTGCTTGGGTAGTCTTGCAGCCATTGATGACTACACTCATATTTACTTTGATTTTTGGTCGCTTTGCGAAAATTCCCTCTGATGGTATCCCTTATGCTGTCTTTGCTTACTCAGCATTGGTGTTATGGGGGCTATTCTCTCAAGGACTGACTAGAGCAGGAGAGAGCATCATTGCGGATGAAAGGTTAATTACCAAAGTTTACTTTCCTCGTCTGGTAATTCCCTTCGCAGCGGTGGGTTCCGCGTGGATTGACTTTGCCGTATCCCTGTTTATCCTTTTGCCCCTGACATATCTATATGGACTTAGACCCACTGCCAGTCTTGTGCTAATTCCTGTTGTGATGGTTGTGGTGATGATATTGGCTACGGGTATGGGAACATTATTGGCTAGTCTGAATGTCAGGTATAGAGATTTTCGCTATCTCACCCCATTTCTCATCCAGATTTGGCTATATGCTTCACCCATTGTCTATCCAGTCAGCATTGTTCCCGATTCTGTCCGAATGTGGTACTATCTTAATCCAATGGCAGGGTTGATTGAAACCTTTCGCTTTGCGGTGACTGGACAAGGAAGTTTTAGTGGGATAGGATTTGGGATTAGTGCCTTTACCTCTGCTGTTATGTTTGCTATTGGTTTAACAGTGTTCAGGCAGGTCGAGCGAAGTTTTGCAGATTTTATTTAGGGATGAGCATGAAGCCAATTATCTCTGTTAGAGACTTGGGAAAAATGTATCGCATTCGTTCCGAGGAAAAGAAGCAATATCTAACCCTTCGGGATGAGTTAGCTGAGGGGTTTCGGAAACTTTGGAATGGTAAAGTGGGTCAATCCACAACGGAAGAATTTTGGGCCTTAAAAGATATTAATTTTGATATTTATCCTGGTGAAATAGTTGGTATTATTGGGGGAAATGGTGCGGGAAAAAGTACACTATTAAAAATTTTATCGCGGATTACGCCACCCACTAAAGGAGAAGCCATTTTGGGAGGACGAGTGGGTTCGCTTTTGGAGGTGGGAACTGGGTTTCATCCAGAATTGACAGGCAGGGAAAATATTTATCTTAGTGGCGCCATTCTGGGGATGAGCAGGGCGGAAATTAGAAAAAATTTTGATGAAATTGTTGCATTTGCCGAAGTAGAAAAGTTTATTGATACGCCCGTCAAGCGCTATTCTTCAGGGATGTATGTAAGATTAGCATTTGGAGTAGCGGCTCATTTGGAACCAGAAATTTTGATTGTTGATGAGGTTTTAGCAGTGGGGGATGCTGCCTTTCAGAGAAAATGTTTAGGAAAGATGGAGGATGTAGCTACTACTAAAGGTAGGACCGTATTATTTGTAAGCCATAATATGGGTGCGGTTGCTAGTCTTTGTAAAAAAGTTATTTGGCTAGATGCTGGAAAAATAAAATCGATAGGTTATCCTGCTAATCAAATAGCTAAATATACCGCAGCTATATCATCCTTTTCTGTAAAAGACTTAATGACTCAATCTAATCAACACTCACTGGCCATTATACAAGATATTCGGATTACTAATATTCATAGACAAGAGTGTGAATCTTTTGATTTATTTGAGCCTTTAAGCATAGAAATGGATATTTTACAAAGAGAACTTCTAACTCCACTTCGTATTGTTATTAGAATACGGTCAGAATCAGATAATTCTGTTGTACTTGCAACTACAGATTGGGATAAGGGGAAGCCAATTAACTGCTTAAAAGCTTGTAAATATACGGTTGAATGTCTTATACCAGGTAATTTACTAAACAGTGGTGTATATTTACTATCTGTTGGTATTGATGAACCTCGTGGTTCTATTCATTTTAGACTCGATAATGTTAAACAAATTGTGATTGTGAATAATTCACCTCTGGGAGAAGGAATATATGGTGATAGGGATGGAATAATATCCCCTTATAGAGAATGGAAATTACTTAATATCGCCCCATAGACCAATTAAACCTTATGAATTATCAGAAAACAAGCATTTGTAAACTCTGTAAGGGAAAAACAAACTATCTATTTTCCTTAGAAATCGCTCAATCTATTAACGCTGATTATTATGAGTGTGAAGTATGCAAGACCCTGCAATCCTACCATTTAGATGATATGTCTTCCAACGAATTAAAAAATTTTTATGAATCTACTGATAGTTTAGGTTTAGATAATGGGGCAGCGTGGAGACAATATTGTATTGTCAATCGTTTACAAACTCTTGTTAGACTCAAACTAATTCGTTCTTTCTCATTAGAAGGTTTTAAAGTATTAGATTTTGGTGCTGGTTCAGGATTTGTGTCAAGTAGTTTAAAATTCAAATTAGGCTGGGATGTTTATACATATGAACCATACATTAAACCTTATTTCTCAACGGTTAAGTTTTTAAAAAATATAGATGAAGTAATTGCCAATAAACCTTATAACTTAATCATAGAGAGTGAAGTATTTGAACACTTAAATAAACCTGCTGATACATTGAATATGATGCGAGATATTTTACATAAAGATTGGTTTTATGTTTTTGTTACTACAGGTTTATATATTCCAGGTAAAAGAGATAAAAGTTGGGCTTATTTAGCACCTATGACGGGTCAACACACTACATTTTATTCAACAGAATCTATGAAAAAAGTAGGCGAAATTTTAGGAAGTTCTAGGATTTATCAGATAGGGGCTGAATATGAATGGCTTTTTGCCAAATATCCATCAAAAATGCCCCTATTACATGATATAACCAATATATTTTCTCTAAAATTTTTACAAATGCAAGTAAAATGGGGATTCTTACCCAAAATTGAAGAATAAAAATCACATTAGAGAATAAAATTATGAAAATTTTAATTTGGAATCCCTATCTTAGTCTGGGTGGTGGTTTACGTTTATTGATAAAGTTGACAGAAGCAATATCATGTCAGGCCGATGTTAAATTAGTGAGATTGGCACTTCCTTCTGGTTGTATAAATAACCCTGAAATGCTTAATAATAAAAAAGTGGAAATTCTGGAACTAAATCAGTTCTGGCTAGAAAAACATCAAATAATTTTAGGGATTAAAGGTACAATAAGGATAAAATCACTATTACGGCGTTTATTACCTCAATTTTTAGCTCAAGGTAAACAAAAACAATTTCAAAATGCAGTTGCAGACTGTGATTTAATTTACTGCCCTTGGCCTCACCGACTCACCTTTCCCCTTACCGATAAACCAGTAATTTGTACTTTTCAAGATGCTACACTATTAGAATTTCCGGAAATACTTGGTGGTCAAGTAAGCTATTTAGAATGGCAACTGTCAAAAGTATGGATGGAAAAATCTACTAGGATAGTTGTTTCATCAAATTCCACTAAAGAAAAATTGATTAAGCAATTTGGAAAAATCTGTCAAAAAGCCGATCTAATTCATCATGCTATATTACCCGAAACCCAACAAAACTTACCTTTAGATTGTTCTAAGTTATTAGATAACCTTCCTAAAAAATATGTAATTTTTCCTGCTAATATAACAACACATAAAAATCATTATAATCTGCTTATAGCGTGGTCACGATTTCAACGGCGCAAAGAATTTCCTTTAATTTTGTTGGGTAATGGGATACAAGATTTAAACTACTCCAACCCTTATTTCCCAGAATATTGGTCAGCCGCAAGACTTACTGGAGTGATTTATCGAACTAATCTAATTTTAAGAGAAGATATTTATGCGTTAGGTTATGTTGATGATGCTGATGTTATCAGTCTAATTAGTCAAGCAACAGCATTAATCATGCCCACTTTAGCAGAAGGTGGTGGTAGTTTTCCAGTTGAAGAAGCTTTGACTTTTGGAGTGCCAGTTTTGTGTTCCAATATACCCGTAATGCAAGAGCATCTTTCTTATAGAAGTGCTAAAATTGCTTGGTTTGATCCTGACTGTCCTAGTTCTATTGTTGAAGCTTTGAATACTTTTTTTGAGAATTATGCAGAATATAAGCAATCAGCTATTAAGGGCATGACAGATCCTCGTCCTTCATGGGATGATATTGCTAGTCAATATGTTAAAGTCTTTAATGAAGCATTAAATTAAGTGGTTTTTGAGAGTGTAGTATCCCAATTACAATTATGCACAAAATTCCTGTTTATCAACCATCTTTGGTGGGAAACGAAAAAAAATACGTAAACGATTGTCTAGATGCTAACTGGATTTCTTCAAAGGGTAAATATGTTCAACTCTTTGAAAAAGAATTTGCTAGTTATGTTAAAGTCAATTATGCTACGGGAGTATGTAACGGTACAGTGGCTTTACATTTAGCTTTATTAGCTTTAGGAATTGGTCAAGGAGATGAGGTTATTGTTCCTACTTTAACCTATATTGCTTCAGTAAATACTATCACTTATACCGGAGCAATTCCGGTTTTTGTAGATTCACTTCCTGATACTTGGCAAATCGATCCTGAAGATGTTATTAGAGCGATTACACCGAAAACTAAAGCCATATTAGCAGTTCATCTTTATGGGCATCCTTGTGATCTGTCCGCCTTAAAAGAAATAGCCAAGAAACATCGGTTATTTTTAATAGAAGATTGTGCTGAAGCTATTGGTTCATTATATCAGAATCAGCACGTTGGTACTTTTGGAGATGTGGCTACTTTTAGCTTTTATGGTAATAAAACCATTACCACAGGTGAAGGAGGTATGGTCATAACTAATGATCAAACAATTTTTGATCGTGCTGTTCATTTTAAAGGACAAGGTTTAGCCAAATATCGAGAATACTGGCATGACGTTATAGGATATAATTATCGTATGACTAATCTTTGTGCAGCCATAGGATTAGCTCAATTAGAAAAAATTCAGACAATTATTAAGAAGAAACGTCAAATTGCTGAACTTTATAAAGAGTTACTTCAGGATACAAATTTTAAAGTACATCCTGAAATTGGCGATGTTTTTCACTCCTATTGGATGGTATCAATTCTAGTGGATCAAGCCAATCAACGAGATACAGTTAGAGAACATTTAGCACAAGCTGGAATCGAAACTCGTCCTGTATTTTATCCTGTTCATACTATGCCAATGTATTCTCAAAAATATCAGAAACATCAAGTAGCTGAGGATATTGGATGGCGAGGAATTAATCTTCCTAGTTATCCTGATTTATCCGAAGAACAAATTAAATATATTTGTGATACTTTGAATAAGACAAATTATTAATATTGAGCATAATAAATTAATTTTATGAACTATATAGGTTTTAGATTATTGCACAGTTCTGATGCACAAGATTTAAGTAATCTATTACTAAATAGTTTATCAGAATATGTAAAATATTTTCATCCTTTTGATTTTGAACTATTATCTATTCAAAAAAGACTTGATATTGCTATTAATGATAAATTCTTTGGCATAGAAGTTAAAGATAATAGTTTAGCTCATTCTAAATTAATTGGCTTTTATATGTTAAGAGGTATGGATGAAGGATACACAGAACCGATGTATGGAGTTTTTATTGATCAACAATGGCAAGGTAAAGGAATAGCTAAATTAAGTCTTTATCATGCAGAATGCTTTTGTAAAATCAATTTATATCAACGGATATTACTGAAAGTCCATCATAACAACGACCGCGCCCAAAAACTATATAAGTCTATAGGTTTCCAATTTTTAAGAGAAGATCCGAAGATTAATAATGTAGTTTTATACAAAGATATACCTTAAAAAGGTTCAATTCTTATGAAAATAGGTTATTACTTAGGTAGTGCTAGTTTAGATGGTGGAGGAACTGCTCCTTATGGTTGGCGACTTCTTGAGTTATTATTAAATAATAGTAAAAATTATGATATAGAAATTGTCATTTTATGTACTGAAGAAGTGCAAAAAGGTTCTCTTGAATTAATAACCAAATATCAAGCACAAGGAACAACCGCTATTATCAAATCTTATAATTTTAATTATGTTGAGCGTATAAGTAGAATAGCGGGAATTGCTTTAGCTAAAATTTTAGATAAATTAAATATCGATCAAAAATTCGCATTCTACTTAAATCCTCTTTATCGTTGGTTTGCTTCCTTAGATATTGATTTACTTCATGTTCCTTATCAAACAGCACCTATTTATGATTTTTATGCTTTACCATATCCATTTATTATAACAATGCACGATGTTCAAGAGTTACATTTTCCTGAATTTTTTACTCCTGAAGAACGTGCTTTTAGAGCAGAACATTACTGGAAATCTCTTAAATATGCTAGTGGTGTAGTTGTTTCTTTTAATCATGTTAAACAAGACTTAATCAAATATTTTCATTTACCAGAATCAAAAATTTATGTTTGTCCACCACCTTATACCCAAATAAAATTAGTTTCTTCTACAAAAGAAGAAACTGAAGTTTATAGCAAAAAATATAGTAATTTTCAAGATTTTATCCTTTATCCTGCTCAAACTTGGGAACATAAAAACCATCTATCTTTGATTAAATCTGTTGAATTAATTAAAGCCAAATATAATCGCTCTATTACTGTAATCTTTACTGGTAAAAAGAATGATCGTTTTTTTCCCAAAATAGAGAAATTTTTAATAAAATCAACAGTATCACAACAGGTTATTTTTACAGATATCGTACCTGAAACTGAACTGCATTGGTTATATAAAAATTGTGCTTTAGTAGTTGTTCCTACCTTATACGAAGCCGGAAGTTTTCCATTATTAGAAGCTATAGCTTTAGGTGTTCCCGTTATCTGTTCTTCTGTAACTTCTTTGCCAGAGACTATAGGAGATTCACGATTTATTTTTAATCCCCTTGATCTTGAAGCAATGGCTAATTCAATATTACAAATGATTGATGGGGAGGAGCTTCGTAATGACAATATACTTAATAGTAAAAAGAGAATTCAAGAATTACGAGAAATTAATTCTGCCCCTGCTTTTATTAACGCTTATCGCCAAGTTTTGCGTAACTAAATAATGGCTTTACGGTAGACTGTGATGGCATTTGCAGCACATAATTAGACTTACAAGCCAAGCGGCAGTATATAAAAATCATCAATCAATCCTATTACAACTTGGTAATTGAGTATCGCATCCAGGGCATAGCCAGGGTTTAAAACCCCTGTCTCAAAGCTGAAGCAGTTGAAAACTTGCTCGATGACCAGGATTTTACTATAATTTCAGCAGCAAATATCAGATTCACACTCCTACGTCTGACAGCCAGTGGAGTAATTTTAAAACTAATTAAGGACGATCGCCTCCGAGAAACAATGAGTCAGCAGTGTAGAGCGATCGCTCTTAAAGAATACTGTCTTGAGTTACAGGCGCTTAGATATATCCAACTATATCAGAACGCCTTGAAAACAACTTGTGCTTTCAATAAAAACTGATATTACAATTTGAGTAATCAAGATGTAGCAGCAAATCTTTCTAAATCTCTATTAAGCAAAAAACAAGCAAACAACCGAATTATATTATGATGTTAAAATTGTCAAAAACATATATTAAAAAGGTTTTCTACAGTTTAGGGATAGAAATCCGAAAAGTTGAAAATTACGGGCATTCATATCCCAGAGATTTTATGTATGGGTGTCTGTATCAAGCTGCTAAAAATGGTTTGCAGCCCAAAACTATAGTAGATGTTGGTGCAGCAAATGGTACACCTGCACTATACCAAATTTTTCCAGAAGCTAAACATATTTTAGTTGAGCCTCTCGAAGAGTTTTCTTCAGATTTAGAGCAAATCGTTTCTCAACTTAAAAAAGCTGAATATATAGCTGCGGCAGCATCAAATCAAACAGGGACAACAGTAATTAATGTTCATCCAGACCTTGTAGGCTCATCAATTTATCAAGAAGAAGAGGATTCAGATGTTAATGGATTCGATCGAATAGTTCCTACCGTAACGCTGGATGAAATATGCACAAATGCAGTCGAACCGTTTTTGATCAAAATTGACGCTCAAGGCGCGGAAATAGATGTTTTAACAGGAGGACTACAAACCCTAAAAAAAACAGAATGCGTTATCCTTGAAGTCTCTTTATTTAATTTTTTTAAAGGTGCGCCTGTGTTTGATGAGTGCATAGATTTTATGAAAGAGCGAGGGTTCGTCGTATATGACATATTTGACTTGAAATATCGTTTGCTTGATGGAGCGATGTCTCAGATTGATATAGCTTTTGTTCCAGAAAAAAGCGAACTGAGAAAATTTCATTTTTATGCAACCAGAGAACAACGGAAAAAACAAAATCAACGCTTAAAGAAAAGTGTAGGGAAGTAACTCCATAGCAATTTGATCAACGCATACCTTTCAAAGTTTAATTATGAATGTTCCCAAAATATCTATTGTTACACCATCTTTCAATCAAGCTGAATTCCTAGAGTCAACCATCCAAAGCGTTTTATCACAAAATTATCCAAATTTGGAATATATTATCATTGACGGGGGCTCATCAGATCACAGTTTAGCACTTATAAAAAAGTACGAAAAATACCTACACTTTTGGTGCAGTGAACCTGATGGTGGGCAATATGATGCGATCGACAAAGGGTTTAGCCACTCAACAGGTGAGATTATGTCATGGATTAACAGCGACGACCTATACTATCCGTGGACTTTTAAAACAGTAGCCAGTATTATGTCCGAACTTCCTCAAGTTGAATGGCTAACAACACTTAACCTGGGGGAATGGGATTGGCACGGTTTTTGTAGCGGCTTCACATCTTCTCCCGGATATTCAAAAGAAGCATTTCTTGATGGTCTTTATTGTCCGCAAAACAAAAATTATAGTGGTTTTGTAATCCAGCAAGAATCTACTTTTTGGAAAAGAAGTCTTTGGGAAAAATCTGGAGGTCATCTTTCAACTGAATTTAAACTGGCAGGTGATTTTGAGTTGTGGTCACGCTTTTTCTATTGTGCAGAATTATATAACGTCAAATCACCATTAGGAGGATTTCGCAGACAAATCAATCAGAGAAGCCGTCAAATTGATTTGTATGCCGAAGAAAGTCAGAAAATCTTATTAAAAATGAGTAAAAACCTAGATTATCATTCAAATTTTTTAAAATTTCTTGCCCATCATATGATGATACATAGATTACCAAAAAAAACCAGATCAAAAATTCTTTCAATACTTAGCTTCTGTGGTTATACAGCCAACGAGGTAGTCAGAAAAAATGCAGATTCATCAGAAGCTTACTGGGATATAGAACAGTACAATTTTTAGTTTAATAATTGTATGATCAAATAAATATATGCCTTGAAACCACAAATAACACAACAATGAAACAAAATATTTATTTTACAGGCTACTTACAAATGAGCATTAATAGACATTAACCAATAAATTATCTCTGTTTTTTCGTTGAAGAATCCAAGGTGATTTCCCATTAGAATCCAGAACAATATAAATGGATTACTAAATGTCCCTATTGAAGTAAGATCATTACTGACTAAAACAATAATAAAGAATTAACAAATGTCAGTAAAGGAGATTCTGGTAACACAATAATTTCCTAAGATGTTGCTCAAATAAGCCAATGACTCATGCTCATCACCAATCAAATAAGGATAAATTATATTTACATATGTCAATTCCCAAAATCGAATATTACTGCACAAAACTAGAAAGATCCCAACCTTATTTAAAGGGGGGCAGACGTCTTTTGCCTAATTGTAATAATGAAGAAAAGTGCCATCCTGAAAAGCCTCTGGTCAGTATAGTTACTGTTGTTTACAATGCTGAAATGTACCTGGAGAAAACTATTCAGAGTGTGATTAACCAGACTTACGAAAATATAGAGTATATCATAATTGATGGGGGAAGCCAAGACTTGACTTTAGAAATTATCAAAAAATATGAAGAAAAAATAAGTTACTGGATCAGTGAATCTGACTTGGGTATTTATGATGCGATGAACAAAGGGATCGCATTGTGTAAAGGCGATATTATAGGTATTATGAATGCAGGAGATATATACACAACTGAAGCCGTATCAACTGTAATAAATAGTTATGAAAATAGTCCTATTTCACAAATTATAGTTGGAAACTGTAAAGTAACCCTAGATTTTGAACATTCAAAATGGGTAGTAGTATCTGGAAAAATCGATAAACTTCCATATAAAACCTTGCCTCACCCCTCAGTCTTCGTCACCTTGTCCGTCTATAAGGAACAAGGGCTTTACAATACTTCTTTTAGAATAGCTGGTGACTATGACTTTTTATGTCGCTGCTTTAATAAAAAAGTTAAATTCATTCATGTAGATACAGTTATAGCTATTGCAAGTCAGCCAGGACTTTCCAGTAATTATTATTTAAATGAAGCTGAATGCTTAAGAGTCCGTTTACAGAATCATTTACCTTTTTATTTATCAATTTTTATGAGTATATTTTCATTTGTAACAATTACCCTTCATAAAATTTTAGCGAATTTAGGTTTATGGGCTGTAGTCGAAAGTCGCAGACACGGAACAATCCGTTAATATGATTATAAAATGATTTTCGCTATGACTAGGATAAATACCCTATGAGACATATAAAATATGCATAAAATATTATCTTTATTGTCTTTGTGGACTCTGTTTTCAATAGATTTTTTAGGGTTTTCTCTTTATCCGTCATATCTGCCTATTCTTTTGTTATTATTTAAAATAAAGATTAAATATACTAAATCCATAAAAATATTTATTGTCTGTTTTTTATCCCTATCGTTAATTGCTATAGTTACTAAGTTGCACTTAATTGTAGATGTCGTAAGGGCAATAGTTATGGTGTGTTACTTTATCTATTTAAAAAATTTTTTTACCAAGGATAAAATTTTTGATATAACCGATATATCAGTAGGCATTTTGGTAGCATATGGATGCTTTCAGTATATTGCTTTTTTAACTGGATATGGGGAATACGGAGCCTGGTTACATAATCAAATCGGTTATGAAGGATTAGGGGGGCCGTATGATGCACGAGGTGGCATACCAAGGGTTTCTTCCCTTACTTCAGAGCCTTCATACTTTGCTTTTACCGTTGGAATATACTTATTTATCACAAAAAAAATATTAGTCAAAGTATTATGCATTATTGGGTATTTTATAAGTTTCTCCTTTATTTCAATATATGGTGCATTAGGATTGATTGGTTTTTATATATTACATAAATTATTGAAAATAGATTTGTTTTTATATATGATATTGATATTTATAGTTCAGGTATTATTTGTATATACTTACTACGCAAATTTGGCATATATTGAAACATTTACCGCAAGATATACAGGTTTGAGTGAATATTTAGCATCTTCAAATATTGTTGAACTACTGATTGGTATTCCTGATACCGCTGGTCAAATAATCACGATAAAAAGACCATATTCAAACATTTCTTCTTTAGTCGTTAATTTTGGAATTATTGGCCTAATCGCATATCTTTACTTTATAGCTAAAATAGGTAAGAAAAATAATATGGCTGCCCTGGCAATGTATCTTTACAGCTTTAATTACTATTATTTGACTGGCTGGCCTTCGTTCGTAGTTTTCCTTTACATGATCTATATCGATGGAAAAAGTACCAGTATCAGCAATCGTACCTTGCTTCAATTCAGAAAAGACCATTCTGCGATCACTCAACTCAATCAAAGAACAAACTTATCCAGTTCAAGAAATAATCTGCATAGATGATTGCAGTACAGACCATACCACAACAGTCATAGAGGAATTTATAAGTGATAATCCTTATCTTCCTATCAAACTCCTGAAAAATAATTCCAATCAAGGTCCTAGTTTTTCCAGAAATCGAGGTTGGGATGTAGCTCAGGGTGACTATCTAGCTTTCTTGGATGCTGACGATGCTTGGCATCGACAAAAAATTGCTATTCAATACTCTTGGATGCTTACGAATCCTCAAATATCGGTTTGCGGGCACGCCTATTTGTTAATCAGTTCAGAAGACAGTGAGGATTACTTTAAAATTAAGCCTAACTTTAAAACCTATATCTTTAGTCAAGATGAAATTATCTTTTCCAATCCATTTGTCACTCCATCTGTGATGCTTAAAAGAAACCTAAACTATAGGTTTAACCCCAACCAACGATATTGTGAAGATTACTTATTGTGGCTGCAAATATGCCTGGATGCTCATCAAATTTCTATGCTTGATGTTGAACTAACTTATATTTACAAAAGCTTTGGAAAAAGTGGATTAACTAGAAATTTATGGCAAATGAAATGGGGAGATACTAAAAACTATTGGCAGTTATGGAAATCTAATAGAATAAGTTTTGGTAAAGCAATTTTTTTGATAATGTATTCTTTAATCAAGGTTATTCCACTGATTATTTTCGGCCCTGAATATTATGCAGGGTTAAAACAACGTATGATTATGAATAAATTTGAAAGTTAAGTTATTAAGTAATTATTGAAAAATCTAATTAATTAATTTTTGGTGATGACGCTTAAAATATCAATCATATTGGTTAGCTTTAATAGCCAAGAACTTTTATCAAAATGTCTCACTAGCTTATACTCCTTTTTGGCCGGAGGGGATAATTTTTTTGAAGTAATCGTAGTGGATAACTGCTCGTCCGATAATACCTGTAAAATGGTTATTTCAGATTTTACCAAAACCATATTAGTTCAAAATCCAGTTAATTTAGGATTTGGTGCCGCAAACAATCTAGGATTTAGGCACGCCACAGGAGAGTACATCCTCCTGATCAACCCAGATACAGTTGTAGATGGCAACATTTTAGATGAAACTTTTAAATTTTTTGCCAAACATTCTGATAATAAGAGTGCGTTTGGGGGAATTCTTTTAAACCCTGATGGCAGCGAGCAGCGGGGTTCTCGAAGAAGTTTTCCCAATTTCTTAAATGTGTTCCTTCACTTTACAAAGCTATATAAAGTCTTTGGGTATAAAAAATCCTACGACTTATCTTGGTTGCCCGTTGAAACCCATCAAGTAGATTGTGTTTCTGGTGCCTGCATTGGGATGCCTAAAGCCATGTATGAAGACCTTGGGGGTTTTGATGAGCAGTTTTTCTTACACTTTGAAGATATTGATTTGTGCAAAAGAATTTGGCAAGCTGGTTATCAACTATGGTTTTATCCTAAAGTTAGATTATTTCATGTAAAGGGCGGTAGTTCTAACACTTCGGAAACCATTAAAACTAAAGTTAATAAATGGTTTCTTGACTCTCTGGGTAAATACTTATGGAAATGGGATAAACCTAGTGCAATTATCTTTAGTCCAATATTGGGTGCTTTAAAGTTAGTAGCATGGATTAAAGGCCTATCATTAAAAAACGATTAATTTGTATGAAGATAGTATTTTCTGGTTCAACCTCGGATACTGGTAATCGAGTTTTAAGAAAATTGGTAGAAAAATTTGGGAGTGATGCTCTTACTTGCTTGATCCGACCTACCTCAGATACCAGGTATGTCGAACAACTCCAAGTTAGAACTGTAACAGGCGATGTTACCCAACCAGAAACCCTAAAACAGATACTCAATCCTTCAGTAAGGTATCTAGATATGACACATCCTAAACATTACCACAAATCCCTTGAAGCGGTTGTAAATTCGGGGATAGAAAGAGCATATTTTGTAACCACCACTGGGATTTTTTCTAAATACAATCAATTTTCTCAGATTTATAAAGACAATGAAGCCAAAATCAAAGCTAGTGGGATTGTTTATACCATCTTGCGTCCAAGCATGATTTACGGATCTATGCAGGATAAAAATATGCACAGACTGATTCAGTTTCTAGACCGTTATCCTGTTTTTCCTCTATTTGGTGCGGGCAAAAGCTTGATGCAGCCAGTTTATGGAGAAGACTTAGCAGATGGGATAGTGGCTGCTATTAACCAATCGACTACGGAATACCAAGAATACAATTTAGCAGGACCTACACCTATTAGTTATGAAGAAATTGTTAATACTATACTATTCAAGCTACAACGGCAGGTGTTAAAAATTAATGTGAACACCAAATTAGCTGGTACAGTAACTAAATGGGTTCACCGATTCCCAGGATTTCCAATTACAGAAGAACAAGTATTAAGATTACAAGAAGACAAAACATTTGAGATATTCAAAAGTCGCAAGGACTTAGGCTTTAATCCTAGAAGTTTTTATGAAGGAATTGGTTTGGAAATAGAAGAAATGCGTAGCCTAGGAGTAATTCGTTAAGCGATAAATTTAGCAGGAAATTATTAATCCTTCTGGCTCTGGTTTTAAGTAAAATATTTTTTAGGCATTGTGAAAAATTTAATTTATAAAAAATTATTTTCGTTTCTATTTTTGCTTTTAATTGGTATTTTAGTTTCAAAAATAGCAGTATCTAAAGCGCTTAACGCATCGGAAAACTTCCGCTTTAGTTTAAATGCGGTTCAGTCAGTCTATCAAAACGGTGTTCCCCATACAGATAAGATGGGACGATCACTTATAAACTTTGACGCGGAGCGATCTTTCTTTCCTATCTGCATTTACCATGCTCTTACTGGGGAACACCACGGGCGCAGGTATTCATTAGCTTCTTTAAAAAATGCGAGATTTAATTGCGTTCATACCTGGGAGGGACAAAAATTAGACTCCATCATAGAAGATTTAAGAACCAATGATTTACAACTGATATATCACGGAACCCAGTATTTTGGGCCAACCGATGAAGAGCTGAAAAAATACGCAAATGACCCTAACATCCTTGCTTGGTATCTTGATGAAGAACCGACCGGATCGTACTGGGGTTCTAACATGAATGCCAAGTTTGCTGCATTTCAAAAACGGATGCAGGAAATCAAGGAAGTAGACCAAATACACCCTGTTTTTATCTTGGACGTTGCTTGGATCACGCCTCCTGCAACCGCATGGTGGATCAAGTGGAATACGGCAGGAGACGTATCCTCCCACGACAATTACCCACTCATGCTTCCTGAAACTACTTCCTTGAGCGGCCCTAGAGGAATACCTGAAAGCGTATCATTAGCTGTCGCATCAAACAAGGAGTATAAGCCAGTATGGTTCGTTCCACAGGCCTTTGAAACACCTGGTAGATGGTATTTACCTGATGCGCGAGAAGAACGAGCAATGGTTTATTCTGCAATCGTTCACGGATCCACAGGGATTATCTACTTTGCTTTAGATAGCTGGGTAACTCGTAACGGTAGCGTGATAGGTATAGCACCGGATACACTCATTGAATATCAAGGTGGGGGCGATTCATGGTTGGTTGCCTCTGAGGAATTGCTGAATCAAAGTACCAATCTTTGGAATGAAGTGGTTAGCCTTAACGATGAACTCCAGCAACTTAAGCCTATAATTCTTTCTCCAACTTCTCACCAGGAATACAAAGTGTACATAGAAGGAGAAGGGTACTCAGAAGATCCCATTCGGTCTATGTTAAAGGAAGTTGACGGTCAATTTACATTAATAACAGTTAATTTAGATAAAAGACCGCTACGAGTTAAATATCAGTTTCCACAAAATATTATAGATATACAAACTTTATTTGAAAAAGAGCGAAAGGTAGAAGAAATGAGAGATAAATTTTGGGTAGATACCTATGAAGAATTCGGGGTACATATATATAAGTTTAAATTAAAATAGAGAGACATACCCCTCAACACCCCCACCATCGATCGCCTTCTGGGTTCCCTCGTAGTGGATAGCAGCAAAATCCGCAACACCCTAAACTGGCAACCACCATTTACGATAGATGAGGGTCTCCAGCAAACTTTGCGTCTATAATGCAACTCCCAATTCTATCTTTAATCACCCTCCTCCTCAGCCTCCTCACCACAGGCTGGCTCAAACAACGCTTCAGCCAAAACCTCCTAGACATCCCCAACGATCGCAGTTCCCATAGCCAACCCACCCCACGGGGCGGCGGCTTAGGCTTCATCATCGCCTTTGCCGCCATCACCCTATCAACCCCTATCTTCTCAACCTATTTCCCCAAACTTTTCCCAGAAAACCTCTTCCCCCTCACCGCTTCCCAACCCTTTTTACTGCAACTTTGGGCCATCCTCACTCCCCTCGCACTCATCGGCTTCCTGGACGACAAGCACAACCTCCCCGCCAGTATCCGCTACCTAGTCCAACTCACCGCTGCCAGTATCGCCATCTTCTGTTTCGGACCCTTTCCCCAACCCTGGCTCACCCCCTGGGGAACAGCGGGCCGCATCATCGCCATCCTCCTCACCCTCATCGCCATCACCGCCCTGATTAACTTCTACAACTTCATGGACGGATTAGATGGCTTAGTTGCCGGAGTCACCACGGTGCAACTGGGCTTCCTCGCCCTCTACCTTAACCAACCCCTCTGGTGGCTGCTCGCTGCTGCCCTCCTTGGCTTCCTGTGGTGGAACTGGTCCCCGGCCAAAATCTTCATGGGGGATGTGGGCAGTACGGTCTTAGGGGCTGCTGTCGCCATTGCTCTGCTCAACGCCGATCGCCCCACCTCAGCCTGGACCGCCCTCGCCATCACCCTCCCCCTCACCGCAGACGCCATCTCCACCCTAATTCGCCGCCTCATCTGCCGGGAAAACATCTTCAAAGCCCACCGGAGTCACCTCTATCAACGATTGCAGCAATCGGGGTGGAGTCATGGACAGGTTGCGAGTACCTATATCGGCTGTACCCTGGTGATTGCCCTGAGTATTTTGCTGTGGGGTGGCGTGGGGGCTTGGATTGGATTAGCCCTGGTGGTGGTGGGAATGGCTGGGGGAGAGATGTATTTGGGGAAGGGGTAATCTGGGGGGGGAGAAACCGGGTTTCTTATTCCATTCCCCTCTCCATAATCGGCAACCCTGCGCGATATTGCATCGGCAACCCTGTACGGTCGCCGTTCCTTCAGTCAACCCAACCGTCGCGGCAGCGGTTAGGCTTAAGCATCGCCTTTGCTGGCGATCGCCTCAAAACTCCCCACTGTTCCTTGAGCAACCTAAAATAAAACCAGAACCTTGTCCCGTACAGATTTTAAAATAACTGGTGGCATCGCTATGAAATCAAAATTACCCTTATACGACACAGACTATCAACTTTGGTTAGAGCAAACCATTGCCCAGTTGCAAACTCATGATTTCAGCCATATCGACCTTGAGAATTTGATTGAGGAAATAACAAGTTTGGGCAAAAGAGATAAACGGGCGATTTGTAGCTACCTGATGCGACTGTGCGAGCACTTGCTCAAAGTCAAATATTGGCAACAAGAACGAGAAACTTGTATCCGAGGCTGGACATTAGAAATTAGAAATTTTCGCTTGCAAATTCAACTCATCCTCAAAGATAGTCCCAGTCTCAAAAACTATCTCCAGGAAAACTTTATTCAGGAATATCAGAATGGGCGGAAACTATTTTTCGATGCCACCGGGCTCAATTCAGACCTCATTCCCGAAGACCCTTGCTTCCGTTTAGAGCAAGTTCTGGATGAAGACTGGTTACCCTAATGCGTCGGTTCAAGGGACAAAACACTAGGTTTTTACCCATTGCCAAAGAGGTTTTCAAGAAACCCGGTTTCTAACCAATGGGCTACCAGATTTCTAGGTAGCATCATCATTGGCACAGGCGAGCAAAAAACCTACATAGTCCTCCAAATCTTTGTCAATCAAGGGCTGCAATCGTTCATAAACTGATTTCAAATAATCCAACCGAGACCAGTCATAATCGAAATCATAATAATACCTTTTAAAATGCCGAAATCGTCTTAACTCATCCAGCAGGGTATAAGAGTCCCGAGATAAAACAGCCTTGCGAATACCAGGAACCTCAATCCGCATTTTTCGCAACAACTCCTTATGCCATTGATGAGCATCTAAATGATTCTCAAACACCCTTGATATTCTGAACAAAATAGTTTCGACACAGGTGTAGGTATTGCAAAAAATATCCGCCAACATCACCGCATCCCGGATATCTCGTTTCTGTTCATCCCGGAAATCCGGTTCGTATGCCGCATACAAACCCTGGATATTACCCAGTACAACCCTACTTTCGTGAATCTCGCCGACGAGCAGCAAGAGTTCATCCCTGTTCATAAATAACTTGTCCTTTCATGAGAATAATTTTTTGAAAAGAGGGATGAAGATCCTCCCATCGGATTAAGTCTAGGGGAAAATCAGTCAGGTCCTCAGCCTCTCCCACCAGATTCATAAATGATCTAAAATCTAATCCGGCGATCGCCAAGTCAATATCCGAAGCCTCAGAAAAATGCTGAGGTGCCAAGACCGAACCCCACTGGATAATTCGTTGGGGAGCATATCGGTCGATAATCATTGTTATAATAGTTTGGGAATCTGCTCTAGCTTGCTGCCATAAGCCCAGCCGTTGAGCTTGTAATGCCTGTTGTTTGGCTTGCAAATATTGCCGCGCCGCAGAATAATCAAACATCCTCTCCCCCCAGGTATCCATACAATTCATTATAGACAAGGAGAAGAAAGCGGGTATAGGGGGTATCATGGGGTTGCCAATCTCCCTTCTAACTTTTCATGAAATTGCGATCGGCGCACACCTCAGATTTAATTCATGTTAGTTGGCCTGATTCTGGATAGAGGGTCAGAAACCAGACTTCTTAACCTCATCTGGGTGATTTGCCGCAATTTAGGACAGAAACCCGGTTTCTTGGTTTTGGGTCAAGGTTCAGAAACCGGGTTTCTTAACCTCATCTGGGTGATTTGCCGCAATTTAGGACAGAAACCCGGTTTTTTAGGGCATGAAGTGAGCGGGGGAATTAGGGGCTTTACTCTAACAAAAACTTAAGAATTCCAGGGGATGAAATCGTCAGGTGTTGTTGATGGCCCGAAGGCGATCGCAATTTAATCGTGACAGTATTGCTATTGGGGACACCTGAGATATTTTCAATCCTATACCCTTGCAGGTTGGGACATTTACCCGTTCCCGACTCAGAAAATTCCTGGGATTGTTTTTTGAGAAACTCGTTCCAAAACCGGGAGTCTTCATGTCCTATTAATCGATATTTACAAGCATTTCCTTTAATCCGTTCGGTTTCAATCAAATATCCCTTCTCCTTGGCTCGGTGCATCGTATCCCCAAAGCGATGGCTAACGGTTACTAGATCACTCGGGTAGTGCCACTCCCCATCACTCATCAAAGCCAGCAGTAAATCAATTTTAGTAACTTTCGGTTCGGTCATCTTGTGCCTCGTTGCACCCAGGACGTTTCTGGATCTAGTTTTATGTCAACTAGATTATCGGAACAGGGGTCATTTCAGTCGAGGGAAGAAAAGCGCTCACTCGTGCGTTATTAGGAAGCCCCTCATTTTGGATCTGCCAGAAGGAGCCAGATGAATTAAGTTTATTGACTGACGACGAACACCGGAGGGGATAACGACTGAAGTCGTTACTACGAAAACCGGAGGGGAACGACTGAAGTCGTTACTACGAAAACCGGAGGGGAACGACTGAAGTCGTTTAGGCGGGAATACCTAAGTCCTGATGTAGAACTAACGATGAGTGGGATGAGCCTGTGTCAAAGAGGCTCGGTTCTGATGGCTCCACCTCAGCGGGATAGGGTGCAGGCAAAAGTTCCCAACCTAGTAACAATCCCCTATAATCAACAGAGTTTTAAAGATTTGTTGCAAATCGCCCCTTACCCCCACGTCTGGATCCGTTAATCGGGGATTGAGGGAACTCTCAGCAATCCGGGAAATTCATAGATCTCTATGAAAGTTGCTCTCAAATCCCACGGATCCCAGTCCAAGCATAACGAGCGTTATGGAATTTATACTGTTCCCATGACCCAAAACTGGCTGATAAACAACCTAGGGACTGCCTTTCAGTCCGCCGCTGCTTCTCTCTCAAGGCCCCAGAAACGTCTGATCCTGTTGAGTCTGGATACAGCAGTCTTTCTGGTCGCCATTTATGGGGCATTTGGACTCCGATTCAGCGATCTGTTTCCTGTTCAACAAACCTGGCCCTATCTGTGGCTGATTCTGCTTCTAATCGTGATCAAGCCCTTGGTCTTCCTGGTGACGGGAATGTACCGCCCAGTGCTGCGGTATGCAGGCTTGGAATTTTTATTAACAGCTACCAAAGCGGTCCTGTTCAGTTCGGGAGCCTTTGTCCTGCTCGCCTATTTATTTGAGTTCCTACAACTCCCGAGATCGGTACTCCTCAACGATGCCCTACTCACCCTATTGTTGGTGGTTGGAGTGCGTCTGTCTCTCCGGTGGTTGGTGAATGCCCTTATCGGTCTACCTCGGCAAAATCAAACCCCGGAAAGGATTGTAATTTATGGCGCTGGTTCGGCTGGGTCGCAACTGGCTCAATCCCTCGCTCATCACCCCAGCTACCAACCCGTTGCTTTTGTGGATGATGACCCCTCTTTAGCCAATCAGAATATTCAGGGGCTCCCGGTTTACTCTCCCACCACATTACCAAGACTCCAACTCCAAAAGCCTTTTGATACTATTTTATTAGCAATGCCTTCGGTCGATCGCATCAGAAAGCGGCAAATTTTAGAAGGCTTACAGTTTCTATCCCTGCCGGTCAAAACCGTTCCCTGTATTGGCGAAATTTTATCCGGTCAGGTCTCCATTAGTGAAATTAGAAATATTGATATAGCGGACCTCCTCGGGCGGGAAGAAGTCATCCCCGATCCAGAATTGCTGCGGATGAATATCACCGGCAAAACGGTTTTGGTCACTGGGGCTGGGGGGTCAATTGGCTCGGAATTGTGCCGTCAAATTGCTCAACAACAGCCGAAATGTTTGGTGCTTTATGAATTGGGCGAATTTGCCCTCTATAGCATTGATATGGAATTAGCTGAAGCTTATCCTACCCTCAAGCGTGTGGCTTGGTTGGGTTCAGTCAATGATGAGAAGCGGCTGACTGGAGTGCTGACAAAATATCAGGTGGATACCATTTATCATGCAGCAGCCTATAAGCACGTTCCCTTAGTCGAAGCGAATCCTTCTCCGGGAATTATCAATAACGTGGTCGGGACCTGGACCACAGTTCGCTGTGCGATCGACTGTGGGGTCGCTAATTTTGTGTTGATTTCCACAGATAAAGCCGTTCGTCCCACTAATATCATGGGGGCCAGCAAACGCGTGGCGGAACTGATTGTCCAAGCTTTAGCGGAGCGATCGGGGATTTCCACCCGCTTTACCATCGTGAGGTTTGGCAACGTTCTCGATAGTAGTGGTTCAGTGGTTCCCCGATTCCGCAAGCAAATCGCTGAGGGTCAAGCCATCACCGTCACCCATCCGGAGATGACTCGTTATTTTATGTCTATCCCCGAAGCCGCCCGCTTAGTGATTCAGGCAGGAGCAATGGGAAAACGCGGGGAAATCTTCTTGTTAGATATGGGTGAACCTGTGCGGATTTATGATTTAGCCCTGCAGATGATTCAGTTGAGTGGGTTAGTCCCCGGAAAGGATATTGATATTAAAATTACCGGCTTAAGACCGGGAGAAAAACTACACGAAGAATTATTAGTCGATAGTGCTAAAGCCAGACCGACTCAACATCCTAAAATCTTCTGCGCCCAAGAAGCGAAAATTCACTGGGAATTTTTACAGCCCCTTTTAGAGGCCCTGGTGCAAAAAACTCGCACCGATGATGTGGTAGCCATTCGCGCCGAATTGCAACGCTTAGTTCCCGAGTATCAGCCTTCCTCTCTAGCTTTTCGGTCTCCTCGGTTAACATCCCGCTCCCCTTTAGAAGAACCCAAGGGGATTGGCGCTTCCAAATTGAATGGCTCTGGCAAAAATGAAGCAACGGTGTTATCGAGTCTACCTGTAGACGGAAGAGGGGCTGGCAGTGATAGCGTTACTCTACCGTAACAGTCCTACAGGAATTACGCATCGTTTGAGAACCTATCTTCAAGCCTAGGCTTCAGGAGGGAAAAATCGTTGACTGTAGAATGGGATGAAACCGTCGATCTGGGTCAAATTAAGGGTGTTCAAGTCTGTGATACCGATCGCCCTGTGTTCCCCGGATTTGGCTATCCGACCTCCCCCGGGTTGAGGTCACCCCATCGATTCCCCGAGTTAATTGCTCGGGCATGACCCCAGAAAACAGCAGGGGTTCTTATATCCCCCATCGTTGCTCAATTCCGATTTCCCTACATAAATTCTTAAGCGACAATCCATTTTAAAAAATATGGTCAGTGCAGAGTCCTTTTCTACTCCATCTCATTCCCATCCCTGGTCTAGCACACAGGACCTCAGTCAGCCGATCGCCCACTCAATCTCCGGGTTGACCTTCTCAATGTTGATCGCCCTGACCACAGCACTCCCAGCGATTGCGCAGCCCTCCGTACCACTGGGACAAGAACCCCTACTCTTAGCCCAGGGAGGAGTCTTCCAAGAAGCTTATACCCTCGGTCCTGGCGATCGCATTCAAATTGATATTTTTAACGTCCCCGAATACAGCGGAGAAAATGGTCAACACCAAGTCTTAGTCGATGGCACCTTAAATCTCCCCTTGGTCGGCAGAGTTTCAGTAGAAGGGCTAACCTTAGAGCAAGCAGCCAGTAGACTTAGAAACCTCTATGCCCCCTACCTGCAACGACCAGAGTTCCTGACTATCTCCGTAATGGAGCGTCGTCCTGTTCAAGTGGGAATTTCTGGAGAAGTCAGAAGACCTGGTTCCTATATCATCGGCCTAAATGAAGCCGGTAGCCCCAGGCCCACAATCACTACGGCGATTGAACTGGCCGGAGGGATTACCTCCACCGCAAATATTCGCCAGGTGCAGCTTCTACGACGGACTAGAGGGGGGCCAAATCAACTCATTACCATCGACCTCACTACCCTAGTCCAGTTGGGGGATCTCAGCCAAGATGTGACGATTCGTGATGGTGACACTATCTTTATTCCTCCGGATCCCAACATTAACGCCAACGATGCGCGTCAGCTTGCCGAGGCCAGCATTTCCGGGGATTCCTCTCAACCGATCAATATCGCCGTAGTCGGGGAAATTAATAAACCCGGTTCCTACACCGTAGCGGGAGACGCTGAAACCGGGGGACTCCTGACCCTAACCCGGGCCTTACAAACTGCTGGAGGGGTGACCCAATCGGCAGAGGTTGGTCAGATTCAGGTGCGACGACAACCGAAATCTGGGCCCGCCCAAATCCTATCGGTGAACCTGTGGCAACTCCTAAATGGAGATATCAGCCAAGATATTATTCTCCAACAAGGGGATACGATTTATGTACCCACAGGCAGTGGATTTAGCCCAGTCGAATCCTCGCGGTTAGCCCAGGCTAATTTTGCCGGGGACCCCACCCAACCTGTCAATATTGCTGTAGTCGGTGAAGTGAGCCGACCCGGTTCCTACACCGTCACCCGAATGGATGAGACAGGGGGACTGTTAACCGTAACCCGAGCTTTAGAAACTGCTGGTGGCGTTACACAATCAGCACAGCTAGGCGAAATTCAAGTTTTGAGGCAACCCCAGGCGGGTCCAGCACGACGGATCCCGGTCAACCTCTGGGCCTTGCTCCGGGAAGGAGATCTCAGTCAAGATATCATTCTCCAACAAGGGGATACCATTTATGTCCCTACGGGCACGGGCTTTAATGCTACAGAATCTACCCTATTAGCTGAAGCCAGTTTTGCAGGAAGTCCAAATCAACCTGTCAATATTGCAGTGTCCGGGGAAGTTGCTCGTCCAGGCTCCTACACTGTGACCCGAGTGGATGAGTCGGGTGGACTCCTCACCGTCACCCGTGCCTTGCAAACTGCCGGGGGAGTCACCTTATCCGCAGATATTCGCGAAATCCGAGTCAACCGTCGCCCAAAAGCTGGTTCTCCGCAAACGATTGTGGTGAATCTGTGGGAAATGCTCGATCGCGGGGATTTCAGTCAGGATATCATCCTCCAACAAGGGGATACCATTGAAGTGCCAACGGCGAGTAACCCCAATCAAATAGAAACCGTTCGCATCGCCACAGCTAACTTTGCCGCGAATACCTCTACCCCCCTGAATATTGCGATCGTTGGAGAGGTTAACCGTCCAGGAACTTATACAGTTTCAGGGGAAGATGTCAGCGCTACCGGAGAAGCGCAGAATTTGACTACAGCCAGTACGGGAGGTGCAATTGTAGGACTTCCTACGGTTACCCGAGCCATTAAAATTGCGGGAGGCATCACCCCAACTGCGGATATTCGGCGGATTCAAGTGCTGCGGCAACGCAACAATGGCACCCAACAAATTATTGATGTCAATCTTTGGGAACTCTTGGAGAATGGTAATCTAAACCAAGATGTTCTTCTGCAACAAGGGGATACGATTGTAGTACAAACGGCCACGAATATTGATTTAGCAGAAGCCCCCAGAGTGGCGACAGCCAGTTTCTCGCCCAACCGGATTCAAGTCAATATGGTGGGTGAAATTCAGCAACCAGGGTTGGTGGAATTACCCCCGAATGCTTCCTTAAACCAAGCAATTTTGGTAGCGGGAGGATTTAATAATACCCGGGCAGCAAAAGATGAGGTGGAACTGATTCGTTTAAACCCCAACGGCACCGTGTCTCGGCAAACCATTCCCATTGATTTTGCTCAGGGACTTGATGAAGCGACTAACCCCATCCTCCGAAATAATGATGTGATTGTGGTTGGGCGTACCGGTTTAGCCAGATTCGGAGATAGAATCGGCCCCGTCGGGCAGGTGACCAATTCTGTATTTTCGCTGTTTGGAATCTTGCGATTTTTTAATCTGTTCTAGGGAGTCGGGACGGTATTGGGACGACAAAGCGGGTTTTTTGACCAAATCTCTGCTAATCAGCAACCAATCGGATCAAGAAACCCTATTTCGGGTCCCTTTTATCTCATCCCCTACAAGGGTTTTAGGAACTTTCAAGGGAGGGTTGAGTGCTGGCTCTCTCCAGTTCTCTAATAACCTATCCTGATTCATGGCACAATCCTCTAACGGGACTGCTACGATACGAAGGAATACACCATCACCAGAGATTGACATGGAGAGCGCACCCAATCCTCAGCCGTTAACTCTTCACCACCCAGGCAATCCGTCACAGTTCGTGCCGATGCCTTATATGGCTGAATACCAGGATCCAGATGAGGAAGAGTTGGACCTCGGTCAGCTATTTGCCGTGATTCGTCGTCGAGCCTTTGTGATTCTGGGCGTTGCGACTCTCGTCACAGGTGGTGTTGCTGTCTGGACTGCTAACCAAACCCCAGAGTATGAAGGCAATTTCCAAATTCTAGTGGAGCCAGTCACCAGTCAGGATGATAATTTTTCTCGGATTTCATCTATGGTCGGGGGTCTGGGAGGACAGCTTGTCCAAGGGCAAGGTTCGGGCTTAGATTATGAGAGCCAACTAGCGGTTTTACAAAGTCCCAAGCTGATGGACCCCATCATTCAGCAGATCCAAGCTCGCTATCCCGAACTGGAGTATAACTCGATGATCGGTGGTGAAGGCTCGCCTCTATCGCTCGATCGCTTCAATAAAACTACTAAAATTCTCGAAGTCCGGTACCGAGATGCTGAACCGGAGAAAATTCAATTTGTCTTGGAAACGCTCCAAAATTCTTACCTGCGATACAGCTTAGAAGACCGCAAGAGCAATATTAGTCAGGGGATTCAATTTATTGAAGACCAACTCCCGCAACTGCGGCAGCGGGTGGATACCCTGCAAGAACAACTCCAGAAATTTCGGCAGCAGTACAACCTTATTGAACCCGAGTTACAAGGGGAACAACTGGCTCAACAACTCACCAAACTAGACGACCAGCTTTTAGACGCCCAAGCTCAACTGGTTCAACAGCAACAACTCTATGAAACGTTGCGCCGACAAATCGGACTCGAACCCGGTACAGCGATCGCCGCTTCAGTTCTAAGTGAAGCTCCCACCTATCAAGCTCGACTCACTCGCCTCAAAGAACTCGAAAATCAAATTGCCACTGAATCAACGCGGTTTACCCCAAACTCACCCCAAGTTCAAGTTCTCTTAGAAGAGCGACGAACTATTGAGTTACTGTTAGGACAGGAAGCTTCAGAAGTGTTAGGGAGTCAGTTACCAGGCGGCGTAGTGGGTAACCCCCAAGCTCCCTTCCAAAACTCGGTTCGCACGGGCTTGATTCAGGAAATGGTCAAAGCTGCCAGCCAAATTCAAGTCCTCCAAGTCCGAAATCAAGTGCTTGGGGAAGCAGCGAAAATGTTAAGCGAATACCGCGAACAATTTCCGATTATTCTCCGCCAGTACACGGATTTGCAACGAGAGCTCCAAATTGCTAACACCACCCTCACCGAATTATTAGCCCGTAGGGAAGGGTTGCGGGTGGATGCAGCAGAACGAGAGGTCCCTTGGGAAGTGATTTCCCAACCGACGATTCCTCGGGATGCAGATGGAAATCCAGTACCCGTTTCTCCGAATATGCCCCGGAACCTGGTTTTAGGGGCAATGTTGGGATTAATGTTGGGATTTGGGGCGGCATTATTAGCAGAGCGCTTGGATAATGTCTTCCATTCTCCTGAAGACTTAAAAGATGCGACGCGCTTGCCGATTTTAGGGCTGATACCTGCGAGCGATCGCTCCGTGGCCCTCCCCTCTGCTGATGCTCGTGGGGGTGCTGCCTTCCAAGATGTCCGCGATTTTGGTTTTTTAGAAGCATTCCGAGCATTGAATGCCAATATCCGCTTCTTGACTCCTGGTAAACCCCTGCGCTCAGTGGCGATCGCCTCTGCGATTCCCGCAGAAGGTAAATCCACGGTGGCAGTCAATCTCGCCGAAGCTGCTGCCTCAATGGGACAGCGGGTTTTACTGGTGGATGCAGACTTGCGCTGGCCCCAAGTCCACAAACGATTGGGATTACCCAACCGTCAAGGGTTAACCCATTTGATTGCTACGGAAATGGATATGAATGAGGCCATTCAGCGATCGCCTGTGGAACCCAATCTCTTCATCCTCACCGCCGGTGCTACACCCCCAGACCCCATCCGGTTGTTGTCCTCTGAAAAGATGCACAACCTGATGCAGCAATGGCACAGTTTATTTGACCTGGTGATTTATGACACCCCACCGCTGCTGGGGGTCGTAGATGGTCGAGTGTTAGCCGCCTATACCGATGGAATCGGTTTAGTCGTCAGCATGGGTCAAACCGAAAAACCCGCCATCCAACAAGCGATCGCTGAACTGCAAACTGGCAATACTAGAGTCCTGGGGATTATTGCTAATGGTGTTCAAGGACAAAACAGCGCCTGGGACTATGGCAGGCACTACAATAATGGAGGCAGTCGGGAACTAGAAGCACCGGAAGAAGAGGCGATTTCTCTTTAATCCAAAAGGTGGTAGAGGGGAAGATGGGGGAGATGGGGGAGATATCCTCGTAGAAGAAAGCTGAAGCCGAGTCACGCCCCTTTGGAGGCTCGGCCTTCAGTCCCCCAACCAGGCAGGCGCTTAAGCGGCAAATGGTCGGTGCTACGGCAGAGCCATGACATGAGAAGCACTTCTAGTCCCATCTTCCCCATCTTCCCCATCTCCCCCATCTTCCCCATCCACCCCATCTTCCCCATCTTCCCCATCTTCCAAACTACCCATTAAACAACTCAAAAGTTTGCTGGCAAAAGGTTTTTAACTTGTCCTGGACCTCGGCCACTGGCTCCGTGGCCCCTACAAAGCGCCAGTTTTCCACCGTTGAAAATCGCCATTGTTGTCCTTGATGGTCATAACCGGCTGATTCGACTCCGATCGCCCTGTGATCGCCATCCAAGGGGTCTTCATGGAAGCGAATCTGAACCAAAATACTTCGACTTTGCAATGAGCGACTCCACCCGGGAAAGTGAAATCCAATATCAATGGAATCCGGATCCACCAGTTCTTGGGTATTGGGATCATTGACCCAGGGTTTCAAATCCGCCCGCACGTCAGGAAACTGTAACTTAAAAAGATTAACGACTGCCGCAATCTTGCTGGCGAGTTCAAAATTTTTAACCTGTTCTGCTGCATTCACGCCCAATCATCCTCCACTCACGAATAGATATCGATGTTAAAACGGCTATATTGAGGGTCGTCTTTTACGACTTGGTAAAAATTTCATCGGTTTAAATGAACGGCACGGGGTGGCTTTAGGCCAAAATATTATGTTGATAACGGTATCGCAAGTCTTGACACCGTTTCCGAACGAGTAGGAATCACACCCATGTCTATACCCTGTCAAATCGTTGTAGAAGGAAATCCGGCCATTATCTATGCCAGTAGAAATGGAGCGCCGGAGAAAGTTCGACGCATTCTCAAACCGTTTCTGGGTAAATTTTGCCAAGAACGAGAGGCGGCTGGAGAATACCACGATACACCGGAGTGCTTAGTAGCCCAGATTGTAGTTCGTTTCGGCTTTGAAATCTGTGAAGATGATTTCTCTAACCTCAAAGTCAGCATGACTTACGACCCCAATGCAGAATACATCTACTCGGTAGGAGCTGATTTAACGGTCCATGTTTGGATTCCAGAAGAAGAGTATCGTCAAAATCCCGCTGTGGGATTGAAAGGTTGCCGTCTATTACCCGAGGAAGGTTGGAAAATCGACTAAATGTCAATCGCTCAGACTTGAGAGGAGCGTTACGGTTTACCCCCATCCTGAGGTTAGGACTTCCGCACTCATCCTAGGGAGAGGGGGAACCCTGTGGGTCTCAACCCTTGATGCCTCATGGGTCATGGATGATTCTGTGTATGTTCGCTCTGGCACAAATTCAAGGAGTCTGGGGGTAAGCTGTTCCATCTTTCCTCTGGATCTTTTCTGCCCTCCTAAATCATCAGTACAGTTTTAGATCCCAGGGACCAAAAACCCGGTTTTTGCTCTTTGATACCAAATCCGGTACTCGTAGGTTAAAGCAAAAACCCACAGGCTCAACCGGCGTTCTAGATCATCGGTACAGGGAGAGAAAGAGGACCAGAAACCCGGGTTTTGGCCTCTATTTGTGGCGAAGGGGTCAAGAGAGGAGGAAGAAACCGGGTTGTTTTCCCTCTAGGGTGTCCAGAGGGGGGTGGAATCGGGAACGGCGATCGCCATCCCCTCACTCACCCGGGGATAGGGAACCATTGAGTGCCAGATCCGGTAATGAATTCGGTGCAGGAAGAATACGAACCCGGGCGAATTTGAGGCCAGAGACTCCGGGTTGAGGTTCGACATTGCCAAAGTCAATCTTCTCGGCCACCCAACCTTCCCGGGCTAAATAGCGTAAATACTGTTCATATTCTTCCCATTCCTTGTTGGTTGCGTAGACTACGGTTAACATTCCCGGTTGGGTAATCCGATCGCCGGTTTGCACTTCTACTCCCTTGTCAATTCGTTTTTTGACAATTTCATACCGAGTATCCCGGGTTCCCCTAACATCAAAAAGTCTCTCTGTCTTTTCATCATGAAAAATATCCACAGTGCAATCTTGTACCAAAACCAAATGAGTCACTTCCAGGGTCGTTTGGTAATCTGCTTGTATTCTCAAGGCCACCCGAGCACAATCACAAATTGCCCGAAGTTGTTCATAGCGTAAACTGTGCAAATGAAAGCGCGAAAAGGATGGATTAATCGCTGCTCCTGCATAAATCATGTGATCAATGCCATCGCTACACTCCACATCACAGTAATGAGGAATGATTTTCTGCATTTTCTCTTGCCAAATCTCCCAAGTATCTCGTAAGCGCGCATTAATTTGATTCACGGTCTCGTCATACCGCGATCGCGCCACATAAACGCACTCCTGTTCATTATCACAAGCGGCTCGATAGGTCGCCACGGCCTCGGCTGCTAATGGCGAACAGTTACAAAAATAGTCAAAATACCCTTCCAGATGCTCTTTCAAATACTCGATCGCCGTGACTTCTCCATCCACGGTGACCCCACGTTGGATCGCCTCAATTCGTTCCAGCAGATCCAGCCTGAGTTGTTCAACAAAACTCTGTTCCTCTGCGGCACAAACTGCTTCCACCACAGCTAAACCTAAGTGAAACTGCTCGATTAAATCCGCTTCAATCGCTCGGTTACGCTCGTCGGAGGAGCCGCGAATATCCGAGATGCCATACAAAGGATAAAGTTCGGCAAAGACGATCGCCTCCGGTGGTAATCCCCAGCTGCGCCGTTCTAACTCTTGAATAAACCGCCATTCTACAGATGGATGAATGTTGGTAAATTGGGTCAACTGTTGTTGGACAATTTGTCGCAATGCCACCGTAAACGGCGCAATCAGTTCCTCTCCTCGGCGCATATCGATGGGATGGAAGTGATGGGGATGAGTCTTTGTTAACCCCACTAATCCCACCATTTGCTGAGATTGGGAAGGCGATCGCCGAGCTAATCCGGAATCATTGCCACTCACCTGCACCACCAGAGGAATCAATAATAAGGAACGCACCCCCGCCTCTACCAGTTGCTTTTCACAGGGACCGGTCCAATCTGCACTTAAATCCGTGACATTCCATATCCGATTAGCTTCTGCGGCTTGGCGGAAGTGGGACCCTTGGAGGGAGTCCAGCGCATAACTGGTGACGCTCAAGTTTCTGGATTCGGTTTCTACAAAAAGGCGGACGGGATCTCGTTCGGTACTCAGGATAAAGCTGTTGTCACATCTAAACAGAGATTTGAGGTGCTGATTAATTTGCCGAAAGCGATCGGGACGTAAAATCGAGTGGGTACTAATCAGTAATCGGGAAATCTGCCGAATGCTCTCCCGAATGGTCACATCTATCCCTTCTAGCAGAAGTAATCCCTCGACTCGATAATTCTCCCAGCAGACTCGTTGTTCCAAGCTTTCTAGGGTAGAGAGGTTCGTCAAGCTTTCTGAATTTTCGGGTCGGGAGTGCTGTTCTAGGCGTAAATCTGCAAACTCGTCTTGATCGGGATCGAGGGGGATAATTTTGAGTCCTGCCGCATTCACCCAAAACTCGATCATTCTCGGTTCTGCGTAGTTGGGGCTATGAAAGCTGACGATCGCCGGTTCATCCCCTCCCACCTGAGTGTTGAGGTCAATTCCATAGCGATCGCGTAGAATTCGCAACCGCACCTGACGCCGATATAACTGTTCCAGGCCCTGGCGATCGCGTTCACTCAGACGCTCCTGTAGCAAGTGATGCAACAACATTTGGCGATCGCCCCGGCTGGGTTGATCCAGACTCGGCTGAATTCCCGCCAGTTCACATAACGCGGGGTTCCCATAACAGAGGGTGAAATTTTGGGGTTCAACCGCTGCGATTAACAGTTTCGTCCCCCGCCCCCATCGGCTGAGACACTCTAAATTGTCCTTCCAAATTCTAATTTTTTCCCCTTCCGACGACGCCGGTAAATCCCCAAACAGGCTCTGCCACAGTGCATCCTCCTCGGACAGGGATTCCTGATTGGCAGTCGGAGAAATCTCACCTGAAAGCGGGTCTATCTCCCCATAGGAGTTTATACCTCTATTGAAGATTGACGTAGAATCATTCATGATTTTGGGATAGATGCGGTTTGGGTCTGGTTGTCTTCACCCTAATGCTGTTGGCTGGACCTTAGTTATTTTTTAACCCTGTATTCCCCAGCTTGTGGAGAGACTCCCCTAGTTATTATTGGGTAACTCTGCTCCACCGAACCGGCGTTTAAATTAACCCTGACTTTAATTTATTCTTCTTGACCCAATGCCATTTTCTCACCCAAGTGATATGACCAGCCCATTATATTTTCTTTCTAAGAATGATGATATCCGATTTCGAGGGAAGTGCCAAGGTAGGGTCTTCACTCTGTCGGTAGGGGTCCGCTAAAATTTTCCGGTTATTTCTATTTTGCCCATTTTATTAAGAATACTTGAGCAGCTTAATCCTCAATCTAGCTGTAAAATATTTTTTTAATTAGCCCGCACAGGCGGGCCTTGTTTTTAAAGCTTACACTGTACAGAAGTCAGGCAAGTTTTCATCCTCCAATTTGGTTGAATTTTACACCATTACTTAATTTCATATCCAAATAAGTTGGGATTAACTTCGGCCAATTTTAAATCGGCTAAACCATACTCGGCCCAACGGCGATTAACCATTGCAGCGACCTCGGGATCTGACTCTAACGGTTCTCCCCATTCATGTTCTGTTTCGGGAGGAATTTTGGTAGTGGCATCGATACCCATGCGTCCGCCTAAGCCAATTTTTTCACTGGCAAAATCTAAACTATCAAAGGGAGTATTGGGTAAAATAAAGACATCGCGCACGGGGTCAACTTTAGAGGAAATGGCCCAAACCACTTGTCGGGGGTCACGAATATTAATATCTTTATCCACCACAATTACAAATTTGGTGTAAGTAAACTGGGGTAAGGCACTCCAAAAGGCTAAGGCGGCCCGTCTAGCTTGGCCCGGATAGGCTTTATCAATGGAAATAATCGCCGCTTTGTAACTCAAGGCTTCCATTGGTAGGAAAAAGTCTACAATTTCTGAGACTTGTTGTCGCAAAATTGGGGTATAAATGCGATTGAGGGCGATCGCCATCATGGCTTCTTCTTTGGGAGGACGTCCACTAAAGGTGGTTAGATAAACCGGATTTTGACGATGGGTCATACATTGAAAGCGGACCAGGGGGGAATCTTCAACCCCACCGTAATAGCCCATGTGGTCGCCAAAGGGTCCATCGGGGAGGACTTCTCCCGGGGTAATGGTTCCCTCTAGGACAAATTCTGAGTCTGCTGGGACTTCTAAATCCACGGTTTTGCATTTAGCCAAAGCAACCCCAGAACCGCCATAGAGTCCGGCAAATAGCCATTCGGAAAGGTCTACAGGAATGGGGGTGGCAGCGGCCATAATGATTAAGGGATCGACACCGAGGGCGATCGCAATTTCCAGTTTTTTACCCTGTTCGGCGGCTTTTCGCAAATGTCTGGCCCCACCGCGTACCGATAGCCAATGCACGGTCATTGTATTGTGAGATTGCAACTGTAAGCGATACACCCCGACATTAGGAGTTCCCGTCTCACAATCTTTGGTAATCACTAATCCCAAGGTGATGATTTTCCCCGCATCTTTGGAATAGGGACGAATTAAGGGCAACTGGTTTAAGTCTAAGTCATCCCCGTGAATGACAACTTGCTGACAGGCGGGGAAAAAGTCCCGTCCAGGTTTTGCTTTCAGGACGTCAAAGAGCACTTTGCCAAACTCTACCGCCTGGGCAATTTTTTTCGGGGGTTTAGGCTGTTGTAAGAGGGCCAGTTTTCTGCCGAGTTCCTCTAATTCCAGGGGTTTTTCCATGTTCATCGCCCAACAAACCCGTTCCTCGGTCCCTAACAGGTTGATTGCTACGGGATGGGTCGATCCTTTAACATTCTCGAACAGGAGTGCTGGTCCTCCGGCTTGTAGCATCCGGTTGGAAATCTCGGCTATCTCTAAATCCGGGTCAACGCAGGAGGTAATCCGCCGGAGTTGTCCCCTATTTTCTAGGAGGTTCAGGAATTCCCGTAAATCTCGTGCCATGTTTATCCATCAATCGAGCTATCGTCTTTTATTATGATGGAATACTGTCACTTTCTACGGGAATCGCTATGCGAGACGATTCGAGTTTGACTGATAATCAGGTATTAGAGGCGATCGCGCCATTAAGTCGTTTGATTTCTAAAACCCTTGTAATAGCCTATCAGCGCCATCCCGAATGGCTCAATGAAAAATTTAGAAATTACTCCTGGCATCGCCCCGAATTCCCAGCCAAGTTAGCCGAAAAAATTGCTATCCAACTCCACCACAATAATCAGAATATAGCAACTTTAGCTCATAAGTTCATGAAATTGTTAGAAGCTTTCATGAAGCCTCCATTTTTTGTATCTTATGAATTTTTAGAATTAATCCAAAATTTTCAAACCTTACTTACATTGCCCGATTCAATCCCCCCTGCTGAATCAGCCCTTTCACCTGGGACTCTTACGGTTCAATCAGACCTTGAAACTCAAAGCTTGGAACAATTTGCCCTGCGCTTAGGCTTTAATCTGCCCGAAGCCCTGTCTTTGGGAATGGCTGCCCAATTTAATGCGCTCAACAACTGTGCGGTGGGGGGGATTGCTATTTTACTTTTAGATGCGGAAAATTTATCTTTAGATGAAGAAGCAGAAAAATTTTTAAAACAAGTTTGTCAATATGATTTGCAAATTAAAATTGCTTTTGCCAATTGGCAAAGAATGGGAAAAAAAGATATTCAACTCCACAAACGTCATTATGAGCTGATTCACGTTCCGCCTGGAAAAGATAGTGCAGATGTGAAAATGGCAACGGTGGGGTCATCTATTTTTGTTCACTATCCCAATGCAAAAGAGGTGTTGGTTTGTTCTTCGGATGGGGTAATGACTCATTTATGTACGACGCTTCAAACCCATGGTTTAACGGTCTATTTAGTTCGCAAACAAGGGAAACTTTTAACGGTTTTAAACACGCAGACGGGTAAAACTCAGACTTATGGAATGGAACACATTAGCCCGGTTCTTTCTGTAGAGGAATGCGTTAAAACGTTCAAGGGGATTCTCCAAGGGGAACAGAAAAGAAGTGGCAAACAGTGGATTAAATTTTCCCGGGTTTGTGCGGTGTTCGAGGACCGTTATCAAATCCCCTTGAGTCAAGTGGCGATCGCCTCGGAACCGGGGAAAAAAGCCCGGGATATCTTTTGCGATCGCCCGGATGATTTTGTCGTTCATCAAGTCCCGGGAGATCCCGAACTTTACATTGCGTTATTCGATTATTTAGAGTTCAAATCAAGTCCCGGACTTGACTCTCAACCCATAAGTTTAAAAACCCCTACAATGCCACAGGGTTCCCTTCACAATGGGTTTAATGGCACAGAAGAAGTCGAACTGGCATTAGAACGGGCGATCGCCTCCATGCACCAGAAATATCCCGGAATGGCTATTTCCACCGGAATGCTGGGTTCAGAATTTAAAGAACTCTACGGTCAAAATATCAATTGGATTATTAAAAAATTAGGACTCGGGGGAAATTTTAGTAAATTTTTACAGTCTAGTTCCAGATTTACCCTAACCCCATCTCCCCAGACGGGTGAAGTAATCATCCGGGAAAAACACCCTCATACGCCTAAAGCGTTCTCCCTGACCCCGGGAATAACTTCTCCCTCTTCTTCGGTCATCAATACAGCGGCAGACTTAGAGCAATGTTTAATAGAGTTACTGGTCAGATTAACCCAAAATTCTCCAGGAAATTCTATTCCTCTGTCTTCCCTGGCGAGTGAATTTAATGCCCTCTATGGAATTCCCATTACCCAGCTTATGAAACACTTGCAAATCAAGGGAAAATTAACCCATTTTATAGATTTATCTAAAGCATTTAAATTAAAAAAAATGGGAAAAGCATATCAAGTCGCCCTACTGTCCAGAACGCCTTAATCCCTCCGTTTTTTGAGGAAACGAGTAAAATTAAAGGGCATTAAAGTCATTGAGGGCAGTGATATCGGATTCATGGAAATCGAGCACATTCACTTTTACGTTAAAGATGCTACGGCACAACGGGACTGGTTCGTAGATTGCTTAGGATTTGAAGCGATCGCCAGTTTCACCCACAGCGACACTCACACAGAACTGATTCAAAGTGGTTTAGTCCGGTTTGCACTCTCTTCACCCTTGTCTGTTGCTTCTCCTGTGGCGCAATATCTCGATCGCCATCCTTCGGGAGTCGTGGATATTGCCTTTGCCGTTCAGGATTTAGCATTCTGCTTGGATCAAGCGACTGCTGCCGGTGCAAAAGTCTTACAACCCATACAGGAACACCCCTTCTCTTTTCCGCCCTTAAAATGGGCAAAAATTGCCGGATGGGGAAAACTGAGTCATACCTTAATTCAACGGGGTAACTCCAATGGGGCGATCGCTAGTCTTCCTCATGAGATTTATCCATTCTGGAACGAGGAAAACACGGAAGAGTCAATCTACTCTGATCCCCAAAATACCCTTCACCCTAACTCTCTCCCTATCCCACTCCATAATAGCCTCTATCTCCATATTGACCATTTTGTTTTAAATGTGGAACAAGGAGATTTAAAACCTGCTCTTTCCTGGTATGAAAAGGTTCTCGGATTTCAAGGGAAGCAAACCTTTGATATCCAAACAAAGCGCTCTGGATTGCACTCTCAGGTAATGATTTCTCCCCAAAGTTCCCTGCAGTTTCCCATTAATGAACCCACTTCTAATACCTCTCAAGTCCAAGAATTTTTAGATCTCAATCGAGGCCCAGGAATTCAGCATATTGCCTTAAAAACCCATAATATTCTGGCAACAGTTACTCAGTTACAAAAAAATGGAGTTTCATTTATTGATGTGCCACCGACCTATTATGGAACCCTGCGCCAACGTCTTGGTTTTGATGAAAGATCCGCCGAGTGGCAGGACATTCAAAGGAAAAAAATTTTAGTCGATTGGCATCCTGAAACCCCAGATTCCTTATTACTGCAAACCTTTACTCAACCGATTTTTGAACAACCCACTTTCTTTTTTGAAGTAATTGAGCGTCGAGAGGGGGCGGCAGGATTTGGAGAAGGAAATTTCCAAGCTTTATTTGAGGCGATCGAACGAGAACAACTGAAACGAGAGAAACAACATTCGGCCTAATCTCCCCCAGCGAACGAGGTTTAGATCCACCGTCCAAGAAACCGGGTTTTTGGCCTCAATTTGTGACCCATGGGCAAAGATGGGGGAAAAAACCCGGTTTCTAACCTAGATTGAGCTGCCCAGGAGAAGAAACGGGGTTTTTAGCCTAAATTTGGAAGGCATGGGCAAAGAGGGGGTAAAAAACTCGGTTTCTCACCCCCTGTTAAATCGCCCGGTAGATAAAGCTCAGAGTGGCCCAGTGATCTACATGAAGCGCCCAACGGTCGGGGGAAGTGCTGGCATTGGGGAGACTGGCAATGCTGGCGGTATGGAGGTCCTGTAAAATTGCTTGGGCGATCGCCAGGGAATTGGTTACTGGCATCAGGGGTTGGGCATCTCCCTGGGGACGCAGGACACCGGATAAGGCGGAAAAGGTTTTAGCAAAAGGACTGGATGAAAAAATCACCTGAGTTTCGGTTAATCCCGCTTGACCATGAACCACCCAGGATCCCGTACCCGAACCTGTAGGAATCGTCAGAGTTTCCCCGGGAAGCAGCAGATTTTGTTCTAAGCTGGGCTGAGTTTGTCCCGTAGTGGAACTGTTCACCTCATCAGAGGGATAGAGAACCACTGCATTACCACTGTTATCTAAGGAAAACAACAGGCAGTACAGGGGGCGATCGCTATAATTAAAAGCTCGATAGCGAATCCGACTCCCCAAAGGAATCCCTAACGGACTATTCCCATTGCGCGATCGGGGAACCGCAGATAACTTGGGGGCTTCCCAGGGGGCGCGAGGGGTTTCCCTTTGCACGATCGCCTTCGCTTCGGGTCCCAGGGTTTCCAAGTTAACCCGCACTCCCAAGCGGGAAGACCCTTCATTGGCCGTCAACCGCAATAATTTGTTGGCCAGTAACGTTTGTAGTTGCGGAACTAACCTTTGCGCAGAAGATTTAATCGCTTCTCCTTGTTCTCCCATTGTATTCAGCAGCAAGTTTTTTCCCAGGGAAAACAGCGCATAACTGCCGGGGGGAATGATGGGTAAAGCCGAACTGGGCAGTTGGGCAAACATCGCCTCTTGAGCTCGCCCAAATAAATAGTCGGCGGGTTGTTCGGCGGCAATCACAGTGGTCACTCGGGGAATTGCTGCAAAGGCACTGGTGGCGTCCACTCGTTCAATCCGTTGCAATCCTGCATCTAAGGCAATGGTCAAGTTGATGTTCCGGGCGATCGTCCGGACTTCTTCTTGAACGACTTGACCGACTTCTAGGGGTTGAGAAGACTCCGGTGTTGATTTCTCAATCCCTAAAAGTTGCGCTTTAACGGTTAATCCATCTCGCGATCGCACCTGCAAGCGGTAGGATGGCGCATCAGTTCCGCCTAAAGGAACCGGGGTTAAAATTGAACTGACTTCTAAGGATTCGATCGCCTGGATCGGAAGTCCTCCCAACCACAAAACTGCGGTTTGACCGTTGTCTTCTAGGGCAGTAATTGCACCCTCGGCACTGGGTTGATTAAAGGCAAAATCCGGTAAGGTTTCATCGGGAGGATTGTTCCTTTCCCCAGACGGTGGCGCTTCTAAGGTTTTTAAAAGTTGGGGTTGTTGCAGGGGAAAACCCGCAATCTGCTGGACCGTACCAGCGGCTTTCTGCAGGCTGGATTGCAGGGTATTAGCTGGGGTTGCTAACCACAATTGCTGAGTGAGGGCATAAGTAAAGACTCCGGCACTAAACCCATTCCATCGCCCTTCCGTGGCTAATTGATTAGCACCGGAGGCCGCTAAAACCACCCCTTTCAGGGAGGAGGGCGATCGCGGAAACAATAAGGTAGGTTTGGGGCTAATGCTTTCCAAAAAGGCGAGTTCGGCATCACTGGGATTGCCTGTGGGCACCCCTTGCTGGGAGCGAATTCGGAGATTTCCCTGAAGGTTGGTCCCCGGATAGCTGTAGCTGGTATCCAGGACGGCGATCGCCCGGTCGGTTTTGAGCGATCGCAACAGTTCCCAGAGGGTCGCCTCTAAAATGTCATTGGCCGGTTGTCCCCCACTTCCGCTTCCCCCATCCACAGGCATCAAACTCGTTTGCAATCCCGTGGTGGATTGGTCCCAATTAATCCGACGACCATATCCACTAAAGTGGAATACCACCAAATCCCCGTTCGTGGCTTGCTGTCCTAAGTGATTGACAAATGCCTCTTCAATATTGGCACGAGTGGCTTGTCCATCGGTGAGGGTGACGATATCCCGAGGATTAAACCCAAACCGATATATCAAAAGTTGCCGTTGCAGTTCCACATCGGTGACACAACCGGAAAGGGCATTTAAGCCCGGATAGGCGTTGATTCCCACTAACAACGCCAACTTGCCAGAGGTGGGTGCTGCCAAAGCTTGGTAATAGCGCTGGCTAGATTTCCCGATGATGGACTCACTAATTCCCAACCCGGCTAGGATGCCGCTTGCCCTGCGTAAAAATTCTCGTCGCTTCAGTCCCATTCCCTAACTTGTCCTTCTTACCCTTATAACGCTTATTTTTAAACCGGAATTGACTTGTGGCAATCCGAGGAGCAGCTTTTTTGCGGGGGTGACTCATCCCGGTTGGATCTGGGTCTAATCCTGGGGAGTCCATTCCCGGAGTTAGGTCAGGAGAGGCCCTTGATACCGGGATCCGTTGCGATCGCCCGTGGGGTCTTCCTTCCCGTCCTGTCTCTCCACCGCTCTAGGGTTCAGTGAGGTATATCCTCTCCGGGAACCCGAATTTTTTATATTCTGTTGTTAAGAGAGTCCCGCAAACAGAGCTAAACTTGGCATTTTCTATTGGGCAATTTTGCCCCTATCTTCTTGGCACTTGCCAGTTTTCTTCTAATATTTTCCGGAGGTTCTTTTGCTCTGTGTGTTCCTGCGGTTTCTGTCTCCCCATAAGAACCAAGCGGCCAAATTTTAGCGATTAGTTCGCCATTTTGATGGCGAAAATTATTTATTCTCTTTGTATATGATACCCGTTCCATCGCGCTCGGTCAAAACCACAAGGAGGAATTTTGCTGGCCCTTGCTCTAACTGCGGTTTCATGGTTCGGCGATCGCCCCTGACGGTGAGGGGAGAACAAGGCAGCGCCTTGTCCCTAGGTCCGAGGACCAGAAACCCGGTGATTTTCCCCTCCCACCCCGGCGATTCCTCTAACCGGGCTTACTTAGTAAGACTCCACTGCCACCCGCATCGCCCGGGCGAGTTCAGCCGCCACTTCTGGACGGGAAAACTCCGGCGGAGGTAACTCCCCATTCCGCAGCATCTCCCGCACCTTAGTTCCTGACAGGTGAATCCGCTGATCCGGGGTACTTGGACTCGTTTTTGTCGTTGCCATACTCTTGGTCAACTTACAGAAGAAAGCGTGCTCAAACTTCATCGGCACGATTCCTAATTCCCCGGGTTCAAACTCATCAAAAATATATTGAGCATCATAGGTGCCGTAGTAATCTCCGACGCCCGCATGATCCCGACCCACAATAAAATGGGTACAGCCGTAATTTTTCCGTAACAAGGCGTGGAAAATCGCTTCTCTAGGTCCGGCATAGCGCATCGCTGCGGGGTTAATTGCCAAAATTACCCGGTCTTTGGGATAATATTTTTCCATGAGAATTTCATAACAGCGCATCCGGACATCGGCGGGAATATCATCCCCTTTGGTTACGCCGACTAAGGGATGTAGGAATAATGCATCCACACTTTCCAAGGCGCATTTTGTAATATATTCGTGGGCGCGGTGGATTGGGTTGCGGGTTTGGAAGGCAACGATGGATTTCCACCCTTTTTCCCGAAACAGTTCACGAGATTGAGCCGGGTCGATTTGGTAATTAGGAAATTGGGGATGCGCTTCGCGATCGAGTAACCAAATCGGTCCTGCTAGATTGATAGGTCCTTGTTCGTAGAGGACTTTGACCCCGGGATGATTGTGATCCTCAGTGCGATAGACGTTAACTGCTTCTAAAGCCTTGTTGTAGCGATATTTTTGGGTGAGTTCCAAGACACCTACAAATTTGCCTTCAGTGTCATCTAAGCGCACCCAACTGCCTTCTTTCAAGGGTTCAGCGATTTCTTCGCTCACCGGCAGGGTGATGGGAACGGACCAGGGGAGACCATTCGCCAAGCGCATATCGGTGACGACGGGATCATAATCTTTTTGATCCATGAAGCCCGTCAGGGGGCTAAAACCACCAATAGCAATTAGGATAAGGTCACAGAGTGCGCGATCGCTCAGTTGCAGGCGAGGCATGGTCTCGGCTTGGGCGAGAAATTCCTGCTTTTGAGCGGCGCTGACGATCCGATTAATCAGGTGACCGCCGTGGGGGGCGATCGCATCTGGATGTTGAGTCAAAACGATCCCTCTTTTAAGATATAGTTCAATTCTTAAGCTTTGCTAATTTTTTATCATACTGGTATCTGGGACGTTTGACACGCCTCGATTCGGTGCGATCACCTTCATCCCAAGATTGCCCTAATATCAATAACCCGGCTTTGTTGAAAAACCGGGTTATTGATATTAGGGCTTTTAAATTTTTGATGCCACGAGTAGCAAGATGGGTTAGAAACCGAGTTTCTTCACCCCATCTGTGGCAATTTGCAGCAATTCTGGGCAGAAAGCCGGTTTGGTCCTTGGGGTTAGAAACCGGCTTTCTTCACCCTATCTGTGGCAATTTGCAGCAATTCTGGGCAGAAACCGGGTTTCTGGTGCGATCGCCACAGGATTTTCCTAGGACAACTGTTCGATAATCCCGCCACCGAGGACGCGATCGCCGTCGTACCAAACCGCTGCTTGTCCGGGGGTTACCCCAAACTGCGGTTCATCAAAAACAATTTTGGCGCGATGTCCCCGATCTTCAGGAATCACCGTTACCGGAACTGGCGAGGTCCGATACCGAATCTGAACTTCTGCCCGAATCGGTGCAGTCGGAGGGGCGATCGAGACCCAATTCACCCGATCAACGGTGAAACTCGGTTCTGTCGCTGACTCGCGATCGCCGACAATCACCTGATTCTTCACCGCATCCAATGCCACCACATACAAGGGTTCCGCTGCTGCCACCCCAATCCCTTTGCGCTGTCCAATGGTGTAGCGATGGATTCCGTCATGCTGTCCGAGGACCTTCCCCTGAACATCGACAATATCCCCTTTTTGGGGTTGAATGTACTGTTCCAAAAAGGTCTGCATTGACCCGTGGGCTTCCACCAAGCATAAATCTTGACTTTCCGGCTTTTCAGCCGTTTGCAGCCCATATTCCGCCGCAATCCGCCTGGTTTCTGTCTTGGTGATTTCACCCAAGGGAAACATACACCCCGCCAGCAATTTTTGCGTTAAGTCGTACAAAAAGTAGGATTGATCTTTATTGCGATCAATGGCCCGCAGTAATTCATATCGTCCGGTTTCTTCGTTATAGTTGACTCGGGCGTAGTGTCCCGTGGCAATTTTGTCAACCCCTAGCTCTTCGTGGGCATAACTTAACATGGGACCAAATTTTACAGCCCGATTGCACTGGGAACAGGGTAACGGGGTAAACCCGGCACTATATCCCGCCACTAAGTAATCGACGATTTTTTCTTGAAATAACTGGCGAGTATCGACGATGTGATGAGGAATGTCCAACTCTTCACAAAGCGAAGCAGCATCGACCATCCCCTCAGAGCAGCATTGACCTTTCCCCTTCATTAACCATAGGGTAAGACCAATGACTTCATATCCTTGATGATGTAGGATGGCGGCTGCGGTAGAACTATCCACTCCGCCGGAGAGGCCAACGACGACTTTGCTCATAAAATCCTATAAAAGGCCGCTATCTACACAATTCGGCCAGACAATAATAATCTATTTCTAGGCTAACAGATCGCGTTTGAATTCATGGTCAAATTCCTGTAGATTTTTGGTGCTTTTGGAAAATGGCTTTAATTTCCTGTGCTACAGTGGCTAAAAACCTCATGATTGTGCTTGGTGAGTGGATATCCCTGTATGGAAAATCTACGATTCGGTTCGTTCAGTTCTAGGAATCGTGAAAGGAGTTCGGCGCGATCGCCTTACGACTGGTTAGGAGCGATTTTAGGGCTGGGGTTAACGGTGGGAATCGCTGCTGAGGTGCTACTGCCCTCTAAAGGGGCGATCGCTCAATCACCCCTCCCCCAACTTCCCTCTGTTCAACAATTTCCACTACAACAGCCGCAACAATTCCTCCAACTTCCGGTTCCCGCGCAGCAACCCCCTTTCTCCCCGGGACCGATTCCCCCGTTTGATCTCCCTCCTGCCCCACCCCCGCTTCCTGCGCTACCCAGTTCTAAGCGTTATGTAGTCTATATCCCCACGAATAACCCGGTGGTACTCGCCCAAGTCCAGTTAATCGAACCGGAGGCATTTATCAAGGAGTGGGATGGAAAAGCGGTGATTCAAGCGGGGATGTTTCTGAATAACTCCAATGCCTATCGACGGGCGCGAGAATTAGAGTTATTGGTGGGAATTCGCTCGGCGATCGCCACTATTGAGCCAATCTCTCCGGCGATCGCAACTGCTGTTAGTCCCGGTGACCCTTTGGGCATTTCTAATCCTTATTTTGTGGTAATTCCAGGTAACGCTAATGACTTTTCCCGTATTACTACTCAATTAACCACTGCCGGAATTGCCTTCCAAGAAATCTCTGTTCGGACAGATCCCTTTGGACCCCATTTGGCGATCGGACCTTACCCCAATCGCATCACGGCTCAACAAGAAAGCGGTTATATTCGTAATTTTGGCATTGATGCTCGGGTTCATCAATATGATTGATGGCAAGGCAAATTGGGAGCATCTGGCTCCCAATTTACCTTGAACCCCTAGCTTTCAAACATCCGGGAAGTTCCCCCTTCATTCACAAAATAGGACCGTGACCTCACAACAAAGCCGCCAAAATCAGCTTCATCAATTCATCGTGACTTCAGCGCAAATGAGCGCTATTGAAGGACGACTCTTTGCAGCGGGAATGCCTGTAGCTGCTTTGATGGAAAAGGTGGCCCAAGCTATTTTTAAGCGGGTGATTGCCCTATATCCTCATCCCCGAGTCCGACGAATTGGCGTTTTGGTGGGTCCGGGTCACAATGGCGGGGATGCTTTGGTGGTGGCCCGAGAGTTACATTTTGCTGGATATGAGGTGCTGATTTATCGACCCCTTTCTAAAGGTAAGGAGTTAACGGGTCAGCATGGGGAATATGTGGCGAGTTTGGGGGTTAAATTTCATGACCAAATCGAACCGCTTCTGGATTGCGATTTGATTGTCGATGGATTATTTGGATTCGGATTAGAACGGTCTATTTCTGGGGAGATAGCTGAGGGAATTAACCGATTAAATGCACAGTCTCAACCCGTGATTAGTATTGATTTACCCTCGGGGTTGCATACGGATACGGGAGCAGTTTTAGGAACGGCAATTCAGGCGAATCATACCTTATGCTTGGGGTTATGGAAGTTAGGTTTATTTCAGGATCAAGCGTTGGCTTATGTGGGAAAGGCGGAATTAATTGATTTTGATATCCCTTTGGCGGATATTCAGGCGGTGTTAGGCGATCGCCATCCCATCCACCGGATTACCTCAACGGTGGCGATCGCCCATCTCCCGCTTCCTCGTCCCCAATTGACCCATAAGTATAAAGAAGGACATCTCCTGGCAATTTGTGGTTCGCAACGATATATGGGTGCGGCCCTATTATGCGGGTTGGGTGCTAAGGCATCCGGTGTGGGAATGTTGACGATCGCCGTTCCCAACTCGCTCAAACCTTACATGAGTCAGCAATTAGCCGATGCCTTGGTTGTCGGATGTCCAGAAACGGCATCCGGGGCGATCGCTCATTTGCCCGATAGCATTGATTTGAGTTCCTTTGGGGCGATCGCCTGTGGCTGTGGCTTGACCCTGGATGGGATGGGAGTCGTCCAAGCGGTATTAGAAAGCGATCGGCCCTTGATTTTAGATGCCGATGGATTAAATGCTTTGGCGCAATTGGGGACTATTCCCACCCTCTGCCAACGACAAGCTTTTACCCTGTTGACCCCCCATCCCGGAGAATTTAAGCGGCTGTTTCCCCCGGATCAGGATGAATCTGAGGATTTGGTGAGGGCCGTGCGTCGGGCTTCTGAGCAAACTGGCGCTGTGGTAATGCTCAAACAAGCTAGAACAGCGATCGGCTATCCCGATGGATCGGTTTGGATTAACCCCGAAAGCACCCCGGCATTAGCACGAGGTGGCAGTGGTGATGTTTTAACGGGGTTATCCAGTGGCTTAATCGCTCAGGCGATCGCCCGAAAAATTCCCGTAGAACCCCTCGTGCAAACCGCAGTATGGTGGCACGCCCAAGCTGCTATTTCTGCTGCCCTGGCTCGCACTGAGTTAGGGGTGGATGCGGTGACTTTAAGCGAGTTTTTACTCCAGGTATTGCCGCAGTTCACGCGATCGGGCAATTAGGAATTTCACTCCAATTAAAAATCGGGTTTCCTGGCAACTAACATCCACACCAAACAACACCCAAGACTTACTCGCTGAGTGATTTCCTCTTTTTTGCAATGTTCGCAGTTTCCCTAACTTAAACAGTTTAGGATTATTTCTGCCGAGTCCACTATTTGAGGAAATATCAGCCCTTAGTTTGGGTGTTGTTCGGGTTTTGGTACGAGACAAATGTTAGATTAAACAGCTTGAACCTCTTTAAGCTAATTTGAACTTGGCTGTTGTAATCTGCCAAGGAAGCTCTTTCCGCTTCCATATATTTAATTTAGCACGCTTTTGAGTAATGGCAAGGGAATGATATAAAACTTTACTTAATTTACCCGAGGCTGGGTTACCTCGTAAGTTTATCTGAATTCCGGGCAGAACATGGGATGAATGCTTGTTTCCGGAGTAGATTCTGATTAGGGAGCAGCGCGCTCGCCACTTCTCCTATTCTTCACGAGACTCCATGCGATCGCCCCCAGAGGGATTTTAAAAATTGAGACTGACGGGCAACTGCCCGCCAAACAAAACAACACCCAAGACCGACTTGCTGAGTGATTTCCTCTCCATTTCAATGTTCGCAGGCTGCCTAACTTAAAAAGTTTAGGAGTATTGCTGCCGATTCCACGATTTGAGGAAATATCAGACTTTGGTTTGGGTGTTGTTCGGGTTTTGATACGACGAGACAGATGTTAGATTAAACAGCTTGAACCTCTTTAAGCTAATTTGAACTTGTCTGCTGTTTTCTGCCAGGGAAGCTCTTTCGGCTTCATTTATTAATGTATCATCATTTTTCGGGAATGCAAGCCTTAGAAATAAAGGTTTACATAAATCTGAGCAAAGTATCTCCAAAGTATGAATTTAAGTAAACATTTCTTTCCCACCCGGGATCACTCCTGTGCAAAAGGGTTGCGGCTACCGAGTTGGAGACCTTTCTCTAAAGTATTGGTGTATCAGATGCAAGGCACAGGAAATTGGGGTTCTGCCCTAAAATTTAGGAAGAATCAGCAGGGAGTTATCACCAACAAGGCTCCAGTGGGAGAAAACTGAGCACCCGGCCCCACTCCATTGCTCCAAACCACTCCAAACCGCAGAAATATCAAATATCAGGGGACCCACTCCAGCTATCTACTTCTAAAGAAAGATGCGCTATCCCTGAATTTTTTCCTAGAGTAAGTCCACTTATTATCAACGATCGCGCGGGTTAACTTTGAGAATGGGGATACCCGTGGCAACTTTGTTTTCAGGGTCAGATCAATTCTGACCGCTTTTATTTGGAGGTTTCACAATGTTAAATAGATTTAATAAGACATCCCTTAACAAACGCAGCCCTCTGGTTCGCGGATCTTCCCTGTTTGGAAAGGTTAACGGTGCGATCGCCTTAGGACTGATGCTCCTGGTGCTGCCTGCTTGCGAGGCGGCGGATCAAACAACGACTACAACCACCACAGAAACCGGAACTGATGCCACCACAGAAACCGGAACTGACACCACCATGACTCCCGCGCCGGGAACTGACACCAGTATGACTCCTGCGCCGGGGACTGAGACCACCACAGCAGCGGGAACTGACACCACCATGACTCCTGGGTCGGGAACTACAACCACTCCCGGCATGGAGAGTACCGGAATGACTACGGAGCTAGAGGAAGTTTCAGACAATCCTGACCAGTTTATGGGTCAAACGGTGACTCTCAATGGTGAAGTCGCAGAAGTGCTTGGACCTAATGTTTTCCGGATCCAAGAAGATGAGGCTGTTGGGGGGAGTGATCTGATTGTAATTACTACTGATTCCCAAATGCCGGTGACGCAAGATAGCCAAGTCCAGGTGACGGGAGAAGTTCGGGAACTGGTGATGACTGAAATCGAACGCGATTACAAGCCGGGTTGGGATGATACGACTCGGACTCGCATAGAACGGGAATACACCGATCGCCCTGCAATTGTGGCTCAGTCTGTGGAGCAAGTGACGACTACTCCTTAAATTAGGCTGAGGAGATCGCCTGCGGAGTCTCTAAATAAAAAGAGAAGAGAACCGGAGTTCTCTTCTCTTTTGTGTTGGTGGGGTTTTGGGATGGGTGGCGATCGCCGCATAAAGATTGCCCTTTTAATTTCTTCCGCAACATCTGCTGCTGCTTCTTGAGTTGTCGTTGCCTTGCACTGCCGCCTTTGCCCTTGGTATTTCTCCCCTGACTCCGAGGAGACTCCCAGCTTTTGAGCCGTTGAGCCATTGTCTTAGTCCTTCTGTATGTAATCTTGATTAATCAAACTATCTTACCATTTTAGCTTGGCTTTCCTCGGACTTGTCAAGTCCGCAGTTGAAAAATTGGAACAATCGGTGGTTCTGGAGTTCATACGCAATTCGGTTGTGACAGGTCTATCAAAACCCGCACCCTGAAGGGTCTGGCTCCAGGGACGTAGACGCGCTAGCGGCTTCGGTGAAGGGTAGCCTGCCTGCGCAGGCTAAAAGAGAAAATCGACTTCTACCAACCGGATTTGGTATCAGGTCCCCACCCGCTTGCAGAAAACCACAAAAATAGGGGTTCCCAGCTTTTGACTAAGAACCCCTATTTTATTCTTCCGATTTTAGAGAGTGGGCGAGGCGAGAGTCGAACTCGCACGACCGAAGCCGCCACATTTTGAGTGTGGTGCGTCTACCAATTTCGCCACTCGCCCTTTTTCTCGGTTTCACTACTATAACACATTTTTCCCTTTTGCAACAAAGTTTCATAATCTTTGCTGCTGGCCCAGCGATCAATCTCTCTAGCCCTTAATACAGGCAGAGGATGGGTGAGTTGGCCGGTTTGGGCTTCCCTGAGCAGAAGGCCCAGTTCGGTACTGCTGCTCTCATCGTAAGCCCGCGCTTGGGCGAGAAAGGCATCCAAATTGAGTTGGGGAGCCAGAGTCGGGGAACCCCCGGCCAATTTCATTAGGACCGAGCTCACGACTCGCGAGTCCTGGGTTGCTAATAAGGCGGCGCGATCGCAGCTAAACTCGGCGCATCTGACCCACTGCAAAATTTGACTTTGGAGAGTTTGGGCAATCAAAGCCCCCACCGTCGAAAGTTGTCCTGCCGCTAACATGATCAGATTCGCCAGGGTCAAATAAACCCCATGTTCGCATTTGAGATGTCCGAGCTCATGTCCGATCACCGCCTGGATTTCTGCCGGTGTCAGCAATTCAATCAGCGAGGTGTGAATCACCACAAAGGGTTTTTTGCCCCGCATCGCGAAGGTATAAGCATTCGGCATCGGATGTTGACGAACATAGAGTTCCGGGGTCTCCAAATCCAAAACCTGGCAGGCTTCCTTGAGCAACTGATGCAACTCGGGCAACTGTTGCTCACTGACCAAAACGCTAGAAGCAATATTATCCAGGTAAAAAAATTGTTCCCCAATCGAACCAAGCAACTGGCGGACGATCAGGTCCAGTCCAGGGAGTTGCTTGAGGGATTGGGTTGCTTCTAGATCCAGAGGATGACGAAAGCCATCTGCTTTGAGTCCGATCAGGGTTGTTTTTGGGAAAGCCATACCAGTTTAGGGACTAACGTCTGATGACAGAGAATTTAGAGGTTTTCTTGGCAGAAAAGAATTCCGGAAACCTCATTGCCCTTTCATTTTAGTGCGGATTGAGAAGATTGGATGGGGCTGGAGTTCCCTTCGCTCTCCGGAGGAGCCGGTTCGCGCTTGATCCGAACTCCGAGCTGTTGGAGTTTGAGATCGAGGTTTTCGTAGCCGCGATCCAGGTGCTGCAACCCTTGAATGGTTGTTTTACCCTGAGCGGCTAAAGCGGCGATCGCCAAGGCTGCCGAGGCGCGAAGGTCTGTTGCCATAACCGGAGCACCTGTCAGATGGGGTACACCCCGAACGATCGCCGTATGGCCTTTAACGCGAATATCGGCTCCCATGCGATTTAACTCAGCCACATGGCGCAGGCGATTTTCAAAGACGGTTTCGCTAATCAGGCTATCCCCATTACTCACCGTCAGCAAGGCCATAAATTGAGCCTGCATATCCGTGGGAAATCCCGGATAGGGCAAGGTTTCGATATCTGTTGCCTGAATGATATCTGGTCCAATTACCCGCAGGCGATCGGGGCCTTCGGCAATGATTTGCGCGCCGGTTTGCCGCAGCTTGGAAATCACCGGAGTCAGATGGTCGCTGATCACGGGATACAGACTGATATCCGAGCGAGAAATTGCTCCAGCGACTAAAAAAGTCCCGGCTTCAATGCGATCGGGAATGATGGGATAGTCAGCCGTATGCAGCCGGGGAACCCCTTCAATCACAATGGTTTTAGTTCCGGCACCGCGAATTTTTGCGCCTAGAGCGTTACAGAAGTTAGCCAAATCGATGACTTCTGGCTCTTGGGCGACATTATCCAGGATGGTTTCTCCATCAGCGAGGGTTGCCGCCATCATCAGGGTTTCGGTGGCACCGACGCTGGGATAGTCGAGGTAAAATTTAGCGCCTTTTAAGCGGCGATCGCGTCCCGGGACGGACGCATGAACCATACCATGCTCGATATAAACATTGGCACCGAGGGCTTGTAGTCCGCGAACGTGGATATCCACAGGTCGGGCCCCGATCGCACAGCCCCCGGGAAGGGGAACATGGGCTTCTCCCAATCGGGCCAATATAGGTCCAATGGCAAAGAAACTGGCCCGCAGTTGGCTGACTAATTCGTAGGGGGCTTCTGAAGTCGTGATATCGCGAGCGTTGATATCCAGGACATCGCCATTCCATTGAAGATCGACGCCGAGGGCCGACAGCACTTGACCCATGCGAATCGCATCGACCAGGGAGGGCACGTTCCGTAACCGACAGGGTTCCGGACAGAGCAGGGACCCCGCCATGATGACTAAGGCGGCATTTTTGGCCCCGCTAATTTTGACTTGTCCTTGCAGGGGATGGCCTCCCCAAATGTGCAGGACCGAGGGATCAGATTCGTGAGCGTTGGTGATGTTGAGCGAACCGAGAGAGGCAGTAATAGGTCTATCCTCCAAAATCAGTGGATGTGGTACACCTTTCGATTTGGTTTTGATTCTACCGGAAATATTTTAGTTGTCCAGATTTATACCTAAAAAAATCAATTCCGGTAATCCCTGATCCCAATAAAATCTTACCGTCAGCTATTTTGTGTCCAGTGATGCAGGTTTCACGGCGAGGAGCTCCTCACGGCCCGCATCATTTTGGAGAACAATTTTAGTGGGTGTCTTCTGGTGTACCTTAACTGGACATTCCTCAAAAGTGTAGTAGGTAGATGACGTAATTGGGAAAAAACTTTTTTAAATTGACCCCTTGACATCTAGGAGGAACTGAGGCACTATGGTAAATCGCAGTGCAAAACTGCTTTTTCGCGGAACTGGCGGAATTGGTAGACGCGCTAGATTCAGGTTCTAGTGTCCGCAAGGACTTCCGGGTTCAAGTCCCGGGTTCCGCATCTACACTCCATTTAATAACCCAATGTTGACGAGCCTTCAGAATCCTCTGGTCAAGCAGATGCGGAAGTTGCACGCCGCAAAGGAGCGCGATCGCCAGCAGATGTTTTTGTTGGAAGGGACGCACCTACTGGAGGAAGCCTGTGGGGTGGATTATCCCCTAGAGGTGGTCTGTTTTACCCCGGAGTGGCAAGGGCGGTATCCTGAATTATGGGAAACCGTGACCCAGCGATCGCCCCGGTGTGAACTCGTCAATGAAGCAGTCCTCAAAGCAATGGCGACTACAGTCCAACCCGATGGGGTCGTGGCAGTCGCCAAACGGCGCCAGTCGGCGGTCCCCTCGATTCCCCAATCCGGGTTGACCCTCGCCTTGGAAACCCTCCAAGACCCCGGTAATCTCGGCACCTTGATTAGAACCGCTGCTGCCACTGGAACTCAAGGCATTTGGCTGAGTGCTGATAGTGTGGATGCAGCATCTCCAAAAGTGTTACGCGCCTCTGCGGGACAATGGTTTCGCTTGCCGGTTTCCGTCAGTGCGGACTTGAAAACCGATGTCATCCGCGCACAACAACAAGGGGTGCAGGTCATTTCTACCACCGCCGATGCACCCCTAACCTATTGGGAAATTGATTATCGTCAGCCCACTTTAGTCTTACTCGGCAATGAAGGCGCAGGATTATCCGCCGACTTACTCTCTACCGCTGATCATCAAGTTCGGATTCCCCTGCATTCTGGGGTGGAATCTTTAAATGTAGCGATCGCAGCCGCCTTGATTTTATATGAAGCCCTGCGTCAAACCAGCCATTCGTCCTCGGTTTCTTAAACTGAGGCGATCGGACTCAACATCCTAAATTGATGAATCTTCCGCTTCTGGTTTGTGCAATTCCTTAAAAAATTCATCAATATCAGCCACTGCCTCTTCCAGATCATGGAGGGTAAAAGTCGCCTTCTCTTCTTCTGCAGTCTTAATGGCTTGCCGTTCAGCTTCGCGAGCAGATGCCGCTTTCTGGTCCTCAACCAATTGCAAACGCTCTTGCAATGCATTTAGAGAATCTAAGAATGCTTTCTCCGCTGCCTCCCGGTCTTCGTGCTGATGGTTACTCATAACAAATTGACTCCCAATTGAATATGCACCACCCCAATTACCTCCGATTCCGGAGATGGGGACGAGTCCAAATACTATGCCCTCGGTTGTACAGTGCAGATGCATCCCTAAATTTCTAGAGCATCGGTACAGTTTTAGAGAACAAAAGACAAGAAACCAAGGTTCTGGCCCTCATTTGTTGCTCTGAGGTAGAGAGTTTGTAAAAAACCTGGGTTCTAATCTCTACTGTACCGGCACTCTAGCAGGGTTGGGCAAATTGTTTTACCCCACTGTTGGGAATGTTGCCCTACCCATCTTCTCAAGCCTGATCTAATGATCCCCATTGGGTCCGATTCCGTTCCCCAAATCAAGCTGAGTTTATCGCTTTTTGAGAAAAGTGGTTATTTTGCGATTGCCATCAAGCTACAGTAAGTCGTTAAGCCGGATAGGTGGAGGAAGGTAAAATATCCCTGGGGTAAAAACCACCGCCTCCCCTGGATGTCAGCAATGGGTTCAGGTTGAGTACAAGTTAGCCACCCATTCCCCATAGCCGTTATAAGGAAGGGTGGGCTGATGTTTCCAGGATAAAGCTGGTCCGCTGTCTACAATCCGTTCTGTTGCCTGGGACCAGCGCGGATGAGGCTTAGTTGGGTTAACATTCGCCTCAAAATCGTACTCGCTTGGCACTAAAGTATTCCAATAAGTCGCCGGTTGTTCTGCTAGAAATTCGATTTTAACAATAGATTTTGCCCCCTTAAACCCGTATTTCCACGGGATTACCATCCGTAAAGGTGCTCCATGTTGTTTGGGAAGGGTCCGACCGTAAATTCCCGTAGCAAAAAAGGCCAGTTCATTGGCCATTTCTTCAATGCGTAAACTTTCGGTGTAAGGCCAAGGTAAAGTTCCTAAATGAAACCCGGGTCCGGGCGTGATTTCTGGATCATAAAATGAGGTAAATCGTACAAATTTAGCAGTGCTGGTGGGTTCCACAGCTTCGATGAGACGCTTCATCGGGAATCCAATCCAGGGAACAACCATTGCCCAAGCTTCTACACATCGGAAGCGATAAATGCGTTCTTCTAGGGGAAATTGGGTTTGAATTTCATCAATATCATAAATGCGGGGATTTTTAACCAGTCCACCGACTTCTATTTTCCAATTTTCCGTAGGCAAACTTTGGGCGGATTTCCAAATCGATTTGGTGCCGCCAAATTCATAAAAGTTATTGTAACGAGAGGCAAAGGATTGTTCGGTGATGGGCCGATCGCCTTCTATGAAATTAGGGTTGCGCGAGATATTGGCTAAGGGAGTGGTATTTTGGATGAGTTCGCTTAGGGAATCGGAGTCCGTTTCACTTTTACAGCCAGCGATCGGTAAAACTGTCGCCCCGATACCAGCGGCGATGGCTGTCTTCAAAAAGCGCCGACGGGACAAAAAGGCGGTTTCTGGAGTGGTTTGGTGTTCGGGAATTTCCCAGGATTTGAGAATGCGGATGAGAACCATGATTGATAAAAGTGGCAGTTGCCTTTAGTGTTTTGGAGTTGAATTATCAAGAAAACATAGAACAATTATAGGGTAAACTTAGCAGCCACTGGAGGTGCAATTGATGAATTATCCCTCCAGTGGCGCTCAACAGTGATTCTAAGGTAAAAGTTTAGGGCGATCGCAAGTCGGTGAGTTATCCGAGTAAATTAATCCCTAAATCTTCTGCACTGACTAATTGGACAGAATTCACCAAGTTAAACTGGGAAATATCCACATTCATTACCACGCCCAAAACTCGATTATTAGAATCAATGATGGCAGTATCTCCAATCCCATCGCCATTGACATCTAATGCGCCCAGGGTAAGTTGAGCAATATCAGCAACGTTGACTAATTTAATGAGATCGCCTTCTGCGGCATTAAAATCTAAAAGGCGATCGGCAGTGGCAGCATTTTGATCCGAAACATCACCCCGCAGGATAAAATCATCAGCATCAGCACCGCCGGAGAGAAAATCGGAACCCATATCCCCAATTAGAACATCTCGGCCCGCATCTCCAGATAAAATATCATTCCCTTGACCTCCTCGGATCAAGTCATCTCCTGCGCCTCCTTGGACGGTATCATCTCCTAAATTGCCATTGAGGACATCATTTCCAATTCCTCCATCAATCACATCATTTTCTCTGCCACCCCGGAGAAAATCATCGCCCTCTCCTCCAACTAGGGTGTCATTTCCTTGGTTTCCATTGGCGATATCCGAACCACTACTGCCGAGGATGCGATCGTCCCCCGCCAGGGCCCGTAATCCTCCTTGCCAATTGATATCGTCTAGGGTCATCTCAATTATGTTATTGACGGAATCAGCATCAATAAATCGGCCTAATTGACTTCCCTGAGAGGCTAAATTAATTAATTGAGAAAATCCGGTTTGTAAAGCTCCATTTTGAATGAAGTTAGTATTGACAAAATCGGTAATTTGTGTAGGTGAAATTCGCGAGGTAATTTCGCTGCTGTTGATAAAGTTTTGAAGTTGTCCTGCAACGGAATTAATCAATTGAGTGGGATTGATGTCGGTGGGATTAGATTCAACTAATTGAGTAACTCGATTGAGGAGTTCTGAACCGACTTGGTTGATGTCAATATTATTCACTAACCGAGAAAATAGTGAACTGAGAACAAACCCAGTGGGTCCTAGAGTGATAAATTTCGCTGTTTGGATGGCAATATCTCGGGCCGCCTGATTTTCTTCGTCATTATCTTCTCCGACTCCCGGTAGAAAATCCAAAAATCCGTTAGGAATAACGTTGTTCAAGAAATTCATTGCTATTCTCCTTGAATGGGGTGATTAAAACTATAGTATAGAACATTTTTAAAACCAGCCATCGGGACGATTTTACCTTTTTCTGCAATTTTTTCCTCTAAAGATTCACTCATCCCAGGCGATCGCCATCAATCAGTACCTGCCTTATTTTACATCCCCCTTTTTAGCTGGCTTAACTAGACTAGAACTCAGAGGGCATAACAAAGGGGGCGTTGCCTTTCGGTTTCCATCCCCCTTTTTTTACTCTGGATAAAGTCTAGTTAAAGAATGGGACAACCTCTATCCCTAGGTTCGGTGCGGGGTTTTAGCGGACTGAGTTGACCAGAAGTCTCTCGACTTTAGTGCGATCGCCAACCTTGACCATTTTAATTCCTCCTGCCGGTGATAAAGTAACACCCCGGCGCTGGGGTTTTACGGGACTCTTTTCTTCCAATTTTAAATCATAGCCTGATAAAATGGTGGCTAACACTAACTTCATTTCATAAGCTGCTAATACTGCTCCAATGCAGCGGCGTTTACCTCCACCAAAAGGCATAAATTCGTAGGGAGAAAATTGCCGTTCTAAAAACCGTTCTGGCTTAAATTGATAGGAATCGGGATATAAATCTTCCCGATGATGGAGTAGATAAATACAACCGACTAAATCCGTTCCCACTTCCAGTGAGTATCCTAATAAGTCTATCGGTTCTTCGACTCGCCGGGGAAAGGTTAACATACCCACCGGATAAAGTCGGAGCACTTCATTACAGACTGCGGTCAAATAAGGGAGACCAAAAATATCCATCGGTGCGGGATTATCTCCCAGAGTAGCCATTTCTTCCCGCAGACGGTTTTCTACTTCTGGAATAGCATGAACCCAATATAGGGCCCAAGACATGGCACTGGCAGTGGTTTCGTACCCAGCAAACAGTAAGGTCAGCAATTCGTCCCGTAGTTCTTTATCGGTCATCGCTTCACCTTCGGCATCCCGCGCTGAGATTAACAGGGAGAGAATATCAGAGCGATCGCTCAGGTCCTGTTGACGGCGATTAGAAATTTCTGCATAGAGTAATTTATCAATTTTTTCTCGCATTCTGAGAAAATATCCCCAAGGACTCCATCGGCCTAAGTCTACTTGTAATTGCTTGAAAAACAAGAGACTGGAAGCAGCCGGAGTGTTAAAAACCTCTAACATTAACGTCATTAGCTTTTTTAGTTTATGATAATTTTCTCCGTTTAAATCTAATCCAAAAACGGTTTGTAGCATCACTTGTGATGAAATTTGCGCCATCACTGAACGAGCAATAAAAGGCTGTGAGGTTGGCACTTGGCTCAGGACTGCTACAGCAATTTCGCGAATCATTTCGCCATAAGACTTCATGCGATCGCCATGAAACGGAGGCATCAATAATTGGCGCTGACGACGGTGGCGATCGCCTTCTAACATAATAACCGAATACTCTCCCACCAAAGGTTCCACAATTCCATTCACCTTCCCAGGGACGCTCAATTGCTTGTTTTCATGGGTTAAAATATATTGAATAGCTTGGGGATGAGAAACAAAGACAAGGCTATTCCCAAACCCAACAACCTCCGCCTGAAATAGGTCAGGATAACGTCGAGCATGGCTTTCCATATATCCAACCGGATTCATCACCCACTGTAATTTTTGCAACAAGCGGGGGGTCCCAAAATGAGGAAGTTTCATCGGTCGAGTTCCTGAACGAGTATTTCTATAAATTTTAAAGGATTTACTGAAAAAAGTGCCAATATTTACGGATAACCTGATAATCAAACGTTAAATTTTAAAATTTTTAACTCCTGGAGAAAACGCCAATGAGAGGTCCTCAAAAACAACCCGTTATCGAGGCGATCGCCTACTCCCCCCTAGAAATCATCCTAGAAATTACCGCCTTGCTGGGTGTGGTTGCCAGTCTGGCGATCGGTTTCTACTATTGGCACAGCCTTCCTGCTTCTGTTCCCCTGCACTTTGGCATCACAGGGGAACCCGACTTATGGGGACCTAAACTCACATTCTGGTTGATTCCCGGCATCGGCATCATCAGTTATCTAGCCATGACCCTGACTAATTTTTTTCCCAATACCTTTAATTATCCCGTCCCCATCACCTCTGAAAACTTACAAAATCAGTATAAAATAGCCCGTAGAGTGTTGCTCTGGATGAAAGTTGAAGTGATGGGAATCCTACTCGGGATTGAATGGGGGATAATTCGAGTGTCCTTAGAAAAATCCCCTCGATTATCCGTAGTTTATCTGTTAGGAGCTTTAATTATGCTATTTCTAACCATCGGATTTTATTTAAGGCAAGCCTATCGCGATCGGTAGGAAGCCTGCTGTAGCGGAAAGTAGGGCGCTAAATCAGAGTAAGTGGGCCAGCTATTCTTTTTTAAGAATTTGTGATTTCATATACTCTTTAATTACGGGTGGAAGATTAAAGGTTGATCCTCCATTCCCCAAATTTTTGTTAACTAAAAAACGTCTGCATAAGGACTGCAAAGCCTCTAAAAAATCTGCATGAGATCCAGTAAAATCAGTGGGTTTGTTGGTAACATCTAAGGATTGCACCCTAGCCAAACAAAACATCACTGATTTTTCTAACTCTGACAAGCGCAGATAGGTTTCGCTCAAGATCGTTTTTAAATCTCCTAAGAATGGCATTGGGCAAGATAAAAATTGAGTGACGCTGCCGTTAAACAAGTCCAGTATGGTCGTAGAAATTATATTTAACCAGTATGGGTTTCCATCGTAAAGAGTAATGAGTTCCAACCATTTCTCTTCATCGGTTAATCCTCTGGTTTTAAAAATTTCCCCTGCCGAGTCTCCCAAGCCAGTCAGATTTAAGGTTCTACAGTAAAGGCTTTCTGCTTCTAATGTTGCCATACCTAGGGGTTTCTCTGAACTGATTAGGACGAAGCAACTGTTGTGGGACAATGCAGCTATTTTCTTGAGGAATTTACCATAATTTTGGTAAGCTGGTAGATATTTTCCTGCTAATTCTCCCCGGGTAAAAATTTCTTGGAGATCATCAAGGATGATCAGGCAGCGATAGGAACGTAAATATTCAAGGATAGAGGTTAATTTAGGTTCTTGATATTGAGATAAAACCTCAAGTAAATTATTTTCTAAGGATATTTGCTGGAGAAATTGATTATGACTGCGCCAAATGACGATATCGAAGCGGTCTTTAATTTGTTCCAGAAGTTCCACTGCCAGCGCAGTTTTGCCAATTCCCGATAATCCTATAAGGTTAACAAGGCGAATATTTTCCTCTACTATCCATTGCTTGAGGGTGGTTAGTTCATCAGTGCGATCATAGAAGTGATCTCGTTCAGGGGCATCGGTTATATCGTAGTGTTTGTCTGTGCTAGTCTGGGAGGGCGATCGCTGGGGGGTCGTTTCCGCAGAATGCCAACTTTCCCCACAAAGGTTGATGTTACCGCCCACCAAATTACTCTGTACGAAATTACCCACACTTGAAACATTAGAGATATGATACCGTTCCATTGTGGCGCGAAGGTTGGATTTCGTCACTTGTTTGCCTAGTTCTTGGGATATCAGTTGTAATAAAGCCCCAGAAGCTTTTTTGACATTAGCTTCAGTACAGCGATAATTCTGTGCAATTTCCCTGTACTTTTGGTGATCCCACACCCCCAATAATACCGCTTGTTGCAAATTGGTTAAGTGTTTTCCGGTTCTCTCGAAGACTAACTCATCCGCCCATTGCAGAACTTGTTGAACATCCATAGGGAACTCATTGATTAATTCTGGGAGGATTGTACTACTTTTTTAACCCTTTTTCAACCTTTGGGTCTTATTTTATACTTTTTAAGCTATTTCCGCTTAATTATTTTAATCAAAATGTGGCCTAATTTCTACGTTTTAAGACTGGACAAATATCGGTTTAATTCTCTACTATGTAGAGATAGAACTCTCCTAAATTAGTTATCTCACGAATCCAGGTTTCCAACCTGGTTAGTGCGGTAATCGTAGCTCTGCCGTCAGCTTTGCATCTTACTCGATAGTTTTTTACAAAGCATTTAGGATGGGCATACAGGATAAATCAACAAAAAGACCAGACACTCCAGATTTTAAAACTGACTTTAATAGAATGCAAAACTTTCTTTAGCCTCAAATTTTATAAAATAGAAGGGATTATAATTTCGTTCATATATTAGAATTTTCCAAATTACACAAACGCTCTTTAGGGGAAATATTGTTATGGTGGACCTATCACAAATTTTTGATTCTGACTACTATTCAGCTCTTTATCCAGACTTGGGATCCGCTGGATTAGTCAATCAAGAGCAATTGTTTAATCACTTTATTCAAAGTGGGATTGATGAGAATCGGAGCTTTTCTCCTCTAATTGAATTAAATTATTATCAATCAGTCAATCCAGACTTATCTATGGCTGGCCTCAACACCAATAGACAATTAATTGACCATATTATTAATTTTGGAATTAATGAAAAGCGTCGTTTCTCTCCCAATATCGATTTAAACTTTTATGCGAGCGCGAATCCAGACTTGATTGCTGCTGGTTTAAATAGTGGCGCTCAATTATTTGACCACCTAATTAATTTGGGGGTTCGAGAAGGGCGTCCGCTAGTTGCGCCTCCTGTTAGCTTACCTGAAGTGACTCCACCTCAACCACAACTTCCGACAGATGATCCAGACCCAGGAATTCCGGACGTTCCAGATTTTCCTGAATTCCCAGACCTACTCGGGGGTTTTTTAACAACCCGGGCTTTTAATTCTGATTCTAGTAATCTTGCTTTGAACAATGGATTTAATAACGTTCCAGGATTAACTGGTTTGAACTCCGCTGTAACAGCGAGTTGGCAAATAGCGGTGAGTTATTTGCAAAAATTTTTAATAGATCCAGATTTTGCAACAAAAATAACTACAGCTTTTGGGCAAGACGCCAATTTTGATTTGGCAAAATCTTTTGTTGAAGATTTAATCGGCGGGCAAACAGCCCCCACAATTCATATTGTGTCCCTTGATGAACTAGCAGGTGCACAAGGCGCTTTTGACCTGGTAACCAATACGATCTATCTTTCTCAAGAATTTATAGTTCAACACGCCACGACTCCAGAAAATATCGCCAGCGTTATCCTGGAAGAGGTGGGCCATTATATAGATGCTCAAATTAATTCCGTTGATGCACCGGGCGATGAGGGCGCAATTTTTTCCGACTTGGTTCGTGGAATACACTTATCTGACGAAGCGCTCGGTCAATTAAAAAGCAATGAAGACTGGGGTACTCTTCAATTAGGAGACTTTACCATTCCCGTAGAGCGAAGTAAACGCTGGTCTTTGTGGACTTATGACTTGAATAATTTTCAAGGGTGGAATCGGTTTGTCGGTTCAACGACAGTCAATTCAAATTCCACTGGCATCAATCTGGATTGGGGTTTTGATTCTGCTGATAAATTCAATTCGGTCTATTTGGGCAATCAAAAAGATAACTTTGTTGCTTTAGTTGGTACTTTTGCCCATTTTGAAGCGGGGAAAAGTTATACATTTAAGGCCAATGGGGATGATTCTTTATTCCTCATGGCTCAACCTCAATCTAATCGTAATAATTATTCCTGGATAACTCCTCAATGGGAAGTGTTTGATCATGGACAAGGTCGGCCCGCAGATAAAACTTATAATTTCACAGCGAAAGAAAGTGGGTGGCATACAGTTTATGCAGGATTGATTGAAAAAGGAGGCAGGGCTTATATTGATGTAAACTGGCAACCTTCCGACGGGCGCTGGACTATACAAGCCAATAAAAATGGAGAAAGAAGGCCTATTCACATTCAATCTATTGATGGTCAGCCTATTACCGACAAACCTACATGGCTGGTGATTCATGGAAATGCTAATAGTGCCAGTCATATGGAGAATTTAGCGAAAGCTATTAAAAGTAATCAACCGAATGCTCAAGTTCTAACTCTTGATTGGGGAAGTGCTGCAAATAATGTATCCTTCGGAGATGAAGTCAATCGGGCTCTTCAAAAATCCACAGAATGGATCCAGCCAGTTGCTCAAGCTGCCAAAAATCTTTTAACAGATTTTGGAATTTCTAATAAAAACATTAATCTTGTGGGTCATAGCCTGGGAACTTATGTTTCCTGGGAAATTTCTAAAAGTATTCCCCAAGGAGTCAACAAAATTATTGCCTTAGATCCAGCCACTCAAATACCTGGATGGTATAAAACCAAAAACATTAATTTTTCAGAATACTCAGATTGGTCTTGGGCATTTAAGGGGAGTGCATTCGGAGATGATACAAAAGCTGGAACTGCTGATGAATTTTTCCAAATGGCTTTTCCGAGTTTGAATCCAGATACAAATCATAGATCGGTCCATGAAGCCTTTGCTGCTTTGCTTTACCAAAATAATTCTTTATGGAGTTTGAACCAAATGAAACCTTCCGGTAAGTTGTGGAATATTGATTATGGCCCTAAAGCAGAAGCTTTTATCTCTTTTTATAAGAATGGAAGCCAATGGCAAATTTCTCAATGGAGAGATGACAGAGGAGCTTTGATTGCTTCTTAAAAAAATAATAGGTTTCATACTTTGTGGTTCGCTCATTTTTAAGCGGATTTATAAAATTTGAAAGTGCCTACGAGATCATAAGAGATACAAACTTCATGTTCTTCACTTGACAAAATTACAGGGATATGTATGAAAAATCTATTATCTGTTTTCTTCTCGTTAGTCCGCTAAGTAGGATACCTACAGCGTTTTAAAATGTTAATGATCCCTAAAAAAATGAGCAAACGATAAGTTATTTCTTCGGTAGATGCCAGGATTAATACCTAAAATCTAGCGATATCTAAGAGAGATGCATTATCCTGCAACATAAAAAACCTCCGCTGTTCCTAAAATTTCTTTGCGTCGAATCCAATTTGGACTTTGGGCGATCGCCTCCTTATCCACACAGTCCACTTCTCGGCCAAAAATGGTTTCTAATTCTTGCTCCATGCGGACAGAATCCAGTAAACTCCAATGAGCATCCGGTGCAAAGGTCACCAAGACATCAATATCGCTATCCGGTCGAAAATCCTCCCGTAAGACTGAACCAAATAAGGCAAATTCAGTGATTTTCCACCGTTGACAAAATGCCTCTATTTTCTCTTTGGGTAGTTCAACTTGAGTTCTGACCATCTTTCCTCCTTTATTCCTGATTTTGCAATTGCTCTTTTACCCATGTTCTAAAAGCTCGCAATGCTGCCATTTCTCCCATGTTGGGGCTTTTCTGAATAAATTCTGGAATCGCAGTCGTAACGGCAATCGGTGAGAAGGTGGGGCTGAAATCTCGCTGTAGGTATTCCTCACCCTGCAACTCAAATATTTCCAACCCTCTGCGCCGGTAGCGCCAAATTTCGGGAATTTTCAAGGATTGATAAATTGGAAATTTATTTAGAGACCCACTGGTAATATCCACTTCAACGATTAAATCTGGAGGCGGGTTTAAACTTAGGTCAATTTTGAGTTTATTTCTCACCCGAGGCTCATTCTGAATGTAGTAGCATTGATCCGGTTCTAATCCTCGCTGAATATCTTCTTTTTTCAAGGTGGTAGAGCCTAACTGCCTTAAATTGAGGGCGAGTTCATCGGCTAAAATCACAATAAAATTGTGAATCGAGAGACTATACCCTTCGTGTTCTTCTGATGGAGCCATAATTTCTAACGTTCCTTGGTCATAGGTAACCCTCACCCTACCAGTATCTTTTAAGTCCAATAAGAGTGCTTCGTAGGTTTGCCAACGGATATTGGGTAAAATAAGGGAGGGGGTCCCCTCTGCATCGCCTAATTCCGGGGTGATTGTCAGGGTTTCTCCGGTCAGGTTTTGTGAAATTCTTACCATTCTTTTTCCTCCAGATATTCGGGTTGCGCCTGAATCGACTATTCTAATTATTATGAGCCTTAGAATTTATGGTAATCGGTTACTGAAAACTTTACCCGGTGAGCAAACTCGACCAACTGCGGCACGGGTGCGCGAAGCGGTGTTTAATGTTTGGCAAGGGAGTATTGCTGGCTGTCGCTGGTTGGATTTATGTGCCGGTGCGGCTACGATGAGTGCAGAGGCGTTATGTCGAGGTGCTGTAGAAGTGGTGGCGATGGAACAGTCCCCTCGGGCACTGGCGATTATTCGGGAAAATTTGCAACGGGTGAAGCAGGCAGATCAAAGGGTGGAAATTCTGCGCGGGGATGTGATGGCGCGGTTGAAATCTTTGCAGGGTCGGCAATTTGACCGGATGTATTTCGATCCGCCTTATGCCAGCAGTCTCTATCAACCTGTGTTGGCGGCGATCGCCCAGTATGAGCTCCTGGCCCCTGATGGGGAAATTGCGGTAGAACATCGCAGCGATCGCCTCGCCATCGAACCCATTCCCACCCTGGAAATCCTTCGGGAACGGCGCTACAGCAATACTACCGTCACATTCATCGGGTTATCCGATGAGTCATTCAATTAAAACAGCGATCGCCTCTGGCGGGTTCAGGACCCGAAAGCGGCGATCGCTGTTGTTTTAGTCAGGAATTGGCGATGGGTTTACAAACCCAAATCGCTCCCGCGCTTGTACTGCTGGTAAGCGGCGACAAACAAACCAGCTAGAGTCACCACAACCAAACCCAACACGATGCCAGACAGTAACGGTTCAACCACGTCTATGAATCTCCTTTGCAACTAGGGTTATATTTTAATATGTAAAGGTTTCTTGCAATTCTCTCATCTACAGATAGTCTGCATCAAAATGGCCTGTCCAAGTTTCGCGACCCGCAGAGTTCCTGATCATGCCTTCTGTGCCAGTCGCCCAGGGCTCCCCAGAAATTGCCAATCCAGGCCCATTCTGATCCGAAGTTTTAAGATATGTTAGAAAATAATACAATATTTGTACATCACCTGAAAACCCCCTTACCCTTGACTAACGATCTCGCCAAACCTAAAGCAGTAGAACCTTGTCCCCTCACAAGTGGGGCGATCGCCGTTGGTGCGCGAAGCGCAGTCATTGGATTTATTCTGGTGGGTATCGCCCTTGGGATGATTCTCGCCCTACAATTACAAGTTTCGGATCCTTATGTGAAAACCGTCCTAACCCTTGATGGAGACTCCCTGCGGGGTCATGCCATCTTCCAAATGAACTGTGCCGGTTGTCATGGTATCCAGAATGGACGGCAGGTGGGACCCAGCCTCACCGGGGTTTCTCAACGGAAATCCCCCGTCGGTATTATTAATCAGGTAACGGGGGGGAAAACGCCGCCTATGCCGCAATTTCAACCCAATCCTCAAGATATGGCGGATTTATTAGAATATGTTCAAAGTCTTTGAACGGAACAACCCCCGAAGGTTTTAAATCTTCGGGGGTTTTGAGTTAGGGAACTCCATAAAATAAAATATCCAAAAAACCCTCACCCTAAAGGGTGGGGCTATAAGGACGAAGCCCGCCTGCGCGGGCTAATTGAGTCTTGTGGGGTGCTTAATTATCAGATTTGGATGATTTATTTGTAGGAATACCCTTATCCCCTCTCAAATTGTTGGGCGTAAAATTTCGCATATTGTCCCTCTCGTTCCAACAGTTCCTGATGGTTTCCGGATTCGATAATTTGTCCCTTTTCCATGACTAAAATGCGATCGGCGCGACGCACCGTGCCCAGACGGTGAGCGATAATAAAAACTGTGCGATTTTGCATTAACCGTTCTAATGCTTCTTGGACTAACGCTTCCGATTCTGAATCTAAGGCTGAGGTTGCTTCATCTAAGATGAGGATTCGGGGATTCAGAAGTACCGCGCGGGCGATCGCAATTCGTTGGCGTTGACCCCCGGATAAATTAACCCCTCTCTCTCCTACCCAACTCTGATATCCATCAGGCAGTTTTTGAATAAACTCATCCGCATTAGCAATTTTTGCCGCTGCTTCAATCTCGTCTAAGCGATAATCCAGTTGTCCAAAAGCAATATTTTGAGCAATCGTTCCTGTAAATAAAATCGTTTCCTGGGGAACAATACCAATTTGACGGCGTAAACTGGAAAGGGTAACCTCCCGAATGTCAATTCCATCAATCAGAATTTGTCCCGATTTCACATCATAAAACCGAGGCAAAAGATTGACTAACGTGGTTTTACCAGCACCAGAAGCACCCACGAGAGCGATCGCCTCTCCCGGTGATGCCAGTAAACTTAACCCCCGCAATACCGGCACTTCTTCTTGGTTTTTGGGGTTGAGAATTGGTTGAGTGGCGTAGGCAAAGGAAACATTGCGATATTCCACCTTTCCCGTTACCGCAGGTAAGGCGACTGCACCGGGTTTTTCCACTACCGTTGCTTTCACCGCAAACAATTCAAAAATTCGGTCTACCGATGCCTCTGCCTGTTTAAATTCATTATAATTATTCGTCGTCAAGGCAATGGGATTAATCACCAATGCCACTGCCGCTACATAACTGACAAATTCCCCTCCCGTGAGATTGCCTTGGGAAATTTGCCATCCTCCTAGGAAAAATAGCAATAACACACTTAAGGCTTCTAAAAATCCCACCACTGGAAATTGAATCGCCTTTAATTTTTCCGCCCGATATTTCATCCGGCGATTATGTTCGGCTTCTTTAGAAAATCGCTCAATTTCATAGTCTTCAGCCGCAAAAGCTTGAACTAAGCGAATTCCACTAAAAACTTCAGAAATTAATGCTGATAAATTAGAAATTTGGTTTTGACTACGCCGGGAAACTTTTAATAATTTGTTACCAAACCAACTGACAATAATAGCCATAAAAGGGGCGATTAACAGAGTGGCAAAGGTGAGTTGCCAATTCAAATAAATCATATATACCACCACCACCAGCAGTTGCAAAACGCAGGGGACAAATTGATGGAAAAATTTATTGACTACTTCTCCAATTCGGTCAATATCTTCCGTGAGGCGATAGGAAAGGTCGCCGGTTTTGGCGGTTTCAAAAAAGCCGAGATTGAGCTTATGGAGGTGGCTATAAATGGATTTGCGGAGGTCGAGAGCGATGGAGAGGGCGGCGGAAGCCATGAGGGAATCTTGACCATATTGAACGATTCCTTGACCTAGGAAAATCAGCGCACCAATCCCCGCAAATCGGGCGATCGCCACCACATCCCCAGCCCCGATAAAATTAGCAATCCGGCCCGCTAACCAGGCTTGCAGAGGCCAAAAGATGGTAAAAATCAATGTACAAATCAGCGCCCGGATGATGGTTTTCCAGTGGGGACGCAGGTAAGGCAGCAGTAACCAATAATGCGATCGAGACAATTTTAGGCGTTAATATTGAGGGTTAATCTTACTTTACTCGATTGGCGTCGCTAAAACCGATACCCTTAAAGGGATGCGGGTTTTGCAGACCCATAGTTACCGAATTGAGTATTATCCTCTTAGCCCGCGTAGGCGGGCTTCGTTCGTATAGCCCCACCCTTTAGGGTGCGGGTTTTCTATCGTTTCGCTGTAGCAACCGGGGATAATTCTAATTGATAGCGATAAAGGGCGATCGCCTTGCCTCCGGCAGCAAAGTAATCGGGGTCTTGGGGTGATAAATAAATCGCCGTGATTTGATTAGCGGTAATTTTATCCGGGTCATCCTTCAACCGTTGATAGTGGGTAGTCGTTTCCACTTCATTGAGATAAATCTGCGGTTGGCGGCGAAAAATTTGCTGGGTGATTTCTGTGGCGATAAACTGATCCGGTGCCGGAATTTCGCTGCCTCTGCCCGTTACTAGGGATACCAGTTGCCGATCGCCCTTTAAAACCGTAATCTGCCGGTTCGGATCCCCTGGATCAACTTTCACTGATTCCACCGCCGGAGTGCCTAAATAAGCTTGGGCAATCTTTAACCCATTAAAAGCGCGATCGGCAACCACCCCCGGATTCTGAGTAACCCCAATCGGGATTCCCCGCCATCCCCCCGGATTCAGTCCCGACCCCGCCACAAATCGCACCTGAAATTGTACCGGCTGATTCAAATAGGCTTGATTTTTTTCAAATCCGGGTGTGACAAGACTTGGCGCGAGGGGGGCAATCTGTTCAATTAGGGTACTCGTCACATCCCAAGTCCCTTTAATCCACTCCGGGTACATCAAATCTCCCTCTGCCACAGAGACAGCAGGTTTACTCTGCCAATGAGGAAAGGCTTGCAAACGGTCCGCCAGGGGTCCCGCTAGAGCATTTCCAGGGGTCAACAGCAGAATTATCACCATCAAACAGAGGGATATTCCCCTATTTATCATGGCTTTCGTATGCGGCGACGATACGCTGAACCAGAGGATTGCGGACCACATCGGCTTGAGAGAGGTTGCAAAAGGCAATACCTTCGACATTTTGCAGGATATTTTTGGCGACGTTTAAGCCAGACTGCTGATGGAAGGGTAAATCGGTTTGGGTGATGTCTCCGGTGACTACCATGCGGGATTTAAATCCGAGGCGGGTGAGGACCATTTTCATCTGGGCGGGGGTGGTGTTTTGCGCTTCATCGAGGATGACGAAAGAACGATTCAGGGTGCGTCCCCGCATATAGGCAAGGGGGGCAACTTCAATGATGCCGCGTTCCATGAGGTTTGCGATTTTTTCGGGTTCGATGACTTCATAGAGGGCATCGTAGAGGGGGCGCAGATAGGGATTAATTTTTTGCTGCAAGTCCCCGGGAAGGAAGCCGAGTTTTTCCCCCGCTTCTACCGCAGGGCGGGTTAAAATCAGGCGTTCATATTCATTGGCGAGGAGGGATTGGGCAGCGAGGATGGTAGCGAGGAAGGTTTTGCCGGTGCCTGCTGGACCGATGCAAAAGGTGAGATCATGGCTACGAATGGCTTTGATATAAGAACGCTGGCGAAAGGTTTTGGCGCGAATTTCTTCCCCCCGGCGGTTTTTGGCGAGGATGTCTTGGCGCATTTCGCTGAGTTCGTCTTGGCGTTGGGTATCCAGGGCCTGACGGGCGGTGAAGATATCAACGCTGGTGATGGGTTTGCCGTGAATCCAGAGGTCCGAGAGCGATCGCACTAAGCGAGTGCACAGTTCAATTTGGTTGGGGGTACCTAGGATGAGTAAATCTTGTCCGCGCAGGACGACTCGGGCCCCGGTTTGTTTGGATAAGAGTTTGAGGTTTTCCTCGCGATCGCCACTGAGGGCTAAGGCGCTTTCTTGAGAAGGGAGTTCAATCGTGGTGTTTTCTTCCATGCCATATCCATTACAGGTAAAGTTTTAAAAAATGCAAAAAGACGCCTTTTTTGCACATTGAGCTGCAAACAGGCGTCTTGAAAGAGGACTCCGGCAATATCTTTGTTTGTTCAAGGGATAAATGTTGAGGAAGCGGGGCTGGAACAAGACTGCGATCGCCCCACTCCAGACTCCAGAAACTTGGGGCGATTTTCCCCAAAGATGCTGCGCGATCGCATCTCTTAAGAGCGATCGGCGCGTTTTGGTGCAGGACGAACCGGACCATTTTTTACCGCAGGACTCGTCGTGGTTTTAGACCCAGGTCCCTCGGATGACGAAGCGCGATCGCTCGGCCATCCCCCATAGATATCTAAATAAATCGCTTCCCCCGCATCCCTCGCCGCTGCTTCTAATATGGTTCGCACCGCGTGCATATTGCGTCCGCCACGCCCAAACACGCGCCCTTTTTCTGGATCCTCAAACGCCATGCGAATCCAGACTTTCGGTACGCCCACCAATAACTCGCAATCCACTCGTAAAGATTCCGGCGTTTCTAACAACGGTTCCACCAGAAAACGTACCAACCCGCCATAATCCGGCCTAGACGTTTTTTTCTCACCCGGCGACGCTTCTTGGGGAGTCAGTGGTTCGTTGATGGAATTAGGAAGGGGTTCTGGCATTGACCTGTTCAAAGATATTAGCTTTCTCAAGAAGGTGACGCACCGTATCGGTAGGTTGAGCGCCCTGTTGCAGTCGCTTGACCAGCGCCTCTGTATTCAGCTTAATTTCGTCATTTCTGGGATTGTAGAATCCCAACTCTTCTAAAGGACGTCCATCCCGGCGAGTCGTGCTCTGCATCGCCACAATCCGATAGCTGACTTCTTTTTTCTTGCCGAATCTCTTCAATCGAATCTTGATCATCTTGCTCCTACTTCTTTTTCGTAACCATTCTAGGCCATCAAATTACAGCTTACCTGGTTCTGGGGGTAAGCACCTACAGCGTTCCATCTACAAAATTTCCGCTGCAAAGTCATTCATTATAGCACCTTGCAGGGCATCGCTACAACAGCAAATACGGTGTGGGGAAAATTTTAGAAACAGCCCTAACACCCTAAAGGGTCTGGCTCCACGGACGAAGCCCGCCTGCGCGGGCTATGGAGAAAACTTTTCATACCCGGAGTTGGGATAAGACAGGGGTTAAAATCCCAGACTGTAGGGATAGGACTTACGCATTACCTCTAAATAATCTAGAGGCGAGAAAGAGAATCGCCTCTACATTTAGGGCAGGTTTTCAAAATATGCGAGGGATTTATTCCCCGCCGGTTGTTGCTTTATTCGTTCGCCCGCGCAGGCGGGCTAATTCCCTGGAGCCAGACCCTTTAAGGCGCGGGTTTTTACGACAAGTAACCGATTGCGAAGGATAAATCCCCCGCCAGTCGTTGCTTTATTCTTTAGCCCGCGCAGGCGGGCTTCGTCCGTAGAGCCAGACCCTTGAGGGTGCGGGTTGTGACGACAAGTAACCAATTAGGAATTACAACTCCCCAAACCCCTTTTTCTTCTTGGCCTTCTTTTTCTTCTTGCCCGGACCCCCAGGATAGCCTCCTCGTCCCGGTTGTCCCCCACCGGGTCCGAACATTCCCCCCATTCCAGGCATCCCAGTCAAGTCCCCTTGACCCATGCGCTGCATCATCATTCGCATTCGGGAGAAATCCCCCACCAGCTTAGTGACAGCCGCATCATCATGACCCGAACCCCGGGCCACCCGTTTGCGCCGGGAAGGAGAACCCGCCAACAAATCAGGATTTACCCGTTCCTGGGCCGTCATGGAATTAATCATCGCCTCAGCACTTTTAAGCTGAGACTCGCCCTTGGACAACTGCTCATCGGAGATTTTCCCAACGCCGGGAATCATTTTCAGCAATCCACCCAACGACCCCATATTCTTCATCAAGCGCATCTGCTTGAGGAAGTCGTTAAAGTCAAATTGCGCCTGCAAGATTTTTTGCTGCATCTTTTCGGCATCGGCAAGGTCCACTTGCTCTGCCGCCCGTTCCACTAGGGTGAGGACGTCACCCATCCCCAGAATCCGAGATGCCATGCGATCGGGATAAAAGGGCTGTAGGGCCTCTACCTTTTCCCCGACCCCCACAAATTTAATCGGTTGTCCAGACAGTTGCCGGACCGATAGGGCAGCCCCCCCACGGGTATCCCCATCCAATTTGGTCAGAATTGCCCCAGTAATGCCAATTTCATCATTAAACGTCCGGGTGAGATTCGCCGCCTCCTGACCCGTCATGGCATCCACCACTAACAGGGTTTCATGAGGTTGGATCGTCTCTTTAATCCGGGCCAACTCCGCCATCATATCTGCATCAATTTGCAGACGACCGGCAGTATCGACAATTACCGTATCCACCCCGATCGCCACGGCGTGTTGAATCCCCTGCCGTGCAATTTCCACCGGGTCCGCATCGGTCCCCAGTTCAAACACCGGGACATCAATCTGTTTCCCCAGGGTCAGCAACTGGTCGATCGCCGCTGGTCGATAAATATCCGTTGCCACCAGCAGGGTCGTGCGATTTTGCTTTCTTAAATGTAGGGCCAGTTTAGCCGTAGCGGTGGTTTTACCTGTCCCTTGCAATCCAGCCATCAACACAACCGTGGGGGCTGTCTCAGCTTGCGCTAGGGGAACGTTACTTTCCCCCATGACTTCCACCAGTTCATCGTAAACAATTTTGATGAACTGTTGGTCCGGTCGCACCCCAGAAACCACTTCCGCACCCAGCGCTTTCTCTTCAACGTCAGCAATAAAGGCTTTGACGACCTGAAGGTTGACATCGGCTTCTAAAAGGGCGCGCCGAACGTCCCGCAGGGCTTCTTGAATGTTGGATTGGGAAATTTTGTCCTGCCCTCGAAGTTTCTTCCAGGCTCCTTCTAAGCGTTCAGCAAGCGCGTCAAACATGAATTTATGGTTACTCTCGAATGTGACTAGGAAATCAGTTGTAGTTGTGTCCTGGCAAGGGATTGGTCCAGGTTCAGCCCCGCCTAGTTTAACATATTGCGGTCTTCTTTCGAGGATAAATTGACGGGGGGAAAACTCCCAGGTGTCAAGGACGTTGAACCCCCCTCTTCCCGTCAGGATGGGATGTTTACCCTTTACCTATCCGATAATTTTGATAACAATCTCTTGAATGGTGAGCTTTTTTTGAAAAATTAATTTAATATTTGTTTAAATTAATCAGATTAATTTTTGTTTTATTAAGCCCATTTAGCACCAATTTAAAATTGTTTTATAAGTTTTAAATAACCGTTTCATCCCTCATCGAAAAAAATACGACTTCAGTCGTTATCTCCTACGCCTACGGAATTGGTTACCAAAAGTGTAACCCTCTGACTATTTCTCGAAGTCTGTGCCATCCTAGAATCCATTCCATTTTCCAATCCTCCTCAAAATGAGGTTTCTATGAAATTACTCTATATTTTTCCAGCCTGTTTAGTCCTGGTGATGGCAGTGGGAACAGTCGCCCATTTAACCTTAGCCCAAAATTCGCGATCGCTCCCCAGTTCCACCCTCTCTCAGGGCAATCATACCCAGACTTCTTCGGACTCCCAAGATGTGGGGGGCTTGTATGTTTTATCCCCGGAAGGAGAAAAACAAGCCTTTACCCTCACCCATACCGATGTGAAAGCCCGGATTGATGGCAATGTCTCCCAAGTTGCGGTAACCCAACGGTTTCAAAACCCATTTGATGAGCCACTAGAAGCCATTTATGTCTTCCCGCTTCCCGATGAAGCGGCGGTTTATGATATGGAAATTAAAATCGGCGATCGCATCATTAAAGGCGATATCAAACAACGGGAAGAAGCACAACAAATTTATGAAGAAGCAAGAGAACAAGGGCGCACAGCCGGATTATTAGAACAAGAACGGGATAATATCTTTACTCAATCCCTTGCCAATATCAAACCAGGTGAAGAAATTGAGGTCACCATTCGCTACAGTGACAGTCTTTCCTTTGAAGGAGGAAACTATGAATTTGTCTTCCCAATGGTAGTCGGTCCGCGCTATATTTCCGGGACTCCAACTAACCCCGGAACAACTAACACAGATGCAGTTCCTGATGCCTCACGGATTACGCCTCCCGTCCTTCGTCCTGGCACAAGGTCCGGTCATGATATTAGTGTTGCCGTTGAGATTAATGCCGGAGTTCCAATTTCCAATATCCAGTCACCCTCTCATAAAATTGTCACTTCTCAATCGGGAGAAATGGTTCGGATTGACTTAGCCAAAGCCGATTCTATCCCCAACAAAGATTTAATTCTGCGCTATCAGGTTTCAGGCGATCGCACCAAAGCAACGGTCCTCACCCACAGCGACGATCGCGGAGGACATTTTGCCATTTACCTCATTCCCGCCTTAGATTACAACCGCAATGAAATTGTCCCCAAAGATGTCATCTTTTTAATGGATACCAGTGGGTCCCAATCCGGTGACCCCCTGATTAAATCCCAAGAATTGATGCGCCGCTTTATCAACGGCCTAAATCCTAATGACACCTTTACCATTATTGATTTTGCCAATACCGCGACTGCCCTCTCTCCGCAACCGTTAGCCAATACTCCCGCTAATCGCAAAATGGCAATCGATTATATTAATCAATTGGACGCCAATGGGGGAACAGAGTTATTAAATGGAATTCAAACCGTTTTAAATTATCCTGCCGCTGAAAATGGCCGATTGCGGAGTATTGTCTTATTAACCGATGGCTATATTGGCAATGACATGGAAATCATTGCTGAAGTCCAACAAAAGTTACAAGCAGGAAACCGTTTATATAGTTTTGGAGTGGGGAGTTCAGTGAATCGATTTGTCCTCGATCGCCTTGCCGAAGTGGGACGCGGAACTTCCCAAGTGATTCGTCAGGATGAACCGACAGAAGAGGTAGCGGAACGGTTTTTCCGACAGATTAATAATCCAGTTTTAACGAATATTGAAGTGACTTGGGAAGGGGGTGGGGAACCGGCAGAAGTTTATCCTGGGTTACCGCCAGATTTGTTTGCGGAACAACCGTTAGTCTTGTTTGGACGGAAAGGCGATCGCGCTCGGGGACAGTTACGAGTTAAGGGAATTACTGCCAATGGCGATCGCTATGAAGAACTATTTCGGATGGCATTTGAGGAAGATGGCAACCCGGCGATCGCGCAATTGTGGGCCCGCCATCGGATTAAAGATTTAATGACTCAAATGTATGCAGGAGAAACCACATCCGGGGTAACTGCCGTTACCAATACCGCCCTCGCCTATCGGTTGCTGTCTGCTTACACCGCCTTTGTCGCCGTCAGCGAAGAAGTGCGAGTGGATCCCGATGGCACTACTCGCCGGGTCCAAGTTCCCGTGGAATTACCCCAAGGAGTCAGTTACGAAGGGATTTTTGGGGAAGAAAGCGAAGCAGATGCAGCAATAGGGATGCGGGGTCGGACTACCAGCGCATCTCCCCCACCGCCACCCTCTGCGGTACCTGTTCCCTTGTCTGGGGGTGCTCGTTCCGCTCCCGGTGGAGTCCAACCGCTGGATGAATCTTCCAACCAGGAAGGAGTTATGCCATTTCCCGAAGGTAGCGATCGCATTCAAGTGATGGATGCGGATCAATTAGATGCGGAAGCGACTACAGATTTAGAAGAATTATTCCAATATGTGTCCCTCTCCCCAGGAGTGACTGGGGAAGTGGTTTGGGAAATTGTAGTTCGTCAGGGTCAAATAGTGCGCGTGATGTTAGACGATCGCGCTTCTACCTTAACTGATCAAGGGGCGATCGATCTAATTCGTCAAACATTACAGACTTGGCAACCCCCTGAATCTCTCTCCGGAACCCTCCGGATTAAATTGCAAGTTCAGCCTTAATTGATAATCCACTTAGGGAATTGAATCGTTAGGGAATATCCCCGGGAATGTCAAAGCCAGTGGTAACCTAATAGAGAGCGCATCTTGTAGAAAGTAAACTGTTCTTTTGGCAGTGGGACCATTTTTTGCCCCGTCAGCATTAGGCACTAAGATGTTCCCACGCCTTAAGGGTATTTCCAGGCTAATTTAGAGTCCCGATCGTTTTAATGAACCCTGGCTTTGACGCCCCTTACAGGTTGAGCAGTTCATGCTTAGATCTGACCCACCTTGCCCTAGGTCATTTGAAAATGAATCAAATGTAAAACAGTAGAGACTCAGGGGGGAAAGAACCCAAACCAAGAAACCGCCTTAAAAAATTAAACAATGAGTCATTTATTTAGGCAATCTACCAAATCACTTCCCTTACAGCTTATCTTAATTGTTCCCTTTGTTTTACAAATTGCTGTTGCCGTTAGCTTGGTAGGCTATCTTTCTTTAAAAAATAGTCAGCAAGCCGTCAATGAACTCGCGAACCGCTTATTTTATAAAACAGCAACCATCGTTAATCAGCATTTAGATAGTTATTTGTCTGTTCCTCATAAAATTATCCAAATGAATGCTGACGCCATTCAAATGGGAGTATTAGATGTGACCCAAAAAGATAAAATCGGTCATTATTTTTGGAAACAGATGCAAGCCTATGACTTAAGTTATATCGGTTATGGTTTAACTACCGGAGAAGGGGCGGGTGCAGCTCGGTATGATGGAAAAACAACCGTTATTGACGAGTGGACTGCTCAACTTCCTAACAATACCCGCACTTATGCAACGGATGCCCTCGGAAATCGGACCCAATTACTTGCTCTATCCGATTATGATTTATTAAATCAATCCTGGTATGTAGACCCTTTGAAGGCGGGTAAACCAATTTGGTCTCAAATTTATATTTGGGATAATCCCATCAGCCCTTTTATCACCCTTTCTGCGGGCCGACCGATTTATGATTCAAATCAAACCCTGCTGGGGATGACAGGGGCTGATATTCACTTACTCAAACTGAGTGATTTTCTGGCTCATTCTAATCCGAGTCAGAGTGGAGTTATTCTGGTTGTAGAGCGCAATGGATTATTAATTGCTATTTCTGATGGGACAAAACCTTATAAGCAAGTGGATGGACTCACGAAACGGATTGCCGCCCGAGAAGTTGCCAATCCTTTGGTGCAAACTCTCTCTCAAAAAATTGAATCCTATTATCCGAATGGATTTAATTCTATCCAAGAAACTACTCGGTTAGAATTCATCATTCAAAAGAAAAAATACTTAGTTTATTTAACTCCTTGGACTGAAAAAAATGGCTTAGACTGGGTTGTAGTCATTAGCATTCCCGAACAAGAATTTATGGGTAAAATAAATGCTAATAATCGGATCACTGCCTTGCTGTGCCTAGGGGCCGTTATTGTAGCCATAGCTCTGGGTATCTTTACCAGTCAATGGATTGCCCATCCCCTGCGCAAATTAAACCGGGCGAGTCAAGCAATGGCAAGCGGTAATTTAGAGCAAAGTGTTGAAACCAGCCCGATTTTTGAAGTTCAAGCTTTATCGCGATCGTTTAATACGATGGCAGAACAGTTACAAAATTATTTTTTAGCCTTACAACAAACCAATTTAGATTTAGAACATCGGGTAGAAGAACGGACCCTAGACCTCAAAAATACTTTAGAGGAGCTACAGCGTACCCAAGAACAAATTGTCCAATCTGAAAAAATGTCAAGTCTGGGTCAACTCGTGGCGGGGGTAGCCCATGAAATTAATAATCCCGTTAATTTTATTCATGGAAATATTACTCATCTGGATACCTATACTCAAGATTTAATTAAAATACTCCAACTTTATCAAAATTTATATTCTCCCCCTGCCCCAGAGATTGCTGAGTTATCTGAAGACATTGAATTAGATTTTATTGTGGAAGATTTACCTAAAATGCTCAGTTCTATTCAAATCGGAACCGAGCGAATTCGGAAGATTGTACTGAGTTTAAGAAACTTTGCTCGCATGGATGAATCTCCCGTTAAAGATGTCAACCTTCATGAAGGGCTGAACAATACTGTGATGTTATTAGTCCATCGTTTAAAGTCAAATGATGAGTTGTCTCCGCCGATTAACCTGATTAAAGACTATGGAGAATTGCCTAAAGTTGAATGTTATGCAGGCCAAATTAATCAAGTTTTTATGAATGTCATTTCTAATGCGATTGATGCCATCGAAGAACGCTATGATTCTCAACGGGAAAACGGCCTGATTCCCGACGGGGGAACCATTAAAATTAAAACGTATTTGACTGAGGAGGAAATGATTAATATTTCTATTATTGATAATGGTAAAGGCGTTGATAAAGCTTTAATTAATCAGGTTTTTAATCCTTTTTTTACCACCAAACCTGTGGGCAAAGGTACAGGATTGGGTTTGTCGATTAGTTATTCAATTGTCCAAAAACATGGGGGAACTATTTTGGTGGATTCTGAACTGAATCAGGGAACTCAAATTACTATTTTGATTCCTCAAAAAATTAAAAGCCCCGTCAAAACTTAAGAAAGTTCAGTTCTTGAATTCTTGGACACTAAGTTTTCATGCCTATTTCAAGGGGTGCATCCCGCTTTTCCAGTGGTCCTTGGTCGGGGAAACGCTATAAATGTGTTTGGGAACCGTTCTAATCAAGTCAGGGGTAGGAGAATGTTAGGTTTAGCAAGGTCTTGGTCTTTTGAGGAATTGATGCACTCAACGCAAACCTGACGATTTAATAATTGATCTACATTTTACGGCTCGAATTAATTTACTTGATACAAAAACCACCAATTTTCGTGATTTAATTGGCAATGGTAACATTTATCCAGTCTTCTTTACCCATTTCGATCCATTGATCTAATTTGGCAAGATATTCACGAGATTGTTGATTCATTTCTGGCTCTTTAATTTTTAGTACCCAGTTGGAATCTTGTGAGCACATGATCTATTACTCCACAGCTAACTTAATTTTTGAGGCGATCGCTCTATTTAAGAATTTCTGGATAATTTTAATTCCCCACCACAGGATCACTCCGACTACTAACGCAAAGATAATATGCAACAAAAGACTACCTATATTGTCAGTTTTGTCAATTCCTGTGACATTCTTGAGGAGAATAAAGGCAGCCATATGGGTCACGTAGATAGAATAGGATGCAGAACTAATCAGTTGTATCGGCTGTTTTAATATCTGCGGTACAGAAACATATTGTTTCCATAGAACAATCATCCCTCCCACTAATATCCATAACTGAATTGACAACTGTTGCTCTGGCCACATAAATACGGGGAGCGGCAATATGATGCTAGTAACCACCTTTTGATACTTAGATTTGGCAAAATGGGCAGACCAACCGAGCGCAAAAAGCCACAGTAACATATAGGGCAAACAAAGGTTAGTGTAATAACTTACTGGTTGGTCAGGCGCAGGCATCCAGAAATAGGGCACTATCTGATTAGTAAATACACCCACCCCGAAAATCATCAAGCCAAATTTCCACGGGGATAAGTTGGCCAGATTGCGAATTTGTGGAATAGAAAATAGTAGTAAGAATATCACAATCAACTGGGCAAGCACCTGAATAAACCAAACAAAAAACACTGAGCCTTTTCCTGGAGCTAAAAAGTTACTTACCAATAGCAGAACTGGAAAATTCCAGTAACCATACTCTGGATGATTTAATATTTGAGCATATACCTGAAAAACCCACACTATAGACACATAAGGAATTATTATGTTGCTTAAAAGTGAATTGAAGGGTTGCATTAACCGACCGGCGAGCAAACTGGCACCATTAAATCTCGCTAAGTTTTTTCCAGCAATTAACAGCATTAGATAAGCTCCACCTTTAAGGTAAATACTCGTCAAACTCGCGTGAAAAATTACTACTGCACAAATTGCTAAAGTCCTCAACAAAATGCTAGTTTCAATCGTCCTATTTTTTCGCTCCTCTGGTTCTTGTTTCTCTAGCTGACTAACAGTCATTTCTTCCCAAACTGGAGGTAGATATCCCAAATAGCGCTCAAGTTTCATGGAAAATTGAATATAAGATAGGGAATTACCTCCCAAGGAAATAAAAGTATCCTGAGGCTGAACTTGACGCAGATTTAAGGCTTCACAAAATAGCTTTTTAATTTCTGTGTCAGCAGAATACTCACCGTCCCCGGGTTGATTGTCCAGAAAGCTAGGTTTTGGTAAAGCAAGACGATCTAATTTTCCATTAGGAGTCCGAGGAAATACCGCCATTTCCATGAACACAGCCGGTAGCATATAATCAGGGAGTTTTTGAATTAAAAACTCTCGCAATTTATGATGCAATGTAGACTGATCGCGATAACTTTCAGCCGGTTCGGGGATGATATAAGCCACCAGGATATTTTCTCCTGATGGTTTTTGGTGGGCGACAACTGTGGCTTGTCTAACGGTGTGATGTTCTTCTAAGATTGTGGCAATTTCATCGAGTTCTACCCGCATACCGCGAATTTTTACTTGAAAGTCAGTGCGACCCAGCACTTCGATACTTCCATCGGGTAATTGCCGCACCACATCTCCGGTTTTAAACAGTTTGGGCAGAGGGCGATCGCTGGTAGAATCTCGTTCAGCCCAAGGGTTAGGAATAAATTTTTCTGCGGTCAGGTCATCCCGATTCAAATAACCCCGACAAACACAACCTCCAGCCATCATTAGTTCACCCACTTCTCCCGTTGGGATTGGGTTGAGATTTTCATCTAAAATGTAGCAATGATTGTGAGGATAAGGATAACCCACTGGAAAATGTCCTTCCTGACCCTCGAAGTCTGGAGGCATTTCGTAGGCTAAGTTGCCAATGGTTTCACTTTGTCCATATACATTGAAAAAGCGGATCTGTTTGCCCAGAAAATGTTTAATTTTTTGGACTAAAGCACAGGTGGTATTTTCTCCTGATAGCACCACAAATCTGAGACGGAGTTTTGACGGATAAAATCCCTGTTTCTCTTCCTCAGCTAAGATTTCTAAAATTGACCGCCAAATCGAACAAACTCCATCAGATATCGTGACTTGCTCTTGACCCATTAGGTTCAGTAATTCCCAAGGATTTTTGGTTTGTTCTCGCGTGGCGATTAGCACTTTGGCTCCCTGAGACAGTGGCAGCATTAATTGTCTAATGGAAGAAGAAAACGAGAAGGATGCAACGTGCAGATAAATATCCTCCGGCTGGACTGTCACCACCTGACTTAATGCCTGAATGTATCGGACTATATTAATATAGGGCATCTGTACCCCTTTTGGCTGTCCAGTGGAGCCAGATGTGTACATAATGTAGGCTAAGTTTTCCGGTAATATTTCTGTGGGTAAATTCTCCCGACTATACTGAGCAATGGTATCCCAGTTAGAGTCTATATAAGATATTTTCGCCGAGGATGGAGGCAGGCGATCGCACAAATGTTTTTGCGTCAACAATAGAGAAAATTGTGTTTCCTGGGCGATATATGTTAATCGTTCCTGCGGATATCCTGGATCTAGGGGAACATAAGCTGCTCCGGCTTTAAAAATCCCCAGAATTGTCACAACGATTTCGATGGATCGCTCCATGAATATCCCAATTAATTGCTCACAACCCACTCCCAAATCTTTCAGATAATGGGCGAGTTGGTTCGCTCTTTGATTGAGTTCTGAATAAGTTAATTGCTGACCGTTACAAACAACTGCGCTCGCCTCTGGAGTCTTTTGGACTTGGCTCTCAAAGATTTGATGAAAGCTCGTCAGATGTTGAGTGTTTCTTTTCTCCATCTTTTATGCTCTCCTGGGAGTAATTATTTTTTAAGAATTGTCCAGCAGCACCCAATTTTTTTCAATTGTAACCTACATTCCGCAGGTAAAATAGGAGAGGATGGAATATTGTAAAACCATGACAGACATAGCATTCAGCCTTATTTTACAGGATATTGACCACTGTGGCATAGTAAGAAAGCATCATTGATGAGATCGGGCTTGTCGAGCTGATTAACCGGGAACTATCGCCCCACCCCAAACCCCCTTGTGAGTCCAGGAATCATCGTCAAAGCGATAATTCTCATTAGACTTGGTGAGCGCCCCGTTGTATTTATTTTCCCAATTCTTTGTCGGCAAAGCCACAGAACATTTGCGTTGGATTAGGTATAACACCACAACACCTCAATGATGACGTTGTAGGTTGAGTCCTAGATTAACTCTATGAAGCAGGCATCACTGAGCTATTTGTCAAAATTGCCTTGGCTGCCGCCCACAGGTCTAGAGTAAATACCCAAAGCCTACACCTCGATTCAACATCGTTTCCTGTTCATGGACAATATCTTCGGGAACCTAAGCCAACCGTCGAACCCGTTTCGATTGAGATCAATTATGGATACTCAAGAGAGCACCGTCCTGACTTAAAGCAATTTATCATGGACTTGATTTGTAGTTCAGACGGCGATGTTCCGTTAAATAAGGGAAAAAGTGTCCGACTGGACCAGGACCTTGCCCAATCTCTAAGGCAAATTGTAGAGCTTCGGTGACATAGTTCTTGGCATTTTTGACCGATGTCAGGGGGTCTTGACCTAATGCTAAATTGGCAGCGATCGCTGCTGACAACGTACATCCAGTCCCATGAGTATTGCGTGTTTCTACCGTTACGGTTCTCAAGGTTTCTAGGCAGTCCCCATCAAACCAGACATCTACCCCGCGCAATTCTCCCGCCATGCCGCCTCCTTTGACCAAGACGCCAGAAACTCCACATTTATGGATTCTCTGAGCAGCAGCGCGCATATCATCCAAGGTATTAATTTGTAACCCGCTCAGAATTTGGGCCTCATAACGATTGGGGGTGACGATCGCCCCTAACGGCACTAAAACATCCCGCAATAATGTCACCGCTTCATCATCAATCAGTTGTGCCCCCGTCCGAGACACCATCACCGGATCCACAACTAAATTCCGGAGGTTGAGGGACTGCACCCGTTCCACCACCGCTGCAATAATCTCGCGATTGAGCAGCATCCCAGTTTTGACCGCCTGCACCCTCATATCCTGGACCACGGCATCAATCTGAGCGGCGATCGCCTCCACCGGCAACCCATCCACCCGCGTTACCCCCATCGTACTTTGAGCCGTAATGCAGGTGAGGGCGCTGGTGCCATGCACCCCATGAAACGCAAACGTTTTCAAATCCGCTTGAATCCCGGCCCCCCCACCACTATCGGAACCGGCGATCGTCAAGGCGACTGGGACTATCGGCGAGAGGGAAATTGCTTGTAGATCAGACATCGTTCAACCCTAAACCCTTAACATTGCTCAAAAAAATCAACTGCTCACCCAGTCGAAGGGTCAGCAGTGATCAATCCCAATTCATTAATCCTGGCTATTTATCGCGGAGGGCGACGCTTTTGCAGGAAATCAGGAATATCTAATCCCGGTGGTTTACCACCACGGGAAGGATCCGGAGTCGGAGGCGGTGGGGGGGATGCGGCGGGAGGCTTAGGAATGAACCGTTGGGGTTGCACTTGAGGAACCACCCGGGCAACCTGGGTTCCAGGTTGGGGGGGGTCTGAGGAAAAGCCAGTGGCAATCACGGTGATGCGAATTTCTCCTTGGAGGCGTTCGTCAATCACGGCACCAAAAATAATATTGGCATTGGGATCAACCACTTCGTAGACCGTTTCCGCTGCTGCATTCACCTCATGCAACGTCAAATCCGTGCCGCCGGTAATATTCAAGACAACGCCCTTGGCCCCTTCAATCGAGGATTCGAGTAAAGGAGAAGAAATAGCACTCAAGGCCGCTTCTCTGGCCCGGGATTTACCTGAACCGACACCAATTCCCATTAACGCCGACCCGGCATCGGCCATCACCGCTCGCACATCGGCAAAGTCCACATTCACCAGACCTGGAATCGTAATAATATCTGAAATCCCCTGAACCCCTTGGCGGAGGATATCATCAGCCACTCGAAACGCTTCCTGTACCGGAGTTTGTTCCGAAATCACCGAGAGCAACTTATCGTTGGGGATCACGATTAGGGTATCGACCCGACTTTGGAGGGCAGCGATGCCTTCTTCCGCTTGGTTCGTGCGCCGACGGCCCTCGAATATAAACGGACGGGTGACAACCCCTACAGTCAGCGCCCCAACTTCCTTGGCCGCTTCGGCGACGATGGGGGCAGCCCCGGTGCCGGTCCCACCCCCCATACCTGCGGTAATGAACACGAGGTCAGAATGTTCTAAGGCATGAGCAATCTCATCGCGAGACTCCTCTGCGGCCTTTTGACCGATGGCGGGATTGCCACCTGCGCCGAGACCTCTGGTCAGTTTTTGTCCGACTTGTAGGCGTTTGGTTGCCGTGGATAGGACTAGAGCTTGGGCATCGGTATTCACCGCCCAAAATTCTACTCCCGAAACTTCACTTGCAATCATGCGGTTGACAGCATTGCATCCACCGCCGCCTACGCCAATGACTTTAATTTTGGCTATGCTACTCGGCACAATATCGTTACTCCTGGTTTCTTCCCCGGGGAGCCGGTTATCGCGATTTTGACCCAATATTAACCCTGTGTTGTTAAAAGGATTGGAGTTATCTACTGCCACGGGAAAACCTGTCGGTTCTTCAGAATGAGGGCTTTCATTTCCAACCCCTAGTTTACTATTAAGTGTCATTGGTATTGGGAACGGTAGAGATACAACTTCTGAAATGAGGGCAGATCAAAGTCAACTATAGGCTATGTTGCCCAAGATTACCAACTTTAGCACTGATTAGTTTTGCCAATCTGTCAAGGGTAATCATACTGACCCTCTAGTGAACCCAAACTTGAACCGGACTTGTCTTGGGTTTGAGTTTGGGTTTTTTCAAGGAATTTCAGGGGTGGGGACGGTTTGAGGGGCAGTTACACCTACGCGTTGAAGGGACGGGCGATCGGGATTGGTCAGGTCAATATAAGCAATTTGAGCTAAATCAATCTGGTTCGGTAAATCTCCCATCTGACCCAACCGGGTCACCTGTTCAGCAAAGTGAGGGCTGTAAGGGCCACAATGAACCACTCCTAGTTCGGTTTTTAAAATCAAATTCGCCGGGTCCTGCCAGTTGATTTCTTGAATTTTTATGGGACTGCGACGAATGGCTTGATAGACAGATTTCCACTCGGAACGGTACTGCTCCAAAGGGCCGACTGCCCGGAGTTGGGGCAGTTGAGCGGTGGGATCTAGGGCGGTATAGCTTTCCAAGGGCATCCACATTCCCTGTTCATCGAGCAAACCCACTGATGGCATCCCGGGGGACTCTACTGCTGGAGTCGCGCTCAGTCCGGGGGGGGTATCGGTGGGGAGCCCTGGGGCGATCGCCACACTACTGGCGATTGCCACGGGATAGCGTTCGTGGACCGTCACCTTTAGTCCCAGGGGAAAAAGCTGCCGAGAAACGGTTGCTTTGGCGATCGGGCCTTGGGATTCTAACTCCCGGGCTAGTTCTTGCGGTCGAACTTGCAGCATAGAGAGGGGGTAAGTCAGTGGCAGCAGGGAGCGAATCGCCCGGTCGGACAAAAATTCATTCCCGTCGATTTCGACTTGTTCAGGGGCGTCAATCACTAAAGCTGGTGAGGTGGTCGTCCATAATAAAAATCCCGCCAGGGAACTGACCGCTAACAGTTGCCAACCGGCTTGGAAAACTTTCTGACTTCGCGATCGCCTCAGTTGACGACGGCGACGCGCTAACTCGGACTGAGAGACCGTTCCGATGGTATCCATCCTAACCGTTTAAGCTAACTGGGACACAACTAGATACACCCAAACTTTACCTCTTGTCAAGGAATAACCTTGACCCTTTTGCACTGACAACCCTCACAATTCCGACTCCCTAAACCCACTGGGGAATCCTTTGGTGATGAAATCCAGACTTACTATTCCGCCTCGGGCTCTAAAATTAGCAGGTTTCGGGATGGAGAGGGCTGCTCCACCCTGTTTTTATTCACTTATTTTAACCTCGCGATTTGGGCTTTTAATCCAGGCTATGCCCGGTCGCGCGTCTGTACCCTCCCCCACTTACCTCCGGTGCTGGGATTCAATTGGATTCCAGGCCCCCAACTTGACGCCCCCGCTTCTTCCGCCGGAGTAGGACTTGCTGGAGGGATCCAGCATTTCTATTGCAGCGGAGGGACAATTCATAGACTGCCCCCTGCGATCGGGTTACCTCCGACTCAACCCTGTAAGTCCTCTGTTATAGGGGCGATTTTCTAGGATACTACTTCCGGCCTGTTCAAGTTGGGACCCTTGCCAGGGGGTGATAAACTCCTAACTTCTAAAGACAACCAACAGGATTGCAGCCCTGTTGTCTAAAGTCTCCCCTAAACACAAGGGCCGCAATCCTGCAAAGATTCTAATGGCGGGGGTAGTGAAAACTCAATTATTAATCCGCAATCAGCCCTCCTTTGGGTCCTCAGTGGGGGGATGGTCAGTCGAGCTCTTGCCAACTTCTCTTAAGCCGATTGGCGTTAATTAGGGGGTACAGGGGAAGCAATCCGTTTTTTTGCAAGAGGTCAGTAAAGATCACTCGGGCAATTCTAGGTTCATCATCATAAGTAACTCTAAGTCATGCAAATTGTTACGGAACGAGAACCTATACTACAGAAATATTTGAAGAAGGGATCAACAGTTGGGGAGAGTTAATTAACATGAAACTAGATTTGCCGAGATTTTATAAAGCTTGTAATCCGAGTAAAGTATTGGATATGGCGAATGAGGAGGATCGAGAATACTATATTGATTTTTCTCCAGTTCGCGGCGGTAATATTATCCGAGAACTGGGGAGAACTATTAGTTTGCTCTCGGGAGATGAACCTACCTGTCAGCTCTTTACGGGACATATTGGCTGTGGGAAATCCACTGAATTATTTCGGCTCAAAAAAGACTTGGAAGAGGAAGGATATCATGTAGTGTATTTCGAGTCTTCTCATGATTTGGATATGGCTGACGTAGATATTACTGAAATTCTATTGAGTATTGCCCGTCAAGTTTCAGAAAGTTTAGAGAAGATTAACCTCTGCGTTGAACCCCAACGGGGGTTTCGAGATTTACTGAAAGGCGCTGCAGATCTGTTGCAAACTCCTATAGAACTGAGCGGGGAAGCCTCCCTTCCCGGGATTGGAACGTTTAGTGCCAGCACTGAGGGAGAGGTGGGCTTTTCCTTGCCTGGGGGCATTGGTTCAATTACGGCTAAAGCTCGACATAGCCCCCGTTTAAGGCAACAGTTGCGGCAATATTTAGAGCCACGTACTAATAATATTTTGGAAGCGATTAATAGTGAATTGCTGAATCCCGCGACGGAGATTCTCAATCAGCGCGGCAAAAAAGGATTGGTGGCGATCGTGGATAATTTAGACCGGGTGGATAGTGTTAGAAAACCCTCGGGACGCACCCAACCGGAATATCTCTTTGTCGATCGCGGGGAGCAATTGCGGAAGCTGAATTGTCATGTGGTTTATACCATTCCCTTGTCTTTAATTTTTTCCAATGACTTGGGCCGCTTGAGTTCTCGATTTGGGGTTAAACCGAAGGTTTTACCAATGGTTCCCATACGAGAACGGGATGGGAGTGTCTATGCTGAGGGGATGAAGTTACTCAGAAATATGGTCCTTGCCCGGGCATTTCCCCATATTCCCGTATTGGAACGAGAAGAGATGATTACCTCGGTGTTTGATTGTTCGGAAACCTTAAATCGCTTGTGCAGTGTGAGTGGGGGTCATGTTCGGAATTTACTGGGGCTGCTTTATAGTTGTCTACAGTTACAAGACCCTCCATTTTCCCGCCACTGTCTTGAAAATGTGATTAAAGAATATCGGGACGATCTGATTGCGGCGATTACGGATGAGGAGTGGGAGTTATTATTTCAAGCGTTGGAACAGAAGCACGTCCAAGGGGATGAGGATTATCAACTGTTGTTGAGAAGTATGTTTCTGTTTGAGTATCGCGATCGCGATGGACGGTGGTATTGGATTAATCCAGCTTTGGCTGAAGCCCCTAAATTTAAGGAATGGATGTCAGAATATCCAGCCTAAATCCAGGTGCTCTACCTTTGTCCCGATCTTTTTTATCTTCATCTGAACACTGTTAGGGCTTAGGTGGAAGTCTCACCGGGCAATTGAAAAAAATTCCCCAACTGCAGGCGATCGCCCCTCTACTATCCCACCCCGAGTTGGGCGATCTCTTGAGTCCTATAAAATGGTGCGAATTTTACCCCAATTTTAGCTCCAGATCGTCGCGACAAACTGCTATCCCCCGGGCAATACAGATGGAACCCTATTTGTCAAGAGAGGAGTGAATCTTTCACTCTCTCTCCCATCTGAAAAATGACTTAAAAAAGCAGGATGAACACTAGCAAACTTTATCCCCATTGGTTTAGCGCTCTATTTTATCCGCTTGAGTGGTATCCCCTTTAAAGGGAATCGGTTTACGATATTTTTCTGGGATTTTTTGGCCTTGGGGTTCCCGTCGAGTTTTTGAATTTGACAGAAGCTAAGAAACGTTTATGATTAAGACCCAAGTCCTGTTAAAACAGTGACTCATTTCCCCGAAAGCACCAACTCCAGTAACCCTTCTTAGGATGGAAACGGAGCTAAAAGGTAGTTAGGATCATAGAAGCGATCGGGATTTTTTATCCCCAACCAAACTGATAGAGCAAATCTCCCCGGTTCGCTCAGGGGTGTAGGGTCTATCCCCCCAAGGGGTTACTCCCTCCCCCCTTGATCTAAATGATTTGGAAGGACTATATCATAGAAAGAGCAAACCAATCGGAAGGGAATGATCATGAAAAACCAAAATTAGGATTAAGTTATCTCGTCTGGGCATTCCTCCTGACCCAAATCGGGAGATTATTATCCAACCCGAGAAAATTATCGGTCTGTTGAGCGCAGTTCGCCAGTAGTGGAATCCAGGGGAGGAGGTGCAGGGGAACAATCCTAAGTTACCAAGAAAGATAGGGTCTTTTATCTGTACAATAAGAACCGGATCGTTGAGGCGAAGTTGCCCCAGATAAAATTAGGAGATCGGGGGTGGATCGTTACTGCATCTGGGCAAAAAGTAGGTAACAAGGAGATTAGGCTCCCCACCCAAACTGATTACTCAGGGGATAAAAAAATAAGCATAAGATAGTTTGGGGTGGTGACTATGGTATTGATTTGGCTTTTGAATAGAGCAGAACGACAGAAGTTATGACTGACCTAGACCCACCCATTGAATTTTCCCTCTATAACGATCGCTCCTTACAGAAGTTGGTCAGAGCCATTGCTCTGTCTGAGGGAAATTTTTCTTTAATTTTAGTCCGGTGCAATTATGTGACATTGCAGCGGAGTATGCTCCAACGTCTTGAATCTCTGTGTCAGGAAATTTCCGAGGAAGGACGTTCTGTACATTCTATGGTTCTCCCCAAAACGGTCAGCACCCTTTACAGCACGGTGAGGGACTCTCTGGATCAGAAGCAACCCCTGGCGGTGATGATTTTTGGGTTGGATAGCACCAACGGTTTGGAACAGTTGCTGGTATCGGCCAATCAGGTGCGAGATGAGTTTCGCAACAGTTTTTCTTTTCCCCTGATTTGGTGGGTGACGGAGGAGGTACTCGCTTCTTTGATTCGGTTTGCACCGGATTTTAAAAGTTGGGCGGCCACCTCGATTAAATTTGAGATGGAAACGAATAGCTTGCTGGATTTGCTGCACCAAGAGGCGGGGAGTCTGATTCCGCAGCTCTTACAACCCGGACCGAAAGAAGGCGGATATGAAAGGTTTATCCCCAGTCCCCTGGAGTCCAACCGGCGCAAGGAACTGGAGTCGGCGGTTAAAGATTTACACAGTCGCGGGGTGACTTTGGATGGGGAACTCTGTGCCAGTGTCCAGTTTGTCCTGGGTCGTGATGAGTTTTGCCGCGATCGCCTGGATCTAGCTGAAGTGCATTATCACGAAAGTTTGACATGGTGGCAGCATATCGGTCCGGGTTCACCTCTCACGGACCCGGAACAGCAGGCCCCAGAAATCTGCCTCCAGGAGGTTTCCTCCCCGGACCTCGAACGCCTGGGTCTGTTGTGGTTTCATTTAGGATTGTTGTATTGCCGCAAAGCCGAACTCTACCAGGCTCAAAGTCAGCAACACCTGATGGAAGCGGAATCCTATCTCGATCGCGCCTTGAATCTGTTTGAGTCCGGGGGGCGATTAGATTGTGTGGCGCAACTGAGCCCCCTCTTAGGAGAGGTCCTCGCAAGGCTACAGCGCTGGGATCGCTTGCAGGTGCAGGTGGAAAAAACGGTGGATCTCCATGAAAAACACCCGGTTCAACTGGCCCGGGATTATGGATTTATGGCCGAAGTCGCCCTGGCGCGGTTGGAGTGGGAAAAGTCGAAAGAGTATGCCCAAAAGGCGATCGCTGCTTTAGCCTTGGCCCCTGTCACCCAGCGCCAAGAACAAGGATTGTATTTGTACTTACTCGCCCGGGCCACGGTCCCTGAGTTGAGCCTTCAGGAGCCAAAAGAGGCGAACTGCAAGTTAAAGGATTCGGCCCCCTCGTGGTATCAACAGTCCCAAGCGGCGATCGAAATTCTCAATTTAGCCCAACAAGTCAGTAAACCCGAACGGGACCCTCAACTTTATATTTCAATTTTAAAGCTGCTGCGATCGCTTTATTTTGAGCATCAGGAGTATGTAGAAGCTTTTCGCCTCAAACAAGAACAACGCTCGATTGAAACCCTCTATGGGTTCCGGGCTTTTGTCGGGGCCGGATTGCTGCAACCCCAAACCAAGGCGCATCTGCAACTCTTAAATCAGACGGACGATCGCCTCAATAATCCTCCTCATTCCGAATTTTTAGGTCTTCCCCAAGAAATCGCGGCGGCGGGTCGTCGTGCCCATATTGAATGCTTGCTCGAACGCATGACTCGCGCCGATAAAAAACTTACCATTTTGTATGGAGACTCTGGGGTGGGCAAATCCTCCTTGGTGAATGCCGGATTTGTTCCAGCATTAGTGGGACGGGCCATCGGCGATCGCCTTGCTTTGCCCGTGGTCCTGCGGTCCTATACCGATTGGGTTGCCACTCTCTCCAAACGCCTCCATGAAACCATCTGCCAAACTCTGGGAATTCCCCTAGAACCCGCTATGGAGTGGGCCGAACTCGATGGGAACCTAGAGCCCGCTAAAAGCCTGAACCCACAGAACTCCGCTGACCTTGGAGAACCCGAATCGGCTTTATCCATGCTGCGGGCCAACGTTAATCGCAATCTGTTAACGGTGATTGTTTTTGACCAGTTTGAAGAGTTTTTCTTTGTTCATAAAACTCAGGAAAGTCGGCAAGAATTCTATCGCTTCTTACAAATCTGCCTCGATATTCCCTTTGTTAAAGTCATCCTGTCCCTGAGAACAGATTTCTTACATTATTTATTAGACTGCGAACGCTTATGCTATCTCGATGCGATTAATAACGATATTCTCAGTAAAGAAATTCGCTATCAACTCAGTGATTTTTCCGCAGTCCAGGCGGTTGAGGTGATTCAGCGCTTAACAGAACGGTCCCAATTTTACTTGGAAACTGAACTGATTGAGGCATTAGTTCGGGATTTGGCGAATGAAACAGGTCAGGTGCGCCCCATTGAATTGCAACTCGTCGGCGCTCAACTGCAAGATGATGAAGAAAAAATCACCACCCTAGAACAGTACCAAAAGCTGGGCGATCGCCCCAAGGAAATCCTGATTGCGCGATCGCTCGTCCAAGTCATTCGCGACTGTGGACCGGATAATGAAAAACCGGCTTGGGAAGTCCTGTACCGTCTCACCAATCAAAACAATACCCGACCCCTGCGCACCCAAGAAGAACTAGCCGCATCCGCACAGATCACCCCGGCACAACTGGACTTAATTTTAAAAATTCTCGAAGGAGCCGGTTTAGTCTTTATTCACCGAGAAGAATCCGGCGATCGCTATCAACTCGTCCATGACTATCTCGTTCACCCCGTCCGCCAAAAATACGAAACCGATTTTGGTCCCGAAGCCCGGTTAGTCAAGGCCGAAGAAGCAAAAAAAATGACCCAAGTGCAACTGGAAAAAAGCAATAAAACCCTCAAACGTCAGCGGGGATTTTTAGGCTTTTTCGTCGGGTTACTAGCGGCTGCCAGTGTGTTCGCCATCGCTCAAAAAGAACAAGCCTCCATCGGCGTGGAAAATGCTCAAATTACTGCGATTAGTGCCTCCAGTGAAGCCCTCTATGTGGCCGATCGCGAATTTGATGCCTTGGTCGAAAGTTTAAGAGCATGGCGAAAACTTTCAAGCGCTAAAAACCCGGACTCGGAAACTAAACTGCGGGTGGCAACCGCCTTACAACAAGCCGTCTATGGGGTCCGAGAACGCAACCGCCTGGAAGAACATGGTGCAGAAGTCTGGAGTGTCGCCTTTTCTCCTGATGGTCAGTTGTTGGCCTCCGGAAGCAATGACACTCAGGTGTTGCTGTGGAATCGCAACGGCAGTCTCCATAAAAAATTGGTGGATTATAGTCTGGATGCCACGGGGGTCAGTCATGCTTCCGAAGTAACGAGCGTCGCCTTCTCGAACGATGGTCATTTTATTGCTTCAACTTCTAAGGACCGCACCGTTAAACTCTGGAAGCGCGACGGCAGTCTGTATAAAACTCTCAACGGCCATACCGATAGCATTTATAGCGCCAGTTTTTCCCCAGATAGCCAATTTTTAGCCACGGCAAGTCATGATCACACCGTCAAGCTCTGGCGGGTATCCGATGGCAGTTTGGTCAGAACCTTTAAAGGTCATACGGATTCCGTGAACTGGGTTATGTTCAGTCCCGATGGTCAAACCCTCGCCTCCGCTTCCGATGATAAAACCGTTAAACTTTGGACCCGGGATGGTACAGTCCGGAAAACTTTAAGGGTCCATACGGATTGGGTGACGGCATTGGCGTTTAGTCCCGATGGTCGTTATCTGGTTTCATCCGGTGTGGACCATACCATTTCGGTGACGGACCTGGAGGAGGACAGGACCCAAACCTGGAAGGCTCATGATGATATTGTGTTTAGCCTAAGTTTTAGTCCCGATGGTCGCTGGTTTGCATCGGCGGGGGATGATAATGCGATTAAAATTTGGAAGTTAGATGGGACGCCGATTAAAACCCTGAAAGGTCATAGTGGTCGAGTGACGAGTGTGAATTTTAGTCCCGATGGTATGAGTTTAGCTTCTGCCAGTTGGGACAAAACGATTCGCCTTTGGACTCTGAAAGATACGTTCTTGAAAGTGTTAGCTGGAGAGGTGGGTCACAAGGGGAGAGTGTCGAGTATTAGTTTGTCTCCCACGGGAAAACAGTTGGCGTCGGCGAGTTGGGACAAAACCGTGAAAATTTGGAGTCTGGACCCGGGTCGCACGACGGAAGCGGTGACGACGTTACAGGGCCCGGATGGACATGGCGATCGCGTGTTTGGGGTGAGTTTTTCTCCCGATGGTCGGGCGATCGCCTCGGTCTCTCAAGATTGTACGGTCAAAATTTGGAATGCCACCAATGGCACCCTGCTCAAAACTTTAGTAGATCCCAAGTTAACCGGCGACCCGTCCAAACATTCCGATTGTCCCGTGGAAAGTAGTCACAGCGATCGCGCTTATTCCGTCAGTTTCTCCCCGGATGGTCAATTAATTGCCTCGGGTTCTCGCGATAAAACTGTCAAAATTTGGCGGATCGATGGCACTTTATTGAAAGTTTTAGAGGGTCATACCGAACGGGTTAATAGTGTGGCTTTTTCCCCCAATGGTCGTCTGATTGTCTCCGGTTCCGATGATAAAATGGTCAAACTCTGGAACAAGGAAGGTGAACTACTCCAAACCCTCTGGGGTCGCTATCCTCATCAGTCTTACGTTACCAGTGTGACCTTCTCTCCCGATGGTCAACGGATTGCCTCGGCTAGTTGGGATAATACGGTGAAAATTTGGAATCTGGATGGAACCCTCGAAAAAACCCTGTTGCAAGGGTATAGCGATAGTGTGGAAAGTGTTCGCTTCTCTCCTGATGGTCGCCTGCTGGTTTCGGCCAGTTGGGATGGCACGGTTAAGCTTTGGAGTCTCAAAGATGGCACGTTATTAAAAACTCTCCAAGGTCATACTTCCGGGGTTTTAGATGTGGAGTTTAGTCCCGATGGAGAAATTATTGCCTCGGCGGGAGATGATAATACGGTAATTTTGTGGAATTTGGATTTGGATGATTTAACTCGGCGCGCTTGCACTTGGCTGCATGACTATTTCCAGTATTCCCAAAATATCAGCGAGAGCGATCGGGCGCTTTGCGAGGAAGCAATTAAGGAACAACGATTCCCTAAATCTAGCGTTCTTTCTTTACAACGGTTGAGCCGTTCTCGATAAGGATGAGGGCTGAACCACGGATTGCACTGATTGTCACGGATGGGGGAGGATTATGATATGATTTTTTGAAGTAATCTGATGATTTATTTTCGTTCTCTCAAGGCTTATGTCTGAATTACCTCCCCTCAACTCGGAGACGATTTGGGATATTCTCAATGACAAAATTGATGATTTGACGGCTAATCGCTTGGTTTGGCATTCTTTAGGGTATCGCTATGAGGAAACGACCCAAATTTGGAATACTGATGGGGTTGAGCCTCTCTGGCGGGAAGAGTATCCCGAACCTCCTGATTTTATCGCCAGCCGACCGGCAACGGTGAAATTGACTCGTTCTATTCCTAAAGAAAACAAGCAACTGCTAAAGGAAAAGTTGGGATTTTCGGGTTACAAGGTGGGTGAGTTGGTTCCCCGTTTAACCCGTCGCGCTACGATGGCGAATTGGTTATTAAGTTATTTAGAATCTCAACCTTAGATTGGGGGGAATCCAGTCTTTCTTTGGCTATTTTAGTTAACCCGTTGATTCATCATTGATGATTAGTAACGGGCCATCCGTCCATTAAGCCAGCCGCATTGAGATTGGATAAGTGTACTCTATAAGTTGCAAGTTGTCAACCTGTTAATTTTTAAAGGTAAACCGGGGCTAAATCTGCCGGAATTTTGATTGACGGCATTGGGGGTATAGGGCTTAATATTAAGGGAAGGTCAAAACTGTAAACAAATATTAAGATTATGAATGGCTTGGGGGTGGAGCCTTCCGTCATGCCACCCTGGTTGGATGAATCGTGAAAACTCCTATAGAGACTGCAATGCAATCAACATTTCCCAAAAAACTTCTAATATCCGTGGCGGCCTTTTTCCTGGTGGTATCAGCTTGGGCGATCGCCCCGATTTCTGCTCAAGCTTATGACAATCCAGAGTTACTGCCGGAGATCCAAACCCCGATTATTGACCTCGCCAACTCCCTGACGAGCGTCCAGGAAGAGAACTTAATCCAAGAGTTAGAGAATTTTGAAGCGGAAACCGGCTGGAAACTGAGGGTCCTGACCCAATACGATCGCACCCCAGGTCGTGCAGTTAAGGACTATTGGGACCTCAATGATAAGAGCGTCCTGCTGATTGCTGACCCTCGCGGAGGCAATCTCTTGGGATTCAATGTGGGGGATGAGCTATACCCCTTACTGCCGAGAACCTTCTGGATCGAATTACAAACCCGCTTCGGCAATCAATTTTTTGTTCGGGAGAATGGAGAAGATCAAGCGATTCTGAGCGCATTAAATAGTGTGGAAAATTGTCTGCGCCAGGGGGGATGCCTGGTGGTCCCCGGGTTGCCGAGGGAGCAATGGATCCTGACCCTGATTACTTCAACTTTGGGTGGCATCATCTTTGGATTTGCTGCACATCCCAGAAAAGATCGACAAGCGTTTTCCTGGCAATGGGCCTTAATGTTTTCACCTCTGTGGGGAATTTTATTTATTGCCTTTGGTCTGGGACCTGTGATTTCGCGAACCAGCGATTTTTTACCCTTACTGCGGAATATCCTGGGGTTTCTCCTGGGTGCGCTGGTTGCTTATTTAACGCCGATTTTAAATGGGTCCTCAACTTCTGAAACCTAGGAATTCAGAGGACAAGAAACCGGGTTTCTGGCGCTTTTTGGTGCGAATTGCTACAGATTTTCTCAAGAAACCCGGTTTGTCTTCCCCATCCTGTATTCCCGGAAGAGAGTGGCATTGGGCTGATTTGTCGGTTAATTTACTGCCATTGTCTGGGTTCTTCCCAACCGGGCTGATAGTGACGCAATAAGCTGGCATCAAGGGTGGGTCCCTCGGAGTCGATCGCGAAGGTAATGGTGGGGTCTGGATGACCTGTCAAAGTTCGTAAGAGGTCGCCCGTATCCACACTCCAGAGTTTAATCGTCTTTTCCAGACTGCCACTGGCGAGGGTTTTGCCATCGTGACTCAGGGTAACGCCGCGAACGATCCCGGAATGCGCGGCGATCGCCCGAATCAAACCACCGGATTCTAAATCCCAAATTTTAATCGTCCCATCCTGAGAACCACTGACTAATAATTGACCATTAGGACTAATTGCCAGAGAAATCGCTACATCGGTATCAATATTAAACGATCGAATTAATGCCCCGGTTTGAAGATTCCAGAGATTGAGCTTTTTATCAATGCCTCCGGTGGCGAGGATGGTCCCATCGGGACTGAGGGAAATCGGGCGAACCGTTCCAGAATGCCCACTGAGGGTCCGCATCCGTTGCCCTTGGACGAGATCCCAAATCTCAATGGTGCCATCGTAGCCGCCACTGACTAAAATTTTGCTATCTTCACTAATGGCAATGGCACTGACTCCGCTGGTATGTCCGGCTAGGGTGCGAATAAAATCCCCGCGACCCCGTTGCCAAAGATTCAATTTTTTTTCCGTACTGCCACTGGCGAGAGATTGTCCCCCCTGACCCCCAGCGATGGGATAAAAGGACCAAGAATGTCCGCAGAGGGCTTGAGTAATTTCGCGATCGCGCAGTTTCCAGAGTTTAATCGTGCCATCGTAACTGCTACTGGCAACTAGACCCCCATCGGCACTGATGGCTACGGGATAGACATAGTTCGAGGATCCCGTGAGGATGCGTAACCATTCTGTAGAAACGGGGATAGAACTTAGGGATTCCAGATAGAGATTCAGTCCGCCCATATAAAAGAGGTCATCGAGGCAGAGGCGGGCGCGACCCTCGCTCATGGCGATTAAATGGGTGGGTAAAAATCCCGCTAAAATCGGGTGATATTCTGACTGGGAGGGGTGAATCTGTTCGGGAATCAGGACAAAAATGATGGCAGATTGGTGCTTAATTTGGGAGAGGTCCAGATCCCAGACTAAGGGGGAAGTGGACTGACAAATAGCCTGAACGGAAAGGGCGATCGCCGGATTCGCTTTGAGGGTAAAATCTCCAGGGCTTTGGGATGGTGGTTGATGATCGGAGCCAATTTGAGTGACCCGGTGATCTAAATAGGTGGCGACGGCTTCTACCCCAAGCTGATGGCGCAGGCGATCGCGAAACCGTTCCGAGATGAGGGGCTCGGATTGAGCGGCGGAAAGTCTCTGTTCACAGGCGGCGTGAATTGCCCGGAAGTGTTCACCGGCGATCGTCACCTGTTCGCCATGCAAACCCGGCGACTGGCAATGCAGCAGTTGGGTACTCTTGTGATTGAGCCGTTTAATAAAATCCGCTTGTTGAAATGTTAGGGGTGTCGTCCAGTCCATTGGTTGCTTTTATCGTTCTTCCCAAAATTGTACATAGATTTTCTGAGTGGACCTTTGGCAATTGCCCTGATCGGCGATCGCCTCGGAAACAAAGCACCCTAAAAATATGAACCCACAATCACCCACTGTCGATCGGTAACTGATAACTTTCTGGCTTAAATCCAATCTAAACTATAAAATCTGTGCCAAAAAACCCGGTTTCTGGCTTCAATCTTGGATTTTAACCGAGATGAGTGTCAAGAAACCCAATTTCGTGAAACGCTGTTTCCTAAAACCAAACGCCGCTGAATTTCTAGAGGCGGGGTCAGGGGAGACACAATTAAGGTCACTGTAAAATTAATCATCATGCCAACGGTCCCGATACCTTCAGCGGAAATGCGAACTCACCAGGTCCATCCCCTAAGCTAACTGGATCCGTCATACCCGAGGACGGAGCTCAGTCCCGCCATTGAGATCCAGTGGGTAGCCGTGACGGATATGAGCTGTACAGGATAAAGGAGAGAATGACCCGTATGGTTGTCCATGCTTCTAGCGACATCAGTTAGTCTCTTTGATTGCTGTTGTGGTATTGGCGATCAAGTTTAGCCAGTGGAATGGCATAGATAAAAATAAAACCCACGAAGATTAAGATGGATCCTGGCTCGGCCATAAGCCGAAGGGTAAACCTCCAATCCGAATCAAGTTGAGGGGTTGACTGAATAAAAGGCTGTACCGAATTGAGGCTACTGCCTAAACAATGACCAGGTTGCTGATTAAAGTTGCTGATTTTGTATTAAGGGGAGTTTTGCCAAAGAAGTTTACGGTGGATACAGGAGGATGCTTTGGCTAGGGGAGATGGAGAGATATTTTTCCTGGGGAAAATATCCACAGGGTTTTGCGATCGCCAGGTGAGTAAAAGTGTGAGATATTATGGCTACAGATACGGATACAGTTTTTTGGTGGGGATCGCTGATCCAGAGTGAGGGAAAATCCTGGCGATCTCCTTCGTCTGAATCATTTTCGGCTGGGGCGTTACAAGGGCTGATTCTTGATCCCCCGGCTTAAATAACGATCGTAATTTCTTTTTTAGGGTTCTACATCCGGCAGTGGGTTGGCAACTTTTCTGCTCCTGTTCTCGTCTGGTGAGATTCACCCTAAGAGAGAATTTTTATCGGCTTTTTGTGGGTGAGTCCCGTGCATCTGTGCCGCGTGAGGTAGAGTGGGAGGAGTCGGTGGTTAATCCGCTATTCCTATCAGGGGAGATTGTCTTATTGTGATTTGTATCACACCTATGCTCAGAACTCAAACGCTATAACCCTTAGAGGACAGTCATTTAAAAATTTATTACGGAAGCCGTCCAAAAGTTTATGAAGAAATATTGCAGTTGCTTGATTTAACTGTTAAAGTATGCTCAAGGGCGACTTAAGTCCATACTCGTATCTAGGAGGCCAGCCCACCATGTACAAGAACCCAGTGGATACAGTTCGGGACTAAGAATAGGACCGAGGGGGAAATGGAAGCGTGCTACCGCGTAACATTCAACATCAAAATGCGCGAGGGCAGATTGTCAATTTCAATAATACTTGTGGATTGGGTTTCCTCAGAAGAATTGGCATCTGCGGCGTTGCATCCATCATCCTGATTAGGCTTTGGAGTATTTTCAACGGGCATTTTGTTGAAGGGGTCAGCAATTGTATAATGTACCAATTCTGAACCCCATTCATCAAAGTCTCTGCTGCTACTGATTGCATTTAACTTATCTTTCTAATCGCCCACAGGGGTGACTCTGTGAAGTGCCAAAAAATATCAACAGACTTGGCATGGAAGGAGTGGAGGGATAAGACCTCAAATATGGAGGCTTCATTTATGAACATTCAAGACAAGACGGCACTCATTACTGGCGCGTCCCGGGGAATTGGGCGGGCGATCGCCCTGGAGTTGGCACATCAAGGCATGAAACGGATCATTATCGTGGCCCGCGATCGCGACAAATTAGCGGAAGTGGAAGCCGAGATTGCTGCGGTGGGGGTAGAGGTGGTGAGTCTACCTTTAGATCTCACGCGACCTGTGGAAGTGGACATTGCGATCGCCAAAGCGTGGAAGCATCATGGGCCCATTCACCTCTTGGTCAATTGTGCGGGCGTCGCACATCAAACCCCATTTTTGCAGTCGAAATTTCCGAAAATTCAGGAAGAACTTTCCCTGAACATTATGGGAATGTACGAGATCACTCGTATGGTTGCCAAGCGCATGGCGGCAAGGCAGGAAGGCACAATTGTCAACGTTTCCAGCTTAATGGGGAAAGTAGCTGCACCCACTATGTCTACCTATTCTGCAACTAAGTTTGCTATCCTCGGCTTCACCCAAGCCTTGCGGGGGGAACTGGCGGAACATAATATCAAAGTAGTCGCACTTCTGCCCACTTTGACCGATACCGACATGGCGAAAAACTTACAATTGTTTCGCTGGGTTGTGCCGATGACACCGCAGCAGGTGGCAAAGGCATTGGTATCAGGACTCAACAAAGACTCTTCAGAGATCTTAGTGGGATGGCAAAGTCATTTAGCTGTTTTGTGCCAACGAATTGCGCCGTGGCTATTGGATAAAATGCTCTTGATGGCTTCTCCTTTATCTGGGGAGCTAGTGAAGCGCAATTATCGCCGAAATCAAGCCAGCGATCGCCTACTCACGGAGGCTGCTGCCGCATCCCGTTAGGGGGTTCCTAAAAAATTAGGTTGGCACTATTGAGGAGGGGCGATTCACGAATCGCCCCTCCTTTTGGCGTGAATTCTCAAAATGCTTCAGTCCTGTTCGGTAAACAGGGGGTGAGTTATCTTACCATAACCGCTGCCATCCGACCCATCTTGCCAAAGGCATAAAACACAGAGTTGGGCCGACCCGTTGGACCCTATCCCCTCCCCCAAATGCCTCCCCGTCTGGATTCCGTGGCTTGTTGACCCGGGACACTCGGGAATCATGTCCGTAAATTTATAAAAAATGAATTCATTGATACAATAATCCCACCACTCATGCTAGACTCATACCAATTGGAGAATAAATTCGGCGGGTAACCGAGTCAAAAGCATCAGCCAACTGTTTCGGCTGCCCCGGGATCCAAATGCTCTACGCTTGGGCAGTTATTTTTTTGACCTTTCCAAAATCTTCATTCCAGAAGAATTTAATTTTTTTGGGATGATTGTAATGACCGCTCATCATCTGTAAAATACAAACCCAATAAACATTATTCGTCTAGCGGCGAGGAGGTTGATCCCATGTTAAATGCACAACACAATTCCAAGGGAAACTTCATGGTGGTTGATTTGGCTGAGGGAGTTTTAGTCGGTTCTCTCATGCCTAAAGATAACCTCCCCGCACTGCGATCAGGTTTTGCCGGATATCCAGCCAACCCCCGATGGAATGTTATCAAATATCGGGCCTGGAAAATGGGACGGCAGTTGCGGCAGTCTCTGGATGAAGGGAATTTGGTGGTCCGTTCTACGGATTTGATGTTAGTTCCGGCGCAAGAAAGTTCCGCAACTCAGATTGGGAAGGTGAAGGCACAGAGCGATCGCTTTCTAACAACTCCAATGGTCCTGGCTTAACTCAAATTCATGAATTCAGAATCTTTCCCTAGAAGGAGCGATCGCAGTTAAAGCGATCGCTCCTTCTCATTTTATCTGGGCTTTAACCCGGAGCCGTAATGCGATCAATTAAAGCTTGCTTCACCTGTTCCGCATTGTCATTTTCAACTTGGCAAGTGCCTGCATTGGCATGACCCCCACCGCCATATTCCAGCATCAATGCTCCAATATTGAGATTTGAGGTGCGGTTTAAAATGGACTTACCCACGGCAAACACCGTATTTTGTTGTTTGAGTCCCCACAGAACGTGCATGGAAATATTGCAGGCGGGATACAGCGCGTAGATGGTAAACCGATTCCCCGCATAAATTGTCTCTTCATCCCGCAAATCCAGGACCACTAGGCTGTTATAAACCGTGGCACAGTCTTTAAGTTGCTGATTAAATTTATCTTGGTGTTCAAAATACAGTTCAGACCGTTCTTTGACATCAGGAAGCTGCAAAATTTCATGAATGCTATGATTTCTACAGTAATCAATTAATTCCATCATTAATTGATAGTTAGAAATGCGGAACTCTTTAAATCTCCCTAAGCCGGTTCGAGCATCCATCAGAAAGCTCAAAAGCACCCATCCTTGAGGATCTAAAATCTCAGACCGTTCAAATTGAGCCGAGTCTGACTTATCTACCGCTTCCATCATTTCGGTGGAGATGGTGGTAAATTTTTCCGGTCCGCCAAAGTAGTTGTAGACTACTCGGGCAGCAGAGGGAGCCTTTGCATCGATAATATAGTTATCTTGAGCGTCTTGGTTGCGGATGGTTTCGCTTTCGTGGTGATCGAAGACTAAATGAGCAGTTTTGACGTAAGGTAAATTGGTGGTAATATCGCGATCGCTGATTTCAATTTTGCCATCCTGCATATCTTTGGGATGGACGAATTTAATCTCATCGATGAGATTCAGTTCCTTTAACAGAACAGCACAGACTAACCCATCAAAATCACTACGGGTTACTAATCGGTACTTGTGGTCGTCACTTGTCATATTTCCCCCAGTTGGATCAGTATCGGTTTATTTTCGCGATGTTTCTCTATTGAAACCGATCTGTTCTCTACTGTCTAGGACGTCCGTACAGAATGAGGAAGACAAACCGGGTTTCTTGACAAAATCTTTGCCAATTTGTAACAAATTAGGGTCAGAAACCCGGTTTTTTGTCTCCTGGATTGAGTTAGGGACTGTCTGAGGCGATCGCATCTTCATTGGGCCCTATGCCACCCCGCCACAAGTTGACGATTCGGTCTAATCCCCCGGTGGCGAGGGTTAGTCCATCGGGATACCAGGCGATCGCCTGTGCCCAATCAGACTCGGCTGAAATAAACCCGACTGCCTCTCCCGTATCAAGATTCCAGAAGCGAATACCATCCTCAGAGGCACTGGCAAATAGTTGACCATTCGGGTTAATTTTCAGCGACTTAATCCAAGTGGGATGATCCACCAAGCTGTAAAGCAGTTCTCGGTTCACTAAATCCCAACATTTAATCGTGGCATCAAAACTCCCGGCAATTAAGCGATTGCCATCGGGGGTAAAATCTAAGGTGGTAATTCCGCGATCGTGTTGAAAGGAAGTCGTGAGGGGATTGCCGACAATGGCGGTTCCTTCACTGGGAATTACGGGCCATAAAATAATATTACCCTGATGAGTTCCGGCGGCGATCAGTTGTCCATCCCCGCGAAAAGCTACGGAATAAATCGGTTGTAAATTTAATAAGACTCGGATGAGTTGGCGATCGCCCAAATCCCAAAAGCGAATTCCATCTAAACCGCCACTGACTAAATTACGTCCATCGGGGGAAATTGCCAAGGAAACGACGTTACTTCGATGTTCTAAAAATCGATGTAATAATTTACCTTCTTGGACATCCCACACTTCGATCGCCCCGCCATCTGCGGAACTGACGAGGGTATTTCCATCGGGAGAAAAAGTCAGGGCAAGGACGCGATTTTGAGAGGTTTTCCAGTGGCGAATTCGTTTTTCTTGTTGTAAATCCCAGATTTCAATTCTCGGATCATTTCTACCACCGCCCAAGGCAATAAATCGGCCATCGGGACTAAAGGCTAAAGATTGAATTGTAGCGGATTCTCCTTCGATCGCCAGCAATAATTCTGGGTTGTCCCAACTCAGGGGAATGGGGCGATCGCCTTGCCCTTGGAATTGGGGATTAGCGGCTGTACCTCGGGATAATGGGGACTGCACAGAAGAGTTAGGCATCTGGGGTTGAGGAGTCGCCAGAGTTCTGTCCCCCAGGGAAAACAAGGCAGTTCCCAGCAGCAAAGGGAAGGCCGGAATATAGGCAAGTAACCCAGCAATTAAACCCTGAGTTAGGACAGGGTTTTTTAATCTGAATCTCTCCATTCAGGTCACCACTAATCGATTCAGAACTTATGACTTAACAGTATTAATTCAAACTCTCCCTCAGTCATCGGATCGAGATTTTGGTTAGAAATCAGTCTTGATGATGATGACAGTCTGGCTGAATATTCGGGCATATCGTATGAGCAATTTGGTCATCGGGGGGGTGTTCTTGCCAGCCCTTGAGGATGCCTTGCAATTCCGAACGGAGGGTTTCTAAAGACCGAATTTGTTCATCAATTGCAGCAACTTTGGCCTCTAAGTGATGGCGAACTTCTCCACAAGGCAACTCGCCGCGATCGTGAACCTGCAAAATATCTTTGATTTCCGTTAGAGTTAAGCCCAAAGATTGCGATCGCTTAATAAAAGCCAACCGATTCAGAACCGTAGAATCGAAGATTCGATAACCCGAGTCTGCCCGTTCTACGGTGGGTTCCAACAGACCAATTTCTTCATAGTAGCGAATCGTCTTCACCGGCAATCCTGAAGTGGCAGACACTTCGCCAATTTTTAGGGATTTTTCACCCACCAGAGTTTCCATCATCTTGCGGTTGAGGTGAACGGTATTACGACCCCCCAACAGTTATTGCGGGGGATATTTTTTAGCCGTCATTAATAAGGGGAGGGGTTGACGAGAAGAAGCCGGGGGGAGATAATGTTCCGGCACTCGTTCCAGATCTAAAGGCTGACTGCGCTGGAGTTGCCACCATCGTAAAGCCAAAGCCACGCTGACCAAAACAATACCAAAACTAAATAGAGAAACGCTTTGGTCAATTCCTCCGAGGGCTGCATCTACGGCACCGACAATCACGATAAAGCTAGTAATAGGTTCTTGACGGTAGGCCGACTTTAGAAATCTAATCAATCCAGGATTCATCATAGTTACTGTTTTTTCTGCGCGGGTAATTTTTCTCTATGGTTAAGATTTAAAGTTGACCCCCAAGTTTAGGCCGAGGGCAATACCGCTTCCCCTTGTCATTGTAACCTTTCAAGGGCTGATTGTACTGTACGGTTTGGGGGGTTTAGCTCAAAAGGGCGATCGCCTCCCCCGACAATCGGTGGGTGAAACGCCGAGTCCAATGGGGTCAACCTACTGATGGTTTCTGCCCCTGGCGATCGCATTCCGGAGTTCTTTCAATTCCCCCGGGAGGTTTTAAACCCTAGCGGATTAGCGATCACCGACTCCAGGGGTCGGATGGGGATTGCCCATCCGAACTGTTTCAGGAGATGACCTAATTGAGGCCCAACCAGGACAGCAGTCCTTGTCCCGTGAGGTATTCGATCAGCAGAGTCAGGGCAAAACCAATCATCGCCGCCCGACCATTCAAGCGTTCAGCATACTGATTAAAGCCAAATTTTGGTTCTTCCAGCTTCGGGGTAACGGTAGGTCCGATAGGTTGGGGTTCTGTCATGGTGAGTCGGTTAATTTACAATTCTTAACGATTTATCATCTTCTATTGTAGGGAGGCGGACTCATTCGTCAACAACAATCCTTCTAAAATTTCCTAAATTAAGGTATTACAACGGAACCACAAGAGGTGATTCATGGAAATCGGTGTCCCAAAAGAAACAAAAGATCGGGAATATCGGGTAGGGTTGAGTCCGAGTAGCGTCAGAGTGCTCACGGAACATGGACATTCCGTATTTATCGAAACCCATGCGGGAGTGGGTTCGGGATTCAGTGATCAAGAGTATGTGCATAGTGGGGGGAAAATTGTCTCCACGGCGAAAGAGGTATGGAGTCGGGAATTGGTGGTGAAGGTGAAAGAACCCTTACCGCCGGAATATGGGTATTTGCACAAAGACCAACTGCTGTTTACTTATCTCCATTTAGCTGCCGATCGCCAATTAACCGAGACCCTGATGGAATCTGGTGTCTGTGCGATCGCCTATGAAACCGTCGAACTACCAGATAGACGACTCCCTCTACTCACCCCCATGAGCATTATCGCCGGTCGTCTCTCCGTGCAGTTTGGCGCGAGATACCTCGAACGGCAACAAGGGGGACGGGGAGTCTTGTTGGGAGGCGTTCCCGGCGTCAAACCGGGCCATGTGGTGATTTTAGGCGGCGGAATTGTTGGGACAGAAGCGGCAAGGATGGCAGTCGGCATGGGGGCACGAGTGCAAATTTTGGATGTCAACATCGATCGCCTCGCCTATCTCGAAACATTATTTGGGTCCCGGGTCGAACTGCTGTATAGTGAGTCCTTACAAATCGAGGCAACCGTTCCCGATGCCGACTTACTCATTGGTGCAGTCCTCGTTCCCGGACGTCGTGCTCCGATTTTAGTCCCGCGTCACTTGGTGGAAACCATGCGTCCCGGGTCAGTAATTATTGATGTCGCAGTGGATCAAGGCGGTTGTGTGGAAACCTTGCGTCCAACTTCCCATACAAATCCTACTTATATTGAAGCCGGAGTTGTGCATTATGGCGTACCTAATATGCCCGGTGCCGTCCCTTGGACAGCAACCCAAGCCCTTAATAATAGTACCTTACCTTATGTGGTGAAATTAGCAAATCAGGGTATCAAAGCTTTAGAACTTGATGAGGCTTTAGCCAAGGGTTTGAATGTCAAAAACCATCAACTGTTGCATCCTGATGTCCAGCATGGTTTCCCTGATTTAGTTCCTTAGAAATCAGAAAAAGCTAGAGGATTTTGAGAAACTCCTCTAGCCGAAGGTGTGGGAAACTGAGACAGAAAAGGGAAAAAAATGACAATTTTTTTGGAAACTGAGCGTTTAATCCTGCGGTATTTTAACAAAACTGATGCTCATCACCTTTTAGAATTAGATAGTGACCCAGCGGTGATGCGCTACATTAATGGCGGGATTCCCAGTAATTTAGCCGATGTTGAAGCATTGCTAGACAGAATTTTAGACTATTATGAAAAGTATGAAAATTTTGGGTTTTGGGCCACTCATGAAAAAGTCAGCGGAGAGTTTATCGGCTGGTTTCACTTTTACCCCGTCACCACCAATCCCTTTGGGATACCCGAGAATCTCTTCCGAGAGGGGGAGACTTCTCTAGGATATCGATTCCGGCAGTCCAGTTGGGGGAAAGGATATGGCACAGAAGGAGCGCGATCGCTTCGCAATAAAGGGTTTAATGAGTGGGAGGTAGAGAGAATCATCGCTTGGGCATTACCAGCCAATCAAGCCTCTATTCGAGTAATGGAAAAAGTCGGCTTAAAATTTGAAGGTAGTTATCAATTGAAGCTTGAGCATTTACCGGCCTTAAAACACCCCGAGGAACGGCTGCTTTTCAAGTATGGGTGTGATAACACTAAACTTTTATCCAGAGAATAATCCAAATTTTCTCCTATTCTGCCGCCAAGAAACCGTTTTGTGAAGCCTGTGATGTGTGGTATAGTCAACCGGAACGAGTCGGGAATGTTAAGGGTCGATTTTATCGGCATTTTTTGATATTAATTTAGGATGAAAACTATTTCAAAGCAGCAGAACTGGTGAAGGCAAACACCCGCCTTTACAGTCCCAGTATAGAAGTAGAATTTCAGCGTTGTCCCTATTGTCAAACCAGCGAGGTGGTCATGAAATTGAGCCGAGTTGGGTTAGATTCTCAGGGGGGATTGACCTTCAAACCAATTCAAATCGGCATGATAACTCAGCGTCAAGCTCAACAGTTTATAGAATGGTCTCATCTTCAATCATGGCAAAAACCACCAGATTCGGCGGCAATTTTAGCAGAGGAAAACCCAGCGATCGTCCAAGAGAGTGAGCAGTTTTTGTTCCACGGATTGCGAGATAATCAAATCCAAGATATCATCGAACAACTGGCACAGTATCGGGCGATTAAAACCGCCTATTTTTTGCAAAAAGAGGCGCAAACTTTGCCAAAAAAGCCTTTGTATATTTTAGGAGTCGTTCGTCGTCGCCCTCTGGGGTATGAGTCAGAGATAGCGGATATCATGATAGTCCATCAACTTTATGGTGAGATGGAATTACCGGAAGAAACCATGATTGTGGCGTTGAATAAAGATAAAAAACTTGAAAAAAAGATGAAACAAATACCAGGGTCTATCATTTACAAATCTTAGCCAGTGAGCCTCGATTGAACCCTTATTGATGAGGGAAGGACGAGGAATCACTTAAGTTGGGTCGGAGGTATGGCGCAGGGGCAGGGTAATTTCAAAAGTAGTGCTAACTCCTGGTTCTGAACGACAACTGAGCGTGCCGTGATGCTTTTGGACAATCATCTCATAACTGATATACAACCCTAATCCGGTCCCATGCCCTACAGGTTTTGTTGTAAAAAATGGGTCAAAAATTTTATTTTGAACTGCCGGAGGAATACCGCCACCATTATCGGTAATAGTAATCTGAATTTGCTCGCCTTCTAGTTCCCTTGTCTGGATGTGAATCCTTCCCAAATTATCGGGTGTATTGGCTTCGATCGCATCAATCGCATTGCTGAGAAGATTCATAAACACTTGATTGAGTTCCCCCGCCAAACATTCAACTGGAGGGAGTTTACTGTAGTCTTTGATTACTTCAATATGGGGAGGTAGAGACTCGGAACCCTGGATTCGATGTTGTAAAATCAGCAGGGTACTTTCCAATCCTTCGTGAACATCTACCGCTTTCAACTGAGCTTCATCTAACCGGGAAAAATTCCGGAGACTCATGACAATCCGCTGGATGCGATCGGCCCCGGATTTCATAGAATTTAGGAGTTTAAATAAATCTTTTTTAACAAAGGGTAAATCAATCTGAGCTTCCATCTCTACAATTTCAGGGTCAGGTTCGGGATGTTTTTCCTGATACAGGGACAACAGATCCAGGATATCGCGGAAGTAGTCTGTAGCGGGAGAAAGGTTGCTATAAATAAAACTCACTGGATTATTGATCTCATGGGCAATGCCCGCGACTAACTGCCCCAAACTGATCATTTTTTCATTGTGAATCAATTGACCTTGGGTTTGCTGGACTTGGCGTAAAGCAGTGGCGAGAGACTCGGCTTTTTCTTTTAAATGAACTTCTTGCCTTGTGAGTTGTTCGTTCGCTTGGGAGAGTTGCTGGGTGCGTTGGATGACCCTATATTCTAGTTCTGCTTTGGCTTGTTGTAAGCCTTCTAAAGCATGACGGCGTTCTTGGAGTACGGCAATTAGAACCAGGGTGGTGACTGAGATGACGCCAATAAAGGATTCTAAGAAGAGGAGAGAGGCGTTGAGATTGTCGCGGACAAAGGAACTGCGATTGAGAATGGTTCCGGCGATCGCCATTAATCCCGTCAAGGCGATCGCTAATGTGGTCCAGCGTTCCGAAAACCGAAATGCCGCCCAACCTAACAAGGGAATCATTAAATATTCCACGGGATATCCATACCAAAAGGCTAAACTCACCACTCCATCAAAAAGCAAAAACCAAGTCAAACTTTCCAGACGTAGAGACTGCAATTCCTGCCCCACAATTTTCCCCAAGTGAGAGAAAATTCGAGTCCCGTTGTTCTGTGGGCAAGTCTGGCTTAAAAAGTGGTGCCAAGTCAACAAAACCGGCGTAAAAATTAGCACACCGGCCACATTAGACACCCACCAAGTCACCCAAGCCTGTGCAAAATTTGACCACTCTACCCATTGCGCCACACAAAGGGCCAAAATGCCCACGGTGGCACTAATAATTTGAGCGGCGATCGCCCCACAACCCACAAAAATAAACACCTCATTCGCCCGATGAAACGGATACCGCGTGTGAGTCAAGCGGCGAATCAAAGCGCCCCCCCACAGTGGAGTGAGGGTATTTCCCACCGCTGTGACTCCGGCGATCGCCAGACTAACCGGGGAGGGATCCACCAGTACCGAAATGCCAAAAGAACCCAAAGTAATACTGGGCCAAATCCGGTTTCCCCAGACCAGAACTGCCCCCAAACCCACCCCGGCGGGAATCCAAACTGCGGTGACACCCCCGGGGAGAACGGCTAACTTGAGTCCAAGGATGCCTAAAACACAGTAAACAAAGGCGATCGCAGCAATTAATATGAGATTTTGCCGCAACTGAAGCGGGCCTAGTCTTCTCTTCATCTGACACTCCGTGGAGGAACTCTCATTATCAAAGACTCATTAATTTTTGAAATCGCAAATTCTGAATAGGCCCAAATTTTTCTAGTTTTCTGGCCTAGTTTTTGAGGCTAGTTCAAGGGTGACATTTTCATAAACTTCAGCCCAAGAGACGGTTAACTTTAAATTTTTCAAAATAAATATTTCTTCCGTAAGAGTATAAGGTAAAAAAAGCCATCCCCCTTCTTCAATCTTCCCAAAAAGTTCAAATCGCTGGTGCTTGATATTGACTAAAACATATTCTTGCCGACTGTCTAAGGTTTGGTGATCGTTGAATTTATCCCCTCGTTCAAAAGCTTCACTACTCGGAAAAAGCACTTCAATCATCAATTTAGGAAAGCGCTGATAGGTATAGTTTTCTCTGTCTTTAAGGTCACAACTAAGCAGGAAATCAGGATAATAAAAGTAGTTTCCTTGTTGCAAATAAGCGGTAACGTCAGCAATATACAAGCGGCAGTCTGTCCCCCGCAAGTGGTTACGAATCAGGGCAAACAAATTTCCCGCGATCGTTCTAGGGGTGTCTGTCGTCCCAGCAATCGTCAGAATTTCGCAATTTATATATTCATGTTTGATGGGGCTTTTAATTTCTCCTTCCAGATATTGTTCTGTGGTTAAAAAATGAGGGTCCGAAAGAGTTCTCATATTTAGGGTTCCTCAAAGTCACCTTATGGTCAAAGCGGATTAGGAACGAACCCCGGTAAAACGGGCAAGAGTCCAATCTGCCGCTAAGTGACTATCTGGATCATAACAGGGGATTGGCAGTAATCAAACGGGGGATTCATCAAACTGATCGGTCCTTAGCGACTGCTATAATTTATGACAAATCCCGGCTTTGGTTGGAATGGTGCAATTACCGGGGCTAATTGAGGAGTGACCCCCGCCTTTTCTGCCCACCCGGCTAATTAGAAACCCTAGGGTTTTATACCCGTTCAGATTGAGTAAACTGTGGTCAGCGCTGGGTGGTTTTTATCCCCTGTTAAGACTTTCGGGAAACAGTCTAGGGAATTAAATTCCCACCGGGGAAAAGTTTCCTCCCCAAAATTCTCATTTACCCCAGTGGGTGCGATCGCCTCATTTTCCTTCCTGTGAAAATGTTAAGTTTTGGTAATTTTAAGCCCCCTTGCGGTGAGTTAGCCTCGATCAGCTTGTATCATTAGAGTTAGACCACTTAAGTCTGCTTTTGTCCTTTAAACTTATAAACATCAATCCCAATCCAACGGGGTTCACCGGCTTTTATAGTTCACCCTAAAACTTCCCCAGGAGAGTAACACTAGATTTCATAGGAAAAAATGGGATAAACCTCCCTTCTTTCGGTTGTGCAAATCACTAATAAAAAGGCGTTGCCCGTGGGCGATTTATAATCACTTGTGGAACGGGTAAAGTAGGGTGGTATAGAGCAATTCTTAAATTTTTTTCTTTATTTATCAATTGTTTAGTCAGTGAATGTAGCCCTCTAAATCTTATAAATGGAGCAAAGTTAAATCATGAATATATTCGCTAATTTGCCCGGTTATCAGATTATTGAAACTTTGTACAACGGGAGTCGGACGGTAGTTTATCGAGGGATCCGGACCTGTGATCACCAATCCGTTGTCATCAAAACTTTACAAAATGAGTACCCAAATTTTAATGAAATAATTCAGTTTCGTAATCAATATGTTATAGCAAAAAATCTCACTTGTTCGGGTATTATAAAAATTATTTCCCTAGAAATATATCGGAATGGCTATGCTTTAGTTATGGAAGATTTTGGGGGAGTTTCTTTAGCTCATTATGTACGAGCTACTACGAAAAAAAATCCCAATTCTCCATCCTTTAGTTTATTAAAGTTTTTAAAAATTGCTATTCAAATCACAGAAATTATTCACGAATTACACCAGAATCGAGTGATTCATAAAGATATTAAGCCCGCCAATATTTTAATTAACCCAGAAACTGACCAAATTAAATTAATTGATTTTAGCATTTCTTCTTTGTTACCCAGAGAAGTCCAAGAAATTGAAAATACCAATGCGTTAGAAGGGACTTTAGCCTATCTCTCTCCGGAACAAACCGGCAGAATGAATCGCGGGATAGACTATCGGAGTGACTTTTATTCATTCGGAGTAACTTGTTATGAACTCTTGACGGGAAAATTACCTTTTATTTCAGAAGATGCAATGGAGTTGGTGCATTTTCATTTAGCTAAACCCCCAATTCCCATCCATGAGGTCAATCCCAGCATTCCCCTGGCTTTATCTAAAATCGTCATGAAAATGATGGCCAAAAATGCCGAAGACCGTTATCAAAGCGCATTAGGAATTAAGCAAGATTTAGAAAATTGTTTAGCGCAATTAGAACAAAGGGGGCAGATTCAGAATTTTGAAATCGGTCAGAAAGATATTAGCGATCGCTTCATTATTCCCGAAAAGCTCTACGGCAGAGAAGCGGAAGTTACTCAACTCCTAAATGCCTTTGAAAGAGTCAGCGAGGGTGCCAGTCAAATGATGCTCGTCGCTGGATTTTCCGGCATCGGCAAAACGGCAGTGATTAATGAAGTTCATAAACCCATTGTTCGGAAACGGGGTTATTTTATCAAAGGTAAATATGACCAATTTAACCGCAACATTCCGTTTTGTGCTTTTGTGCAAGCCTTTCAAGACTTAATTGAGCAGTTGCTATCTGAATCTGATACTCAACTGCAAACTTGGAAAACAAAACTGCTTGAAGCCCTGGGCGAAAATGGACAAGTTTTAATTGACGTGATTCCCGAATTGGAAAATATCATCGGAAAACAGCCATCCTCCCCAGAATTATTAGGAACTGCGGCCCAAAATCGGTTTAATCTACTGTTTCAAAAATTTGTGCAAGTTTTCACGAGCAAAGACCATCCGTTAGTGATATTTTTAGATGACTTGCAATGGGCCGATTCCGCTTCCCTTGATTTGCTAAAATTATTGATGGATGAGACCGAATATTTATTAGTCTTAGGGGCTTACCGGGATAATGAAATTTCTGCGCTCCATCCTTTTATATTAGCCCTCAATGAAATGCTCAAAAATGGAGCGACTATCGATACCATTACCTTGTCGGCCTTAAGTTCAAACAATCTCAATCAATTGGTTTCAGAAACATTAAATTCTGCGCCCTCTCTAACCGAATCTTTAACAGAATTAATTTATCAAAAAACCCAGGGTAATCCTTTTTTTGCCACTCAGTTCCTGCACGCCTTGTATGAGGATAAGCTGATTACTTTTAACCGCCATCAGTCCCCCCGGACTTCAGGACAAATTCAAGGGGGCTGGCAATGCGATATTGCCCAAGTCAAAGCCCTTGCTATTACGGATGACGTGGTAGAGTTTATGGCATTGCAATTACAAAAATTGCCGATAGAGACTCAGGATATTCTCAAACTAGCGGCTTGTATTGGGGCAGAGTTTGATTTGAATACCTTAGTCATTGTCAGCGAAAAATCCCAGGGAACGACAGCAACCGCTTTATGGCAAGCCTTGCAAAAAGGGTTAGTGATTCCCACCACCAAAATTTATAAGTTCTTTACTGAATCGGAGAGTGAGGAACTCTTCACGATTTCAGCGAATCCGACTTATCGATTTTTACATGATCGGGTTCAACAAGCGAGCTATTCTCTAATTCCTGAACCGCAAAAAAAGCAGACCCATTATCATATTGGCAAACTCCTTCAACAAAACTTGTCCCAGATAGAACAAGAGGAGAAACTATTTGATATTGTCGGACATCTGAATTTAGGACAAGAGTTAATCACTCAACCTGGAGAACGGGAAGCCTTAGCTCGGATTAACTTAGCCGCTGCGCAAAAAGCCAGGAATTCCACAGCCTATTCTGCCGCTAGAATTTTTGTGGAGATGGGACTAAATTTGCTGGATGCAGACTGCTGGCAAAGCCAATATGAATTAGCCCTGAATTGTTATGTAACTGCAACGGAACTGGCCTACTTAAATGCTGATTTTGAAGGCATGGAAGTTTTAGCAAACCGTGTTTTAGAATCGGCTAAAACCGTACTTGACCAGGTGAAGATTTATCAAATTAAAATCAGTGCTAGAACCACCCAGAATCGGATGTTAGAGGCGATCGCGATCGGTCAAAAAGCCCTCAAACAATTGGGGGTAGAGTTCTCTGCTGAACCCGATCAAGCCTTGACGGACGAAGTATTAAACAGCTTAGCGGTTCAACTTCAGGATACCCAGATTGAGGAGTTGGTTAATCTGCCGGTGATGAAGGAGCCTCAGACGATCGCCGCCGTAGAACTGTTAGCCTTATTATTTCCGCCGGTTTATCAAGCCAGTCCAGGGTTACAACCGCTGTTATGTTCCACCCTCGTGAGTCTATCCCTAAAATTTGGAAATGCACCGGCATCAACCATTGGCTATGCCAGTTATGGCATGGTGCTCTGTGCTTTTTTGGGCGAGGTAGAAAAAGGCTATCGTTTCGGACGCCTCGCACTAAGTTTACTGAATCGGTTAAATGTAAGAGAATTCAAGCCTCTCACCTTGCTCTGGTTTGGGTTTTTTCTCCAACATCGTCAAGAAGCCTTAAGAGCAACACTCCCCCATGTAAAAGAAGGTTATTTAGTGGGAATGGAAATCGGAGATTTTTTGACCGCTGGTTATAATATTGCGGTTTATTTTTATAATAATTTCTTCGCTGGTTTAGGACTAGAAGATTTGGAGGCGGAAATAGAGAGTTCCTGCGTTGTTTTAACTAAAGCCAAGCAAAATTCTCCCGTGCTTTACCTAAAAATGACCCAACAAATGCTTCAAAATTTGCTGGGAATCGCTCCAAAGCCTGAACTTTTAACGGGGACATCTTATAATGAAACTGTGATGATTTCTCAGTACCAAAAAGATAATGAAATTTCAGGGCTGGCTTATCTTTATACCTATAAGCTAATTCTGGACTATCTATTTCATCAGCCGGAAAATGCCCTCAGCTACATGGTCGAAGCTAACCAAGCTTTACAGGCCGTTTTTGGCTCCATTCACACCCCGATTTTTCATTTTTATGGGGCGCTAACTTATTTAGCGGTTTACGGTAATCAGTCAGAAACGGAGCAAGCTAATACGCTCAAAATCATAGAAAATCATCAAAATATTATTGAGCAATGGTCGCAGTATGCACCGATGAATTACCATCATAAGCTTTGTTTGATTGAAGCAGAAAAACACCGAATTTTAGGGCAGAAGTCCGAAGCTATCAACCTTTATGACCAGGCAATTACTGGCGCTAAACAAAACCAATATCTCCAAGAAGAAGCTTTAGCAAACGAACTGGCTGCTCAATTTTATTTAGATTGGGGTAAAGAAAAAGTGGCGGCAGGTTATATCCAAGAAGCATACTATTGTTATATCCAATGGAGAGCTAAAGCCAAGGTTACCGATTTAGAACAACGTTATCCCCAACTCCTCTCGCCTATCCTAGAACCACCTCACTCGACTGGCTTCTTGCCTCAAAATATCACGGGAGAAGTCATTGCAGCTCACCACACCTCTAACCGGATCTCGGAGGCGTTAGATTTGGCAAGCTTACTTAAAGCCTCTCAAGCCATTTCCAGCGAAATTCAACTCGACAAACTTTTAACAACCGTATTAGAAATCGTTATTGCCAATGCTGGGGCAAATAAGTGTGTTTTTCTCTTAAAAGAAGAGGATACTTTAAAAGTCAGAGCTTTGATAGAATTCGGCAAATCCCCTCAAATTGTGTCTTCAATTCCCCTGGAATCCAGCTTAGATGTTCCCATTACTTTAGTGAATACGGTCAAGCGGACTTTAAAACCTCTGGTCCTGACAGATGCGCGCATTAATCCTCGGTTTATGACGGATAGTTATATTCAAACATCCCAACCCAAAAGTGTGCTTTGTAGTCCGCTTCTCTATCAAGGGCAGTTGTTTGGAGTTTTATATCTGGAAAATCATCTGACGGTCGGTGCGTTTACGAGCGATCGCGTGGAAGTCCTCAGTCTCATTTGCGCTCAAGCTGCTATTTCTTTAGAAAATGCCCGCCTTTACCAAACCGCACAGCAAGCCTTAACTGAACTTAAAGAAGCACAACTCCAAATTGTGCAAAGTGAAAAAATGTCAGCCTTGGGAAACCTAGTTTCGGGAATCGCCCACGAAATCAATAATCCCGTTAACTTCTTAAGTGGAAATATTAATCCAGCCTTGGATTATATTAATGATTTGTTTGATTTACTTACTTTGTTTCAAGAAAAACATCCCAATTTAGATCCGGAAGTTCAAGAAAAAATAGAAGCCATTGAGCTGGATTATATTCAAGAAGACCTGCCCAAATTAATTGATTCTATGCGGGAAGGGGTCAAACGGATTAATGATATTAGTAATAGCCTGAGAACCTTCTCTCGCGCTGATACAGAGCATCCTGTTGCCTGCAATATTCACCAGGGGCTCGATAGCACCATGATGCTACTCAAACACCGCCTTAAATCCAATGAAAACCGCCCGGAGATTCAAGTAATTAAGGACTATAGTGATTTACCCCTCATCGAATGTTATGCCGGACAATTAAATCAGGTATTTATGAATCTTTTGAGTAATGCGATCGATGCCCTAGAAGAATCCAATCAAGGACGTAACTATGGTGAAATTGATAATCAAATTATTATCAAAACTGAACTTTCCCGGGACCAGCAACAGGTAATTATTCGGATTCAAGACAATGGGGTGGGGATGAGTGAAGCGTTGCAATCCAAAATTTTTGAGCATTTATTTACCACCAAAGCGGTGGGAAAAGGGACCGGACTAGGATTGGCGATCGCCCGTCAGATTGTCGTAGAAAAACACTCAGGGACCATAGAAGTCAATTCAACGTTAGGCCAAGGAACAGAATTTACAATTTCCCTTCCCTACTGTCCGAAATCTAAATCAGAGCAAGGCTGAATTCAACAAATAACGGCTCCTAAACCCTTAAAGAACAGCAAGCTTATTCACGATAAAACCCTAACCTAACTCGGTTCTAAATCAGGCTCCGCATTCACTTCTTCGGCTACCAAATCGACTTTATCATACAAATCAACCAATGATAGGGAGAATTCAAAGGATTGAAAGGAGACCGTTGATTCTAGGCTATCATACTCACGAAATAGCCAAGCCTGGTCCTCAGTTTTGGTGTAATGTTCAATATGGGCCGTGTATTGGTCAATCAACAAATACTCCCGAAAACTGGAAAGACTCCGATAAGCTGCAAATTTTTCATCTTTATCGTAACTGCGAGTAGACTGGGATAACACTTCCGCAATAACAATCGGATTGGTAATGGTATCTTTGCGTCCTTCCTGCAATTCTACCGGCTGACCCACAACCATCACATCAGGATAAGTATAAATTCTCCGGTCCGGAATCCAAAGGCGTTGATCGGCGATAAAGACCTGATAAGGTTGGCGTCGCAACACCAAATTTAAGGAACCAGCCAAATTCAAGGTAATTTGATTATGATTGGGAGTACCACCGGGCATCAGAACAAGGGCTCCATTACGATATTCATGACGATCCTGAGAGGCAATTTCTTGGGCTAAATATTCATCAACCGTATAGGTGCGTTGGCTGAGGGTAGAAGTCATAGCAACTCGCAGGTTAGGTTTGGTTTGATTATACCCCAAATTTAGAGGGGTATGGTCCTATTAACCCCATAAGCTATCAAAAAAGGGTGCGTTATTTTCCTCTTCACGCACCCTTAATTCAGGGGTTAACTCTTTTTCTTCGCCGTAGAAGTTGTGGATTTCTTCTTAGTTGTCCCCGTTTTTGACTTGGTGCTACTGGTTTTGGATTTGCTACTACTCTTACTCTTAGAAGTAGAGGCTTTGGCCGCCAGCAGTTCGATCGCTTGTGCCAGGGTGACATCTTCTACAGTGGTGCCTTCGGGTACAGAGGCATTGGTTTTCCCATGTTTGACATAAGGTCCGTAAGGACCGTCGTAAACGTTTACGGGTTCGTCATCTGCCGGATGTTTGCCGAGTTCCCGCAGGGGTTCTTTGGCTTTGCTGGTTTTGCTGCTACTGCGGCTTTTTTTCGGTTCGGCGAGTAACTCTAAAGCCCGCGATAGGGTGATGCTGAGGACATCATCTGCGGCTTTTAAGGATCGATATTCTTTGCCCTCTTCTTTCCCCCGATCGCACACCACATAAGGTCCAAATCGCCCTAAACTCGCTTGGATTTTCCCGCCATTTTCGGGATGAACTCCCAAGGTTCGCGGTAAGGAGAGGAGTCCCACTGCTTGTTCTACGGTCAAGTTTTCTGCGGTGACGCCTTTGGGGAAAGAAGCCCGTTTCGGTTTTTTATTCTCTTCCGTAGCTTCTCCGAGTTGGACATAAGGGCCATATTTGCCAATCAGGATATAAATCGGCAAGCCGGTATTGGGGTCGGTACCGAGTTGGTCCGGTCCCTCGGTTTTTTGCTTGAGAATCAGTTGGACTTGTTCGGGGTCCAGGTCGGAAGGGGTGAGGTCCTTGGGAATGGAGGCGGTGACGACCCCACTACCATTGTCGGCTTCAATATAGGGACCATAGCGCCCGATGCGAACTTTGGCGTCTAGGTTCTCCAATTCGACGCTACGGGCTTGGTTGGGGTCGATCGCACTTTCCTGTTGCTTGACTTGGGTTTCCAGGCCATTTTCCCCGAGATAAAACTTCTGGAGATAGGGCAACCAAGCGGCTTCTCCGGTGGAAATATCATCCAGAGTTCGTTCCATTTTCGCCGTAAAGCCCGGATCTACCAATTCAGGGAAGTATTTTTCCAACAAATCGGTGACGGCAAAGGCGGTAAAGGTGGGGACCAAGGCATTCCCTTTAAGAATGGAATAGCCGCGATCGATGATGGTACTGATGATGCTGGCGTAGGTACTGGGACGTCCGATGCCTTCGCTTTCTAGGGTTTTGACCAGGGAAGCTTCGGTATAGCGGGCCGGGGGTTGGGTTTCATGGCCGACTGCTTCGATGTTTTGGCAGTTGGGGCGATCGCCCACTTTTAACGCCGGTAAAATCACCTCTTGGTCCTCTAACGCCGCATCGGGATCGTCCGACCCTTCCACATAAGCGCGCAAAAATCCTGGGAAATCAATCCGTTTACCACTGGACCGAAATCCGGCATTCTCCACCTGCAAATCCACCACAACGATGGTTTGACGGGCATCGGCCATTTGGCTGGCGACAGTGCGTTTCCAAATCAAATCATACAGTTGTAATTCCCGTCCCGAGAGGGGAGTTTGTTGCGGGGTGCGGAAGCTGCTTCCCGCCGGACGAATCGCTTCGTGGGCTTCCTGGGCCCCTTTGCTCTTGGTGGCATATTGCCTGGGTTTGGGGCTGAGATACTCTTTCCCGTACATTTCTGCCACACAGGTCCGCGCTGCAGTGAGGGCCTGTTCTGACAGATGCACCGAGTCAGTTCTCATGTAGGTGATGTACCCATTTTCGTAGAGACTTTGGGCAATTTTCATCGTATCCCTTGCCGATAACCGCAGTTTGCGGTTGGCCTCCTGTTGGAGGGTGGAGGTGGTAAAGGGAGGGGAAGGTTTCCGGGTGGTGGGACGTTCCTCAACTTTAGCGACTTGCCAAGGTTTGCCCGTGAGTTGGGTAACCAGGGCCCTGGCTTGTGCTTCGTTGAGGAGGACGACATTGCGACCGGCGATAATTTGGCCAGTGGATTCATCAAAATCGCTACCCGTGGCAACTTTGCGATCGCCTAGAGTGACCAGTTTGGTTTCAAAGGGGGTTTTGGCCTGAACTAAGCGGGCTTTTAAATCCCAATAGGACCCTTGACGGAAGGCGCGCCGTTGCCGTTCTCGTTGTACCAACAGGCGCACCGCCACGGACTGCACCCGACCAGCAGAGAGTCCCGAGGCGATTTTTTTCCACAACAGGGGCGAGAGGGTATAACCGACCAATCGGTCTAAGATCCGCCGCGTTTCTTGGGCGTGGACCAGTTGGTGATCAATCGTGCGGCAATTGTTGAGGGCATCACGGATCGCCTCCCGGGTGATTTCGTGAAACACCATGCGCTTAATCGGCACCTTGGGCTTGAGCACTTGTTGCAGATGCCAACTAATACTTTCTCCTTCCCGGTCTTCGTCCGTTGCCAGAATCAGCTCATCGGCGTCTTTGAGAGCATCTTTGAGGGTTTTGACGACTTTTTGCTTCGTTTTGGGGATGACGTAGAGGGGCTCAAAATCGGCTTCTACATTGACCCCAAGCTGCGCCCATTTTTCCCCTTTGACTTGTTCGGGAATTTCATCGGCAGAGGAGGGCAGATCGCGCACGTGACCCATCGATGCCTCTACGCGATAGTCGTTCGGCAGGAAGTTCCGAATCGTGCGGGCTTTGGTTGGAGATTCGACGATAACGAGGGTTGACATGGCACCTTTTGGGGATAGCAGCTTTGTAGAACGTCAGCTTTAGAGCTTTTTGGGGGAGATGTCAAGGGGCATCGGGAAAGGGGGCATCAGTCTCGCTGGCATCTAGCTGGAGTCTGGCTGCCTCTGATTCAAGAGGAGGGATGCCCGGTCTTTGCAGTGGATGGCTGCCGGGGAATCCGTGCCGATCGCGATTGATATCCGATTTCGCCACCCTGATCGAGTTGCGGTATCGGGAGATGGGCCGTTCGGTCCTGGGGACTTGAGGCAGGAGGCTGAGAGTGACTTCTACCCGGACGGAGGACTTGAACGAGGCGATCGCCTCGGTTCTGGATCGCCCGGGTTCCCGATCTCCTCTATATCTATGATGGGGTTGATCAAGGGCGACTTAACATCCCACTCGGATTAGAGTTTTTTCCATCGCCGGTCCATAGCTTTGGGGAGAAGCTCCCTAAATTGACCCTAGCACAAGCGGAGAAAACCGGAGGCAAAAATGAGGAAGGGGGTGAACAAGTCGCCCATAGGACTTCGGCTTTATCCCAGGTTGCAAGGGGTTTTAGGCGTTGCTCTCAACGGAAACCCGTCCGCTCAAATGAATCAATGCCCTCAGGGATCACCGGGCTTGAGCTAGAGGAGTTGGGGCAATTCGAGGGGTTGGGGCGGATATCAAGGTAAGATGCAAGAGGTAAAGAATTCCTAATGCACGAACTGCACCAACTTGATGCTGAGTGATTGTATTGTATCTGCCCATAACTTCCTATGAACTTTGCTAATCTTGCCGCCCAGTTAAATGCTGGAATAATTTTGCCAGAGGGAATTGTGATCGTGACCCTGCTGGTGGTCCTGGTTTATGACCTGATCGTGGGGCGGGAATCACTGAAGGTGACCCCCTACATGGCGATCGCTGGTCTATTGGCGTCCCTGGTGGCGCTGGTTTATCAATGGGATGCCACGGACCCGATTTCGTTCCTCGGTGGGTTCAATGGGGACGCCATGAGCGTGATCTTTCGCGGGATTATCGCCCTGTCTGCGGTGGTTACCGTTTTGATGTCGATCCGCTATGTGGAAAACTCTGGCACCGCAATGGGCGAGTTTCTGATGATTTTGCTCACCGCAACCCTTGGAGGAATGTTCCTCTCCGGGGCAGATGAGTTGGTGATGATTTTTGTGTCTTTAGAAACCCTGAGTATTTCATCATATCTGCTCACGGGTTACATGAAGCTGGATCCCCGTTCTAATGAGGCGGCTTTAAAATATCTGCTGATTGGCGCTGCCTCTTCGGCAGTGTTTCTCTATGGGATGTCTCTGTTGTATGGACTTTCGGGAGGAGAAACTCGCTTAAGTGCGATCGCGGCTGGGATGGCGGCTTCTGGAACCGGCCCCTCCATCGGACTGGTGATTGCCCTTGTCTTTGTGATTGCCGGGATTTCTTTCAAAATCTCTGCGGTTCCCTTCCACCAATGGACCCCCGACGTTTACGAAGGCTCTCCCACCCCGGTTGTGGCGTTCTTGTCTGTGGGTTCTAAAGCAGCAGGGTTTGCCTTGGCGATTCGTCTGCTAACGACAGCCTTCCCCCTCGTCCAAGAAGAGTGGCATTTTGTATTTACCGCCCTCGCCATCCTCAGTATGGTCCTGGGTAATGTGGTGGCCCTGGCTCAAACCAGTCTCAAACGGATGCTTGCCTATTCCTCCATTGGACAAGCAGGTTTTGTGATGATTGGTTTAATTGCCAATACCGATGCCGGATATGCCAGCATGATTTTTTATCTGCTGGTTTATCTATTCATGAACTTGGGTGCCTTCACCTGTTTGATTCTCTTCACCCTCCGCACGGGAACGGATCAAATTAGCGAATATGCGGGGCTGTATCAAAAAGACCCATTGTTAACCTTGGGGTTAAGTATTTGTTTACTTTCCCTCGGTGGAATTCCTCCCCTGGCGGGATTCTTCGGAAAGATTTATCTGTTCTGGGCCGGTTGGCAAGCGGGTCTTTATGGCTTAGTGTTGCTGGGCTTATTAACCAGTGTGGTTTCGATTTACTACTACATCCGTGTTGTCAAGATGATGGTGGTTAAGGAACCGCAAGAAATGTCCGAGGCGGTCAGAAATTATCCCGAAATTAGCTGGAATTTCCGGGGAATGCGATCGCTCCAAGTGGGTTTAATCCTCACGGTGATTGCTACTTCCCTCGCTGGGATTCTGTCCAATCCCCTGTTTACGTTGGCGAATAATTCCGTTTCTAGGACTTTCATGTTGCAAGCCTCTATGGGGAAAACCGTCCCCGCTGCCACCTTAACCAGTCCGGCGGACTTGACTGCTTCCAACACCCCTTAATAAAAGCCCGTTCAATCATCAACGGTCATATTTTGTAGAGGCAATCCCGGTGGGGTTGCCTCTCTCCTATTTTTAGGGGGTTTGCTCCCACCCCACTGGGAATCAATTGGGGTTAAGTCCAAATTAATTGCAGTAACCGAATCACCAGCCAAGTCAGTAATCCATAAATTGCGATCGCAATTAAAGCGTTAATTTCAAAAGCAGAATTTCCAAAGGTTGGGGTTATAAATAGCGTTTCAAAGGGCGTGACAAAGGGAGAGGATAAGGCATAAATAAATCCGGCAAACTGGTTGTCTGGGTTAGCACCTAATAGTCGCAATACGACCCGCAAAACTAATAAAACTCCCAGTGCTCCCATGAGATAGTAAATCACTTGATTGGTCTTGCTTAAAGCCAGTCGGTGTCTAATGTCAGCAATGCGCCGTTCCTCTTCTTCTAATTGGATTCCTTCAATTCGTCGGTTGATATATTCTTCTTGTTGTCGTAAGTCCTGAAGCTGTCGGCTTAATCGCGCCTCTTCTTGTCGCAGTTCCCCCAGGTTTTGAAGGTGCCGTTCCTGTTCCCGTCGCAGTTCATCAATGGCAGGGTTCCGGGATTGTTCAGAGGGACTATACGCGCGATCGCCTCTGGGAATGCCAGGATTAGGGGGTGTTAACGGTTGTTCTGGGATTCGAGTGGGGTATTCTTCATCGGCAAGCCCGGATGGGGGTTGGGTCGCATTTTCGCGATCGGGTCGGTTATAATCTGGGTTCATCTTTTCCCTCCCTACAAAATAGTCTTAATTCCTTATGCTATCAATCTGTTTATCCCGTGAGGGCGATCGCCCCTAAAATCTCCGCCGATTTCGGCGTTGGGAAATCACGGGCTATTCGTCAGTAATGCCGCTATTGTTTCTCACATTGTGTTAAAATCGGAGATTGGCGCTATTTTGAGTTGATTGAGGGCGGGCGATATTTAGGGCGATCGTCCCAGGAATTATCCTGAATTTTATCCTCCTGCACCCACTTCAATTAGAGTCAGGTAGTCTGATCTCATGTTTGCTCGCTCTCCCACACTACCCTAACCGCCTTTCCCCCCGAACCACCCCTCCTCAGACCCTCCTCTAAGAGGAGAGGGAGAAGTGGGTATTTTAAGTATAAAAAATATAATTAAGCGAACTCTAAAAAATAAAATCTTCTCTCAGAGATCCCCCCAACCCCCCTTTCCAAGGGGGGCTTTTCCAATTCTGCCAAACCTATAATGCAAAACTTTTTTTAGGAAAATTCCTAATTAAATCCAAACCAGACTTCGTTTTATGTAAAGATAGAAAAGATTTTGCAATTTTTAGACTGGCCGCGCCAACTTGAATGAGTATTTTAGGTAAAGGTTTCGTCCAACCGGATTAACTCAATATTTTTGCAGAACAGATAATGCCTTTTGAGGTATTCAGAAATTGTTTGAGCCTGATTGATATTTGTAAAGGGAATTTCTCAGGCTAACCGGGCAAAACGAGCTAAGTCGGAAAGGTTTAAAAGGGCGAATCCTTGAGGGACCGAATCCGGTAAATAAATCCTTGTAAACGAAAGTCGTAAACCCCCGAACAAGTTTGGCGAAGTTCGTTAAATCAATAGATCCCAGGGGTTGACATTTCATCTCAATGGCAATCCTTTACAATAGACTTCTTGCAAAATTATAAAAAGCCGATTGGCGTTACCAAGGGGGGGAAAGGGGGAACAATCGGTTATTTTGCAAGAGGTTTAATAAATCCCTTTGAATGGGTAGCCCAAAAGTGAGCCCAGAGCAAAATTTTAGTCATCGCTGTTGTCTTCGGGAAGGAACTCTAAAGGACTGTGATCACCGGAGTGGGGATTCGGTATCCCTCGCGGTGACCCGGGTTGGGTTGGGTTGGGTCCCTTCAGGGCGGAAATATTCCGAGTTTTAAGGATTGAAGTTATTGAGGAATAAGGGATTAAGGTTTGTTTACCCCGGGAAAAAAGGGGGCCCACATCTGATGCATCCCTTTGGCAAGGGGAGGGGACTGGAAGTGGACAACCCGGTTTGGGAGTACATAGCCCTAATCCGGGACGCGAGCGATCGCCGGACCATCCCAGAACACCAAAACTTTGCCCAGTCCAAAAGCGGTAGCACGAAAACGAAGAGTTTTGCTATGCTTAAGGTCAAAGTACCAAAGGGATGGCGGGATATTGACTCAAAGCCAACGGGCTTCGGCCTTCAAATCCTCCTTCCGATCCCCTTCCGAATCCCCTGCTTTTCTCAAGAGTCGAGAGTTAACGATTGCGATACCCAAACGCACAGTATAACTCAAAACTCGTAACTAGGGCAACTCCTCTAGGACAGAGAGATTAAAGGGTTCAGAGATGGTGGAATGCTTCTGAAGGTGCTATTCAAACCATAACGGTGAGGAAATTACCAGGGACTTGAGCTACTCAAAAGAATACTCTTGAGGGGCGATGTGCTTGTAGTTTTATCTCAGTTAGGGTAGAAAGCAGGTTCTTACGCGCCAAATGTGTCGGTAAAGGGATTAAGCCATGTTTGAACGCTTCACAGAAAAAGCTATTAAAGTGATTATGCTGGCCCAGGAGGAAGCACGCCGCCTGGGACATAACTTCGTCGGTACCGAACAGATCCTCCTGGGTCTCATCGGAGAAGGTACCGGGGTTGCAGCAAAAGTGCTCAAGTCAATGGGGGTTAATCTCAAAGATGCCCGCATTGAAGTCGAAAAAATTATTGGTCGCGGTTCCGGTTTCGTGGCAGTGGAAATTCCGTTTACGCCTAGAGCCAAGCGGGTTCTGGAGCTTTCACTAGAAGAAGCGCGTCAACTGGGCCATAACTACATCGGCACTGAACACCTGCTACTGGGATTGATTCGCGAAGGCGAAGGAGTGGCAGCTAGGGTCCTAGAAAACCTGGGGGTTGACCTCTCGAAAGTCCGCACGCAAGTGATTAGGATGCTGGGAGAAACCGCTGAGGTGACCTCTGGAGCCAGCAACGCCCGGACCAAGACTCCCACCCTGGATGAGTTTGGGGCGAATTTGACCCAAATGGCTGCCGAAGGCAAGCTGGATCCGGTTGTGGGGCGTCAGAAAGAAATTGAACGGGTGATCCAGATTCTGGGTCGTCGGACTAAGAATAACCCGGTGCTGATTGGGGAACCGGGGGTGGGTAAAACGGCGATCGCCGAAGGATTGGCCCAACGGATTGCCAACAACGACGTGCCGGATATCCTGGAAGATAAGCGGGTCGTCACCTTAGATATCGGGTTACTGGTCGCCGGAACCAAATATCGAGGCGAATTTGAAGAACGCCTGAAGAAAATTATGGATGAAATCCGCTCGGCGCGGAATGTCATCCTGGTCATTGATGAAGTGCATACCCTGATTGGGGCCGGTGCAGCCGAAGGGGCGATCGATGCGGCAAACATCCTCAAACCGGCCTTAGCCCGGGGTGAATTGCAATGTATCGGGGCGACCACTTTAGATGAGTATCGCAAACATATCGAGCGGGATGCGGCCTTAGAACGCCGATTCCAGCCGGTGATGGTGGGCGAACCGACGGTGGATGAAACTATTGAGATTCTGTTTGGTTTGCGCGATCGCTACGAGCAACACCACAAACTGAAAATCTCCGATGAAGCCCTGGAGGCTGCCGCCAAACTGTCCGATCGCTACATTAGCGATCGCTTCTTACCCGATAAGGCGATCGACTTGGTAGATGAAGCCGGTTCCCGGGTGCGGTTGATTAACTCCCAACTGCCTCCAGCAGCGAAAGAACTGGATAAAGAACTGCGGCAAGTGCTCAAAGAAAAAGACGATGCCGTGCGTTCTCAGGACTTTGACCGCGCTGGAGAACTGCGCGATCGCGAAATGGAGATTAAAGCCGAAATCCGCTCGATCGCCAGTAACAAAAAAACCGGCGTCAGCGACAGCAGCGAACTCTCCCCCGTCGTCACCGAAGAAGACATCGCCCAAATCGTCGCCAGTTGGACCGGCGTTCCGGTGAACAAACTCACCGAATCCGAATCCGAGAAACTGATGCACATGGAAGACACCCTGCATCAGCGTCTCATCGGTCAAGAAGAAGCCGTAAAAGCCGTCTCCCGCGCCATTCGTCGCGCCCGGGTCGGCCTGAAAAACCCCAACCGCCCGATCGCCAGCTTTATCTTCTCCGGTCCTACCGGCGTCGGTAAAACCGAACTGACCAAAGCCCTCGCGTCTTACTTCTTCGGTTCAGAAGAAGCCATGATTCGCTTGGATATGTCCGAGTACATGGAACGCCACACGGTGTCCAAACTCATCGGGTCACCTCCGGGTTATGTCGGGTATAACGAAGGCGGACAACTGACCGAAGCTGTTCGGCGTCGTCCCTACACCGTGGTGCTGTTCGATGAAATCGAAAAAGCTCACCCCGACGTCTTCAATATGCTCCTGCAAATCCTCGAAGACGGACGCCTCACCGATGCCAAAGGTCGCACGGTAGACTTCAAAAATACCTTGCTGATTATGACCTCGAACATTGGGTCTAAAGTCATTGAAAAAGGTGGCGGTGGACTCGGATTTGAATTCTCGGAAAACCAAGCTGATGCACAGTACAACCGCATTCGCAGCTTAGTCAATGAAGAACTCAAAAACTACTTCCGTCCGGAATTCCTCAACCGTCTGGATGAAATTATCGTCTTCCGTCAGTTGGTCAAGGACGAAGTGAAGTTAATCTCGGAAATTATGCTGAAAGAAGTCTTCAGCCGCTTAACCGAGAAAGGAATTACCTTACAAGTCACCGATCGCTTTAAAGAACGGTTGATTGAAGAAGGTTACAACCCAGCTTATGGTGCGCGTCCTCTGCGTCGTGCCATTATGCGTCTGTTAGAGGACGTTTTAGCCGAGGAAATCCTCTCGGGTCGGGTTAAAGATGGGGAGACGGCGATCGTAGACATCGGCGAAGAAGGTCAAGTGATTGTCCGACCCGGTGAACAGCGTGAACTCCTGCCTCAAGCGGCGGAATAGGTTTGTAAAAACCCGCACCCTGAAGGGTGGGGCTACAGGAACAAAGCCCGCCTGCGCGGGCTAAGATCGAACCAACTTGAGACAACTGCATGGAGTATTAAGGGTTAAACGACTGCTCCTGATACCCATTTCAAAGCCTCACAAAAAAGGTAGAGAATTCCATTATTCTCTACCTTTTTTATTTGAGTATTCAGGGTGAGCAGATTACCGTAAAAAACTACTAACCAACCACAATACAAAAAAGGTAAAACTCGCGGCTAAACCATCGGCAGGGAACAGCACACCCAAACTGGTTAACCAACTGCCTAGGGGCGCACCAATCAGTAATCCCCCCAGCAAGGCAATCACGGTGATCGCCAAAGCACGACCGAATTTCTTTTCTTTACGATTGAGAAAATAAAGACCTACACCAACGCCCAGTGCTAATGCTAAAGGTGCGGAAGCGGGTTGCAATAAACTCAAAAGACTCAAGGCAAAAAAACCTCCCGCAGGCCAGATAATATCAGACCGGGAGGGGGTATCTAACAGTCCTTGTAACCAAGCTGGACCCTCTTTTGTCGGCGTTGGGGGTGCAGCAGGCATGGTGCGGACTTCCCGTTCAGCAAAGCGAATCCGTTCCGGGACTTTAATTTTGCCCTCTTGACGCTGCCGCAGACGCTGCATCAGAATTTCATCATAAGCTGCTTCAATGAGATCAATTTGTTTGCGATCGCCACTATGCAGTTCGCTCATGCGAGTGCGGGCTTCTTGGATTTCCTCAAACGAAGCGTTTTCTGAGACTCCTAACTGTTCGTAGCAACTTAATTCGCTCATCTGATTTTTTTCTACCTCTTATTTAAACTACCATTAACGGTCACCTGTCCACAAGTCCCTAGCTTTAATCACCCGGACCCGAGTCAAGCGACTTAAAATAAAGACTTGTAGACCCAATCATGATTATATTTTTTCCGAGATTGCGTGGCAAAATCGGGGATGAACTGGGGCGTTGCAAAGAGTCCCTCTGTCAAATCGAGCCACCATCGAAAAATGGGTGTTCCCTGGGAGTAATTACTAGAATAACGTGACTGCTTTCGCCTCTTTAACTGGGGCGATCGCAGACATTCCCTAGACAATCTGCCCAATGGTGTCTCAACTGTAACCTAACCCCCCAGATATTGGGCATTCCTCTTTAGTGTATCTTGCCCATCTGTGCCTCAGAGATATCCCCTCCTCTGCGCCAGTTGCACAGGGGATCACCCAGAGGGCGATCGCGAATTCAGCAGGGGTCAGGGGTCATGCCGTCTCAACGCGAGCTCCGAGTTCACACCCTTTGTCAAGACATACGCATATATTCCCCTATCCGCCTTCCCAGGGCCAGTCTAGGTCCTGAATGCCTGAATCAATCACTCTCCATCAAGACAATGAGCTTTTTGGGTGAAAACTAGCGGCTATCAAACCCCCATTTTGTCCCAAAGCTAGAACAAATTTCTCCTACGAGTTGCGCTTCAATATTAATAATACCCATCCGATGAACTCAACTATGAATCAATCCCAGAATGCTTTGATTATTGGTGCCAGTCAAGGAATCGGACTGGGGTTTGTGAAGAAATGCTTAGAAACCCCGAGTATTTCTACCGTTTTTGCCAGCTATCGCCATCCCGACACTGCCGCCGAATTATTAACCCTGAGTCACCAACATTGCGATCGGCTAATTTGCATACCAATGGACATCACTGACGAAATACAAATTCAAGAGGCAACGGCTCAAATTCAGCAACATACCGATTCCCTCCATTTCGTCATTAATTGCGTCGGATTGTTACATGATTCCACCTTGCAACCGGAAAAAAGTTTGAGGCAAATCAACTCAGAAAACTTAATGCGGTACTTTCAAGTCAATAGCATCGGGGCCGTCTTATTAGCTAAACACTTACTCCCCCTATTGCAACATAATCAGCGCAGTATTTTCGCCACCATTTCCGCCAAAGTTGGCAGCATCGGCGACAATAAACTCGGGGGTTGGTATGGATATCGCGCCTCAAAAGCTGCTTTAAATATGCTCATGAAAACTGTGGCGATCGAATACCCCCGCAAAGGTGCAAATGCGATCGTCATCACCCTCCATCCCGGCACCACCGACACCCGCTTATCCAAACCCTTCCAGCGCAACGTCCCCCCAGAAAAATTATTCTCCATAGAAAAAACCGTCTCTCAACTCTGGAGTGTTTTAGAGAACCTAGAACAAACCGATACAGGGGAGTTTTTCTCCTGGGATGGAACTCGTTTACCTTGGTGAATTTATAACCTCTTAATTTTACGGCACAGCACAAGTGATAATTTTTTACTGGATATATCGAGGCAAAAGTTGCTCAAAAACAAAGCAAAATTCTTGAAGTTTCCCCCCTGAATTAGGCTTGTCAATAATTGTCAATAGCGCTTTAGCCTCTCGCTGACTTAGTTCCTTCGTTTTGCGTTTACTGCTAAAGCCAAAGAAACCCACAATTGCTCTGTAACGCCTTTTTTGTAACGGGTTAGCATTTAATTCTAGGATATCAATCGTTGTATTAGCAGCCGTGTCATTCTCCTGAGAGGGAGAAACTTTACCACCCCATCCATAGATAAATCTTCTTTCACAATCTTCTTGACAGGGTGAAACAAATTGTTCCTCATTCCACCATCCTCCTTTGATTGGCGCACCATAACCATGAGAGACATCGCCGCCATCTTTTGGGAAGCAAGCGACCATATTGCGATATTCAACATCCTCTAAATAGGTCTTTCCTGGATTGGGGACTGTTCTACATACGGATTGAGGCTTAATATGTTCAATATGAGAATCTTCCTCAGATATGCTTACCCCGGTATAAGCACAAAGAAATCCCTGTTCTTTTAACAGATGATTTTTTAAAACTGTATGTGCTTCTTTTCCTTGGAGTGCTGCATAACTACAGTCTAGCCCTTCATTTTCCTTGAGCCACTCTAAAAATTCTCTAGGGGGATGGGTTTTTCTAATCCGTTTCATAGTCTTTTAAGAGTTCAAGTCTATCTAAAAATGAAGTAGCTTCTTGCAGTTCAGGAAAGTCCCCCACTTTTTGGTTGAGGGTTTGAATCAGTTCTCTAGCTTGGGAATAGTTCTCGGCATCAATTGTATCAAATATTTGCTCTAAATCCTCTTCGATTTTAATATCTCTGGCTGAGGCTCCCATGAGATTTTGTAAAATCCATGAGCTATCCATTCCTAATCCTTGCTTAGGGGTAATGGTACAGATTTTACCTGTATTGTCTTCATAGAGAATCCGTAGACATTCCGGTTCAATTTGACCAATAACTTGGGGGGAATGGGTGGTGCAAACAAATTGAATAGAAGGAAAGGTGGTTTTCAGGTCATTAACAACCCGCCGCTGCCATTTAGGGTGGAGATGCACATCAATCTCATCAATCAGGACTAACCCCGGTGTTTGTTGCAGAATAGGGGGAATTATTTCGGGATTAGGGTCCACGACTTCGGACAAAAATTTAGTATTTTGGTTGACGACTTTGATGGCAATATCAGCAATTAGAGCAACCATCATTTTTTGTCCTGCACTGAGGTTGCTGAAGGGGATGGGTTCATTTTCCAAAGAAACGACGATTTCAGCCCGATCGCCATCAAACCAAAGGTCATCCGCTCCAGGAATGCAGCGTAAAATGGCCCATTTAACAACATCATAGCTAGGGCGCATTTTTCCACGCTGTAAAGCTGCGATCGCCTCTTTCTGGAACCAAGTTTGCAAGTCAGCCAGTCTAATTCGTTCTTCAAAGCACTCATAAAAAGCATCCCATCTGCGAGAAATCTCTTGCTCCAATTTTGCGGTTTTGCGCTTCGTGTTAGAAGGTAGCCAAGTTCGACCCGCTCCATAATAACCAATCACCGGGAACCAAATCATTTCGCCTAATTGATCTCTTTTAAAAAGGCTGCTAATAAAATCTATAACTTGTTTGGCTTCTGCATTTGATGTTCGAGAACCGTTTGAGTAAATTTTTCTACACCATTCATAGGAACAATCATTAATATATCCTAGGGCTTTAACTTCAACGGGTTTATATTCAATAAATAGGGTAACTCCCGCTGCTTTTATAGCTTGCAAGCGAATCTCATTCCGCAATATATTCCTTTTGCTATGAGAAAGAGTGCTATCCGGTGGATTGACCAGCCATACGCCAGCCGCAATTGCCAATGCATCTAATAGGCTGGTTTTACCCGTCCCATTGTCGCCTATGAGTAGGGTGAATTGGGGATGAAGTTTTAACTTATAATAGGAAAACTTTTTAAAATTATAGATAATTAATTCATCAATTCTCATGGTTTTGCAATTTTAGGTTGAAAAATCAAAATTATAGCATAGATTACCGATATTATTCTCTAACCTCTAAGAGTAAAACCCTGTGGATTAATTCGAGTCAGTCGAATCGGGGGGAGAGGCTAACACGACTGAGAAAAATTATTCCATGTATTGAGGTTCAAAGTTGATGCAGAACCTCTATCGCTGGAGGGGCAATTCACAAAATATGCCCCTCCATTTCAGATTACCTATCCCAAGAAAGCGTCAGTTCGGGGACAGTTTTTTGTAGGCTTTGGTGGAGTACAATCCTAGGTCACAAGTCAAAAAAAACTGAATTACTGTGAAATAATTCCTGACCATTGGACTTTTTTGAGTCCGTCTCGACGGTAGGAAAAGAAGTTTTCGGGGTCTTGATAGGTGCAATGGGGGGAAATGGCAACTTGTTCGGAAGTTATCCCCAATTGCTCTAACTGTAACTCAATGGTTCTTCGGACATCTAGCCGTGCTTTTCCGGGTTCGGAATCAGGTAAGATGGGGGAATTATCGAAGTCTTGAATAGTTTTTAAAATGTCTTCAGGATTGTCTAAATCAACGAGACTGGCACAGGTTTGGATGGCAACTTCGGTGTTGACTTGATACACTGGGCCGGAAATGGCGGGCCCGATCGCCACTCGTAATTGCTCTAACTGACTCCCTTGGTTCACCATTTGGGCGATCGCCACCGCCACGATATTTGTCGCAGTTCCTCGCCATCCCGAATGCAACGCCGCCACCTGTCCCGTTTGCATATCCCCAATCAATACCGGCGAACAATCTGCACTACAAACCCAGATTGCCTCCTTGGACCCTGCACTCATCAACCCATCCGCCTCTGGTTTCTGTGGTGTATCCTCTTCTAACCCTTCTTCCCGAACCTGGGGGGTCAAAGTCTGGGTACTTAACACCACATTCCCATGCACCTGTTTGACGCGATACACCGAGGCGGTGGGTTGCAACACCTCCACCAACTCCTCGGGCGATCGCGGCCAAAATTGCTGAGTAAAAAACCCGTGAGCCCAAGGTTCCAGTAAACTACAAGTCAAATAGGGCAGTCCGTTCCAATTCCGCCAGCGCCAAGTATGCATCTTTGGTTTGAAGATAAATAATTAATCAAGGAGTGATTCAGGGGAGGAGCGACCGCCTCAGACTACAATCCCAACTGGAAAAAATCCCAAAAATTTTCAGCCTGTATTCGCATTTTATGCTACCTTAGACCACGGACTCTTTATGCGAACCGCTCCTGTGGGCCTGAATCAAGACTGCATAGAAAATATTCTGCGGTGTCTGCGATCGCAGCACCCGGTTAATCCTGGAATGAGTGACGGAGGTTTCGCCTCATTACCGTCCTTGTCTCCCTCATCCCTTGACTTTTCTATCCACATCTTGGAGCAAGTCTCCTCCACCAATGAAACCCTTTGGACCCTCCTAGCTGCCGGTGCACCCCCTGGAACGGTAGTCATCGCCACCCGTCAAACTGCGGGAAAAGGACAGCGCGGACGCCAGTGGGACTCATCACCGGGGGGTCTTTATCTCTCCCTAGCCCTAACCCCGAACCTCAATGCTCGGGATGCACTACTGCTGACCCTTTGTAGCGCTTGGGGACTGGCAACCACGTTGCGCGCCTACAATATCCCAGTCAGCCTAAAATGGCCTAACGACTTGATTCTGGAGGGCTACAAATTGGGGGGCATCCTCACCGAAACCAAAATCCATCAGGGACAAATTACTAAAGCAGTCGTCGGAGTGGGCATTAATTGGTCCAACCCAGTCCCCGAAACCGGGATTAATCTCCAAACCTTCCTTGGCGATCGCCCTGATCCTGGGATCACCTCTCTGGAAATGTTGGCCGCCCTAACCCTGTGGGCCGTCGCCTCCGGATATCAAACGTTTAATGAGAAAGGAGTAGGGACTTTACTGCCATCCTACCAAAACCTGATGGTGGGCATCGGTCAACCCCTTGCCGTAGAAGGTTCGGCAGGGATTGTCCTAGGCGTCAGCAATACCGGAGAACTGCGCGTTCGTCTGAACCGATCGCCGGTACCCGATCCTAACTGTACTTTTACAAGTGCTTCTACTACCGAAGAAATTGAGTTGATGCCCGGTACAATTAACCAGGGGTATCCCATTCTCAGGGCCTAACTGCGCGGTGTTTGCTGTGTAGAACCCTGCTTTGAAACCGTTAATCCTTCTAGGAATCTATAGCGAAGAGCGAATTAAAATGAGCCAGCGAAATCAATTTTCCCGCACTCCTTTAAGTATTATTTGTCAGGTTTCTCTCCTGGTGCAGGGACTCGCGTTGATTCCCTCCCTCAGCGTGATCGGTGGAGACACAGATGCTAATGCGCAGACTCCATCGGATGCAGCAGACCCTTTTGGTCAAGCTGAAATGGCCCCCCCGCCCATTGAATCACGGCCCTCGGAACCGGAAGTCTCCACGGGCGCGAAACTCTTACAACCCTTACAAGGTGCTGATTATCCAGCTTCGGAACGGGTTGAGAAAACCCCTGCTGACCCTGAGTTTGCCGAGGATGCCTCTCCAGACCCCTTAGATAGTGCCGGGGTGAGCCCTTGGTCTCCTGAATCGGACTCAGCCGAGCAGACCCTGATGGCGCAACCGGACCCGATTGGAGGATACAGACGAGAGGCGATCGCCCCACCGGAAGATTACCCGACCCCGGAAACAGCCAACGGGGAACCAACCCTCCAAAACATCCACCAAAGCAATCTTTACGTCGATCCCACGGAGTATAGTCTCCCCTCCCCCAATAATGCCCCCGCTGCTGAAGCGAGTGCCGTAGCGACACAGACACCGGAAGAGTCGGACTCCTCCAGTGCGATCGCACCCCCTCCACCGGAAGTCGTAGAAGAGGGGGCCTGGGTTGAAAAACCCCTCCCCCAAGCATCTCAGGAGATGGAAGAGCATCGTTACGCCGAGGATCAGCTACCGGTTCCGGCATCCATTCAGCAAGCCCAACAGGCGAACCTTTACAGTCCCGCCTTACAACCCCTGGAACCCCCGGCGATCGCTGCTCCAGTGGGCGCTTCCTCTGCACAACCTGAACCCGTTTACTATCCAGAACCCGAAGCCTCCTACGCCACACTGTCCCAAGTCCCAGTTAGGACTAGCCCTGTCTACCCGGACGCCTCCGTTCAAGCTGACATTGACGGCATCCACTATCGCACCAAAGCCGCTGCCCGTAACTTTGACTGGAAACGCCTGGGACGGTCCTCGGGTCGTCAGGGGAACGGCAACACTAACATGATCTTCCCCCTGGCAATTCCGGCGGAAATTACCTCCTTATTTGGCTGGCGGAACCATCCAATTTTTGGAGATAGCCGTTTCCACTCCGGTATGGACTTCGGTGCACCGACTGGAACTCCCGTTGTCGCTGCCTATAGCGGGACCGTCTCCATTGCCGATTGGATGGGAGGGTATGGTCAAACTGTGGTCCTGCAACACCAGAATTCCACCCTGGAAACTCTGTATGCTCACCTCTCCAATATCTTTGTCCAACCCGGAGAAGTTGTGGAACAGGGTCAAGTCATTGGAGAAGTCGGCAGTACCGGAAACTCCACGGGCCCTCACCTCCATTTTGAACTGCGCGAGTTAACTCCTGAAGGGTGGAGGGCAATGGATCCAGGCACTCAAATGGAATATGCTCTAGCACAATTCATTCGCTCTTTAGAGACGGCCCCCCAAATAGCCACTCCTGCTTCGGAGAACTCCATGCTCACGACTCTACCGTCTTTAGAGATGCCTGCACCCCCGCCCCCCCTGGCCTTGTTGAACTCTCCCATCAATCTGGAAACGGCTTCAACAACCTTACTGGATGTTCCTAGCGCCCCCCCAGTCCCCCTCCCTCCGGTTCCAGTCACCTTAGAGGTGACTATTCCCGCTGCGGAGTAACCCTCTTTTGTTTGGAGTAACGACAGCCGGTGGTTACTCCAAACTGGGGTTTGCGATCGCTGTTTTTTTAGGCGATCGCCCCATTGGGAACTGGGTTTATTTTCCCTAAAACTCCCGAGAACAACTGAGGTTATTCGTTACTACAAACTGGGGAACGACTCGTTTTGGCTTAAGAATTCTTTACAGCGTCGGCTAAAAAAAAATAGGCATCAGGGCTTGTATTGTTGCACCCGATGCTCTATTATGTAATAATGGGAACTTTGACTGAAATAAAATTTTTGAGTATATTTCCATTATAACATAATATATCAAACTCCCGAAACAAATGCAACCCCGCAATGAAAAAAAAATGCGCCGGGGTGATATTGAACTTTAAAATTAATTAAAGATAGCCATGTTCTGCCAGAAAAGAGGGGGAAATCTGCTCCAAACTGGAAAGGGAGGGAGTGACATCATCAAAGGGGATGTCAGACACAGCAGAACCGAAACTTGAACGGATGAATTTACCGACATATTTACCTAAAATATCGGCTTCTAAATTAACCCAGTGACCGAGTTGGAGATAGCGGAGGTTAGTTTCGGCATAGCTGTGGGGGATGACGGCAGCGGTAAAGTAAGTGCCTTGTTCATCACAGTGGGCGATGGTGAGACTGATGCCATTGACAGCAATGCTCCCTTTGGGAACGATATAAGGGGCAATTTGGCGCTGCCATAGCTGTTGGGAAGAGGGGGGTGCAGTAAAAGTCATTTCCCAGGAACTAGCGGTTTGGATGGACTGTTGCAGACAGCCGATCGCATCCACATGACCTGTGACAAAATGGCCGCCTAATTTGCTGCCAACGCGCAAAGAGGTTTCGAGATTGACGTAGGTATGGGAGACAGTCCCGAGGGTGGTGCGATCGAGGGTTTCCGGGGAGGCGATCGCCACAAAACCTCGGGGTAAAATCTCGACGACGGTTAAACATACCCCATCGACGGCGACGCTATCCCCTAATTCTAAATCCGAAAGCACCACCTCAGCGCCCGAATGACAGGAAATTTTGAGATTTTCTGTCCCGATCGCCTCAATGGTGCCTAACCCCTGAATTAATCCGGTAAACATGGCTTTTTCCTTGAAATTGCATAAATTATCGACAGGTCCTTACCATTTTTGCCAGTGTCCTGTCAAATTTTTTATTAAATTCCTGGCATAAGAGGGAGCTAAGGAAGCAAAGAAGGAGGCATACTGGAATTTATAAAGGTAAAAAAGCACCGTGGCTGATCTGAAGGGAGGTACCATGAGACTGCACTTCTGGTTGAACCTAAAGGTTTTGCCTTAACGTTATAGTGAAGCATGGACCTGCCTGAAACCGGAGAAAGAGACTTACAAAAGAGGTGCCGAGTTCATTATCCCCCATAGCGTGTTCTAAAGAGGCCGAGCCGATGATTGAGATGAAAGTCGCTGGAATTGCATTGGATGCAGCAACAAGGAGTCCCATAGTGCTGCTCAGAGACGCCGGAGATCGACGAGCTCTGCCGATCTATATAGGCCAAGACCAAGCTAGGTCAATTATTAGCGCCCTCGAAAGCCAAAAACCGCCTAGGCCCTTGACCCACGATCTCATGGTGAATATCCTAGAAGAATATGAGATCAGTTTAGACCGGATTATTATTCATACTTTACAAGACAATACGTTCTATGCAGTCCTGAAGCTTCGTCATGGAGAAGCGCTTAAGGAGATTGACGCCCGTCCTTCGGATGCGATCGCCTTAGCACTGCGGACCAATAGCCCGATTTGGGTGATGGAAGAAGTGGTGGCGGATGCCTCGATTCCCGTGGATCGAGAAGCAGATGAAGCAGAACGACAAGCATTCCGTGATTTTGTTTCTAACATTAGCCCGGAAGATTTCATACAACGTAAGGAATTTGGTTCGGGTAGTGGAGAAGTTCAAGAGTCGTAGAGCGTTCCTGGGGAGTTGGAAGCAAGGGAAATCAAGAATTAAGAATCAAGAGAAACTTGGTGATCTGTGCATTCTAATCTCTCAACTCCCGGCCTCCCTCTCAGGAACGAAATATGAGGAGAAAATGTAAATCGTGTACTACCGCCGATTTGGAAAAACCAATTTACATCTCTCGGTTTTTTCCCTGGGAACGATGCGATATTTGGCTTCCCCGGAAAATGCGATCGCCACGGTGCAAGCAGCGGTAAAACGGGGAATCAACCATCTCGAAACCGCCCGAGGATATGGCAACAGTGAAGAATATCTCGGACTAGCCCTGAGGGAACTGTTACACCCGAACTCCCCCCAGTGCCGAGAACAGTTGTACATCACAACTAAACTCCCTCCTTCAGGGAATGCGGATGAAGTTGAACGGTGCATTGATGAATCGTTAGACCGGCTGAATGTTAATTATCTGGATGGGTTGACCATTCATGGCATCAATACTCACGAACATTTAGAGTGGGTGTTAAATGCTCAGGGCGGAATGCAGGGGATTAACCAAGCACTGCGCGATCGCCGAGTTCGACATCTCGGATTTTCGACTCATGGCAGCTTAGACTTAATTTTAGCAACCCTTAACACCGATTTATTTGAATTTATCAATCTGCATTATTACTATTTCTTCCAGCGCAATGCTGCGGCTCTTGCCCTAGCCCATCAAAAAGATTTAGGCATTTTTATTATTTCCCCCGCCGACAAAGGGGGAAAACTACATACCCCACCCGAGCAACTTTCCCAACTCTGTCATCCCTTAACCCCCCTAGAATTTAACTATCAGTTCTTGTTAAGCGACCCGCGCATCACCACCTTAAGTTTTGGTGCCGCCAACCCCCAAGAACTCACCCTGCTCGATCGCCTGTCCCTTCTGAACAATCCCCTAGACCCGGATGAGAGCCAACTTATACCCATCCCCCAAGACACCATCAACCGCCTAGAAACCCATTCCAACGAAGTTTTAGGTTCAGATCAATGCAGTCAATGTTATGCCTGTTTGCCTTGTCCGGAAACCATTAATATTCCCGAAATCTTACGATTAAGAAATCTCGCCGTTGCCTACTCCATGACCGATTATAGTCAGTACCGATATTCCATGTTTGAAAATGCCGGACATTGGTTTCCCGGCATGAAAGGAAATCGATGTACCGACTGTGGAGATTGTTTACCCCGCTGTCCAGAACAACTGAATATCCCCGCACTTTTAGCAGATACTCACGATCGCCTCAAAGGCAAATCCGGTCGGCGATTATGGGGGTAATCTAGGGTACTTTTGTTAAACCTATTGAACCGAAGGACCAGGAACCCGGTTTCTTGCCCAAATTAGCTGAAAAGATCCAAAATTTTGTTAAGAAACCCGGTTTCTAACCGTTACGGTGTCCTCAGACTAGCAGCTACTTAAAATTAAAATTATGACTTCGGAACGCGCTAAAAATCACCTAATACCAAATTCGGTTATTAAAAGTCGTTTTCATGGAGTAGCTGGCGTCGGCAGGCTTTGTCCGTATAGCCCAACCCCATCGGGTGCGGGTTTTTACCTCTTTTTGCTCCTAGTTGCTTTAATTCCCCTGTGGACGAGAGTTGGGTTAACTCAAACTCCCGCGCCAGCATTAGAAGCAGTAGAGGACATGGTACCACCGGACGAGCGCGAACAACCGCCTTTAGAACTGCAGCAAATGCCTCCGGAAAAACCCCCCTTACAGTTCCTAACCATCCCACCGGAAATCGATCCTGCCCAATTTAATATCACCACGAATTACACCATTTCCCAAAGTGGGGTAACGGTTCCTTCCTTATGGTGGGTTAACGAACAGTTTGGTTATAGACTGGTCGAGAACTGGTTAGCTTACCCCCGGAATGGAGGGGATACAGGCACGGTGGATGTGATTGTTAACCGTCAAAGCTGGGGTTTGCTGGATTACCTGCAACGCTATGAGTTTCTGAATCATTTCGGGCAAGTGGGGAGGGATTACGGGTACAACATCCGGGTGTTTACTCGTCAGCAAAAACTTTTGGGCAGTTATACCTGTACCTCCGAACCGATCGCCTGCAACTTGTGGTTGGATTCCGAGGAATTAGACAGCCAAGCGCCGTAAACCTGGGGCCATTCCAACCTTTAACTCAGACGGATTTCCCGCCAGAGGGCCTGATATGTTTCCGCAATCTCTGGGGTGAGGGGTTCAATAAATTCGCTCTTGGCGATCGCCTCGGCAGTGGGTAAGAGTATCCCATCAGTTTGTAAGGCGGGGGGTAATTCTTCTCGGTCCCGGTTCAACAACATCGGAGAAACAGCTTTACCCAATTGAGAAAGCTGAACCGCCATTTCCGGGTTCCAGCAAAAATTAATCCATTGTTTTGCCAAAGATGAGGCGGGGGGTGGTGTTTCTGTGTTCACCGGATTGGGTCCTGCCGGTCGGACCCACAATTCTGACCATAACGCCGTTCCCGAGGGAGGAACCACGGCGCGAATTTTAGGATTGCGCTGCATGGTTGCCAGGATATCCGTGGACCATCCTACCGCGACCCAAGTATCCCCCAGGAGTAAGGGTTGGAGATAGGCATCGTTACTATAAAGTCTAGCTTGGCGATGGAGTGCGAGAAGTTTTTCCTTGAGTTCGGGGAGATCCGCAAGGCGATCGCGATTGTAGGAGTGACCGAGGGTTTTGAGGGTTAAACCAATCACTTCCCGGGGACTATCGAGTAAGGAGAGGCGATCGCGCAGTTCCGGACGCCATAAATCACTCCAATCTTGGGGAGTCCAACCTAAATTTTTGACTTTATCTGCCCGATAGGCAATCACCGTAGTTCCCCACCGATACGGTGCGCCCCACACTTGACCCTTGGGGTCCAATTTTCCCGCAGCATTTCGTCGGACCAGGGTTTGCCATTGGGAGGGGAGGTTGTCCCATTGCTCTAGGGTGGTGGGGTCCAGGGGGAGAATCAGTTTTTGGGCGATCGCGCGTTCTAACCAGTAATTTCCTAACGTCACCAAATCAGCCAAGTTTGAAGGTCCCGCATCCCCATTACTCCCAGGCAGATTCCATCGGCGATCCGAGTTGTTGGATGGGGGTTTTTTCCACTGTTGCAGGAGTCGAAACAACTCGTCTAAATGCTCCGCCGGGGAAAAGTTTAAAACCGCCCCCTTGTCCAGTTGCTTGCGGAATGCCCCCATTGCTTGGGCAGGAATGGAACTTTTCAACAGCCTAATTTTGAGAGTTTGGCGATCAACAGTCCCACATCCGCTCAACAACTGGGCAACGGCTAGGGTACTGAGGCTCACTAAAAAAGATCTTCGATTCACACGCTTAATAATAGGATTTTGTTCAATCACACCCGTCCCTAGGGGAAACTGGACGACTTTCATCAGGTCTAAGGGTTAGAAATTAACCGCTTCCCGTTTCCCGCTTCTCTCTTATTTTAGCGGTCAAATCCTATTCCTCGATGCGTTTTTCTAAATACTGACCGATGGTTTGTTGTTCTCCAGCCCGAGAGATGATGGTTTGTCGGGTCCGGTAGCGATCGCCAATCAGTTTTAATTCTTCCTCGAAGACCGAGCCATTATATTCAGTTTTCAGGCACAAAGTTTGAGGATTGGCAAAGTAAAAGGTAGCTTGTACCGGGTCTTGAGTTAAAAAGCCCAGATCGCGATAGAGGATATTTTCTCTCGCGCCAAACAGGGTACTGCCCGCAGATTTCTTTTTGCCGGAAACCGAGTCGCTACTTTCCCAAGAGACTTCACTGCCGCAGGTAAGAGCATTCTGTTCCGGGAGTTGGTGTAGCTTTGCCAGTTCTATAAGTTCTGGACTCCCCGGTTCTAAAAACCGTACTGTAATTAAGCTCACCATTTCCAGGGTTTTCCCCTCGGGTAAGGTGTAGTACCGGCGATCGGAATGCCATCGGCCCTGGGATTTTTGGAAAAAATCCGCAATCAGGGATTCCTGGGTCGATTGGGCTAGGTTTATGGAAGTCATCAGCGTTTTTACCTCCTCCGGTGATGGATTGATAGCCTATCAATCGGACCCGGAAAGTTGTTGTCAATTTTGTTACTTTTCTTAATATATCTGGACAACTTGGGAGAGCCATCAAACCTGGGATGGATTTTCCATCGGGGAGAGATTAAACATAAAACTGCCTTTAGTCCCTTAGCGACCCGCTAACCGGATTGGCGGTTTTCAAGGGGCAAGGGTGAAATCAGAGGTCGTTACAGCAAGGGAACAAAACCTAAATTTTACTGGGGTTTGGAGGGAAATAGCTTTAAACATTAAATAATCTAAAAAGAATTCCTATTTTGGGCAAAACTATATCTAAGATTGAGGAGAAAAATACAGCCCTAAAAATAGGGGTCTAAATATGGAATCCTTACAAAACCAGGTGTATGTCTTAAACCATAAAGTAGATGAGTTATATCAAACCATCGAACAGCTTAATAGAAAAATCTCTCTGTGTTTGGGACAGCAGAGTTTGAACGTACCACCCCCATCCAGTGAGTCCCCCGAAGCCCTGCTGCGAAAGCGGTATGCTTACGCGATCGGGAATTTAGTCTCAACCACCTTAGAAGAGTCGGAAGAGTTAGAGCATAAAGACGTACTCAAGGAGAAAAATGGCCGAAATGAACGTGAGAAAACGGTGCAAAATAATATTGACTCAGAATTAAGCCCAGAGATTCAAATCCGGCGATTAACTGCACAATTAACCGCTGCCTACCACCGGATAGCGGAGTTAGAAGAACAGCTCATGGCTAAAAGAGTATGATTTAATCTAGGATTAGTTGAATATCTTAGGGCAATGCGGTATAATAACCCAGAAGAGTTGAGGATAAACCTATTGCCAGATATGTCAAGCCCAAGGAAGCGGCCCAAATCCTTGGCGTCCATGAAAGAACACTCCGCAGATGGGACGAAAATGGCTCAATCGAGACCATCAGAACTCCTGCTGGGCAACGACGATATAACGTTGAGTCTTATGCTGCCAAATCAGGCAGTGACAAGCGTAAAGTCGTTATCTATGCCAGAGTCAGCAGTCGCGCCCAGCAGTCCGACCTCAACCGACAGGTTGCTGCCTTGTCTAACCTGTACCCCGAAGCCGAAATCATCTCAGAAATCGGAGGGGGACTCAACTTCAAACGAAAAAAAATGCTGGCCTTACTGGGACAGGTCTTGTCAGGAGATGTCCGCATGGTTGTCATTGCCCACAAAGACCGATTGGCAAGATTTGGATTTGACTTGTTTCGATGGCTCTGTGAGCAGAACAGGTGTGAACTCATGGTTCTCAACGAGACAAGTCTCAGTCCAGAACGAGAAATGGTTGAGGACATCCTCGCCATTCTCCACTGCTTCAGTTCCCGACTCTACGGACTGCGTAAATACAAAACTCAGGTCAAAGAAGATCCGGATTTACCCCAGTCCCGAGCTAAATAAAGTCTGGCGCAAATGGCTGGCAGCTTGTCGGTACTGCTACAACCAGGCAATTGCAATGTCTAGGAGTGGCAAACGACTAAGCAAGTTGAAATTACGCAACGAAGTGATGCAGGGTGAATTACCCGCATGGGTTAAGGAAACACCCTGCCATATTCGGCAAAATGCTATCTTTGATGCCCATCTGGCTCTTACTGCCAGTCCTGATGCCCGGTTTAGAAGTTGCAGGGATAGTTCTCAAACGATTAAGTTTAATGATGCCAATTTCTCTTCAGGAAGTTGGTATCCAAAACTGACCAAAGGATTAACTTTCACGGCGAGCGAACCCATAGACAATGCTTGTGACCAAGGAACTCAATTAGTCTTTACCAAAGGGCGATGGTTTGCGGTATTTCCTGAACCTGTTGCCATGAACCCAACTAAATCCACCGGAGTAATTGCATTAGATCCGGGTGTCCGAACTTTTATGACCGGGTTTGATGGCTCACGATTCTTAGAATTTGGCTCCGGGGATATTGGACGCATTACTCGGCTATGCCAACATTTGGATGATTTGATGAGCCGAATTGCCTCATATTCCAGCCGTTCAAAGCGACGACGGATGAGACAAGCGGCTCAACGAATGAGAACCAAAATCCGGAATTTGGTGGATGAAGCCCATAAGCAAATTGCTCATTACCTAACTCGCAACTACAGCCTAATTTTTCTGCCCGCCTTCGAGACTTCCCAAATGGTTGCCAAGGCCAAGCGGAAAATCAGGTCCAAGACTGCCCGAGCAATGCTAACTTGGGCGCACTATCGATTTAAACTAACCCTGAGACATCAAGCCGAGATAACTGGAACCACAGTTGTGGATGTGACTGAAGAATACACCAGCAAAACCTGTACCCACTGTGGTCATGTTCACTCTAAGTTGGGCGGCTCAAAAGTGTTCCGATGTCCTGAGTGCGGGTTCACTCTACCACGGGACTGGAACGGTGATGCATGGAATCTTTCTAAAAGCTTTGCGGGATACCGCCTCTGTTACCTTAACGGGTGATAGTGCTATCGTCGCATTGTCCGGCAATAGCCGGATAAATGTCGCGTAAATGTATCAGTGCATTCTTAGAGCGCAACCAGAGGCGAACGGTTAAAGACTCAGGCGAGCATACCGCATTGTGAGCGCTTCAATGGCCTGTAAGAGTTGAGATTGATTCCAGTTTTTGTAAAGATGTGCAGCGATCGCGCAACCTCCGGCACCCACCCCTTCCTTGACGAATCCGCGCTCATAAGCACTCAGTTGAGGATAACGAGAATCGGCAAAACTGAGTTGAGTGGCCAATAAGGGGACAGGGCCGACCGCTTGAGCGAGTCCTACCGTGTCTCCAGTCGGGTCTTCAGCAACCCAGCGGGTAGTCCCGACCACAATGCGATCGCCATTCCAGGGGAGGGCATGATAAGAAGCCACAGCCTGAATTAAAGCATAGACCGCCAGCATTTGCGTCCCACCGGCCAACAGCACACCACAGAGACGACTGGCGGCGATCGCCATGCCTGCGGCTACCGCTTGCATGGGGTCTCCCACTGCCGCGATCGTCATTAAAGGGTCTAAATTATAGCCCGTGATTCCCCCCGCCATCTGCCTCAAAGGGGAGCGATTCCGGTTAGCCTCTGCCAAACCCGCCTGTACCAAGGCCAACTTTTGCTGATGATTGCACAGGGGATGAGAACTATTCACCTTACCATCGGCATCAATGCCTAAATCCATCAACACCGACAAAGCCGTTGTCGTGCCACCGACGACACATTCCCCCACAATCACATAGCCCTCTGGATGCGCCTGGGCGAGTTTCTGACCCCAATGGAGTCCCGCTTCAAATAACCGTTGCACCGTTGCCGCCTCCAAAGCCTTCCCGGTACTCAGACAGCGTGCGGGAGTTCCCTCCAATTCCACCGCAGGGACTGCGGGGGGGTGGGGTAAACCGGCATTAAAGACAGTCAGGGGAATGCCTTGAGCTTCTAAGACAGCCCGAGAAATTAGGACCGGCGAGGCTCCCGCTTGCAGAGGAGGGAGGGGATATTGGGGATGGGGACGGGGACCGGAGTAGAGAAATTCTGCATCCGCGATCGCTGTATATTGGCGATCGCGTGGGGTCGCACCAGCAGCGGAAATTCCGGGAATTAAACCCGTTTCAGTAAAGCCGAGAATGCAGGCAAAGTGGGGTTGCTGTGCGCGATAGCGATCGAGCCACTGTTGTCCCTGTTCAAGCTGTGTGTAAATTCGGATCACGAGAGGCAAAAGAGGGGAAGACTTTAGGGATGGGGGTGGGGTGGAATATTAATCTAGGGGAGTAGTATAGCCTCACCCTGGCGGGACTCTGTAGGGTGGGGTCGGCTTATTCTTCATCCAGTAAAACTTGTACCCAAGGGGGTGGGGGTGGAATGGGATTTCCGACTTTTTCCAGGAGGAGAGAGGCGGCTAAATGCACCGCAAAGAGGTAGATGAGATTCTGAACCCACACCAAAATTGCAGCTAAGGCTTGAATTACATACAGACTCGGCTGAACCAGCAATCCCATCTTCAGAAATAGCCAGTCTGCAATCTCGGTAATTTGAATCGTCAGGTAAACCCACAGATCTTCCCCGACGAGAATTCCTAACAGCCACAGGCGAAAGAAGAAGCCAAAAGCACCGAGGAGAGAACCCAGAAGGATGGCAACTTCCCAACTGGCGCGACGCTTCCAGAGACATCCGAGCAAGACCCCCAGAAGACCAAACGGGACCACAAAGAGAATGCTGCGCGTGGGTCCCATGAGAACAGAGAGCAACAAACCTGAGACGACAGCACCCATCCAAGCGGCGCGATTCCCCCAGCGCAGGTAAACCAGGGCGATCGGGACTGGAAAAAAAATCCGCAGAACGGGACCGAGAGGAAAGTAATAATTGATTAGCCAAATCAAGCTGGCGGTACTCGCAAAAAAGGCGGTTTCGACCAGGATTAAGGCATTATTAGGGAGTCGGCTGGGGGCAACGGAGGGAGCAGAGGCACGCACAGGGGCTGGGGTTTCCCAAAGCTCCTCATTGAGGGAGTCCGGTAGCCCCGAGGAATCGGGAGGACCTAGGGGTTCTGAATTGCGACTGGGATTAGGAGAATTGGAAGAGGAATTCGGGTTACTGTCTGCAAAATCAACCATCAAATTGTGTCCAATCAGTTAACCGTTAACGATTTAGGGTGAAGCGTTAACGGTTGAATTTGGGTGTGGAGAATGGGGTCAAGAGTGCGATCGCCCCTTAAACAAGGGAATGGCGATCGCGCTTACTCATTAAGGGTCCTAGACCATGAGACGTTCCAGAGCGTTGAGATCGGGGATACAGAGGATCTCGCGATCGCGCTTAATCAAACCCTTCTTCTCTAGTTTACTCAATACCCGAGTGACCGTTTCCCGAGCCAATCCACTCAGACTACTTAATTCCCGATGGGGTAAATTAGGAATTTCGATCCCTTCGGGAGATTCTTTTCCTTGTCCCTCGGCTAAAAACAAGATAATATCCGCTACCCGAGAGGTGCTATCAGATTCTCGCAACCGCAATCGCCGGTTGACTTGGCGCAGGCGTCTTGCCATCAACTGGGCTAACCGAATTCCCGCTAAGGGTTCGGTATGAATTAACTGCACAAAATCCTGGGCGGGGAGATTGCCAATTGTGGTAGGGGCCAAGGTAATTACATCGGTCGATCGCGGCACTTCATCCAAGGCGGCCATTTCGCCAAAGATTTCACCGGAGCCTAAAATATTGAGGGTGACCTCCTTGCCATCCAAGTTATAGGTGCGAATTTTGACCCAGCCCTCTAATAAAAAATAAACTGAACTTCCCCAGTCATTTTCCAACAAAATGACTTGATTCGGGGGATGGGTTCGGCTAACAATATGCGCCGTTGCACGTTCTACAACTGAGTCCGGTAATCCATTAAAAAATGGAGTTGCGCGAATTAATTCTTCAACGTTGGGTACAGAATCACGAGAGGTAAATCTTTCATCCATTAGGCCATCCTCTTATAAACACGCCAGGGGTAAATCGATGTTTTTCATAAATCGGGTTGTATGGAAGCAAGAGATGACCGATTACATTCTTTTAGGGACTCTTTTAGGGAACAGTATAGACCAGACAGTTGGCATTGACTGGATACTGTCCGAAACACTATTTAGAGACAACATAAAAACATAAACCAATTTGTACTTTTAGGAGTTTAGAAGTTTAGGGGTTGGCTGTTGTTGTCAATGGGCAAGGGAGGAGAAGCGGCGCCTTTTGCTGCTGAAATCATGCGGCAGCCTGGGATAAACCTCCACTGATGTTGCACTAAGAGTAGACTGGGTGTTTTCTACCCCTAATTTATCGCATCTGGCTCACGGGCCTATCCAAGGGTCTGATTCCTGTAGTCCTTGCACCGGGGGAGGTTGGGTCTTCAATGGATGATAGGGATTTAGAACTGGAAAAATAAGAGGGCGATCGCCTTGTCTCTTGAAAGTAGTGTACGGACTACTTTAACTATATCTGGATTGGGGGCCTCTCCCACAGGAATTTTAAGCCGTTTCCCGGGGTGATCCCGCGCAGTTTTAGCTCCCTGCCGCCTAGCTGACTCATCCATGACGAAGGGAGGCATCCCCAATTTAAAAACCCGGGTTTTAAGGTCCCCAGATACCCATTGAGTCCGACTCGACTAGAACCATAAATTTTTAATAAGATCCCAGAAAACACTTAGCCATAATAACCTATTCGGGAGTCTGACCCCACAGACCCTCAACAATATCCCGGAGGGTCTGCTTTTTTCCCCCATCGCTTTCAGGAGTGACCCACCTCCAGCCCGAACCTGGGTTTCTCTATCCTTATTTTTACTGAATTTTTACGGAGAGCATCTCATTTTGAATAGTGGGCCCTCCTACACCGATGCCCTTTCTCCCGGATGGGGCCGCCATCGATTTAGGGTGAGGGCGACCCAAAGGGGATGAGCCCTTTTGACTCAAGCCCTGACCCCTTGCGTAGAAATGCGGTTTCAAAGGCGTCAGTCCTGCCCGGGTTAGCGCCTCCTGAGGTCTGGTTTATCGGGAGCATCTCAAGAACGAACACACCCCCCTCCCCAAGAATCAGGGGAGGGGGCTGGGGGGTGATCTCAGGTCTTCGTGCCTTTCAGGATTTGTAATACACTTCTTGCAAAACAAGGATTGATCCCCCCAACCCCCCTTAAAAAAGGGGGGCTTTTTAGAATGTGGCAAGAGGTCTAATAAAATGGGGTGAGGGCATCGTGATCAAAGGTGGGAGGAATGTGCAACGGTGTTTCTGACCCTTTCTTGGGGCTTCTATTTGGGATTAATTTGTGGGGATTAATTTGTCCCTCAATCTGGGAGCGGCGATCGCCTAATCCTTGCTCCAGGACTGTTGTGCGTGAAGCCTCCCGAAAAGAATGAATTCAGCCGAAACCGTCGGAAATCAAGCCTAATCGTTTTCTTCTTTGAGAATGCCGGTACAGTATTGGGAAAACCTACCGGGTTTGTTCAAAAATCTGGGCTTTTGAACGCACCCAATCTGCGCCAAACACCCGGTTTTGGTCCCAGGGAACTCAAACAGTACCCCTGGGCTAGTAGCAACAACCCCAGTGAGTCTCCCTTGCCTGGATTCGAGGCATATCGATTGGAATCGTCCGAAAATGAATCAAAAAATTGCCTCGGCACAAGCTACGATACGTTAAAAGTACCAGTATTTTCGGGGCAACGGGGAAGTCTGTGCTGTTCTTATCGCCAGAGGTTCTATGGTGAGTTCTAATCGGGATCAACTACAAGCACTGATTGCAGACATTGATGGAATTCTGCGAAAAATGAACTCCCGCCTCGCGTGGTGGAGTTCGGGAGAGACTCGGCGGGTTTTGGAGCGAGTTCGTCTCTATCTGGATTCTCAGCTAGGCTCGGAGGGCAACCGGGGAATGGCGGTGAGTGCGATGCCGCCTTATGCGATCGCCCCAGGAACGCTCAGTGAAGCCGCCGAAGCTCAAGCGGTTTTGCAAGCCCTGATGCAAGATCTAAGCGGGTTACGGACTAACCTGATGCAGCCCTTACAGGAAGAAATCGCCACGTTACGACAAGAGCGGTATTCTTTGATGGAAGAAGTGCGGCAGTTGGAGCAAAGACAACGGCATTACCAGACCCTCGCGGGAGAACAGGCTCATCAACAGCAAGCGATCGCCGAGTTTCTCCAAGCCTTACTTGGCCCCCTCCAAGACCGCCTCTCCCAGCAGGTTTCTCAGGCGATCGGACAGATAGAAACCCAACTCTTAACTGAGGGTACTGGCGATCGCCTCGAACGAACCACTCTCCAATCTAAGTTCGCCGAAGATCTCAACGCCTTCACTGTAGAGAATTCTGGACTGTTATCCCCCGAAGCCCGATTAGAACAGTTACAGCGGTTACAGGGGGAATCCGATCGCCTCTTGATGTCCCTCGACTCTACCCTGCGCGTTGTCTTTGAAGCCCTCGAACGCAACGTTAACAGTTACAATGACTCCCTGGTTCAAGGCTTAGACAAGATGCATCGCCTCGGACAACAAGGGGAACTGATGTTTAGCGCCTTGGTCAATCACCTGGCCCAACTCTTAGGTCAAGAGACCTCCTCCTATTTAAAATCCTCCCTGAGACTGCTCTCTTCCACTCAAGCGGCGATCGCTAAAGAGCAGGATTCTCCCCCGAAATCAGACCCCGAACCCTCTAACCTAGACTCTCCACCCACTCCACCGCCACCTCCCACGCCATCTCCAAAAACTACTCCCGTCCCCTCTGTCCAACCTGACCCCCCGGTGGAATCTCCCTCCCAAAAGCGGCCTAAACCGCCCCAAGTTTCTGCCCCGGCATCACCGTTTGAACTCTCTGGGGAAGAGGACTCTGAACTGCTCACCTTCCCCTTTGCGGGAGCGGAATTAACCCCGTCACTGGAGGCAGCACAGGAGGACATCACCGAGGCATCTGCGGATCCGGACAAGGCAACGGTGAGAACCCCTCACCCAGTCTCTAAGACTCGGTTGGAAATGTCTCAAGACAACTTTGAACTGGCCGCGCAATGGGCCGAGGGTGCTCCAGAACAGGAGGAGTTTTCCGAGGCGATCGCTCCGGAAAATAGCCCCATTTCTCCCTCGGATCTGGACTTCGAGGATCTACCAGAATTAGGTCTGGAGGGGTGGGTTACATCGGATGATGACCTGCCCGAAAATTGGGAGTTCTCCGAGGGTTTGGATCGGGAAGAAAATCTCCCTCCCCCATCGCCGTTGATTCCGGAGTCGGGGGATGCAGATTTATTCGCCCTGAGTGAAGAATCGAACAGTAATAAGACTCAGGAGACTTCCCCCTATGGCGAGGATGACTTATTTGCGGACCTGGAGAGTCGCACGGATGCCCCAGGAATGGGGGGGGAGTATTCAGAAGACTATATGGATGAGTTTCTGTTTGGCGATCGCCTAGAGTCCCTACTTACGGAGTCGGACGATTCACCTTCCATCCCACCAGAAATATCCAACCCGCGATCAGTTTCAGAAACCAACTCTCCACCGCAGAAGACCGAACCCCCCAGGGAACCGGAACCCCCAGCAACCCAAACCGAGGAACCGACAGAGGATTTGTTTGCGGATTTTGAGACAGTTGCGCAAGCAAGTGGAGTGTCCCCACAAGCGGCAGAGTTACCGGACCCAGAACCCGAAATGGTCGAGGATCCAGCCGATGCCCTCATGGAGGATTGGCTTCCCGAACTCGGGAATGAGGCGATCGCCTCTGACCTCAATTTAGACGCCGACTGGGAAGAAAGCGCCTATATCCAAGCTTCCCTCCAGGAAGATTTACTCCCAGAAGCGGACCGGGAAGAAGACCTGGACAATCTCTGGCTGAGTAATACTGGCATCAAACGCTTAGATGAGGACCTCTCTAAATTAGAGGAAGCAGAACCCAAGGGCGCAAGTCCAGACCCCTCGGACTGGCAGGGGACCGAGTTAAGCGCTGAACAATGGCTTGAGGAACTCGCCGCTGAACCCCCCTTATCCGAGTCAGGCAGCCTAGAGGAGTTGGATAGCACCCTGCCTTGGGAAGAGAGTGGAGATGCTTCTTTAGATGATTTTGTGGGTCAATCGGACCTCACCCTCCAACCCTTCCCCGGCCCTCCTTTGGTAGGGGAGGGAAGTATAAGGAATGAAGAGCTTTCCCGCAAGGGGGCGCATCACAGCCCCTCCCCTACCACGGGAGGGGTTTGGGGAGAGGTTTCTTCCACGGATTCGCCGCAGAGGAAACCTCCCTCCCCAAATCAAACTGGGCAGAAACCGACGGGAAACCCGCCAGGAAAAGCGACTCCACCTTCTAAAACTCAGTCAACCTCGGTCAACTCCCAGAAAACCATCTCTAAACCAACCCCAGGATCCTCCACTCCCAACGGTGAAACCAAACCCGAGGCAACGGGGCGATCAAACAATGTTTTGCCCACCTTAGATGATATTTTTGCCGAACTGATGGCCACGAATCCGCCTCCGGTGGTCAAAGTCACAGCGGAGGAAGATGTCAACCATGAAACAGTGGAAGATTTTTTCGCTGACTTTATGGATGATCAAGATGAAGTCACAGCATCGGTAGATCCCGAACCTGAGCCAGATCAGCCAGAGGACCCCATCTCCCCGGATGATGACCTCGCTAATCCCACCCTGGATAATTTCTTTGAAAGTTGGTCTGATGCTCCCAGTATCTGATTCAACGGTTGAGTTTTTCCGGCGAATACCTGCGCGTTTAGGATAGTAAACGGTTAAACTCATTTTGGGACGGCAACCAGCTAAGGGGGAAACAGAAGAATGGCAGTGCCAAACGGATCAGCAGGGTTCTGGTATTTGGGAATTGATCTCGGGACGACTCACCTTTCGGCAGCTTTGTTCGATCGCCTCACCTGTCAGTTATACCCCCTCTACTGGTATCCCCTGGGTTCTCCGGGTTCGGACCCGACGTTTCGCTTACCTTCCCAAGTTTATCTGCGGTCCCAGGGATGGTGGTTGCATCAGTTTAAACCGCTGTTGTTGCCGGGGATTGCGGGAACGAATCTGCGGGAAAACCCTTGGGACCCAGGAATGCACCCGACGGTTGTGCCCCTGGAGTTGCTGAACCGAAAGCGGGCAAAACGCGAGGTGGTGTTACGATCGCATGGAAGGTCCCTCGGATTAAGTGACTTGCTCGATGGGTTGAGTGGGCTGTTGGCGACGATCGCCGCTGCTGGGGTGGCTCCCCTGGCCCAGGCGGATGGGTTGCCGGTGGTGGAAGTGGCATCGGGTTCGGGGCGATCGCGATTGTTGCCCTCGGCTTCTTCTCCTCGCCGTCACGCCGTTGCTACTCTGTCATCGGCCCTGACGATGGCGACGCCTTCTGCTGCTATTGGTGGCGCTGCTGGGTTAGAACCGGAGCGGTTTCACGAGGCGATCGCGCAGTTACGCGGGATAATTGTGAGTTTTCCCGGCAGTTGGCCAGATAGTTATTGTTTTAATATTCGAGAATCTATATTAAGTGCCAAATTAGTACAAGAACCTTCCCAAGTGCTATTTGTGGAAAATGCGATCGCCGCATGGCTCTCGGTCCTTCCGGGAGTCGGAGGGGAACGGGTGACGATTCCTTCGGTCTTATCGCGACAATTTCACCCCCAGGAAGGACCGGGAGCAAGCTGGCACCGCTCGCGGGCTGTGGGTACGCGCTATGGGTTGGCGATCGATTCCGGTGCGACGATGACAGAGTTGGCGTTGGTTGCTGTGCCAGAAAACTTGGAACAATTAAGTGAGTCTCACTTTAAAACTCGCAGTTTTCCCTATGGGGGGCAAGGGTTAGATCAAGATATAATTTGTCAGCTATTTTGGACCGAGGCAGTCCGGCGCGAAAATCGAGGATATTGGTATCTGGGGTGCGATTTGGAGTTACCCCGTCCGGGAGAGCCTGATGGCGTGCGTCGAATGCAGTTACAGCAGCGATTACTCGAACATCAGGTGGGACGAGAATTGTTAGCGGCAGCAGAAGCGGTGAAGTTGGCGCTGCAAGAGCGAGATGTATATCCGGTTACGGTGGGGGAGTTTCGCTGGACGTTCGCTCACCGGGAGTTACAAAGCTTAGTGGTTGAGCCGTTTCTCAACTTTTTGAATCAAGCACTAAATGAGTTATTGATTGAAACGGGTTTATCGGCGATCGCCATTGAGCGGGCAGTCTGTACCGGGGGGACGGCACAATCGCCCTCGTTAAGGGGTTGGATGCGGCAAAAACTCCCCAATGCGACGTTAATTGCTGATCCTCCCCGGGGTAATCGGGGTTCGGGTTCGAGTCGGATTGCTTTCGGGTTGGCGGCGTTGCCTTTGTATCCTCGGGTTCTGGACTTGAATCGGCAGCAGTATGGGGATTATTTTTTACTGGCGGAGTTGTTACGGGCAATCACGGACGAGCGCCCCCGGTCCTTGGGAGAAATTGTGGCATTGGTGGAACGTCGCGGGATTCACGGGCGATCGCTGGGCAGTCGGATTCAAGGGTTCCTACAGGGGGATTTGCCTCCGGGGTTGAGTTCCCGGGTGAACTCGGCAGTCCCGATGCCGTCGGTGGCGGCAACGACGGAATATCCTCTCACGCCAGAAATTCCCCTGTTTGAGCAGATTGAGGGCACTTATCGGGTTAATCGGGAACAGTCGAGGCGGTTGTTACAGTATTTACAGGCGATCGCCACAACGACACATCAACATTTTGAAGAACCTTTACTCCTTTATTTAAGTGAATTTTTAACCCCTCAACGCCATCATTCCGAAAATTTTTATCGATAATGCCCGAAAAATGTATTGAAAAATACAGACAAAAGTGAAAATATTGAATATTTGAGGAAACCCACGATCCAGATATAGCATCCTTGGCCGATCTCACCGGAGCGATCGCCTGATGATGGGGTCGCGCCCCTTGACCTTATTTCTAAAAATTACTTCACAGAGTCAAAGAGCAGGGCGCAGGCGTTGGGAAAGACTAAGGGGTCCTTTCAAACAACACGAAAACTTTACAAAACTAACCAACATTTCAAAGTTTAAGTAAATATCCGGAGATCCCTATACCGAATTTTTCAAAAGTTGAGTAGAGTCGGAAAAGAATAAGGATAACCACCCCCAACCCAACGGGAGAAGCTCGTGTTAACTGCCCATCAAATTGATATATCTATTCCCTTTACACTTAATCAAGCCACTAGCGCCACTATTGAAGAGACTTATTCTGATCCAACGATTCAGCAACAGCACCATCCTTCCCTTGACAGTAAAACAAAGCGTCTGATTGATATTGTCGGAGCAGTAGTCGGGTTAGCAATCACTGTAGTGATTGCTATTCCCCTGGTAATCGCCATGCAGTTGGACAATCCAGGACCTTTACTCTATAGCCAAATTCGCTGTGGTTACAAAGGGCGTTATTTCAGAATGTGGAAATTCCGCTCAATGGTCGTTAATGCTGAACATCTCCAGCATCTGGTGAACAACGAAGTCAAAGGGCATCTTTTTAAAAATGAAAATGACCCTCGCATCACCCGAGTAGGCAGGTTTCTACGTCGCACCAGTCTGGATGAACTGCCTCAATTTTGGAATGTTCTGCGGGGGGAAATGAGCTTAGTAGGCACTCGTCCACCTACTCCTGGGGAAGTTAAAGACTATCAACCCCACCATTTAGAACGCTTGAACGTTAAACCGGGTCTAACGGGAGAATGGCAGACTCATGGACGCTCTAGTATTAAAGATTTTGAACAAGTAATTGAGCTAGATTTGGAGTATCAGCGCAAGTGGTCCATTCTTTATGACCTACTCCTCATTTTGAAAACCTTCCAGGTCATTTTTAACCAAAAAGGAGCCTGCTAAAAGCAGCTTCTGGGGACAAGACAGAACATTGAGAGCCAAATTATGTTAACCTAGGGCCAATCCTTCGGTCGGCCCTAGGTTTTTTATTCTGTTCTCGTGAGCTATTTATGACGCTCTCAACTTGGATTACTTTCTCCCGCTTATTGGGGGTGCCTTTTCTACTGTATTTCCTGTCAGACCCCACGCCGAGATTGCGATGGATCTCCGTGGTGATTTTTTTGGTGGCGGCAGGAACGGATTGGTTAGATGGCTATTTAGCTCGAAAACTGGATCAGGTGACGGAGTTGGGGAAGTTCCTCGATCCGTTAGTTGATAAGTTATTGGTATTGGCTCCCTTGATGTCCCTGGTAGAACTGGGACAGTTGCCTGCTTGGGGGGTATTTTTGATTTTGTTTAGGGAATTGGCGATCGCCGGATGGCGTATCAATCCGGCTTTAACGGGTAATGCGGCGATCGCCGGTGCCAATTTGTGGGGGAAGTTAAAAACGGTCAGTCAGATCCTGGCGATCGCCCTGTTGATCGCGCCTCTGCCTGGGGAATGGTCGGCGATCGCCTTAGTTGCCTTCTGGATTTCCGTGGCCCTGACCTGGATTTCCGGTGTGATTTACTTGTGGCCTCAATCGAGTGACTCTTAATCCTTAATCAAGGTTTAATTCTGAGGAATTTTCTTCCTAGAGATAGAGATCTCGTGAGCAAAAATGGAACAAGGTTTGTCATGATTCCATCAATCTCTTAAACTCAGTTCAAATGAGTGCAGGGCGATCGAGACCTGCTGCATCGGCTCGGGAAACGATCTATCGATAGAGGGATTAGCTTTATTTTGATCATAGCTAAACTAGGAAAAAAACTCAGCGCTGTAAGCTGTAGTTCCATATTTTCTTCCCATCGAATGACCCCAATATCCTGCAAACGCACCTTACAACATACCTTGAAAGTTGCTCCCCAACAGGGGATGCTATCTAGGATAGGCAGGGGACTGTGCTTTAGGAGGTGTGCGGTGTCATCGATTTCTAAACCGATTAGGATAGACTTGACAGTTTCCCAAAATAAAGTTTAACCTGTACTGGTTGAGCGATTTTTCAAGGCAACCTATTTAAGCTGGTATCTTGTGTTGTTTGGGTATTTCATTCGCTTCTTTGAGGGTAGGCTCGTTTGCGTGATTCCCCACGTCTGGGAACTTGACCCCATTAAGCTCCTCATGCCCTGCAAGCCTCTATTTCCGCTTGTACTACAGCAGCAGATATTTACAATCTGTTAGTAATCCTGTTTTTTAGGGCTGTCCTAAATTTGCCACACCCAGTAGTTGAGACCCCACTCAACACCAACACCTGTGTCAGGTCTAGCTTGGTTAAGCGTGAACAACCCTGACACAGTACCATCAAGAGTGATAATGGAGAAATTTGAAATGTTAAAACGAGTTTTAACTGCGAGTTCCATAGTGGTATTACTGCTGATTGGAATGCTCCCACCGGCGAGTGCACAAACCCCGGAAACCTCGCCACAGACTCCGCTAGAAAGTTTGGATGCCTCTCAAATTAATGATGAACAACTCGATAAGTTTTCCCAGGCTATCTTGCAACTGTTGACCATTGAACAACAGTTTCTTGATAGTATAGCACAAGCCATTGAAGGTCAAGGGTTTAGTCAAGAACGGTTTGCAGAAATTTATCAAGCTACCCTTCAAGCAGAAGGGAATCCTGCCGCTCAAGCTGATCTCAATATTTCTCCAGAAGATCAACAAAAATTTGCTCAAATTATGGAAGAAGGAAACCAAATTCAAGAGGAATCCAAGGCGAGACAAGATCAAGCGCTCGCCAGTCTCGGATTCAATATGGCCCGCTTCACTGAAATGAGTAGAGTCATTGAACAAAATCGCGAACTTCAACAAGAAGTCAAAACCCGGTTAGAAGAGCTCCTAAAACAATAAAAGGCTCGGTGTATATGACTGAGGTCGGATTAAGAGTTCGGTAATAGAGGTGTAAAAAATACACCTCTATTTTTTTATTTATCATGTTCGTAGTAACAACTAAAGTTGTTACTACGAACATGATAAACTAGGAATTAACTGAAGGTCTTGATAATTTCATCATCTACCGAGAAGTCTATTTCTGCTTTGTCTGAGCCATTGGCTAAATAATCATTTTGAAAAGAATCTTTTAACCCAGAAATTAGGTCATATTTGGGTTGCCAATTCAGGTCTTGCATGGCTTTCCTGACATCAGCAAAGAAGTGTTGGACCCTCATGGGAAAGGCTTTGCGCTTGCCAAAATCAAATTGTTTCGGGTCATAATGGATTAGCTTTATATCAGATTTTCCGGCTGCTTCTGCACAGGCGCGGGCTAATCCGTCAAAGGTCACATATCGATCGCCGGAAATATTATAAATCTGCCCGATCGCGGTTTCGTTACCCAGGACTGCTGCCATTGCATTGGCTAAATCGTAACAGTGACCGAGTTGGGTGATGTGAAATCCATTTCCAGGAATCGGGATCGGGCGATCGCGCACGATCCGGTCAAAAAACCACTCTTCTAAGGGATTATAATTCTGGGGCCCATAGATATAAGTGGGACGAATGGAAGTAAACGGCAATCCCTGCTGGGAAAGATAGGTTTCTGTATCATTTTTGCCTTTATGCCGACTCTTCGGGTCCACGGCATCCTCTTCTCGATGGGGCATTTGGTCGGACTTGAGATATACTCCTGCCGAACTCATATATACAAAATGTTTAACTTTGCCGTTAAACATATCAGCCAGGGGTTTGGTATCACTGAGTTCCCGTCCATTATTGTCGAAAATTGCATCAAATTGTTCTGAGGCGAGTTTCTCTTTCAGTTGCGATTCATCGGTGCGATCGCCATGAATTTGCTCGACTCCCTCGACGGGGGCGGGTTTATTGCCGCGATTGAAGAGAACAACGGAATGTCCTTGTTCTACTAAAATTTTAGTGAGATAAACCCCGATAAACCGGGTACCGCCCATCATTAATATCCGCATGATTGTTACTCTTTTTTGTTGTCAAGGCTTATTGTACCGTAGAAGGAGACTGCCCTTTTTTGTCTCCAGGTCGTCCTACAATCCTAAAAGGGTAACGGCGATATTCCCGGAAAAGCAGACATCGACATCGGTACCGGGGGTGCGATCGCGCAATCCGTAAACCCCTTCATAATAGTAATACTCATCTTCAATGCGATATTTAACCGGCAACGGTTGAGTTGAAGGTTGACAAAATACGATCTGGGGTTCCGGTTCGTCAGGTTCGAGAAAGGGTAGGTTTACATTCCAAAAAGTGCCGGGTTCAAGAGGGCGATCAAATAATTCCTGCAAGACGGTGATCGCTAACTGGGTCGTCCGTTCCCACTCCACCAGGCGTCCGCCTTTGCGATATTGAGAAATCGCGACGCCTGGAATGCCGTGGATGGCAGCTTCCCGGACTGCGGCAACAGTTCCGGAGAGGTAAACATCGATGCCGAGATTACCGCCGTTGTTGATACCAGACAGCACCCAAGCGGCATCGGGACAGAGACAAGAGAGGGCAATGCGAGTACAATCGGCAGGGGTTCCGCCGATCGCATATTCCGTTGTGGACCGGCGATCAACGTGAATGGGGCGATCGGTAATCACCTGATGACCACATCCCGATAATCCCTCTCGGGGTGCCACCATCACGGTTTTGTGATCGCTAACGGCATTCAGAAGGGCTTGAATACCAGGGGCGTCTATTCCATCGTCGTTGGTTAAAATCAGGGTCATTAATTTTTTCCTCGGGTTCGTTTCCTTCGCGGCGATCGCCATCAACTTTCTAGAATACCTGCAATTGCAGCCAACGCCTTTCACGCTCAAATTTAAGGTACCAGTCTTTTTTGTTTATCCCTCGAAAATCAGTAGCATCCTGGCTATAACCCGGGTTTCTTTACAAAGAGCTACCCCATTAGCAACCATTCTGGTCCAGAAATCCGGTTGCCTGTCCAATTATTTAATAGATAGCCGGATGCCCTAGGCTTAAAACTTTCAGCCAAATTAACCAATTTTGTGTTCTATTTAGCGGCGGTTAGATGCAAAAAAGGGATAGACTTAATAAGCTAACCTTAATCCGTTTTTTTGAAGTCTTCTATTATTCTTTTCCATTCACTCCAGGCCCCACCATCAGTGTTGACAAATATGCCATCTGCTCCCACTCTCCTCAGCCAGCTCCCGTATTTGAGTGATGAGACTCTAAAACGTGACTATCTCAACCGCTTGCAATGGACGGATTCCATTGCGAATACGCTGGCAAAGGTGGCCGATCGCGCGGAAGCCATTCGGATGGTAAAATTAGGCTTTGAAATTGATTTAAAACTGGGTACAAAACTCGCGGGTTCGGTTAAAAATCCTTTTCAGGAAGAAGCATTAGAATTGCTTGATCGCCAGGTCTTGCCGCCCACCTTAAAAATTCGACTGTTTGGAATCAGTGGTTCTAATTATGCGATTCCTTATTTAGAAAAAGCTTTAAATGATCCGGATTATCGGATCAGAGAAAATGCCCTAGAAGCGTTAGGGGCGATCGCCTCCTTAGCGGTGGTATTTCCCCTGATTCAAGGGATGAATGATAAAATGCCCAGCATTCGCCAAAAATCCGCCGAAATCCTGGGGAATTTGGGGTATAATACGGGAATTGATGCTTTGATTTTAGCCTTAGAAGACTCTGATCGCACTGTGCCATTAAGTGCGGCAGAAGCCCTGGGAAAAATTGCCACGCCCGTGGCGATTACGGCGCTTAAAAAAGTGTTTTCTAATCAAGATTATTCCCCTACTTGGTGGAGTGTGGCAGTTGCCTTGGGAAAACTGGGCGATCGGCCAGCCCTTGATAGCATTTTGGCCGCATTAAATCATTCTGCCACTAATACCCGAATTGCGGCAGCGGATGCCTTAGGAGAAATTGGTAGTGAAGAAACCATTGCAGCATTGCTTAATACATTAGGCGATTCCCATGAATTTGTGCGCACTCGTGCCGCCTATGGATTAGCTAAAATTGATCAGGATTCAGTCGTTGAAAAACTGATTTTGGCTTTAAATCATCCGCGATATTTAGTTCGAGAAAGTGCAGCGATCGCCCTGGGGGAAATTGGCACAACTGCGGCAGAAAATGCCCTCACTGCCGCCTTAACAGACCCGAATGAATGGGTGCAACTCCGCGCCCAACAAGGGTTAGAGCGAATCCAGGCTGCGATGATCGCACCCGCCGGTGGAAATAACCAAAACTCAGCGATCGAGCTATCTAAACCCCTAGAGGAAATCCTCGACAATCTGGCGGATACTTCGAGTTTTGTTCGGGAAAAAGCAGCTAAAATATTAGGCAAAATTGGGTCGGACCGGGCAGTAGAATCCTTGCTGAATGTTGCTTTAACTGATAATACTTATTCCGTGCGAAAAACGGCAATAGAGGCATTAGGAAATCTGGGAACTGCTGTAGCAGTCGATGCTTTACTTTATACCTTGAATGAAGGAAATAGTTTAGTGCGTCAACAGGTAGGGGAAGTGTTAGCCCAGATGGGTGAAGGGGAAATTGTGCCTCTACTGTGGCACGATTTATTCACGAATGGAGATTTATATTTACTGGATGCGATCGCCTCGATTCAAGCACGCTGTGGGTATTACAGTCCATTGAGTTTTCAAGACCCTTCCACTTAAAATTGGATCAAGTTTCATCCCTGAAAAAGTCGGCGCACAGGGGTGTGCGCCATACCCGAAAAGAAACTCAGAAAGGACTTACGCATCCCCTCCATAGGGAGTAGAGTCAGAACAGGACTGATTCTTACTATCTATGGAGTTAAATCTCCAAATTGGCGTAACTCCTATCCGGGATTGGGGACGAATTTATAACCCAGTATAGTTGCGCAGGGCAGTGTGAGTTTTTAACCCCACAACACCATCAGCTTCTAAACCGTAGTCTTTTTGGAACTGTTTGATAGCCGCTTCAGTTTCTTCATTAAAAACCCCATCCATTTTTTGATAATCGAAGTATTTTAATGAACTTAACTGCCGTTGAACTCTTAAAACCGTTCCGCCAGTGCTTCCGAGTCGTACTGTTGGTTGACTTGTCGGTTCAGGAGTTTGAGGATAGTCTTTTTCAAGGGCAGCTTTCGTTTCGGGACCAACAATTCCATCAGGAGTTAATCCATTTTTCGCTTGAAACTCCATGACGGCGTGTTTAGTCAAGTCGCCATAGTAACCGGATTTTTCAGGGGTAAAATAACCAAGTTCCTGCAAACGATATTGCAGTTGGGTAATTTCTGAACCGGCATCTCCAGGACGAATCAGTGCAACTGCGGGAAAACCCATCGCCAGGAAGGAGGTGACAGCACCCAGGGCCAGTGCTCCGATCCGGTTACCCCAGCCTTTTTTAGGCCAGTTTACCTGGATTGAGGGGATTTCTAACGGTTCATTATAGGCTTCAGCAAGATGGATGTATGCAAGAGACTCCATTGCGTTAACTCCTCGGGTAGATCTACCAAGATTTTAATCGCGATCGCCCCCTTTTGGGATCCCATATCTTGAAAATTTTTCTTAAGGAAACCGGGATGGGGGATGGGGGATGGGGAGGATGGGGGAGATGGGGGGATGGGGAGGATGGGGGAGACCGCCATCGAGATGGGGGAGACCGCCATCGAGATGGGGGGATGGGGGAGATGGGGGAGACCGCCATCGAGATGGGGGAGATGGGGGATTCGATTGACTTTAGGAACTCCTTGCGGTTCTTTCCTCTGGGTACGGGAGGGGACTGGGATGATTATTTTTAGAAATTATACAGTATAGATGATATGACAGAAACTCTTTTACCACCGCAACTGCCTCACGATGACAACTCACAACCAGGAGATATTCCTGTACCCAACCGTTTATGATTATGCTCACTATTCCCTTTGGGTTAAAGTGATCCATTAGGATTTCCCCGGGGTGTGGCGATCGCGTTGGGGTTAACTGCTTCTACGGCGATCGCCTTGCTGGTGGTTCCTGGGTTATATTTACTGCTGACTCCAAAATCCTCTGTAGCAGCAGAACAATTGGAATAAAGGTCCAAAAATGAGTCCTGATCTGGATAAAATGCAACAGAACCCCCGAATGTTTTAAAGGTACTGTGGAAGGATTTCTGAATCTCAATAAACCCCCTGGCATGACCTCTCATGACTGCGTATCCCGGATCCGAAGACTGTTGCGAACTAAGCGTGTGGGACATGGTGGAACCTTAGATCCAGCAGCAACGGGCGTCTTACCGATCGCCATTGGTAAGGCAACGCGCCTGCTGCAATACCTGCGCCAAGATAAAGCATATCAGGCAACTGTGCGTCTAGGAATCACCACCACCACCGATGATTTAGAAGGGGAAACCGTCACCTCGGCAGCAGTTCCCCAACTCACGCGGGAACAGGTAGCGGCGCAATTACCGCAATTTCTGGGGAAAATTTCCCAAATTCCCCCCGCCTACAGTGCGATTCAGGTGCAGGGGAAGCGGTTGTATGATTTAGCAAGAGCAGGGGAAACCATCGAAGTCCCGAGTCGGGTGGTAGAAGTGCATAATATCCAGGTGTTGGAGTGGCGGGAGGGGGATTTTCCTGAAATCGACCTGGCGATCGCCTGTGGACCCGGGACCTATATCCGGGCGCTCGCCCGGGACCTGGGTGCTGTCTTGCAAACCGGCGGTACTCTCGCACATCTCACCCGGACCGAAAGCTGTGGGTTACCCCTGAAGGAGAGTTTAACCTTTGAGGATATCGAAACTCAAACCAGTCAGGGGACATTTCAACTCATCCCACCAGCTACCGTGTTAGCGCATTTAAGTCAGATTCCTTTAAATTCTAACGATGGCCGTCGCTGGTGCCAAGGTCAACGAATTCCCCTGGCAGAGTTAAGAGAAATTGTCCCCCCTGTGCGGATTTATGCAGAAGATGGCACATTTTTGGGAATTAGCGAGATTGAATCAACCGATAGCGACTGGGTTTTAGTGCCGAAAATGGTGTTCGAGCCGGATTTTGGGAAAGATGAAGGAAGAAGTTTGTCCTAACGGTTTTAGTCGTTATTTGAACATTTAGTTATCTCTCAAACTAGACCCGTCGTATCCTGATTAGGCATTCCCAGGAGCTGCCTGGGAATGCCTGAAACGACTTCAGTCGTTCTTTCCCTTAAATGATAATAATTATAATGTGATTTTCTATCGTCTAAAATCTAAAACATTAGAACCTTGATTGGGGCGATCCAGCCCAGATGTGACCCACTGAATACAGGCTTGTTCTGACTTAAATATTTTAGGGGCGGCGACATTTTGTAAGTTATCGGGCTTATAATGGTCATAAAAAAACTTATCGGCCATTTGATAAATAATGATTAAATTTTCGCGATAAGTATAGCGATGTTTAAAGATATCCAGACTTTCTTCTACATCAGAATGAATAGATAAGTGTTCTTTGGCGATCGCGATAATTCCTTCGAGGCTAGAGGAATGAATGCCTGCCGGATTATGAGCCTTATGCAAATTCCCCCGATGTCCTAATTCGGAAAGCAACTGATAGGAATAGATTTGGTCCGTATCGACGGTGCCAAATACATAAGGAATAATCAAGTGACCGCAATCGGCGATCGAATATTCGTAAAGTAAACGAGTCATGATGGTGGGGTCAATGGGGTTGGGTAACCCAAATTTTATCACCTTGGGGATGGGGGATGGGGGATGGGGAGGATAGGGGGGATGGGGAGGATAGGGGGGATGGGGAGGATAGGGAGGATGGGGAGGATAGGGGGATGGCGGAAGTTCTGCTTCCCCATCTGCCCCATCTCCCCCATCTCCCCCATCTGCCCCATCTCCCCCATCTCGATGGCGGTCTCCCCCATCTTCCCCATCTCCCCCATCTTCCCCATCTCCCCCATCTCCCCCATCTCCCCCACTCCCCTACCGGGAGAGTTTAACTAAGGCATCTTTGACTGATTCAGGCAATTGACGCATAATTTTTCCCTTTTCCATATCCACGGTAACGAGGGTAACTACTCCGGTGAGGTACAAGTCTTGTCCATCGAGGGACTGAATCTGATATTCCCAATTGAGGCGGACCCCATCCATTTCTAGCATTCGGGTTCTGACTAGGGCCTGGGTGCCGAGTTTCATGGGTTTGTGGTAGCGCAAGGCTAACTCAACCACGGGTAAATCGCACCCCAGGGCGACTAAATCGGCAAAATTGACCCCGATCGCCCGCAAGGATTCGACTCGCGCCTCTTCCATCCAGGTTAAGTAGGTGCCATGCCAAACGATGCCCGCATAGTCGGTATGATGGGGATAGGCCCTGACGGGGTACTCAAACCATCCTTCCGGGGATTTTTCGCCAAGGCGGGCGATCGCCTGGGTTGGGGGGAGTTGGGGTTGTGTCTCTTTTTCCTCAGCCATGTTACAAATTGATCCAAAACTCTACATTTCTACAAATTTTCAGTAGGTAATAAGTCTTACATTAAAGATGAAATACCTAAATCGGGCAATCTCTGTGGTCGTTTACCGCGATCGCTAGAGCTTTCCCGAAACCGACTCAATTCAGGGATTCATCCCTACATATTATGCTGTTGTAGCCAGGAGCTAAACTTATGATCCAAAAAATATTAGTGGCAGTGGCAGGACGAGGACTCTGTGAAGAGATGGTTAAGATGTTGATGGACATCCCCTCGTTTCAAACCGCCTCAGTGACTGTACTGCACGTGGTGGCCCCGGAAGTAACCGCTGATGCGATGGCGGATAAGTTGGCAGAGGGTGGCAAAATCCTCGCTGATGCGGTCAAATTTTTGAATATCGACCCCAGCAAAGTTAATCCCCGTCTGAAGCAGGGAGACCCGAAAACCGTCGTTTGTGAAGTGGCAGAGGAAGAAAATGCCGACCTGATCGTAATTGGATCCCGCGCCTTGGGACGGTTGCAAGCAATTTTAGAAGGATCCGTAAGTCAGTACGTCTTCCAGCTTGCTTCCCGTCCGATGTTGCTGGTCAAAGATGATGTTTACGTTAAAAAAATTAAGCGAGTTCTCGTAGCGGTGGACAAATCCGACTCGGCGAAGCAATGTCTGGATTTGGCCCTGATGATGGTCAAAGATATTGATGGGGGACAGTTGGAGTTAGTCCATGTCTCCTCAAAACCTGTGGACAACCCAGAACAGGACCCGGTATTAGCTGCAGCGGTGGCGGAGGCGAAAAAATATGGCGTTTCCTATCGCTGCCATACGCCGAAAGGAAAAGCGGGAGAAGAAATTTGTCGCTTAGCGGATGATTTAAACGCGGATCTGGTGATGCTGGGTTCTCCCGATCGCCGTCCTAACATTGCTAAAAGCTTTGTGGACCTCGATCGCCTCTTAGGGGGGTCTCTGTCTGACTATGTGCGGGTTTATGCCAACTGTCCGGTGTTATTAGGTCGGACTTCTACCTAATCCCCAATCCGGTTAAGGGAACTACAAAAAATAAAATATCCAAAACCCGCACCCTCAAGGGTGGGGCTACAAGGACAAAGCCTGCCTACGCAGGCTAAAAAAGTCTTGTTAGTTCCTTAACCATCGGATGCAATAGCAATTTATTTGTTGGAATACCCTTAAAAACAGTCCGTTTTCTCTATAGCCTGCGTAGGCAGGCTTTGTTTGTATAGCCCCACCCTTGAGGGTGCGGGTTTTTTTATGAGATTCGGACGAAAAAGGTGCCAAACGTTGCGTTTTGGCACCTTTTATTCAGGAGACCCTCGCCGGTAATTGGATGCGATCGCATCCCTTCCCGGCGACTGTCGGAGTTAGAACTTGAAGAAAGCACCCGGAACGGTTCCGAGTGCCAGACAAAGCCGCCCGTTAATTTAGCTCTCTTTGCTTTTGCTGGCGGTTTGAATGTAGAGGATCAACAGGAACACGGCTGGGACGAGCACAAAAAGAAGGCTTGCCACAAATCCTAGGTCGTTAACTTGCATAGAACCCCACTATTTTCTCAATCTTAAAATTCAATAAGATCAGAATATCATTATTGCTTGACTACAGTGAGGCTGATCGACCTAAATTCTTGGAACCGACCTTTGGGGTGAGGGGACCCTATATTCAGGGCGGGGGTTAGGGCTTGGTTTTGACGCTCACGGGCCCATTCACCAGGGTTTGACAAGCCAGACGATAGCTGGGGGGCTTTTTCTTGAGTTTTTGATTTTCTACCGCCGTGCGATCGGAGAGATTTTCCATGCCTTCGACGACTTCGACAATGCAGGTGCCACATTGACCGTAACCGCCACAGTTCATCAATTTTCCGACAAACTTGTAGAGTTCGATTCCATTTTCTAAGGCTTTAAGCCGCAAGTTGGCTCCATCCGCCGCGACTACTTCCTTGTTTTCATCCACAAATTTGATATTAGGCACTTCTCTTCTCCATAGTTGCGATCGCGCGATACCGATTGGGGCCGATGAGTCGTCCAGGATTAAGCCAAGCCTGGGCACTGACTCAGGGCCGATGTTAGCTCCTCTCAAATTTTAGACTGTAATGTTAACTTCTGTAAAGACTGCCCCCATCCTGTAGGGGCAATTCACCAATTGCCCCGAGATTTCAAATCCAGGTTGCCCCTTCCGCGAACTTAGGGCGTAGAAATCAGCCCCTCATTCACATTCCCGATCGCCCGTTCCATCGCCGCTAATGCCCGATTATAGGTAACGATCGCCCGTAGGCGGTTATTCTGAGCACGCGTCAGTTCCGTTTCCGCCGTCAGCACGTCTGTCTGAGTCCCTACCCCGGCTTGAAACCGCAACCGCGCCAGACGCAAACTTTCCCGCGCCTGATCCACAGCAATATTCGAGGTTTGGATATTCTCAAAGTTCGATCGCAAGTTGAAAAAGGCTTGCTCCACCTGTAGGCGGACTTGGTTGCGAAACTGCCCAAATCGCGTTTCCGCAATCTCAATATTCCGCTCCTCTTGAACCGCTCGCGCTCTAGCGGCCCCCCCATCATATAAATTCCACTGCACCCTACCCCCTAAGTTGTAGCCATCAGCCAAATCCAAGTCATCTCCAAAGACTTCCACCACGTTATAGTTGGCAAACAAATTGACTTGAGGACCCAGGGCAGACAAGGCAATCTGACGCTGATAATCCGTGAGATCCCGCTGTAACAACAACTGCTCTAACTCGGCTCGATTTCTCAACGCCAGGACGATGCTCTCTTCCAGGGATAAATTCCACAGTCCCGAAATTTCCACAGGTTCGGCAGCGGAAATATCCACAACTTGCGAAACGTTTAAAATCCGCGCAATTTCCCGGCGACGGATGCGCTGCTGTGCCTGCGCCTGGGTGAGGGATTGGGCGGCATCGGCTAACTGGACCCTAGCTCTGAGCACGTCAAACCTGGTGCCCAATCCGGCTCGTTCCAAGGCTTCGGCATCTCGTAAGCTCTGTTCAGAACTGTCCACCGCAGAGAGGCTAATTTCAATTTGGTCATCGGCTTCTTGCAGGTTGTAATAAGCTTCTCGAACCTCTAAGCGCAAGTCGGCAAGCACCCGCTCTAGGTCTAATTCACTGACGAGTAGCTGGGTTTCGGCTAAGCCAATTTGACCCGATCGCCGCCCGGAATTGTACAGGTTGTAGGTGAGTTCCACTCCTCCATCTAAGCTGGTGCTGCCGCCTTCTGGGGGTGGGGCATTGTCTCCTAACTGTTGTCTTTGTCGCTGATTGGCTAAATCTGCCCCGGTGGAGTTGGATCGCGATAGGCTCGATTGCACGCCCAAGGTGGGATACAAGGCGGCACGAGCTTCTTGTAAGGCGGCGCGATTTCGGTCCACGGTTAAGAGGGCTTCTTGCAGTTGCTGGCTGTTCTGTTCAGCAATTTGCAGGGCCTGTTCTAAGGTCAAGGGTTGAGTGCCGACAATCTCAACTTCATCGGATTCCGTCGGAAACTGGAGGGGGTTAGGGTTAGGAGTCAGGTACTCCGGCACGTTTTCTACGGTAGGGGTTACCCCTTGGGCTTGTAAACCCGCTCTGGGGGCAGTTCTGCCCTGGGTTTCCCCGGAGGGAGGGGCGGTTTCTGGGGCGGAACTGGGGAGGCGATCGCCTGATGCCTCACTCTGTCCAAGACTCGCGCCGATATCGCTTAAGGCGATTAGCGTTCCCATACCCACAGTCATCAGATATCGAAAAGTTCCCATAAGTTTTTGATTCGGCGTGCAATTTAACAATACTTCCAGGTTCAGGCCAACACTTTTTAAGGTATAGCAGATCGCGATCTTTGCGATGAAATCTCATCTACATGACTAAAGGGCTGGAGATGCACCGGATTAGAATTCGCTACGGCGATCGCTACCTGGGGATCAAGGCTGCCCGGGCAAAGATCAGTGGCTTTGCTTGCCCATCCGCTACTGATATTCCGGTGATTGACGCACAATGCGGCTCCTGTGTTGCAGGTTTAATTTTAGCGGAGTTTTTTCGGTGATTCAAATGCAGTTGTTTTAATTTTTAGTTTTTTATCAGGTGTTAATCGGGTTTTCGGGGTGATTAAGTTGGGTTGATGTCTATAAGTTTTCCTCTCCTAATATTGGGTTGAGCATTTTAAGGGATGATGCTGATTTTTTTAGCCTCGGTTTTGTCCTTTTGGACGAGTTTGAAACCACATTATAATTCCGCTAACGGCAAGGGTGATTAATCCCAATCCGTTTAAAAGGGGATAAACCGGGGCTAAGTTTACGGGCCCAAATATACCCTGATGGAGGTCGAGCAACCCCGTAAATGGGGTGCGGTTCCCGCTAACTACAGCGATTTGATACAAGATTCCGGTGGTGGCGGTCAAGAGCAGGGGTAAAATGGCGATCGGGGCCAGGATTCGGTGCAGTTTCCGTAATCGGACTTTATTGATCGGCATGATTGGATAGGGACAGGGTAGGGAAGGACAGCAAGTGGTAACTTTGAACATCCGAGGGAATGCCAGCAAGTCGTTACTACAGTGAGGGAACGACTTAGAAGATATTATTGTAAAGGATTAAGGTAGGGTTTGGGGTTAAGAGCAGAAAGGACACGGGGATTCCGTGTCCAGAGGGAAGATGCGATCGCAAGATTGATTCAGGATTAGGAACTTTCGTTGTCTTCGCTTGCCCCTTGGGTTTTCTTTTTACTGAATAAAAACCACCAGAGTTCTAATCCTATTAAGCTAACACCTCCTACAATCACCCCAGCTTTTACGGGTAAGGGTTGTTCAATTTTTTGCAATCCCGGGGAGGGGTTTGTTTGGTGTCCAGGCATTTCTGGCATGGCTTGGACTCTTGCTGTTGTCCCCGTTGCCAAGACTGTTGCAACTGCCAGTAAAGGTATCCAAATTTGGAGTTTACTTAACATAGATTTCGCCTTTTGTCAAGAGAGTTTACAGATTGAATTGGCGACTATTTCACCTAGGAATGATGGGCGTTAAACTTGCGTAAGCGTAAGGCATTGGTGACGACGGAAACCGAACTCATTGCCATTGCTGCACCGGCGAGGATGGGATTGAGTAACCATCCGGTAAAGGGATACAGAATGCCCGCCGCAATCGGAATACTAGCCGTATTGTAAATAAAGGCAAAGAAGAGGTTTTGGCGGATATTTTGAATCGTGGCTTTACTGAGTTGAATCGCTGTGACAATGCTTTGCAAATCACCAGAAATGAGGGTAATATCACTGGCAGCGATCGCCACATCAGTTCCCGTCCCGATGGCAATTCCGACATCAGCTTGAGCCAAGGCAGGGGCATCATTAATCCCATCGCCCACCATTGCCACAATTTTACCTTCAGCTTGTAATTCCTTGATTTTCTCCGCTTTTTGCCCGGGACGAACTTCCGCAAAAACTCGATTAATACCCACTTCCTGAGCAATCGCTTGGGCAGTTTTTAGATTATCTCCCGTTAACATTACCACCTCTAATCCCAAGCGGCGCAATCCTCGAATTGCTGTAGCGGAAGAAGGTTTTAAAGCATCCGCTATTCCCAAGACACCTTCAATTTGTCCATCGACGGCAATCCAAGGGCTAGTTTTGGCTTCAGATTCCCAATTTTCTTGATAGGTTTGTAATGATTTGGTATCTATCCCCAATTCCTGCATCCAGCGGCGAGTACCAATTTGAACTAGGCGATTGCTGACGATCGCCTGAACTCCCATGCCTGCCACGGCTTCAAAATTCGTAACCCCTGGCAGCGGCATTTCTACCCCTTGGGCTTTGGCATATTCCACCACTGCCTCGGCTAAAGGATGCTCAGAATTACTTTCTACTGCTGCGGCTAATCGTAACAATTTAATCTCATTACTATGAGCCGTACCGCCAACGGTGATATAATCGGTTACCGTGGGTTTACCTTGGGTTAAAGTGCCAGTTTTATCTAAAACAATGGTTTGGATTTTATGAGCAAGTTCTAAACTGTCAGCACTTTTGATTAAAATGCCGTTTTCCGCCCCTTTTCCCGTTCCCACCATGATAGAGGTGGGTGTTGCTAAACCGAGGGCACAAGGACAGGCAATAATTAAAACACCCACAGTAGTAATAATAGCAAGGGTGAGATTTCCCATGATGGCAAACCAGATTACAAAAGTGGCGATCGCAATGGCAATTACCACCGGAACAAAGAATCCAGTCACGCGATCGGCTAACCGTTGAATGGGCGCTTTACTCCCCTGTGCATCTTGCACCAACTTGACAATTTGTGCCAACACCGTATCCTTACCCACCCGCAACGCTTTTAACTTAAAACTACCCGTTTTATTCATCGTTGCACCAATCACTTCATCCCCGGTTTCTTTCTTCACCGGAACCGATTCTCCCGTAACCATTGACTCATCAATTAAGGAAGAACCCTCCAAAACCGTCCCATCCACCGGAATTTTTTCCCCGGGACGGACTAAAATCACATCCCCGACTCCCACCTCTTGAATGGGAATATCAATTTCTTGACCCTGGCGAATCACCCGCGCAGTTTTCGCCTGCAATCCCATTAATTTTCTAATCGCTTCCGAAGTTTGCCCTTTTGCTCTATTTTCAAACAACAATCCCAGCAAAATTAAACTGATAATCACTGCGGCAGTTTCATAATAAACTTCCGGCATCACCCCTTGGATTGTAAAAAAATTAGGGAAAATTGACACAAGCAAAGAATAGAGATAAGCAGAACCCGTTCCCAACGCCACCAGGGTATTCATATCCGCATGATGATGTTTAAATGATTTCCAGGCTCCCACAAAAAAGGATTTGCCACACCAGATAAAAACCGGAGTTGTTAACGCCAATTGCACCCAAGGATGGTGCAACCAATCAGGAATAAAGGGCAACGAAATTCCCGTCATCATCGGTAGGGAACCCACCACCAAAATCGTGCTAATAATTCCCCCAAAAATTACCTTGCGTTGTAATTCTTGTTGTTCCGCTTGTCGGGATTGTTGTTCCGCATCGATGTCCCGCATCCCCAATTCTTGCAGCGGTTCAGCGGTATATCCCGCCTCAGAGACAGCAGTTTGGATGCGATCGAGTTCCGTCTTTCGGGGATTATACTTCACTCGCGCTTGTTCCGCACTAAAGTTGACGCTGCATTCTTCCACACCGGGAACACCTTGGATCGCCTCTTCGATTCGGGTTGCACAAGAGGCACAACCCATCCCTTTTAATCTCAAATTAACCGTTTCCATCATTCCAACTCTCTCGTTACAAGGGTTGCTTAAGCTTTCTGACTTCAGCATAAACCTTCCCCTCAACTGGAGAGTCCATCCACCGTAACAAAACTTCACATTTTACCCGTGCCCCATGTTCAACGTCACGACTTCTGTAGTGATCTGGATAGTTTTAAGTCTGCCTCAAAGGTTAGAAACCGGGTTCCTTACACAAATTTGGGCTAATTTCCCAAAATTATGGCAAAAACCCGGTTTCTTGTCCCTCAGACAAACAGAAATTGCTACCGATCCCAATCGGCAACTTCATAGAGGAACTTCGTACCCCCCAGCAATTTGCGATTAGAAGAGGTACTTTGCACAAAAACGAGATACTTCTCTAAATTAGCTGGTTTAATTCGCACAGTTTCCCCCGGAGGTAATCCTAACATTTCTCGGGCAGATTCTCCTTCAAACAAATCCCCCGTCGCCCGATCCATCAAAATAATTTCTTTCTTCCCTTGAATCGTTTCAGTTTTTGTAAACTCATAAAATCCCCGCCCCCGTTGGAAAGTTAGCCCATTTTCAATTACAAAATCTTTGATGGCGCAATTTTTATCAATATCCAACACTTGAAATCGCCCCGGAGTCACCGCCCGCAAATCTGCCGATTCATCATATAATTTTCCTTCCCGATTGAGCATGGTATTAAACATTTTGTTTAACCCGCGACTCATCCGACCCTGTTCGGTGACTTCGGCTTCATAAGCTTGCAGTTGATCATCAGAAGATTGCTGATAACAAACTGCTAAAAATAGGTCTGTAATATAGGCAAACTGGTCTAAATTAATATGAAATCCCCCAGATTTTTCCGCTAACTCTTTATAGAAAAGCGTGGCATGGGAGCGATTGAGGGCTTGTACGCCATAAACGGGAATTCCCATTTCAGCTAATTTATCCACTTCCTTGCGCCAGTTCAATTTTTGAGGATTTTGAGCCGGTGCATGGGGAATATCATCCCCAATTAAAACTAGGGATTTGGTACTAGCTGAACTCCAGGACAAAGATTGAGCTTCATGTAAAACTAATTCATAACATTCCGGTGCGTCTCCCCCTCCAGTTGCTTCCACATTTTGCACAAAGTCGCAAATTTTATCCGCATCTCCTGATAAGTCTAAGTGTTTTGTAACGTAGGTTTTGCCCTCGTCGCAGTAGTCACCGTGGGCAATGATTCCAATGCGAATACCGGGGATTTCATCCAGCAATCGGGTGATGCTTTGTTTGAGGTTCCGGCGAACTTGGGTGAGGCAAGGGTACATACTGCCCGTTGTGTCAAAACTGAAAATAACATCAATGGTTTTAACGCTCATTCGGGTTTCTCCTATAGTCGTTGAGTGGGATTTATAGGTGAGGGGATAGCCGTTTGGGGGAAAAATTTGTTTGGGGTAAAGACCAGATTTGGCTGTGTCTTTACCCGATTTTTCCACCCTTATAGTCTCATGATATTTTATGTTGATGTTTTTGTCAACACTCTTTACTCCCTGAGTTAGGCCCAAGATAATTGGCAGAATTAATGCAGGATTTACTAGACATAAATCTTTGGTTTTTGTAGGGTTAGGTCGGGTCTTTTTCCCTCATTTTCAATAGAAAAATCTGCCTACTGGAGGAGGGCGCTAATGATTGAGCTGAGGATCCAGATGCCAACACCCACGATCGCCAAGACGGCAACCATTAACCCACCCAACAGCAGCACAATAAATAAAGTGTCAGCTTTTTTGTCTGAGGTGGGGGCATCTAAGTGAGTTTCCAACAGTTCCATATTGCGGACATTGGCTTTCCAGGTGGCATCAAATACATCTCCAACAATTGGGACGGTTCCAATCAGAGTTTCTAGGAGAATGTTGGAAACCATTTGCACTAAACTGTTCCGGGGGACTCCCAACTGGGCAGCGCTGAATATAATGTAAGCGGAGAGTAACGCACCGGCAATATCCCCCCCTGCTGGCAGGAGTCCGAGGATGGGGTCGAGTCCAAAGCGAAAGGGGGTTCCGGGGATGCGAATGGCGCTATCGAGGAGATGACTGAGGCTGCGGAGGCGTTTGAGGGTCTTGAGTTTTCGGTCCGTTGGAGTAATCATGGGCGAGGGTCAATAGGGGGTCGGTAACTAATTTCCAATTATGACGGAAGAAAGGGGCGACTGAGTTGCGCGATCGCCGCCTAGGAAGAAATCCCCCGAGGATCGGGTTGTGGTGACTGTGGCTATTTTGTATAGAAATATAGCGGTTTTACCCAGGAATGAGCCAGAGGAGAATAGGTCCGGCGATCGCTCAATCCCACAGGATCACCCTCTCGGTAGATTACAACGGCAGGGGGTATTTTGCTATCCTCCAAGTGGTGAATCAGCCCATAGAAAACCTGATAAGGAACTTAAAAATGTCTGAAGTCTATAAACCACAACGCACTGTTTCTGCTATTTTTCAAGAACAACAGCAAATTGATAGTGCAATCCGCCGTCTCATCGATCGCGGGATTCCCCAGGACCATATTTCTGTGATGGGGAAAAATTTTCAATCCAATACTCGCATCACCGGATTTATTACTAAAAAAGATGTGATTTTAGGAGGGCTCAGAAGCGGGGCGATCTTCGGGTCTCTGTTTGGTTCATTTTTGAGCTTACTCACCGGCGTGGGCGTGTTATTTATTCCCTTTCTCGGTCCCGTGGTAGCGGCTGGACCCCTCTCTGCGGTGTTATTAGGGGCAGCATCCGGGGCGATCGCCGGAAGTGCAGGCGCTGGATTAGTTTCCCTTTTCGTTGCCTTGGGAATGCCGGAAGAAAAAGCAGCCGTTTATCAAACTCGTTTAGAAGCTGGGGAATTTCTTGTTATGGCTGAGGTTCCTGAAGGAAAATCTGGCGAAATTCAACTGCTTCTCGAAAGTGCCGGAGGACAAGAAATTGCCATTAATACCATGACTTTACCTCGTCCTTGTGCTGGGTCCTGCAACAGTCCAGAAGATTTATCACCGGAAGTCCGCACCCATCTATCTCCGGATGCTCAAACCACTTTTATTCAACGATATAATGCGGTTCTCACCGAAACTGCCGATGCTATGAAAGCTGAACAAGCTGCATGGGAGACCATTCATCAAGAGTATGAAGAAGATGAAAATGGAGTGTGGTCTAAATCCAAGGTTACTGTCTAGGATATCACCACCGTTTTAATGATTCAATTTTTGCACAGTCGGTCTAATAATTGGCAATTTTTAGGCGAATCTATAGCGGAAACCCGAGGGGGTCGGGACCCTATCGCTTAGAAACCGGATTTCTTAAAAAAATCTGGGGCAATGAGTCATAAAACAGGGACAGGAATCCCGTTTCTTGTCCCTGTTTTATTCCGGGAACAACCTCGAAGGGCGCACTCTTGTGCGCCCTTCGTCATAGGCATTGCTGGAATTTAAGGCAGAGACTTTGTTAAATTTTTCTAATGAATTGAGAGAACTTTCGGTTTATATGATTCCATCAGATCAACCGAATATCATCAAGAGGAGAAAACCATGCAACAATATCGCTGTAATACTTGCGGCTATGTTTATAATCCCGAGGAGGGAGACCCGGAGTCGGGAATTTCCCCGGGAACGGCGTTTGAAGATATCCCCGAGGATTGGGTTTGTCCGGTGTGCGGGGTACATAAAGAGGATTTTGAACCCAGTGCAGAGTAAATAAAGAGAAACTTTTTCGGGTTCATGAAAAAACTTTTAATTACTGGATCGAGTGGATTTTTGGGCTGGAATCTCTGTCAGGTGGCTCAATTAGGCTGGGAGGTTTGGGGAACCTATTGTTCTCATGAAATAACTATTCCCGGTTGTCAGTTGATGCCGGTTGATTTAAGGGATTTTCACGCCTTAAAATCCCTTTTTGATGAAGTTCGTCCTGATGCAGTGATTCATGCAGCAGCTCAATCTCAGCCGAATGTTTGTCAAACCTATCCCCAGGAATCCTACAAGATTAATGTCACGGCTTCGAGTCATCTGGCGGGATTATGTGGAGATGCTGAAATTCCCTGTATTTTTACTTCTACGGATTTAGTCTTTGATGGGTTCAATCCGCCTTATTCTGAAACCGATGCCGTTTGTCCGGTGAGTCGGTATGGAGAACAAAAGGTGCAGGCGGAGATAGAAATGCGCGATCGCAATCCGCAAACGATTGTTTGTCGAATGCCGCTGATGTTTGGTGACGGCGGACCCGCTGCCCAGAGTTTCCTCCAGCCGATGTTACAAACCTTGCGATCAGGGCAAGAATTAGCCTTATTTACCGATGAATTTCGGACGCCGGTGAGCGGAAAAACTGCTGCCCAAGGGTTATTATTAGCCTTGGAACAGGATGAGAAGTTGCTGCATTTAGGAGGAAAAGAGCGAGTTTCGCGATATGGTTTTTTTGAGCAAGTGATTGAAGTATTGGAGGTTAACCAGGGGCAGATTAAACCTTGTCGGCAACAAGATGTAAAAATGTCCGCCCCCAGACCGCCAGATGTGTCTTTGGATAGTTCTAAAGCCTTTAGTTTGGGGTATAATCCGTTACCGCTGCGCTCCGAGTTGTTAGCGTTACGGGGACAGGTTTAATGAGTTTAATTGGGGGTAAGAGATTAAAACAAGAAACTGGGTTTTTGACCTTAATTTATTGCTAATTATCAGAAATTTGTGAAGAAACCCGCTTTCTGAACTGGGTAGAGGGCTAGAAACCGGGTTTTTGAACGGGGGTACTTCTCAAGGTTGGGTCTGCGGGAGTGAACCGCTGGAAAAAGAGGACAGTCTATGGGATAATAGAATTTTTTAATGGCAATGCAAGGATTTACGGTGGTGAACGATCGCCCAGTGAAGGTGGTTGTGATTGGTGGGGGTGCAGCAGGTTTTTTTGGGGCGATTAATTGCGCTCAAAACCATGCACAGACTGAAGTGACAATTTTAGAAGCGGGACGGCAACCCCTGGCGAAGGTGAAAATTTCCGGGGGGGGACGATGCAATGTGACTCACGCTTGCTTTGATCCTGAGATGTTGGTGACCCATTATCCCCGAGGGGGTAAAGCGCTGCGTGGGACATTTTCACGGTTTCAGGTGCAGGATACGGTGAACTGGTTTGAAAGTCGGGGGGTGAAGCTGAAAACTGAGGAAGATGGGCGGATGTTCCCCACCACGGATGATTCGGAAACCATTATCCACTGTTTGATGCAGCAGGTACGAGAATCAGGGGTGAGACTGCGGACTGGGGTTTCGGTGGTGGAGGTGCGTTGCCTGTCTCCCTCGGAAGGTGAGAGCGGCGGGGGATTTGAGATTGTCTTGAAGTCTGGGGAAACCTTGAGTTGCGATCGCCTGCTGTTGGCAACGGGTAGCAATCCCCAGGGGTATAAAATTGCCCAATCCCTGGGACATACAATAGAACAACCCGTTCCTTCCCTGTTTACCTTTAATGTCACTGACCCGCGCTTCCAGGATTTAGCGGGGGTTGCCGTGAAAATGGCGCGAGTCCAATTACGAGATGCTAAATTGACCCAAACCGGACCCCTTCTGATCACCCATTGGGGTCTGAGTGGTCCGGCGATTCTGAAACTTTCGGCATGGGGTGCCCGATATTTATATAACCACCAGTATCGGGCGACTTTAACGATTGATTGGTTACCGCAGTATAATCCGGAACTGTTGCGAGAACAGTTACAAGCGGTGAAATCACAGTTACCCAGAAAGGCAGTTGTGACGAGTTGTCCCTTTCCGATTCCTCGCCGCTTGTGGGAACGGTTGCTAGAAGCAGCGGGACTGGATAGCGAAACTCGATGGGCGGAAATTTCTAAAAAAGCTATCAATCAGGTTGTAGAAGAGATCACCCGAGGTAAGTATCAAATCACGGGCAAAGGGGTGTTTAAAGAGGAATTTGTCACCTGTGGCGGGGTTTCCCTGAAAGAGGTGAATTTTAAGACGATGGAGAGTCGTTGTTGTCCGGGGTTATATTTTGCGGGGGAAGTGCTTGATATTGATGGGGTGACGGGAGGGTTCAATTTTCAAAGTGCTTGGACGACTAGCTGGTTAGCAGCGCAGTCTTTGGGGAGTTGAACCACTGATTTCACTGATTTTCACGGAGGTTTTGGGGATGAGGGAACAGAAGGATATTTTTGTGTTTTTGGAGATTTTTTCCCGGGAGGGTGGGATTCAATCTTATGTGAAGGATATTTTGACGGTTTATGGGGATTGGGCGTCCTGTCAAGGGAGGGTGGCACAGGTGTTGTTGTTGCGGGATAGTCCGGATTGTGAGAATCTGTTGGAGGGGAATCCGGGGTTCCGATTTCAGTATTTTAAAACCTTGCCGCCGATGTGGGGACGGGCGAAGTTGGCTGGGGGGTTGGGGAAGCAGCTTGTTTTGCACCGTCCGAGGCGGGTGTTTTGTGGTCATATTAATTTGGTGCCGTTGGTACAAGTTCTCTGTCAACCGTTGGGGATTCCTTATACGGTTTTGACCTATGGGAAGGAGGTGTGGGAACCTTTGCCGGGGATGGCACAACGGGGATTACAACAGGCGAGTCGGTTATGGACGATTAGCCGATACAGTCGCGATCGCGCTTGTGAGGCGAATGGATTACAACCCAGTCGCTTTGAGTTACTGCCTTGTGCGGTGGATGAAAAGCAGTTTACCCCGGGTCCGAAACCGCCGGAGTTGCTTGAACGCTATGGGTTACAGGGCTGTAAGGTGTTGATGACAGTGGCGCGCCTGTGGTCTGGGGATATCTATAAGGGGGTAGATGTGACGATTCGGGCATTACCACAGATAGCACAAGCCCAGCCGGATGTCAAGTATTTGGTGATTGGTCGGGGGGATGATCAACCGAGGTTGCAGGGATTGGCGCAGGAGTTGGGGGTGAGCGATCGCGTGGTGTTTGCGGGGTTTGTCCCCACGGAGGAATTAGCCCGTCACTATCGGGTCGCCGATGCCTATATTATGCCCTCTCAGGAGGGATTTGGCATTGTTTACCTAGAGGCAATGGCTTGTGGAAAACCTGTGCTGTCTGGAGATGCCGATGGGTCAGCGGACCCGTTGCAGGATGGAAAACTGGGCTGGCAAGTGCCACATCGGGACCCCCAGGCGGTTGCGGCTGCCTGCATTGAAATGTTGCGAGGAGAGGACCGACGCTGTGATGGGGACTGGTTGCGCCAGGAAACGATATGGGGGTTTGGTACGGATGCCTTTACCCAGCGCGTCAAACAACTGATAGAGTTTAGTGATTAGGATAGAGGTATTGGCGATTTTCTGTGGGAGTCAATTGTGAATCAAAACAGTTACAAATCCTTGCTGCTGAACCTATCGGACCTGAGTCGATGGTTGATGCCGGTGTTTATCGTGTGGGTGTTGATTTCGATCGGGTTGGGATGGGTCGTGAAGTCGATTTTAATCTTAATCGTGGCAGTCACCCTGCTGCCGGTGATTGGGTTTTTTGGCTTGCGGTGGTGGTTGAGTCGGAACCTGATTGTGGATCAGTGTCCGGTGTGCAGTTATGAAGTCACGGGACTGAATCAGACCCAACTTCAATGTCCCAGTTGTGGGGAACCCCTGATGGGAGAAGGGGATCATTTCGTGCGGTTGACCCCCCCGGGGACCATTGACATTGATGCGATCGAGGTATCGGCTAAGGTGATCGAGGAATCGAAGTGAAGGGGGCGATGGGGGCTTACAACGGTAGGTTTTTTACGCTCATGGTGATTTGGTTTTTTATTAACTGCACCTCCGGTTCCCTCCCCTTGGCAAGGGGAGGGGACCGGAAGTGAGCTTAAATGGATGGAGTGGTGATAGCGTTTAGGGTGTCGCTTCCCATTGGGGTCCCGTTGGGGTGGTCCGCAACCGCCAAATGCCCAGTTGCGGTTCCTTAACTTCTAAGAATCCACCATTGAGGGGTTGCCGAACATAGGGACCCTCTAATACCGGCCAATTTTCCAGTTGACGGGGTTTCCCATTAATGGTGGCGATCGCGATCGCACCCTGGGGTTTGTAGGTCATGGTAAGTTCGTCCCCGGCAACACTTTTATACTCTAACCTCCCCTCAGTTTCCCAAGCGGCATCCCTCACTTCAGTTCGGTCCAAGGAGCGAATCAAACTATCAAAAGTGGGATACTCTGCAACCCTCGCCACATCGACGATCCAGGCTGTTTTACGGCCCTTGGCAGCTAAGGCTTGATAAGCCGCGTGTTTCTCATCAACCGGGATTTTTAAGGCAATGTCATCTCCCCAGACCCGGGCTACAACCCAAGTTTCTTGAATGCGCCAGATATACCAATTTTCATGTCTGCGGGGTTCTCCATACCCCATCGGTAAGACCAAGTGCGACTGCGCCGGGACTCCTGCCTTCAAGTCGGACTCAGTGAGAATTTGCTGATAAATGACCGCACTTCGTTCTTGCAGATATTGGTCCCCGGGGGTTTTTCCCGTTGCCATTGGCGAATGATAGGTTCCTCCCAGACTGACTACGGGATTATTCACCCCGTTAGGGTCGCGGATCACGAGTTTATAGGTGGCATACTGCGCCCGGATTGTACCTTCTACTTGATAGTCGCGAGAGCCTTCTAACAAAGTACCCACCGTATAATCAGGGGTGACGTAAAAGGTTTCCCAGAGGTGATTGTCAGCATGGTAGCTGTAATAGACTGGATGACTGGCTTGGACCGAGAACGGGAGGGGAACTTGCTTGAGAGCAAGGGCCCGTAAATGTTCCGGAGGACGATAGGAACTCAGACTCGGGGCCAGGGCCAGTCTAGCAAAATTGAGCTGCATTCCATCGGCGATCGCCTGATCATCCGTGCGATTCGGAGTTCCCCACCAGATCCAGGCTACCGCACTCAATCCATTATTCCAAGTATTGCGATCAAACCCGCGACTTTCCGCCCCGCCCGAGGTTCCCCAACTCAGGCGCAAAGCCATATTCGTGGCATACCAGTCCAATAAGGCAGTCGCCAGTTCGCGTAGTTCGGGAGTTTTCGCAAAATCATATAAATTTAGTAAGCCAGCGATGCTGTAGCCATAATAGATCGAGGAATGAAATTCGCCCTGACCAATTGTGAGAAACTTATCAAGCTGCGATCGCAACCAAGCCTCATTAGTTTCCGCCACATGGGGGAGTTCCACCGGAAACCCGCTGCCATCCATCAGGGCCAAACCCGATACCCGTTGCATAAACCCATGATTTTCCGTACCCCCTTCATTCCACTCCTCTACCCGAGGGCTGAGTAACATACTTTGGTAAGATGCCTTTACCGGGTCCGGGAGACCGTTGCGATGCAGGAAGAAAATGCGAACATCCAGCATACTGCGGAAATGATACAAGTCCGGGCGATCGCGCTCCAATTTGAGTAACATATCCCAATTAGGTTGGGCTGCGTAATCCTCCGGCAAACTCAGGCGGGCTAAAATAATAGGCAGCAAGTATTTATGAGGGTCGCCAATCTTGTTTCTGCGCCACCAGCGATCGCGTTCTTCGAGATTTTGACGGGCAATTCTTTGTCTGATTAATAAACTGCGCCGTTGAAATTGCACCTCAGTTTCATCTAAACTGGAATAGGGAGAAAGGCGTTGCGTCTGGGTGCTTCTTTCCCGCAGTTCTTCTTTTTGTGCGTTGGTCCATTGGTTGAGCTGTTCTCGGGATTCAATGGTAGGGTTTTTCGAGGGAAGAGTCGCGCAAGCATTCAGTGCGATCGCCAGACATAGATTAACGACCCAATAACGCATTTTAATTTTAAAATAAATGATCAACGAGGGACAAGTCTGTGCCTATTTTAAAGGGGAAAGGGTAGAGTTGGCTCAAATCACCCCATTTCCCGTTTTTCTGTGCAGGGGATGCCCAGAAAGCCGATTTCCTCCCCGATCATAAATGCCTTTCATGTTCTGCCCCTCGTAGATAGAACTGATGCCTAAGACCCGACTCGATTAAAACCCTCAGATCCACAGCACAGGGTTCCAAAAACCTTTGCTATAAAGCTTCCTGGACTCATGAGGTTTACCCGAGTGCCAGCTAGAAATATAACGAAGCTCGATGTAACTGTACCAGCCACAGGCCGTGGGCAACGCACTCCCAGAAGCCCGATGTGAAGCTAGAGGGCATCGCCAAGCACAGAACACTGCCAAAATGTACGTTTCATCCCAGTAGGCAGCCCTATAAACCCCGATTCCCGCAGAGAAGGGAAAAAAAGGATAGACTAATTTTTGACCCCAAAAACTCCAAACCCAGGGAAAAGGTCCCCCTCTAATCCCTAGAAAAACCCCTCAATTCAAACCCTAGTGACAGCCCATAATCTATGCCCACCCAACCTCAAAAGAAACCCTCAAAAAAGCGATCAAATTTAGGCAATCCAGCCCATTATATGGGATTTTTTAGCCGATCGCCGGATTTACTCTGTCTACTGGGGTTAGAGGGGAATTTTCAAGAGGTTAATCCCGCATGGGAACAAACCCTCGGTTTGACTCCAGAAGACCTGGTGAATCGCCCCTTTATTGTAGGGGTGCATCCAGAAGACCGAGAGCAAACTGCTGGGGAAATTGCCACTCTATCTGAGGAAATTGAGCGGGTGAGTTTTCAAAATCGCTATCTTCAGAAAGATGGCGCTTATCAGTGGGTTGAGTGGGAAATCAGCCAGTCCACAGAAGAGGGGGTGATGTATGGGTTGGGTCGAAAAATCCCAGACCCTCGCGATCGCCCCAACTTAGAACCGCCGCCAACCCCGCACAACCACCACAGCATCCAATCGCTACAAGAACGTCTGCGCCGGTATCAAGCGATCGCCTCCCTCTCCCCCATCGGCATCTTCCAAACCGATACCGAAGGAAAAGCCCTCTATGTCAATCAAAAATGGTGTGAAATTGCCGGACTCTCCCCCCAAGAAGCAAGGGGGTATGGATGGACCCGGGCGATTCATCCTGAAGATAGCTCCTTCGTCTTTGCTCAGTGGTCCCAATTCGTCCAAAACCCCGGGGAATTTCGCATGGAATGCCGAATGCTCCGTAAAGATGGGGTGGTCACCTGGGTCATGGTCCAAGCGGTGATCCAAATCGGAGACAGGGGAGAAATCACTGGGTTTGTGGGAGCCCTGGCCGATATCAGCGATCGCAAACAGATGGAAGAAGCCCTCAAACAGGCCAATGAAGACCTAGAAAGCCGAGTCGCCGATCGCACCGCTGAACTCCAAAAGGCGATCGCGCAGTTACAAGGAGAAATCACCTCCCGGACCCAGGCAGAGGCAGCCTTACAGAAAGAACGGGAATTCCTCAATGCCATGCTCAATAACCTCGCCGATGGCATAGTCGCTTGTGATGCCAACGGCATTTTAACCCTGTTCAATCGGGCCACGAAAGAGTTTCATGGATTGCCGGAATATCCCATCCCCCCGGAACAGTGGGCCGACCATTACAGTATCTATCGGCCCGACGGGACCCCGATGCCCTTTGAAGAGATTCCCCTGTTTCGCGCCCTTGGCGGCGAAACCGTTAAAAATGAAGAAATGGTGATCGCGCCGAAACATCAGAAACGCCGCACCCTCCTCGGCAGTGGTCAACCGATCATTGATGCTTCCGGGAACAAGCTAGGTGCCGTGATCGCCTTGCGGGACGTGACCGATCGCCAAGATGCCGAAGCAGCACTCCAGGAAAGCCAATCCCGCCTCAACAGCATCCTCAACTCCCTCGATGATATGGTCTGGTCCATTAATCCCCATACCTTCGAGCCGCTATTTTTGAACCCCGCCACCGAAACCCTCTACGGGCGTCCTCTCCAAGAGTTCTATGAAAATCCGCTGATTTGGCAAGAGATGGTTCACCCAGAAGATGGCCATCTGGTTGAGCGCTACAATGCAGAAGTGATGGAAACCGGCAGCAGCGAAGTTGAATATCGCATCATCCGCACCGATGGCAGCATTCGCACCATCCAAGCGCGGACTCGGCTGATTTATGATGCTAACGGTCAAGCGATCCGCATGGATGGAATTGTCACCGACATCACCGATCGCAAAGAAGCCGAAAAAGAACGGGAACGACTGATCACAATTTTGGAAGCAACCCCGGATTTCGTAGGGATTTCCGATGCAAAAGGAGGCGTTCTCTACCTCAACCAGACAGGGCGGCGCTTGGTGGGGTTAGCCGAAAGTGATGATATCACAACCCACCATATCTCAGAATTTATGCCACAATCCTGCCAGTCCTTCATCTTTAATGAAGCCTTGCCCACCGCAACCCAAGCCGGGGTTTGGAGCGGTGAAACCCTTTTTCTGGCTCATGATGGTCAGGAAATGCCGGTTTTACAGGTGATTATGAGCCATCGGTCCGAAAACGGCATCTTGGAATATTTTTCCACCATCATCCGGGATATCACCGATCGCAAACAAACGGAAGAAGCCCTGCGGCGTAACGCCTTGCAATTGGCTCAAGCTCAACAAGTGGCTCATATCGGGTCCTGGGAATTCGATTTGATCACCTATCACGTGGATTGGTCCGATGAACTCTTACGGATTTATCAGGTTGAGCAGCCCGAATTAGGACTAACGTATCAGGAATTTTTGCAACTGGTGCATCCCGAGGACCGTGAATCCCTCAAAACTTTGATTGAAGAGGCGATCGCCCAACAGCAACCTTATGAACGTAAACACCGAATGCTGTTTCCCGATGGTTCTATCAAATTTATCTCCTCCAAAGGCCAACCGATTTTTAACGACGAGGGTGAACTGATTAAACTCATCGGTACCGCCCATGATATCACCTCAAGTCAGACAGCCGAAGAAGCCCTGCGCCGCAGTGAAGAACTCTATCGGGCGATCGCCCGCAACTTCCCCAATGGTGGCATCTGTCTGTTTGATCAAGACTTGCGCTATACCTTGGTAGATGGACGGGAATTAGACGAAATCGGCTTTTCTAAAACCGAAATGGAAGGCAAAACCCTCTGGGAATTCTGGCCCCCGGAAACCGTTGCCATCTTAGAACCCATCTATCGAGCCGCCTTTGCTGGTGAGATAGCAGTCTTTGAACTACCCTTTCGCGAGAGAATTTATTTGGTCCACCTACTGCCGGTTACCCATACTAATGGGGAAATCTTTGCCGGAATGTTAGTCGCTCAAAATATCACCGCCCTCAAAGAGGCAGAAACTGCCCTCAAACAGCGAGAAGAATCCCTGCGCGGCATCCTAGATAATATGCCCGTGATGATGAATGCCTTCAATGCCGAGGGACTATTTGCCGCCTGGAACCGGGAATGTGAACGAGTCACCGGATATAGTGTCGATGAAATCGTCGGCAATCCCCAGGTGGTGGAAATGTTGTATCCCATTCCGGAAGAAAGAGCAGCGATGCTGACTGAAATGGTTGAATTAGACAATCATTACCGAAACTGGGAACTGGATCTCACGGCCAAAGATGGCACAATTAAAACCATTGCTTGGTCTAATATTTCTAAGCAATTTCCGATTTCCGGTTGGTCCGGCTGGGGGATTGGCGTCGATGTGAGCGATCGCAAACAAGCTGAAAAAGCCCTGCGCCAATCCGAAGCCGAATCCCGACAACTCGCCAATCGAGAATCCCTGATCAACCGGATTTCTAGTGATATTCGCAACTCCCTAGACGTGAATACTATCCTGGAAACAGTAGTTCAACAGCTATATCAGTTATTGGCACTGGATCGCTGTAGTTTTATATGGTATCGCTGCTGTAGTACCCCCCCTTTCTGGGAAATCGTCACGGAAGTAAAAAACCCTGAACTCCACAGTCGCATCGGGCGCTATCCCGTTCAGGGGACTCCCGTGGAAGTTAAAATTGCTAACACTGAACTGATTCAGTGCGATGAGTTGGGCGATGACTCCGATCCAGAGGTCCAATCCCTTTATACAGTGTGGGGGTATCGCGCCGTTGTCATTGTTAGCATTCAAACCGCTTCGGGAGATATCGGTTGCCTGGTTTGCGGAAGCCACTACCAAGCCCGAAATTGGAACGAATGGGAAGTAGAACTGTTGCAAGCCGTTGCCGAACGATTGGCGATCGCCCTGTACCAAGCTGACTTATACCGCCAAGCCCAAGATAGCGCCCGCGAAGCCCAAAAACAAGCCGAACAATTACAGAATACCTTAGAGGAGTTACAACAAACCCAATCCCAACTGATCCAGACGGAAAAAATGTCCAGTTTAGGCCAATTAGTCGCCGGAGTCGCCCACGAAATCAATAATCCGGTGAACTTTATTCACGGCAACCTCACTCACTTGAGCAACTATACAGATGATTTGTTGAGTATCATTAACCTGTATCAGGAAACCTATCCCACCCCCGAGGCAGAACTGCAAGAGGCAATTTCCGACCTAGAATTAGACTATATTACCGAAGATCTGCCTAAAATTCTCGCCTCGATGAGAATGGGCACCGATCGCATCCGCAAAATTGTCTTAAGTTTACGCAACTTCTCCCGCCTAGACGAAGCGGATATGAAAGCAGTAGACATCCATGAAGGGATAGAAAATACCCTATTAATTTTGCAAAATCGCTTCAAAACCAAAGGCGATCGCCATAGCATAGAACTCATCAAAGAGTATGGGGAATTGCCCTTAATTGAGTGTTATGCGTCTCAGATGAATCAAGTGCTGATGAACATTATTAACAATGCGATCGATGCCTTAGAAAGCCACCCATCAGAAACCTTGCCCACCATTCGGATTAGCACCGAAGTTCGAGGCGATCGGGCCATCATCCACATCGCCGACAACGGACCCGGCATGACTGAACAAATCAAAGCCCGCCTCTTTGACCCCTTCTTCACCACCAAACCCGTCGGCAAAGGCACCGGACTCGGATTAGCTATCAGCTATCAAATTGTCGTAGACAAACATAACGGTAGTTTAGACTGCATCACCGAACCGGGCAAAGGTAGCGAATTTATCATCGAAATCCCCATTGCCCAGAGGAAAAATTAACCTAATTTCATTGGCCCCGCAGCCTAAAGGCTGGGGCTACACAAACAGAGCCCCTCCTGCGCGGGCTAATCCATGAAATTTCGTTCAAACTATCAGTAGTTTTACCGGGTTTGTAGTAACGACTGAAGTCATTTCCTCCTGTTCGTAGTAACGAATTCAGTCGGTTCAGGCTTTTGTTCATAGGGACAGACAATTCACTCATTGCCTAGTCAGTTCCCAAATTCTTAGTAATATATGAGACCAAGCATTTTTAAAAATTACCTAATAAAAACTGGCCATGTCGTGCTAATATAGGGCTTGCTGAAAAGAAGCAAAAAGCTTACCGTACAAGGGTTGTAGGAGTATTGCTCGAACACAAAAGACAGGAAAA
>NZ_JAMXFA010000073.1 GCF_025370785.1 Laspinema olomoucense D3b
CGCTTGAACAAACCCATATCTCTAAAGGTTTCGAGACTTGTAGGCTTAAAACGCCGAACCCCAGCACTGCCTAAGCAATACTGGGGGCGACTTCCTCCTTAACCGTAAAGTCGAGGGGAGGTGGAATCCAAGGATTCCCAATAAACTGAACATTGACAACCGAATAATCACGCACATGACCGTATCGGTCTATCCCTTGGGTTGCACCCCTTGGGACGTATCTCAGTCCAGTTCTTTAGTTTTTTCACAATCATGACTACTCTAACACTTTCCAGCCCCAAAGCAATGGGCTTTTATTCCCAGTCCCTCCAGGACAAGCTCTATCCTTTCCTCGGAAACGGGGAACGCTTAAGCCTTTCAGACGCTTTAGATTTAAGCGAAATTGCATCATCGGGAGCTTGGTGGACAAATCAAACTGGAGAGCCTTATTTTTTAGGCCAAATTCTCCAGCTGCATGAATCTAATGCCAGTGAGTACGCCTTCGACTCATTCGATTGTCACTCAGAGATTTTTCAAAGTATTGAGTTGGATTTAGAGGAATGGATCAGCCTTTCTCGGTGGTCAAGCGAATTAGCGGAATTAAGGCATCACGATTATAAACGTGCCACTCGCCAACTCACACCGAGCCAATTAGCAGCACCTTGGGTTGATTAATTCCACCATAAGCACCGGGTCTGACTCGGTGCTTTCTTAATCCTTTAGTTACTCAAAAGACTCATGAACTACACAAAACTTTCCCCCGAAGTTATCCCTAACTTTTCCATTGACCAAATCACCACCCGCATTGATGCCATTGACCTCTTGATTATCTGTTCATCTGCCCTTAAACAATGCCATTCCCAGGGCTATCACAGCATGGACATATCGACGGCTATCGGCTTCTCTGATTGCCTTCAAGACTCATTTTCTAATGGGTTAGATGAATCCGATGAGTTCATGAACTCGGTGCTGACGATTGACGAATGGTGGCAGTTAGCTTTCCTAGTCAGTGGTCATGCTACTGCGGTGAAGTTTGAGGAGGAAATCTAATGACCACTCAACACCAACTAGATGGCGATTTAGCCTTTGAATCCTTGGAGCATCACTGGGAACTAAACCTAATCCGAACGACTGACCTTGACCCTAATCTCATCCCCCAGGTGGCTTTTATCTTGGCGCAGGATGAATTGTTAGGCACTGCGGCCCGCACCCCTGCTCAGATAGAGCTAATGGGACGTGCGGTAGATTCCCGAACGCTTAAGCGGTAAAGGTTTCAGTCCTGTTCACTTCCGCTAAAGGCTACCTACAAGCCTATATCAAGCGAGTCTAGCCTTTAGCGGTTCTCACATCAGCGTAAGACAGTGTAAGACAAACCTCAAACCTTTATGGAGTATGAACTAGAACCAATCAGGCTACAAGGCTACACAAGACGACAGATACTCGGGTTTCTGGGTGTCTCTGACAGAAGATTTAGGCACTATTTGAGAATACTACGGACCGCTTGTCCTGATGAGTTTTCTCACCCTGTCGGCAGTGGATTCTACTCCCGAGAAAACTATCAGGCGATTAAGAAAGTCAGACAAATGTTCAGGATGGGGGCGACAGAACCCCAAGTAATCACAACACTAAGAAACGAAGGAATCTAAAGCAATGGTATTAACTTACACCGATTTGTCTACTAAGCTCAATGCAACCCCCAAGCGCCTATCTACCATTTTCACCCGCTTATTTGGTGATGTAGAGGTGAGTTTAGATGTTGCCGAACCCCATATTGCCGAAGTTCTTAAGCGGATTAAACGTGATAACTTAACCGTATTCGACGCTTGCGACGCTTATAAACTCGAAGTCACTAAACAGCACCAAACTTCCCCCTCTACCACCGCTAAAGCCTCAAATACCCCAGGTAACGGAAGCGTTAGCGCCCTCCTAGAAAGTGACCGGAAAGCGACCCGAAAGCTGTCTCAAAAACGTTACGCGGCGATCGTCCGTGAGAGTAATTCACTCCTGGCTGATTGGTTGTCTAACGGGTTGCCTGACGATGAGTTAAGCGATGAACTCGAAGGGGCAATTTTTGATAGCGACGATATGGTACTCGACGCCCTCTCAGAGGCCATTGACTCTCAGGGTTCATACTCCTACCCAAAGGCCCTCGCCCCTTCTCAACCGTCGATCGCTCACTTGCTCTTACCGTCGCATACCGAGCCTACGCCAAACATCAGCAACGGCAACGGCAAACACAGCAAATAACAACGATAACCATTCAGCCCATGCAACCCTTCTACATTTTCTAAAGGGCCCGCATGGGCTTCTAATTTGGAGAAATTATGGACAATCAACATTATGACGCTTGGGGGCAACCAATCCCCCAGGATACCCATAGAGCCTACCCTAGCGGGCATTCTGATACTTTAGTACCATCGGTCAACCAAGCAATTCAAAGCCAGAAAAAGCCCAAAATACCGCAGTTTAAAGGGTTGGGAAAACAAGCGTTAATTGCCGGAGGCGTCCTCGGTGCTTTCTGGCTTTTCTCAAGTTTAATCACCCTTTCAAGCCGTCAAAGTGTTGCTACACCCCAGCTTGAACTCGAACCCGCGCCGGTGGAAGAAACGATCGCCAATGAACCCCCACCCCTAGAGGATTTATCTAGCCGACGTAATGAAGCTTGGGAAACCGTCCGTCAAAGTTGTGGCGTAGACCTTCAGGCGATCGCAACATCCACAGAGGAAGCTATCGGCGAAGCCCGGGCTGACGCTTGGATTTTATATGCACAACAGGAGTGCATGAAATCTAAAAACTGTGAAAGTGCTTACGATTGGCTACGCCAGCAGCATGATCAACGCGGTGCAAAGATTCAATCAATCGCCCTTGCCGATCGTCTCTCAATCCGTGCCGAGCACGTTTTTGATTTCCGCAAGGCTTTATACGACCAAAGGGATATCGCAAGAGCCTTATCCCGAGGGGTCAACTCCAGAGCTTTAAGCTGGGTAGCTACGGACCAATTAAGCGACAGCATAGACGATTGTAGCGACGCGGCGAAGCGGTTTGAAAGTTTAACCAGGGCGACGATCGAGGAAGCTCAGGCTATGCCAGGAGGTGATGTTAATGAGCCTTTCTAAATTCATCTCTAACGCGGCCCTGTTAACAACCGCCCCATTGTTACTATCAGCCGGGATGTTGTATCGGTCCGGGTCCTGCGTCCGGCAGGGTGACCAAATTTATCTCCAGTTGCACAAATCCGATATGAGTCCCTTGTTTGTGTTGGGAGGTTTGGCGGCGGGGGGAATTGCGGGGTTTCAGTTTTACCAGATGAGTAGAGAGGAAAAAGGACACGGCTCGATCGCCCTTCCGGGAATTAACCCTCTGCCCTCTCTACCTCCCACCCAGACGCATCAATCAGACCCGTTAACGTCAGCGATCGACAGTGGACTCGTTAGCCTAATTGGGTCCCAAGGTAGCGGAAAAACAACGCTTGCAGCAGCGATTCTCAGAAGGAGGATTAAACAAGGGCATCAGGTTATCGTACTTAATCATCATTACGAATACGGCTCTTATAAACCTCTTAAAGTTTATGGGAAGGGTGACACCCTTAAACAGCAGTTTGAAGACATCGAAAAAGGTATTGAGTGGTTTCTATCCGAACGTGAGAAACGTTACGCCATAAGGCAAAATAAGCCACAAGCTGAGTGGTACTTCGAGTCTGAACCCATAACCATTCTTATTGAAGAGATGGGAGAATACTCCGGCAACGTTGACGCTGACTTGATGTCTAGCTTCCTAAAAACTATTGTCGCCGGAGTCAGAAAGGCTAACTTATTTGTGCTTATGGTTAGTCAGGGCGACACTTTGGAAATGTTAGGAGGTGGAAGCGCCAAAGGGTTATCGAAGTTACTCAAGGAAGGATTCATAAAAATAGAACTTACCGCTAAATCTGACCCTAGCAAAATCGGAGGTTTAGCACCAACTGGACAAGGCACGATCGCCACGAACGGAGGGGAACCAATCCCGGTTAAAATCCCTGATGTTCGCGATATGTTCCCCAAGGGTCATTGGGAGTTAGACTTTAGCGATTTAATCTCAACCCGGTCAAGTTTTGAGCTTGACGTTGAATCATCTTCTGTACCCGTCCCCGATGACGCCCTCGACACTTCAAAGCTGTTTGAGATATCCCGTAAACACGGTTGGGTTAGTGCCTCCAAAGCAAAACAATTGTGCTGGAAATTAAAACACCTAACCCCGGATCAGATGCGTGAATTGTTCTTACAATTATCTGCCAATGGTCAGGGGTATGTTCGAGGCGAGGGAGAGGGTCTGGAATGGCGGATCGAGCGAGTAGTGGACTAAGTAGAGGGCTAGAGGTTTGACCTACAACGCTTGTGCCGCATAGCTTATGGCGATTTGAGCCTTTCCTCTACCTCTAGTCACCTCTAGCAGCGTTTTTCAGTAGTAACTAACAGTAATTAAGGCTAAAAACAATGAGTGACAATAACAAAGTGACCATTAATGGAACCCATCAAAGTATCGCAGTTTGGGCGGTGACAACTATTCCCCTGTTCGGCTTTTTTGTATGCTGGTTACTCTTGTTGAGTGCTGGGGAATTTATAGACGGAGTTCAAGGGGTTGGATGCGATACTCCTACAAGTTTGGTGGACTCACCGCAGTCTATTTGGAATAAGGGCGGATGCGTCGTTAATAACGTCCGTAAGGTCATCCCGTCTCGCAATCAACCCGCAGATTCAACAGCACCTTAATCTACACGCTAAACCCCCGTTAACGAATTTAGCGGGGGTTTTTTATTGGAGGTTTTATGTCAATTGCCAGAGATGTTTTCTACTCAATTAGTGGTCTATCTTTGTTCGTGTTAACTGCCGGAACTGTTGCGAGTCCTATTGCGGGATGTTCGACAAGTTTTTGCGTTGCTCCTGTAATCAACTTAGCGGGTCAAATTGCGGGCATTAATACCCCTTCTAAGCCTTCAGAACCCGCTAAACCATCAACAGCACCTCACAGTCCCGTAACGACTCCAGATATGCGCCTTTCTATTTGTCCCCAGGGAAGTGTAGAAGCAACTGCACCGGAAGTCCCCAGCACCTTGGCACGGGAACTGGATAGAAGACTTAAGCAGGGGGTGACCTTCCGATCTCTGCCTGAATTGCAGGGGGTTTTAGGTCAACCTCGGTGCAATTTTAGGGACGGAAAAGCTATTAGATGGCGCTACCTCATAAGAGGTGGGGGAAGCATTGACGCGGTTGAGGATAACGGAAAAGTAGACATTAAGGTGACACCATGAACTCAACAGATTTAGAATCAGCCATTGCCCGCCTAGACCAAAAGATTGATGCGATCGCCAATGACCTGGACGCCCAATGGGAAGCACGGAAGGCTAAGGCAACCGAGGGTTTTGTACTTTTTGCAACGGTTGCCAGTTGTGGCTTATTAGCCTATCACCACGCCTTGCACCCGCTATTGTCTAAAGTTGCAGTCACTCCCACTCAGCAAATCATCGGGGCGATCGCACCTGACCTTGAGAAACCCGTTAAAGGTGGGGATAAAATTGGTCAATTTGTTCTAGGAGGTAGAGACTTTGGTTACCATAAACACCCGATTCATGGTTATGTGAAATTTCATAACGGGATTGATATCGGACAAGCCGGGGGACTCCCAGAAAACTCTCAACTCTATGTAGTGGGTACAGGAAAACAGACGTTAGTCGAGTGCAAGATCCAACCCAGTGGCGCGGGTCTTTATGCGGTCCTAGAACCCGATAACCTCCCTAACCGTAGCTTTATGGCCGCGCACCTTAATAAATGCGCCTTCCCCGTGGGTTCTAGCGGGTTCATGAAACCTGGGGAAGTGTTTGGTCTATCTGGAGGTGACCCGGCCAAAGGTGCGATCGCCGGAACATCCACCGGACCCCACTTGCACTGGAGTGAAAAGAAAGACGGTGAGTGGACTAACCCTAAGTTTTGGCCCTTGTTCCAAGTGTTGCACGGGTCCCTACCTAGCCCGCCGCTAAGTCGGGGAGGTGGGAATAATGGGCAAAACTAGAGAGCTTGACCCTGACGCTGGGTTTGTGTTTATGGTGACTTTGGCCCTCTTATGCGCCGGTGCTGCTATATTTTCACCTCAAATATTCCAAGGTAATTGGCAATCATTTTTAAAGCTGGGATTACCGAGTAGCTCGATCACCCCTGGAAACACCGGGGAATTGTTCAAAACTCCAGACCCTAAAACAGATTTAGGGGTGAGGGCCATTTGCGCTGCTGAGGGAAACTGCCTAAGCGATGGAACCCGAACGGCATTATCAAAGGGACATATTGACCCCGGTAACGGTGTTTGGAACCGTGGGTGGTGTAGCGACCAAGGTCGAGGTCGAGATGAGAATGAGGCAGACGTTAAGTGCCTTGAGTACGCTCAAAAGTGGTTAGAGCCTAACGCTGATGCCATTCAACATGGGCCGGAAGTTTATATAAACAGCATTGACCTCGCCAATCAGTCCTCTGTTAAGAGTGGACTCGCTGACAAATACCAAAGGGCAAAACTAGAGGGACGTTCGGGGACAGATGCGATCGCTCACGCCAGAGTTGAGGCATTCCGTAGAGGTGGAGAGTTATCAGCCGGTGGATTGTTTAAAGTTTGCTCTAACCCTCGGAATCAATTCGCTCAAAGACTCAGAGGTATGCAGCCCTATAGTGAAGCCTGGAGATATGGGTGCATAAGGCAAGACCAAGAACGGCGAGTAAAGGCTATCAATGAAGTATTAAATCAATAAAACCAAAAGACCACTAGGGTATTGCACCTTAGTGGTCTTTTTTTTATGGACGCTGGGGGGTTTTTGTGCTTGCTACTCACTTCTAAAGTTTAGCATTAGTTCCCACAGTAACATTAGAAACATAGAGCCGGAACGTCCTCTCACCATAACTCTTAATCATCTCATCGGTTATTTCACTCGGTGGAAACGGTGGTATTTGTCGCTTGATTGACCCTCTATCTTCATTGGGCATAGCATTAGGGTATAGCTTTGAACCGCTTAGGTTATAGCGGGTACTGAGTACCTGGTAGAGTTGCCGGAGTTCCGTGAGTGATCCTTTAATTCTTAAGTTCATGGTACTAACTCCCATAGGTGGGTTATTAAGCCAGATTTGAGGCGATGGCGTTGTACTTTGCCAGTGGCTTCTAATTGGGCCAGAGTAGTCTCGATCGCCTCTAGTTCTACTGAGGTTTCGTAGGTTTGATTGAGGTATTTTTGTATTGTTCGTGGGAGTCGCTTATGCACTTTCAGCGACTCCATTACCGCAGTTTCTAAGGTAACCATAGGCTAGATTGATAGATATAGAGAGGATGAATCATCGGGATCTAAGCCGACGTATTTGCTCGTAGTTACCAAGCTCGCGTGACCTAAACTATCTCGGATAACTGCTATATCCGCGCCATTCTTTAAGGCATTGTACGCATGAGAGTGGCGCAACCAATGGGCGCTGACCTTATCGGTTTCACCGGCTTTTATAGCTGCATCTTTGATTAATTTGGAGATATAGATCCGGCTCAAATGTCCATGATGTCCACCGTTCTTTTTGCGGGACACAAATACTGGGGAATCATCGGAAGCGTTAACGGGTTTGAGTTCTAGCAGTTCTAGCAGAAAAGACTCAGGGATGATTATCGTTCTGTTCTTAGTACCCTTTCCGGTGACATAGAGCTTTCCGTCCCTGAACTGTCCCCAGGTTAATGCTGACAACTCAGCAGCGCGTAATCCTGATAGATAAGCAAAGCGGATTAATAATGAGTCGCGCAAGCGTTCGGTGCTGTTAGCCATCGCCTTAATAGCTTCTACTTTCAGGCATTTTTTATGGAGTTCGTCAGCGACTTTAGGGGGTTTGATAGCCGCGCCGACGTTGAATTGGCAGTAACCAATCTTTGACGCAAAACTGCAAAGTGATTTGATTGTGTAGAGTTTTGTTTTTACTGAGCTAGGTTTTAGGTTTGGTGCGATCGTCTCTACCCAATGGAAAATATCAGCCACCGTTACGGTTTGGAGGGGTTTGTTAACGAATGCCAAAAATGCCCCTGCAACACTTTTATAGGATCCTTGGGTTCGGGGTGATTTTCCATAAAGCCAGATTTCTAGGATCCTCTCATCGGTATTGCATCCTGAGAAATTTGTTGCAAGATTGTTATCGACTAAATTGTTATAGGTGATTGCGATCATGAGTTGGTCCTCTCTTTTGCTGTTGGTATTGTACCCTGGAATCGGTGAATATTTACTTATGTCAAAAAGGCAATATTCGCCGATCTCGGTTAAGGGACTGGTTAGGTCCCTCGGTTCGGCTGATTGCTTCCCCTTGTTTACAATATAGTCTATCTGTCTAGCACTGTCTAGCAGTTGCTAGACAGATAAGTGATTCAAATCTAAAAACATAAAGGTAGATTTAGTCGTTCCAGAAAACTTATCAGTCAAATGCTAGACAAGATGCTAGACTAAAGAGGAAGTGAACGAAGGCAACGAACAATGGCGACTAAGCAAGATACAGCTAAAAAGGATCCTTCAGAGAAAGCACAGGGAAGCAAGGGGCGGGTACAGTTAAACTTCAGGATTGAGCCTGACTTTTTGGCCCGCGTTGATGCAGTAGCGGCGCGATATGGAATCAGTCGCACCGAGGTATTTTTAAGGTCAGCAAGTCTAGTTTGCGATCGCCCTGAGTTGCTACTAGGCGAGTCTAGCAGTCCGTCTAGCAACGTGCTAGACACTGACTCAATTGCTGACAGGGTAACGGCTTTAGAGGAAGTTATCCCCTTGGGACTCCCACGGGAATGCAATTTAGAGGAAGTGCTTTCTCGCCTAATTGACGAAAGGCTAAAGGCGCTAGACTTGTCTAGCAGTCTGTCTAGCAATGGTAAAGTCGAGTCTAGCACTCAGCTAGACGTAATGCTAGACAAGGCAGAGGACCCCGAAGTTTTAGAGGATATTATGTCTAGCAGTAAGTCTAGCACTTTGCTAGACAGTAGCCTTATCGAATCGTTACCGTGTAGTATCGTCACCCCTGGCAACGGACTCGAACCGATTCAATCGCCCTCTCCGGAGACTGAGGCGACTGAGGCGATCGGCAATGGGCTAGAGAACGGTAAGATTGCCGCAGTTGGCGAGTCGGCAGTAGAGGTTGAGTCTGAAGGGACTGAGGAGGCGATCGGCAACATAGAGGAAGGAATCACCGCCAACAAACTGGCAACGAAACGGTTCACTACTTCTAAAGATAAGTACCAGGCGACTCAAGTCGAACGTGCCTGGAAAAAGGAAGCTAAAGAGCCTGGGAGTTTTGCTAAGTGGTCAGCAGGTTTAGATCCTGATCACCTCCCCTGGACTCGCCGGGAGGATGGAATGTTCTATCTACTGAAATAAACTAATAAACAAACGTTTATACCCTCTTATCCCGATAGGAATAGGAGGGTTTTCTCATTTGTGCCTAAAATCGACGTTCTAGGCGGGTGGGAGTTCTAAAGGTGCATCAGCCCGTTTTAGAGGGTGGGGACGGTTAAGCATCGCTAAACTCTCATCCCAGGAGCCTAACAGCAATTGGAGGTCGGGGTCGTTATCAAAATCACCATCCCATTTTATGCCGTTACCCTCTTTTGAACGTGATGCCCTTGGACGTACCGGCGATCGCCCTAGGGTAGCCTTGTAGGTATATTTTCTTACCCGCCCATTTAGCTCAATTGTAAATTCATGTTTCTCGAAGGGTCCCTCGAATTTCTGATTGCTGATTATTGATTGTTTATCATCCATAACGGTGCTGTTATCCGCGTGTTGTTAACAGAGAGAGCGTGAGAGTGTAGCCTTTAGATTCCCTATAACCCTTTACCCGTGGGGGTTTAGCGGGTTCCAGTTGGTAGGGTCTAAGAGGTGGAGAGGGCCAAAAAGGGGTTAATTCAGCCCTTTTTGGCGTATTAGCAGGGGCAAAAAGAGGACTAATAGTGCATTAAGCTGATCAACCCTTGATTAAATCTCGGGCAATTGCCCATCATGGCGATCGGCAAAGTCGCGCAACTCAAATAATCTTTCTACTCGCCGAACGTCGCTGAGTCTACCTACTGCCTGCTTATAGGCGTCTGGGAGTTCTCTGAAAAATAGCTCGATCTGATATGCCGTTTGAGGGTCAATCCTCACCTGATCACGGCTACGCGATCGCAACTGTTGCAATTGTTGAGTCGGGGACAGCGCCTCGAATTGTCTTTTTTCTGATGGGGTGAGGGAGAGATAGAGGTTATAGGCTTCTGAGTCGTTCATTGTTCTGTTTTCCTTAAAAGTTGTTTATGGATCAGGGCCGCTAGACAGTACAGCCCTGGGAGGTGGGGGAAGTCCCCCACGGGTTAGTTCAGTGCAGGATTGAAGACCCGACAGATAAAGATCCAATCCTCACTATTTTTTAATTGGGACTCAAGTCGGTTAAGCAGTGCACAGCAAGCCTGGAAAGCCTCACCATAGGTAGAGGGCAATTTAGAGTCGTCAGCGTGAGATCCCGAATAAGTGAAGACTAGCCACTGCCACCACCGCACAAGCTCCGTAGGTTGCATATAAGGGACGGAATCACCCTTTTTAGGAAGAGGGGGACGAGGTGGCTCTTTAGAGGAGAGCTTAGGAAGTTTTAGGTTTTTGAGGGACCGATACCAGAGCTTAAGCTTTTCCTTTTGCTTCCCATTAATAGATTTAGTGGGAGCTTCTAGCAATCCAGCATCGTGCAAGCGTTCCATCACCTCCTTATCATCAAGAAATCTCTCTATATACCAGCGACACACTTCGGGGGTGGTGAACTGACCGGCTGAGTGAAACCATAAAAGCGATTGCTCCCAGAGAGCATCAAGCCACTTTTTACCCTCTCGATCTATATCCCAGTAACAATCAACCTTCATGAGCAATTGCCAAGTATTAATAGCGATCGAGGCTTCGTGTTCTTCAGGAGTGGGTGACTCAAAAAAATTAACATCACAGGCTTCATAGGCTTCACTCACCCAATTAAAAGCCTGAATTAGCCATTCTTTAGGCATCTTGACACCATTAAACGGAAAATTAGGCTTAGGGGTATTCGTTGCGCTTTTAACGCAAACAGGCGTTTTTCCCACCCCATCGCTGACACCCACACCCCCCCCCTCTGTGGGTGAGTTGTTATCTATGCCTGAAACCTTTACACCGTTAGGGTTTTGACTCATAACAGGGGGGGTGATGGGGGTAAGGTTGTTATCTATCCGGGGGGTAGATGTTATATGTGTGTTATATGTCTGTAAGTCTTTCTCTGTCTTACTTTCAGCCCCGGATATAACATTACCCACTGCTAGGGTAGGGGGGGGAGTGTCACCTACATTTTGAGGCAAACTATAGAGGGTGTAGCGCTTGTTGTTTGGTGCTGGAGTTGCACTAACGATCCGCTTATTCACAAGGCGGGAAAGATTGGTGTAAATCCCCCCTTTATTGTCTTTCTCACCCATTAACTCAAGTATTTGAGTTCCACTCAAGGGCTGATCAGGGTGTCGTTCCAAAAGCATAAGAATTCGATCTTTCATAGTGCGATCGGCTTCGGCTTTCTCTTCATTGGTGTCTACTTCACCTAAGCACTCATAGCTGTTGTCATCGGGGTTAAACTGGATTCGTAGCAATTGGCCCTCTGTATCGCGGCTATGACAATAAAGAGTACGTTCGGGGTCCCGAGGATCTATAACTAAGCGCTTAGGATTATCTGGGTCTGGTTTAGGCACTTGACGAATATTCCACATCCCCCAGACAGCACCGGCGATCGCTGAACTCCCCCGCACCTTGTCCACTCCGACAGCATCTTTATCCTTATTGTCATGATGGATAAGAATTCCAGCCGCGCCATACCGAGTAAATAGCTCCTTTAAGGTGTAGATATTATCTGCAAATTCTGCTGAATTCTCAGAGATATCTCGCCCTGCTGTAATCCGTTTCAAGCTATCGACAATAACTACATGGGGGCGGAAGTCCTCTAATTCTTTTTCGAGAGCTACCATTTGGCTAATATCCCAGGAAGTCATCACCCGCAAAAAAGGCGCGTCTTGAGAACGGAATCCCCGGCGTTGTAGTTTGGTTTTGGTGGAACTGGGAGACTCATCTACTGAAATTAAAAGCACTCGTTTCTGATCATGTAATTTTTCACCCAAAAAAGGATCTTCCCCTGTTGCTAAACAAAAGCCACAATCGACCGCTAACAGTGATTTACCGGCTTTGGGTGCGCCTGAGAGTAGAATCGTCTCGCCCACTGGCAAAAAGCCAGGAATAAGCCATTGCAACCCCTGTACTTCCATTTCCATAAACTCTGCAAAGTCCATAGATTGTACTTTGGGAGTATTTTGGGAATGGTTAAGGTGGTTAATTGCCTTATCTAAATCTTGAGAGCGGATCCGCCAATTGGCACATATCTCATTCTTAAACCGGATGTATTTGATAAAGTCAGTTTCAGCCGCTAAAGCCTGGAGATCCATCTTAAAAAGGAAGTCGGGGTCTTTCTTAAGCGCTTCCTCTTTTGCTGAGGCTAAAGATACCACCATCGCCGCATTAAGGTGTTGTACGATGCTCTCCTGATTGTCCATATAATCCTCTACTAGATCGGCGATATCTTCCCCTTCAGGAATGTCTAAAAACTTACCCAAATTAACTAAGGGTATTTGCCATTTATGACAGTATCCTGTCACGTCATTTAACTTTTTGGTTCCGGCGTCGTCGTTATCGGGGATGATAGCTATCCCTGCGATTCCTGCATTTTTCAGGCGTATTAAAGCCGACTCCTGCTCTGTTGCTTTAGCGCCCCCAGTAAAAGTTATCCCGACGAAACCGAGGGACCTCACGGCATCCGTGCATTTTTCCCCTTCTACCCACAGAACCCACTTCCCTTGTCCATAGGCGATCGCTTCCCCCTCTTTATAGGCGGGCCAGGAATCATCACCCTTTTTAGGGATTGTGTTGCCGTTGCTGTCGGTATGATGCGGGATGAATAGCTTTTTGCGACCATCGTCATAATCGGTACGTTCTACCCAATGGGTCTCACTGTATTGATAAGTCGTTAGGTATCCCCCTGGCACTTGTTTTCTGAGTGACTTCAGGGGAATTTTTGGCAAAGTCGCAAGGGTTCCGCTCTCGGGCAATGGTGCGGGTTTAGTCGGCTTCGAGATTGAGCGTCGTGCTTTAGTCGGGGTGTAGTCTGGATCTTTCTTCCCGTACTTTTCAGGCGCGATCGCCTTGATAATCTCAGCACGGCTGCAATCGTTTGTGTAGCAGGTGAATATAATTCCATTTTTGGAGCTTACGGATAAATCATTGCCACCACACACAGGGCAAATATATTTATCCTTTCCTTTAGCTTTGGTGAGTCGGGATGAGTAGTCATTGAGATCTACGAGTTCTCTGGTAGCCATTACTTAGACCCTCCAAAAAATGCAGGATCCAAGATGATCATCACAGAAGTTTTTGGAAGCTCTGGGAGAGATTCAGCATCGATTCCCAGGTAGTCCAGGGTTTCCTCAGTTAATGAGTGCGCTAATATCCCGCACCGGGTGCAACGGAGTACGGCAGCATATTCGGGATGACGAAAAAACTGTAGATCGGAATGGCCGCAATCTTTGCAGCCTCCTGTGTTGTATCCAGCACGTCGCCGTGCTATAATAGTGCTATGTTTCGATTTCATTCTCGGGAGACCTCATATTATTGATGGGTCCCGCCTCTCACTAAGCCGAAAAATCTATGATTAAAGCTGTTGCGCGTATGCTAGACTAGAGACAAGAAAAAAAGATTTCAACTTTAGATCAGATTTGTCGAACCCAGGTAAGAAGCGGGGTCGGCAAATTTTTTTGTGCCTATAACCAAGGGGCCTAGGACCAAAAAGAATTTACTTCTACTGATAATATACCATAAACTCAGGGACTTGGTGAAATTCTAAACTCTACAAACCTCCTCTAAAATTCTAGTTGCACCCCTGAAAACACAAATACCACAAAGATATCAAGTGTTTTTTCTTAACAGTTAGCTCGATAAGCGCTTAACATTAACGTTCGGAAACGTTAATCAACAAACGACGCAGGCATTAACGAAACCCCTAGAAGCCACCACTACAGGCAACCCTAGGGGTCCCGCATAATGCGGCAATCTTGGCGGGACGTTGGCGGGTTGTTGGCGATCGCCCTGGACTACTTTGGGGACTCATCCTCGGTTATCTCCATCAACTCATCCGGAGTGCAATCGAGGGCGTGACAGAGTGCTGTAAGAGTGCTGACAGTAACCTGCTTTGGGGTTTCGTTCCGTAACTTGACGATCGCACCATAAGTTAAGCCAGTTTTTTCGGCTAACTTTCGGGCGGATATATCTCTATCTGCCATAACGACTTTTAATTTCCACCGCATACCCATAGATCTACTGGCTACTGCTCCTAACATTTTTCTTTATTCCTATATCTACCAACACTACCATTATAGGCGCTTTCGGGGCCATTGGCTACCCCGTGGGTAAATTAATATTTACAGACTGTTGACAGATATCGACAGCCTATGTTAATGTAGTTACAGGTCGAACAAACCACCAAGGGACCCAGCGGAGTGAACCGCTTGAACAAACCCATATCTCTAAAGGTTTCGAGACTTGTAGGCTTAAAACGCCGAACCCCAGCACTGCCTAAGCA
>NZ_JAMXFA010000090.1 GCF_025370785.1 Laspinema olomoucense D3b
CTATGGATCCTTTCCATCCCTAGGGGTTTTTTATCTAGTATTTCTACCTAAAAAACTTTTCTGTCACTGGAAAGCTATACGCTGTAAGGATTTCAGCGATTTCTTCCAAATTTTCCTAAATAGTATTTTCTGTCAATGACAGATTTTGGCTGTATTAGTAGGGCAACTCATCCCACGAACCCTACGAACCCACGAACCCTCTACGAACCCTTAGAACCCTCTACCAGAAAGGGATTCAGGGTTATAAAGATTCGTAGAGGGTTGACGATCGCCCCAAGGGGAACGTTCAAGCCGGTCCGGTCCAAGGGGATGGTTCAAGCCAGTCAGTCCCAAGGGGAACGTTCAAGCCGGTCAGTCCCAAGGGAAGAAGTTGACGATCGCCCCAAGGGGAAGGGAAGGGATGGGTGGAAGGATGGGGGAGGGAGTAGCACGATCGCCCCAAGGGAAGGAAGAAAAACCACACAACCGGCTAAATATCCCATAATTAAGCCGGTTCGAGTCGCCTCACTTGTAAATAATCTGGCACATATCCATAAGTACATCACTTGCATACATATATACATCACTTACATTGACAATCAAGCGCGTACATATCCATAAGTACATCACTTGCATACATATATACATCACGTACATTGACAATCAAGCGCGTACATACCACAAGTACATCACTTGCATACATATACACGCTATGTATATACATAAGTACAACAATCCCTCACCATAAGTACATCACGTACATAAATATACACGCTATGTATATACATAAGTACATCACGTACATACATATACAAGGCGTGTATATACATAAGTACAACTCACAAAGTGAGAAAATCGATGTCAGACGTTTATACAATGTGAGCTGTACTTAATGTTGTACACTAATTAGTGTACAACATTAAGTACAGCTCACATTGTATAAACGTCTGACATCGATTTTCTCACTTTGTGAGTTGTACTTATGTATATACACGCCTTGTATATGTATGTACGTGATGTACTTATGTATATACATAGCGTGTATATTTATGTACGTGATGTACTTATGGTGAGGGATTGTTGTACTTATGTATATACATAGCGTGTATATGTATGCAAGTGATGTACTTGTGGTATGTACGCGCTTGATTGTCAATGTACGTGATGTATATATGTATGCAAGTGATGTACTTATGGATATGTACGCGCTTGATTGTCAATGTAAGTGATGTATATATGTATGCAAGTGATGTACTTATGGATATGTGCCAGATTATTTACAAGTGAGGCGACTCGAACCGGCTTAATTATGGGATATTTAGCCGGTTGTGTGGTTTTTCTTCCTTCCCTTGGGGCGATCGTGCTACTCCCTCCCCCATCCTTCCACCCATCCCTTCCCTTCCCCTTGGGGCGATCGTCAACTTCTTCCCTTGGGACTGACCGGCTTGAACGTTCCCCTTGGGACTGACTGGCTTGAACCATCCCCTTGGACCGGACCGGCTTGAACGTTCCCCTTGGGGCGATCGTCAACCCTCTACGAATCTTTATAACCCTGAATCCCTTTCTGGTAGAGGGTTCTAAGGGTTCGTAGAGGGTTCGTGGGTTCGTAGGGTTCGTGGGATGAGTTGCCCTACTAATACAGCCAAAATCTGTCATTGACAGAAAATACTATTTAGGAAAATTTGGAAGAAATCGCTGAAATCCTTACAGCGTATAGCTTTCCAGTGACAGAAAAGTTTTTTAGGTAGAAATACTAGATAAAAAACCCCTAGGGATGGAAAGGATCCATAG
>NZ_JAMXFA010000074.1 GCF_025370785.1 Laspinema olomoucense D3b
GAGGATGGGGAGGATGGGGAGGATGGGGAGGATGGGGAGGATGGGGAGGATGGGGAGGATGGGGGAGATGGGGAGGATGGGGAGAGTAAACGACTAAAGTCGTGACGTTGAACGGCGGATGATGACTTCAATCTATCTCCCCTATCTCCCCAATCTCCCCCATCTCCCCAATCTCCCCCATCTCCCCAATCTCCCCCATCTCCCCCATCTCCCCCATCTCCCCTATCTCCCCCATCTCCCCTATCTCCCCCATCCCCCCCATCTCCCCCATCTCCCCCATCCCCCCATCTCCCCATCCCCCCAATCCCTAACTCTGACAATTAGGGCAGAAATGGCTAGAACGTCCGGTCAATTTAATGCGATGGAGGGCCGTACCACAGATGCGGCAAGGTTGCCCTGCGCGATTGTAAACCCAAGCGACTCCCCCATAGTTACCATTGACACCGCTGACGTTGAGAAAATTGCTGAAGGTGGTTCCCCCGGCAGCGATCGCCCTTTGCAAGACTTGAATAATCTGGCTATGCAGTCGCTCAATTTCTGCCCGACTCAAGTCAGCACAAAGCTTGGTCGGCAAAATCCCACTCAAAAATAGACTTTCATCAGCATAAATATTCCCCACCCCGGCGACAAGGGTTTGGTCCAGGAGGGCGGTTTTAATCGCTTTTTGACGCTTGTGGAGTTGGCGCGTCAGGTATTCAACCGAAAAGTCAGGGGAAAAGGGTTCCGGTCCTAATTTGGCTAATCCGGTGATGATGGAGGGAATGGGGACATTTGGGGGGACCCACCACATTTGACCGAAAGTGCGTTGATCCACAAACCGCAATTCCCGATCGCCCTCGAAGAAGAGGCGCACTCGGGTATGTTTCTGCAAGGGTTCCTCTCGCTGGACCCATAACAGTTGCCCGGTCATCCGCAGATGGACTCCTAAACTGCCTCGGGGAACCCCATCGGAATCCTTTGGGTGGGAGAGTTGCGCCAAGAGATATTTGCCTCTGCGCTGCCACGAGGCGATCGCGCATCCCTGGACTCCCGCCAAAAAATCTTGAGGCGAAACTGGGTGGCCGATGGTTCGCGCCAGCAAAACATCGCCACCCAGAATACTCGTACCGAGGGTTAATTGATTTAACCCTCGACACACTGTTTCAACTTCAGGGAGTTCCGGCACCGCTTAGCGGGTTTCAGTTCCCTGGTTGGGATCGCCTTCTACGGTACCGCTGCTACCGGCTTCAGGTTTGGCAGTCGTTTTGCCTCCTTTGGGACGGGCGTCGGTCCCGGTTGTGCGAGCAGCAGCCTTGGTTGTGGTGCCACCTTTGTCAAGGGGAGATTTTCCAGGTTTGGGACCTGAAACTTCTTGGACTTCGTTCATCGCGAAGTTGTTGGTATTGACTCCGGCATAGTTCACTTTGTCAAAGCGAACAATCACGGGATAGGTGATGCCGCTTTGGTCTACAGTGGCAACGGTGCCAACTTCTTGAAACCAGTACGACTCTTTCCGCAGAATGCGAACTTGAGAACCACGTTGAACCATGTGTTTTTTTTTCCTTCTGATGAATTGAACGAAAAGTTTAAGTGGAATTGCTTCTCAGCGTACTACTCTAACGGGATACTCTGGAATGGTCCAATCTTTAAGTTTTATTAACTACTCGATCCAACGGACCCCGATAAAGTGGGCGGAACGTCCCCACATATCTTGGGTGGGGGTAACTTCTTCGATCGCCAGATTATAGGGAATGGCCGTGGTGAGGTAGCGTTGAGCCAGGATGCCGAGGTCTGGGGTCACCTGAGAGGCAGCGGTTGCTGCTACCCCTAAACCCAACAGTTGGGAGATGGGGTCTCGGGGAAGGACCATCGTGATTCCGAAGGCGAGTCCTGCGGTGATCAGCATCCCTACGGACAAATTTGTGCCACAACGGGGATGAAGGGCCAGGTCCCATTCCCCCCGAGTCAGGCGATCGTGGGCGACATGAACGGCACGACGCAGGTCAAGGAGGTTAACCTGTCCATAGAGATAAAATCCGCGATCGGTGGACATTCCGCCCAATCCATCATTATCCAGCGATCGCCCTGGTTGGCTGTTTTGGGGGGCCCTCTCACCGGAAGTTTCGCTCAATACCCAGACTGTCGCGTGTTCCAACGCATGAACCTGACGCACTGCCAGAGTTTCTTTCAATCCTGGGATAAAGGCGAGTTGTTGCAGGAGTTCGGCATCTCCTGTCGGATGGGGAGCAAAATCAAAGGGAAAGGGATTTGCCTGGGAAGAAGTAGCAGTCATGAGGTTAAGTCTCCAAGGGGTTAGGGTGGGTTCGGGCTGAGAAATATTTGGGTTGATTGGTCTTAATTTAACGAATTTGCCTACCCATTGCCCATCTTGAGGGCGATCGGCTATCCTCCCAAAAGGCCAGTCCCCGATTCCATCTCAGGGACCAGAAACCGGGTTTCTGTACAAAATCTGTAGTCATTAACAACAATTTGGGCCAGGAACCCGGTTTCTCACTCATGCGGTCCCGATGTCTTAGCGGCGATCGGTCTTTACTTTTTAACACCTATGTATAAAATACTCCCATCAACCGGAGACAAATATATACGAATCCGGCTATCTTTAAATGTGAGGATAATACGGCGGTGTTTTTATCTCAGCTATATTTCCAAATTGGCGATCGCCTCTTTCAACACGGTAGCTGAATGTTGCAGCAGCTTTTGTTCCTTCGGCGTCAAAGCTAAATCCAACACCCGAGTTACACCCTGACGATTCACCACCGCAGGCAAACTCAAACAGACATCATTGACACCATTAATCCCCTGAATCAAACTACTCACCGTCAACACTCGGTTTTGATTTCTCAACACCGCTTTGACAATATCCGTCACCCCCAACCCAATCGCATAAGAGGTCGCCCCTTTGCGCTTAATCACCTCATAAGCTGCATTTTTTACCTGGTCAAAAATTCCTTGCAATCGTTCTGCATCCGCTTCGGAACAGTCCTCAATTCCGCCACTGCACAGATTCATCCCGGCAATATTCACCTTACTCCAAACCGGAACCTCACTATCTCCATGTTCCCCAATAATATAGGCATGAAAACTGCGCGGATCAATCTTTAATTGATTGGCCAACAAATATCGAAACCGCGCCGTATCCAAAACCGTCCCCGAACCCAGGACTCGGTTACAGGGAAATCCTGATAATTTCAGGGTGACATAAGTCATAATATCCACCGGATTTGTCACCAAAAGCAGAATCGCATTAGGACAATATTGGACAATTTGCGGAATCAATTGTTTAAAAATATGCACATTGCGATTGAGCAAATCTAAGCGAGTTTCCCCGGGTTGTTGTTTTGCCCCAGCGGTAATAATCACGATATCCGGGTCATCACTATCGGCTAAAGTCCCGGATCGGATTCCTGTGGGGTCAATGAAGGGGACACCGTGGAGTAAATCCATGACTTCCCCTTGGAGTTTTTCTTGGTTGACATCCACCAAGAGCATCTCATCGAGGGTATTTTGGATTAACATGGAATAAGCACAAGCCATCCCCACCTGACCGGCACCAATAATCACGCCTTTGAGGGGACGACGGTTGCTTTGGATAGTGCGATCGCGATCGGTCAATTCCGTAAATAACTGTTCAAACATCGAACGATTTCCTAAACTTACCTTCACCTGTCCTAGGATAAAGGGTAATTCGATATTCTGCAAAATTTTTAGAACGGGGGTTAAAAATTAAGTTAAATTCATCAGATTGTTAATCATCCCTTAAACTCAACCCCTTCATAAAGCTCTCCCAAAGACATCTCAAAATCAACGGACTTCAACCGTAAACCCGCTGCCTCCCCTTCCCATTCTGTTAACATCCAATTATGCTCTTCAATTTTATAATATTGCATCACATAACACCGAGTTTGGTCAATTAAAAGATATTCCCGCATTTCCGGTATCGAGCGATAATACATAAATTTATCGCCTTGGTCATAATTTTGCGTAGACTTCGATAAAACCTCCGCAATCAGCAAGGGATTCGTGACCGTCGTCGTTCCCATATCCGTATAAATCGGGTCGCCGCCAATCACCATAACATCAGGATAAGTGTATTGACGATAGCGAGGAATCCACAAACGAACGTCACCCATATAAACCCGATAGTTTTGTTTTCTGAGTTTCAGTTTGAGTAAAGCGGCTAAAGTTAATGCTAATTCATTATGATTAGTAGTTCCCCCGGTCATCGGTACGATTTCTCCATCTCGATACTCGCTTTTATAATCCGCCTGTTCTTCCAATGCCAGATATTCTTCGGGAGTATAATATTTTTTATCCGTTTCAGTGAACATTGTTGATAATTTCTCTGATAATTCATGTAGACTCTAAACAAATAAAGCCTTACGGTTATTGTAACCACCAAATCTTGATGCTGTTTTCACCGTTCGCAGCCCAAACCCCTCCACTGCCACTGACCAGGGTTCGCCCATCGGGACTGATAGCAAGAGATTCCACCGAGTCAGTATGTCCAGTGAGTGTATCCAGCAGTTCCCCAGTTGTCAGATTCCCAATTTCATGCTTCCGACTCCGCTAATTGCAACGCCTCCCAAGACGCTGTAGCAAATTCAGCCTCCATTTGTAAGACTTCCGCTTGATATTCAGGATCCTGTGCCATCTCTGCAAGTTCTGCATCAATTTCTGCTCGTTTCAGCGCCGCTAATTCCCGACGAATCGCCTGCATAATAAATTCATCGCGGCTTTTGGCTTTTCCTTGTTGCACTGCTTTATCCGTTGCTTCTAGCAAATGTGCAGGAAGACAAATTTGTGTTTGAATTGTAGGACTAGACATGGACCTTCCTCCTAAGCTATCTATATTAGTTTAAATCATTGAGCCGAGCAGTGCCAAGGAGAGGGATTAGTAGCGGGCAGAATCCTGAAACAAGCGACCGTTTTTCGACTTTCCTAGCGAGCAAGATGCTCGCACTCCGAATCTGTACCCCCTGAATGCGGGAACCGATATTTTCAGAATTATCTCTTCTCAATCTCTATCCTAAACCCTCGATACAACCGCAGTTTGTTGTCGATATCGATAATAAGCGGCACAAGCTCCTTCTGATGAAACCATTGGTGCACCGAGGGGATGTTCTGGGGTGCAGCGTTTGCCAAAGGCTTCACAGTCATGGGGTTTCTTAACCCCTTGCAGGATTAGTCCACTCATACAGTCGGGAGATTCTTCGCTCTGAATTCCGGTTAAATCAAAGCGATTCTCTGCATTAAATTGAGCATAATATTTTTGTCTCAAGTTTAATCCGCTTTGGGCAATTTCTCCAATGCCTCGCCATTGTCGTGGGACGATTTCAAAGACTTCTTTGAGGATGTTTTGGGCGGGTTGGTTGCCGTCTTTTCTCACGGAACGACTGTATTGATTTTCGACTTGTGCTTGTCCGGATTCGAGTTGTTTGATGCACAGATAAATCCCCTGTAAAATATCAACGGGTTCAAATCCGGTGACGATGATGGGGACTTGATATTTGGGGGCGATCGCCTCGTATTCGGTGTATCCCATAATGGTGCAAACATGACCCGCCGCTAAAAATCCTTGCACTTTACGGTGGGGGGCCGATAAAATCGCTTCCATTGCTGGAGGCACTAAAACATGGGAGACTAACATAGAAAAATTCGAGATGTTTTGTTGTGCTGCCTGATAGACAGCCATCGCCGTTGCTGGTGCAGTGGTTTCAAATCCCACGCCGAAAAATACCACTTGTTTGTTGGGATTTTCTTGGGCAATTTTTAAGCAATCTACGGGGGAATAAACGATGCGAATATCGCCGCCAGTTGCTTTAATACTGAGCAAGTCTTGAGCAGTGCCAGGAACACGCAACATATCCCCAAAAGAACAGAAAATCACCTCGGGATGGGAGGCAATGGCGATCGCCTGATCAATCAGTGCGATCGGTGTAACACAGACGGGACAACCAGGACCGTGAATTAAAGTAATGTTATCTGGTAACAGTTCATCAATGCCAAATTTAACGATCGCATGGGTTTGACCCCCGCAAATTTCCATAATCGTCCAGGGACGAGTCGTAATACGGGCGATCGCCTTGGCGCAATCTTGAGCAGTCGTAGCATTGCGATATTCATCTACAAATTTCATAATTTGTCATTTTTCGGTTGTCATTTGTCATTTGTGCTTTGTCCTGGGTTCATGGGGGAGATAGGGGAGATAAAAACGACTGAAGTCGTTACTAAGAATATCCTCCCCATCCTCCCCATCTCCCCCACCTGCCTAACTCACCGCAGTTGGAGTCGCAGGGATGTTGCTACTGTTGTATTCTACGGAATGTGAGGCATCTCCCACATAAATCCCGAGTGCGCGTGCAGTTTGTACCATGAATCCGTTGGGATCAACGGGAGAGGCACAGCGTTTTTCTTGGTGGCACTGTCGGACGAGTTGAATCACTAAGTCTAAGGGTTTGCTTTCGACTTTGCCGCCTTCCCAGACCACTAAGCGGTTATAATGCCCTTGTTCGATTAACTCAACCGCTTTGATACCAAAGGCGGTGGCTAAGATGCGATCGAAAGAGGATGGGGTACCGCTGCGCTGTAAGTGACCCAGAACCGTTACCCGGGTATCGATTTCGTCTAATCCGCAAAATTCCGGGCGATCGAGGGAACAAAGTTTCTGGCTGTAGAGTTTAATTTGTTGGGCTACATAGTCCCCAATATTGCGATGCTGTCGCCGATCTTGGTGTTTCACCCCTTCAGCAACGACGACTAGGGCAAATTTGCGCTTATCCTGACGCAGGGTGGCAATTTTATCGCAGATTTGAGCGATCGCCTTTTCGTCTAGTACAGGAGTCAGTTCCGGAATTAAAATCACATCCGCACCCCCAGCAATTCCCGCGTGTAGTGCCAAATGTCCCGCATCCCGTCCCATCACTTCTGCTACCATGACTCGTTCATGACTCGCCGCAGTAAAGGTGAGGTTGTACAGCGCTTCGGTAACCGTATCCACAGCAGTCTGGAATCCGACTGCACGTTCCGTAAAGGGGACGTCGTTATCGATGGTTTTGGGAACCCCGATCATATTCCAATTGCCTTTGACCGCCAAATCATAGATAATGTCCAAGCTACCATCGCCCCCGATCGCCACCAAGCCATCGAGTTCTAAGCGTTTATAACCTTCTAAAATCTGTTGTGCGACTTCCGGTTTTTCTGTATTCCCTTTACTCAGACTCCCTAAAACGCTACCACTGAGAAATTGCAGCACGTCAAGACCCTGTAACAATCCAGGGATATCATACCCATGCTCATTCAATTTCATGTCTTCCGGTTGGCGGGTTCCGTTAGCAACATCGATGAATCCATCCGTACCGTAGGGAATGCCATAGACTTCCCATCCCTTGCGGGAGGAACATTTAACCACAGCTCTAATTACAGCGTTCAGTCCGGGACAATCCCCGCCACTGGTGAGAATACCTATTCTTTTTTTTGGGTGTGTCATAGTGCGTTTACCTGTTCACTCTCCTAATTTATTCCGAACGCCCTGTACTGAAAAAGTAACCGCGATCGCTTTTTTATTTTTACTTTATGTTTCCCCTTCAATTTTAGCAAATCGCCCTCCTCTTTTTGAGTGTTCTCTCAGGGGGATTTGAGGCAAAACCTAGCGTGCGGTCCTGTAGTTTACAAGGGTCTCTCTTGAGCGAAAAAAGTTGGAGCATGGGGAAGACGCTTGCACTGTACAATCTTTGACCATTTGTTTTGATGAGTGCGCCATTGAGGTCTGATTCCTTGGCCAATCTAGTCCAGGCTGCTGTCCCCCAATATTCCCCTCTTCTAAGTAATTTTTTCGCTCTCTTGTAAATTCTATAACAGTTTCTCCGATGCCACCTTAAATACAGATTTTTTTTATAAATTTACGCCCAAGGAATTATATGCTATAATTAAAGGCTAGGTTTAAAAAAGTGTTTAGAATTCTTTACGATTGTCCAGGGGAAAATACCCCAGGGCCGCAACATCACGGCAATTTACCCCTTTTCTGGACTCTCCCTAACTGCCGATGATCCACTCCCCAAGGTAGGGAAAACTCCCACAGGCAGCATCAACCCCCTCTGATATACTATCCCTAGGTTATTGTCGGGGCAATTCCCTGTACCTCCGAGAGGATATTTGTTACTCATTCCTCACTTTGGACAGCGTTCTCTACCGAAAAAGGAGGCGATCGCATTTAGGACAATCCAGGACGATCCCAGGGGTTTACTTGCCAGGATACCTCCTTCCCCCCATTTTAAATCTTCTGGTACTATAATAAGTCGTTTTGCTCTATTTATTATCCCGGAGACATGAACCCTATCAATACTCCCCTTACTGAACAATTAGCGGAACTCACGAATCGATTATTTTGGCTGAGTGAGTCTGAGTTTCCCTTCCAGATTATTACTTGGGATACGGAGAGGGTAACCATTGAGCAACTGCTAAAACTCACGTATCACCCGCCAAATACCCCTGTTCAAACCCTCACGATTGATGAATTCTTCGCACCTGCACTAGCAGGAATCGGCAGCTTTAGTTTTCTTTTAGATCAAACCCTCATCGGAAGATATCGCACCCTCTACAATTACCTCACTTATTATTTGCAGAATATCAAAGTGTATCAAGTGGGCACGCATCCCCTCTATATTTATATCATGGGAGTCACTCGCGATGAAAATTTAGCGGGGATCGCCACCCAAGTCCTAGAAACTATCCCCCAATCCTCCAGAATTTACCCGAAATAAGGGGAGAAAAGGAGTTAAGCTGTTTGGCATTTAAACTGGTTAATTTTAGCGAGCAAGATGCTTGCAATCCTTTAAACCAGCAACAGCTTACACCTTGATAACTCCCCCATCCTCCCCATCCTCCCCATCCTCCCCATCTACCCCATCCCAATCTATTCCGATTTAGACCAGCAACAGCTTACACCTTGATAAATCCCCCATCTCCCCCATCCTCCCCATCCTCCCCATCCTCCCCATCCTCCCCATCCTCCCCATCCTCCCCATCTCCCCATCTCCCCATCTCCCCATCCTCCCCATCCCACTCTATTGCGATCGCTCTTGCTGCAACAACTCCTCTTTAGAGTCCCCCCAGTAAGCGCTATAAGTCCAAGTTTCCCGGTTGCCACTGGTTTCTAAAGACCAACGAAAGATAGCTGATTTCGGGTTAACTCCGACTTCAATCAGCTTGGCACCCATATAGTATTCCATTTGGCGTTTTTTCAAGTCTTTAAATGCAGTGGGTTTTCGACTATCCCAACTTTGAGACATTTGTGCTTTTGTCGGCCTTGCCATTTATTTTCCTTCTCCGGTTCTCTGGTTGTATGGGTATCCTAGACTTGATTTAGAATACCAATCTTTCTACTTTTAGCATGACAACGGGACTGTTTTAAAGCTGAGTCAGCTTGGAATCACCCGTTCACCCCCTAGTTTTATACAAATTCCCCCTTGGCAATAGCGATCGCCTTACCGCCAACAGATACAGAAATCTCGCCGTTCTCTTTATGCGCCTTCAATAATAATAGCGACGGTCTCCCCATTTCATATCCCTGTTCCACTCGCAAATCAATCCCACCCTCCCCAAAATATCCATACTCCACGAGATATCCCGCCAAACAACCATTAGCACTCCCAGTCGCCGGGTCCTCGGGTACCCCTAAATAATCACCAAACATTCTGGCACTGAGATCATTTTCAGGTTTGTTCGTCTCGGGACAAAACAGAAAAATACATTTAGCCTCAGTTCCCTCAATCAATTTAAAATACTTATCTCGATTGACTTTGGCCCTTTTTAATGCTGCATGAGTTCTCAACGGCACAATCATAAAAGGAATCCCTGTGGAAACCTCTCGAATCGGAAACCGCGAATCCAGATCCCCAACTTCTAAATTTAAAACCTCGGCCACCCGTTCCCCCTCAATTATCTGATGGAAAGTCGGCGGTTTTTGCTGCATCCACAAAATATCCACCCTCTCTTGTTGATAGTGCAAAGTCACTGGAATTTGCCCGATCGCCAGATTCAAATTAACCCGTTCTACAGGCTGTTGAATAATCTCTCGTTGAATAATAAAAGCCGTGCCTAAAGTCGGATGACCAGCAAAAGGGACTTCTTGCGCCGGAGTAAAAATCCGAACATCATATCCACCCGCTCGTTGCTCCGAGGACAGCACAAAAGTCGTCTCGGAATAATTCATTTCTTTAGCAATTTGTTGCATTTGCTCCCCAGTCAGGTCAGGGGTTGCAGTAAATACAGCAAGCTGATTCCCCTGGTATTTTTCTTCTGCGAAAACATCAACAATGTAAAAATTAAGCTTGTCCATTTTTGCCTTAGTTACCGATTTCATTACAGTTAGCTCTCACCGGGGATCGTAGTCCATTGGCGTCTCTATCTGAGAACCGAATCGATCCCCAGGTCCACTTGATCTCGGAGAGATTTCGAGATATGGTGTTAGGAATTCTCCCAAATGATAAATTTCTTGACCTCTTAATAAAAACGCTTATGCCATTGATGGGACTGGTCTGGATGACCTGCTGTTTGAGCGGTTTGCTTTCCTACAGCGCTGGATTAGGGAATGCCGCCATTGCCCTGAAAAATCCGCTGTCACTCCCAGCTTTATCCGGTTTGAGTCATCGCTGGGACCTTCCTCACCGCCTTGTGCGAGGCGGTAATGCGTTGGTGGAAAAGCACCGCCCTCCGTTGAAATTCAAAGGGGCTTCCAGTGAGCGTCGGCTTTTTGCTCACCTAGCTCAAATCAGCGATCGCCCGGGAAAACACCGCCTAGCTGACTCCAGAGGCAGCCAAATGTTCACAAAAGCGCTCCACTGGGACAAGCACCTTCAAAAGGGACAATGCACTGTTAATCCACCTGTAACGAATTCTAGTCCCCGTAACGCTTTGGGACAACAAAATTTTCTTTCAACCCCACAAGACTTGGAGGAAAAAGCCACCCTGATTAGCAGTGGCCCTTCCCAGAAGCCGAAAAAATCCACCCCGGGAATGGGACAACTTTTGTCTAATTTCTTCCAGGAAGACCCCTTAGATTTAGAATCCAAAACCAGTCTGGACTCATCAGTTCAGGTGAAAACTGTCTCCGTTGCCCCTGGTCCCTCTCGCCCCATGACCCGAGTCAATTGGTGGCACTCTTGGCATCTATTTGGATTCGGACAAACGGTTTCCTGGTTTTCGGAGAAAAACCCAAAGCAGATTGTTTTCACGAAACCCTCGGAATTTCAAGTTTTGGTTCAGGGATACGAGGTTGCTCAATTACCCGATCGCATCCAAGCGGACTTGTTCGCTCACCGGATCCAAGATTGGTTACAGCAGAGCGATCGCGATCCGGCACAACTGACCCCCACCACAGTCAACGGCGTTAGAGCCATCCAAGGGGGCGATCGCACCTTACTCCTGATGTCCGAGGATGTCGTCGAGTCTATCCCCCGTAACCAGGACCTGCTCACCGTGGAATGGACCAATAATCTCCGCAAAGCATTAGGCGCTCAACCCTTACCCATCGCCGAAGCACAAGCACAAATGTACGGCTTAGTCGAGACCCCTCAGAAACTTCAGGGAACCGCCTCTTGGTACGGCCCTTATTTTCACGGTCGCCTCACCGCTAACGGCGAAACATACAACCAAGAGGACATGACAGCCGCGCATCCCTCCTTACCCTTCGATACCTATCTGAAAGTTAAAAATCTTCAAAATGGCAAAATGGTCATCGTTCGGATTAACGATCGCGGACCTTATATTCCCCCCCGTAATTTAGACCTCTCCCTGGGTGCTGCTAGGGTTTTGGGCAGTGAAGAAACCGGCGTTATCTCTTATGAAGCCACATTTATGAAACCCACCGCTGCTAAGGGGAAGTGATGGGAGATGGGGAGGATGGGGAAGATGGGGAAGATGGGGGGATAGGGGAGATGGGGAAGATTTTCAACGTCACGACTTCAGTCGTTTCCTCGTGAGCGGGCACTATCAATCTCCCCAATCTCCCCAATCTCCCCAATCTCCCCATCCCCATCTACCCTCAAGCTTTACCCTGCCGAAGAGCGTCCCAAACAGCCGATCGCCTCTAGTAAACCTCGCGCTTTATTTAGGGTCTCTTGATATTCACTTTCAGGAACCGAATCCGCCACCAAACCCGCACCGGCTTGGACAGAAACCGTATGTTTGCCATTACCATTGCTGCGGACCACCATTGTTCGGATGGCGATCGCGCTATTCAACTGGCCCTCAAAATCGTAATACCCATACACCCCAGAATAAGGACCCCGGCGGCAACCTTCCAACTCATGAACAATCTGCATCGCCCGAATCTTCGGTGCACCACTAACAGTTCCTGCCGGGAAACAGGCTTTTAATAAATCCCAGGCTGTTTTTTCCGGGTCCAATTCCCCCCGCACATTGCTGACAATGTGCATCACATGGGAATAGCGCTCAATCACCATTAATTCATCAACCCTGACGCTTCCTTTCACACAGACACGCCCGAGGTCATTGCGACCCAAATCCACCAACATAACGTGTTCAGCCACTTCTTTCGGGTCGTTGAGTAAATCTTCGGCTAAGGCGGCATCTTCTTGATGGGTTTGTCCTCGCAGTCGGGTTCCGGCGATCGGGCGCACGGTGGCTAACCTAGACCCTTCTGGAGTCAGTTCCGCCTTGACCATCACTTCCGGACTGGACCCGATAATTTGCCAGTCATCGAAATTGAAATAAGCCATATAAGGCGAGGGATTGATTAACCGCAGGGACCGATAGAGGGAAAACGGATCTCCCTCATATTCCGCTGAGAGGCGCTGAGAAATGACGACTTGAAAGATATCCCCCGCTTTGATGTAGTCCTTTGCCTTTAAAACGTTTTGGCAGTATTTTTCTGGGGAAGTATTGCTGGTATAGTGCAACTCTTTCCGGGGGGTGGAATCGGAGGGTCTGGAGGGTGGGGTCCATTCCAATAGGGTGTCTTTTTTTAACAGGGGTTCTTGGAGTTGCTTGACTAAACCCCGCACGCGATCGCAGGCTTGGTTGTATGCTGATTTCGGATCCAAAGTTCGCAAATCTGCGTAGGCGATCGCCCAAATCTTCCGCTTCACTTGGTCAAACACCAGCAAACTATCCACCTGCATCCACAATCCATCGGGCACATCGGTTTCTGCCGCAGGATGGATAGGCACCCGGGGTTCCATCCACTGAATCAATTCATATCCCCAAAATCCAAATAAACCTCCCACTCCCGGCGGCAATTCAGGTAATTTCACAGGTTGAATCAACTTCAGGCAGTTTTCTAATGCCTCAAACGGATCTCCCTCAAACACATCCACCACTCCCGTGCGATGTTTCTGAATGGTTTGGTTATCTCGTGCTTCCAAAACCCACAGGGGGTCACAACCGAGAAAACTATACCGGGCTAGATTTTCGCCCCCTTCGACCGATTCCAACAAAAAGCTATAGGGTTGTCCTGCACAGACTTTGTACCACGCTGAGACAGGGGTATCCAGATCCGCAACCCATTCTTGGTAGACGGGGACAAAATTACCTTGTTTGGCGAGTTCAGTAAATTGAGAAAAATCTGGAAAAATCATAGGGTCTTGATGTTGCCGGAGGGTTGGGGAGGATGGGGGAGATAGAGGGGATGGGGGAGATGGGGGAGATGGGGGAGATGGGGGAGATAGGGTAGATGGGGGATGGGTCCTCTTTCCCAAAACAATGGCTAACTACTCATTGCCAAAAAACTTTGAGCAATTAGCAATTAGCCATTGAGATTTCAGATTAAAGAACGTTACACAAAGATTGCGGGCGATCGCAAGTCTGGTTACCACAAATGTTAGGGGACCCTGACTCGGAACTCACGGCACAAGGCTCGTTTTTCCTGGGCGATCGCCCCGAAGTGCCTGGGGTTTACGGATCGTAAGGCTTCTTACCGCTGAACTTGATTTTCGCAGGTTGGGGGTTGTCGCCAATCTTGCGATCGTTCTTGCCGTAGTAAGCACGACCTGCATTCACCTTTTCAGGGAACACACCATCTTTGGGATGGAGATACTCGGTTTCACCGTTAGCATAAACCCGGTAAATCTTATAGTCTTCGATTTTGGGCTTGAACTTGGTCCGGAACTGGGTCGCCAATGCGAGGCAGTGCTCTTTGCGAGGCAGGTAGAGGAGGTTTTCCCCTGCGTTCATTACCGCTGCGCCACCGCTGGGCATTTCAAACACTTGCTCTTTGGAAGAGGTCCAGGTGATTGCGTATTTTTCTTCCACAAGCGCTTTGCTGAGCAAACCGCCAGTGCTGCCCCCAAATTTTGGAGCTTGTCCTTTCAAGGTTTCTGCCATATCTTACTCCGGATATTTTGAAACAATTTTTAGGGCATCGTACCACTGACATCGCCTGCTGCTACAGATTTCGTAAGGATCTGTAACAGTTCTTTAAATTTGGGGGGTTGTGTGTTGGTTATTGGTAATCTGTAGAGGCAGGAGATGGGGAGGATGGGGAGGATGGGGAGGATGGGGAGGATGGGGAGGATGGGGAGGATGGGGAGGATGGGGAGGA
>NZ_JAMXFA010000091.1 GCF_025370785.1 Laspinema olomoucense D3b
CTAGGGCGTCGGTTCAGTACCCATGCTTGACAAAACGATTCAACTATGCATAACTGAAATTGACGAACCCATTAAATTCAAGCGCTCATTACGGAGTAAAGTCTATGCGTCCTCCTTTGTGGCACCCGCCAGTAGAGCTATCAGATTCAGAACAGGTAATTATTAATCGCATCAAAAAAGCCAAGCTTTTTACTTTTCTTCGCCTGAACCGTCTGTACATATTCGATGATGAGTTTCAAGAAGAACTTGCCACAATTTTTAAAGACAGCACAATGGGCTACTGTCCCATCGCACCAGCACAATTGGCTTTAGCCACTATTCTCCAAGCTTATATGGGGATTTCTGACGAGGAAGTGATTGAAGAGCTAGTCATGGACCTCCGATGGCAATTAGTTCTGAATTGCCTGAACTGCGAAAAACCTCCATTCAGTAAAGCCACTCTAATAAGATTCAGAAGCGCCTTAATTAAAAAAGGCTTTGACCAGCGTTTAATTGACCGTACTGTAGAAATTGCCAAGCTCAAAGGAGGCTTTGGTTCGGCTAATTTAAGAGCTGCATTAGATTCTTCTCCATTATGGGGTGCAGGTAAAGTAGAAGACACCTATAATCTCTTGGGTCATGCTCTGCGTAAGGCGTTGAGTATCATAGCTGTACAGCAGGGGTGGGGGCTGGCAGAAATAGCCAATGAAGCGGGAGCGGATTTTGTCAATAGTTCCAGCTTAAAAGCCGCATTAGATTTAAACTGGGATGACCCTGCCGAAAGCCAAAATGCCTTATCAACTATACTAAACAGCCTGAATTGTGTAGAAGAATGGATACAACAGCAGCCTAATCCTGATGAAATAGAAGAGGCACAAGCTCCTCTCCTGGTTGCCCGATTGATTGAATCTCAAAATGTGACAGTAGACTCAATGGGAGTGCCGAAGTTGACGAAAGGGGTCGCTAAGGACCGACGCATTTCTATTGAAGATCCAGATATGCGGCATGGACGAAAAAGCCGCTCTCAAAAAATAGATGGTTATAAACGCCATATTCTTAAAGATTTAGATATAGGGGTGATTCGGGCTGTGGCTGTCACCCGCGCTAATACACCAGAAGCCGCTGCCACTGTTGACTTAGAAGTTGACTTAAAAAGACAACAGGTTCAGTTAAATGAGCTACATATCGACCGAGCTTATTTATCGAGTCATTGGGTAAAAGAACGCACTGAACAATTACAGATATTTTGTAAGGCATGGCCGGTAAGAAACTCAGGACGATTTGATAAAAACGTTTTTGTTTTTGACTGGGAGAACCAGGTAATTAGTTGTCCAAATCAAGTGATTATGCCGTTTGAACCCGGTAAGGTCGTTCATTTTCCCAAACCGGAGTGTGCCGCTTGTCCCCTGAGAGAACGCTGTACTACAAGTAAGAATGGCCGCAGCATATCTATCCATCCCGATGAAGGATTGATGCAGGAATTACGTCAGCGTCAATCTACCTCAGACGGTCGCGCTTTCCTTAGGGAGAGAACGTCTGTAGAACACTCTCTGGCTCATGTCGGACAGTGGCAGGACAAACGCGCCCGTTATATTGGACAGCGCAAAAACCTCTTCGATCTCAGGCGAGTGGCTGTTGTCCATAATCTTCATGTCATTGCTCGAATGAATGAGGTTTTACCAATACAACAGCCGCACTGTAGTGGAGTCGAGCAGGTAAATACACATTTGCTCGGTCTTGTCAAGCCTTTTTACTGAACCGACGCCCTAGG
>NZ_JAMXFA010000092.1 GCF_025370785.1 Laspinema olomoucense D3b
TTGCTTCGCGCTCTTCCCTCCTTCGGCTGATGGACATTTCTTATTTTCCTCTGCCTAGAGTGACAAAAGAGGGATAGTTAATATCGTTCCATAAGCCAAACCTGGAAATCCTAGTTTTGATCCTTCTCTATTTCGACCAGCCGTGATGCGATTGCTGTGAATGCGGCCTAAGTCGGTCAAAATCCGAGTTTCTGAGAGCAGGTCCGTGGGACTTGCCGGGATGCCTCGGCGACCCCCCACCGTGAAGCTGTTCTCGTCTCCCTGACAGCCAGTGGTACTTTGGCCGGATGGGTCGAGGAAGTTGGTCTCAAGCGGAACAAGCGCATCCGTGGGGTCCAAGTCGGGGGTATTGAGCGTGACGATGCCGCTCAACTCAGCATCACGTTCCAATGTGGGGGTGATATCCGAAGTTTGATCCGAAAGGCGATCGCAAAACTCCGTATCACAAATTCCTTGGGTGTTAATGCTGATGCGACCGCCGCGAAAATCTTGGGAGCAAGAGCAAGGATTTAGTCGGAGATTTGGAGGGCATCTTAGGACAATAAGGTACAATACTCAAGAAGATTCGCAACTCAATCATGGATAGATAACGGTTCGGTAGACTCATGAGGTACGATTCAAAGCCCTCGGATGTTCTGGGCCGCCAACGAGAAAGGGGCCGCCATCGCGAGTCCCTAAACAGATGAGAAACACTATACAGTTAAACCCCAAACCAGTAGCAAATTTCGCCTTCCCACCAACTCAAGAAATTCGGATTGATGGTAAGATGAAATCATGCCTTACAAAGCTTTCCAGACAAAACTAAAACTCAATGACCGTCAAGCTACCTTGATGGCCAAACACGCGGGCTATGCTCGGTTTGTGTTTAATTGGGGATTACACTTATGGAGGTCAGCCTATGAAGAGGGACTCAAGCCTAACGTTAACTCCATCAAAAAGGTTTTTACGAATTATGTAAAACCTCAATATCCTTGGATGTCCGAATTGTCTTCTAGAGTTTATCAATATGCCTTCATTAATCTAGGGGATGCCTTTAAGCGCTTCTTTAAGGGAATAAGCAGTTATCCTAAATTTAAGAAGAAAGGCCACCATGATAGCTTTACGCTTGACAATTGCGGAAAACCATTCAAGTTGTCAGGAACTCGCCATAAGCTGCCTTTTGTGGGCTGGGTTTCTACATTTGAGGCCCTACCCCCCAGTTTAGTTAAGAAAGTCACGATAACGCGCCAAGCTGGTGACTGGTATATGAGCTTTTTTGTGGAAATCCCACCAGAGATTACACCTAAATGTCGAGAGAGAATTGGAGTTGACCTAGGAATTAATACTTTAGCGACGGCTAGCGATGGGACAAAGTTTTCTAATCCCAAGGCGTATAAATCAGCCACCAAAAAACTAGCTCAATTACAACGCCATTTAAGTCGCAAAATAAAAGGCTCGAAAAATCGGGCCAAATGTCTCTTAAAAGTCCAAAGGCTACATCAAAGGGTAGCAAATATTCGCCGGGACGCTATTCATAAAATCACGACTTTTTTGGCTAAGAACCACAGCCAAGTAGTCATTGAAGACTTGAATGTGTCTGGAATGTTGAAAAATCATTGTTTGGCCGGTTCTATCGCGGATGCCTCATTTTATGAGTTCCGTAGGCAACTTGGTTACAAAACGGAGCGCTATGGTTCAAAGTTGATTATTGGTGCGATTCGTTCAGTCGAAATGAGTAGCAACACTCAGGGATGACTGGCAGG
>NZ_JAMXFA010000075.1 GCF_025370785.1 Laspinema olomoucense D3b
GGTGGGGGCGGAGGGGGAGGTGGGGGAGGAAACGACAGCAAGTCGGGACGTTGAACAGGGGATAACAACTTGCTGTCAATCTCCCCTATCTCCCCTATCTCCCCCATCTCCCCATCCTCCCCTATCTCCCCCATCTCCCCTATCTCCCCTATCTCCCCTATCTCCCCCATCTTCCCCATCTCCCCCATCTCCCCCATCTCCCCCATCTCCCCTATCTCCCCCATCTCCCCCATCTCTCCCAACCTCATCCTCCAATTTGCGACATAGTACGGCTATAGCTGCCGGTTTCGGTGCCGGAGTCTCGCTGTTTGTAGTTAATTTCGGGTTTAAGTTCGAGTAAATGGGCGACTTGCTGTCGGATTTCAGGGAGGGGAATACCGTTGCGGAGGGCGGTTTTGAGGTTGATTTGGCCGGTTTCGTTGAGGAGACAGGGCCGTAACCAGCCTTCGGCACTTAAGCGCATTCGGTTACACCGATCGCAGAAACATTCGGACATCTGCGAAATAAATCCGATAGTGCCTTTGGCATTAGGAATCTGAAACACATCCGCCGGACCATTTCCGGTGACTTGTCCTTCTGTTAATCCCCAGCGATCGCGAATTCGTTGGCGCAGTTCTTCTGAGGGAATCCAACCGCAGTCCCCAAATAATTCCCCATTCCCGATCGGCATGAATTCGATAAAGCGAACGTGCCAATTTCGGGCAATGGTTAATTCAGCTAAATCTAAAACTTCGCGATCGTTGACACCGGGAATCACCACGACATTTAATTTTAAAGGGTTAAATCCGACGCGATAGGCTTCTTGAATTCCATCCCAAACTTGTTGCCAGCGACTGGTTCCGCGAGTTCCGGCTAGGAAATCAAAAGTTTGTGCTTCCAGAGAGTCGAGGCTAATATTAATCCGGCGCAGTCCTGCATCATAGAGGGTTTGGGCTTTTTGGGCCAGGAAAAAGCCATTGGTAGTCAGGGCTAAATCTTGAGTTTGAGGCAAATTGGCGATCGCCTGGACAATTTCCACTACATCGAGACGGATTAGGGGTTCCCCTCCCGTTAACCGAAACCGCGTAAATCCGACGGGGATAAAGACTTCTTTGAGTAACGTTAACAGTTCTTCCCGAGTGAGTAAATCCTGTTGCCGGATATAGTCCAGTTCTGCCCCTTCTGGCATACAGTATTGGCAGCGAAAGTTGCAGCGGTCAATTAAACTAATCCTCAGATAATCCACTCGATTTCGCGGTGGCGGGACTTCACTGGTCCGAGTGATATTTTTTAACGGGTTGTTTTCCACAAGATTGCCCATTTGACCCCTAGATGCTTTCATCGGATATCTTGCTTATTCTAACGAAAACCCTTTCAGACGCTTGTTCATATCTAGAGTTTTCTCTATCACAATTTTGATGAGTTGCTCTCAAAAATTTTTATAAGTGGCGGTGAACACAGGTGAATAACAGCAGAATTTGAAGCAGATTGACCCTGATGTTTAGGGATTAATGGCTTGCTGAGACCAGGTGCGATCGCCATTGAATTGATATAACCACCGGTTTTGAGGTTCTCCTCGCAATTCTAACCAATCCACAGTGACGGGATCGAGTAAGAGCAAACAAAACTGGGCCAGGGGTTGACTGGTATCCAGGGCCGGGGGAGAGAAATCCTCGGATTCGTCACAGGGTGCAGCGGGATCGGGCCAAGAAAATTGGCGTCGGGTACTGTCGGAGAGTTGCTGCCATTCCTGGCATCGGGCTTGTTGTAAGCTGGGGTCAGGGGTATGAGGGTCTACTAAGGTCAAGTTACCCTGGAGGCGGAACTGTTCCCGGGTGATGGGGAAGTACCAGCAGACTTCGCCATGAGGATGGGTGGGGATTTGCTGGGCTTTTTGGCTGCGGGCATCGGTGACGATTTTGAGTTGGTTAGTTTCCTCTAAAAAGCCGCGAAAGACGACGGTGCGATTAGCGGGAGTTCCGTTTGGGCGGATGGTGGCGAGTTGGAAGTAGCGAGATTCAAGTCGGCTACGGTTGCGCTGAAGGGCATGGTTAAGGGGCGATCGCCACGGTGCAAGAGACATGATTCAAGGATAGGGCGCTCAGGTGGGTTTTCGTTTTATTCTATCTCGACGGTAAAGGCGATCGCCCCTACTGCCCGAGATGAGCATCCCCGATTATGAATTAAATCTGTAGAAATCAGCCCAGGGACTGGGATTCTCTTACACTACAAATAACAACAAGTCTCCCGCTTCCTGGTGGTTTCCCCCCGGCATGAAAGGTGAGTGGAGGCGGGAACTAAGGGAAGCATTCACTTTATTAAGGCAAAATTTGGGCAGCATGGAGGGGAGAGGTTTTCCGTGGCTGCCTAGGGGGTGAAAAGCTTTTGCTTCCTGACATTTATCACCGGATTTCACTGCCTTGATTTAGATTAAATGGATTGCAAAGAATTTGTAAAGATTATAGCTCGTTCCCAGCCGATCGCAGAGCACTCAGGCTCCCGAGTTTCAACCCTATCCAATCATTCCCCAGAATTGTTGGTATAACTTTTCCATTCCCTACTCTTTCCCCTATGAGTTTATCCAACAATTTCTTGACAAAAGTTTACGTTTTTTAAAGATTAAATATTGCCAAAAATCCACTTTTGCGGTAAAGGTCTAATTCTTTAGATTAAGTTAAAAAGACTTGTTTTTTTGTGTAATTTGTTGCCGAAATTACACCGAGATATAGGATAGATTCTTTTAGAGAAGTTAAAAACTTTCTCTGTCAGTTAGCATTGGCCCTTCAGATGTCTCATTCAGATGCAGTCGGTGCCGTGGTTCAACCCAATAATGTCAATACTGCAATCGGAAACCTAACCGATTCAAGCTGGGCAAGGTTAGAACGCTGCCCTCCAGGGGTCCCATTCCCCCGCCTGGATGATGGCGCTTGCCATTTAGCCCTTGAGAGAGCCAAATCAGTTCAATGGAAGTTTTGCTGGATTGTTGCCAACGGTTCAGACCCCACAAGTGCTGCACTGCCGAAGGGAAGAAGGGCATTAAGGGGACTGTCTGAATGCCCACTCCACCAAGATTCTCCTCAGAAAAGAGGCAATCTGAACGGACCCTGAGTGTCTGCAACCCGGTTCACCGGCAACCGAGCCCAACGAGATCTAGTGAGTCCAGAGTTTTAAGGACCGGCTTCTCCCCAGAAGCCAAAGGCAGGAAAAACCGCTTAATTGTGCAATCTACACCGACTCTACCCCGCTCCTGCCTCCCGATTTCTCTATCCCAAACCAATAGCGTGAGACGACGACCCATGCAAAACCTAGAAGGCAGCATTTGCGGGATTCTTGGCTTGTGCCAAGACATCAGCAAACGGGAATCCACCAAAGAACTCATCAACCCAAGCCGCGCCTCTGTTTTACAACAACTGACCCTCGGCATTGCACAAGCTGAGGATTTTGACACGGCATTAAGCTTGGCCCTGCGACGAGTCTGCGAAATCGCAGGATGGGATTATGGAGAAGCGTGGTCCTTCAATTGCGAAGGCGGATACCTGGAATGTAGCCCCGCATGGTACGCCGGAAAAATCAACGCCCTGGGACGACCCTTGCCAGAGATTAAAAAATTCCGCCAACAAAGCGAAAACCTCACGTTTTTACCGGGAATCGGTCTACCGGGACGGGTCTGGGTTCAACAACAGCCAGAATGGGCCAAAGATGTATCGGAACTGCCCCAAGCAATTTTTCATCGGGCGAAACTCGCCCGTAAACTGGGCATCAAAGCGGCCCTGGCTGTACCGATTCTTGCCAATGGGGAAATTCTCTCGGTCTTTGTCTTCTTCATGGTGGAGTCCCATCCCGAAGATCGGGGGATCGTTGAATTAATCTCGGAAATTCTCAGGGGACTGGGATCGGCACTGTTCCAAAAACGCTCCGAAGAAGCCTTACGAAAAGCGGAACAAAAATATCGGAATATTTTTGAGCGTTCCCTGGAAGGAATGTTTCAAAGTAACCCATCTGGGGAATACCTCCTCGTCAACTCGACCCTGGCCCATATTTATGGCTATGACTCTCCCACGGAAGTGATGAACTCGATTCGGGATATCCAATATCAGCTTTATGTGGACCCCGCGCGACGGACTGAACTCCATCACTTGTTACACGAAAAAGATGCGGTATGGGACTTCCAATCACAGTGCTATCGCAAAGATGGCAGCATTATATGGATTTCTGAAAATGCGCGGACGATCCGGGATGCCAATGGCAAAATCATTGCCTATGAAGGCACGGTGAAAGATATTACCGATCGCAAACGGGCAGAAGAACGGTTTGCGGCTTTGGTGCAGAACTCCTCAGACACCATCGCCATTTTGTCCGCAGAGGGCAAGATTTTATATGGATCTCCCTCCCTCGATCGCATTTTAGGATATCAACCCGATAGCTTACTGGGTGACTGCCTCCTGGATTACGTCCATCCCGAAGATGTGGCAATGGTTCGCGAGGTGCTTATGCCTAGACCCAAAGCAACCACAGCAACGCGATCGCTGCACTCCTGCAAATTTAACAACCCCCACCCCTCCAAAATCATGGCAGATTTTTCCCCCGTCGCCCTCAACAATCGCCCGGACTTCTCCTTAAAACCCATTGAGTATCGGTTTCGCCATGCCGATGGAACTTGGGTTTATTTAGAATCCGTAACTAATAACCGCCTCGATGATCCCAGCATCCAAGGCATTGTCGTTAATTCGCGGGATATCACCCAACGCAAAGAAGCGGAAGAACAACTCCATCAGCGACTGGCGATCGAAGCGGCATTATCTCAGATTTCCCGCTTGTTCGTCTCCACCCGCGAACCCAACTTCCATAAAATCCTCGCCCGCGTCGGCATTGCTGCTGGGGTAGAACGGGCCTATATTTTCGAGTTCGACGATCGCACAGGTCAATTTAGCAACACCTACGAATGGTGTTCCACTGCGGCAATCTCCCAAATCCAGAACCGCCAAAACCTCCAATCTGCTGATTTTCCCTGGCTGATGGACCAACTCACGGTCCTGGAAATCTTAGAGATCGGCAATATCGAGTGGCTACCGAAAGCCGCCCATGCGGAAAAAGCCTTCTTCCTCTCTCAAAATATCAAATCCCTGCTGATCGTCCCGCTTTTTTCCCAGGAAGAACGATTAGTCGGATTTCTAGGATTTGACGATCGCCAAATTCAACCCAATTGGTCCCCCAGCCATGCTCAACTCCTGCGGGTGATTGCCCAAATGCTCTCCAGTTACTATCAACGCAAGCAAACTGAAGAAGCCCTGCGGCAGGCGGAACGCAAATATCGCAGCATTTTTGAAAATGCGGTGGAGGGGATTTTTCAAACTACTCCCAGTGGTCAATATCTCACCGCTAATCCCATGTTGGCTACTATCTATGGATATGATTCGCCCGAAGAATTAATCGAAGTCTTGACGGATATCGAGCATCAACTCTATGTAGACCCGATGCGCCGGTCCGAGTTTCGCCGCTTGTTACAAGAACAAGAGACCGTCTGGGGCTTTGAGTCCCAGGTTTATCGACGCGATCGCCGCATCATCTGGATTTCTGAATGTGCGAGGACAATTCGCGATAGCAATGGTGAAATTATCGGCTATGAAGGCACCGTGGTTGATATCACCCAGCGCAAACAAGCTGAGGCGGAACTGCACCAGCGGGATAACTTATTGCTGGGGGTCGCCCAGGCGATGAATCACCTGCTGACTAATAGCAACACTGCCCAAGCCGCACTAGATGCCCTTGCCACCCTAGGAGAAGCGGCAGGGGTCGATCGCGTCTATATCTGTGAGTTGTCCAATCCCACCACAGCCTACAACTTCAGCAATCCCTCGGAATCTCACGCGACCCTTTCCTCTTGTGCCGAATGTACCTCGCGGGAACATTGTCAAATGTGGATTCGGTTTGAGTGGACCCGAACTCCCCAGGTGGGTTTAAAAAAAGGGGCTTGTTCCGTTGTCCAGTTGCGCTCCAGCCTGCTGAATACATTGTTAGCCGGTGAAACTGTGAGTTTGCTGGCCCCGAATTTGAATCCAACCGAGCAAAAACTGTTTGCTCAAGAGGGAACGCGATCGAGTTTGATGGTTCCGATTCTGGTGAATCATCAATTTTGGGGATACATCGGATTTGATGATATTCAGGTTGATCGACCTTGGTCCAAAAGCGAGGTTTCGATTTTAAGTGCGATCGCCGCTAGTATAGGCGGTGCTTTGCAGCGTCATCACCAAGAGGAAATGATTCGCCATCAAGCCTATCATGACCGTCTCACGGGCTTACCCAACCGGCAACTCTTGGATGAACGCCTGCCGATGGCGATCGAAAGTGCGAAACAGGAGAAAGAGCAACTAGCGGTAATGTTCCTGGACCTCGATCGCTTTAAAATCATTAACGATACCCTCGGTCATGCCGTGGGCGATGAACTCCTCCAAACTGCTGCCTTACGCTTGCGCAGTTGTCTACGCGATAGTGATATCATTGTGCGCTGGGGTGGCGATGAATTTATCCTGTTGTTAGAAGGAATTACCAGTACAGAAGATGCTTCGCAGATTGCTCAAAGGCTGCTGGAATGTCTGCGTCCGGCTTTTGAGATTGAAGGCAATCAACTTTATATTACAGGCAGTATTGGTCTGGCCGTTTATCCCCAGGATGGAGGCGACCCGGAAACTTTAATTAAAAATGCGGATACAGCCCTTTATCGGGTCAAAGAACAGGGCCGGAATAATTACCAGATTTACTCTCCCGCCATGACTTCTGAAGCTTCGGAGTTACTGGTTTTGGACAATTCACTCCATGAGGCTTTAAAACGAGAAGAGTTTTTTTTGGAATTCCAACCCCAGGTGAATTTCAAAACTGGCGCAGTCGTGGGGATGGAAGCGTTAGTGAGATGGCAACACCCTCACTTGGGATTAGTTCCTCCCCATACGTTTATTCCGATCGCTGAAGACAACTGTGAGATTATCAAATTGGGCTGGTGGGTGTTGCAGCAGGCGATCGCTCAAAATAAAGCATGGCAGGATAGCGGATTACCTCCGATTCGGATGATGGTGAATCTCTCCACTCGTCAATTCCACCATCCCGATTTAGGGGAAATCGTCTCCCAAATGCTGGGGGAGGCGAACCTAGACCCCCATTGGTTGGGGTTAGAAATCAGCGAAACCACGGCTATGCATGACCCGAACTTAACCGATAGCATTTTGCGTCAGTTTCGCACAATGGGAATTGCTACGGCGATCGATGATTTTGGAATTGGCTATGCTTCGCTGAATTATCTGAAAAAATTTTGCTTCCAAACTCTGAAAATTGACAAGTCTTTTGTTTGGGATATCGCACTGAATGCCAAAGAAGCGGCGATCGTTTCGGCGATTATTACCCTGGGACAAAAGCTGAATATGAATGTGGTGGCGGAAGGGGTGGAAACTGCCGTCCAGCGGGATTGTTTGCTCAATCTCAACTGCTATGAAATGCAGGGATATTTGTTTAGTCCTCCCCTGGGTGCGTCCGATGCGACGCGACTCCTGGAACAATCCCAAGGACTGTTATAAGGGAGCAATGGGGGCGATCTGAGCCTACATGGGGAATTCTCTCACAGTCCCCCGGTAGGGGCAATTGATGGACTGCCCCTACGCTTTAGAGTATCCTGATCAGGATATCCGGATTTAGGCCGGTACTCTTTCTTTCTGTTCTCTGACCCAGTGACGATGTTGGGCGATCGCCTGGATAAAAGCTTCTGCTGCCGAGTGTATATCAGACCCTCCGGTTAGAGTCACTACCCCTTTCTCCGATTGCACCTGTCCATTGGAGTCAGACTCTAATAAACTCACCCCTTGGATACTCGATGCCTTGAGTAATTCCACCCCTTCACCAGTGGCGGCGATCGCCTTACAATGCCGGAACGCCTCATTAATAAAATGAATCGCATCTCCCTCTTGCTTCAACGTCTCGATGCTTTCTCGTCCCCCGGGAACATAAATCGCATCATACATAATCGAACCCGTGGCGATAAACATCTTATCCACCTTCACTTGTTCACCGGATGCACTGGTAATCATCCCACCAAACTTTGAGACAATCTTGGCACTTGCCCCGGCATCCTGCAATGCCTGCTTCATTTGCATTAACTGAGTTCCATCAAACCCATCTGCGGCTAAAATCGCCACCTGCCGACTCTTCACCGTATTTTTAACCGTATTCTCCATACTCAGAGAGGGAGAACGATGACCGTGATTTTCCAGGGCGGGTTCAGTGGGAGGTGAGAGTCCAATCCCCTTGGCAACACGCTTGGCTAATTCATGATCCACATGGTTAAACAAATCCACCATCCGTTCCTGAATCTGCTTGTCTTCCACCTTCCCTAACTCAAAGTGACTGGCAGAAACTAAGTGAGCTTGTTCCACCTCAGATAAGCTATTCCAGAATAACGTCGCTTGACTGAAATGATCCTTAAAACTATCACTGCGTTTGCGGATCTTCAGCCCTTCCACCTTTTCTGCATAGTGAGTATAAGCTCGCATATTTTCCGGATTCGCCATCGGACAGCCCCCCGCCCGAGAGTTGGGGAAATAATTCACCTGACCCTTATCAATGGTTTGTCGGGAATACCCATCGCGCTGATTGTTATGGGTTGGGGCAACTGGACGGTTAATGGGAAGTTCAGCAAAGTTCGGTCCACCCAAGCGGATTAACTGGGTATCGGTATAAGAAAACAAGCGACCTTGTAACAACGGATCATTGCTAAAATCAATTCCCGGGACCACATGACCCGGATGGAATGCTACTTGTTCAGTTTCCGCAAAAAAGTTATCAGGATTCCGATTGAGGGTCATTTTACCAATGATTTTCACCGGCACTAATTCCTCGGGAATTAGCTTAGTCGGGTCTAACAAGTCAAAGTCAAACTTATCCGCATCTTCCTCAGCAACGAGTTGAACTCCGAGTTCAAATTCGGGATAATTGCCCATCTCGATCGCATCCCAGAGATCGCGCCGATTAAAATCAGGGTCTTTCCCTGCCAGCTTTTGGGTTTCATCCCAGACTAAGGAGTGCATCCCAAGAGGGGGTCGCCAGTGCAACTTCACCAAGTGCGCCTTACCTTGCTCATTAATCCAGCGGAAAGTATGAACACCGAACCCTTCCATCATGCGGTAACTGCGGGGTAAAGCGCGATCGGACAGTACCCACATAATCATGTGCATCGATTCCGGCATCAGAGAGATAAAGTCCCAGAAATTATCATGGGCCGCAGAAGCCTGGGGCATCTCATTGTGCGGTTCAGGTTTAACCGAATGGACCAAATCCGGGAATTTAATCCCATCCTGAATGAAAAAGACCGGCATATTATTGCCTACTAAGTCGTAATTCCCTTCTTCTGTATAAAACTTAGTGGCAAATCCTCGCACATCCCGCACCGTATCCGCTGAACCTCGGAACCCAACCACCGTGGAGAAGCGGACAAATACCGGAGTTTTAACCGCCGGGTCTTGGAGGAATTTGGCCTTGGTGTATTCCGCCATTGATTCATACACTTGAAAATAACCATGCGCCGCTGAACCCCGGGCATGAACCACCCGTTCAGGAATCCGTTCATGGTCAAAGTGGGTCATTTTTTCGCGGAAATGGAAGTCTTCCATTAACGTCGGACCTCGCTCACCAGCTTTTAAGGAATTATTAGTGTCATCAATTATAACTCCCTGGTTTGTGGTTAAGTTTTCGCCCGTCTCCCGGCGAAACATTTCTAAACTTTCGTTTTTCTTTTGTTCAGAATTATTGTCTGGATTCATGGTTGCTTTTGAATTGTAATGGGATTTATTGAAAGGGATTAAGAGTGAGTGAAACGCTGATATGTTTCCTAAGCAAAGAGTTACCCTTTATTAAAGCGTTCTGATAAAACAGGGTTTCCGCAAAGCCTAAAAACAAAAAAATCAGCTCCTTATCAACTCAGCACAACTGCGCTAATCTGAATATTTTCCGGTGTAAAAGTGTGAGTCTTTTTACTGATGATGAGAAATTATTTTTACCTTAATTTTGTTTTTCTAAAGGGTAACGCAGGCTCGGAGCTATTGTCAATAAATTTTAATTTTTTCAGGTTTTTCCCCGATAAATGGCAGATTGATTTCAGAGAAATCCCCAGGGTACTGCTCTTAGCGGGTAGCACCTGGTAAGGCGATCGCCCGTTCTCTATTAACCGAAAATAGTCAGAAAAGGAGATGGCTACATCCGTGACTTCTCCGGCTAGATTAAGGCCAATTTGTCATTCTTTGGGACGATATCTACCATAAGAGGGAAATAAACAAGCTGGCATCTATCTAAAGGAATAACCTAATCTGGCCTGAGTCTCTTTGGAACCGATTCAAAAAGCGATCGCCACTTAACTTGCACCCCAAAATTGCGATCGCCCGTTACTTTTTAGAGCATTGCCGATTATGCGTACTGCTCTTGTTGTTTAAAATAGTGATAAAGATTCGCCACCGTCAAATCGGGTACTTCCTGCCAATTTGAGGGTGCTAAAGCATTATATCCCGTAGCATTGGCGCGCTGAAACACATAAGATTCATGATGTTGGCGCAATTCCGGTTTCACAATAAAGCGAAGTTGATCCCGCAGAGAATCATAATGAGATTTTTGCTTTAATGTTTTATAGAGGGACAATTCCACAGGCGGTTCAGCCGGATTGGTATTTTCTGACGCGGCTGAACTCTCCTCAGCCGGTAATTCTAAGCGGGCTAACTCTTGGAGTTCCGAGGGCGATCGGTCTTTAATCCAATCTACTTGATTTTGCCAAGATTCTAATAAGGGTAAATCCTGAGTATGAATCCGCGTGACTTCCGGAAACAGAAAATCCAGTTCGTTGTCACATTCGCAGCGATCGATAATTTGGAGAGAACTGTCTCGGATTTTTTTGCGTAAATCAAATAGGCGAGCACTCACCACTTCATGCGCCCCTTGGAGTTGGTAGATTGTAGTAATGGTTTGGTCAATTAACCAACTGCATTCCATCCGGCGCAGTTGTCCAGCCGCCGAAGTCTGGTGGTATAAATCTGGATTGTTATAATTGGCTAGAGCATTAAAGAGCATTCCTTTTGCCATATTAAAATCATCATTTCTCTGATCCACACTCGTCAATTTCAAGGCATGATTTAAGCACTTAACTGCTTCTCTAAATTTCCCATAAGACTCGGCTAAAATCGTCCGATGATGTTTGAATTCAATATCTTCAGACATTCGGTCAATGCGATACATGATTTCTTCCCCTTGACCATGCAATGCTTGCTTGAGGTCAATGAAACCATCTTTGACTTCTAACCGGAGTTGCTTAACATCTTCCCTCCACTTCAAGGTTTGCTGGAGGTTGATCGCTGACAATACTGCCACTGCTCCTATACCAACTCCAATCAATGCCGTACTTCCTTGCAGCACTGCTACAGTGGTTAGCACCTGGTTAAGCATCTTGTAGGTTTTTTGAAAACCGCAATGGGTTTGAATCATTTGTGCAGCACCTACTCCGAGTTCTACTGCAATTTGTGCGATCTCTAATCCGATCTCTACAGGTACTAAAAATGGCTCCGCTACCGCCGCAATAGCATGACCGACAAATTGACCCGTAATTTTGTCTCGTGCAATACCAAGTGCAACCCCTGCTTTATCCTTGACGACTTCATAGAGACCCGAGTCAATGCCAGCTTGAATAACTTCGGAAAAGACGAATATCATAATTTTTACCAAATTGGGGTAAATTTAGTGATCATTGTTTTATTATAATCCTTATGAGTAATAAGGACAAGCTCTGATATGAATGAATACATGGCGACCTTTCAGGCTATTAGCCAGTCTGTCCAGCAGGTTAGGATGGATCGATCTAGTTCAGTAGAGATTAAGGACTCAGCAAAACATCTCGCTGAATCACTGCAACCCTGTTTTAAAGAGCTTCGGGAGTCGGCAGCACGCCTTCAACACTTGACCCAAGTTTGTGTCACCGATTTGGAGGGTGCTCATGATGTTTGGTTGAGCAAACCCTGGATTAGTCAAGCACCTAGACCTGAAATCTGGGAACAAGTGGGCGAACTGAGTGGATGCCATTTCAGAATTCGTCAGTTAGGGGAACAACTCCAACTTGAAGCCGTTACAAAAATTAACGACTTGTGGAGTAAAAAAGCAACTCAACTCCGTAACAAATGGTTTTTTGATGACAAAAAGAAGGAATTCAAAAAAGGAATTACTGTTTTTGAAAAAGATGGGTTGCTTAAGGAGTTACGTTCGGAGCTAGAAGCCTTAAACGCCAATTTTATCGAAATTACCCAATTGGGGTTAAATTTGATTTCTCAGGATTTGAAAGCCATCACGGCTGATACCTTCAATGACTGCATCACTCGCCTAGACCAACGCACTAAAGAAAACTGGCAAGAGCGGATTAACTCAATGGAGAACAAGGTTGAACAGAAGTTCAGCAATCCTACGAAAGATTTACCGAATGGTATTCGAGATTTTAGCGAGATTTATAATGAAGAGTTAAATAATTTCGGCAATCAAAGTATGTTTGGCGTCAATTTGGACAGTTTAGAAAAATTCTGCGAAAAGTTTTTCCCCATTATGAAGAACATAATTAAAGCCCTGTTTAGTGATCGCATCCAAATCGCCCTGGAGGCGATCGAAGAACGCATGACCTTCTATAACGAATTGCTAGAAAAGCAGGAACGATACCAGCAGGAAACCCCGGAACAACGGGAGGCGGAAAAGGCATGGATCGAACAACAACACCAGCAGATCCAGCAGGTGCGGCAGGGTATAGAAGCAATTCTGGCTTAGAATATTGCCCGGTAAATGCGATATAGGGTTTAGAAATTCTTGTGGGAGTGGGAGCGTCTCGCTCCCTTTTCCAGTTCTCGCTCCCTACTGTAAAATAGAGCGTCTCGCTCCCACTCCGCACTTCCTATCCCAATGATTTAAACGCCCTACAATTGCCGCAAAAAGCGTAAATCACTGCTATAAACTCGGCGAATATCATCAATTTGATACAACACCATCGCAAACCGTTCCACCCCAAATCCAGCGGCAAATCCTGTATAAACCTCCGGATCATAACCCACTGCTTTTAACACATTCGGGTCAACGGTGCCACATCCTAACACTTCCAACCATTTCCCTTTCCACTGCACATCCACCTCAGCAGAAGGTTCCGTGAACGGGAAATAACTCGGACGGAAGCGCAAGGGTAAATCTTCCCCAAACATTTGGCGGACAAACTCTTTCAACGTCCCTTTGAGATCCGTGAAGGTAATCCCCTTATCTATAGCCAAAATTTCAATCTGATGGAACACTGCCGCATGAGTGGCATCCACCGTATCCCGCCGATACACCCGCCCTGGGGCCACAATCCGCACCGGAGGCTCATGGTTTTCCATGTAGCGAATCTGCACCGGAGAGGTATGAGTCCGCAGCAGGTTACCATCGGGGAGATAGAAAGTATCCTGCATATCCCGCGCCGGATGGTCTTGAGGGGTATTCAACGCCTCGAAATTATAATAGTCCGTCTCCATTTCCGGTCCCGTGGCGACAGTGTACCCCATCCCCACAAAAATATCGATCGCCCGGTCAATCACCGCATTCAAAGGGTGAATCCGACCCTGGGGACGATAGACTCCCGGCATCGTCACGTCCAGAGTTTCTGCCGCGAGTTGCTGTTGAATTTGGGCCTGGAGTAAATCCTGATTCCGCCCTTCCAGTTGGCCTTGCAGCGCTTCCTTGACCTCATTGGCCAGAGAACCAATTCGGGGTCGGTCTGCGGCATCTAGTTTTCCCATTCCTCGCAAGATTTGAGAAAGCTGCCCTTTTTTGCCCAGATAGTTCACTCGCAGTTGTTCGAGTTCATCAAGGGTATTCACCGAGGCGACTGCCCCCACTGCGTCCTGACGCAGGTTTTCTAGTTGGTTCTCTAAATCACTAAGCTGAGTAGTCATGCTGCAACGAGTGTTAATCCATTAGTTCCCGCCATCATTGAGTTTAGCGCAAAGGGTCACCGCGAATCAGCCGAGAGCAGCAGTACCGGAGGAGGTTCCCACTTATAAGTTGAAACTAGAAAATAGAGACCACCCCGTCCCTTCGGGACACCCCTCCACAGGAGGGGAATAAGCCCAAAAATTCCCCTCCTACAGGAGGGCTATGCGTTACTCACATATTTCTTAACAATCTCGTAAACCTAATGCCTGTATTGGTTAGCGGGATAATTAACCTC
>NZ_JAMXFA010000076.1 GCF_025370785.1 Laspinema olomoucense D3b
CTCGGTAAGTACCGCTTTCGGGTAGGACGAACGTCCGGTTGGGATCGTTATACGAAAAATAACTACTGTACTTAATATCTTGAGGGTTAGGTCCGACAATTTTATAGGATAAGGGAAAACGGCTGTCTAGAACATCAAAATAAAGTTGTTCCCCGACGTTTCCTGTAAATGTATAATAATCGCGTTCTCCTTTTTCGCCGATTTCTCCTGAAACTGTATGGGGATTGTCCAGACTCCCCAATTCCATCTCAGCGGTAATTTCGTCAGGTGTGATTATTTCAAAAGCATAATTCACATTGCTGTAAAAAGGAGATTTACCTCGCAATGCTAGCAGATACTCACCATCGTAAGGCAATTTCCATTCTATATCGTCAAAAGATGAACTGTACTGAAGATTTTTGTCGTTCGCTCCGTAGATGACCCAATCTAAGCTTCCACTGTTACTAATCTTATCTAAAAACAGTCTTTGTCCGGCTTTACCTGTAAAGCGATAGACGTCATCTTCCGTTCCAGGAGACAGAGTGCCTCTAATCACTTCATCAAAGGGAACAACTGGCACCATCCCCACATCGATTACCGTAAATCCATAACTGCCAGTAAAGTCTTGATTTCCGTTAACGACAATGCTATAATTCCCGCTCTCGGTTAAAGTAAAAACATTCCCGCTATCAATACTTTGTGCCGATTTATTGGTTACCTGTTTCCCATTCGGATCGTAAAGCTCAAACTGCCAATTTCCATACTGTAACGGGTCAATATAAATTCGCTGTCCTGCGGTTCCGCTAAAACTAAACTCATCACGTCCTCCAGGAATCGAGATGCGTCCGAGAACCGTATCTCCCAGCATCAACACGGAAGGTGGCGTCCATTCCACTTCTCCTGTCACCAGATCCACTGTCATATCTTCCGGACCTTGAATTAAGCGATAGCTGAGAGGGTCCCCATCGGGGTCCATCGCATTGGAGTCGTAGCGATAAGGTTGATTGATATAAGCATCCACCACCGGCGTGGACGTGAATATAGGGGGTCGATTCGGCGGAATCTGAGTCACAGACAGGGTAAAGCTTTGAACATCTTTCCCCCCACGAGAATCCACCACCTCTACAACAACAGCATGAGTTCCAATCTCCTCAACCGTGGTCTCCCAAGTTATCACCCCAGTTTCTGAGTCAATTATCATCCCATTGGGAGCTGATAATAACGAATAACTCAACCCATCGTTATTCGCATCTTTCGCAATAACTTCATACCGATAAGAATTCCCTCCAATCGCTTCTAGTGGCGGTTCGCTCTCGATAACTGGGTCAGCATTTAACTGTCCCAGTACCGTCAATTCATAAGTAAATTGAACTCGATTAGGATTGAAGAAGGTCAGCGAACCCAACTCAGTTATTTCAGTCGGGTCTAACTTTCCATCCTCGGCCAATTCAGAGAAATTATAATATGGCACTCCTTCTGGAGTAAATCCATCGGGGTCGCGCAGTAAAACCGTGGGGTCACTGATATTAGAAACCGCCACCAATAAAGGCCCATCTACGCTATAATTGCCTTCATTGCGAATGGCAACTTCCGCATACAGTTCGTTGCTACTTTCATCAAAGCGAGTGCTTCTGTATTCTAAGGGGAAAGAGGGCGTAATATCCGTCAGTTTGCCAAACTCCGCTAACTCAATCGGCTGACTGCGATGATTGTCTTCACCGCTACTGACTGGCAGTTGTTCTTGAGTGCTTCCCACCAAGTGCAGGTCGCGGATGCTGACTGAGGTGGTCGTGTCGCGATCGCCGTTTACCAATCGCAATACTAAATTAGCACTTCCCGGACTCACCCCATTCAGATTGAGCGTCACCGTGCCTGCACTTTCATTATATTCAACGCCAGCGGCTAATTTCGGTTCTTCCCCTTCGGTTAAATTAAAGAAAGCATCTCCCGAACCAATGGTATGCACCAAAGAATTCCCTTTTGCATCCAAAAGAGCGACTTCAAACGCATCGTTAATTGCATTACTATCGCTCCTGTCGAAATTGAGTGCAGCCAATGTAAAGACTAACTGAGAAGAAGTCTGTGGAATAGTCAATTCTTCTCGATGACTGACTGAAAAGTTTTCCCCTTCTACCAAAACGATATCATCAACATTGCTAACTTCCGTGCGAGTAATGATGCGACTGGTAACGGTGGAATTGCCTGCGTCGTCAAGGGTTTGAATGGTAAAGGAATTTTCCCCAACAGTAAGGTCAATTCCTGCAAAAGAGAATTGTCCCGTTGTATCCGCCGTGACGGTTGTGCCGGTTTCGATTAAAGTGACGGTAGCATTGGGTTCTGTCGTCCCTGTCAGGGTTACAGGTGATGCAGCGGTTTGAGCGTCGCCAGGGATATCGGTGTCGGATGCGGGGTCTAAGTCAAATGTCAGCGGAGGCGCGGTGGTATCTAGGGTGAAGTCATACTGGTACTCGGTAACGTTTCCCCATTCGTCAATGGCCTGCAAGTATAATGTGTGAGAGCCATCGGGGAGTGAATCGCCATAAATGGTGGCAAGTTGGGAGGGGGTGAAGGTAAAGTCGCCGGTTTCTAAAAGTTGCGAGTCAATGTTGATGAAGGAAGAGTTGTCAAAACTGGCAGTAAAACTAACAATGTGGAGAGGGTTGGTGAGAGTGCCAGTAATAGTCGGGTTGTAGGTTTTGCGATCGCTATCGGATATGCCAGTATCTTCTGCAAGTTTTGCGGTGATGATGGGAGACTGGTTGTTCTGTTCTGCGTAAGAAACGATTTGCTGTCCAATTTCAGAATTGCGCCAATCTGAATCGGGAGCAATCACTTCATCCAGGTTAGTCACGATTCCGGTTGCACCTGACATTTTAAAGGTGATATCGTTAAAGTCGGCATCCCCTCCAGGCAACCGTAAATCTTCCCAGGCAAATAAGTTCCCATCTCCAGTGACATCAACGAGTTGAGGTTGATGCAACGCTCGTTCCGGGTCACTGGGAGTTAACGAAAGGAAGGGTTTTTTGCTGCCAGTAACTTGGGGATTGTCAAAGAGTTCTTGGAGGGTGCCGTCAGGAATTAAAATTAAGCCAAATTCTGTTCCTTCCGGTAAAGAGAAAGTTTTCTCTCCTGATTTGATGCCACGATTCCAATTGTAAGCTTCCAATTTTCCATCGAGTTTAGCCGCTTCTGTGGAGTCGGATACCAGAACATAACCTTCATCGGAATTGGAGAGAGAACGTCTAGCGATTTCTCGGAAAAATTCAGCAGACCCCCATTCATATTCCGAGAGTCCAGCCATATTGAACAAACCGACAGTCCCTTGATAATAGCCGCCATCGAAGATGTATTCGATGTTAATAGCGCCAGTCTCTCCGACTTGGAAAACCCCTTGGGAGAAGTTGGGGAAGGTTGGTTCGATTTGAGTAGGTACGGTTTGAGCAACGACGTTGATGGTGAGGGAGTTGCTGTCGGATGGGGAGTTGTTATCTTCTAGAACAACTGATGCAGTTTCTCCGGAATCTGATGTAGATTCGGTTGGATTGGATGTAGCGGGTGGAGCGGAGGGTTTAATTGCGGACGATTCGATTTGAGATGAGTTGGGTCCCGAAGTGGTATCGATAATAAATTCGGTTGAAGCTGATGAAGTTGTCGAGGCTACTAAGTCTTCTTCAGCTAAATCGAGAGGTTCATCCTCATCTGAGTTGAAATCTGTGTCATCTGTGGTTAAAGATGAGGAATTTGTTTCGGTTGAATCGAGTGAAGATTCTTCTGAATCTGGGGTCTCTTCTGCACTAGCAGGGGTGCTTGCTGAGTCGGACGAGGCAGGAGATTCAGCCAGTATATCCTCATCCGATTGAATAGCATTGGATGTTTCTTCTTCGCCGCTTTCATCCGCAAATTCTGTCGAATCAACTGTATCGGAGTCGGACTGGATTGAGGAGGAAGTTTCTAAGTTGGATTCTGTCGCTTCAACTGTGTCGAAGTCTGATACCGTTGAAGTTTCATCAAGAGATTCGGTCGGTTCGGATGTTTCGGCTGAAACCGAAGTGGATTCTGTTAAATTGGATGTATCGGAGTCGTCACCGATTGACGGTGAGTTTTCGATTGAAACTGAGGTAGATTCTATTCCGTTGTCGGTGTCGTCCGGTAAGAGAATGGACGATTCAGTTTCTTCAAGAATTGAAGTGGATTCAGTCGGCTCAACTGTTGTTTCATCAGATAAGGGAGTGAGCGATTCAGTTTCTTCAGGAATTGAGGTGGATTCTACCCCGTTGTCGGTGCTATCAAGGTCAAGGGTTGACTCTACGGTTGAATCGTCCACCGCTATTCCATCACCACTGGGTTCTAACGCATCAATTGTTTCTGAAACTTCCTCTGAAGCGCTTTCTGGGGTCGATTGAAGTAAAGCGGATTGTTCTTGGACGTAGGTGATGATTTCTTGTCCGGTGGGAGTCGTGCGCCAGTCTAAATTAGGATTGATTAATTCATCAAGGACTGTGGCAGTTCCGGTAGCTCCAAATAGGGAGAAGATGAGGTCATTGTAGTCGCGATCGCTTCCCACATCGACTCGCAAGTCTTCCATAACAAACAAATTACCTTCTCCTGTAACGTCGGCAATTTGTCCGACATGAAAGGCATCTTCTGGGTTGGCGGTGGCGAGAGAAAATAAGGGGCGTTTGTTTCCAGCTAATTCCGGATTTTGTTCAACTTCTTCGATGGTCCCATTGGGAACAAGGATGATGCCAAATTTATCGCCTGGCTGCATCAAGAAAGTTTTGTTTCCTTCGTGTTTTCCCCAATTAAAATTGTTGGCTGCTCCTAAATCTTCGGTAAATTTGGCAGCTTCCGTGGCATCAGAGATGACGATGTAACCTTGTTCGGAATGACTTGACGCTCTTTTGGCGGCTTCTTTAATAAATTCTGCACTTCCGGGGACAAATTCTTCCATCCCGGTTAAACTGAAAATGCCAATTTCACTTTTGTAAGCGCCACCATCGTAGAGGAACTCGATGTTGACTTGTCCAGTATTGCCTACGACAAATGTTCCAGATGTGAAGTCGGTATTTGGGAGGGACGCAACGGGTTCGCCGGTGAGAGGGTCGATTGGAGAATTGTTATCTGAACTGGGGAGTATGCTCGACTCAATACTATTAACTGATACTCCGTCGGTCAGCGAGGTGTCCTCAACTCCATATTGAGAGTTTATTGGGAATAACTCGCTACCAGTTGGCGGAGATTCTAATGGCTTTATTGGGTTGTTAAATGGGTCTACGGGATTGTCAACTAAACCGGATAATAAAGGGTCTCCTGGGGAGTCAGAAAATAACGATTCATTGTTTAAAATTTGCATGACGAGTTTCCATCCGTGCTTGTAGTTTAGATGGTGCTGCGTCCTGGCTTTTTTTGTAAAAAGTAGGATGCTCTAAGCGAATTAAAAAAAACTTGAAAACTAATTTAACAACTCTATGCAATTTCCCTATCCGCACTTTTACTGAAGTTTTTAAGTTTTTTTGGGGAAGTTTTTGCCTAGGCTGTGTAAATTTTTCAGTATTTTTATTTAGTTTTACTTAATTTTACTTAGGTTTAGCAATTAATTTGATACAATTTTTCTTTATAGAATGGGCTTTTGAATGAATTTTAATCCTTGTAAATTAATGCAAAAAAAGTGACGAAAAACTGTTTTTGCCTGGGAAAAACATTGTTTTTGAGTAAGAATACTGATTTGGTTATACAGAATACAGGAGTAATGAGGGAAGGGGGATTTAATCGGGACGGTGGAGTTGGAGGGGTTGGTGAGGGAGCAACAACCAAAGCGAAAAAGTTGGGGAGGGTAGCGCCAGGGGCATCGCTCCCGTTCAGGAACGATTCCAGTTGCGAGCGCGAGGTTCGCAATGATCGCCATACCCGATCCCACATCAGTGTGCTTGTTAGTAGGCAGTTTCAGTTTTTCTTTGCCCGCGATGCTCCCCATCCCTGATTGCCAGCAACTATACCGGCAGGAACTGAAAACGGCGACTTGTGTTGGGCGAGCGCAATCGGATTGGACGACAAGAGTGCAATCTGCGCTCAAGCCAGTTTTCCCAAATCCTTCCTTCCCTAGATAAGGCAAGCATAGATGGGGTGAATACAAGTCCGGCCAAAAATAATCGGAGACTTTTGGATAAACCGCCACAACGCATTCGGACTTACACAGAGCGATCGCCATCGCATAAAAATGGAGCAACTCTTACGCTGTAAGGCTGCGAGGCTTCCGACGAATTTGGGTCGTTGAGAGCGATTTTGGTTGAGCCTCGCAACGTGGGTGGCAACCACGCAGAAGAATCCGACGTGGTCTAGCGGGATCTGGGTCGGTGGGTTGAACTCGCCGGTGACACGAGAGCAGATAGCCGGACCATACAGCTTTAACAGCCGGAGCAAATCCTCCAACTCTTGGAGGGTCATTGCGAATTTAGTAGGTTTCCCATAGCGGCGCTTGATGAATCCTCGCAACTCAGCCTTATCCAGCCCTTCAGCCGCCAGTTTGAGAAACAAAGCGTGGGCCAATTTCAGCAGTTCGTGGGAAGTCGGTTCGGTTGATGTTAGCTGGTCGGTGGGAGTCGCCACCTTGACCTTGCCAGCTAGAATCCGCACCAGCGAGTAGGGAGTGAGGAATTATCCGAAGTTTAGCTCCATCGGGGCGATCGCAATTAAAGCCGCTCGTCAAAGGGAATCGCCTCCCACTTACCTAAAAGGAAGGAGTGGAAGTGGTGAAGCTGAAATTCGGTGAACTTGGAGGTGTCTGCACTGCCGTAGGTGGCGATCGCCTCATCCGTGATTTCCTGCTCCGAGACATCGTTTCGGCTCAGATTGCGGATCAGCATTTTGATTTCGCCGATCAATGTGGATTTAGCCTCGGTTGGTGGTTCCGCATTCGCCTGGGGTGCGATCTTGAATTGGTGGGGAGCCACTGAAATTGAACAAGTGCTCCCACCTCTTACCCCATCGCCGGTCTTTACATACCGGACTAGGTAACATCCGTTTTCATCTTTGGCCCCTAGCGGTAAAATCTCCCCTTCTATTTCCAGCGATGGATCCGTTATCTCCACCAGGTCACCGACTCGGTAACTTGGGGTTTCCGGGGAGATCGGGTTAACTTCCCCTTTATTGCCAGTGACGGGTTCCGTGACGGGTTCGGTGACGGGTTCTGGGGTGGGTTGGGTGACGGGTTCAAACCCTTGCCCTGGGGCAGTTGTGCCGGAGGTGACGGGTTTATCGCCCTCATATAGTGTGTTTTCTGTTTTTTGCGGGGGAGGAGATGGAAAATCAATCTCCTCTTTTTTAAACTTCTCTATATTTGGAGTTAACCCGTCATACCCGTCACTATCCTTGCATAGCAAGGGTTCTGGGGTCGTCACTGGGGTCGTCACTAACCCGTCACTGGGGTCGTCACTGACCGATCGCCCTTGAAGAATTTCCAAGATTGTTGGGGATAAATCATCCTCTCGCCGCAACCTTACCCCTTGGAGGTAACGGGCTTTAGAATCCCGCTTCGCTTCTACCTTCCATCCCAGGGACTCAAAAAGCTCTTTCATGGTTGGGGTAAAGTTGGTGAGGTTAAGGGCCGACTTAACCCCTGCACCTCGGCAGTAGTGGTTGTAAGCTCCGAAAAGGGTCGAGGCTTCTGGTTTATAAGCATCGTTTTTCCACTCATCGCAATTGCTGCCAATTTGGGTGCGGGCAGTGGGGTCGAAGACTAAGTGCTCATTGACCCAGGCTGGGAGAGAATCTCTTAGTTTTGATTCCCAGAAGGCAGGGGACATCGCTATATCATTTCCCCCACCGCGCAACGTCGCTTCAATTTCCTCCGAGGAAATTGACAGCAGGTAACGGGTGAAAGCAGGTAACTCAGCCTTGAATTTGGATTCAAGAGATCGCACCTCGGGACCACCCTCCCGGTCAAACGCCATCGTCATAATCCGGCGACTCAACCAAGCGCCCTGAGATTCCGACCCGTGAAAGATTGGATAGTTGGCGGTGACGACGTGCAAGGCAGAGGGCGCGAACTCTACCGGGTTTTGATGAAGGTGACGGCCTCGGAGCTTCATCCCCCCGGTGCTTTTTTTGAATTCAGACAAACCACAAGAGCGGATGGAGTCTTGGTCATCGTGGATCACGAAGCGCTTGCCCTTTAAATCAATAATTTCATGCTTATCCGAGAGACTGGCGATCGTGCCATTCCAGCAATTCTCCTCACCGGCGATCGCCTCAATCAGGCGCACTAAAGTGGATTTCCCCGTGCCACCCTTGCCGATTAAAAACAGGAATTTATGTAGATGACTCATGCCTCGGATGCCTGCGGCAATGAAACACTCAATCATCCGCTGGCGGTTGCGATCGCCATAGGTCACGAAGTCAAGCCATTGAGCAATCGAGCTAAAGTCTCCCGAGTCTGGGGAGTGGTAGCGCCGGGGTAGTTGCCAGGTCAAACGGTAGCCGGGAGCGTGTTCGCCAAATGAGTTGCTGTCGAGGTTGAACACCCCATCAATAAACGGGATTAATTTGGGATTGGCGTCAAACTGCTTTACCTTAAATTGGGATCTCATAAGGCGTTCAATCGATGCTACCAATCCGGCTCCATAGCCTTTCCCTTCTTTTTCCAAACAAGACCGGATAACCGCCTCGACTTCGATCACGTCACACCGGGACCACAGTCCAGGTTTTTCGACCCCGTACCATTTCCATTCGCCCGCCTGGATATCCCAAGCTAGGCGATCGCGCCATTCATTGAATAGCTCGTTGGCATAGTCGTTAGCGCTTTTCTTCTCTGGCTTGTCATCGTCGTCGTCGGGCAAGTTTTCAACCACTTCTCGGGTTTTGTTTAGCGCTTGCCCGAATGCCCGTTCAAGCTGGGCGATTATTTCTTCTGGGTTGTTCAAGTTGGCTTTAATCAGATCCGCTATATCCTCTCCCTCTAGGATAGGCAGATAATCAGCCAGTTCAACCGTAGGCATTCCTAGTTTGTGGCAGATATCAGCCACTTCCTCGCTTTTCTCGCAGCCTTTTTGGTCTTTGTCTCGGACGCGGGCAATCCCTGCTACTCCTGCCTTTTGAAGCCTTAGAATAGCTGATTCTTTATCTACTTTTGTGGCCCCTCCCATAAAAGTCATGGACACCAATTGGAGCCACCGAGTAGCATCGGTGCATTTTTCCCCTTCATCCCAGAGAACCCATTTCCCCGGTCCGTAGGCGATTGCTTCCTCTTCCTTATATAGCGGCCACGGCTTGTCACCCTTTTTGGCGATAGTTTGGCCCGCTTCGTTGATGTGAAATTGGGTAAAGCGCTTTCTGTCGCCATTTGCGGGTTCAAGTCGGATCACCCACTGAGTATCGGAGTAGGTGTAGGTGATGTGTTTCCCTTTGCTGTCCTGGTGTTTCTGAGGTGGAGTCGGCTTGCACGGAAGTCGGGCCAATTCTCCCGATTCTGGGATAGGCGCGGGTTTGGCTTTCTTAGCTGGCGATCGTTTTACTGCCTTGGTCTTGCGGGTTTCCCCTTTCTCAAAGAGTTCTGGCGCGATCGCCTTCAGGATATCCGGGGACTTGCAATTCCCTGAAAAGCATTTGAATTTGGTCGGCTCGGTGCGGCTGTAACTTAAATTTTTCCCGTTGCAGACCGGGCATTCATATTTTCCCTTGGATGTTGGGGTGAGGCGATCTTCGTATTGGCTGAGATCTACCAACTGATGATCGCCTGAACCCTCGTAACCCGATGTAGATTCCGTAGATTGTGCTAAACTAGACATAGATGGGACTCCTTTTGTGGTGGAAGGGGTCCCTCGCGCTTCAAAAAACCTCAACAAAAATTCTTTTATTTACCTCAACAAAATGCTAAGATAAGTCCAGATATAAAAATTTTTGTTTTTGGGTAGGGGTCTCTGCGCGGTTGTTATCAGCAACCGATGAAGCGCGGGGACTTCCTTCTTTATAGGGTTATTATACTACGGAAAAAAGCCGGGTTGATATTTTTATCAACCCGGCTTTTTTATTGCCCAAAAACATGAGGAAAAGTTAGATACAAACTCAAATACCCCTCGGGACAAGGGGTTGGGATTCTGCAAGCGTTCGATTTTTATTAGAGAATATCTTCAATAAACTGTTAACAATGCCGCCTGGTTAACCAGGGTTTTGCAGGGGTTTCAGAATTCGATGCAGGATGATTTTTATTCCATCGGCAAGGGTGAAAATTTGCGATCGCCCTTCAATATCCCAGACTTCCCCAGATTCCCGCTAGGCTTGCCCAAGCTGGAGAACGATTTTTCTGCCATCGGCAAGGGTGAACAACTCCGATCGCACTCCGGACCCCTCATGCACCCCATCCCGAATCAGGGCTACCAGATAGGAGTCTAGTTTTTCATCGGGCCAAGACTCGGTGAGCGATCGCCCCTGCCAATCCGCCCCGCCGGTGGCTTTATTCCCATAAATCAGACGCCAGGGTGCAAGCGCCATAAGAGAAGCAGGCTCTTCAGATTCCAGAGCTACGGACCAAAGCAAATCTAGCTGAATGGCCGCGATCGCCCTGTCTCGTTCGGAGTGGAGGCGATTAATTTTGCCCGAGGGGATGGTTGAGATCGCGTGAAACAGGTTGTCAAGGCGGGTAAGGAGAAAGGGTTGATCTGCAAAGAAGTAAGTGCTGTCCATAGATTTCTTCATAAAACTTTACGTCGTGTCCTATTTTGCGCGTACCTCGGTTATGGGGTTTTGCGTGATGACGCCCGGTGAAACCGGAATTTGGCCGGGTTGCGATCGGGTTTTAGTGGCGATCGGGTGGCGGTTCGGGTGATGGTCTGGGGGCGATCGCCACGGTTAATCATCAAAAACATATTCAATCAAATCCCCTGGGGTAATAGTGTCGGAGATTCCTTTTTCTCTAAGGATCTTATTGATGGCGGTGCAGATGGCGGCTAAAGTGTCCCCGTCAATTCGGGGCATAGTGTCTTTTGCCTTGAGCTTGCTGACCGACTGAGGGACGTAACCCAATTGATCGGCGAGTTCCCCCGTGCCGACCCTGTACCTCGCTAATACTTCATTCAACCGCCAACGGTGCGCCATTTCTACTGCTGCCTGCATTTTTATACCTCAAAAGCCTACTACATCTATCCTAGAGTCCACAACGGTTCCTGTCAAGCTAAAATTTAGCTTCAGAGGTTGACAATAAAACCCAGGGTTGATATAGTGAACTCACGGGGAACGACGGAGCTACCCAATGCGGACGCTGACCGCTTGACCAAAGCTAAGGAAAGGCTCTCAAGTTGCCCAAAAACAATGAAACCCCACAAGCCCAAAGACTTGCAGGGTTTTGGCTAAAACTAAGAAAGTAGGTGCTGCAAAAATGAGCAACGAAGGAATGGCAATTGAAAGGGCAGATGTGATTAAAACTGCATCAGGGAAGGGGTACGAAATTATAAACCCCCTCTCAATGGGTACTGCCCTAATCGAAGTAGCCAAAGACATGATGAAAAGCGGAGGTTACTGGGAGATGACAAATTTCCCAGAACCCATCAATCTTAATGATTACGTGCGGCAGGCTTTGCCAATTTATTTCACAAATAAGGCAGGCGACATCCAGATTATTTATGAGGCATCGAGATAAGGAGGATTAATCACTCCAAAGATTTAAAAGCCGCTTAGAAATCAAAAGACAGCGCCCCGCCGTCCATGAGGACAACAGGGCGACTGGCAGAACCAAGAAAACTGAATAGGCATCTACTTAGGCGTATCGCCTACCCCCTAGGGTGTCTCACCACCTTTGGGGATGAATTTCTCAGTCCACATACGTTTTTCAGTTGAGATATCAACCATGACTACTCTATCAATTTCAGCGCCAAAATGCCTCGGTTTTTATTCCCAGAGCCTCCAAGATAAGCTCTATCCGTTCCTTGGGAACGGGGAAAAACTGACCCTTGACGACGCGATCGCCCTCACGGGAATTGCTTCTGAGGGAGCTTGGTGGTCAACTCAAACCAAACACCCATACGGCATTGGGCCAATCCTGCAACATAAGGAATCGCGAACAATTGACGGCATCTATTTCGATGGGTTCGATTGCCAGGATGAAGGGTTGAGGGCGATCGTCTTGGAACTCGGGGAATGGTTAGCCCTAGCCCGATGGACCTCGGAACTCGCAGAGCTTCGACTGCATGATTACACCCGAGCCAAAGTAAGCGAAATGGCTGCTCAGTCACCTCCTATCTGGGAGGTGCTGTGATGAATTTCCCACCCAAGCTAAATCCTTTCTTTACCCTCAAGAACCTCGACTACTCGGAGATGCTTGATCTGCTGCTAACTGCAACCGGGGCGGCCAAACACTGCCACCAATCGGGAGACAAAACCCGAACAATGCAGAATGCACTAGAAGACGCTGACGGAATACGGGAGGAGTTTTCGGGGATTCAAGAGACGGATGAGTTTCTCGCCCTGACGCTGACAGAGGAGGAATGGGTGAATTTAGCCGCAGCTGTTTCCTCCCGGATGACTGAGTGTTTCACCCCTTTTTAGTTACTTAGTTATGAATGAAATACAATTTCAAGACCGAGTAACTCACTGGGGTCAAGTCCTCCTAAAAACTGAACTCCCGGAAAACTTGGTCCCCTCGGTTGCCCGAGTCTTAGCTCGGGATGAGCGCTATGGACTAAATGCCCGATCGCCTGAAGATTTGGCAACAATGGCCCGCGCTGCTGAATCTCTAGCGGGGGTAAGCCGATGAGCATTTTTGTTGATATCGGGTTGACTCTCGCCCTCGCTTACCTTTGGTTTCTTGCATCAGTTGCCCGTCCCCCAGAGTGTCGATCCGACAGGTGCGATCGGCTGGATCCGAGCGAAGAAAGACCCCTAATTTATCGGCCATAACCCGAGATATCTCACCGGGACTATATAGCCCTCACAAGGCATCAAAAGACCCGGTGAGATACTTGGGCCAAAACTACTTCAAATAACCTCAGATAGCGGGATAGAGCGAGTTCTGTCCCGCTATTCTATTGGTTCCTTCTTAGACCTATCAAGACCTATACAGACCCATAAGGAGTTATACAGTCCTATGCAACCTTACGCGCTTGATTTAGGTAATGGTTACACGAAATTTTCACGCGGCTCAACCCCTCAGATGATGCCCTCCTACATCTGTGAAGCCCTAGATCCATCAGAGTTATGTGACGACATTGGCTTCGGTGCAATTATCAAATACACAGGAGGCGAACGCACTGACCTAGCCGGACGAATTTGGGCCGTAGGGGAAGCGGCTAAAACCTCATTCCCTGGCGCTTTCAGTCGGGTCGTTGATAGCGAAAATTCAACCGGGAAAGTTGATTTTGCACTTCATTTTGCACTCGCTGGACTCCCCCCAATGAGTCACGGCCAATACTTCCAAATTCCCATGATGTATGCCAGTTTACCTGACCCGGCACTACTGGGAAATGCCTTCAAACGAGCCATCATCGGCACTCACCGATATATTCACAATGGAGTGGAGGCGAGCGCCACAATCGACGATGTGACCGTACTCCATGAAGGTCAGGGAGCTTTCGTTTATGCCTTATCCCAGGGAGTTTTTCCCAGTGGAACAGCTAACGCGATTATCGACTGTGGGAATGGCACAACAATCGCTCAAGCCTTCAGTCCCAACGGGCATTTAATCCCTAAAAGTCGCACAGTTTCTCAGGTTGGGGTGTTTCATTTGCTCAAGTCAATCGCCTCGGACATTCGGTTCAAAAAAACCCTCGGTAAAGAAGGGAATATTCATCTGATTCAGCAGGCGATCGAGGATGGCTCACTCAGCTACGGCTCCCGGAATATTGACATCAGCAACATCTACCGTGAACACCGCAACCGCTGGGCATCACAAGCCCTCAAGAAAGCCCTCGAAAAATTTAGCACGATGAAGGATGAAATCGACACCATCTTATTGATTGGCGGTGGCGCAAACATCGTCAAAATCTTAGCCGAAAAGAAAGACTCAATTGAGTTATGCCCGGAGCCTCAGTTAGCCAATGTCCTAGGGCGTCGGTTCAGTACCCATGCTTGACAAAACGATTCAACTATGCATAACTGAAATTGACGAACCCATTAAAT
>NZ_JAMXFA010000093.1 GCF_025370785.1 Laspinema olomoucense D3b
GGGCTTGCTGAAAAGAAGCAAAAAGCTTACCGTACAAGGGTTGTAGGAGTATTGCTCGAACACAAAAGACAGGAAAAAGGGGTAAAATTGAAAATTGTTGTGCATCGGTGAAGGGAAAATGTATCGAAAATCACAAAGGGACCTGGGGCCAGAAGGAGCCTTTGAACTTCCTTTTGAGGGCCAGCTAAGTGAAGAAAATCGTTGGGTAGTTCTATCGAAGCTAATTCCTTGGTCTGAATTTGAGGCAGAATATGCCCAGAATTTTTCTGAAGACATGGGGGCAACAGCCAAATCTTTTCGGATAGCACTGGGTGCTTTAATCATCAAAGAAAAGTTGGGTATTAGTGACCGAGAAACCGTTGAACAAATTCAAGAAAATCCGTATTTACAGTATTTTATTGGACAAAATAGCTATCAAAATGAAGCGCCCTTTGACCCTTCAATGATGGTTCATTTTCGCAAAAGAATTACTCCGGATCTGCTTCAAAAAATTAATCGTAGAATTGTCCAAAAAAGTCTAGGTTTTAAGCCGGAGGAACCCAGCCCAAAAAAGTTAGAAGAAGCCGAAAACCTAAAAGGAAATAGAGGTAGGCTATTAATGGATGCAACAGTTTCCCCTGCGGATATCAAATACCCCACGGATGTAGAGCTATTAAATCAAGCCAGAAAAACTACCGAAAGCATCATAGACCTCTTATATAAATTTCTGAAAGATAACCTAGACAAAAAACCAAGAACTTACAGGAAAAAGGCAAGAAAAGATTATTTAAACTTCGCTAAAAAGAGGAAGCATTCTCAAAAGGAAAGAAAAGAAGCTGTTAAAAAACAACTACAATATATTAAACGAAACTTGGGACATATTGACAGGTTAATTGCTCAGGGGGCCAGTTTAGAACTCTTAAGCAGAAGGCAATACAGGAATTTATTGGTTTCATCCGAAATCTATCGTCAACAGGATTTGATGTGGTCGAATAATCAAAAAAGAATCGACAATCGGATTGTCAGTTTAACACAACCTCATGTCCGTCCAATCGTCCGAGGTAAAGCAGGAAGTCCTACGGAATTCGGAGCGAAGTTATCAGTCAGTTGCGTAGAAGGATATGTATTGCTCGAAAACATTAGCTGGGAAAACTATAATGAAAGTGGAGATTTTGTTAGTCAAGTCGAGGCGTACAAAGAATTGACGGGATTTTACCCGGAATCGGTTCACGCCGATAAAATTTATCGCACCCGAGTCAATAGAGCTTGGTGTAAAGAAAGAGGGATTAGACTCAGCGGACCTCCATTAGGGAGACCGCGAACCCAAGTCAGCCTTGAAGATAAAAAACAAGCAGAAGAAGATGAGCGCATTCGCAACCAAATTGAAGGGAAATTTGGACAGGGTAAACGAAGATTCAGTCTGAATCGAGTCATGTCTAAACTATCTAATACTTCGGAAACCTCTATTAATCTTACGTTTCTAGTGCTCAACTTGGTGAAACTGCTGAGGCAGTTTTACTGTCTTTTTTTGTCTCAATTTTTCCAAACTATTATAATCTTGTACCGAAGCATTAATTTTAGCTATACCTGGAACAATCCAAGTAAAGCCCTGTTTATTGGTGCAGGAATAGGGGCCTCTTGTTCATTTACCCCCCCTGCTTTTTATAACTTTTTCAGCAAACCCTA
>NZ_JAMXFA010000077.1:0-1643 GCF_025370785.1 Laspinema olomoucense D3b
GACTCACTCCCATCCCTTTCCTGAGAAATCAAATCCAGTCCATGCAGATAGTTGACCGCAACAGCATCATCCACATATTCCGACAACACCTCAGCATAGGGACGGTTCTTATCCACGAGGTACTCCCTCGTCACCCCATTCACCGTCGAACTGACCCGAATATTATCAGTATCATACTCGTAACTGATGACATCCCCAGTTGATGTGGTCACCCCAACCAGACGATTCTCCTTATCCCAGGAGTACGTCGTATTCCCTACGACATTGTTATTCCCATCCTTCTCAACCCGTTCTATCGTGTTGCCATTGTCGTCATAACGGTAGGAGATCGCACGAACCAGACCCCCATCAGTAGTCAACTCTTCCCGAATCAGGCGATCGTTCTCATCGTAAACATAAGTCGTCGTCCCCTCAACCGAATCAATCCGACTCAAGCGATTTCCCACCGCATCATAGGTGTACTCTATGGTGCGGTTCCCATTTACGGGGTCAGCGATCGTCTCTTTGGTTAGACGATACAAATCATCGTATTCATACTCTACTTTCCGGCCATCACGTTCTTCAACAACCCGGCGATGTCCCACTGGGTCGAGAGTGTAATCGTAACTAGCAATGAGTGTTCCATCCTTGACATAACTCACCGACTCCAACCGATTCAATTCATCATAAGTCCGAGTTTCTACTACCCCATTCGGTAACTCAGTCCGGATTAAATTGCCAACATCATCATAGGAATAACTCGTGACTCCAGCATCATCCGTCACCATTTTCAGACGATTTTGCGAGTCAAAAGCGTATTCTACCGTTCCCGTTGGAGTCGTTACAGAAGTGCGATTTCCCGCAGCATCGTATCCATATTCAATTGAAGCACCACTGGCGAGATACTGTCCATCTGGGTCAGTCCGAGAAAGCAACCGACCGAGTTCATCGTAGACATAACTCGTCACCCCGCGATTATCCGTTACGGTTTCTAGTTGTCCAGTTGGGGTGTAGGTGAAACTGGCAATTGACGTTTCTCCCACTCGCTTTTCAACGAGACGATTTTGCGCGTCATAGTTGTAAGTAATGGTGTCCCCATTGAAGTCGGTAACGCTAAAAGTATTACCTACGGCGTCATATTCTGTCGTAGAACGTTGAGTTTCAGGTAATTCGACTGCAATGCGACGACCCAGGTTATCGTACTCGTAATTTGTTCGACGGTTGTTGGCATCCTCCTGCCAAATTAATCGACCCAATTCATCGTAACCATACTCAGTCCGGATTTCTTCGCCATTGAGGAACTGCACCACATCCGTCAAGCGACCGAGTGCATCGTATTCATACTCGGTTTTATTACCCGCTTGGTCGATCGCAGCAACCCGACGACCGAGTGCATCGTAAATTGTTTCTGCCTTAGTTCCATCAGCAAAATGCGTTGCAACTAAGCGTCCCAGATTATCGTAAACGAACCGAGTCGCATGACCTTGAGCATCAATTTCCTTGACTCGCTGTCCTGCATTATTATACTCAGACTTGCTACGCGGATTATCTGATAAATCGTCTGGCGTATCATCCGGATAAATCGTCTCTATCAACCGACCCGCATCATCGTAGCGATACTCAGTCCGATTACCGCGTTCGTCTATATTCGCCTTAACTTGGCC
>NZ_JAMXFA010000077.1:1743-13101 GCF_025370785.1 Laspinema olomoucense D3b
TTTTTATTGTATTCCGTAACCGAACGAGGATTGTCAGCTAAATAGGTAGGTAAGTCATCCGGATAAACAACTAGACCCCAGTCAATCGTTGCTGCAGTTTTTCCAGGTGCAACTGCGTCAATGAACTGTTGTAAAGTATCGGTTTTATCAAGATAAATTGTCTCGGTTAACCGTCCCGCAGCATCATATTTATAATGAGTCACCCGTCCCGCTTCATCAATGGTCGCTCGTTGGCGTCCTCCCTTATCGTGAACATTGATAGTCCGGGGGTTGTCGGTAGGATTTTCTGGAGTGCTATCGGGATAAATCGTCTCTACAAGTTGACCTTTTTCATCGTAACGAGATTCAGTTTGGCGACCCTTAGCATCAGTTGACGCAATTTGATTGCCATTGGCATCATATTCGTACTCAGTTGTCTGATTTTCTGGATCCGTTGTCGAAACTAGACGACCTTCATTATCGTACTCCCATCGAGTGACCAACTCTTCCACACCGTTGGGAGTGGTGACGGTTCGAGTTTCGGTGACGCGGTTCCCGTTGATGTCGTAGGTGTATGCGGTTTCATTGTTCAGGGAGTCTGTTACCGCTAAGACATTTCCAAATTGGTCATAGCGGAACTCGGTTGTTTGATTATTGGCGTTGGTAACAGATAATAAATTACCTCGAACGTCATAGTTAAATTCGGTAACGTTCCCGTTAGCATCTTTCGTGGACAACAAGTTACCCCGACTGTCATAAGAATAAGTCGTCGTTTGACCCAACGCATCAGTTTCCGTCAACACTTGACCCAAGCGATTGTAACTCCACCACGTCACATTCCCCAACGGGTCGGTTTCAGATAATTTATTCCCCTCTGCATCATAAGTGTAGGTTGTCGTCCACCCCTCGGCTCCACTTTCATTGGTAACAACTGTCTGGGTTAAGACATTATTATCCTCATCGTAAGTCCGTCGAGTTACCAACCCAACCGCATCCACTTCGGTCAGAATATTCCCGCGACTGTCATACACATAAGTCGTCGGATTGCCAAACACATCCAACACCGTTTGAGTCGAATTATCCGGGTCATAAACCAACTCAACCGCTTCGCCATTCACATCCAGCATCCGCTTCAATCGACCCGACTCATCATACTCCGTTCGTACCCCAGTTCGTCCCAACGGGTCAATGATTTCTTCTAAGTAATGTTCTCGTTCCTCGTGATACTCAAACTTTGTCGTATTCTCCTCTCTATCCGTAACCCCAACTAAATCGCCATTTTCATCATACTCATACTGAATCTTATTCCCCTCTGGGTCAACTGCCGCCACAATTCGACCCGACGCATTCCTCTCAAACGTCACCGACTTTCCAGTAGAACTGAAAATTCCCTCATCCGAATAGGTCAGCGTATTGCCATTCGTATCTGTCACCGTCAATAAATCGCCGGTTGTCCCATCGATCGCATACTCAATTCCCTCCTTCGTCGTCAGCTTATAACTCCCGCCAAAGAACGAATTCGCTGGATTGTAAGGCGACCCACTCGGATGATAGTATTGACCCGTTTCCTGATTGTAAAGCAACTGAGTTTTCTGAGCACTCAACGTCACCTGTGACCCATCATCCGTCTCAAACGCCGGATTATAGAAAATCATGCTTTGCGGTAAAGGTGCTCCCATCCGCAACGCCTTGACAATCTCCGGATCCATCACAGGTTTGAACGTAAACCCAGTTCGCTTCCCACCCGGTAACGTCACATAAACCCGCGTACCTTCCTCAAATCCAACCGAAGGAATCCCCGTCTGTTCGTACAGTTCATCCCGTCCCACCGAAGTCCGTAAATCCGTATCCCGGAACTCCAAGCGCCATCCATATCCAAAGTCATCGGATTGGTTTGTAGTTAGGGTATCATAAGTCCGCGTCAAGTTAATCGGAATTCCTGCTACTGGAACTTCCAAATCCGTAAACGATAAGCGGAAATTGCCTAATTTTAACTCTCCAGCAACATCTACCATTTGTTCCGTCGAAGCGCTATTCCCACTCTCATCCGTTGCCGTCAACCGCAGAATGTAAGTATCGTTTTGCAGCAGGGTCGGGTCAAAATCTCCCAATTTAGCGTTGCTTATCTGAGAGTTTCCTGACGCAATTTCGACAAATTCTCCGCCGGATGCAGGTGCAATGGATAGGACGTACTTCGTCAAGTTGTCATCCGTTACAGTCCCAATAATGTCGGTAAAATTGGTCAGCGGTTTATCTCCTAGGGTGGGAGACAGTTCTACAATCGGAGGATTTAGGTCGTTGGGGTCGTAAACCCGAATTTCAATGCTACTTTCACCTAAATTTCCGGCAGCATCATAAGCAACTGCTTTAGCGGTTAACGTTCCTAATTCTGAAGGGGTGTAACTTGCTGTTCCATTGGCAGTTAATGTGATGGGAACTTCATCCACAAATAATTGGACGCCTTCCACACCAACATTATCGGTAGCGTTGGTAAAGAAAGTGATGGGAGTGCCTAACGGGACTTCAAAATCGCCATCTACGATAAATACACCCGAAGGCAATACTTGTACTAAGGGAGATATCGTATCGGATGAAACTTCCAGATTGAAAGTTTGGGTTGCGGTGGTTCCCAACTCATCCATCACTTCAATAGTTATCGCATGAGTTCCGACATTTTCAACCGTAGGAGTCCAACGCAACCGTCCTAACTTATCTACGGTTATTCCCAAGGCAGTAGAGGCATCATCTAACCGATAGGTTAAAGTAGTGCCATTGGGGTCGGTTGCTTGGATGTCGTAACTGAACAGGCGATTTGGAATTGCTACTGTTGGTGGTTTGTTCGTATTAAAGACAGGAGGTAAATCGTTTTGAACCGTTAAGGTAAATCCTTGTGCTGCACCCAAACGACCATCGTTAACGCCAACGACAATTTGATGGGTGCCAAAAGTGGGAGAATCCCAATGTAGTTCCCCGGTATTGACATCCAAAGTCATGCCATTGGGAACGGAGATGGGTTGATAAATTAAAGCATCATTATCTGCATCGGTTGCTTCAATTTGATAGCGGTAAGGGACACCAGTGGCGGCGAAGTATTTGGCGGTGGAGGTAATGACGGGTGGATGGTTAATGGCATCTGACCCGACTTCTATCGTGTAGGTTTGTCGGTTGGTGCTTTCTTGGGTGTCGCTCACTAAGACTTCAACTTTTACGGAACCTGACTGTTGTGCGGTTGGCGTCCAAGTAATCAGTCCGGTTTCAGGTTTGATTTGCATCCCATCCGGTGCAATTCCTAAACTGTAGCGTCTTCCATCATTTTCGATGTCGGTTGAAGCGATTTGATAGCGATATTCTTGTCCGACAGCGGCGGCGGTGATGGGGACGGAAACGATTTGGGGTGGGGTGTTAATCCCTCTTACGGTTAAGTCAAATTCTTGACCGACAAAATATCCGGTTGCGTCGGTGACGCGAATGGCAATGGTATGTTCGCCGAGTTGGGTGGCGTTGGGTTGCCAAGATAGCATTCCGGAGTTGGGGTCTATAACCATTCCGGAAGGTGCTTTATCTAAAGTCCATAACAGCAAGTCGCCATCGGGGTCAAATCCTTCAAGTTGATATTGATAAACTCGTTCTAAATTGGTAATTAGGTTGGGAGTGGAAGTGATGCTAGGTGCGCGATTGACGGTTTGATTGCTGACGTTTAACGTCCAGGATAAAGTGGTAGTATCTTCCCCATCGCTCACTTCTAAAGAAATCGGATGGGAACCGAATTGAGAGGGAGTTGGCGTCCAGACGATGCGACCCTCCGCATCCAGTTCCATTCCGGTGGGAGATTGGAGGAAGTTGAACGTCAACGGGTCGCCATCAGAATCCGTCCGAGGTAACTGATATAAATAAGTGGAACCGATGCGAACCGAACCCCCGGGGGTGGCGGTAATTTCTGGGGGGGTATTCGGACGGGGTTCGACGACCGTTGCAGTAATTGTTTGGGACGCTTCTCCACCGAGACTATCAATTGCTTTAACAGTGAATTGAAACTCGCCGGTTTGGGAAGGAGTCCAACGCAGAATGCCAGTGTCAGGATTGAGGGTAACGCCAGTTGGGGGATTGACTAACTCGTAACGAATGTCAGCATCGCCATCGGCATCCAGTGCATTGAGACGGTATTCAAATAGCTTACCGCGTTGGGGTTGAATGGATGTGGGGGAGGGAGTCGTAAATGTGGGGGGAGAGTTTGGGGGCACGACTTCCACCTGGAAGTATTGTAAATCGATACCGCCACTGGGATCGCTCACCCTGACAATCGCTTCAAACGTCCCAGTCTGTTCCTCTGTGGGACGCCAGACAATTGTTCCGGATTCGGGATTGATATTCATCCCCTCTGGGAACAAGGTCAACTCGTAGGTCAAAGGTTCTGCATCCGCATCGAGAGCATTTGCTTGATACTTGAACGCCTCTCCTACTTCTATTGTATCTGTCGGCGCGGTACTGATAAACGACGGAATGCTATTGAGTGGAGGAGCAATCAAATGGTTGCCAAATAAATGACTGAAAGTTTCCCCATCCGTCACAGTTATGGTATCAACAAAAGCACCTGTACTCGGTGCAGTTTCCTCATAACCATTCGGAACGAGTTGGCGTACCGTATAAGTTCCCGGCAGCAAATTATCAAAAGTGAAATGATACGGAGTCGAACCCAATAGAGATTCGGTTTTGTTTTTGCCAGTCAACTGAGTGGGTTCGCCATCATCTAGTTGACCGTTTTCATTCAAATCCAGATAGACCGTTACATTTTCCATCAAGGGTTCTGGAGTGTAGCGCTCGTCCCACCCACCAAAAATATCGATGATTTCTCTGGGATTCGTTACTTGGATAGCATCGGGGTCAATTCTTTGCAATTGTCCCATTCCTGCACCTGCACCAATACCAAAAGCGGTAATATTGACGCCATTCGCATTCAAGCGGTCTACCACTTCAGTATCAACCCCACCAAATCCATCAGATAAGAAAATGAGATTGGCATCTCCTGGCACACTGTTGAGCAATGCTTCTGCTTTCTCTAAAGGCGGTGTAAAATAAGTGCCACCATCGGCAATAAAACGGTTAAGTATTTCTCGCAAGTCGGGAATTCCATTATTATCTTTATCGGCCAGAGGAGTCGTGAAAAACTGCACCCCAGGCAAACTCGGATCCAGGTCTATAATGCTAGCATCATGATTAAAGGAGACAAGACCAATTTGGGTTGTATTACCTCGCCCTTGCAGAATTAATTGTTCACTCAAGGCAATGGCGGTAGCAATTTCCATCCCTAAAATTCCCATCGGTTTGTCGGCAACCGTTTCTAACTCTGCTTCGGTCCAGTCTACATAGTTTCCGCCGGTACTTCCCGAAACATCAATGGCAAATACTATATTGGGACTGTCTCCTTGGACCAGTGTCGTATCCCGATAACCATTTCCATTTAGGTCATCAAAGACCGCGCCTTGAATTTTGCCTAAAGCGCTATAAACATCAACGGTAAAGTTTTGTAATGCCGTACCGCCGCGTGCATCGTTGACCTCTACGGTAAAGTTAGCCGTATCTCCAGGTTTGGCCGATTCGGGAAACCACAATAATTCTCCGCGATCGCCATCAATAATTGCACCTAATGGTGCCTCAACTAATCGATAGCGCAGAGAATCACCATCTGGATCGAATGCTTCTAATTGATAGCGATAAGCTTTTTGATTCAATCCAACTTTAGTTGGCGGTTCGCTCTCGATTTCGGGTGGGGTATTACCTGGATCGGGCCAGACGCGGATATTATAATTTTGAATATCTTCTGCACCCAGGGGGTCTTTTGCACTCAGTTGAACGGGGAAAACTCCCAAAGAGCCATTGGCGTTACTGGCGGTTTCACCCGTTCCAGGAGTGAGGATATAGGAGGCGGCTTCGTGCTGAAAAACTTGGAATTGATAAGAGACTGGAGTGGCTGAAGAGCCACCTTCAATGTAGAGAGTGTATTCTCCATCGGAGGGCAATTCTACTTCAAAGTCAGTGGATAAATAAATATTAGAATTAAGTTGTGCGTTATTTCCTGGTCCGTATAACTTCCATTGATTAGACCAGTTACCTTGTAAAGAATCAAAGTACAGCTTTTGACCGGCTTCCCCGGTAAATTTGTAAAGTGCAGCTTGTTGACCGGATGCGAGTTGTCCTTTAGTCGGGACGTTTAATTTTAGGTCGGTTCCCGAACCCAAATTGAGTAACTGGAAGGAATAATCTCGTGCGGCGGGTTGAGTCCTTTCGATCGCCAGGTAGTATATGCCATCCTGATTAAGAGTATGGATTGAACTGTCAGATGCAGAACTATGAGAGAAAACGGAACTTCCATTGGGGTCATATAAGCTGGTCTTGATGTTGCTTCCTGCCATGTTATTTAACAGGATTTGCTGACCAACCTGACCCGTGAAAGCGTAAATTTGCTTAGATAAATCGGGGCTAAGAGTTCCTGTAGTAACAGCATTGAATTCTACAGGATTGAAAGATGGCGCGTCTACATGAGAGGGTAATTCTAACAACTGGAATTGGTAATTACCAGAGGAAGAAGGATAGAATCCATCTACTTGGAGTTCGTATTCTCCGCTAACGGGTAAAGTGAAGGGCTCGCGGTCATTGCGAGAGTCATGGTTCTCAAAAAGCTTACTCCCATCTGGTGCGACTAATCGCATCCGAATCTGCCAGTTATTATAATCGTTGTTTAAACTATCAAATACAATTTGAGTGCCAGCAGCAGCAGTGAAGCGATGGGAGTTCGTCGTTCCTGGCGCGAGGTTCCCAGAGATGGGGGTGTTGAGTCCCGTGTTGGAGACGGAATTTTGGGGAACTGAAGTGACGCTGAAATTGTAATCGCGTTCTTGTGGAGTGGAATTGGCAGCGATCGCCAGGGTGTAGATGCCATCTGAGGGTAATGTTGCTTGGAAATCCCCTTGCAACCAAGACGGAGTTGATATTGCTCGATTAGAAGGACCGTAAAGCGTCCAGGAAGCACCTTCAAGACGTTGTGCATCCAGGTCAAAGTTTAAGACTTGACCCTTTGTGCCTTCTAGACGATACAACTGGGTTTCGTTGGGTAAGAGTTGAACTGACACGGGAGTTGAATCGGTAGAGAGTTGCGTCACCGCCGCGCGATCGCTCAACACAAACTCGTACTCACCCGTTGTCTCATTGCGTCCATCAACAATCAACCGATATGTTCCACTTTCGGTTAAGGTAAAGGGTTGTGAATCGCCATATATATAGTTAGAAGGAAGTCCCGTATTCACCTGAGCGCCACTAGGGCTTATCAAAGTAGCAGTGATATTAGTGCTTTCCTGACGACTGTCAAAAAACAACGGCTGACCGATAAGTCCTGCAAAAACGTACTCGTGACGCTCTCCCGACTCAGTTAACGACCCTGATACGGTCGTCCCTAAAGCTAAAGGAGTTTCCGTGGTTGCCGGAGCGATCGCATTGAAACTGTAATCAATTTCAGCATCAGAATTACCACTTACTGCCAAAAGGTAAGTGCCTTCAATTTCCGTCGTTACTTCAAAATCATTATAAGAAGACAAACCTTGAACCTGTTTACTATCCGGACCAAACAACACCCAATTAGCATTTTGCCAACGAGACTCTAAATCAAAATAGAGCGCTTGTCCTTCAGCAGCTTCAAACCGATAGAAATCTATCTTCTTCCCTGACAAAGTTGCATTTTCTATTGCCTCACCTATCGTTAAAGTCGAGACGGCATCCACATCTACCAACCGGAACCCGTAATCGCCAATCGCATCGATGTTTCCATCAATAACTAAACGGTATTCTCCCGTCTCTGTCAACGAAAACGGACTACTGCTGTCAGTGCTAGAATATCCCCAACTGTTGTTCATACTGATGAGTGTACCGCTGGGGCTATATAGCTGAGTAGTAATCTGGCTATTACCCACTAAACTATCAAAGAACAACCGCTGACCCGTAGTCCCATTAAAAGTGTAAGTATCTCGTTCGCCTGGAATTCCAATAAGAGTCGAAACCGTTTCACCCAACTCTATAGAGGTGGTTTCCAGTGGAGGAGTGACAAGTTGGAACTGATAGCTTTCAGCATCCTCATCATTAGTATTGCCACCGACCACTAAAGTATAAGTGCCAGTATTTGGCAGTTCGAGTTCTATGTCGGGGGACCACCAAGAAGAATTAGAGAGTGATTCGTTATTCGTTCCGTAAAGAACCCACCCCGTGCCATTACTAGAATTCCACTGTTTTAATTTATCGAAATACAGCCGTTGTCCTTCACTCCCTGTAAATTGATAAGCTTGGCGCTCTTTGGCAGAAGGGAGCGTTGCAACTATGGTTTCGTTAAAAGGCAAATTTTGCACGTTGGGATGTGTCGTATCAGCCACATCCAGAATACGGAATTGATAGCCCTCGGAATCGGTAATGGTTCGTTGATGTCCATCAATAACGACTCGATAAGTACCGGATTCAGTCAGAGTAAACGGCTTTTGCTCAACTGTAAAATTAGTAGAAGTGTAAACGGATTTGCCACTGGGACTGTAAATATTAACGTGAAGACCAGAAATACCTTCCAAGCTATCAAATAGCAACTGCTGGCCCACTTCTCCCGTAAAGGTGTGGGTATTTCTCGAACCCATTTCAGGTAGAGTTCCCGTCACCAAGGAGCCGACAGACATCTCGGAAGTTGAGAACTCCGGAGTAATTATCTCTATCTGATGAGTCGTCCCGCTACCTTTTCCAAATAAAGCGATAGTGTAAGTACCATCAGCCGGTAATGTGAATTCGCGATCGCTGCCTGTGAAGCCACTAACTAATGAAGCATTATTGTAAAGATTGTAAACTTTCCAATTTGAATAACTGCCAGTATAATCACTTTTTAAGTAAACTTCTTGACCGGCACTGCCCGTAAAATTAATCAATTCTACTCGTTCGCCTGAGACGGATACGGATACGGGACTGTCCAGCTCTACCAAACCCGTTACCCCTGGGACTCCAGAAACTAGGCGGAAACTATAGTCACCTGTTGCTTCACCCCAAGCGTCAATTTCCAGTCGATATTCGCCCGTCTCTTCTAAAATGGGCAAATCCCAATCAGAAGAAATTCCAGAACTCCCAAGAATTTGCTTACCTGTGGGACTGACCAAGTTAGCTCGAATGTTAGCGCTACCTTCGAGGGCATCAAAAACGAGACGCTCTCCTGCCGTCCCCATGAATTTATAATAATCTCGCTCGCCTTTCACCTCAATCGATTCTTCTATGACTTCTCCAATGGAAAACTCCACTGGCTCCTCTTTCACCGAAGAAACGATTTGGAAATTATAATTAGATGGCGTGTAACCCTGTCCCTTCATTGCCAGGACGTACTCACCCGGGACGGGCAACTCTAACTCAAAATCATAATATAAATTCGTGTTATTGAGAACGCGACCGCCTGGTGCGTAAAGCGTCCAATTATTGTATGAACCGATTCCGCTGTCAAAATATAACCAGGAATCCGGTGTATTGACCGTAAATCGATAAAGGTCTGTTTCCTGCGGATTCGTAAAGCTACCACTGACATTTGTATCCAGCCCCACCGTCGTTGTTGAAGCGATATCTGTCAGGCGGAAGTTGACGGAGGTAGCAGAGGAATTCCAATTGGTAAACTCCAAATAATAATTGCCTTCTTCTGAAAGCGTTAGCACCTTGCCATCAGAGTGAGGAGAACTCGTGCCGAGTTCTTCACTCTTGCCAGAAGGAGAGTACAGCGTTACTCCAGCATACGAGTAGTTGTTGCTCAAACTATCGTAAAAGATCTGCTGACCTACCGCTCCTGTGAAGCTGTAAGTAGTGGTTGTACCCCAACCTGCACCCAAATTTACGGTAGTTGGTGCATTTAAGGTTAGCTGAGTATCTGCGGTTCTAGTGACCGGAACGACGGGGGCTGCCGGTGCGAAACCAAAGCTATAATTGCCGGTGGTCCCACTATTGCCATCCAGAGTTAAGCGGTAAATCCCTTTTTCAGTCAGGGGGAACGTCGAATTATGAGAGGATGAATAGAGGTTGTTGAAAATTAGGTTTCCACTTGGACTTTCCAGTTTGGCGAAAATACTGTTGCCATCAAGGAGGTCAAATAACCACCTCTGATTTAAGTTGGCGTCAGTCACTTCAAAGGTATAAACATCTTGTTCTCCCGGTTGAGAAATTACGCCATTGACTGGGGAGCTATTTAAACTTAAAGGAGTGCCAGAAGTCTCTGGGTAAGAAAAAGCTTGAATGGAATAGGGAACGCTACCTGTGGGAGTATTACCGCCTCGTACCATTAAGTAGTAGGTTCCGGTTCCCGGCAATACAGTTTCAATATCGCCCAGCCGGTTAGAGGATGCAATGCTAGAAGTGCTGCCTGCTTTGTACAGTAACAAGTCAGCTAAATTGCTCTCACTGGTTGCGGTTGCATCAATATAAATGCGCTCGTTTTCTCCACCCTGAAATTGGTAGACCATCACTTCGCTTGCTGGAAAAAGCCTGTCGGTGATGGAGTCTCCATTTAACGGCAATGTTACTCCATCGGTGAAGGAAACCAGACGGAAATCGTAAGCGTCCTGCGCTTCTTTATCGCCATCTACAATTAATTGGTAAGTTCCACTTTCTGATAAAATGACAGGAGCCTGCCAATAATCTGCTGCAATCGGTGAATTCAAGATATTTTGTCCGCTCGGACCGACCAAACGCATCCAGGTGGAAGGAGTCTCGCTTAAGGCGTCTAAAAATAACCATTGATTTTGAGCTGCTTCAAAGGTGTAAATATCCCTTTCGCCTTTTTCTGCCATCGTTCCCGCGATAGAAAACGTTCCCGATTCATCGGCTGCCAATTCCTCAACATTCGTTGGAGGAGTTAACACTTGGAATTGATAATTAATCGGGTTGTTGCTAGTTCCCTGAATTGCTAATAGATAAGTTCCGGTTCCGGGTAGCGTTACTTCAAAATCGTTTGAAAGAGCCGTGCCATTAGAGAAAGAATTAATAGCGGCATTAGAATTGCTAGTGTTATCTGCGGTAATCGGTAGGTTATTGTCAGGTGCATAGATTGTCCACTTCCCATCCGCAGTGTTGGTCAGAGAATCTAAGTAAAACCGCTGACCTTTTGTTCCCTTAAAAGAATAAAGATGAGTTTCTTGACCTGGCTCTATTCTGCCGCTGTATTCTTGGCTTAAATCAAGTTCTATCGCCTTAGATGAAGACAAAATATTAAAACTATAAGTGCCTGTGCTTTCCCTATCTCCATCAATTTCTACTCGGTAAGTACCGCTTTCGGGTAGGACGAACGTCCGGTTGGGATCGTTATACGAAAAATAACTACTGTACTTAATA
>NZ_JAMXFA010000094.1 GCF_025370785.1 Laspinema olomoucense D3b
CAGCTATAACCGGCCATCGGCTAAAATCAAGCAAAACTTTTTATTTTAGCATAAAATTATTTTGCAAGAGGTCTAATAAAATACTGGATATCCGTTGATGTCTATAGTACCGAATTTCCTATAAGGAAGTCCAGTTTCATCATTAGGGTTTGGGGGATTAGAACCCTTATAATGTGGAGAATGCCAAGCCAACTGAATAGGAGCGCATTTTACGTCAAAAGTAATACACCATTTAATTGTACTTTCTAGTTTATGAGTTGCACGATTACGCATTAAATCGTAAAACAAGTTTAAATAGAAATACTCTATATCAACTATTTTAAAATCTTTTTCGGTGATAAGCTGTGAATAAGGTATTGGCTGGTATTTAGGTTTTTTTTGATTGTAAAAAATTTTTGCAAAAAAAACATCAACCTCTTCTGTAATATAATTTTCAGCGGCTTGCTTCTGGTCTTCAGTTTTGAATGAAATCAGAGGAACGTACCCGCTTAATTGTTCCGGGTAAATTCCAATAATATCCGTGTCATGTCTCATAAACTTTCCTCTAGGTAGATTTGTTGAATCATAAAAAAATTGCCCTTGATAACGTCAATACCTTTTCCTTGAATATCTTTTAGTTCAGTCTCTCCATAAATAGGATGGGGTTTTCTGTCATAATACCACCAAGGAATAAAAAATACATTATCGACGACCTTGACATGATGTCGTTCCTGTTGTAAAGCAAATTCATAAGTCAATGACTTTATTATGTCAATTTTATATTTTTTATATTTGGGATCTGTTGGGTCGATTAGGTCGAATTTTAAATTTTGATTTGTCAAGTAAAAATCCAAACTTACATCCTTGTAATCGAATATCTGAACTTCACAAATACCTTTATGTTTACCCTTTAATAATACCAGATCAGGACGGGGATATCGGTGCATTTTTTTGGTTCCGTTCCGTCTGTCTAATGTACTATATTTATTATTGGAGTACACAAAAGTTGCTTCTTGAGTATCCAACTCAATACAAAGTAGCTCATTCCATCCAAGACAACTGCTTTGTTTGTTATTTTTGTCGGATGGAATATCCGATATTGTCCGATAAATCCATTGATTGCCATACCCGTTAGTTCCCTTATAGGCTTCGTGGTTGCCAACTCTGTGAACTTTTTCCCGTTGCCTTTCTCGATTGTAGTAATTTTTCAAAGGTATATCTGTATCCGCATAGCAAATGTGATCTAGATATTCTTTAAAAAAATAAGTGCTGCACATATCTTCCCAGACATAGGAAAACCCTCTAATACCCCAAAATTCTCCATCATTCTGGTTAGGAGTTATTTCGCCATATAGGAAAGTCTCAATTGCTTCATAGAGCCCCCAATAGTCAGCATCTTTGTAATACGTGTTTTTATCGATGTTATCCAGTGCTTCTTTCAGGATGCTGATGGTTTCGCCAAAAGTGTCTTTATCAAAAATTGACTGGTTGCTGGTGAGGTAGTCATCTTGGAAGTGTTGAGCCAGAAATCGGATATCTTGGTGCGATTCGTTGAGCGAGAAACCAGTCATCTTAGATTGGGTGTCGTTCGCAAGGACAAGTAATCATACTTACTGA
>NZ_JAMXFA010000078.1 GCF_025370785.1 Laspinema olomoucense D3b
CTTTGTCCTTTGTCCTTTGTCCTTTGTCCTTTGTCCTTTGTCCTTTGTCCTTTGTCCTTTGTCCTTTGTCCTTTGTCACTTGACCAATGACCAATGACCAATGACCAATGACCAATGACCAAGGCCCAATGCAACAATCTCCCCCAGGAGTGGGAAAAATTTTTTTTCTGTCCGGATTTGCTAGGTCAGGAAAAGTAATAAAAAGTCATCAGCGATCGCCGTCCCAGGAGCCTAATGTCAAGATTCCATGACTTTCTGGCATTTCCTAGGTCATAAAAGGTATCGGCGATCGCGGATACTATCATATACAGTACACCTGGGAGGGTGCTGATGTATTACGCTTACCTCACTGTCCCAAATCACGAGTTTGAAGAACTGTTTCCCCAGGGAGTGCCTACCTTTGGGTTCACCCCGGATGATTTCATAGAAGTTTATGATGGATGCACCGGCGAGTTGCTGGATATCGAACCGGCCTTTCGCGTGAACCGCACCGGGTTGACCTGGGACCAAGAACTCGCGCTTTTCCAAGAATACACTGCAATGATGAACGATCCTCTATTTGTCCAAGGAATGTTTAGGTTGTTGGACAGTGGTTGGTTTACCATTTCCGAGTCCCAAGTTCAATCCGTTGTATGGCGCGATCGCGAAGAAATTTTTTGCTTTCAATATAATAAAAACAAAACAATGGATGCCAATCCCTTATTGACCTAGCTTTATGCTTATTCCATGCCATATCCATTGTTCCCCTATCTCTCCAGACCAGCGGGTGAGATAAGGAATTTTTTATGATAGTAAAATGTACCCAGGGAAAGGGGTTGATTTAGGGCCGTGGGTTCGCCACGAACTCCCGAACCGTTTAAACTCTTGCTAATCTGAACCATAGAGACCCTCTTATTTCTCGTTCCTTTTCATTTATGCTTATTCACAATAACAGAAGTGAAACCGGGTAGGGGACTGGGTTCTGGGCCAGTTTATGAACTGTCTGCGGCGGCGATCGCCTTTGGGTGGTCCATCGGGTTTAATAAATCTATAGGCAAATTACTAATTCCAAATTCCCACATTTTAGGGCCATTGAGGGCAGATGATTCCTCAGTAAAATGCTGAAAAGTTAGGGAAAATTGATGAGGCGGCCCCTCCCTAATAGTCAAATAATTGCCTGCTTAAATTTATTTGGTTTAATTGATATTAAAGCTCAATTCTCGTTTTAAATTTTATTCAAGGAAAAGAAATTCAATGCTTCAATTCGAGTCTCAACCCCTGGCCGATTTAGCTAAAAGCTTAAAGACTGTTCGCCAAGCCAAAACCTTTAATAATCCCGAACGATTTATCGAAGGTTGGTACTGGGCTATCCGGTCTAAGGACTTGAAAATTGGTCACGTCAAACCCATCACCTTACAAGGTCGCAACCTGGCAATTTATCGGGGAACTGATGGCAAAGTTGTCGCCTTAGATGCCTACTGTCCCCACATGGGCGCTCACCTCGCTGAAGGCAAAGTAGACGGGAATGGATTGCGCTGTTTTTTCCACAATTGGAAATATGATAATCGGGGCCAATGTGTAGAAACTCCGGGCCTAGATAGAACGATTCCCGCCAAAGTTCGGTCTTGGCCCACGGCTGAAACCTATGGCTTAGTCTGGGTTTGGACCGGCGAGAGTCCCCGACATCCCGTGCCTTATGTTCCCGAACTGGCGGGGAAAGACTGTGATGCTGGCTTTGGATTAGGCTTCCGCAAAAACTGTCATCCCAATGTAGTGATGATTAATGCGATCGATGCCCATCATTTTAATACAGTTCACAACCTACCCGTTGAGGTGAAATTCGAGAAAGAAATCCTCAACAATAACGCCATTGTTTTTCGCAACATTACCCGTGGGGGAGACCAATCTTGGTTTATCAAACTGATTCGTCCCCTGTATCAAAATGAAATTACCTACAAAATGTGTTATTGGTATGGCAGCACCGGCACCGTGACCGTAGGGCCAGACTTTTTGCACTTTCATATTATGTTTAGTATCCGCCTCAAAGCGGATGGAAAAGCCGAAGGGCAAACAATTGCCATTACGGAGAAACGACCAGGTTTGTGGGGATGGCTATTTAATCGAATTGTCCTGTGGATCACCTTGCGGGTGGGGAATTACTTTGCTAAAGGGGATACTCAAGTATTTGAAACGATTAAATTTGATTTAAAAACTCCGACTATAGCCGATCAATCGATTATCGAGTTTATCGAACAAGTAGAAACACAAAAACCGCTCAAATGGGAAACCTGGGAGACAGTTGATCATCTGTCATAATCTCGGCAACTCCGGTAAAAACCTGGGCTATACTAAGCCATAATCGAATGGTTGCCACGGAGTCACCGATGAGTCAATCTTTATTTACCACGGCGCGGTTTGACTTACCTCATGTTACGGAAGGCGATAAATTGCATCGCCTTCTTTCTGCTGCTTTAAAAAGCCGAATCGGCAATTCATTGCCAGTCCCGGAGGCAGTCACCCCAGCCTATTGGAATTCATCTTACTTTGGCCTGGATCAGGTGAAAATTTTTCAGGATGCCACAAGGGAAGAACAGCAGCAAATTTTACATTTATGTAGCAATGCACTCCTAGAAGAAGCCTATTTTGTAGAGAAGGCGGGAGTGGGATACATGGCGAAAATGGTGATGCTGGCAGAAACCACAGAAGAACGAATGCTGTATGGGTTATTTGCAGCGGATGAAGCCACCCATTTAGCCCAAATTCGGCCATTTTTAGGCGATCACGACCCGGTGGCAACCCGCGATCGCTTTTTAGAATTACTGGCTGAAATTGTGGAGATGGAGGATAAAAGCGTCTTAATTTTTGTGATTCAGGTGGTGTTAGAAGGATGGGGACTTAGCCATTATCGCCACCTCGCTAACGATTGTTGCGATCGCGAATTAACCCAGATGTTTCGCGGATTTCTCGATGCCGAAGCGCGACATCACAGTACCGGCGTCACCTTGTGCGATCGCCACCCCCTCACCCCGCAATCCCAGAGTGCGATCGTCGAAACCCTCACCTCATTTTTGCAAATGGTCCAAGTCGGACCCCAGCGAGTCGTTCAGGCGATCGCGCAAGTCAAAGGGGATTTATCCCGTCCCCAACAAATCAAAATCTTCCAAGAATTAGACACCGAAACCCACAGCGCCAGTCGTCTCCAACTCCTGCGATCGCTCCTCCGCTCCGACCCCACCCATTCTATCATCAATCACCTTGAAGAAAGAGGGTCATTCACCCCCTATCCCCCAGAACAATGCGTCTTTTAATAAAACTTATCCAGTGTTCGTGCTAAGGACTTCAGTCGTTATCCCCCTCCCCAATTCATCCTCATTATGAACAACATTTTCAACGAACCCAAACCCAATATCCTCCTAGAAAACGAAAAAATCTACCGTAAACTCCAACTCAACTATCAGCGGAATAAACAACAGGACCAAACCGCATCCATTGACCAAGCTGCCAGTGCCTTCTCATATCCAGAGTGCGAACAGGAATACTGGAACCCCGAAGAATTTTCCATTCTCTACGGAACCCCCCTTTGGGACCAATCCACCCCCAGTCAACGCCTCATCCTCAATCACCTCTACTGGGTTGCTTACTACTCCCAAATCATCTCCGCAGAAATTGCCACAATCCTGTTTAATCAAACCAGTGCTGCTGGACTTTATGCTCAGGAAGACTTCCGGTTAGTCTGCGATATGCTCGACCTCGAATCCGCCCAAGAAAGGGCGCATATTCATGCTTTTAAAACTATTTCAGAACAAGTAGAAGCCGCCTTATTTGGCAAACGAATCTTCACCTATCCCATGCGCGGACCTTACACAGAAACAATGGTTCACGCCGATACCAACGCCCTTAAAACTTGGTGGAAACAATTACAACTCCGTTGCTTTGGAATGCTTTCCTCCGGGAATACCTTTTTAGCTTGTCAGTATTTTACCGTGCGGGGAGTGCGAACCTTAAATGGAAAATTGGTCCAGCATAAGTTAAGCCAATATTATCAAAATCATCCTAACAAAGAAAATGCCCCAATTCCCGCTAAAATTTCTTATTATCATTTTTTAGATGAAAGCTTTCATTTTAATAGTTCAACCCTATTATCCCATGAAGTAGTAACCTGTTTGAAAAAGCCGACCCCATTCGAGAGCTTTGTCGCTAACCTGGGTTTGCGAGGATGTCAGAAAGATCATGCTCATTTTTCTGTAGCAATTAATGGGATATTTTGGTACGACCCCGCCCTCTATTCAGCGATTTATGAACTGTTGCGATCGCCCGTCTTTGGGATGAGTGATTCCGATGCCAAACAGATGATGCAGGATTGCTTTACCCAGGAAACTGAAGGACTTCATCGCAGCTATCAAACCCATCAAGAAGCCAGGGCTTCCTATCAAGTCTATCTTGAAAAAGTGGACTATGCCTGGAAAAGTAACCGGGAAATGTCCATTATGGCAGCGACTTCGATTCCTCACTATCTAGCCACTCAGAAAAAATCTCTATCTCGGCGTTTTGCTGCCCCTTTTACCCATCCTCAGCGTCCTTTATTGGAAGTTGCTTTGCATTAACATTTATCCAGTTTATTCCCCTTAAAATTCCATGAATTTCCAGCAGAATAAAAATACCCAACCTCGAACCGAGATGCAAATCTTTAATAACTGGGATGTAGTTGCCAAAGGATGGTACATTGCTTGTTCCAGTGAAGAACTGCCCCGAAATCAACCTAAATCCTTGGAAGTATGCGGGCAGCAAATTGTCATATTTCGGGGAGAAGATGGCAAAGTTCGTGCTTTAGATGCTTATTGTCCCCATCTTGGGACTGACTTAGGAATTGGGCAAGTAGATGGGAATTTAATCCGCTGTTATTTTCATCATTGGGCATTTGATGGGGAGGGAAACTGTCAGGATATTCCCTGTCAATCCAGCATACCTGAAAAAGCCCGATTACAATCTTATGCCACGGAGGAAAAATATGGAATGATTTGGGTTTATCCCGATGCAACTGCACCAGAAGGGGTAGCAGAATTCGATGAACTCAAAGGAAAAACGGTGATTGCCGTTCGCGATCGCCCCTTTGAACGCACCTGCCATCATCACATTTGCATGATGAATGGTATCGATGCCCAACATCTGCAAACGGTGCATAAAGTTAATATTAATATGAATCTAACGTTACAGGAGAATGAATCCGGTAGTCTGATAGATTTTACTCTCACGGGGGAATTTCCAAATACCACCCGGCGAGAACGACTAGCACGGATTTTTTTAGGGAGAAATTATGCCTATAGCATGAGATATCAGAATGCTTGTTTGGGGCTATTAACTACCATGAAAAATGTTAAATTTGTTCCGCCATTGCACATGATTTATGCTTATATTCCCCTGGAACCCGGAAAAATTAAAGTACAAAATATTTATGTAGCTGCCCGTCGTCCAGGAATTTGGGGGTGGTTAGTTACCTATATTTTATTGTTAGGTACGAAAATGCTTTATTTATTTTTAAAGGGGGAAGATGGGAAGATTTATGACAATATTCGCTACAATCCCAATGCTTTGTTGAGTATAGATCGCCCCTTAGTGGAGTATATGAAATATGTGGAGCGATTAACGCCTTCAGTTTGGTCAAAAATTCGGGTTGAGGGGGAATAGGAGTTTGGATATTCTGTACTTTGGATAGAAGGAGGCAGAACCTCCAATTGGGCATTCCTAGGCAAAGCCTAGGAACGAGGAAAAATAGTTAAAATGATGGGTTTGTATGAAGCGTTGTTTTGTTAGATTTCCGGGAACGAATTATCCAGCGATCGCTTTACCTCAGCATGAGAATTTGGCTAATTATTTGACCGTGCAGAATTCAACGATTTTGTTTGGATGTCGGACCGGAATTTGTGGGACTTGTTTATGTTTGATTAAGGGAGAAATTCCACCGCCTAATTTGGAGGAACGGGAAGTTTTAGAAATTTTAGCCCCGGGAAATCCTCAAGCGCGGTTAGCTTGTCAGGTGGATGTGACGAATGATATTGCGATCGCCCCTTTTGAGGACTAACTAAAATGGGATTTGAAGACTTTTGGTATGTGGTGGCCCTCAGCGAGCAACTGAAACCCAAAGACGTGCTTTCGCGCACGATTTTGGGGGAATGGTTGGCTATTTTTCGAGATGAGCAGGGGAAGGTAGTGGCATTACGCGATCGCTGTATGCACCGTAATAGTCGTCTCTCTCGGGGCAAAGTCTGCGATGGCACTCTGCATTGTCCCTATCATGGATGGGTTTATGATAAATCGGGTCAAGTGGTAGCAGTTCCTGCGGAAGGAAAACAGTTTAAAAGCCTTGCTTCTCGTCGCACTCATTCTTATGCAACTCAAGAAAAAGACGGGTATATTTATGTCCGGTTAGCAAATAATCCCACTCTCAATGTTGACCCTTTTCCCATGCCTTATTACGGCAAATCCGGATGGGAAACTGTGCGCGTAATTAACCGATTTCGCAACAATGTCACCAATTGTGCAGAAAACTTTATTGATATTCCGCACACCGCCTCAGTACATCCTGGCGTCTTTCGCAAACCGCAGCAAAAACAGTTAGAAATGACCGTGGAACGACGGCAAGGGGGAGTGTTTGTCACTTATCGAAATGAAACCACCAATTTGGGATGGTATTCCCGGTTTTTGAATCCTCAAGGCGGGGAAATTTACCATACAGACTGTTTTTCCATGCCAAATGTTACCAGTGTCGAATATAAGTTTGGAGAAAACCGCAGGTTTTGTATTACCAGTCAGTCGATTCCCGAGGCAGAAGATTCGACTTTAGTTTATACCGATGTAACCTTTAATTATGGCATTTGGAATAAGATTGCTCGCCCTTTTGTGCGCTGGACTGCCCAATATATTATTAAGCAAGATGTGGAAATTTTAGGGATTCAGCAAGAGGTGATTGAGAAATATGGGACTCAATTTGCCAATACTCCAGCAGATACAATTCATGTCTTTGTCGAATCCATTCGCAAGGCCATTTCAGCCGGGGAAGACCCGAGATTACTTCCTTTCAAAACTGTGACCATTAGCTTTTGGGTTTAAGATATTCTAGTTATTGGTATAATTTATGGCAATTTTTATCGCATTTGTGACCCTGTTAATTTTAACCCTTTCCAGAACAAAACAGTGGGAAAATTTAAAGAAAAAATCTGGAGAAGATTGGCTTTTAGATGGAGTCGGCTTATGTTTTCAAGGCATTTTAATTCCAGCTTTGCAACTGCTCCTAATTTATCAAGTTTATCAGCATTTTTTCCCGGAGAGTCGCGGAATTTTAAATTTACATCCTCTCCTGGCCTTTTGCCTAAGTTTTATCGGGGTGGATTACCTGTATTACTGGAATCATCGCCTACTTCATAGTCGCTGGTTGTGGGGGTTGCATCTGGTTCATCATACCATGACCGAACGGCAAGTTCTCGGCACCTCTCGCAATACTTTATGGACCAGTTTTTTCATTATTTATCTCTGGATTCATGCCCTATTTATTTATTGGCTTTCAGACGCAACTGCTTATACTATTGGGGTAAGTTTGACCGCGATTTTAGATTTATGGCGGCATAGTGAAATCGAACCCTTACCGGGAACAATGTTGCATCGCCTGCTTTCCCCTTGGTTGATTTTACCGATGGATCATGCTTGGCATCATGCTAGGGAGTCTGGTGGCGTCAATTATGGTGCCAATTTAAAACTCTGGGACCGCTTGCATGGCACAAATTATGATAGTAATACGGCCCCTAATGCTTTAGGAATTTACACAAATTTAACCTTAGCTCAAAAGTTAATCTGGCCGTTTTAATCGGATAGTTTGATTCCAATTTAATTAATACACTCAAATTCAATGACCTTACTCAGTTTGATTCTTTCCTTTTTTCCGGCGATCGTCATGGGAATGACGGCAGCATCCTTGCTCTGGATTTGTCTCTCTCCGGGAATTTTAGGGATTCTCGCCTTACTCTTTTCTCTGTATGGATTTCCGGTCATTATTTATCGGATACACCAGTATTTTTATCCCCTCAAAGAAGGAATTTCCTATTTAAAAGGTCGAGATTATTCTCCTTGGTGGGGAAGTCATCAAATTCAAACTATCTATATTACATTTCCTGCCCTTGAATCCGCCTTAAGGCTGATTCCCGGTGCATTTTCCTTGTGGTTGAGATTCTGGGGGGCAAAAATTGGCCGAGGTATTTATTGGATGCCGATTTTAGAAATAGCCGATCGCGGATTATTGGAAGTAGGCGATCGCACGATTGTCGGTCATCGAGTTGGAATTTACAGTCATGTAATTAAACCGAAACATAACAATTTAATATTGTATGTAAAAGCCGTCAAAATTGGCAATGATGTGTTTGTCGGTTCCGGGACCCATTTCGGACCCGGAGTCTCCATCGCCGATGGTGCTTATCTTCCCATAGCCACCCATCTTTATCCTAATACTAAAGTCAATCCCCGGCATTATTCTACCCAGTAAATTTTATAAAAGGCGGATCTTAAATAAATTAGGCTGTATAAATAATTATTCAAGAGCGGCTTTGCTTTTTGCTACTTGAGCCAAGCAATATTCCCTGGAGTCACACAAAACCTACCCTCGCCTTTTGCTTCCCCCCTTCTTTCTAATTATTAATTCAGCCGATTGTAATCAGATAACCATGATGCGTCCTATTATCCAACTCTTTTCTTTTTTGCTTGGGTTATATGCCTATAAATTTTCCCAAGCTTTAAAAAACCCTCGGAGGTCTCAGCGGTCCGTCCAACAAGAAATTTATCGAAATTTTCTAAGCAGTGACTATGGGAAATCCCTGAATTTAAGTGCTGCTCATAATACCTCATTAAATGAGCAATGGAATCAGATACCCGTCGTCAACTATGAGGACATTCAAAACTGGATTGAACCCCCTGAGTGCCCCCCTCAATTGAAAGTCAATAACTCGGGTAAAACAAATCCATTGCCGGGAAAGTCTCTGACCCCGGAACCAATTTTATTTTATGAAAAAACCTCCGGAAGTCGGGGACCAGCTAAATCGATTCCCTACACCCAATCCTTACGTTCTAGCTTTAACTCAATGTTTTGTGTGTGGGTGCATGATCTGATTCAGCATGGACCTAAATTTGAGTCCGGGAAATTTTATTTTTGTATTTCGCCTCAACTGAAAGACCCGCAAGCTCTCACACAAATTGCAGGCGGACTTGCGGATGATTCGGAGTATTTAGATGGGTGGTTGAGGGCTTTACTGAGTTTAGTCTTAGTCGCACCGCCTAGACTGAAACACCTACAAGACCCCGATGAATTTAAAGAACAGTTGAGTCTGGAACTGTTATGCGAAGAGCGCTTAGAAGCGATTTCAATTTGGAGTCCGAGCTTTCTGAAAGTGCTGTTGGATTATATCGAAACCCATCGGGAGTCACTGTTAGAGAAATTAGGTCAAAAAATCTCTCGCCAGCGCGCTCAACAGTTGATGTCCTCCCCGATTCCCTGGACCCAAATCTGGCCGAAACTGAAACTGATTTCCTGTTGGGATAGTAGTCACTCTCGGGAACAGGCAGAATTTCTGCGAAAACTTTTTCCCGGGGTGATGGTACAGGGGAAAGGATTGCTGGCAACAGAAGCGCCGATGACCATTCCCTTAATTGCAGCCCAGGGATTTGTACCCCTGCTCAATGAAGTGTTTTTTGAATTTGAGGCTGATAAGGGACAGATTTATAAACTCCATGAGATTAAACAGGGGGAAGAATATACCCTGATTATTTCTCAGAAAGGTGGGCTGTATCGATATCGGATTGGCGATCGCATTCGAGTCAGCCATTTTTACCAAAAAACCCCCTGTTTAGAATTCCTCGGACGCGATCGCAGCATCAGCGATTTAGTCGGGGAAAAGCTCTCCGAAACCTTTATCAAAACCGTCCTCCAAGACTTATCCTTAGAAACCACCTTCTTCAAAACACTCGTCCCCGTGACCCAACCCGTTGCCCATTATCTGTTGTTACTGGACGAGGCCCAGGAGCCACCGGAAGCGATCGCCCAACGGTTAGATCGTGCACTCATGCGATCGCCCCACTATCGCCATGCCCGCTTATTAGGACAACTCGACTGTCCCCGCGTCTTCATCTCCAAAGAAATCCCCCATTCTTTAATTCGATATCGGACCCAATCCGGCAAAAAATGGGGAGATCTCAAACCCGAAATTTTGGCAACCGTACCCATTGAAAGCCAACTCTTGCAGCAATTAGAAACCCTAGCAAATCCCCCTTTGATTCCCGAGGTCCCCTCCGACTCCCAGCTTTGTTGGTCCTTTTAGAACCCCACTCACTCCAGCCATTCTCCTTTGGCATTTCTATAGAAAACGCGCCATTATGATTTGATGGATTATAAGGCAAGCAAGCCCAAAGGAGAAAAATGAGATGACAACCAACTCTGAATTTATCAATCAGGTTGTAGCGCTAGTCAATCAACGACGCGCCCTCGCCAATTTGCCGCCCGTGGCCCTTGATTCTCAGTTGAATCGAGCCGCCCAAATCCATGCCGAAGATATGGCGGAAAACGACTTTTTTAGTCTCACCGGCTCAGATGGCTCCACAACAGTCAGCCGGTTGGCAGCAGTGGGATACCGCTTTAATAACTTCCAAGAGAATATCGCGGCGGCCCTTCCCACCCCAGAGCAAGTTGTTGAAAATTGGTTCAACGATCCCGGACAGCGAGAGACCCTCCTCAAACCCGGAGTTGATAATATCGGCGTTGGCTATTTCTTTCAAGAAAACGATACGGGAACCTTTAACGCTAACCATTACTGGAGTTTAGTCGTTGCCGCCCGTGCTACAGGTAGTAATATTGTGGGATTCAATTTTCCCAACGCCCTCCAAGGCAGCGTCGGCGACGATAGCATTTTTGGATCCGTTGGCAACGACACAATTTTTGGTAATGCCGGGAACGACCAAATCTTTGGTCGCCTTGCGGAGGATGTCCTATTTGGGAACGCAGGTAACGATCAACTCTTGGGGGAAGAAGGGAACGATACCCTCTTCGGGGGTCAAGGGGAAGACTTCCTCGATGCAGGACCCGGAAACAATTTTCTCTCCGGAGATGAGGGTAACGATACCCTTAACAGTGAGTCCGGATTCAATATTTTTGAAGGCGGTGGCGGCAACGATCTCATTCGGGGCGGCATCAACAACGACACCATTTCTGGTGGCGACGGAGATGAGATCGTCTATGCTGGATCCGGTGAAGATAATGTGATCGGGGAAGCCGGTAACGACATCATCTTTGGCAATGGCGGGAATGACATCCTCAATGGCGGTAGCGCTAACGATACCCTCTACGGCGGCCAAGATGACGATACCCTCTACGGCGAAAGCGGGGACGACCAACTCTACGGGGATAAGGGGAACGACCAACTCTTTGGTGGAGATGGCAACGAAGCTCTCTATGGTGGTGAAGGCAATGATACCGTCTTCGGCAACGATGGGAATGACGCAATCTTCGGCAATCAAGGAGATGATACCCTCGCTGGGGGTGACGGTGCTGATACCATCTATGGGGGACAAGACAACGATCAAATCTTTGGGGATGGCGACAACGATCTGCTCTTTGGGGACCTCGGTAACGATACCGTAATAGGCGGTGCAGGCAACGATAGCATCTATGGCGGTGAAGGCAACGATCAACTCAGTGGACAAGAAGGGGATGACAACCTCTTTGGCAACCAGGGCCGCGATACCCTGCGCGGCGGTGTAGGGCTCGATACCCTCTTTGGTGGCAAAGGGGAGGACCTGTTATTTGGAGAAGCCGATGAAGATTTCCTCTCCGGGGATTTAGGAAACGATACCCTGTTTGGTGGCACTGGAAATGATACCCTCCTAGGCGAAGCCGGGTTGGATTTATTATTTGGAGAAGCAGGCAACGATACCGTAATTGGCAACGAGGGCAGTGATACCCTCTTAGGCGATGAGGGCAATGACTTCCTAGAAGGCGGTGCCGAAGACGATAGTTTACTCGGCGGCATTGGCAACGACACCCTATTGGGGAATGAAGCACAAGATATCCTCTATGGCGGCGATGGTAATGACCAGATCAGCGGGGGTGAGGAGAATGACCTCTTATTGGGAGAAGCAGGCAACGATACCCTCGTTGGCGATGAAGGCAACGATACTCTAATTGCTGGGGACGGCGAAAATTTACTCGATGGCGGCGTCGAAAACGACAGTCTCATCGGGGGTACTGGTAACGACACCATCAACGGCGGTGAAGGTGCTGATACCATTGTTGCCACCGGAGGGAGCAACGTGATCAACGGCGATGCCGGAAACGATAGTATATTAGGCGCTGCCGGTACCGATACTATCAACGGTGGCGATGGGGAGGATCTGATCAACGGTGGCGATGGGGAGGATGTCCTTACCGGAGATGCAGGCAACGACTTCATCCTGGGAGGAAACGGGAATGATACCATGCTTGGCGGTGACGGCAGCGATACTCTCGATGGGGCTGCTGGGGAAGTTGTTCTTTATACTGGAGACGCAGGCAGGGACTTCTTCGTATTGCGTCCCGGAGTCACTGCCACCATTACAGATTTTGAGGATGGACAGGATAAGTTTATTCTCACTGGCGGTCTAAAAGTCAGTGAGTTGCTCATTTCTGCACCCCTTGGAGAGTCACCCAGCGACACGACTATCGTTCTAGCTAAGGATACCTCGGTGGTCGTTGCTCTCCTGGAAGGCATCGATCCTGAGTTCCGGAACCTGATTATTACAACGGGCGATTTTGTCTAAGGGCGATCGCCGTTAGGAAGGTATGGGGAGGATAGGGAGGATAGGGGGGATAGGGAGGATAGGGGGGATAGGGAGGATAGGGAGGATAGGGGGGATAGGGAGGATAGGGGGGATAGGGAGGATAGGGAGTTCTGCTTCCCCATCTCCCCCCGGGCCCCC
>NZ_JAMXFA010000008.1 GCF_025370785.1 Laspinema olomoucense D3b
CTCCCCTATCTCCCCTATCTCCCCTATCTCCCCTATCTCCCCTATCTCCCCTATCTCCCCTATCTCCCCTATCTCCCTTATCTCCCCACCTCCCCTCACAGTCCGTAAAATTGGCCTTCATGCAAGATCACCTCACCATGTTCGGGGACCCAAGCTACCCACTCGTGCTCGCCGCATTTACACAGTAGCAAGGCTTGATCTGCACTGTATTCGCTGGGTTGTTCGAGTAACTGCACCCAGGTATTGGGTTCCGGTTCCTGCCATAGAATTTCCCGCTGGGATGTGGGGATCCATTCGGGCGATCGCAAATAGACTTTTTCCAATTCTTGTTTAACTAGGTCGAGTTTCATAATTTTTTACCTTTTTATGATCACGGTGACCCTGGATCCAAAAGCTAGATCTGGGGTGTGCCTACATGGGTTATGTAATATTTTTGTCTGTAACAATTGTTACAGATATGATTTTTAGGCGTCAAGCAAAGTTAGTAGAACTTAACAATCCTGGCCCTAAGCGCTGGATATCGCGCTGAAAAATCCCCTGGTTCACTCCAGGGGAGATGGGTTTAAAGGCACAGGAAGTCAGGAATGGGATGATTATCGGGGACAAAGAACCTTTCCTTGTCCCTAAATTGAGGCAATGCCTAGGCATAAATCCCGATGAAAATTTGAGAAAAAAATAAACAGTTAATAATCACTTTATTTTTAATCACTAACTCTATATTCTGGAGATTGATAATTTTCAGTTACCAATCTCTAACTTCCCTAAAATTGCTAAAATTTTGCAATTCTTATTTTTTCAGCGGGTTTTCCCCACAGATTCCACAACGATTTCCACAGGTTATCGGGGGTTTTCCACAGGTTAGGGAGAGTTTTCCCCAGGCGATCGCCGTCGAGTTCTCATCTTTTGGTTGAACTGGGGATTAAGGTCAAAAAATGACGGACGGCGATCGAGGGAGGAAATTTTGTAAAGTTGTGTAACAATAAATAGCTATAATCCTGATTCTTTCGTAGCTTCAAGGGACCTAGAACGAAAATCTTAACATTTCGCAACGTTGACAACTCCACCCCTTCTGAGCGCACAATGAAACCGCCAACCTAAAACAAAAGGGTTTCTCGTCATTGCAGCTTTTAAAAATAAGCAGCCAGCATTCTTATCGAAAAGCTTTAGCTCGCTCGTTCCAGCTAAAGCGGAGTGCCGCAACCCGAATGAGAGTAACACCGGCTTGAATCAAAGCGGGTGGGGATTGGTAAAACGTCAACAGCTACGCGGAACGCGCACGGAGGTTTCCAGAATGAACGCAAACGTCAGCATCCTTGCAGAAATTCCAGAAGAACTGCATCAATCCCTTAAAGGGTATTTAGACTCTCACCCCGACTGGGATCAAGACCGGGTGTTTGCGGCAGCCCTGTCTCTGTTTTTGTTACAAAATGGGGATAATCGAACGCCCGAAGCCTCAAAAAACTATCACCAAGCGGCTAGAGTGTATCTGGAAACCCTGTTTCAGCATCCGGTTTAACCTACAAAGGTGAGGGAATTTGGGTTGAGGGATCGGGAGAGGAAACTGCCGCCGAGGCAGGGATCTCCTGAATCCGGGCAAACCGTTGGGGAGAGGGGTGATGCCAGATTACCAGGCCGATCAAGAGCAAATGAAGAGAAAAGAGCATTACTTGGAAAGGTCAAACCGCATCAGTGCAAGGATGAGTCATCGTGCTACCTCGCCAGGGGTGAGCCCTTCCACCGTTCAAGCCCTAGGGTGAATCTATCATGATGTAGCAAGGCGATCGCACCGCATCCCATCTCAACCCACTGAAATTGACAAAGAGTAGCTGCCGGGGGGTGGATCTAGGATTGTAGAGGGTCCATGCCTGCATCGGAATGAGCTCCCCGTCAAATCAGAAATGGATGCAATGGATGCTTGCGGTGGTTTCCCCCCAGGTGGGGGTGCAGTCATAACACCAGACACAGATGAGGTGAGCTGGAGAGATTGCCTAGGCCCCTCTATAGCAACTCAAACAGCCGATTCATCAACATGGGGGTCCCTGGGAAAAAGGCGTTTGTTTTTCGTACAGACGCCATTGAGTCCCGAATGAGAATGAATTGAAACGTAGCGACGATCACATCTAAATTTGGACTAGATTTCCTCCGGTGCATCTTCGGAATCACCACTTTGAGCTTCAAACTTGTATCCCACTCCGCGCACCGTATGAATCAGCTTGGGATAGATGCCATCCCCTTCAATTTTGCGGCGGATTTGGCCGATATGCACGTCCACCACACGCTGATCCCCCACATAGTCATAATCCCAAACTTCTTGAAGCAGTTCAGATCTACGCCAAACTCGGCCTGGATGAGAGGCTAAAAAATAGAGTAGATCAAATTCCAGGGCAGTTAGGAGAATGGGACGAGCCGAGATAGTCACCTCGCGACGCACCGGATCGATGCTCATCGTTCCGAAATCAACGGAGGGTTGTTCTGCAACCTGGACAACCCGTTGACGCTTCAACAGCGCCCCGACCCTAGCACCGAGTTCGACGAGACTAAAGGGTTTGGTAATATAATCATCTGCACCTAAATTAAATCCCCGGATTTTATCAGCTTCATCCGTGCGACTGGTCAGCATTAAAACGAAAACACCCGTGCGCTTTTGCATCGCTTGGCAAAGCTGATAGCCCGTAGTATCGGGTAAGTTAACATCCAGAATCACCAAGTCTGGATTAAATTGCTCGAAGAGTTCGAGCGCTTTTTTTCCATCTTCAGCCGACTCCATTTGATAGTCTTGCTTACTTAAAAAGCGATGGATTAAATTCCGGATCGCCGGATCGTCATCAACCACAAGAATCTTGGCAGAGGCCATAGCTACAACTGTGCTGGTGTGAACAGGTCAAGAGTTATCATTCAGCCTGACATGATGAGTCAGATAGAGGGTCTAACTTGATTAAGCCAATCAGGGTGAATTCAAGGATCCACTATAATCCCTTTATAGAGTATTGCCCAAATGATTGATTGGCAACAAATGAGGCAAATTCAAAGGAAACGGGACGTCCTCCTTTAGACCCTGCCTAGAGTGCTGTTGTCACTCCCTCCACCTCCACTGATTTAGCGGATCTTGAATCGCGAAGGGTATCGCTGACTATACAACAGATCCACCCATTGCTACTAGAGGGAGTTGCTCAGTAGCAATGGGAGCAAGGAGTTCTCGATAAAATAGATAGAGGGGTAGTTAGGGAATAAAGCCATTTGTGCGCAATTCGACAACCAGACCACTCCCCCAAGAAAAATTGACTTAAAAACAGTCAAGATGATATTCAAACCTTACGATAGCTTAAAATTTACGATTGGGGGATTACGTTATAACACACAACAGGGTCAGGGCGTAGCATTTTGAGGAAGAAGTGCAACCGGGTAACCCCTCCCCGGTGATTCTGTTGCGCTATCAGTTGGCCTTGGGATCCGGAGATTTGCCAAACATGAGGGGGGAACCGGGGTTCCCCCCTCAAATTTCTCCCGTCCATTGCTTCACCCTGGTTGCGGTGCAGTTTTGAGGCAAAAGGGTGGAGGTATCCAAACGGGATGCTGGGAATTTAACCCTTAAAAAAGTACCTCTGGCCGATCGCGCCACAATGGGATAGGCGAGCGATCGCCTAGGCTGTATGGCCTGCGGGGTATGAGTTTCGCAAATCCCGCTAATTCCAGAGATAATAGAGGGGAGTTTTTCTCATTCCTAGTCAATCACCGCCCAAGACTTCGCTAACCAGTATCCCTTGAACCCAGTCCTGGGACCTCTGCCTTGGTTGGAGTCGTGAGTGGGGTGTTCTCAAAAGCCCCTTCCGGGACAGGAGGGCGATCGCGCAGGCTCAGTCCAATCCGCCTTAGGGGAAGCATCCTGGAAGCCCCGTGGCTGCCTCTGGAAGCCGGGGGGAAACAGGAAGTAGAACCGGAGGGACCCGATGGGGTACAGCGGACTCACGTCCCCCCTCATCAATCCACGACTCCAAACCCTGATTCAGAAGTGAAAGACCCAACGCGAACCGTTGGAATTCGATGCCAGATTTAGGGAATTATCCCCCAGATTGAACCGTTGAATCTGACCACTGACTCAGCTTTTTACGGACAGCCGTATTTTCCTATAGTTTTGTCCAGTCTCAAAAAAGTCAAGTCATCTGGTGTGATTCATGACAAAATATCCTGGCACTCTTTGTCCTATCCCGCTCATCCAACGCAACTTATAGCGCTTTTGAGTCGGCTGAGGTACAGATTGTAGCTGGATTCAGTGCCTCCCTTGGGAAGGTCAAATTTTTGGATTTGGACCTCATCACTCTGGGAAGGGCCAGGGATGATGTCCACTGCACAGTCCTGTTGTAGTTAAAAACGACAACCCTCGCATTCTCACTCAATCTTAAAAGGCAAGGGATGATCTGACCCCACAGAAAACTGCGGCAGTTTAATCCGCCCACTTAACTGGATGAATGCAGGCTTTAAAGGGTCTACATTCAGAGGGACAGAAACAGTTTGAGCAAGTCTAGGTGCAACCCTGGTTTCCTGACTGACTGTGACACCGAATCCCGCTGTTGACAGAGTTTTGTTCTTCCCAATACTCACGCCTCTCGTGGAGTGCGGTTCTCCTAATATCCTAGTAAAAGATTAGATGAATAGTAATGATTCCCAAAACAATTCTCCTTTGATTCTGTTGGTAGATGATGACCGGACAACGCGGATGATGCTGCGGCGGGCCATGCATAATGAAGGGTATCGAGTGGTAGAGGCAGCCGATGGTATTGAAGGGTTGGAACTGTACAAGCAACTCAACCCGGATATCGTGCTGCTGGACGCCAAAATGCCGGGGATGGATGGTTTTACCTGCTGTACTCAAATTAAGGCGATCGCCGGTGGGTTAGGTATCCCGGTGTTAATGATTACCAGCTTAGAAGACGAGGATTCGGTTGATCGCGCATTTGAAGCCGGTGCGACAGACTATATTACCAAACCCATTCATTGGGCAGTCTTGCGACGGCGCGTTCAGCGGCTTTTACAAGAAAAACAAGCTGAACGTGAAATCCTCAAAGCACTGGAGCAAGAACGAGAACTCAATGAATTGAGGTCCCGAATTGTGACAATGGTCTCCCACGAGTACCGTACTCCCCTGACGGCGATTTTATCTTCGGCAGAATTGCTTGAATGTTATTGGCACAAATGGGATGAGCAAAAACGGCTTAAACATCTCGAACGGATTCAATTGGCGGCGACTCATTTAACGCAGTTGGTTGCAGATGTGTTGTCTATCAATGAGGTTGAATCAGGACAGATTGAGTTTAATCCGGCTCCGGTGAATCTTAAAAACCTCTGTCAAGAAGTGATTGCCGAATTGCGGCTTGCTCCTGGTTCTCTACATCAAATTAGGGTAAGCCATTACGGGGATGATTTGGAGGTTGTTATCGATGAAAAGTTAGTACAACAAATGCTAATTAATCTTCTTTCTAATTCTATTAAATATTCTCCTAAAGGAGGGGAAATAGAACTAGAATTAATTTACTATAATCCGAGTAATTTGACTGAGGAGAAAGGGTTATCATTTACGGAGGCCGAATTTAAAGATATCGATTCACCTGTAACCATTTTTCGCGTAAAAGACCAAGGACTTGGGATTTTACCCCACGAACAGGGCCAAGTTTTTAATGCGTTTCACCGGGGTAGCAATGTGGGGACCATTCAGGGGACGGGTTTGGGCTTGGCGATCGCCAAAAAATGTGTGGAATTACATCGCGGAGAGATTACCATTGTCAGTGAAGTGGGTGTGGGGACGACGGTTACCGTTACTCTTCCTTCTAGGACTTCTGCATCACCCTTGAACCCCGGTTAGCGATCGCACCTTCTAAGCAGAGGAGAAACCGGGTTTTCTACCCTCTTTTGGCCTGAAATCAATCGCTGTTCTTTTACAGCAACCCGGTTTCTAGCCGAATATAAATCAATCAGTTAGTCCTAACTTCCCGTTTTCCAAGCCACCTCCTACCCTGGGGAGTGGATATCATTTCTGCTCAAACCATTTCAGAAAAGGCTATTATTCCCGGTGAGGATGCTATTTTTCCTAAACCCTGCTCTGTGACTTCTGCCTTGTGGGGATGAGGGGGTTGGCAATCTGGGGGGATGATATCCTGTTTAACAGTCTCTTTCCCTCCCCTAAATTTGACTTTTTTAGGCTATTCTTTCTATCTTTATCAAAAATTTATTGATTTGGGGATAAAAATTCCTACAATTAAATCAGTCCAAAAATTAGGGGGTTCTTGAGTCCAGTGCATCTGGAAGAGAACCCAGCCGATCGCTAACCGAGCAGCGGTAGGGAAGAAGGGCGAATACTTTTAGCTCGAAGGTTTCTGAACCCCTCCCCCAGGCGAAAACTCAATCTAGTCAGGGGGTTCCGGTCAAGAAGAATTCCCTAAAAAGCCCCAATTAAAACCCCTGGATCCGAGGATGAGTGGGACCTTTATTTACACTTACATAACCTGGCTCAAAATGATGAAAACACCTGGAAAAATTATTTTAGCGATCGCCTCAATCTTTAGCAGTTTTACCCTAATTCAAACAGTCCGAGCTGTGCCCGCCAGCCAGCTCAACATTCAAATAGAAGGTATCACCAATCCCCGAGGCAATATTTGTTACACCATTTTTTCCCGCAGCGAGGGATTTCCTCGGGATGGGACGAAGGCGCTCAAAGCCGAATGTTCCCCCCTTGAAAACCTGCCTGTGACCCTACGCATCGATGGATTAAATGCGGGCAACTATGCCCTAGCAGTCTTTCACGATGAGAACGCCGATGGACAACTGAATGCGAATGCGGTGGGTATTCCCCGCGAAGGATTTGGATTTTCCAATAATCCCCCCATCCTGACTGGTGCTCCCAAATTTAGCGAAGCTACCTTTTTCGTCGCCGGACAAACTACAACGGTTCGGATTACGATGAAATATTTGCTCCGAATCTAGGCTCAATTGTAAAATACATTCAAAAGATAACCGGGGGAGCTTACCCTAACCCTGAATGCCACTCTGGCGGTTTCTTCACTCCATGAAGTGGCCTTTCAATCACAACAAGGCAAGCTCTTGAGCGCAAAATTGTCAGTTTTAGTTCCGCGTGGGGAACCGTAAAAGTTTTCCCGGGAATGGAGGCAAGGCAATTTCCAGGAGTCGCAGGAGGGTGAAGCGATCTATCATGAGGGGCATCTCAGGCAAAAGTTAGGAAAAAATCAGCAGTTGTTGGAGGCTAAATTTATGCAGCCTATGTTTAAATGGCTCGGTATTGTGACAGCAATGGGAATATGGGGGATATCCATGCCGTTACCCGGATTGGCGATTCCCAATGATCCCACAGGGGGCATGGATTCTGGAGAGGTGACTACTTCTCCCGACATCCTAGAATCGCTACAGCCGCCGGTTACCCCTAGGGCAACTCCCGAGAGACCCCCTGAAAGCCCTACATCGACCCCGGGGGCGACTCCCGAAAGAAGCCAAGAACCGGCAGCAACCCCGACAGTGCAGGGGGAAACGGTGGAGCCCAGACCGGCACAACAGGCGACGAGTGAGGTGGAGACGTTACTCTCCCGGGGTCAATTTTTGTTGTCGTCCAAGCAATATGAAGAGGCGCTCAAAACTTATGACAGTGCGCTGGAGTTAAATTCTAATAATGCTGATGCCTGGATTGGACGAGGCATGGTGTTAGAGCAGTTGGCGCGTTATGATGATGCGATCGCCTCGATTGACCGGGCGACGGAAATTAGTCCGAATTATTCTCTGGCTTGGCTCAGTCGGGGGATGGTGCTCAAACAGGCGGAACGCTTTGAGGATGCGTTAACGGCGTTCGATCGCGCTTTGGATGGGAATGGACAGTGGGGGGACAACCGCGCCGCAGATGCCGCCCTCAACCGGGGTTCGGTCCTCTGGCAACTCGATCGCCGGGATGATGCTCTGGCTTCTTTTGATCGGGCGCTCGAACTGGATCCTCTATTTTCCCTCGCTTGGTACAACAAAGCTACTGCACTCCTGCTCCTGGGTGAATTGGAAGCAGCCGTGAGCGCCTATGATAGCGCCATTAGCAGTAATGGTGAGTGGGGTTTATCCACGGGTCCCGCCAGTGCCTGGTACAATCGCGGTTTGGCACTAGAGCAGTTAGAGCGGTACGATGATGCGATCGCCTCCTATGACCAAGCTCTGCGAATTACCCCGAACCATACGAAGGCTAGACAGCAGTTGGCTCGCTTGCGTCAGCAGGCACAGTAGGCTAAACAAACGGGCGGGGGTTGGAATCCCCGCCCGTTTTTTAAGGAAGCCAGCCCGGACGGAGGCCCTCAAAGGGTAACTCTTCCGGTTTGTAATCTAAGGGCTGGTTGGGGGGGGCGCTGGGATCCAAGGGCAGCAGCCAGAGCCGACTTCTGGCGATCACCTCCCCGGAACTGGTGCGAACTGCATCCACTGGGGCTTGATTGGCTTGGGGGGCGGCGCTGACAATTTGATCAAACAGCAACCCTAACCCATCCGGGGCCAAACTGAGATGAATCTCTCGTTGCTCCGGTAACAAAACCAGGGGTTGCAGGTCCCCGGTTTCTAAATTAATGGCGGCGATGTAAGGTTCTTCTCTATAAATTTCCCCTTCTACCAATTTCGTAAGCAAACAATAGAGGGTGTTTCCTTGGGGCCCAAATTGGGCGCTCAGAAATGAACCTTTAATGCGGAGTAGTTCTTTGCTGACTCCCGTGGTGGTGACTAAATAGAGCGATCGCGTGTAGTCGGTGTTGAATTTCACCATCGCCGCCGCACTACCATCAGCCGAAAAGCTCAAGACTCGCCCAAATTGGGGTAGAAAATCTACGGGTTCGGCTTCCGGTTCTAGAGGCAAAATGGCTAATCCCTGTCCCTGGGCGATCGCCACGGTTTGACTATCAGGAGTAATAATAAAATCCCCACCCGGTTCGTTTTGGAGGGGTTTGGGTTGCTTTCCTTCCTCTATTTTCCAGAGCCCAAATTGTCCCGGGTCCTGTTTGTTGATCCGCTGCACCAGAATGGTTTTACCATCGGGGGAGAGGTCAAAGCTGAGGTTTTGATAGTTCTGGGAGTCTAATATCTGTTCGATTTGACCCGGTGAGTTGTCACGGCGGCTGGATTTTCTGCCTGGGGTTTCTGGGACGATGCCGGTGGTGACGGTGAAGAGTCGTTGCTCTAAAAGTCCTTGCTGGGTAGAACGGGAGTCGATCGCCGAAAATAAGAGGCGATCGCCCTCGGGATAGGGTTGATAATCCAAAACTGTAATTTCTTTCGGGGTCAGAATGGTTTTTTGGCTTTTGCTGAAGTTGTAAAGAATTAACCGTCCCCGTTCTTCCGGGGAGATTCCGATATAGACTAAGGCGCGATCGCGGCTTTTAAACTCCCCCACAAATGGCTCAATCAGGGTTCCCTCTTTTCCCGCTTCGGCGAACCGTTCCCGCGCTTGGCTAAGTTCCAGTTTAAATTCCATCCCATAAGGCACTCCTTGGGTGACGGTGTATGCCATCCGCCTCCCCGCCCAACTGATTTTACCCGGCACTGGCGGTTCGATTCTCAAGTTATCTTCCACACTCTGGCGATCCATCGGACGGCTGAAGGTCATGATAAAGGCGCGATCGCTGGCACTGACTTGTTTATTTTGCCAGCTAAATTCCCGTACTCGTGGAGCGGTACTATCCCCTCCAAATAAGAGCAGGGCGATCGCCACCGTCAGCACCGCAATCAGGGCGATCGCCGCACGATCCAGCGGTTGGGAGAAATTTTTCTGGAGTTGGTCGGCACTGAACATCGGTTAAGCTTTAATGTTTAGAGTTTAGAAGGTCTGACTTGAGGGAGCCGGTTGTCGGACTTACGCCTCTTTTCTATCTTTCTCTATTGAGTAAGCACAGCAGTAGATGAAATCCACCTATCCGATGGACTCAAATCCCCCCTCTTGCGTAAGTCTTCGGGTTTAAACCCCGGGGAATCAATGCCTACCCATCGGATTTGGAATGCAAATTCAACTGTTTTAATTTAGCATTCCCATCTGACTCCCTCCAGATTATCCCTCTACAAATCGTGGGAACCCGTTTTTCCCGTAGGGAGGGACTGACGAGAGCGTGAGGGTTTGTGGTTAAGGGAATTACCCCTACAAAGTGGCGGTTGTTGATAGCCTAGGTCTCAACTCGTCCGAAAGATTAATTTTTAAAAGTGGGAGTTAAAGTATAAATACTTGAGAGTCTGCTGAAGTTAAGCAGAAAAGGGAGTTTAATCAGGGGACATCCCTAAGTATCATTACTTATTTAGGAAGACCCAAATTTTAATTTAACCTCAAATTTTACCCGGAGTCCGGGGATGTTGACCCGGGTAAGCGGTCACTGTGACCCTATCATAGAGTAAACTCGATGATATCCATCATTAAAATCAATAGTTCCCTCGCTCAACCCCTGCACCCCCCAAAGCCCTGTGTAGATGAGGTTATAAGAAGAAATTAGATCACAAATTATTAAGTGTTGTGTAGCACTCTCTTCCTTTTGGGACGGAATAACGATACTCTACTCCCAAGAAGATTAAGAAAACATGAATCTGTTCCAGCACTACCCCAGAGCAGTCCTGAAACTTATCAGGTAAGCATCAAGGGCAGACTGTTCATTAACGGCTCATATTAGGAAATGCGGATGGCTGATTTACTTTTGACAACCGTTTGGTTAGTACCGGGCTATGCCTTACTCGGCACACTTCTGGCGAGCGCTTGGTCACCGGGAATGATCCGAAAAACAGGACCGAGACCCTCGGGCTATATTAATTTAGTCCTAACATTTTTCGCTTTCAGTCATAGTTTGTTAGCGTTAACGGCAACCTGGAATCAACCGGCGCAACAGATATCTTGGACTTGGTTGAATGCTGCTGGTTTAAACCTAACCCTAGATTTAAAAATATCTGCCTTGACGGTAGGTGCAATGGCATTAGTCACGGGATTGAATCTGCTGGCGCAGATTTTTGCCGTGGGATATATGGAAATGGATTGGGGTTGGGGTCGCTTCTATGCCATGTTGGGAGTATTTGAAGCGGGACTATGCGCCCTGATTTTGTGCAATTCCTTATTTTTCACCTATGTCATTTTAGAAATCCTTACCCTGGGCACTTATTTATTAGTGGGATTGTGGTTCTCGCAACCGTTAGTAGTGACGGGTGCAAGAGATGCTTTTCTAACAAAACGGGTGGGAGATTTAATCCTACTGATGGGGGTAGTGGCTTTATTACCGTTAGCAGGAACCTGGAATTTTGATAAATTAGCGCAATGGGCGCAAACGGCTCATTTAGATCCAAAAGTCGCTACTTTGTTGGGGTTAGCATTAATTGCGGGACCCTTGGGGAAATGTGCTCAGTTTCCGTTGCATCTGTGGTTGGATGAGGCGATGGAGGGGCCCATTCCCAGTACGATTTTGCGGAATTCCGTGGTGGTGGCGACTGGGGCCTGGGTGTTGGTTAAATTACAGCCGGTGTTGGCAATGTCGGAGATTGCCACGACGACGGCGATTTATATTGGGGCTGTGACAGCAGTAGGGGCTTCCGCGATCTCCATTGCCCAAATTGATATTAAGCGATCGCTCTCTTACTCGGTGAGTGCATACATGGGTTTAGTGTTTATCGCCGTGGGTACGGGCGAAACTAAAACCGCGCTGATGTTGCTACTTGCTCACGCGGTGGCGATGGCACTGTTGATTATGGCTAACGGGGGGATTATCTGGAATACGATTACACAAGACCTCACTCAGTATGGGGGACTGTGGTCTCGCCGTCCGATTTCGGGTTTGGCATTTCTGGTGGGAGTCGCGGGTTTAGTCGCATTACCTCCATTTGGCGGATTCTGGGCGTTGCTCACAATGGCGGAGAATCTGTGGCCCACTCACCCGGAGTTGGTGGGGGTGTTGGTGGTGGTGAATGGCTTAACGGCATTTAGTGTGATTCGCGAGTTCGGATTGATTTTCGGGGGGAAACCGAAACCGATGACGGTGCGATCGCCTGAAGTACATTGGCCGATGGTCTTACCAATGGTGGTTTTAATGGGGGTAACCCTACATATTCCGTTAATTTTGATGCAATGGAATCTGCTGCCGGACTGGGCGAACCTGAATATTCCTGTGGCGGGAGTTCTGGTTGGGTCAACGGTAGTCGGGGGTGGATTGGGTGCATTCGTTTACATGAGCGATCGCATTCCCAAACCCGTCAAATTTGGTCCCCAATCCGTCCAAGACTTTTTTGCTTACGATTTTTACACCGCTAAGTTGTACAAACTGACCATTGTATTTGCAGTGGGATTTGTTTCCCAGATTGTCTCCTGGTTTGACCGCTACATTGTCGATGGATTGGTCAATTTAGTCGGCTTATTTACCCTCTTTAGTGGCCAGGGGTTAAAATACAATGTTTCCGGCCAAACCCAATTTTATGCCCTGACTATTCTGTCGGGAATTGCTGTGTTAGGGATTTTACTCGCTTGGCCGTCTTTGTTAAAGATTTTCTTGATTTTTAACTAGCGCCCTCTGGTACAATAGGATGAATGTCATAAGTTCGATATATGGATCAGCCCTCATGCTTAGTTATTTAACTTTAAGCCGGGGCATCGCCTCATATTTCTAGCTAATCTATCCTGGTACAATTCGCAAATTTAGCGCCTAAAACCCAAACCCGCAAGTTCATGAGCAATTCCATCAGCCCGACTCAAATTTCCCGCCGCAATTTACTCAAATTCGGAGCAGCAGCGCTGGGGACTAGCGCAGTTACGGCGACCCTTTCCTGCGTTTCTACCTCTAAAATGCAGGTGAATCAACCCTCGGCGGTTCCGGCCAATTTATCCCCAGATGATGCCTTAAATCTATTAATGGAAGGCAATCAACGGTTTGTCAGCGAAAAACGCATCAATCCCCACCAAAGTTTTGGCCGAATGGCAGAAGTAGCAGAACATCAAACTCCCTTTGCGGCGCTTTTGAGTTGTGCGGATTCGCGAGTCCCGGTTGAGATTGTCTTTGATCAAGGATTTGGGGATTTATTTGTGGTCCGCCAAGCGGGAAATGTGGTGACTCCCGAGGAAACTGGGAGTTTGGAATTTGGGACGGCTGTTTTGGGTTCAAAGGTCATCATGGTATTAGGTCATGAACGCTGTGGTGCGGTCAAGGCGGCAATTAAAGGGGGTGAATTTCCGGGTAAAATTGGCAGCTTAGTGGCAGCGATCGCCCCTGCATTGACAAGTATTGAAGGACAGAATGGTGACCCCCTAGAAAATGGGATCAAAGCTAATGTTTCTTGGCAAGTCAATCAATTGAAAAAATCTCCAGTAATTTCTGAATTAATCGCCGCCGGGAAATTAAAAATAGTGGGCGGTTACTATGATTTAGATACCGGAGAGGTTGAGGTACTCAGTTAAACTCTACTTGCCTCGGTGCTTCTATTGTTCATTCACGTTTGAGGAGCTACAAAGGATAACGCCATGCTAAGTCTATTAATTGGATTACCCCTTTTGGGTGCAGCGATCATTGGATTTTGGCCGTCCAAGGGGTCGCCTACGCAATTACGCAATATTGCCCTGGCAGTCGCCTTGGGGATTTTAGCTTGGACGGTGGCGATCGCCACTCAGTTTGATTTAGCCTCCCCGGGAATGCAATTCCAAGAAAATTTACCTTGGATTCCCCAGTTAGGGCTCAACTATAAATTAGGCATTGATGGGTTATCTTTCCCCCTGCTTGCCTTAAGCGCATTTCTCACCTGCATTGCGATTTATGGTCGGGGTGAAACTGTGGAGCGCCCTCGGCTATATTATCCCCTGATTTTCCTCGTGAATGCCGGAATCACCGGGGCATTTATAGCACAAAATTTGTTATTATTTGTGCTGTTTTATGAATTAGAGCTGATTCCTATTTACCTCTTAATTGGAATTTGGGGGGGGCAAAAGCGCGGGTATGCGGCGATGAAATTCCTGATTTATACCGCATTGTCTGGGATTTTAATATTAGCTGGATTTTTGGGAATAGCCTGGTTAAGCGGGTCCAGCAGCTTTGATATTGGAGCGATTTCCACCCAAAATTTATCCTTAACCACCCAACTAATTTTACTGTCTATTCTGGTAGTGGGATTTGGGATTAAAATTCCCCTGGTTCCCTTGCATACTTGGTTGCCCGATGCTTATGTCGAAGCGTCCCCGTCGGTGGCGATTCTCCTGGGGGGAATTGTGTCTAAATTAGGGACTTATGGATTAATCCGATTTGGGTTGCAACTGTTCCCGGAAACCTGGTCACTCGTTGGCCCTGTGTTGGCCATTGTTGGGGTGGTTAGTGTCATGTATGGTGCTTTTAGTGCGATCGCTCAAAAGGACATCAAGCGCATGGTTGCCTATAGTTCCATTGGACACATGGGCTATATTTTAGTTGCTGCCGCCGCCGGAACTCCCCTCAGCTTGCTTGGTGCAGTTACCCAAATGGTCAGTCATGGATTAATCCTAGCCATTCTCTTTTATATCGTAGGCATCATTGAGCTCAAAATTGGTACTCGCGAACTCGATGTTTTGAATGGATTAATGAATCCTAATCGCGGATTACCGCTCACCAGTGCCTTCCTAATTTTAGGGGGGATGGCAAGTGCGGGAATTCCCGGATTAGTCGGATTTATTGCGGAATTCATGGTATTTCAAGGCAGTTTTTCCGTGTTTCCCGTGCAAACTTTACTTTGTATTATTGCCTCGGGTTTAACTGCCGTTTATTTCGCGATTTTAATCAATCGCACCTGTTTCGGGAAGCTGGATAATCAGTTGGCATATTATCCGAAAGTATTGGCAGTCGAACGAGTTCCCGCTTTGGTATTGGCGATTACTATTTTTATATTAGGTATTCAACCAGCTTGGTTAGTGCGGTGGAGTGAACCGACAACTACAGCAATGGTAGCTAATATTACTCCCTCTCATCCCGCGCAAATTGCTCAAAAAGTGAACTATTTCGCACCCTAAAATCAATTAGAAACTTGCAGGAGTGGGAGCATCTCGCTCCCTTGCTGCACTCGGGAGGGAGACGCTCCCACTCCGGCGTTCTGGACTCATCATGATTTAGACGCGCTATAATTTAGTGAAAAAGCCGCCTTAATTGCCTTTTTTTGACTGTTATTCCAGAAAACCTCTAAACTATGACAACTGCAACTTCCACAAAACTTCCCCCCTCTACCCATGAATTTGCCGATATTATTCATCGGTTAGAAGCCGGTGGCGCAATGTTGCCGGATAATCCAGAAAATTTGAAGCAAATTATCGGCATTTATAAAGCCTACGCTGTACCGATGGACTTTTACTGGCGCGATTTGCTTTATATTGCCCAAGAAGTTTTTTTAGAACCTTTTAACTTTTTCAAATACTTCCTCCCGAAAGAGTATTTAGAACTGCATAATCACTATGCTGGCGATGATGCAGACTTGCGAATTTGGCGGGGAGAAGCAACAGCACATCCGGAACTCTTAGCATTTATGGAAAAAGGGGAATTAAACAAAAAACTCCCCCGCTTATTCCATCATTGGTTCCACGATCGCGTTAATATGGAATTTGCCGAAGCCTGTATGCGAGCGATGTTGTGGCATGGCAGAGATATGGGTTGGGGGAAATTTGATGGCTATCTCGATAGTGACGAGTACAAAGCCAATGCGGATGTCGCGATTAAAGCCTATTTTCAAGGCAATCCCGTGATGTTGGGACTCTATAAACTGTTTCCCGAAATGTTTTTAGAACAGGTGAGACAACTGTCCTATTATAGTAATTTGGGATTGTTCTGGGAAGTGATGGCCCCCGTCTTTTTTGAAATGTCTGATCTCTATGATGAAGGCAAACTCACCACCGTTCCGGAAGCGATGAATTTCCTTGTCAATGGCATCTTTGCGATCGCGGGACGTCCCATTTACCATCACGTGCATATTCGCGGCAAAGTTTACGAAATTATCCCCAAATCTAAAGGCTTTACCTGGTTATATGAAGCCGCCTTACCCTACGTGGAAGCCGTGTTTTATCGCACTGCACCTTTCCGAGGCACTAAATCCTATAACGCCCAAGCTAAACAAGTCCCAGATGAGCAGAAAGACTTCCATTATGGCATTTTATATGCCGATGTCTTTCCCGTGGGAACGGCAGGAATTCCCCCCACCTTATTAATGCAGGATATGCTGCATTTCCTCCCCCCCTATTTGGTGGATTATTATCGCCAATATTGCCGGGGTGAGGATGATATGTTGATTCAGTTGGGAATTAGTTTCCAGCGATCAATGTATTGTGTCACTTCCGCTGTCATTCAAGCCTTACGGACTGCCTTACTCTATCCCTTAGATGATCCAAATCCGAAGCATTTGATGGCAAATCGTCAGTTTTTTGAAAGCCAACTCGATCGCTTTAAACGTCCTGAATCCCGGATCCGGGAGATTCAAAGTCAGGATTATCGATAAAGCTCCAAAGTCACATTGTGAGAGTGTTAAAATTCTCAGGATGATTTAAACTGCCGATAAAATTAAGGGTGCGTCATTTGACGCACCCTTAATTTTATCCCATTAAAATCACGTTATCAATCACATGAATTACCCCATTATCTGCTTCCACATCAGCCATAACAACCGTGGCATTTTTGACTTCAAATCCGCTGGAACAATCTATGGAAATGGGAGACCCTTCCACCGAGGTAACGGACTTTAATTTTGCTAAATCGGCTTGCATCAATTTACCGGGGACGACATGATAGGTTAAAATTCGGGCTAATTGAGGAATATTTTGTAACAGGGTGTGAATCGTTCCCGGAGGCAATTTGGCAAAGGCGGCATCGGTGGGAGCAAAAACTGTGAAGGGACCGGGGCTTTTTAAGGTTTCGACTAAACTTGCCGCCTGCACCGCAGCCACAAGGGTTTTAAAGGAGTCATTGCTGACGGCAATATCCACAATATCGGGCATAAATTCACCTGGGTTTGTACAAAATGCTTTAAATTAATTGTATGATAAAGGGTGAAATTGTAGGGAAGGAATAGAAAAGTTAGGGAAGGGGGAGTTAGGAATAAAAAAAACCTCTCAGTGGGGACTGAGAGGAATGGAGGAGTGCAGGAGCTACCGGAAAACAGCGAGGGTTCTTCAATAGCTAAAAAATACTGTAACCAGGGGTTATGGAGTCGAGATGACAGCCGGATGACATTGGCGTGACAGTTGGGAAACCCCGGGGGCGATCGCCCTCCACGGCTGAGAAGAGGGCATTTGCAGCAAGGGGAAAAAACGGGTCCTAACTCTCACTCAGGCGATCGCGCAATAACTCATGAATAAATCGATACTGCTGCCATCCCACTCGCTGTAAAAATAATCGTTGGCTGACATATTCCAAAAACCGGCTATAGTTCCACGGAATATCCCCTCGGCGCCACAATATCAACCGCACAATTAAGTGCTTCATCCAGGGAATGCCCGTAATTAGTCCCGCAACTAATCCTAAAATAGGGGCAGTTGCTCCCATGAAAAACAGCACCGAGAGCAAATACATTACCCAACCTCCCGAAGGGGTGACAGCGGATAAAATTGCCCCAATCAGTTGAAAACTCAGGAAACCCAGGAGGCAACAACTCACCGAGGCGATCGCCGACTGCCACAGGGTACGGGGGGATGTGGTAGTCAGTTCAATATCTGACGCTTTTAAGGCAATAATTCCTCCACAGCTTAAAGCAATAATTCCAAATAATATCCCATAAATTCCTCCCACTTCCCATCCATAAATCAAGGCAAATAACCCAGCATATAGGATAATAAAAAGCCCCAACAAGGCAAGGGGATACTGTAACTGTTTCCCCGTGGGTTGCAACCGTAACGCCGGAAGAGATTCCGGGGAAAATATTCGTTGATTCCCCTCACCCATCACCCCTGAGAGCCAGCGCAACCATAGTTTGGTTTGTTCCGCCGGGGGTTCCGCTTTTCGGGAATAGATAGGTTTCTCCATCTCCCGAGACAGTTGCCGCCGAATATAAGCATTAAACACATAGCGCTGACGTTCATCTCTTGTCTTCAGGCGTTTCCAGGAATGAATTAAAATTTCCTCGTAGGCAACCGTCATCAGATTTAAGAATAAAGGAGTTTTGGCTAATCGGAATAATGTCGGATCAGTTTGGAGATTTTCCCAAAGTTCCCGACTGCGAGAGGCAAGCAAATATCTCTCAATTTGATTCATTGTCAAGGGTTGCACTCCGACTGCCGCATACAAGCGTAGACGAGTTTGGCGAAGTTGGTAAGTATCCATCCGGGTACAGAGTACCAAGGGCAGTGCCTGTCCATTTTGGCGTCTGGATTGGGCAATCTCTTTTAAACAATGTTCTTGACGCTCACCCTCCAGTTCGTCTAGTCCATCCAGGAGGGGTAACAAGCGATCCTCTGCCAACAATTCGCGGACGAGCTTCGGGTTAACATTATACTTGCGACAGACTTCTTCCTCGATCCAAGTGAGCAACGGGATCTGATCCCGCCAATGTGCTAGATCGAGGACAACCGGCACGGGTTCTAGCTCCTTTTGTCGGGCGCGATCGCATAAGTCCCCGGCTAATTCTAATAACGTTGTTGTCTTACCCGAACCCGGTGCACCCAGGATTAAGACAATCCCAGCGATCGCACCGACTTCCAAAGCACCCGTTTCCGGGTCCGCACGCACTCCCACCGCATTCAGCGCCTCTATCCCTGCTTGCTGGGGTGCTGCCACCTTTAACCCCTCCAGAATCCGTTGTTCCGCTTCTATTTTCCGCCTGGGGTGCTTCCCAATTTTCACCTCCACATCCCACAAGCGGGGGATATCCTCTGTGAGGGGTTCGCGCACCAAATATCGGTGTACAGCATAATGTAACGACTGCTGCTGTCTGGCGATCGCTTCACTTTCAACCGCTGCCAGTAACGCGGAACGCTGGGCGATCGGCGAGGATTGCCAGCCCTGCCACCGTTGCCATATACTCAACACCGTCGGCAATCCCGTCCCCAACGCCCACAAAAACACCGATGCAGCACTTAAATTTCCCTGAAAAGCCGGATTGAGGGACTCACTGACGAGGAGGAAATACACCGACACTGCCGCAATCAGAGGCAGAACCCCAAACAGCCAAAAACCCCGTTCCACCCTGCCACCGGGTAACCAACAGGTTAAGGCGCATAACAGTCCACATCCGAGGGTTAAAACCCCCAGCAAAATGCCTAGACTCGGTGGGGACGCCGCCGTGATGGCGATCGCCATACAGAAGAACCCATTCACCAATACCGTCAAAATCAAAATGAACGCAGGACTAATTTTTGGCATGGTAGATGCCTCTGTGCAGGTTATCGATTCTCAATTTACCCTCTTCTTGTCCAATAGTCCTCCCGAAGCAAGGCGATCGTCACCCTTAACCTTTCCTAACCTCCCCTTTCGGAGATATTTTGCTTTTTGTTAAGGAATCGAAACTTGCAACTAAATCTTGCCACACTGGTAAATAATCATCACCCTGAGAAACAACCGAGCTCTACCGTGGAATATGAGATTCGTTATAAACCCTCCTTTGCCACCCTGTTTGTCACCCTCAGTCCCGGGGAATCCATCACCGCCGAACCCGGTGCAGCCATCTCGATGGATAGCCGGATTGCCATCAAAACCCAATTTTCCGGCGGATTCTTCTCCGGTTTATTAAAAAAATGGTTTGGGGGAGAGAGTTTACTCGTTAACGTCTTTCGCAATCCCACCACTCACCCTTTAGAATTGGTCCTCAGTCAAGCCCAGATTGGGGATATGGCTTGCATGGAACTCACCCAGTCTAGTATCTGCTTGCAACCCGGGGCTTATATTGCTCATACCCCGGGGATAAAAATCACCCTCGGTTGGGCGGGATTTGCCAGTTGGTTTGCCCGCGAGGGACTGTTTAAGCTCAAATTAACTGGCACTGGACGCGTATTTTTCGGGGCTTATGGAGGCTTGACTCCCAAACGAATTAACGGCGAGTTTATCATTGATAATGGTCATTTAGTTGCCTATGAACCGACGATTAAAATGGGAATTTCTCTTTCTGGTGGCTTGTTTAGTTCGGCTTCATCCGGGGAAGGATTTGTCAACCGTTTAAAAGGAGAGGGAATTATCTACTTACAATCCCGAAGCGTGGAAGGCTTAGTCAAATTTTTAAACCCCCAATTTCGGTAATTTCAGCGGGAATGCTTGGACAACTATGAAGGTTAATATTTTACATCAACCGGACTGTGCGATCGCCCATCTCATCCTCAAACCCGGTGAAGATATCTTAGCCGAAGCCGGTTCTATGATTGCCATGCAGGGCGATATGCAAGTCAGCACCACCCTGCGCCGAGGCAAAGGTGGTGGCATCTTCGGCGGACTCAAACGCGCCATCGCCGGGGAATCCTTATTTTTAAGTGTATTTCGCGCCTCCTCCACCGGCGGCGAAATCTTCTTATCCCCGAAAATGTTAGGGGATATTTTCCACTATCAACTCCCAGAAACCGGCTTAATAGTCCAAGCCACCTCTTACCTCGCCTGTAGCGCTCAAGTCATCCTAGATATCGGCGTTCAAGGCTTTAAATCCTTCTTTTCTGGAGAAAGTTTCTTTTGGCTCGATATCAGTGGTCGCGGTGACCTACTTTTAAGTTCCTTTGGGGCCATTTATGAAATTTTTGTAGAAGGGGAATATATCGTAGATACCGGCCATATTGTCGCCTTTGAAAAAACCTTAACCTTTGAAATCACCAAACCGCCGGGAAGCAACTGGGTGAGCGCGTGGCTCAGTGGAGAAGGGTTTGTTTGCCGATTTAAAGGTAGAGGTCGTCTCTTTTGTCAAACCCATAATCCCCAAGCTTTCGGTCAATTTATCGGGTCTCAATTATCCCCACGTAGCGAATAGCCAGAGATTTTGAAAAGTGTCCTCAAGGAGATAAACATGAGCCATCCTATTGCCTATCAAATTGAACATTCCCCCTCCTATGCCTCCTTACGTTTTGACTTGCAGCCGGACCAAACAGTATTAGTAGAAGCCGGAGCAATGGCGGCAATGGATACCTGTATTAAGATGAAATTCAAAATAAAAGGGGGACTCCTAAAAGGCTTAGGCCGCATGGTGAGTGGCGAATCTTTATTTATTAGCGAATTTACCGCTCAAAAAAAAGCCGGTCAATTATTTATCTCTCCAGCAATTCCGGGAGATATTCAACATTATAGGTTACAAAACAATAGTTTATTCATCCAATCATCGGGATTTTTGGCTTCCAGTCCGACGGTACTCATTGATACAAAATTTCAAGGATTTAAAGGTTTTTTTAGTGGGGAATCTTTATTTTTAGTCCGAGCAACCGGCGAGGGAGATTTATGGTTCAACTCCTATGGTGCCATTGTAGAAATTCCCATCGCCGGGGACTATATTGTGGACACCAGTTATATTGTTGCCTTTGAAGATACCCTGAACTATCGCGTTGAAGTCTTAGGCGGATTATCCTTCCGAGGATTAAAAACGGGTATTCTGGGTGGGGAAGGGTTAGTTTGTCGCTTTCAAGGCACTGGGCGCTTGTGGGTGCAATCCCGCAGTTTATTCCCCTTCCTAAATTTTTTAAATCCGTTTCGCCCGTTGCAAAGTAATAGTAATAGTGGCAGTAACAGCAGTGGTGACGATTAGCCTTTTCACTCGGGGGGGGGGAAATTTAGGGTCCTGGATGGGCTATTCCGCTGGGGGGTCTGAGGATTCTCGGCGATCGCCCCTCCGTCCCTAGGCCCCATCCCCCTTCCCTCAAACCCCTCCAACCCACGGAAAATCAAGGGATTCGGGAATAATAAAAATTTTTGAAAAAAAGACTAGACAAATCTAAAAATTGTGCTACAGTAATAAAGGTGAAAAAACACCAAGGCTCAGTAGCTCAGTAGGTTAGAGCAGGGGACTCATAAGCCCAAGGTCGCAGGTTCAAATCCCGCCTGAGCCATTTACTATATAAGCGTTTCAGCCTCCATCCCATAAGGGTGGAGGCTATTTAACGTCACTCGACAGCATAGGGGTTGTAGCGTTAACTTACTCTATGTAACGGCAAAAAGTAGTTCAAATTTAGTTCAATGAAAAAACCAGTTTCCGAGTCAGATAGTCAGTTGGCTACCCTTGCTCAAGTAAATGCTGAACTAAAAGCAGCTAAATGTGGGGTCATGGTTTGTCTTCGTGGCGATCGCCTGAGCCTTCGTGGCTCCTTACCTCCCAAACCCAACAGTGGTCGAACCAAAAATCATCAGCAATATCTGGCCCTAGGGATATTTGCCAATCCCGCTGGTTTCAAACGAGCTAAATCTGAAGCGTTACGAATCTCAGGTCTCATCGCTTGTAAGGAATTTACTTGGTCAGAATGGTTGGAGCCTGAACTCGACCCTGATAATAGACCTATCTCAGATTGGTTGGACCGCTTCGAGCAAGACTATTTCAACAAACGCGCCAGGACCCCTAAGACAATAACCAGTTTCCAAGACTATCTCAAAGCCTGGGAACTGTTCAGTAATAAGCGATCGCCACTAACCAAAGATTCGATATTGGCTGCGGTTATTAAGTCTGACCCAGATTCCCGACACCGGAAACGCGCCTGTATTGCGCTGGGGGCATTGGCTAAATTTGCTGGAATCGACATTGACCTAAAACCTTACCAAGGAAAATACTCACCCTACACGGCAATAAATTCTAAAAATTTACCCAATGATGAGTTGATTGTTGAGTGGCGCAACATGATTCCCAACCCTGCATGGCAATGGGCTTATGGAATCATGGCAACTTACGGTATCCGCAACCATGAACTTTTCTATCTCGACACCAGTTTATTGCATGAACCCCCTGGGATTCTGATTGTCCTTCCTGGAGGTAAGACCAATAAACTCAGGAAAGTCTGGCCTTGTTTGGCTGAATGGTGGTCTGAGTGGAAACTTTGGGAAACTGACTTGCCCAACTGTACCGGCAAAAGTAACACCGATTTAGGACAACGAGTGACCCGAGCCTTTGGACGATATAATATTCCATTCAGTCCCTATGATTTGAGACATAGTTGGGCTATCCGAACTGCTGTTTATGGATTGGATGCTGCGATCGCCGCTCGAATGATGGACCATAGTGTTGACGTGCATACGAAACTGTACCATCGCTGGATTGGGGACCAGCATTTTCAACAGGCTTGGGAAAATATGCACCAACGTGAACGAACGAAACGTGAATCATAGACACGGCTTCCCAATAGACCGCGAGACAGTAGATTTCTAAAGGATTGTCCTAATAATTTCTTTAATTTCTGGAGTCATGGAAATTTGTTTAACTGTAACTAACTCATCAAATGATTTCCTGTCTGAATCTTCAGGTTTATTTGATGACTTTTCATAATAAATTTTCGTTATTCCTGCTGAAATAATCAATTTCAGATAATTCAGACAAGGTTCCCGTGTGACATAAATGCTAGAGCCTTCTGTTGCAATGCCATGTTTAGCTGCTTGGGCGATCGCATTCGCTTCTGCATGAACTGCCCGGGATGGTAAAACTTTGCTTTCAGTACAACTCTTTAACTCTGGATAACAGAATCCTTGTTCAGTGCAATGGGCTGTACCGGAGGGGGAACCATTATAACCTGTTGCCAAAACTTGTTTATTTTTCACAATTACTGCACCTACTGGAACAGATAAACAAGTTGACCGCATAGACACTAACTTTGTCAACATCAGAAAATATTCATCCCAACTTGGTCTAATAATTTCGGTAAAATATTTATCAGAGCGTGGAGATTTGTATGAAAATCAAAGTTTATCTGTTACATCCGGATGCAATTCTTCCCACTTATGCTCATCATGATGATTCCGCTATGGATTTATCATCGGTGGAATACGTCTTACTACATCCTGGAAAACATTTAGCGATTGGAACAGGAATTGCCATTCAACTCCCCCCCTTGACTGAAGCACAAATTCGACCCCGAAGCGGGTTAGCTTATAAATATGGGATTACAGTTTTAAATACTCCCGGAACGATTGATGAAGGTTACACAGGAGAACTCAAGGTGATTTTAATTAATCGTGGACAAGAGATATTTCAGGTACTTAAGGGGATGAGAATTGCTCAAATGGCAATTACTCCTGTTATCCGACCTGAAATATTCCCTCAATTAAGGAGCTAACCGACCTTTCCCAAGACGATTTTTCTTGTACCATGCTGCTATAGCCGGAACCCATTCCCGAAAATGGGGCCAAATCAACTGACAAAATTCCTGGCATTCCAACTGAGCATTAGGTTTTGACCTTAAATCTAGTATGTGCATAAAACTTCGGGCGTTCAATGAAATAATGAAGTTTTGCCGAATATCAAACGGAATAATTCCCCTGGCGTGTTCTTCTGAATAACCTTGGTCTATCAATTTTTGATAGTATTTAGCTGCCTCCAGACACCAATCTAAATCTTGTTTCCGTTGTTCTGGACTATATAAATATGTTTTTCCTTGTCTATCTGTGTAATAATCAACTGGGCGTAAATAAAACACCTCTTCAATATCTTTCAATCCTTTTGCTGCTTCAACAATCCTCCGACCTGAGTACCTACCAGATTGAACATCCATTGAAATTCCCACCCTGTGAGTCCTTATTTGTTGCATCACAGAATGAGGAAATAATCCACAGTTTAATACTATTCCAACGTGTTCTAAACATCCATAGTGTCCACGATCGCCAGATAGAAGACGTTTAACAATAATTTCTCCACATTTCTCCTCAGACGGCCATTTATCTTTTTCATCGTAGACAAATCCTTCACTATAATCTTGGTGCATTGCTGCATAAATTACTTGCTGAGGATTGGGAGTTTTGACAATTAATTCTACTCGAAATTTTTCCATTTCTGCTACAATTTTAGAAGGTGTTGGGTAAATCTTTATGACTACGAATCCATCAAATTCATCAAATTCATCAAATTCATCTAATTCATCTCCAAATTATGATGATGTTTGGTTGGAAGTAATCGCCGACATGGAAGAACGTCGTAAGTTAGGAATCAAAATTCATGGGCAACATTATGATGATGTTTTGAAGCAAGTAATCGCCGACATGGAAAAACGTCGGGAGTTAGGAATCGAAATTTATGGGGAACCCGTCAAAGTTGGTAGTTTTAAGTCCAAGCTATATCTCTACGAGGAAATCTTGGATTCAGCCGCTTACCTTAAAACTGACATTCTTTCGGGTCCCTCCTTAGATGATTATCAATCCACTGTACCTGCTGATGATTGTCGGTATCAATTATTGATTCTTGCTCAGAATCTGAATGCTAGTTCTGATAATTTACAAAATAATTTAGCTTTAGCTTTAAGATATATTGCTGCTATTGCTAAATCTCATGATATCAGATTAAGTCAGCTATCAGATTAAGTTAATTCAGCTAATTCTCTCAAGAGTTCTTTAGCTAATTTATTTCCTTGTTGCCATTGACTAAACCAATAATATTGTGCTACTTCTGGTGAAATTTCATCATCTTCCTCTACTGATGTTATTTTACCAGAAACACAACTCAATAAACATTCTTTTAAACTGGATAAATCTTGATTTATTGCTTGAACTACTGATAAGGCTTGATAAGCATAAACTGAACCCTGAAACTGGTAACTTGTAATGATAAAACTTGGGGTTTGAATTTGAATTATTTGTCTATTTATTTTAGTAATCATGTTTTTTACCACCAATTAGAGAACATCGCACGACCATCGATTACCACTTTTCTGGAGAGAATTTTTTTGTGGGGGTCTCCATTCCAATTTAAACTAGAGGAGCCATCCCAATTTCTTGCTTCAGTTGCTCTGATATATCTCCACTCTACAATTCCATCGGCTCCTGTCCATTGAACTGTATTAGTCCCTCTACGCTTCCTTCTGGTTTTTGCTTCATTTATATCAAGACTTGCAAGCATTTTTATCTTCCCGTAAATTTTTTATTTACTTCAACTGCTAATTGATTAGTTTTGGCATTATAGTTTACCCTGATAGAAGTTAGACTAATTTTAACTACTTTATCGATTTTCAGCTTAATAGTTAGTTGAATTCTCTCCAAAAAGCAGCCGGTAGTTCACTTATTATTTTAGTTTTTTGGCTAGTGGAATTTAGTCCTATTTTTTTCATGAACTGTTGTCGATTCATAAGCCTGATTGTTTTGATGATTGGGCAAAAACTTAAGTTCTTGTTGAGCATAACGAACGGCCACCTCAACTGAACATTGAGATAATAAATGATAAAATTGTTGACGAACCACTTTAGGTAATCTACTTAAATCAAGAGTGGTTGAATTTAATTTAACTGGATTCTTTGGGATAACATCTTCAGTTTCAGAATACTTCTTAAGTTTTTCTTGAAGTTTGGTTATTTTAGACTGAAGACTTTTCACATATTCTTGACTAGCTTCAATTAGAAGTTGAACATCTTTAGCTGAATCCTTAGATGGTAAAACTCCTTTTTTTTGAGCAATTGCCCAAATTTTCTTGATTTGTCGATTATTGAAAGCAGCCAAAACTTGTAACTCCAATGCTGAATATGTTGAAACTGGAATATTTAAAAGTTGTTCAATTTCAGCCGAACGTAATTCAACAAAATAATCTTGAGCAAATTCCTTCAAAAATAATTCTTGCCAAGATGAATAGCCAACTGATTTGAAACCTCCTTGTAATTCAAGATTGTGTAATTCGATTCTGATTTGTCTCCAATTATCAAAACCTTTATGAAAACCAAGGTGTCGAATATTCTGCAAAATAGTAGTTGACATTAGCGATATCTCCGTTTTTCAGGGGGCAGTGCTTGAACATTATCTATGGCTCGGCAATTGACTCGATATCTGGGAGCCATCCCGTCGCTGACATTGATATAGTGTTTTCCATGCTTCCACCTTCCATCATTGATTCGATCGCGCATTTGTCGAATCGATAATCCTACTTTTGGAGAGGCTTCAGTCAAAGTCATCCATTCGGGTGAGGATTGTTCTGACTTAGAAATTTCCTGTAAACATGATTGTAAATTAGCGATCGCCTTAACTAATTCATTACTAGCTTCGGCTACGGTTTCTAGTGCCTCAGTCAATTCTTTAGACATCAATTTTCTCCCGATAATAAACTGGAAACAGGGCTTTAGATAAATCTAATTCTTGTTTGGTTGTTTGACTCCTCAACAATTCCAGATATTCCACCTCAATCTGAAATATGGACGCTAATCTTGGCAAAATCTCTTTGACTTCATCTGATGAGGGTTCTAGTCGATTATTCTCTAATTGAGACAACCAACAATAATCAATCTGTAACTGAGTCGCCAATTCTTTTTGACTTAAGTCTAATTCTCGGCGACCGCTTCTAATGGCGTGCCCTAATGTGATTTGGGTTTCCATAACTCACTACCAACTTTTTAAATCTTCTTCCAATTTAGTTAAAGATTGAACTAAATCTGACAGTTGTTGATTGTTCATTAAACGACGGTTATTAACACCATATCGTTTAACCAGTAGTTGTTTTAGTTTGGTCTCATCAAATCCCAAACTAACAACTGATTTAATTAAAATTGTTGTTTCTTTAAGCAGTTTTACATCAACATCAGCCGATTTTTTATTCAATTCTGAAACGGGAACGGATTGAATAATTTCTTCAGTTTCCCATTTTTTACCATTACTACGAGGTTGGTTTCCAATGCAGAGAAAGACCATGTTTTGATTTTCAGAGAAAGAGCGAATAATCCCGGTCTGATTATTCCACTGTACTTGTTCACCTATGGAGAATTGTTTACGAAAACTGGTTACCACTATTTGGCTGATTGCTGTTCCATGTAATCTCATTTGGTTCCCAAAATCAATCAGTTCATTTCGGGTCATCAGAGCTTGAGATAATTTAGAATATCTCTGCTCCATAAAAGCTCTTAAATCCGCTTTTGATACTCCTTTATTTGCCAATCCCATAAATAATTCATGCGTCTGTTTCCTTAATTCTCTTAATTCACCTTCACCTTCAGAATCAGAAACAGAATCAGAAACAGAATCAGAAACAGAATCAGAAACAGAATCAGAAACGTTTTCAGAAACAGAATCAGAAACGTTTTCAGAAACAGAATCAGATTGAGAAATGTTTTCAGAAACAGAGGGTTGAGGGGAGATAGAGGAGATAATTTTGAGACGAGCGCGAATTGATGAATCAAGAGATTGCCAGACTTGACGTTTAACATCATCAGGCATAGGACCAGTAATTTCAGCCAATAACGCATTATCAGCTTCTTCAAAATTAGCTACATCTATTAGTAATTGACACCACTCAGGAAGAGTTAATGTATTATCTTTGGCAAAGGTTGTGGTTGTAGTCATCAAAACTTCTTCACCTATTTCTGTAGAAGAATTATCAGACTCTTGATACCAAACGTTATTAGACCCAGAATCAGACCGATTATTAGACCTTGATTCAGACCCATAATCAAACCCAGAATCAGACCCATTATCAGACTGAGAATTAGGAACAGTATCAGATGATAAATTATTGATTGAATCAAGTTGTTGGTCAATAGTAGGAGTTTTATCTGCATCAGTTCTTAATCTAATTCTGCTAATAGATTTTCGCCCTTTAGAGTCTCGGGTTCTGGAACAATCCCATTTCAAAGTTTGAGAACAAAGTTCAATTAAATCTGCACTAAAATTATTAATTGACTTGGGTTGTAAACCCGATTGACGACAGAATAAATTATAAGAACCAAATAATGTAGATAATTCAGGATGATAAGATTCATCTTTCCATTCATCTTTATCGGAACCAATTTGAGTTTTGGCTTCTTCATCAGAAATAATCCATTCAGAGACCCAAGCAGCAATGGAATCAGTACGGATTTTCGATTCCCAAAGCACTGGGGATAAGTTATCATTACCAATTCCGCGTAAAGTTCTTTCAATGATACATTCAGGGATACTGAGTAAATAATTGGTAAATGCAGGTAATTCAGGTGAAAATTCAGCTTCTAAATCCCGTAACTCAGACGGAGCCGGTTTATGGAGAAATTCGGCCATTAATACCCGTCTAGTTAACCAAGACCCAGCATCTGCATGGAATATAGGAAAATTACTTGTAACTACTGCCATACCTGAAAACCTAAATTGGAAGCCATCTTTGTATAGACGACGGGCATTGAGTGGGTCTTGGCCGGTGAGTCTTTTAAAGTTTCCCAGTCTACCCAGTACCTTATCTTGGTCAGGTAACAGCAGTAATCTTTTTCCAAATACTTGAGCGACTGCGTGTTTATCTTCTAAATCTGGCAATGACAAAGTAACCACATTTTGTTCTCCAATTAATGCAGCTAATAAATTTGTCATTGTTGTTTTACCTGTCCCACCAACTCCGATGAGGTGGAGGAATTTTTGCAGGTCACTACGTCCGCGTAATACTGCTGCGGCATAGCATAGAAGAAGGTGTTTAGCTTGAGGAGTATTTGTAGCAATATCTAACCAATTATCTATTTTTCCCCAATCTGTTGAAACAACTGAATAAGGGCGAGGTAATGCCCAAGTTAAGCGATTTCCTGGTGAATGTTCTGTAAATTGGCCTGTTGATAATTCCAGAACTCCATTACTAAAAGGCAGAATTTCTCTATTACTGCGTTCATTCCATAATCTGGAGAATAATGAATAGCGCAAAATTCCCACAATATTTTTGATATATTTGGGGGTGTAATTTGTAATATTTCGGGAACAGACAATATCATTGATTGATGTTTCCACAAATATTTCTGAAACGGGTGACCATACCCCATCAGAAACTAAGCCATACATCATCCAAGTATTATGTTCATCGTTCCATAGAATACGGTCGCGATAATCCTCTGCTATTTCTTTAGCTATTTCAGAGGCTGGAGTTGGTTTAGTTGGTTTAGTTGGTGAATAATTTTGGTTTTCTTGATTGGCGATCGCCACAGCATTATGAATTTCTGCTTCTAATTTTTCAATAAATTCTTCAGGAGACAAAACTGCTAAAATTTCGGCAATATCTCCTTTTTCTGGTAAATCAGGAACAATTGCTAACGGAGATATTTTGATAAAAGGAAGACCGGCTTCTCTACAAGCATCATTTATGGCTTGAGATTTAGTTTCTCCAGTTTTATCATTATCTGGTAACATAGCTACCAGAATATTTTTGTTATAAGTTTTGATTCGAGAAATCACATCAAGAATGGAAGCATGACTCCAAGCGCCACCACTCAGAGTAATAGCAACTAAACTCAGAGACCGGGCAATTTCCACACATCCTTCACCTTCAAGGAAAAGTAGAACTGGAACTGTATCAGGATTTTCTTGAATTGATTCTATAGCGGCAATTGCTTCATTTTCACGATAAGCAGGCCAAATAGACTCACCTTTTGACCAAACTGGAGCACCATCTTCATTAAGGGAACATTGTCTGAAAGTTTTGCTATAACCTTTTGGGTTTGATTCATCATTCCATTGAATACGCCAATTACAGCGACCATTGCCATAATCGTAACGAATTCCGATAGCATCATCTGGTATGCCATTTGGAATAAAAGGAGGAGATTGACGAATTGGATAATCTGAGACTTGTTGTTTTAATAAGTTTAGTTGTCCAATAGGTTTGACTGTAGTTTTGGCTGAAATTTTCCGAGATTTAATATATTTTTTGGGTTCGGAGACTGTTTTACTCATGTTTGATGGACTAAGAACTTCGCGAATATCTTCTACATCACAACCATGCCAACATTGATAAGCTCCTGTTTTGGGATTGATTGTGAAATCGTTTCCCGAACACACTGGACAATGGTAGCGGTTTTTCCCTTTTCTTTTAGTTGGAGTCAAGGTTTCGGCATAATCCAGGATATTGAAAGTCATTGTTTATTTTCCAGATTTTTGAAGGTTGACCGTAGCGTGAAGTTTTGGCTTTTCTACTGCACAGAATTTTTCCTTCACTGATTAAACGATTTAAGTGAGAAATTGTTTGTTGATAACAACAAGGAAGTTGTTCTGCAATTTCTTTAGTAGTTCGCCAATTGCCGTCATTGAGAATCTCTAAGATTTGATTACATCGTTGTTTACCTAGACGGCGATTTTTGGATGCCCATTTTATGAGGTTAGTCAAATACTCCTCCTTTCTCTTTTAGGCTCCTCTTTTGTCATTCTATTTGTAGCTACACTTATCAAGATAGTGTAATTTTGGTGTTGTAAATTCTGATGATATTTTCATCAGAATCATTGTCAACACGCTTAATTGTGTGTTAAGCCATTAAGAAACTAAGCCATCAAATAGATTTTCTTGATTAGTCAAGTAGAAATCCACTATGTTAGCCAGGACCAAGGACTGACTTGTTTGCTCTAATGCTGAAATCACTTCAATTTTTCGTTTGGTTTCTGGAGAAATATTGAAGCTCGTTTTTTTCAATTGCATTTCTCCAGTGCTTCTATTTCGTTTCATGGGGCCTCTTTCTCTCCCGGTGGAGGACCTATTTTTTGGATATTAACCACACCTTACCAAATTTTCCATTTATCTGTCAATCCTGGTAAGAGAGATTTTAGTAAAGTTTTGTAATGTATTGAGGAATAACGATGAGAGCCGTATCAATTGTGGATTTAGATGAACAACAACGATTAGGCGAATTATTGAAATATCTTCGGGGAAGCCAAAGCCAGCGGGAATTCGGGAAAAAGATAGGGGTATCCCACCCAACAATATCTGCTTGGGAAAATTGCCAATGGGAACCCTCTGAGAAATATCTCCAGAAAATTGCTGCGTTATCTGGGGCCACATTAGGCGATTTAAAAGCCTATCTCCAATCTAATCACAGCCCTGAAACCTTTGTGATATTGAAGGATGAGCCCAATATCCCCACGGGGGTCCCCACCGAGACCTCATTTCGTTCTGATTTTAATCTTGAAACCACCTATTCCCTTAATCAAATTGCTCGAATCCTCCGGATTCTGGCCGATATGCTGGACCCCCCCCAGCCCCCTAACTCAAATTCCTAATCTAAACACCTCCACTTAACTGAATACCTTGCTGAACACCTTGCTGAACACCTCTAATTCTTGTTCAGCAAGGTTTTTGGCTTTTTGTCTGCCTTTGACTTCAAATATAAGCTCTTTTTTCCTTCTGAATATTTTTTCAGAATCTTTTATTCATTTAATTTCTGAGCTAAGTTTTATAGCTCAGAGTCTTCAGAGTCTTCAGATTCCTTGTCTAATCTAGCTTTTAGGTCTTCAGCAAGGTCTTCAGCAAGGTCTTCAGAGTCTTCAGTTTTATGCAATCCAGATGTGCAATACCCAACTCGCTCCTCCAAACCTGTAGACCCTCTCCCAAATCATTCATCAAAAAACTGAATGATTTTCTTTACAAAAATTTACTTACCAGAAATGGTTAGTTATGGTAAGCTAGTGTTAGAGTGGTAAGAACAGAACGGAGAAAAAAAAGAAATGGCTAAACTACCAACGACATGGACAAAGCTGGACTTAAGCGGGTTCGAGATAAATCAAGACCAGGTGCCAGCTAAAGGAATCAACCGGCAAATGGTGGATATGGCTTGTGACGTACTCCAAGCGAATAAAATCGCAATCCGCAACCGCACAGTGCAACAGGCTCTCAAAGAAATCTACGGCGTCGGGGGGAGCGCCACCGATGTATGCAATTTATTGAAAGAGTGGCGGAAGGAAAATACAGACGCGCTGAAAGAAGGGAAAAACGACAAGGATTTAGTAACGGCCATCCTGGACTCAGTAGATGATGGACTATTGGCTGATGAGGAAATTCCTGAAGAATTCCTGACTATCTCAAAGCAAATCGCTCAGGCAACGTACCGGCTGGCTTATCAAACCGCAGATACCAATATTAGTGGTGAGCGCTTACGTCAACTCAGCATCGAGAATGATACTCTGCGTCAACAACTCAAAGAGTTTCCCCAAATCCAGATGGAACTAGACTTCTATCAAAAACAGTACGAACGTCAACAAAGTGAACTTAAGTCTGTTTATATTCAGTTGAATAAACAGCAATTGGCTGATTCTGAAGAGTTCTCTCAACGTTTGGATAGTTTGATGTCGGAGCGGAATAATTTAGTCGAACAATTGGCGATCGCTACTGAACGCCTCAATTCATTGACTGAAACCGAATTATCTCTGGCTAAACTTAGTGGTTCTCTATCCGCTCGTGAACAAGAAGTCAGTCAACTACAATCCCAAATTCAATCCCTGCAACAGTCTCAAGGTGAAAAAGAGGTGATTGAACAACAGTTGATTGAAGTTAAACAACAATTGGCTACAGCACATGAAACAATTACTCAACTTCAAAGTCAATCTCGTCAATCTGCGGGTCTTGAAGTTGATGTGGATGTTGACCAACTTGTTGCCGATAATCAAGAACTCAATCATCTCGTCCAAGTTCTCAACGACCAAATCTCTCATTATCAACAACTGATTGATTCTGATTCTGTTATTGATTCTGATTCTGTTATTAATTCTGTTTCTGAGGAGGATGATTTTACAGAAATGGAGTCAAAGGGGTCAAAAGGTAAAAAGGAAAAACAAACAGCATAAAATTCAGTAAAAATCGGGGCAGTAAAAAACTGCCCTTTAAACCAATCAACATCATAATCACAAGATAAAGATGAAAGAAGCCGAAAAATACTTGTTTTTGAAAGCAGAAATTCTAGCGGAACTAAAAAAAATCCAGTCAAATCTTCATTTCTGGCTGAAAAATCCCCAAAATGATTGGGTTTATCAAGAAAAAATTGTCAAAGCTCAAACCAAAATTCAAATATTACAACAGTTGGAAAAATTGATAAATTATCTGGACAATAATCAGATAAGTAAAAAATCTACTCAATCGATTCAAATGCTTGAACGGTGTTTTGAATTACCAACAATCTCTCCAAGTACACCCGAAAAAGAATAAAGAAAATTAACTCAAAATTCTCAACTAAATCAGGAGCTAAATCAGGAGAAAAGATTATGGAAATAATTGCAGAGTTGAAGACAATTTTACAAGCTAGATATTCATTAGTCTATGCAGTAACAAAAGATGAAGAAATGGGGGAAGAGGTATTAATAGAAGCAACTGATAAAAAAAGACAAATATATTTTTGGGATTTCTCAAGAGGCTGGTTGGATTCAGGAAAAGATAAAGGAAATCCTATGCAAGCACTAAATCGCATAGCATCCGCACCACCAGAACAAGCAACTTTGTTCGTAATGAAGGATTTAGCAAATGTTATAGCTCCAATCAATGGAAGAATCACACCACCACAGATTCCGATAGTGCGGGAAATTAAGAATTTGGCTCGGGAAATGAGTCGGGATAGGCGCTGTCTAATTCTCCTGTCAAATGATGTGGTTTTGCCCAAGGAATTAGAAGAAGAAGCATTAATCCTAGATTTTAGTCTGCCCAGTCTGAGTGAGATTCACCAAATCATTGATACATTGGTTGGGAAAAAAATTAAACTATCTCCAGATGACCGGGAACGATTAGGTAAGGCTTGTCAGGGATTGACTCGAATCCGAATCCAGCGGATATTAGCCAAAAGTTTGGTTAAACATCATTCAATCACATCGTCCGCTATTGATGAAGTCATTGACGAAAAACGCTCAACAATACGCAAAACAGAAATTCTCGAATTCATTAGTTCTGATAAGGGCTTAGAATCAGTTGGGGGCTTAGACAATCTCAAACTATGGGTCCGGTCAAGAAGCGGTAGTTTTTCGGAAAAAGCCCGTGATTATGGTTTACCTATGCCCAAGGGTGTTCTGTTGGCAGGGATTCAGGGAACTGGGAAATCTCTGAGCGCCAAAACCATTGCTCACGAATGGAAGCTGCCTCTATTACGTTTGGATGTTGGTCGGCTGTTTGGTGGAATTGTTGGGGAATCTGAATCTCGTACCCGGCAGGCCATTCAAATTGCTGAAGCCATCTCTCCATGTGTCCTTTGGATTGATGAAATTGATAAAGCGTTTAGCAATGGTGGCGGTGACGGTGACAGTGGTACATCTAAGCGCGTGTTTGGGACATTTCTCACTTGGATGCAAGAAAAAACTGCCTTGGTGTTTATCGTACTCACTGCTAATCAAGTGGAACTGCTCCCGGCTGAGTTTCTTCGTAAAGGACGGCTGAATGAGATTTTCTGGGTGGATTTGCCCAGCCATGATGAACGGAAATCAATTTTCAATGTGCATCTGAGTCGATTACGTTCCGAGCGCCAGTTTGATTTAGATTTATTGGCATCTCGGTCTAAAGATTTTTCGGGTGCAGAGATTGAACAAGCTATTTATGATGGGATGCAATTAGGATTTTCTCGGAATGAGGAATTTACTGAAACTGATTTATTGAATGCGATCGCCACTACTGTTCCTTTAAGCCAAATCGCTGCCAATCAAATTAATCATCTCCGTGATTGGGCTTCTCGTTCTGGCGCTCGTCCTGCTTCTTTTTTGGATAATTCTGTCCAAACTTTAACTGAACAATGTTGGCTTGAAGTTGATTGAATTTGACTAATCAAAAACTAGGTCAAGTAGCATAAAAACTACTTGACTCCACTCCTAATACAACGGCAAAACTATGACTAAACCAACTACAACTAAACCAACTACAACTGAACCCATTACAACTGAACCCAATATTATGACTGAATTTACAACTACTTCATCATCCATCATTACTCCATCTGTATCTGAATCTGATATCAGTGCTGCTAAACAAAGACAAAAACAACTAATCAGTAAAGTCATTCGGGTGTTAATTGACTTTCAACATGATATTGATAGTCTTCAACAACAATTTCAATCTTTGGATAATGAAATTAATTCCAAATAATTCGCTTTCGCTTTTTCTGTTGATATTTATTCATTTTAACCATGTCTAACAACTCCAAACCACAAATTAACACTGAACCTCAAATTATTCGTGTTTGTTCTGAAATCGAAGACCCTATAGGTTCTCTGGATGAAGTCGTTCAATATATCCTCCAAATTAAAGAGGAATATTCTAAATATTCCAATGTCCAGTTGGATTATGTTGCGGTTACTTATGAGGATTACGTCTACCAAATCTCTTATGACCGACTCGAAAACGAAGCTGAATTAGAAACTCGTATTGCTAAAGAAAAATTTGCAGTACGAGAATGGGAACAGAAACAACTAGACCTGATTGAAAAACAAAAGATACTTGCACAAAAACATGAACTACAAGAACAGTTAATTCAACTTAATCAGAAATTGCAAGAACTCGATTAACTCTCATTTTAGTCAAGTGGTAAAATCTCACTTGTTCTACCATTTGACTAACTTTAAATAAAATATAGAGGAGGTATTAAAGTGTACATAGTCTCAATATTTAAAAACGGAACTTTATCGGTTCCTGATGCAGTTGTTTGTACTGATATTGAACAATTGCATCAAGCTCGTGACCGAGGTGATTTCAGAAGACTTTTCTGCCCAGATTGTTTTTATGCTGATGGCAACTCTGGTAAAATTATCAAACAATCAACTCAATTCCTGAAAGAAAATATTTGGCTAAATGAATTCGATAAAAGGTTTTAAATATTCACTAAACCTTAACCTGATTACTTGACTTCATCAATCGAGGAATTTAAAGTAAACTACCCGACACTAAGCTGAGTACAGCTATAATGGGGGCTTTTAAAGAAGCCTAGAGTTTACCCGACTAAGTACCTCGCGTACTACGTTTTGGAAGCCATCACACCTACGGATACGAAGCCAGTCTGTAGCTCTGTGGTTAACGATTAAACAGGTATATCGGGTCGAAACCAGTGTCGTTAGCGCGACAAACTTCTAAAACATTGTCAAGGCTACCATTACCCGTAAGGAGACTCACTCGTGAGTAAAGTTTTCGTTTTAGACACCAACAAACAACCTCTTAATCCCATCCATTCGGGTCGGGCTAGAATGTTGCTCTCTCAAGGAAAGGCTGCGGTTTTCCGCGGCTTCCCCTTTACCCTAATTTTGAAAGAAGAGGTATCAAGTCCTGATGTAAAGCCACTCCGTATCAAGATTGACCCAGGAGCCAAAACAACTGGATTAGCTCTGGTCAACGACAAAACTGGTGAAGTTGTTTGGGTCGCTGAACTACAACATCGGGATTTCCAAATTCGGGATGCTTTAACTTCGCGTCGTCAGTTAAGGCGGTTCCGTCGTAGCCGTAAAACCCGTTACCGCAAGCCTCGTTTCCTGAACCGTACCCGACCAAAAGGATGGTTGCCACCCTCCCTAAATAGTCGAGTTGCCAACATTCTGACTTGGGTTAAGCGGTTGTCATCTCTATGCCAAATCAACGCTATTTCTCAAGAACTGGTCAGATTTGATACCCAGCAGATGGAAAATCCTGAAATTAGCGGCACTGGTTATCAACAAGGAACTTTAGCCGGATATGAAATTCGTGAGTTTCTTCTTGAGAAATGGAATAGAACCTGTGCCTACTGTGGTGCAAAAGACACCAAACTTGAGATTGAGCATATCCAGCCTCGGTCGAAAGGAGGGTCAAACCGAGTCAGTAACCTGTGTTTAGCTTGCGTCCCTTGCAACCGAGAAAAGGGTAACCAGGATATTAAAGACTTCCTCAAAGGTAAGCCTGACCTGCTCAAACGAATCTTGGGACAAGCTAAAAGACCTCTGGCTGATACATCCGCCGTCAATGCAACCCGATGGAATCTGTACGATAACCTGAGACAAACGAGCTTACCTGTGGAAGTTGGCACAGGAGGTCTTACTAAGTACAACCGCACCATTAGAGGTTTAGACAAAACCCACTATTGGGATGCTGCTTGTGTAGGTGCATCAACCCCAGAGCGGTTAATCACATCAGGAATTAAACCGCTATTGATTAGTGCTAAAGGGCATGGAACCCGTCAACAGTGTCGCACCAACAAGTTGGGTTTCCCTGTTCGCTACTGTTCGCGAACTAAGTTTCACAAAGGTTTCCAGACAGGCGACATCGTTAAAGCTGTTGTCACCTCTGGTAAAAAAGTTGGAACTTATGTTGGTCGAGTAGCTACTCGTGCCACTCTACGTTTCAATATCTCAACAAAAGATGGATTAGTTCAAGGAATTAGCCACAAATACTGTAAACACATTCACAAAAAGGATGGTTACGCTTATGCCTACTAAACCCTGCCCCTTTTTACAGATATGGTAGGGGTCTCCAAATGATTGAGGCTGAAAAGTCTAATAAACAACGACAAGAATTGTTGGAGATTCTGAAACTGGCAAAAGATACTTTCAAAAAATTACTCTAGCTCTCTCTAGCTCTCGCTGAATCTTTGTGATAATTGGAGGAAATTATGTTAAATCTGAACCCTGAAACCGGAATTAAACTCTGTTCAAGTTTAGGAACATTCTTCTTTGAAGAGTGGAATTATCTTCTTGATGCTTTAGTGGCTGGAAACGATGGAAACAGTGAGTTAAAATTAGATGACTACAAACTTTTTGTATTTCATAAAGGAAACCAGATTTTTGGAGAAATGTTATGTCCTGACGAAGGTTGTGCTGGGGGATATGATTCAGATTATATTGCCCAAAATATCATTGAACTCACAAACCTTAAACTTTTTTCAGAAAAGTTTCTCCAACAAATCCCGGAATTGAATTCTCAGCCTCATAATTTTCAAGATTCTCAACCGACATCAGAACCGGATAAATCAAAAGTTGTCCGACTACATTTTGGCTTCCCTGATATCTCATAATCACTTAGGCCGGTGTGATTCCGGCTTATTCAACCCCAACAAAGTTTTCGTTATTTCACCCCATCTTTATCTGAATTTCCAAAAACCGGAAACAGAATCAGAAACATTCTCGGAAACAGAAACAAAATTATCCACGGAGAAAAGGTAAGTATGTCACACTTTACAACAATCAAAACCCAAATCCGCAATGGAAAGATTTTACACCAAACTCTACAGCAACTAAATTATGTTGTAGAAACCAATAGCATTGTCCGAGGCTATCAAGGAATCCAAACTAAGGGGGATTATGTTATCAAACGCCAAAATGGTTACGATATTGGTTATATCAAAAATGGAGAGGTCTATGAGGCCGTTGCTGACTTCTGGGGAGTTGACCTTCAAAAAGAATTTATCCAGCAAATTAATCAAACTTATGCAAGTAATGTTGTAAAAGACTATGCTCAACAAAAGGGGTATGAGATTGAATCTCAAGAAACTCTTGAAGATGGTTCGGTTCGTTTGGTAATGGCAGGTTGGGTCTGATTCCCAATAAATCTTTCAGGCCGGTCTATTTCCGGCCTATCAACTCCATAAACTCAAGAGAGATTCGGTCAATGCTCCAATTACGACATCCTGAAAAACGTCAAGTTCAAGCAGATGAAATTAGACAATGGTTGGTTGATTATGTCAAAACTGGAGAAATTACTCTGCAAGAATTGGTTATGATATCAGATAATTTCTCTCTTGATGATAATGATGTCGATACCCAATCATATATTGAAGGACAAATCGCTAAAATGTCTATTGATGATTTATTGAATGCTATTTATCAGTTATTCGATATTTACATAGTCGAAATACCTGAAAATAATTGATAACTGTTTAATCGGGTTTTTCAATCGTTTCAATCGTTCATTAAAAGGAAAACCAATGACTAAAGCATTAGGATTTTATTTGGATACAATTCCTCCAGAATTAGCAAAAATAGAAGAAATTGCCAGTAAGATTCCACCGAAATCCTGGACTCTTCTTATAGAATTTTCTGCAAATCAAGCATCCATTCTTTTATGGGCAGAGTGTTCAAACAATGAATATAATCATGTACTTTCAACACGAAATGCGATTTTTAAGAGAGTATTGGCAGACCCAATGATAAAATCTGTTTCTGAAATCGATAATTCTAATATGTCCGCAAAAAATTGGTTGTCCCTTGTTGCATGGTGTCAAGATAAAGCCACAACAACTTTTCATCAATAAGTCTACATCTATTAGCGACGAAAACCTGTTCATTTACATTCCCAAAAACCCATGACATACTTTACTGCCGATGAAGCCTTTGTACAATTGATTGAAATTTTGTATGATAAGGGTAAGTTTCCCGAATATCAATCATTAGAGATTTGTGTTGCAGAAGTCTTATCTGGATTCCTGGAAAAAGAAAGGGTTCAGCATATTATTCAGCAAATTTTTTCCCTAAATGTTGAGATTCCTGATGATGTTGCCAAGAAAGTTGGGGTTGATTCTGTTGATGATGTTCCAGTTCCTGATGTAGTTGTTGAGAAAAAAGTTTGTGCATTCAGGTTTAGTGATTTTGATTTGGATGAAGATGAATTACCAGAATTAGCAAACTTCAAGGATTCAAAAGAATTGAATGATTTCCTTGATAAAGATGATGAGGAGTCTGTAGCTCTGAGAGTAAAAATATTCCAATTAGGGTTAAAGGCTCTAAGAAAAGATGGTGATGCCTATTCAACAGCAATCGAAATATTCACAGAATAGGAGATTTGAGTTGGTTGAAAATACCCACAAAGTTGTCTTTGACTATGCTGGTTTCTCTTCAAGTATTACCCGATTAACCTGTTATTCAGACGGATGCAATTGCTCAACTCTGGTTCGTCAACCTTATATCGGCGATGTAATGTGGCAAACGGCCATTGAACAATTTAAACAAAAACATCCTTATTCTTCAGCAATATCTTGGTCTGAATATCAAGATTTGAAGAATTAACACCAGCCCCGAATAGCGTACAAGCAGGTCGCTCCTGCAACAATGGAGGTTTTTATGTATTCTGAACAAACTAAAGTAACTTGGGAATCCGCCAGTCAAGGGTCAATGATTGAGAAAACTGGGACAATTTATTCATTGCTACCAAGTTATTGTGTCCCGATTCTGCAAGAACCTTGGTTGGCTGAGTTGAAACCAAGTCAACTAAAATTCAATCCCTCCGAATGTTCCAAAAACGAACGATATCTTGTCAAAGTAGTTATTCCTTTAAAACGCGGAGGGGAAAAAGAGGTCTATTATGCTCCTAGAGCATCTGTATTAACTAAAGTCGATTAATAGCGTATTTAGCAGGTCGCTCCTGCTTTGACTATGGAATTTCCAGAATTTTTAATGGAATGTGCTAAAAATGACGAATTGGTATCAGAATTTAATCGTCTCAACCGTTGCAATCTCTATCACCTAAACTTGAACAATCCCCGGGATGTCAAAATTTTGGACCAATTTACTGCTTTTGTTTATAACCATATTTGGTTAGCTGTTCAAAATAATTAGTCTATTGCTCTCGCTTGATTGTTTGATGTTTCTAAAACTTGATTATGTTTCTACTAATTCAACCCGGCAAAGTCACCTTACGCACCAACGACGACGAACTGGAATTAAAACCTATGCAAAATCTCGTTGGGGAAGAAGGTGATTCGGCTTCAGTTGAATACGTTTATCAACTCTTTTCAGACCCCACTATAGACTTGGTTTGCGATGATGAGTTCATTTTCAAATCATTTGATGCTACCTGTGTGTCCAACAAGTTTTCTCCACCAATTATTTTGTGTGGAAATGTTATGGCTGTAGCAACCACTAACGAGGGAAAAACAATTGGTTTAACTCAACAACAACTTGATATTGTTTTGAATGAATTATTGGTGGTGGTTAAAGAAGTTGACAACAAATTAACCGTGGTTAAAGCCAGAGAAGTTTATCAATCATAACGTTTTGGCAGACATAACGTTTTGGCAGGTCGTTCCTGCCGAGTTCAATGACCTTACCCTATCTCAAAAGAATCAGGGATTGTAGACGTTGTTTTCATTTTATTCAATCCTCCCAGGACTGCAATATCTGGTGGTGCGAAGGCTGGCCAGAAGTCAGTCAAATTTGGGAGGAATTTGGACTCGACCATGCCGCTGATTATTGTCCCGGTTTTGAAGAAGCCTTTCAAGTTCAATATCCGACAACTCGTGCTTACGAAACCTTAAAATATTCACAATGAGTACAATTTTCACCTTTCACAACATTGAAATTACAGGAGAAGATACCCCTATTGGGTTCTGTTACGACCTCGGTCCTTTGGCAAAGGGACTTGAGATTACTGTTCAACAGTTGAAACAAGCAATCTTCGATACCAACAGTGAATTGCACCAGGAAAGAGTGCTCTACACTGATTTATCAGACGCTCTGTTTTGGCTCACAGAAAAACATGATAATGATAGGGCTGATGAACTAATTAGACAATTAGTTACCGATGCCTTATATGCGTAATTTGCCTAAAAACACAGATACCTAAAAACACAGAGAAAAAATGACTAAATCTTGTTTAGATTGTCAACACTGTCACCAATGGCATCAAAATCAAACTTTGTGGGAACCGGGAGACGAAGGATGGGAATGCAATCATTCAAAAGTCGTTTCAAGTAACGATTATGACCCATTAGAGAATTTGGAAGACCCAGAAGAATTAGCAAGCCAGTGTGAGTTCTATGAACCAATTGATTATCAGGCCCTTCATGAATTTGAAGAATACCATGATAATCGAACCACCGAAGCAATTAAAGATTACCTAGAAGCACTTAAAATCCATGAAGCAACACTTGACTGAATTAACTCCTGAAGAATCTTTAGATTTGATGCGGAAAACTGCTACTCAATTTTATCACGCGGCGATCGCCACTAATTGTCACGCATTTATTGAGTTCACAGGTTTGCTGAATGAATACATCAAGGTTTGTCAAGAGTTTCAGAAAAATAACCCCAATCATGATTTTCGTAAATGTAACGTTCATAATGGCAATGCAATTCATCTTCAACCTTATCAAATTGAGTACATTCACGAAAAACTGACTTGCATTTACCAAAATGAGATTTTTCCTGAAACCTATTCTAATCATTTTTCTGGTTAGTCTGATAATTTCTGTTCCATCCCGGAGCAGAAGAGACGATGATGAACCCAACAACCCAAAACCAACTCAAACACACCTAGGAGTAATTGATGAAATTATTTGACCCTGAAGCTATTGATGTCCAAATTGAATCAATCAATAATGCGCCTATTGATTCAAACCACTCTGTTGAATTCACCGTTTTCGTCAAAAAGGCTAAAACTGCATACTTTCGCATTTCTCCTCAAATGAGAGACTTTCTGTTACTTTGTCATGAACAAAACCAAGTTATTGGCTTTGACTACGATTTTCAACAAGGTGACCTCAATTTCGGTATCATTGTCAAAGATTCTGATTCTAATAAATCAGATGACGATGCAACGGAACATTTAGCTGAAGAACAGTAGATTTTGGGGCAGGGAAAACCTGCCTCTATTTTATCAGGAGAATTTTATGTCACCAACACTAGAACAATTACAAGGACTTCGCGCCATTACTCTCTGGCAACCTTGGGCTGGATTAATTGCTCATAAATTCAAACAAATTGAAACCAGAAGTTGGTCAACTGATTACAGGGGAATTATCCTAATTCATTCCGCTAAACGTCCAGTCTATCCATCAGAACTTGAACCGTTTAGTGAATATGTTTCTAATTTTGATTTTGTTCAAGATTTGGGTAAGATAGTGGCGATCGCCAAATTAACTGATTGTGTTTTGATGACTGATGAATTTATTGAACAACAATCAGAATTAGAAAAACTCTGTGGAAATTGGCAACCGGGTCGATATGCTTGGCAACTATCTCAGATTCAGAAAATTGACCCGATTCCTTGTCCGGGTAAACAAGGTCTCTGGATTCCTCCAAAAGAACTCATTGCTAAACTAATCCTTGACCAACTTATTTAACCTATTCTGGAGCGGTCTATTCCGCTCTACCTCTTTTTTTACCAGCAAAAAAATGGAACTATCAGAACAAATTAAATCCTCATTAATTGAGTTTTGGTCAGAATCTCAAAAAGTTAGAGTATTACGGTGGTGGATTGGTGATGAACGAATGCAGGTTTATCTCAGAAAATCCTTGAAAAATTATAATCATAAACTTCAACAATGTTTAGATATTGCAACTATTGAAGTTTATCCAGAATATCAATTCCAAGGATTATGTAAACAGTTTTTGCAATATTGTCTTGAACATAGTCCATATCCAGTCAGAGTAGAAAATTGCTATAATCCGTCTCTTCAAATTCATCTAAATAATCAAAGCTGGATTCAAATGGATTTTGATTATTATGCTCCAGATTCTTTGAGAAATTGAGAATCTTGCTACTCTAGCTCTCGCTTAAACCTTTGATGTTTTCTGAAATATCATGGTTTGTTCTAATTGGTTTTGGCACATTTACAGATTAGATGCTGGTGAAATCTATCCTGATTTTCAAGCCTGCTGTCTCTTAGATATTTTGGTAAGTGAATCGACCGATGGTGAAGTCAATACGAGTATCAACGTCTTAGAGAAATTAATGCGTTCGTCTCGGTCTCAGATTCAATCCAGTTTGGATTTACTGAAACAACAAGATTTACTGGCCCTCACATATCCTTCAAATCCTTCTCAATTACTGGCCGGTGAGTTGAATATTAAACTAAATCTGGATAAACTCCAGAAAATCACTACCGGCCAATTTCCCACTACTACAGATTCCTCTACTCGCGGTTTCGTCTATGTTGTCCGCAGCGGTCATCTCTTTAAAATTGGTCGAACTAATAATTTACAACGTCGATTACGGCAACTTTCAACGATGAATTCTAAACAGGTGGAGTTGATTTGCTCTATTTCAACTGGGGATTCTGCCACCCTTGAGAAAAAACTTCATCAACAATTCAAACTGTTTCGTCAACATGGTGAATGGTTTGATTTACCGGCTGATTCTATTCAATGGTTAAAATCTCTAGCACAAAGGATTTGAGTAATGTTTACAGTTTTAGCTTATTCTGACAAATTCTCCAAATGTTTTGGTCCATTTCCTGAAATGGACAAGGTAGTAGTTTGGTTAAATCTTCAGTCAGATATTCAGGTAAAACATGAGATTTTTGACTTAATTACACCTGATTATTCTGAATCAAAACCATTACCTTTATCATCTGAAAGTAAGGAGGAGATGATTGTTTTAATTGGAAAAAAATAATTATTTAACCCATTGTTATGGTCCTTTTAAAGGATATAGCAATTTGATTGGTTGGTTGAATGCACATTATGCAGCCAAGGCAGAATATTATCAAGGCGAACATCTATATCGTTGTTTGGAATTAATCAATCCCTATGAGCAAAACAATGGATGAATTACGCAATAATCTGGAAAACTATTTGTTGGCCGAAGTGGGTGATATCCAGGTTTTAGAGGAAAATGAGGTATTTAAGTCAGTTTTAACCTCATATCAGTATTATAGTTCCAAGTTCATTGAACCTTATTGTAATGGGGATTTGATACCTAATTCAATACCAAGCATTGTTAGGTGGGAATTTAGACGAGCAATTATCTTGGGAGTAACAGATTGGGTATCATTTACTAATCAACTCCAAGATAATCTCAAGCAAAAACTTGGACTGTAGCTGTAATTTTGCCATTGCATCACCTCAGCGTCGGAATGCAATGGTTTTACCGGATAAATGTCATTCCCGGTGGATTCTACCATGCAACGTATTCAAATTTTAATGACGATTAAACCTGATGGAACTGTTGAGGAAAAGGTTCTTTCAACTGGTCATGGTTTGAATTGTGTTAAAGCCAGTCAAGATATTGAACAACATTTGGGACAAGTTGGCGATCGCCAATTAACAGATGATTACTTAGAATCGCTTGATTCTGAATCCGATTATGTCCAAATGTTTGAGGATTTAACTCAATAATTTAGTTAAACTGAATAAATTGAAAGGAGAAAGTCTGATGATACAACAAAAATATTTCAAAGATTTACGACAAATGCCAGTACAATCGGCTCCTTGTCGAACTTGTCCTTTTGCTGGAAAAGAACCTATTCCTTTAGAACCTGAAAGATATGCTCAATATTTAATGCCTTTAGTTAACGGAATTTCTCAACATCTTTGTCATTCGGCGGATGATAAAAAAGTTTGTCGAGGTGGTCGAGATATTCAACTCAGGCTGTTGTACTGTAAAGGTGCTATTTCTGAACCAACTGATGAAGCATTCAACAAAGCTATCACTCAGCAACTATTTCCTCATGAACTTGAAACTGAATCCGAACAATAATTAATTTCACTTTTGGGGTCATCAATCAATGACCCCTACCTTTACCTCCCCGAAAAAGTTATGAACTCATTTAGACCACTTGATGCTTCTCTTTTATCAGTTAATAATTCAGGTTTTTATGCAATTTGTTCTCGTTTAAATACTTTCTGCAAAAGTCACCAAAAAGCTATTTGGATGAAAAAAGAAGGACGTTGTTGGAAATGTTATTGTGATTCTTGCAAAATATATTTAGAAACTCAATCTAAATCTCTGTAATTTATCCTGCTCTCGCTTCTGGTTTGGGTGTTTTTACTTCAAACTCATGAAAAACAAGAATGTTTTGATGGTTCCAGAAACAGAAACAGCAGGAGAAATTGCTTTTGCTCTCCAGTCAAAATCTGATGGCAATGCCGTAATTTTAAAGACCGAGGACGAACGAGCAATTTCGTTAGCAGTGAAGTTAGCCGGGGCAGAAGAAAGTTGTAAAATATATAGTCGTTGTCGAATTACACCACCACCAGTCACAACACCGGCAATATACGTTGCTTGTTTAGCAGCCTATAACCAAAATATTTTACATGGATGGTGGATTGATGCAGTTCAAGATGCTGATGGAATTCTGAGTGACATCGAGGAGATGCTGCAAACTTCACCAGTAAACGATGCTGAAGAATGGAGTATTCATGACTTTGACAATTTTGGCTCAATCCGAATCAGTGAACATGAAAGCCTCGAAACTGTTTCCCGTTGGGGAAAGTTAATTGGTGAAAATCCTAATGAAGAAGAAGCAATTTGTCATTATTTAGGATATTGTCGAGAAAAAGAAGTAGAGCCAAATTATGAACATTTTCGGGAAAGTTATATTGGATTTTGGGATGATTTAACAACTTTTGCTCAATCAGATTATATTGCTGAAGTTTATGATTACCCAGGTTTTGAGAAAAGAGAAGAATTTTGGTCCAAGTACGTCGATTGGGAATATTTAGGTAGAGAATTGGATTTGGGTGGGGGTTTCTATATCGATGAAACTCCCAATGGTATCTACGTTTTCCACAACTAATTATTTTAGGGTTGGTCTATCCAACCCTACAAGGAGGTTATCTTGAAAGAAAGTAAAATGCTAAAACAATGGGCATCTCAGAGTAAATGGCTCCCCATTATTCTCAAAGACCGGAATTATAATTTACCTAAAGAATTTGGAAAATGGAGTGCTATTGCTACAGAATTGGCCTTGTGTATGGATGTTGACGATTTGGGAAAAACTCGGTTAGATGCAGCTTCGCAATTAACTACTAACCGAACATTTCTCTGGTTTTTAAGTGATTCACCAGTCTATTGTTTGTCGAGTAATTTACTCAAAGATTTATTAGAAACTGATGTCAATAAATTATCAGCAATTGCTGGATTAGTTGACACAGTTCCCTTGCACACTTTGATGCTGGTCTTTCCATCTTGGTTCAAAACACCAGATGGTTATCCTATCAAATATGCAATTTTACATTGGGGCGATAAAGCCAAACCAGAACAATCAATAGCATCAGGTTATGGGAAAACATTAGAATATTTACCCCAAGAATATCAGGTCAATATTCATATATGTTTTTGTTGTAACTTGGGTGATGTTGTTTGGTTCTCTGGAACTGGATTAGAGGATGGTCAAATCAAAATTAATAACGATTATGCTTTTGGTAATGCAACAATTACCGAAGATGAAAAAACGTTCATTGAACAATTGCGTAGTCTGACCATTCAAATATTCATGTTGTTAGCCTATAAACCTGAATTACTCGATTCTACTGATGTTGATGATGTAACCAAAGATTTTGGGAAAAAACATCCCCCGAAAAATTTTACTTCACCAAAACGTTATCCTAGAATGTTAGGGAAACATTATCAAAATCCCAGTCTGAAATCTCACACTCCTACTGGAATCAAACAACGCACCCATGTCCGCAAAGGGCATTGGAAAGAAATTCCTTGTGGTCCGGGCAAACAACAACGTAAAAAGATTTGGATTCAACCTTATTGGGTAGGACTTTAACGATATAATAGTGGAGGGTAAATGAACTTTCCACTACCGCCCATTCATTGTCATGCAAGAGTTGCCAAAAATTTTTCAACTATTAATTCAAATAATTGGTCAAGAAATAAGTTTTTTTACATTGCTTCATCTTCATTTAATAACAAGTAGTTGTGTTTGGGATTCAGTGAGGTGCTCCGCTCCAATGTCCTAATGTCGGCAGGACAATTACTCGTGCAGTTGGGTTGGCGATTTAGTTAGGTGATCGCTCAACTGCCATTGAACCAATCTCCTCAAATTAGAAAAGCATTTTTCTCCCTCTCAAAAAAACAATATAGGTGTTATTTCACCACCTTTCAGCACCTTTTCCCATGAAGCTCTCCCCCCTTGCAGAAAGCGAGGTGGGGGTGTTCTATGCTAATCTCAATCTCTCGTGAGTCCAGAGATCACATAAACAAGCCCAGCTTCTAGGCGACCCACCAGAACGTTTGCTGGAGAGGTCCTCACTGTCATTTCTGCGAGTGAGTTTAAGGATGCCCCGGGCTGCAATATTTTGGTTCCCATTCAGGTCACAGTTATACTGCCGACCGTTTTGGAATACTGCCAGGGCATAATTTTTGGAGTCTCGCTTGACTCGGCCCGAGCCATCGTAAGCCAGTTTTGAGGTGTAGGCGGCAACAACATCAATTACCTTCCCACCCTTTTCTTGCCACTTCATTTCGGTGTAGTCGCGGATTTTGGCCTTGAGCCAGCCATGAAACCGTTGCCGCAAGTTTGAACGTTTCCGTCCACCCTTGGGCGTCCAACCTTTCAGATTCTCAAAGACAATTGCCTCTGAGTTAAACTGGCTGGCTATTTGGACAATCCGCTTAGAAACGATGTGGCTAATCTGCTTGTTGATGTTCGCGCATTTTTGGTAAGTTTTAGAGCAGAAACCTTTATGTAGTTTTCCCCCTTTACCCATTGTCTTAGATGCCCGCATGGAGACGGATTTGAGTCGTTTATCTCGGCGGTCTATGTCTCTTCCCGTGTTCACAAATTCACGATGGATTACAGTGCCGTCGAAAGTTACGACCGTGACTGTTGCTGTCGTATTAATTCCCAAGTCAACAGCCACTACATTTTGCTCAGGGTTCTGTTTCGGTGGCACACAATGAAACGGTACCGACAGATGACAGACTTGGCTGTTAAAAATTAGAGTCGGAGACAACATCTTGTTGTCCGGTAACTTATGGCGTTCCCTAAGCCCACTAATCTGAACGGTTGTCCAAATCCAGTCAGCCCCCGTAAACACCTTAATCTCAACCGCATTATAGTCATGCAGCTTGTAGCACTGCCCTTTATAGAGAACTGGATAGCAACCTGCATCAGCATTGAGCTTATGTGGTTTGGCATCCCGACGATTACGGGATAGCCCCGTCTGCCAATCTACATACCGGGTCATGTAGCTATTAACCTGCCCAATGGCAAAGCTGATGGCGGCTCTGCGGTAGTAGCTAGGAAACTTGTAAAACACCCGATTGAATTGTGGGTATTTCACCACAGGCCGCTTTCCCGTAGAGTGCATCAATCGCTCTACGGCAGGGATTTGTTCATTGGACGATAAACCCCCTAACTCGGGCCAATGAGTGAAGATAATACCAACCAAATATCGACAAAGCCGACGATAGACCTTAACCGTTTCACTGAATAGATGACGCTGTTCAGCAGTTGGGTTGAGAGTCCATTTGTCGGTGCGAATAATTGGAGATGGTTGTTTGTGCTTCATGGTGAAATTATAACACATTGGTACATTAATATTCCTAAAAGTCCATATATTTTCAAGTGGGAATACCTGGTTATTTTTCTTCAAATACTTGCCGTTTAGCCTTCAGAATCGAAAGCGGTCACATCAAATAAATCGCAGTCATAGGCTCACTTAATTGAAAATTACAACGGATTAATTGTTTCTATTCTGGCAAGAAACCATTAGATTTATTGTATGAGTTTGGGTTAGTTTTATATGATTTTTATAGGAGTTAGCTAATCCGATTAAATTCCTTCAAGTTTTTCAAAAAAACCGCATTAAAAAAGTAGTCAAAATACAATCAACTACTTTGTTTCAGCACCTTTTCCCTTTAATAAGGGTCAAACCCTTCTGTTACTTTTTCTCTGTTACCTGTTTCTCCTGGGTTTCAGCACCTTTTCCCTTTAATAAGGGTCAAACACCAGATGCTATCTTCACAGTAAAAATTATTGTTATTGTTTCAGCACCTTTTCCCTTTAATAAGGGTCAAACTTGTCTTTATCTATTGCTGCTGGAGTTTTTAATCCAGTTTCAGCACCTTTTCCCTTTAATAAGGGTCAAACAATTGATTAGCCTTTTCCTTTTTTCATAGCTACTTAGTGTTTCAGCACCTTTTCCCTTTAATAAGGGTCAAACATTTCTTTTCGGACTGCTACCAACATTCTTTTGTCTTGTTTCAGCACCTTTTCCCTTTAATAAGGGTCAAACAAATGCGAATGCCTCTATTTACATTGGCAACACGAAGTTTCAGCACCTTTTCCCTTTAATAAGGGTCAAACGTCCTTCCCATCGGGGAAGGCGGTGAGGAGGTCGTGTTTCAGCACCTTTTCCCTTTAATAAGGGTCAAACTGGCGTTACCGTCCAAGCTGCACAGCTTAATGTGTATGGTTTCAGCACCTTTTCCCTTTAATAAGGGTCAAACCTGACACTGATGCCGTTTATGCCATCATAAAAGTGTTTCAGCACCTTTTCCCTTTAATAAGGGTCAAACAGTGGTCAAATCGATGCCAATGTAACGGTTTCTAGATGGTTTCAGCACCTTTTCCCTTTAATAAGGGTCAAACTCTTCCATTTTTGCTAGGGGCTCTTGTAGCTCTAGGTAGTTGTTTCAGCACCTTTTCCCTTTAATAAGGGTCAAACTTTTTTTACTGCTACCCCAGTTCGTTCGCAAGTAGTTTCAGCACCTTTTCCCTTTAATAAGGGTCAAACTTTTGGAATACGGATCGAAACGTTATCCGCTCAAGCCCCAAGTTTCAGCACCTTTTCCCTTTAATAAGGGTCAAACACTGTTCGAGTAACCGGGAACAACGGTTCCCTGACAGTTTCAGCACCTTTTCCCTTTAATAAGGGTCAAACGCAATATCGGAAATTTATTCCTTGAGACCGGAAAGTTTCAGCACCTTTTCCCTTTAATAAGGGTCAAACAGTTGTCGGTGTACCAATAGCAATTGATATTGCCAGTTTCAGCACCTTTTCCCTTTAATAAGGGTCAAACCGGTTTGAACCGTGATGTGCTGTATTCTTTCGTTGGAAAAGTTTCAGCACCTTTTCCCTTTAATAAGGGTCAAACACAGTTGACGGACGCATTTGGAGTGCAGCTCTCGAAGTAGAGTTTCAGCACCTTTTCCCTTTAATAAGGGTCAAACTGCGGTCGGTTCTGTTAACAGTTCGGGTGCCCAAGTGTTTCAGCACCTTTTCCCTTTAATAAGGGTCAAACAGTGTAGAGTTCGAGGCTAAAGGTGCAACTGGTGCAAGTTTCAGCACCTTTTCCCTTTAATAAGGGTCAAACCGTTCCCACAGGATCTGAAACCATTGAAGGTGCTAAGTTTCAGCACCTTTTCCCTTTAATAAGGGTCAAACCTGATAATCTAACCATTAACGCCATTAACGGCATGAATTGTTTCAGCACCTTTTCCCTTTAATAAGGGTCAAACAATGAGTTTGCGGATATGGATTTGGAGTCATTTATTGTTTCAGCACCTTTTCCCTTTAATAAGGGTCAAACTTCTTCGGACAAAATTTTTACCGTATTTTTGACGGTTTCAGCACCTTTTCCCTTTAATAAGGGTCAAACCCATATTTTGAACCAAGAAATGGCTGAAGAATTGTTAGTTTCAGCACCTTTTCCCTTTAATAAGGGTCAAACACTGTTGCTTTGCTCGTTCTTGGCGCATCTACTGCTTGTTTCAGCACCTTTTCCCTTTAATAAGGGTCAAACTTCTAGCTCGTACAAATGACGGATTTCACGCAGTCCATGTTTCAGCACCTTTTCCCTTTAATAAGGGTCAAACCCTTAAGTCCTGAGACCCGGGCATAGAGCTAATTCTACACCATTGAATCTGAGGGGGTCAAGTTTTCGTAGCAACAGTTTCATGATTTGGGTCTGAAATTGGGGAAAATCATTGGTTCAAAGCCTTTTCCTGAGCTTAATCTGAGGGGGGTAACGAAAGAATGCGGGTTTCAGGACTAGCCTACCCCCCTCAGATGCTTATCATTGGATAGAAAGTTATAATTTTTAGTAATAACTATTGGGAGGGCTTCACTTCAGATTACTCCTTAATTTTACCTTGTTCAAGGCGGGTTTTGCTTAGGCCCCTCTCATCTCTAAAATCAAACTGGCAATTTCGTCCCGATCGCCACTCTGTTGCAGGATATGATTCAACCAAGGTGAATCGACGCCCTCTACTCGCCGGATGGACAGAATGATGGTGCGCTGGTTTCGCCAAGGCAGGCGGTAGAATTCGCTGGTGAGGAGTTGAGGAAAAAATTGTCCCTCAACTCGGGCGATCGCCGCGACTAAATCAATCGCTTTCGATTCCTGTACTCGTTTAAAATCAATAGAATGCAGCAATAACTTCGTCCATTGGCTGAGTCGTTCAGTTTGGGTGTTATCTTCTAACTGGGCGATAACATTGAGGGTATCAAGTAATGCTCCAGCGACTCCCCCCTCTAAGTTGGGATGGGTAGTGGCGCGTCTGACTAATTTATCAACTTGATCCGAAATGCAAGACGGAATAGTTCGAGAATCGTCAATCCATGCTGTCACGATTTCACACAACTTTTGAATGACTTTAGGCTGAGTTTCTACTTCAAAGGTTGTGCAGATTTCAGCTAACTCTTTCTCGGACAGAAGACGCTGATGTTTCTGAATTTGAATTTGAATTATTTCTAAGGCATTGAGTCGAACACCGGGATAGGGGGATTTGACTAAGGCTAAACTGTCTAACAGTTGGGGAAAATCTTGCTGAGAGGCTAGACTTAGCAAGGCTTTGGACGCTTCAAGGGCTGGTTTTCGCTCCGGGGACTGTGCCAGTACAATTAATCGCGATAAAGCCAGATTGGAAGTAACTGCTTCCAGGCGATTGATTTCCACTGTGGCTAACTCATCTTTGACAATTTCTGAGTTCAATTCCCATCGACTTTTGACCTCGGGAGCCACTCGGAGCAGTTGTTGCAGTTGCGCGTCTGCCACTGAAAGTTCAGAAATTTGTTCGAGCAGATTGACCAATTTTTCTTGCACCGTTGGCGCATTTTTGGCAAGGGGAATCAGGATGGGTAACCAACGTTCCGGTTCTTGGGAGGCGGGTTGATTACACCAGTCAATCAGTTGCTCTTTCTGGGTTTCGGTTAGTTCATTGCCTATTGATTTGATGACAGCCGCCAAAGCAGAAAGGCGCTCCAAGTGAGTCCCCTGAAATTGCACCAGTTTCTTAGCAATATCAGCAGCGACACCGGATAAACTGGCTTCGTCTAAAGCGATTAAATTGCTGCTGGTATGCCGGGGGTCTCCCGTCAATAAATCGGTCAAGAGTTCATCCAGAATTTCAGGAGACTGGCAAGCATATCGTCCAACCGCAGCGGCACAAACCCGGTCCCATCCCGTTTGAATAGGGTAGTGAATCACTGCCAAAACTGAGCCAAACCAAGGATGATTTTCGTTAGTGAGTAACTGGGGAAACACGCGGACAGTGAGTTGGATGAGTTGCTGTTTCAATGAATTACTGGGACGTTTGGGTAAGGGAAATTGGATACAGGTTTCCCACAATTTTAAATAGGCTGCATCGGGCAATCCTCGCTCCAGATGTAAGCGGATTACTGTGGTTTGCGTTCCTTCGGCAAAGCTGGGATAATACTCACAAAGTATCGAGAATGCCTCGTCATCGGCGGATTCCCGGAGCAATGGCGTACAAGATTCGACCACCGCACCCCATAAAAATGCTTGTTCTCTCTCTTCTGATTCTGCGGTACGTTGCCCGACTGCCCTCAAGACTTGCCGGAGGCGACTGCCAAGCTGAGTTGGCCAAGGAGTGAGTAACGACCCGAGATGTTGCGCTAGGGTTGAGGCGGTGGTGCGATCGCTCGACTTTAACTGCTCAACTGTGGCATCCCAGGCAGTTTCCGCTAAAGCTGTGGATGCCGATTCCAAGGCTTGACGGAGAATTTTTTGATAGATTCCAGTTTTCGTCAAGGCGAGTGGTAGTTGTTGGCGCAGCATGGCTGGGGTGTCCCGGGAAGCCGCTGCAAAGATAACGGCGCGAAACGCTTCCAAGCTGTCGGTGTTGAGTTGTTGCGCGACCGTTTCAAATTCCCCATCGTCGGCAATGGTTAACAATTGTCGCATGACAGACCACCAACTCCACAACGATCGCCCAGTTTCCGGTTGAGTGAGGGTGGCGATTAACTGTTGCCGTTGGGGTAAGCTGGATTGTCGCAGTAACCAGTAGGCGATCGCATATTCCAGTAAAGTTTGGTGAAAGAAGTGGATTTTTTGAGAAGGCAGTCGTTCCAAGACTCCCTCACTGAGCAAATCCCGATAAGCGGAGGCAGTGGTTTCGGTAAAGTCTATCCCCAACTCATCCAAATAAGCCGATTCGCACAGCCGTTCACCGGAGAGGTCAAATAAGGCTTTGGCAATGTTCAAACAAAACTTTTCTTTCTCAATCGCCAGTAAAGCGGAATGACTGCGATCGACCCGGCTATAGGCGACTTTCTCCTGCCAATATTTTTTGTACAGTTTGCTGACGGTTAAATCTTGGGGGACCCGGCCATCTTTGGCAAATAAATCACACAACAAGGCCAAAAGTAAAGGATTGCAGACGATTTCTCCTAAAGACCGATTATCCGCAGATAAAGCTAAAATTTTATCCGCAAAATTGTGATTTTCTACTGCCGGTTGCTTCTGGACAAAAGCCGTGGCAGCTTGGTAGACTTCGGTTCGGGTAAACTCTGGCAGGTGATAGCGGTCCACAGCAGGGGCCAATCCAGGCAGTTTTTCCGCCGTGGGTTCTAGGAAATCATGATATTCGCGATCGCGACAGGTAAAGACCAGGGTTGTACCCGCTTCCAGGAGTGAGGCAAAAACCCGACTCAAGGGCGGAACCAGGGTGCGGTCCAGGATTAAATCTAAGGTGTCGATGAGCAACAATCCGCGCTCGCTGGCATTCAACTGGGTGGCAATTTCCACAATGGAACGCTGCATACCGGCAACACTCTCTCCCAAGGCGACTGCTAAGTTTTCCGCAGTCGGAGAATCTGGCAGCGTCAGAGAATTGCATAAAATCAAGCCAGTCCAACAGTTTGGATGGACAAGCAATTTGTCATAGAGGCTGCCAATAATCGTGCTTTTTCCATAACCGGCAGGTGCGACAATGGGGATAATGCGTTGAATTCCTTCGAGTCCCCGTTGGATTGCTCCCGTGAATTTTGAGTCAACTATCTCGCGGTCAATGCGTTCTAAAATGCGAGGATTCAACGCTTCTCGTCGTAACTGTGCTTGTCGCAAGACTGCCGCTTTTAAATCGTCAATGGGTTCTGGAGGGGGACCCATATTGACCACATCCTCCCATTCCAGGTCTAACGCTTCACAGATTTTGATAAAGATTTTGCGATCGACCCTTTTGCCAGTAAAGAAGTTGTTAATCGTAGACCAAGACGCCAAATCGTATTCTTTGCGGTCCGCCAACATGGATTGGGTTAAATTTTTGCGCTCCAGTGCCGATCGCACGAGTTGTAATCCAGCGATCGAGGCTTGCAAACTGCGTCTTGGCATGAGCACCCCCAATGAAAATCTGAGTCTGCCGATTAAGTCATAGCTGGATTGTACCAAAAGTCATATAAAAAATCATAAGGGAACTCCAAAAAATAAAATCTTCAATCAGAGATACCCCCAACCGATTGGCGTTATTAAGGGCGGCTTTAATAATTCCAAAACCATTTCATGATTGAGTAAGGGAACTCCAAAAAATAGAATCTTCAATCAGAGATACCCCCAACCGATTGGCGTTATTAAGGCGGGCTTTAATAATTTCTTAAAACCTCCTAATACCTGATTTTTTTTATGAAAATCCCTACCCTTCTCGTGACATGGCTTCAGTCATGTCACGAAAATCGAATTTTGATTACCCTAATGTTAAAATGTTGTGGGAATAATCTGCGACTAGCCGTTTGATTTGGAGCCATTTCACCCCTAACAGAATATCTAGAATTTCATCTCCCCCTAACGCTCTAATAATCAACTCCTCTGTATCAAAGAGAATAATACCCTGATAAATGCTAAAATTTATAATGCCTCCAGCCGTCTGCATTCGCTTTTGACTCTGAGTTTGCACCCACCCCAAATCCAGAGCCATTTCATTATTAAGTAATAACCAATCGGTGAATCCTGTATCTAAAAGTGCGGGTACAGAGATTAATGCTTCATCTGCTGCAATTAATCCAATTTCAAAAATTAACTCCCCCTTGTGGTTGAATCTCCCATCAATCATGCTCGTCCACAAACTCCCGTCTCATTAATGCAGAGAATGAGACAGGCTGCCTCTGGATGTTTTTCCCGAGCTTTTCTCTCTGCCTCTATTTCATCAGCATCAATGAAATAGTCCTCACTTTCTGGCTCAATGACCATAAACCAATTGTAATAATCCTGAATCAAAGCGGGTTTCAGTTTTTCAAAAATGGCTTGGCATTTGGCATCAAATTGGGTCCTCTCTTCTGCAAGTTTAGATGGGTCTTGTGTGTTGATAGGATGTTTAGGAAATAACAGGTGTGGTCTCGGGTTGTTCTCTTCTGAGCGGGGGTTGATCATGGGTTGTGTTCAGCAGAATGATGGGACGATTATAACAATTACTCGTGACAGGGCTGAAGCCGTGTCACGAGGGACCACTCAGGTTGTGAGGGACAAGGGTTATCGGAGGTGCTACAGGTGGCAGAGCCAAGTCACGACTAGGACCTGTCATGAGACTCGGGAAAGTCATACAAAAAGTCATATACTCCCCCGGTAAAAGCATATACCAACGCAAATACCGCCTTGCCACGATGAAACAGTAAGCCATTTCTAACGAGTTTATGGAATTTACGGAGACCTTACTCAGGGCCGCTTGGCAACAGGTGCGCCGGGGTTCGCGAATGGCGGGAGTGGATGGCATCACGGTAGATTGGTTTGCCGACAATCTCCAGATGCAGTTGGAGCAACTCCAGCATCATCTCACCCAGGAAACTTATCAGGCTAAACCCGCATTGGGCTTCTATTTGCCCAAGGCATCCGGGGGGAAACGGTTGGTGGGGATTCCTACCGTATCTGACCGCATTATTCAACGGTTATTGCTGGAGGAACTTTACTGGCCCCTTGAGGATACCTTTCTCGATTGTAGCTATGCCTATCGACCGGGGCGCAGCATCCAGCAAGCGGTGCATCATCTTTATGCCTATTACCAATTTCAGCCTTGTTGGGTCCTGAAAGCGGATATTGCCCAATTCTTCGACAACCTCTGTTGGGCGCTGTTGCTCACTCAATTGGAGCAATTGCAACTCGACCCGATTATCGGACAGTTGCTGGAACAACAAATTGCTGCCGGGATTGTGATTCGCGGACAATATCAAAACTTTGGCAAAGGCGTCTTACAAGGAGCTATACTTTCGGGCGCTTTAGCTAACCTGTACCTGACCGAATTTGACCGCCGCTGTTTGGCTGCCGGACTCAATCTGGTCCGCTACGGGGATGATTTTGTGATTGCTACTGCCGATGCCACCCAAGCCCAGCGTAACTTAGAGCAAGTGCGAGGCTGGCTAGGAGAATTATATCTCACTTTGCAGCCCGAGAAAACTCAGATTTATGGACCCGATGAAGAGTTGACCTTTCTGGGATATCGGTTTGTCAAAGGTCAAGTCTATGCACCGCCACCGCCCGAACCTCGCGGGGATTGGCTGCTCTCTGCCTCGGGCGTTCCTTATCGGCGACAACGGCAACGACAACGATCGCGGGTTTCTCGTCCACCCCTTGCCTGTAGCCTGAAACCCGTTCACTTTCCCATTGCCAATCCTGAACATTTATGGAGTGATGCGATGACCACTTTGTACATCACCGACCAAGGCGCTTATTTGAGTGTCAAAAATCAGCAATTTCAAGTGTTTTCTAACCACGAATTGCGCGTGAAAGTTCCTGCCAACCGGGTCAGTCATATTGTGTTATTTGGCTGCTGCAATATGTCCCACGGAGCAGTTTCTTTGGCCTTACGTCGTCGGATTCCGGTGATGTATTTGTCGCAAAAAGGGCGGTATTTTGGCCGGTTGTACTCGGAAAGTCATGCCAAAGTTGAGTATTTGATTCAGCAAGTGCAACGGTCCCTCGACCCAGAATTTACCCGCCGCCAAGCCGAGGCGATTGTTCTGGCAAAACTGCACAATTCTCGGGCTTTGTTGCTCAAACTCAACCGCCGTCGTCAAACCGATGCCGCTTTGATTGCCTTGGAAATGCTTATCAGTTGCCGGGACAAATTGTCCTTAGCCGAATCAATGGATGCCTTGCGCGGCTACGAAGGTAAAGCAGCATCCGCCTATTTTCAAGCCTTGGGTTCGTTATTCTCTGGACCCTTTGCCTTCGAGAAACGGACCAAACGTCCCCCAACTGACCCGGTGAATAGCATGATGAGTTTAGGTTACACCTTGCTCAGTCAAAATGTCCATTCCTTTGTCAACTTAGCGGGACTGCATCCGCACTTTGGCAATCTGCACGTCCCCCGGGACAATCATCCCGCATTGGTGTCTGATTTGATGGAGGAATTTCGCGCCCAAATTGTGGATTCCTTGGTGGCTTATCTAGTCAATTCTCAGATTTTGACCCCAGATGATTTTACCTTGCCCGATGAGCGCAATGGAGTCTATCTACAACCTCATGCTTTGAAGAAATATCTCAAGCACTGGGAGGATAAGTTGCTCTCGGAAATCACTCATCCCCATACGAACTACAAAGTTAGTTTAAAGCGGTGTATTGAGTTGCAGGTGCGAGAATATATCGCCTGTTTAGTCGGGGAGGTTGAGGTGTATCGTCCCATGTTGTGGAAGTTGTAGCAAGTTTTCGTCACCTCCACAAATTCAGTCTAGCCACAGCAGTAATCCATCCCTTGTTTCCTAGTGCAGAACAAACTGCTGACCGGGACCCGAAAATTGCTGTTTCTTCAAATTGCTCAACAACCGGGAATTACCTCCGCCCAACTCTGCTCCAACAGTTGCGCTAGAGGAGGAAACTTGTCCCGAATCAATCACCATCTAGCTGGGTTGATTGATGAAGGATTTATTTGCACTTCCTCTCGCAACAAACGGGGCAAATCTCATTACCAAATTACCTCAACTAAGGGAAAACGAATGCTACAATTTTTACAGATGGCTCAAGTTGATGGCGAGTGTTAAACGTTTTTGGGGATACTCACTTCCCACACAGCGTACCTCCATCACCCCACTGGGTGAGCAATGATTAACTCAACTTATCACTAGAGTCTGACTGATAAGCATCTGAGGGGGGTAGGGTAATCCTGAAAGCCTTATTCTGCCGTTACCCCCCTCAGATTGGTCTCTATCAGAGCGTTTGAAGGCACGATTTTCCGTGATTTGAGGCGAAAATGAAGCGGATGTTGCTACAAAACCTTGACCCCCTCAGATGTAGGGGTGTACAATTGGCTCAACGCTTGAGCTTCAAAACTCAAGGGTTCGACCCTTACTAAAGGGAAAAGGTGCTGAAACAGTTGCTTCGCATGCCCACAGGGCAGCGAACGGACGTTCGACCCTTACTAAAGGGAAAAGGTGCTGAAACTCCCAAAACACCCGTGGAAGCGGTCCTACAATACTGTGTTCGACCCTTACTAAAGGGAAAAGGTGCTGAAACCGAATTACGAGCAGGGTCGAACTGAGTGGAAACATCGGTTCGACCCTTACTAAAGGGAAAAGGTGCTGAAACAGGATTTTCATCCTTATCTTCCCCCATTCCCTCGCAGAGTTCGACCCTTACTAAAGGGAAAAGGTGCTGAAACAGCGGAATTAATCGCCCCTGGCATGTGGTACCAAAAGTTCGACCCTTACTAAAGGGAAAAGGTGCTGAAACAGGCAGAAGAAAAACTTGCTGCATTCGGGTCGAACTGTTCGACCCTTACTAAAGGGAAAAGGTGCTGAAACTTCAATCATTAACAACTGAGTTTCGACCAACAAATTCCGGTTCGACCCTTACTAAAGGGAAAAGGTGCTGAAACCGGGAATGTCTCCGTAGGCAGTGCCATCGAAAACATTCGGTTCGACCCTTACTAAAGGGAAAAGGTGCTGAAACACTGAAATTTTCCTACAGGTATTTGGGGGAAATCATTAGTTCGACCCTTACTAAAGGGAAAAGGTGCTGAAACCTTCCTCCTCTTCTAACACAGTGATACTTAAGACGTTCGACCCTTACTAAAGGGAAAAGGTGCTGAAACCCGAAAATGGTCGTAGCCAGCAGATCCTTCAATGTTCGACCCTTACTAAAGGGAAAAGGTGCTGAAACAATGCCGCATGGTGGGCAACCAACATGAAAAATGCCGAGTTCGACCCTTACTAAAGGGAAAAGGTGCTGAAACAATAATATGTGTCCTCCCAGTAAGGACACGATTTTTGCTGTTCGACCCTTACTAAAGGGAAAAGGTGCTGAAACTTAGTCCGGTTGTCCCGGCTAATTTGAACATCTAAAACAAGTTCGACCCTTACTAAAGGGAAAAGGTGCTGAAACATAAGGTTTATAGTAATTACCATCACCATTAGTACATAGAGGTTCGACCCTTACTAAAGGGAAAAGGTGCTGAAACTTTCGGAAATACTGCTTAATAGTCCGCCCAAAAAAGTTCGACCCTTACTAAAGGGAAAAGGTGCTGAAACCGACAGAGAGATGGATCGAAGGGTTCTGGACAAAAAGTTCGACCCTTACTAAAGGGAAAAGGTGCTGAAACGCATAAAAGCAGTCGATTGTATTTCGGCTGCTTTTTTAGTGGGCTTTGACAAAAAAACTGAGGAAATTTAATCGATTTAACTAAGTCATATAAAAAATCATATAGAACCAACCCAAACTCATATCTAAACTCCAATAGCCCATTGGCAGCATAGAAACATAGCGGATTAATGCGCTATAGCCTTTAACTCAAATAAGCCTATGACTGCTATTTATTTGATGCGATCGCCTACGATTCTGAAAGCTAAACGGCAAGTCTTTGAACTGTGGTATCAGGAGCGATTGGAGTATCGGATTCAGGCCAAACTGACGAGTCATATTGTGGTTTGCCACGGTTGCGAACTCTCCGGTGAGGCGACGGCATTGGCATTGTCTTATCAGTTGCCGGTGTTGTTTCTCGATGCTGATTATCGGTATTTGGGACGGCTTCATCTGGAATCCCCGGCTCAATATCTATCTCAACAACTGCAACGAGCATCAGATGCGGAGTTTTGCCAATCCACCGCAGAACGAATCGTGAGTGCAACTCTGCACAACCGTCAAGCCTTGTTGCTGTCTTTAGCTTCTGGCTGTTGTCCCACGGTCGAAATCGCCCTGGAAGCGATCGCCTTCTTCCTGGATGAGATTCCCAATGCCAATATCGAACAACTGCGCCGGTATTTCGCCACCATCAATCAAGTGTACTATCCAGCTTTGCGCGAGTGGCTGTGGCTAAATGCCGCCGTAGAACCCGCCGCCGTGAATCAGTTTTTCCACCTGAGTCAGGCGCTGTTAGAACAGGTGGGGTTAGGGTTGGTCCTGGAAATGGGACTCGACCCCGAACTGGGCGGATTGCACCTGAGCGATGGAGAAAATCTGCCTCTGGTGCGGGATTTGATGCTGGAGTGGTCGGTGGTGTTAGTGGACCGGGTGGCAATGCGGTTTGCCTTGTCTCATTCCAATTTTTTGGGCAACAGCAATGGCAATGGTCACGGCAACGGCAATGGCAACGGTCATCATCACGGTCATCCCCTGACTGATTTGATAACGGCCTGGGAGCAACAACTAGCGACAGTTGCGACGAACAAAAAAACCTATCGTCAATGTCTGTGGCATCAAATCCGACATTACCGGCGCTGTTTGTGCAGTGATACCCCATACCGTCCGGCATTGCTGAAGTGGACTCCCCGGGAGATGAGTGCGCCTCAACCGTCTTGGCGAGGGACTCAGGTCTCTGAGTATGATAACCCGCAGCCTTGGAAACTTGAGTCTATCCCCATGAGCTAAATCTGATTCCTAGGGTGGTCAGGGATGTTCATATTGCGTCCCCTAACCTCTAATTTTATAGAGGAGACCACCCTACAAATTAACTGAAATCTAACATCAACCTCTAAGGTGAGCGATGTTTTATTTGATTTGTTACGACATTACAGAAGACAATCGCCGCAACCGAGTCGCCAAGGTGTTGGAAACCTACGGAATGCGGGTACAACAGTCGGTATTTGAGGCGGTTTTAAATGAAACTGAATATCATCAACTACAAGCCCGCTTACTCAAGCTCCTCAACAAACGACAAGACCAATTGCGGTTTTATCCCCTGTCTCCCGCCAATCGCGATCGCATTGTAATTTTAGGGAGACAACCGGAGTTTACGGTGGATGCTTTAACGTTTATTGTTTAAGGACTGAGGCGGTTGAAACGGACTGATTCTCTCAATTTGTGATGATTTTTACCGAATGCTAGGTCAATCAATTAATATCAATAGTTTTATCTATGACTGCAATAAAAATCAACAAAAATTTGCATAAGTTATTGAATAAATTGGCAAAAATTTGAGTAAAATCAAGGGAACGTTTAGAATACTGAATTTGAATGATGACTCCATTACCCGAAGCATTACCCAATTGGTACGAGGTTATAGAAACCGAGGACCGAGGTTGGACTCCGCAAACTTCTGATATCGTCGATAAGCCAGAAAATAAGGAAATTAGACAAGCCTGGAACGGTACTTTTTATCCACCGGAAGCTAAGGAATATAGCGTTTCTTTGTCAAAATTGCAAATCCTTAGCCCCTTGCAAGTGGGGGGAGGCAGTTTCCCCGAAGGTGGGATTTTACCGGCGCAGGTGGGGGGAGTGCCTTGGATACCGGGTTCCAGTATTCGCGGGGCGTTGCTGCAGTGGTTAGTCAGTCGGTGGAGTGAGTTACCTGCTGAGGAACAAAGATTTTGGGAAACTTTAGTTGAGGGAGATAAAGGTGGATGGGCACCTCGAAAAATCCGGTTTGAAAGTGTGTTTCTCAAAAAAGAGTTAGAACCGTTTCCCCTCTATTCTCAACAATGCTGGCAGATTTATAATCAACCCAGCAATAAACTGGGGATTCAGTGGCAGGTTTCTCCCACTACTCCGCCTACGAATCCGTCCACATTTGCGGTGCAAGTGTTACTCTCGACTCCACCGAGTCAGACGGAGAAACAATGGCTGACTCAGCGCTTAGAAGAGATGTTAAAAGAGCAGGGGGTGGGACGGGGCAAGGCTTCTGGGTTTGGACGGATTGGGCGATCGTATCCTTTCACCAGTCGGTGGGAAATTACTCTCACCGGGACCAAACCGACGGCACAACAGCAAGTGGTTAAAGAGGGGAAAACGGTCCAACATGGCATCTATCGCTGGACGCCGCAAGTGCTGCGCGCCACTTTACGAGGTTATTTTACCCGAATTGCCTTGTCCTTACTGTCTCCAAATGACACCGAGACCCTCACCTCTAAGCTATTTGGGGGGTTTAGTTCTCCAGCGCGATTGACCTTAACCAGTTATTTGACCCAGAAACAGCGATCGGGCAATGCGGGAAAAGGTTATACAAATATTCCCGCCCAAGATGCCCATAGCACTTGGATCATTCGAGCGGATTGTACTCCAGAATTTGAGGATTTAATCGACAATTTATTAAATATTGCCAGTCGCATCGGCGGGTTAGGACCGGGATGGCGTCGTCCCCCCCATGTTTTGAGCCGGTTTAATGGGTATCGCGGGAATGAATTTAGCCTGACGCCTTCCTCCCCAGAAGCGATCGGCACCTTAATCCAGACGGCGCGAGAAAAGATTCGTCACCTCGCCCAGGAGTATCAACTGAGAACTTTTGCCCAACCCAAAACGGTCTCCAGTGGGATTGTCAGTATATGGCAGGGAGGACGGGAGGCATGGGAGGAGATTGTACATGGTGTCTGTAGCACGGGCAATTCGGGTAAACCCTCCTGGTGCGGCAGTTCTAGCACGCGCCCCTCGGGTTATGCGGTGCGCGAGTATGCAGAATATTCCTGGATTACGGTGTTCGACCCGCAAGTAGAAGAGGCCCTACCGGACAAGGGATTTACCCAAATCTGGCCGACTTAACTGCATCTGTCCCCTCAACTCATTCCCCGGAGGGCCCTGCTATGCCGACTCTTGCGAAGCTCATCCAAAATCGCCGAAACGACCTAAATGCGTTCGGAGCCTCGCCGCCTTATCCAGCAAGGGTTTCACGACTCCAATTTCTCCCGCTTATCGTCCACTGTAGCAACAATTTTCCCGAGCCTCGCAAACCCCCCCTGGAACCCCCACCAGGCAAGGCGTTGGAAGGCAGGGGTAGCGACCTTCATTAGAAGGAAAAGGTGCTGAAACAGGTGGAAGAGTAGCCCTAAGATTTCCCTAAGGGTAGTAGGTAGCGACCTTCATTAGAAGGAAAAGGTGCTGAAACTAGCCAGAACCTTTGAACCCTCAAACGAAATTAAAACCCCTTGTAGCGACCTTCATTAGAAGGAAAAGGTGCTGAAACGCTTTAAAGATTATTTGTAAGCTCTTACTATTTAATTGTAGCGACCTTCATTAGAAGGAAAAGGTGCTGAAACCTAATAACTTGAAACCTCCTCCTTCAGAGATAATCTCCACATAGTAGCGACCTTCATTAGAAGGAAAAGGTGCTGAAACAAGAATAGCTGTTTCCATCCAATCCATGGGGGAGCTATATGTAGCGACCTTCATTAGAAGGAAAAGGTGCTGAAACAAGAGCTCAGATGTTTGATAGACCAGCTACCATGTAGCGACCTTCATTAGAAGGAAAAGGTGCTGAAACTCCATAATACTCTTCATCGATAGCGGTCAACATCTTGACCATACGGAATGTTTCCCGTTTAGTAGCGACCTTCATTAGAAGGAAAAGGTGCTGAAACTTTTTAGGAGTGGAGGTAAACTATCTACCCAAACTTGAAGTAGCGACCTTCATTAGAAGGAAAAGGTGCTGAAACTAGAAGAAATATGACATTCACAGCAGCATCCACAGTACTCGTAGCGACCTTCATTAGAAGGAAAAGGTGCTGAAACGGCTCAAAAAGTTTGTTTTACCTAAGTTTAATAAGTAGCGACCTTCATTAGAAGGAAAAGGTGCTGAAACTGTTGCATTCAATCTGTCTAACCTTCTCTTGCTTGAAGATGTAAGTAGCGACCTTCATTAGAAGGAAAAGGTGCTGAAACTATCTATCTTTCTTAACTTCTTCTAGGGTTACGAATATCCCGTAGCGACCTTCATTAGAAGGAAAAGGTGCTGAAACTCACCGGGGTAAAGTAACCGCAGTTTAAAATAAACTTTACCGTAGCGACCTTCATTAGAAGGAAAAGGTGCTGAAACTTGATGCCCCCAAACAGCTTTACCCCTCCGGCTGGTAGCGACCTTCATTAGAAGGAAAAGGTGCTGAAACTTGGTATCTTCTACGGAGAAGATATTGATTTCGTGTAGCGACCTTCATTAGAAGGAAAAGGTGCTGAAACCAGAAGTGCTATAGAAGCACAGAGGAATGGGTCTAACCCCAACTGTAGCGACCTTCATTAGAAGGAAAAGGTGCTGAAACAATGGGTCTAATCCCAACTCTTCGCTATAGGCTAGAGTAGCGACCTTCATTAGAAGGAAAAGGTGCTGAAACAATACGGCATTTTGTGCAACCTTGCGCCTTCCTTTAAAGTAGCGACCTTCATTAGAAGGAAAAGGTGCTGAAACATAGGGGACAACGCTACTGTCTGGGAAAGTTCACGGGCAAAATCGTAGCGACCTTCATTAGAAGGAAAAGGTGCTGAAACCCGAATATTTGAACCTGAACACACCCGTCAACCCACTGAGGAGCGACCTTCATTAGAAGGAAAAGGTGCTGAAACTTAGTAACCTGGCCGCCTTGTTGCATTAGTGCCATAAATACCTCCTAAAGGAGCGACCTTCATTAGAAGGAAAAGGTGCTGAAACAATGCCAGGAGTATAGCTAGTTGAATATACCGCACTCTTTGGTAGCGACCTTCATTAGAAGGAAAAGGTGCTGAAACATCTCTTGGGGGGCGTAAGTTACCACGATGTAGTAACCCCCGTAGCGACCTTCATTAGAAGGAAAAAGTGCTGAAACATTTAAAGGGACAATAGCCATGTTTTTCTCAGCTAACATAGCGACTTTCATTAGAAGGAAAAGGTGCTGAAACTTTGTAACCTCGAAATCGGGGCGATAGAAATAACTAATTGGGATGAGTAGCGACCTTCATTAGAAGGAAAAGGTGCTGAAACAACTCGCAAAGTTGCTGGCACTCTAATTGAGCATCTGCCTTAGTAGCGACCTTCATTAGAAGGAAAAGGTGCTGAAACCGATCAAGCTTGTTCATGTAGAACTCGCCAAAATCCTTGTAGCGACCTTCATTAGAAAAAAAAGGTGCTGAAACAGGACAGATTTGCCCCAATCTTGCTGATTAACATAAGACTTGTAGCGACCTTATTTTCCAGACAAAACAATATGACTATCACCTCCAGGCCGTCTAAAATTAAAATTCCCCAAAAGCCGATCGCTCAGATTTGTCAGGATTACCATATCCGCAGACTCGCCCTTTTCGGTTCGATTCTGCGGGATGACTTTCGTCCGGATAGCGATATCGATATTCTGGTTGAATTCCAACCGGGAAAAACGCCGGGTTTTGGTTTCATTGACATCCAAGACCGTCTCAGCAATTTACTCGGACGGACTGTGGATTGGAATACTCCCCAAGACCTCAGTCGCTATTTTCGCGATCGCGTGGTTTCTGAAGCTGAGGTGATTTATGGTGAACCGTGATGCAGTACGACTACAACATAATGATGGATGCTGCCCAAAAAACAATTGCTTTCACCCATCAGCGAACCAGAGCAGATCTCGATCGCGACGAAATGCTGTCTCTGGCTGTGGTTCGGTTAGTGGAAATTTTGGGAGAAGCCGCTAAAAATGTTTCCGACTCGACCAAAGTGCGATCTCCAGATATCCCTTGGGGACAAATGACCGGAACGTGCGATCGATTGACTCATGCTTACTTTGAAGTCACCCTCGATATCATTTGGAACATCATTACGAACGAACTTCCATCTCTGATTCCCAAACTCGAAACTTTGCTGGACCAAACCGAAACTGAATAGCCGGGAGTTTTTATCCTGTTGATTTGAGGCTTTTAAGAGGCGGCAGAGCCGCAGGAGAGCATATCATGGCAGAGCCATGATACGAGGTGTGTTTTTGGGGGTTTAAAATACATCAATTACAATAATTTTTTTAGTCGGTTTTAACTGACTTGATTCTATTATACCGCCAAGGTTTTAACCCCCATCGGTGTATTTTTGTGGGTTTAAAATACATCAATTACAATATTTTTTTAGTCGGTTTTAACCGACTTTAGCGATTAGCTGGGGTTTTTAACCCCCAGCGTTTGTTGTGGGATGAGTCAGGGGGTGACGATTATGGGACCGTATTGCTCTCCTTAGCATCCTTCAACCGCATGGTCCAAAACTGAATGGTTTCAGAAATTTCCATTAATAAATCAGTCAACAACACCTGCTGATTGAAATTTAGCTGACGGAATCTGGTCTGAAATTGGTCTGTATTCATCTCTGGATTAATCGCCAATTCAGTCCCGGCAATTTTGCAGAGGGCGACTCGGGCGACACTCCAGGCAAAATAACGACGTTCCTGTTCAGAACCCACCGCAGCATTGGGCAACTGTCCCCCGAGTAAACGCTGCGATCGCGACATCGCCCAAAACCGCTCAACTCCCCAACTGGCAACATAGTCGGCAATGCCACTGGCAGCACCTTGCCAATCCTTCAATTGCTCAACTCCGGGATTGAGTAAATTAAAAACTTCCCGGTCTAATTCATAAGGCTGTACAGGCATTTTATCCTCCTATTCTCCAGTCTGACTAATCAGAATTCGCCCATATCCCACACTCCACAATCCCCCGAGGAAATGCTCTGAGTGTAAAAATTCCGCCCATTTCCCTAACTCTTCCACTTTGTTAGAGTCGCGAATGGTCCAACTGGTCATAAACACTGCCCCAGGGGGTAAACCTTCCACGGAAAACAGATTTTTGACCAAACTGCCATCGTCATCCGGTTCATCCTTCAAACTGACTCGCGGTTGCCGGACTAATCCCATATCCACGATTAAATTGATGCTATCGTTGGGAACAATCAGACGGCGGTTTTCGGGAATTTCTAATGGGGCGGGTAAAGGCTGTTGATAGTGATTGATTTGGGTTAACTTCAACCAACGCAGAAAAACGGTTTTGTTGTTCAACGCCGCATCGGTTGCATAAATGGTTTTATCTTGCAACAGTAAAGGATTTGCTCCTAATAATTGCTGATAGCGATTCAACCAGGCGGGACAACTGACCCACCAACTGCCATATCCCAAAACATGAACCGGCCACCAAACGGGCCACCCCCACCCGAGGGCAATATAACCCGGGGACATATTTTCATCTTGACCGCCAAACCAATTGCTCACATACTGTTGATACTCGGGACTATGTTCGGCGTGTTCGCGTAAGGCACCGCGTAGGGAACTGCCGGGGATAGCGGGAGTGCGATCGCTCAATCGAAAAATCGGATTGTTGTTCCCGCGAGAACTGCTATCCGCGCCACCAATATGCACGGGTTCACGACAAATCAACCATTCAGTTGCCATTGTTTTGCTTCTCCTCAAATAACCATAAATGTCCGTAACCGATGCAGTGGCGCTTATACTGATCCGGCAAGGGCGCGGATGTTTCTAACGGCGCTTGTCCCTCCCACAGGTAAACGGCACCGGCGGGAGTCATCCATTCCCCAGGGGTCAGGGAGGCAGTGGGACGGTTTTTGACCTTTTTCCAAGACTGCCAAGGAATCCCGACTTCGGCGGCATACCCTTTAATCGCAACATTGTCCGGGTAAGGAATCGAGAGACAATCCCCCGACTGCACCCATAGGGCCCCGGTCAATAACACCGCCCCAGTTCCTTGGAAACTCTCGGATTTTCCGTCTAACCAAGGGGCGTTAATTTTCTGGGGTTTGATGCTAACCGGGGTGCCCCCGGCCCCCAGAAAACTCCAAGGCGCTTCCGGGAGTCGTTCCTGTAGGTCATAGTTACCGATAATTTTCACCAAAATCGACCAACCCGGGTCCATTAAGGTGGTCTTTTCCGCAAAAAACCCGCCTTCCTCTTTTACTTGGAAGTCTTGGCGACTGTTGTGACTGAGGGTGAGTTTTTGCCAAGGCAACTCGCACAAGGAGGGGTTCTGTGCTGGATTGCTTAACTTTCCTACTTTCCAGAGTTGCTTGAGACTCTCTCCGAGAATCAGATAACGACCCCCGATGATTTCAATGGAGGCATTTTCATGTTGGGGTTGCCTTTGCCAGCGATCGCCGGACCAAACCATCCGAAATATCTCCGATGGCATCTGCTGGGGTGACTCTAACCGATAGACGGGCAAAGGCAAGGTGACATAAACCTTTCCGCCCGCAAACCAAAAGGGCCCCCAAAGGGTGCAATCCGTGGGCAAGTTCAAACAGGCGGCCAATTGATGACCATTAGGGGGCCACCGGCAGTCTACTTGACCGCTATTTTGTCCGACTGGGGTCAAGTTGCCGATCGCCACGGTTCCTGCTGGGGAAATAGAATACCAAGATTCCGCTAATTCACTCATCGGTTAGTCCCCCCAACTCGTTCGACCCATTTTTCCCGTTCCCGTTGTTGTCGCGCCAGAAATCCCATGATGCTAATCCACCCAATCCACCAAGACCAATTTTCCAGTTCTTCTCGATAATCATTTCCTGCGATATGGCGAATCATTTCCCAAGTCAACTCAATGCCGACACTCGCCCAGAGGGTTTGGATTAAATCCTGGACGGTGCGAAGAGAAGATTGCTGTAATCGAGTGCTTTCCATGTATGACAACAGCTTTTCCCAGCGATTTAAGTCGGTTTTTCCCTGATGCTGGAGGGGAACTTGAATCAATAATTCCCACAACCGCCAAGGACAAACCCAGTCTAAGGATTGACCACTATTGAAAATCACTTTCACACAGACGCGATCGCGCCCTTGATTTTTCGCTTGTTTATAGGCATCATTTAACCCGCGATGCCATAAGGACTGAGGAATCCGCCGTTGGGCAATTACCACCCCCAAGCTAAAATTCATCCGCTGTCCCGGCACCGGATAAATCTCCTCTGTTCCTGTTCGTTTTACCCACCCATCTACCGCCGAATTTAAGGGTTGAGTCAGGGGAGAAACTTCCCCCCGCCAGAGACGATATAAATCCGTCGTCAGGGACACCGCTTCAGTCAGGGGTCCCAACAACAGAAAATCATCCCCCCCGGCAAAAATCACTTTGCCGTTGTGATGTTGTTCGGTTAAGGGATACAGCAGTTGATTCCAGCATCCAAATAACAAAGACAAGTCCAGAATATGGGGCAAATCCAGTTGCCGAGTCGCATTGGCGGGGATTGTCGGCGGGTCGATACCCAACTGGGCGATCGCCTCTGGAGTGGGATGCCACCGGGACCAAGGCAACTTTAAGGTTTTATACTGGTCCCCAGAGAGCCATTTGCCCATATTGTCCCCATCGCCACGCCATCCCACGGTCCATTCAATCGCACTTTCCCACCCTTTAACCTGCTGTTCCCACTCCTGGAGTTGGGATTCTTGTTCCTTCTTCTGGGTGAGGTTTGTGGGGTCTTCAGGAGAGAGAAAATCTTTCAGATACCGTCGTTCTAGGATTCGGGGTTCGGCAAAATTGGGTGAGTTTGGGCGATCAACTTTGGGCATTCCCCATTCATAACTGGGGTCACGATTGAGATAATATTCATGCCAAAATGCCACATTTGCATTCCACAAGTCAGCATCGATGGTATCAACCACCCAAGCGGCAGCAACCGTCGCGCGATCGGGGAATTTACCCCAAGGGCAAGCGGGGGGAGTTTTGTTCCATAATCGTTCTAAAGTGGGTTGGATAATATCTGGAATGGACGCTAACCGGCGCACGAATTCGATACTATTGAGGCGATCGTCACTATCTATCAATCCTGAGAGGCGGTGACGACTTTCAGTAGAGGCCCGGGCCCACCATTCCGCTATTTGAGTATCGGGCAATCCCCAAGTTCCCCCTTGATGCACGGGTTTCAGACCCGGATGCCAGATGGACAAATATCCAGCGCTAGGGCTCGTCCGACCACCCCACCAAGTCCCCTGCCAATTGCGTCCTATTTTACGCGATTCGATGCGTTGATGCAATTCTTTAATATCATCATTTACCGTCTCTGGGACGCGGGGTGTACTTTCGGCATAAACGGACCACAAATAGCGATTATCTCGATGAATTACTTGCCATCCGGGACCATTGAGTAAACGCGGACTATAATTCTGGGAAACTTCTTCTTCTAATTCATATAAAAATCGGCTCCATTCTTCGGTGATAATGGTTTGAAAGTTCTCCAACCAGGTGGCATCTCCGGGATGTAACCCAGTAATCACATTCGGGAGTTCTGCCTGCCAAAAGCGATCGCCTTCAAAGGGTTCACCGCGCAACCAATTCAGCAACGGACAAGACTGATGCAAGGGTAGCAAGACTCGACCCTCACGTTCTTCCCACCGATAAATTGCCACACCGGTGAGATAATGGCATAACCAAGACGCAACCGCCCAATCGCGCAATCGTTCGCCACCCCCGAGAAAGTCTTGAACGGGTCCAAAGGAGAGGACGCCGAGGTGAGTTAAGTTAGGACTAGCTGCTGCTGCAACTTGCTCACAAGCTTCGCGAGATGCACCGCCTCCCCACCAAAATTGCGATCGCATCACGGTGGAGGGTTGCCATTCTCCACTCACCGGATGTATAGAAATTTCCGGGGAAGCATCAGGCAAATTTTGATAAAGTTCCCGTTGTCGAATCAGCCAATCTTCGATATTCATCTATAAATTTTCCTCAATTTCTCCAACCAGTTGACGATAGGTATCGGCGCGGTTTTGTACCTCCTCAGTTAATCCAGCAAGGCTGATAATATAGTTAAGCCAATTAACGGCAACTTGCGCGGGATGTTCGGGGCGGTCAAATTTTCCCAAATCTAGGGTTCGTTGGTTTAATTCCTTATCAATAATATCTCCTAATAAACTATGGTAAAGCTTATTCCGGATTTGAGTAAATCCTAGACAATTTCCTTGGGGGACTGCAGTTAAGGTCCATCCGTCTTGTTGAGCATTGGTCCGAACATAGAACTGTTCAAACTGACTCCAATTTGGTTGTAACGCCATAGAATCTAATGGAAAAGGATAACTATTACCAAACAATTCAAGTTCTGATTTTGTTCCGTTTAAACACTGCATAATTTGAGAAATTGGGGCGCGGTTAATCTCCAGTCTTTGAGAAGGGTCCATAAATTTAATCCCTCTCCATTCATACTTGCCCTTTCCCTGCTTTTCCACCAACAGAAAAATCACTAATTCAAACGCTCCAGCAACACGCAAATACCAGTGCATCCACTGACTGCGCTCACGAAAGGCTTGCTCACTCCAGAGGGCGATCGCCACCCGTTCGATAATTCCCTCTCGTCCCGTCAAACCAGTTCGTCCGGTTAAATTTAAAGAAACCGCCCGGTCCAATTGTTCTAAATCATCGACTAACTTTGCATAATTTTTTAATGGAATAGCAGCAGCGGATGGAGTTAAAGCTGTAGTTGTAGCGTGATGATGACTTTTTAAGATTTGCAAAGCCCCACTAAAATCCTGAATCTTTAATAATTCCCGGATTTGTGGCACTTTCAAATGCCATTGCCAATGGATTCCAGAATGGGGCTCACATTCTAATTCTTGCTCAGAAACATAAACAAAATCAATGGGAAGTCCCGCCAGCTTGCCCTCAATTCCCCATAAATATAATGCCCCACTGAGGGCTGGGGTACCACTGCTATGCTGGACGGTAATTTTATCAATGGGGCTAGGCTCTCCCTCTTGAGGATGAAAATAGAGCTGATTTTTTTCATCCACGGTAATCAGTTTGGTAAAAACTTGTTCTATCTTTTGCGCCATACCTTCCCAGTCTGCTGCACCATTGGCAACAGCAGCGTCGATTTCCAGAGGCAGGAAATAGCAGGGAATGTTATGATCTTCACACCATTTACCCAAAATGTCTTGCCACCAAATCCCATCAGCAGCGACGACATTCCATCCTTCGCTATCGTTCCGCTGGGATTGCCATTGACGCTGGTCTGTTAGTACAAAACACCACAAGGGTCCGCTAGAGTCTTCCGATGCTTCCGTGACGAGGGGGCTTTCTAAGATTCTTCTGATAATGGGGAAATCAACGCGATTAATCTCTAAAAGTAAGTCTTTGTTGCATTCTGCTTTATCTAAAATATCTTCTAAAGTATAGCTAGGACTCAGGGTATGAATCCCCCAATTGTTATCAACATAGATGTCACTATTCCCTAATACTTGTAAAATCAATGAAACCATATTACACTCCTGTTTTTAACAGAACCCGGTAGGGTCAAGGGCCATCAAAGGGTCGGAACCTCTACTCCTTTACTAGGGAGGAGGCGATCGCTTTATGCGCTGCCACCCTCGCTCGATATCTCGCCAAGTCTCATCGACCACCCTTGAAAACAGAGAAGGGGGCTTCCGTGGCTGTAATCCACCGATCGCCTTCTGCAAGCGTTTGGCATACGGCTCCAACCTAGAAATCAGCAGAAGGGAGGGCAAATTATTTTGCTCATCGAGGAGTTGAGCATAGATTGCCGATCGCCTTTCCCCTTGACACCACTTGCTAATCTGTTCCGCCAGTTTGTCGGGTTCGGGTGCCCATTGTTGTTGCGCCAGATGATGACGCGCTTCCCTGTCGAATAAATCGGACTGTTTCTGCAACAGTTGCAAAAATCCTTCAATTTTTTTCTGGGCAGCAGTGGGTGGAGAAATCGCTGCTCGCAATCTGGTTTTATAGTGTTTCTTAGCCCGAGAATCCGGCTTAATCCGCTTTTCTGAAATTGCCAGTTCACGAACTATCCCAGACTTCCCTTCGCGTTCACACCAATCGGCGATCGCCTCGAATAATTCCCTGGGTTCATTAGGGTGACAATCCACCAGTTCCCCCAACTGTTGGCGATCGCACCAGGAAAACCACTCCGGTTTTCGTTTTAATACCATCAGAAATGCTTCTAACTTCCGTTGAGCACGGTGATCGAGAATCCAACGTCGCCCCTCCCGAAATCCCCAAGCTGCGCCCGCAAATAAAAAAGCCCCCAAAAGACTCAGAGATATGGCAACCGCCACGGGATGCCAGGTATTCAATACTTTAGAAATCCATACCACCGTGACTTGACCTTGATCGCTACCGGCAGTCAGTAACCCGGCACTAGAGGCCAAAATTGCTGCACCCCCCAATCCGGCACTCACAATATAGGCTAAATCTTGCAACTCGCGATCGCGCTTCGCCTGGGCCTCATCTTTTTCCCGTAATTGTTGCAAATATAGGCGTTCGCGCTGTTTATCCGCCTCCTCTTTTTCCCGCAACGCCAACATATAGAAGCGATCGCGTTCCCGTTCCCGTTCCTCTTGTCGCTCTTTTTCTTCCCGGATCTCTTGTTCGCGTTTTTTCTCCGCTGCTGCCAATCGTTCCCGTTCTTCCAACTGTAGGCGATCGCGTTTTTTTTCGGCTTCTGCTAGGCGTTCTTTTTCTTCTAACCGTTCTTGTTCACGTTTTTTCTCAGCTTTTTCCTGCCGCTCTTTTTCTTCTAACCGCTCTTGTTCAAGTTTTTTCTCAGCTTTTTCCTGCCGCTCTTTTTCTTCTAACCGTTCTTGTTCACGTTTTTTCTCAGCTTGTGCCTGTTGTTCCCGTTCTTCTTGCCGGAAGCGATCGCGTTCTTTTTCCGCTGCCTCCAAACGTCGTAAATATTGCAAGGTCGAATATTCCTGCATTTCCCGCACTTCATCGTGAACTTCCCGATAAAGTCGGTCTAACTGAAACACCTCTTGCCACTTACAATAACAACGATGATGATGTTCTCGTTGCATCACCTGGGCAAAATAACCCCGGGCGGTAAACAACAACAGGCGATCGCGAATCTTTTCAAACTGCTGCAATCGAGTCGCCTCATCCTTTACCCAACTTTCTGCCACCTGTCCCGAAAGCGACATCAAAGCAAACCGCTGATGCAATGCTAGCAAAAACAACAGAAAATACTGTTGGCGCAGGTGATAGGGAAGGGTTTCCCGAAAAAATTGCTCAGTGGAGGCGTTCACCGCTAGGAAACTGCTGCCTTCTAAGGTACAGACAAACCACTGTCCCCGCGCATAAGGCAACCAAGGCTGAATCTGCGGGTCCAAATCTTCCGGCGATGGGTCGTTCCCCTGTTTCTCGTGAAAAAAGTTTTGTAATTTGTAGAGCAAGTGAGGAGTTTTTGCTTCAGGCAAATTATCCACATACAGAGATACAAACGGCAGCATTTGACCCGGGACAAAAATCTCACTCCACCAGGGTTCTGAACTCACCGTGTGTAGTAATGCTTTGACGATTTGGCCGAATTTAGGTTTGTTCTGGGGAGGACACTGAGCAATTTCTGGAAAATAATCTTCCCAAAAGGCCTCTCGGTTTTGAGCATCCCACTGTCTCTTTTGCACCTTCACCTTCGACCCTTGCTGCCCTTTCAAAAACCGAAAATAATGCAAAAAGTTTAGCCAATCCTCAAGAGTATTGCCCTTGGGTTGCACCTGCAAAATTAAAAATCCTACTCCAACCCGAAAGAGCACCAGTTGTACCACATCGCCAGCTTTTCCATCCTTACCAAAAGCAAACGGCACGGAACCCTGGGGAGAAGTTAACTCTAACTCCCACTGGTCCTGAAATCCAAACACATCGCGCACTGCACCTGAGAGTGTCCAGCGTTGAGCAGTAGAGGTTTGATTTTCTGTCGGCTTGAGATAGTTGGCAACGTGAAACAACAAATCTTCTGTAGGAAAAGGCTGAGGTTCCCAAACGGTAGTCTGCTTCTGAGACAACTTGGCCTCGGGGATAGCCTGATTGAGCGAGTCAAATCTTGCAATATCAAAGGTGAACGGATACACAAAATAAATTGACGATGCTTTTGTATCAATCGTTGCCTCATTAAATTGCATCGTCCCTACCTCCCCTTCAGTTGTTGCTTATCCAATCAACCTGGGAATGAGAGTTAAAGTTTACTAAAATTAGCTCTGCAAATCCGCTCTTTATCCTATCCGATACTTGCACCTCTTTTCTCAATGTTCAGAATCATTTAAGATTTGGATGAAAAATTGGAGGATTTGCTTTATTTCTGGACAATCTGCTATGAGGGTCTACCGTTGGTTCTCCCCGTAGGTTTCTTGATGGGGGGGTGCGATAACCTTTAAACCCTTTTAGGGCAACGATTATAGCCCTTATCACCAACGGATTTAGCAGAACAGGTACAGGAGGACCCAGAAATCTCGGGAGTTTTGCACTTGGGCGATCGCCACGGATAACCTGTAATCGCTTTCAGTTTCTAGTTGCTGTCACGGTCATGGTCTAATTTCAATCTAGCAACAGCTTATGGGTGTGGCGTTTATGCCAATGGCAGGGGGAAATGGACCAGTTTGAGAGCAATTCGCCGTCGCAGATACTTTGCGATCGCATCTGCTCATACCGCGTTTGGTTGATTCCACCCGCCGCAGTCCCCCGCTGACAAACTGCCACCCATCCGGGGGGTGGGTTTTTCCCCGGGGCGATCGGTGTACGGATTCTCAAGGATGCCATCAATCTCAACAGATTCACCCAATTGTAGGAAGTCTCTAAACTGATGACCCTGTAAGTCTGGGCCCGGGTCATAGTCCTGGCAATTCTCACACTCAATGCCAGTGGGATGCAGGGCACAGGGGAGAGCGTAATGGAGGGAGTAATGGGCAGGTGTTGCACTGGGAGATTTGTGGCTATGGATGCGGTAAGCCAAGCGCGGAGCTTAAGAGCGTCCTCGCTATTTGCTACAGTAGGAGCGGGGGAAAAAGCGGCAACCGATGAGCAAAGGGAAGAGCCTTCCCCTATTTTCAGAAAAAAAGGCTAATTTTGATAAAATAAAGTTTCCTAAATTCTGGTGTAACACTTAATACCAAAGTTTGTTGAATTTTAAAAGAGTATGAACCTAAAAAATAACCAAGCCTGGGATGAAAACTGGGAAATTATTAAATTCCTGAGTCAAGGAGGACAAGGAAAAACTTCTCTTGTTAAATCTAGGGGTCCTTTGCAGTCAAATAAACTATATGTTCTTAAAGAATTGAAGTATCAAAGTGACCGTAAGAGTCGTTCCCGGATGTACAGAGAGGTAGCCGCTCTAAAAACGCTCAATCATTCAGGAATTTCTAAATTTATTGATTCTAATGTTGAGGAATATGAATCAAATATTCCTCTCTACTTAGTCACTGAATTTATTGAAGGAAAAACACTTGACAAATTCCTTAAAAATCAAAATTTAAGTTTAGAAGAAATAGTGGGTTCTATAAAAACTCTTTTAGAGACTTTAGAAAAATGTCATGAAAATGATATTGTTCATCGAGATATTAAACCGAATAATATCATTATTCGGGATAACGATATTAAAGACCCGGTGTTGATTGATTTTGGTTTATCCTTTAACAATTCAGATTTGGAGAATACTGATTTAACTCAATCTGGGGAACAAGTAGGAAATAGATTTTTTACTCTCCCCGAGCAACAGGCTAAAAGTAACCTTAAACGAGACCACCGGTCAGATATTACACAGTGCTGTGGCATTTTATTTTTTGCTTTAACCAAATTAAAACCTACTAATTTATTTGACCACGAAGCAAAAAAGCCCCATCAAAGACTTGAATCTAAAAAATCTTTGTCTCGATTTTCTTCAGACTCTATAGCTAAACTAAATAAAATTTTTGATAAAGCATTTGACCCAAGAATAGATTCTCGTTGGCAATCTATTCCTCCATTAAAGGAAGCATTAATGCAGTTGCTACAGCCAGTTCAGAGTGAAAGCACTAATGACACTGACAGCGATATAGCTCAAATTCGTGAAAAGTTATCAACCTCTCCTGATTATGCTATGCGCCAGTCCTTCCAATCTCTTGCTAACCAAATTGTTCAAGAAATTCATAAAGTAGGACGCAGTGTAGCAGGTGAGCTTGGCTCTGAATTTGGAACTATTCAAGATGGTTCTAGTATGAGTGGTTTTAAGAAGAATAAAAAAGTTAATATAAATTGGTCTGAATTAACTTTTTTTCACCAATATGGCATCACTATTCAGTTTATTGAAGAGAGATTTTTTCCAAAATTTAAAGGTATTGCTACAGGAAATGAAGTAGTTTTGTTAGCCGAAGTTAAAGGCCAAGAAATTGAATTCTTAAGAGCTTCTTTAAATGGCGAATTGGATTCAACAGAATTTAGCGAACGCCTCAAAGATTTTTACATAAAAGGCGTACTGAGTATTGTAGAAGAGGAAGCAGGGAAATAATTAGCAACCAACACTACAGTTATAGGTTATTCAGTTATTTAATTGGTGGCACTAAAATTTTAAGAATTCCTCCCTAATGCAACGCAACAATCCCGCCAGAGATAGTCTAGCGGGATTGTCTGTTATATGGATTTTTAAAAAGACCTGCGCGGTCTGTCTTAACGGGTTTTTGTTTTTCTTATGCTCCTAATCTACCCGAGTCCTCCGGTCTGGGAATCCATCCGGGGAGGTAACTTGGGGGGATAGTCTCTACTCCCAACGGATTGGCGGCGGGAGAAGTTGGCCGGAATTGTGCCGGTGGGAAACGACGGCACCCGGGGGCTGGCGAGTTGGTGGAGAACAAGCGGGGGAGATGCGATCGCCTAAAAGTTTGGGTTCGCCGGATAAGTGTCAACTCTGATAGTTATCGGCAGGCGATCGGCACTACTGTAGCCCATGAAATTTATTTAGGCCTTTGGCACCCTGACAAATTCGAGTAAGTATAGGTTGTCGCTCAACTGTAGTGGGTGCGATTCCTCGGGGGCTGGATTTGCAATCGATAGAAGAGGAACTAAGCATGAACCTTTATAAATACAGTCTCCAAATCCTCCGTAAGTCATTAGTGCCAGCCAAAAATAACCTGTTGTTATCCAAATACAAATTCCTACTCTACTAACAATAGCAGTCCGAAATCCTGGCTTAATAATATAAGCGCCAGTAATGGGGAGTAAAATGATTGCAAGAAAAGATGCGAATAAAAATCCTTCTGGAATCGGTAATACAGCAAAGGTTACTAAAGGACCTGTTAATGATGCAAATAATATGAAAAAGTAATGAAATAAAGTCAGAAACTCCTTTAGAACAACTATTGCATGAGAACTAATAGCCACCCACATTCCTAAAACACAGGGCAAAACTATAGATAGCCAATACTTACGCATATCTTTTAAATTATTAATGACCAGTATTTTAACCTATCAGAGAAATCGCTAAATTAGGCGATACTCTAAGTCTATTCAAAAGAGGACGTAAAAGATTCTGGAGATTTCCTTAAACTACCAAACTTCCAGATTGAGTGAGCCTAAGCCCTCGCCGATCGCTCCGTTGGGATTCGGCTCTCTCACCTGCAAAACTAGCCGCTTGGTCCAACCGGCAGGGCGGTAAGCGCAGCTATGCCGTAGGCTTATCGCATCTGACATCCGGGGCCATATCCGTCAAATAACTCGGAACCGAGAGTTATCCTGGGTGTCGCATTGCCGCGCCGGTCCGATATCATTTTGCCCTCCTAACTGCCACGGCTAACAGTTGGAGAGAGGTGATCGCCTGAAAGTCTAGGTTCACTGACTAACTGTCGGATCCGGCAGTTATCGGGAGGCGATCGGCATGATAGCTACTGGATGAAATTGAAACTTAGCATGAACTTTTATAAATACATTCTCCAAATCCTATTAACAGCAGAATTGCTAACACAGCATAACCGATTCCTATCCAAATACAAATCCCAACTCTGCTAATAATTGCCGTCCAGTATCCTGGTTTTATGATATAAGCGCATACAGCAGGTAATAGAACTATTGAAATAAAAAGTGCCTCTACAAATGCGTATTGGCCGGGGGTTGTAATAAAGGCTATAAAAGGACCTGTTAACGAAAAGAATAAAATTAAAATATAATAAAATCCATTATAAGAATTGATAAGTTCCCTCAAAAAAATTATTGCATGAAGGCTGATAGCCACCCACATTCCTAAAACACAGGGCAAAACTATCGATAGCCAATACTTACGCATCTCTGATGTCATAAAAGATTCTGAAGATTTATTTAAACTACTCAACTTCCAGATTGATTGAGTTTAAGCCTAAGCACTGACCGATCGCCCCGGTTGAGATTCGGCTCTCTCAACTGCAAAACTAGCCAGTTGGTCCCATCGGCAGAGCGATCGCATCTAGTCCAGGTTCGCGGGATAAGTGTCGAGTCTGACAGTTATCGGAAGGCGATCGCATCTGACATAGTAGGGCTTACTGCCTCCCTGGGGAAACAAGATAAAACCTGGGTCGGTGAGGTCTGGGTCAATCCGGCAATGGAGGGCGAGGAACTGCTTAACGGGTTACTGATTTGGGTGGGGGCGGTGGTGGTGGATGAGAGCGAGTGGGTGAGTTGCCCGAATCAGCGATCGTTGCAGGCTGCGGAGGAACTGGCGGGGTTGGAGTGAAGTTGGGGGCGATCGCCTGTCAAAATTGTAAACCTTTGCAGTGATTTAGGATGGAAATACAGTTTGCTGAAATAGATTGATAATCTGTAATAAACTTCGGCTTTTACATCTGCTTTCTCATAACAATACGTGAGTGTCCTAAGCCAAAATAATTTTCCTCGCATGAAGTTTTTTCAAAGCCAAAATTTTCGTATATTTTTATGACAATTTTATCTTCTGGTTTGGCTGTCAGATAAATATTTTTTAAACCAAAAGAGGAAACCTGGCTTAAGAACTGCTTAATTAATTTTTTTCCAATTCCTTTGCGTTGCCAATCAGGATGAATGCATAAACTCAGTAGCCAAGCATGGTTGGTATTAAACTGAGGGCAACCTATTGTGTATCCGACAATTTCTTTATCTATGACGGCAACATAGAAAAGCTCATTGCAGACTTCATAAAACTGCCTCATCACCAAATGAGAATAGCAATCGTCACCAAAGATTTGTCGATCCAAATAAACCACACCTTCTATATCAGGCAACTTACCTTTTCTAATTGCAAGGTCATCCATAACTATTAAGTAGTATTGTCTAACGCTAACCAGCTAAATTTTTGAGTTGAGTGATTATTTCAGATTTGTAGAGTATTTCTGGAATGCGAGCACACTTTCCTGACACTCTCCCCTACTCCTTCAACTCATAAACCCGCTGTCACTGGGCGGCAGTGACTCTGCGGTTCCGGCTATCTGGCCGATCGCCTCCCACGTCCAATACCAGCTTGCCCCAATAACTGCTACGGCTAACAGTTGGCGATCGCATCTAGTCCAGGTTGGCGGGATAAGTGTCAACTCTGACAGTTATCGGGAGGCGCATCGACAGTCCGCTATCCGATTGCTCCGATAAGTACCGGGTCTGACAGTTATCGGGGAGGCGAATTGCTCTAACCGTGGGAAGGTGCTGGGTTAGACGGGGGTTAGGACGGAGAATTAATCATTAGTTTAATCTTCAAAGATTGCACCTCTCTGGATGAGATCCGCTTTTTGAGCTTCACCAATGCCTTCATTTTGTCCAAATTTGGCGTCGGTAACTATGGCATTTTTAAGGTTAGCATTTGTAAGGTTAGCTCCTGTAAGGTCAGCTCCTGCAAGGTTAGCCTTAATAGTATTAGTTTTAGTAGTCCCATCTGGTTTAACCTCATCATCATACTGGATAACCCCACTTACGTCAGCCTTAGTCAGATTAGCCCCTTTTAGTATAGCCCCTGTCAGGTCAGCTGCTGTCAGATTAGCCTTAGTCAGATTAGCCTTAGTCAAATTAGCAGCACTTAGGTTAGCACCTGTCAGGTCAGCCTTTGTCAGGTCAGCCTCTGTCAGTTTAGCCAAAATGAGGTTAGTTCCTGTTAATTTAGCATCTATCAGTTTAGCCTTAATCAGGTTAGCCCTAAATAGGTCAGCCCCTCTCAGCTCCACGCTATTCAAGTTAGCCTCCTCTAGATCAGCTCTCTTGAGAGCATCCGATCTCGAATGCAACTGTTTTAGATTGAAATGTCTTTGATTGAATTCGCCTCTTTTAATCTGTTCAATCAGAAAATTTTTCGCTTCTTCTTCTGGTGTTTGGTTTGATTCTGTCATGGCATTACCTCTACTGGTTTAAGGGAAAAACTCGATCGCCCCCAAGATGGCGACTTAATTCAACTGCCTCAGTCGGTCGGTCCTAAACGGGTTGGCGGTTTTTCTGAGCGGGCGATTCTCCTTGAGGAGACGCTTTGCGATCGCATCCTCAGACCGGGCTAAAAAGGCTTAGGCAAAGGCCGAATCGGTCGGACAAAGCGGCTATTAGCCCGGACAAAGCAGGGGTGACGAGTGAATGAACTGCCGACCCGCAGCCAAGGCAATCCCCGGTCATCTGGATTAATCCCTGAACTGAGAATCCGCTCTCCTGTTGGAAATGCGGTCCGGATAGGAAAGTTGTAAATGTCGTTGATTCTAGGCGACGAATGGTCCATATCCCGACAATTCAACCCGTTTGGGTCAGGGTCTACCACTTCCCACTCATAGGGCATATATGCGCTACCCTGACCGTTGACAATGTAGTAATCTCCGTTTTCATCCGCTTGGGGATAGGGTTCGGCGGCCACCGCAACCTGAGCAAGTTTTCCCGAGTTCACAATGCTGGGAATGTTCACGATTCCGATAGTTGCACCAATCAATATCGCTACACCTGAATGAATCAAAGTTATAGGTTTCATAAAGTAATTCAGGCTTAATTACAACTTAAAAGCTCTAAATAACCATCAACTGAAGCGTTAGAACTTGCAAGTTCCACTGATTTAACTTGCCATCGCTTGTTGTGAACATTAATAAAATCTCCAGTTACAGGACGAATTCGAGTATGCCAACAATAGTAAGTTTTTTGGTCAAGTTGACGATTTTCCAGACAATACTCGGGATGTCTTAATTCCCATGCATAATATTGCAAATCATTACCGCGTCTTGTATAATTTTCCCATTTGTAATGAGATGTACTGCCCTTAGTTTCAATAGAAAACTGGGAGTCTAATAAACCTGTAACCACATCATCCCGAATTTTTATTTCAGCTGATACAAAAGTTCCTTTTTGTATGCCTGTTTTACTATGCCAATCGGTTAACAAAATGACTTTAGAGACTTCTACTTGCCAACTAGCGAACTGCAAAGTGTCTCCAGGCCGAGGAATAATTGGAAGCCAAACGTACCACTCTCCTTCTCCTTTCTGATTGGCTTCAATTAGATTATTACTAAGCAAAGCAGAAATTTCTGAAAAGAATATGTCTGGATGTTCAACCGATAAATTATCGGTTTTCCTTAGTCTGTTACCTTCAGGCTCTGGATAAGCATCAATTTTACATAAATACCATTGTGTTTCCATTATCAAACTCCTATATTGTTGACTATTAAGGATGTACTTGGGTATTGGCACTTAATTAATTTGTAAATATTTTAAGGTTAAAACATTTATTAGAAAAGTTATACTGAATTCTACTTATCATTCATTATTTTCAAAAAGTTTAATCAAACAATTCAATAAGTAGTGATGGCCAATATTAAATGATTCTGCCATAATTTCTTCAGATAAAATTTGAGATTTATTTGCTTTAATAGATGGATGAACAATAGCATTTCTAACCTCTGTAATAGCTTGAATAGTATCAATCCAATGTAGTTCTTTTTCTTTAGCTTGTAGGGCAGGATAGTTATTGTCGCTAGAAATTAATTTAATGTCTAAGAATTTTAATAATAATCTAATTTGTCCTGAAGATTTAAGCCCATTAAATCCCTCAGAAGTTACACATTTGTTAGATTTTAAATAAGTCCAAGCTAATTTTTCCAAGGCAGCTTGTATTAAAACAATAGAAGTATTATAGCTATTGCTTGCTTTAAAACTTTCTATATACCACTGAATGGCATTTTGAATTACTTCTTTCCAAGTAGAATCTTGCCACTTTTTCATAAACCCAGGAAAGACAATAACAATCTCTGTACAGTCATTAGTGGTCCAAGAGTAATCTACGCTCTGCCATGAATCAGCTTTAATTTTTGGAGTTGCCCATTCTTCTAGTATTTGATTACCTTTTGAATCAAAACCTGACACCAGGAGAGGTGCTACCCAAATACCTCTGACGAAGGATAGATAATAAACAAAAGCATCAACTATTTCATAACCTTCCTCTAAATCAAACGCTTTACCATCTAAACGTTCTATTTTACAAAGGTGAGTAACTCCGTAACCCCCTTGGGCCTCTAATTTATCTTCTAAATACCCATTATCTAAACTAACTAGAACAATATGCCAGCCATCATAATCAAATATAAATTGGCCATCAAAATCTAACCATGTTTCTTTAAAACACTCCGTTTCCTTCCCTCCCTCATTTATATCTAAATCCCAGCGATTAGATATATTAAACCACCAAAAATTGTTAATATGAAAAACTAATGATGATAAATTCTCCCTAGATCCTTGTCTAAAAGGCTCTAACAGGCTACCAAAAATTTCGTTTCTTTTGTTTGCAGAATATGTGCTACCTGATAGATGAATTTTTATTCGAGATTGAGGGAGAAGTTCATTTAATTTTAAATCAACATCTTTTAATTCTATGGTTTTGTTACCGCGATAAATAAACTGCACCTTAATTGTGGGAAAGGGATACCAAGAAATTTGAATTATTCCTCTCCCCTCAATAGTATTTTGATTGTCAATTAATTCGGCAGTTCCGTTATAGAGCGTAATAGACTGGTTAGGTAAATTTTGCTTAATAATTTTTGGTTTTGGTAGCCATTGAGACATAATTCTTAATTCTTTTCCTCAAATTGTCTTCACTTTCTCAGCCGTCAGCCATACAGATGAGCTACTTTATCATCTATTTTTCATTCTTCTGCCCGACTCCCTAAATAACCAATCATGACCCCCTTTAAAGAAGCACCTACTCGTTAAAATAAGCCTCCAACAAATCAGCCCCCCGCTCCCCCATCTGCCGCAACTGCAACTCAATCAAGGTCATCGCCATCGGTGAGGGCTTGGCATGACCACGCTCCCAACGGTTGACGGTTTGGAACGACACTTTCAACCGAGCGGCGAACTTCTCCTGGGAGAGGTTGAGTCGCTTGCGTAAGGCTTGGATGAGTTCAGGAATCTGCAAGGTGGATGGAGTCATTCTGTCACTATAACCTGAACAGGCGTTATAACATCCTGGATATTTTGTTAAATTTTAGGGCTTCCCGGTTTGGCAGGGTTTCAGCCGATTCAGTCCAGTGTTTCGTGGCAGTTGGTTCGACGGCGGGCGGTTGGGCTGGTTGTCGGATTTGTCGGATAAGTGTCGGCGGTGGCAGTTTGGGAGGTGAATTTTGAATCGGTTCGCCAACTTCTTAGGTCATAAGTCATAATCCATCTGTTGGTAATTATTTAGAATTTATTTATTTTTTGCCTTTAGCTGATTTAGATTCTTCTTTGCCTGCAAACTCGACAAAAAATCTACGTTTTTTTGTCATTAAATTAGAAACTAAAGCTGATGCGTCAACACCCCCTATTTCTTTTAATAGGCCCTCGACTAAACTTATTCCTATCTTTTCTTCACTAGAAAGATTTGTTGTTAATTCTATATTGGCGCTCAATTGACCGTTTGTTAGTCGCCCATAAACAATTAATCTCCAAATTCGTTCCTGAGCATACCAACTATACTTAGAGGAGTCAAATTCATCTTTAAGGTTAGGATGCCACGGCTTCCCTTCATAAGTAAATTCTCCTTTCTTTGATTGAGATTTTTCAGTTTCTTTAGATATATTTCCCTCAATTCCTCCAATACTTTTGATTTTTCCTTGTGCTTTAAGGGTTACATCCTTTGATTGATTTTCTTCTTCGTATATTTCTATTTTTGTGGCACCCAAATCACATAAGATGCTAATCAGTTCTAATTCTTTTTCTTCTTGTAAAGTGCTGTAGTAACTTTCAGCAGGTATGTAATGATTTTTTTTGTCGGTTAACGGATGCTGGTAATAAATTTTATTGGGTATAGGGGGGCCTAGGGGAAATATTAATGTTTTTGGTACAGATGAATAAGGCAATATTTGAACCGATTCTTCTAGCCAATATTTTAAACTTATAGAATTTATATTAGACCCTTGACTATCTTTAGTTGATGTCAGCTTTTCTTCCTCTGTTTCTGAAGATTTAAAGAAAGTAATATCCAGTTCGTCTGACAAACTAATAATTCCTGCAAGTTCTGCAAGAGCAAATGACATCCCAAAGAAAGGAAGATTATATATAAAAAATAATAACAATCTCTTCGATAAAACTCTTTTAGAAGGCTTGATTAAATTTTTTTCCTTAAAAGAAATATCCTCTGGAGAAATATCTGCTAATTTTACTTGTTGGGAAAAAATATTAACCAGTTCTGAAAAATTTTCTGCATTATCATCTGCTGTCAAATAAATAATACGTTTGTAATTTACCACCACTTCTTTTTCGGGCATCGGTTTAAACTCTCCAGATTCTTAACTACTAACAATTCATTACCCCGGTCATCGATCGCCTTGACAGCAATCTGCTTATGTTTCCCTAGCTCAAACGGGGTGCTAGTCGTTTCACCTAAATGGTCCCAGACAGATTCTTCATAGGTTCCCCTGAGCGCTTTCCGGCGATAAGTGCCGGAACCGACAGTTATCCCGCGAGACGACGCATGAGCAGTCCGATATCATTTTGCCCCAATAACCTCCAGGACTAACAATCATCGGTTGGCAGCCTGAAATTCGGTGCAGGTCTCCGTCGGATAAGTCGCGGGGCTGACAGTTATCTCGGGAGGCGATCTCATCCAACCTCGAAACGTGCAAACCAGTGGCTCACCCCAAACCACAGAATTCCCATGATTGCCATTGTATAAGAGTTTTACTCAAGTCCCTAAGCGTGGTATTTTCAGAATCAAAAGCTGTAACAAAACAATGCTAACCGTTCACCATCTCAACGTTTCCCAGTCCGAGCGGATAATCTGGCTGTTAGAAGAATTGGAATTGCCTTACGAATTGGTTCTGTACCAACGTGACCCGGTGACCCAGTTCGCTCCCCCAGAACTGCGGGAGGTTCATCCCGTGGGAACTGCGCCGGTGCTGGTCGATGGCAAGGTGGTGTTGGGTGAATCGGGAGCCATCATTGAATATATCCTCGCTCGGTACGGAGAAGGGCGGCTGGCTGTACCCGTCGCATCACCTGAGTATCCCGATTATCTGTACTGGTTCCACTACGCCAATGCTAGTTTGGTGAGTTGGAGTATGGTCAACTGGATGGCGGGGATGGCTGTGGGAGCGGATAACAATTCTCCGATGCTTCCTGTCCTACGGCAACGGCTTGATCGCCATGTGGAAATGGTCGAAAATCGCCTGTCGCAAGTAGACTACTTCGCGGGTCCTGAGTTTACTGCCGCCGATATCATGATGCATTTCCCCTTCGGCACGATGAAGGCGTTTTATGACTTGGGTTTTGACAACCGGCCAAACATCAAAGCGTGGTTGGCTCGGATTAGCGATCGCCCGGGATATCAGCGAGGAATGAAAGCAGCCGGACATGAGCAAGACCCAGTTGGGGAGGGGAACACAAGCCGCGTGATTGGGTTGGATTCCTCTGCATGAATTGGCCGAATCAGAAGTCTTGCAAGCTACGGATGAGTCGAACGGGACCAAGTGAAGTTGGGGGCGATCGCAAATAACTGTTAAGGCTGGCAGTTGGGGAAGGGCGATCGCCTGTCGGGTTGGTTGCCGGGGGATAAGGGTCGGAGGTGACAGTTATCTCGGGGGCGATCTATCGCATCTGGGGTCTTGCCCTGCAATCATGCTGTAAAAATTGAAAGTATTACTTAGGGAAAATGACATGATTATTCTTCCTCTTTATCTGCTTCTACTATAAATGGAGAGATTTCTGTTAGCATTTCAAATGGCTCATTAAAAATTTTTTGATATGTTTCTTTAAATTGTTGTGTTCCTCTAAATTCTTTGAAAATAGGCCATTGTCTATAATGAATAATTGAAATTTTTTCTGGATTATTTCCAATTAATTCCATAAATTTAGCAGCTTTATCAAATTCATCTAATAAAACCGCTTTAGCAAGATTTATTTCATCAGAACAAACAGACCAATCTTGCTTATTAAGTAATTCTGACACTTTGCTGGATTGACCGCTCCATTTTAACGTTTGTGCTTTATTTAAAGTAAATAAAAATTTAGCTTGCAAGTTTGCTGGTTTTATAATGGGTTCAGTGAAAGCAAAATCAAGCAAAATAATAGCTAAATTATACTCTTCTTCAGCAATTAACTTGACACATAAGTTATTAAGTTCATTATCAGCTTCTTCTCGTTCTTCTGGTCTTAATTTTCTCCATATTGTATGAACTAATTTAATTGATATTTCGTAAATAGAACTGTAAGCCTTATGAAAATATTTTTTATTTACATCTAGTGTTTTACCAACCTCTATAGACTTGATATTGTCAACAGAATTTTCTTTACAAACTTTGACATACTGGCTTGAAACTATCCCATCACAATGAACAAACAAATTCCTCCTTTCCGTTAGTTCAATAAAATCTTCCCAGACCTTCGTATCAAATTTTCTGAGAGTATTGAAACCGAGTTTTGTTTCTAGCCATTTAAAATGTTCTGTGTGGCTTTCTCTTAAAACAGTTTCGATTTCTTTTTCAAGAATATGTTCTTTAACACTATTTAAATTATCAAATTCCAAAATTTGTTTAAAACTTATTTGTTTATCTAAGGCGTTTAAAATTTCAGGTTTAATATAAAAAATAGCTCTAATTAACTGACTCAAAAAAATATCAAATTCACTAACCAGTGAAATGATAAAAGTTCTTTTGACCAGTGGTGAAGATAACCGATAATTCAACCCAGATTTACTTATTTTGCTAAGATTGGGCAATTGAGCTAAAGGTAATTCAATTTTTAATTTTAGTTCAGTATCGGTTTCTTCTTTAGTCAAAAATGGCTTAATAAAATCTATCCGTTCTTCATCAAGTTTATTTTGATTTAATTCAATAAATTCAAGAATTGTTTCAAAGCTAAATTTGATAGCTTCAAGACGATTGGTAAAATTAGCAATTAATGTAGGGATTTTCCAAGGTTTATTGGGTGGATTAAAATCTAACATAAAGTATTATTTTTGATTTTTACGCTATTTGTGCAGTTGGCGGATAAGTGCTGAGGTGGGAAGAGGTGAACTAAGTACATTTACAACTATATCGAAATTTTTATATCTCTAACCATATATTGCAGAATCTTTACAAATCATCGCAGTTCTCAACAAACTAAGATAATCCGCAATAAGTTCGCTATGAACAGTTTAGAACCACAGAGAAACCCGAGAAAAAACTCTTGACCCTGACAAGTCGAGGAGTGGATTATTTTTTACGGACAACGCTGTCCGTAAAGGCTAGGATTCCTAGAATAGTTTGCTCAATTAGCATTTCTTTTGCAAGACTCTAGTGCCAGCCTAAATTAGGAGAAAAATCAGGCATTATTTTAGTGAAAATTAGCTCAACCTAATGAAGCGGGTAGTAACGACTGAATGCCGCATTCTGGGAGTCGAGTCCCCGAGATAATTTAAAGCAATCGCCACCGACCGAATTAGACCGATCGCCACTGACCAACCCAAGACAATTCGGAGCCACTAGCCGCAAAACATCGAACTCGAACTGCACCAGCGCTCATTCCCGCGATAATTTAGTCCGAACCTTCCGGAGTGATCGCCTTCGATAGTCACCCGCCGACCATCAACCTAATGCTGGTCAAGCAGTCCAGGCGAATACTAACCGGCCAACGATGAACAAGAACGTCACCGAAACCAGACAGTTGGCAACAAACCTCGCGCAATAACGAAGTCACCCGGGCATCACCTTAACCAGAGCCATCGGCCTCAAGCAAGCGATCACCAACTCCATCAAATCAGTCAACTTGACCAAGGGTTCAGCTTGCACTCAATGAATCAATTCAAGAGCGAACATCAACTCGACCCGGCCCCTTAGTAATTCGACAAGAGCGCTCGGTAGCTTGAACTAGGTTCCTCAGTCATCAACTAGACAATTACTGCGCTGTGCTGGCACAACTCAGCCAGAGCATTTGACCAAAAGGATTCCAGGGATTGGGTTGGTCAGTGGCAATCGTTTCCCCGCAGCCTCACCCGGCACTACTTCTCCATTGCTCGAAAAGCTTCGCTAAATTCTTAGAGGGGCTAGGTTTGAGGGTTGGCTGAATTACACAAAAACCAGCCAGTTCCCGCAATCAGCAGGCTACTGAATTGAGAGATTATGATGGTGTCGCCCAACTCTCAGGAGTGGCACTCTGTTGGAGTCGTCTTAGTGCTGCACAGGACAACTATGACTGCATAGGCTTATCACCATCAATTCACAACGAAAATGTGCCAACATCTGGGCAGCCGCGAGATATTGGCTCCCATTGGACCACTCTGCAATCGGCTCCAACAATCAAAGATGCGATCGCCACCAATCGGATGTGCTCTAGTTGAACTGACTCGAATGCCACCCAAGAACAACTAGACCATAGGCGATCGCCACAACAACTGAAAACGATTACACTTTGCTCCGACTTGACTCTGGTGCTTGAAACAAGTGACTGGCTTGGAAGCTACGCCACTTATGGCAACAGATTTCCTCAAGCCTTGCAACACGCCTCACCCCTATCGGATTCGACTCAAGCTCCATGACTCACGGCTTAGAGACTGGGGGTTTTGGGACAGGACCATGCCGCAAGATGAGGGGATTACTTCGATTTATGTTAAAAATGGGCAAATAATCCAGGTTATAACCCGAATCTACTGTCTTGCATCAGGGAGTCTCTATCATGCTGAAATGGTTCAGAACGCTTAGTCTACTGATTCTGAGCTTGACCGTGATTGTGGGTACTCAGCCCATAGCGCATAGGATTTTGGTTCCAGTTGCAATGGCTCAAACTTTCGAGGAGCAGCAACAAGAAGCCAAGCAATTGCTTGATTTAGGGCTTGGGCAATATGAACAACGTCAATTCTTAGAAGCATTACAGTCTTGGGAGCAAGCGTTGAAAATTTATCAGCGAATTGGTGATAAGACAGGAGAAGGCAATACAAGTTTATATCTTGGAAATCTTTATATACATTTAGGAGAATATATCCAAGCCGAGCAATATTTTCTAGAATCTTTAGAAATTAGTCGGCAAATCGGTGATAAAAGTAGGGAAGGCTATGTTCTTATGGGTCTTGCTGATGTTTACTTAAATTTAAAAGAATATGCTCAAGCCGAGCAATATTTTCTCCAATCTTTAGAAATTAGTCGGCAAGTTGATAATAAAATTAGACAAGGTATTAACTTAAATAAGCTCGGAGAAATTTATTATACGTTAGGTGAATTTGTGCAAGCTGAAGAATATTACCAAGAATTTTTGATGATTGCTCGGGACCTTAACGATAAAGAACAAGAAATCAATGCCTTAAATTCCCTCGGTTTAATTTTTCGGGATTTGGGAAAATATGCTGAAGCCAAACAGTATTTTCTAGAATCTTTAGCCATTGCTCAGGAAACTAATAATAGAGCTTTAGAAGGTAATATACTCCATAATATTGGATTAGTTCATCAAAGTCAAGGACAGTACAACCAAGCTACCGCATATTATGAAGAATCTTTAATAATTTTTGGACAAATTGACTCTCAAGAGGGAGAAGCAACCATCCTCAACAATCTTGGCATACTTTATGGATATTTAGAAAACTATGTCTTAGCGGAGGAATTCTATAAACAATCTTTAGAGATTTTTCAAGAAATTGGACATGAGAGTGGGCAATCAAATATTTTGAATAACTTGGGATTACTTTACCAAGCTCAAAAAAGATATAATGAAGCCGAAGAGTTTTTCTTTAAAGCGATTGAACTGTATGAACAACTGCGTCCGGGCTTGAATGATTTACAAAAAATATCTTTATTTGAACAACAAGCCAAGACTTATGAATTCCTACAGCAAGTTTTAATTAGTCAAAATAAAATAGAGACTGCTTTAGAAGTTTCGGAAAGAGGGCGTGTCCGAGCTTTTGTGGAGTTGCTAGGTAAACGTCTAGCAAATCATGAATCAAATATTTCCAATTATGCTCCTTTGAATCTAGCTGAAATAAAACAAATTGCCGCGACTAAAAACGCAACTATTGTTCAATATTCTTGTATTCGTCAAGAATTCCCAGTGGATGACGTTCAAAGATTAAATGAATCAGATATTTATATATGGGTCATCAAACCAACCGGAGAAATAACATTTCGGCAGAGTGACTTAAAACATCTATGGCAAACTGAAAATACTTCTGTATCAAAAATCATTGCAGAAGCACGATGTTTCGATAACTACCTCTGTCGTCGCCATCTAACCATCGCCCAAACTCGCAATGGAGCAACGGAGGTGACAAGTGATGGCCATGTTGAATTCAATCGGGAAGCCGCGCAACAGCAAGCCATCCGGATTCCTCAACCACAGCAACGTGAATGGCAGCAACTCCACCAGTTGCTCATCGAACCCATCGCCGATTTGCTGCCAACCGACCCGAAAGAACGGGTAATTTTCGTCCCCCACGCTTCCCTGTTTTTGGTGCCGTTTCCAGCACTGCCTGATGCGAATGGGACCTATCTGATTGAAAAGCATACCGTCCTCACTGCCCCTTCGATTCAAGTATTAGACTTGACCCGGCAGCAGAAACTCAGTCAAACTGAACGCGACGGACACTTATTGATTGTGGGCAATCCTACCATGCCATCTATGGGAGAACCACCGCAGAAACTTAGCCCTCTTCCCGGTGCAGAAAAAGAAGCCCAGGATATTGCTCAATTGCTTAACGTCACACCCCTGATTGGTTCACAAGCAACAAAAGCGGCGGTGGTCGAGAAAATGCCCTCCTCACGCATCATCCACTTGGCTACTCACGGCAGCTTTGACCCCAATCGCGGTATCGGCAGTTGGTTGGCCTTGACCCCGACTGATTCAGATAACGGCTTTTTGACGGCTGAGGAAATCTTTGAACTGGAACTCAATGCAGAGTTAGTGGTGCTTTCCGCTTGCGATACGGGACGAGGCCGAATCACCGGCGATGGCGTAATTGGCTTATCCCGCTCGTTCATTTCCGCTGGAGTGCCAAGCGTTTTAGTGTCCCTGTGGAAAGTCGATGATGCGGCCACTGCTTATCTGATGCGTGAGTTCTACGAAAACTGGCTGGATGGGAGCGACAAGGCGATAGCACTCCGTCAAGCCATGCTCAACACCATGCAACAGTATCCCGCTCCTGAAAACTGGGCAGCGTTTACCTTAATTGGGGAAGCCGAGTGAAACTGAAAAGGTTTACAGTTTTTGTGCGGGATAAGACTTAGCCCCGATGCGATCGCCACCAGCAATTCTCATTATGGCAAAAAACTGTTCAAATCCCCTTGAGCCGTGGATGGTAATGATATCTGCAAAACCCAAGAGAGCCAGAGCCATTGAACAAGCCAGGTTGGTTTGATATTGTAGTGAGTTCTTTTCGCGAGCGCTTGTCATCGCTACCAGACAAGCGTCGAGGTAAAAATACCCGCTATGGAATGGAAGATGCCGCTTTGAGTGCCTTTGGCGTGTTCTTCACCCAAACCCCGTCCTTCCTGGCCTATCAGCGCAAGATGGCAGACAATAAGGGTCGAAGCAATGCTCAAAGTCTGTTTGGAGTCCATAAAATTCCCACCGATAACCACATTCGGGACTTGCTTGATGGGGTCGCGCCCTCTAATGTGTTTCCCGTATTCGAGGAAATCCTACAGATATTGGACCAACAGGGTCAGTTGGCGGACTTGCGGTCTGTGGCCGACACCCTGTTGGTTGCTATGGATGGGACGGAATACTTCAGTTCAACTCAAATCCACTGTCCTGCCTGCTCGACACGCACCTTGAAGTCAGGAGAGATTCACTACTTCCATAGCGTGGTTACTCCGGTCATCGTCTGTCCGGGGCAGAATCAGGTGATTCCGTTAGTCCCTGAGTTTGTCCGCCCCCAAGACGGTCATCAAAAACAAGACTGTGAGAACGCAGCGGCGAAACGGTGGTTGAACCAGCATGGTCTGCGCTTGAGCCGCTTGAAGGTAACCGTGTTAGGGGATGACTTGTACTGCCACCAACCCCTGTGTCAGCTCCTGTTAGACCACCAGTTGGACTTTATCTTGGTCTGTCGCCCGGACTCCCACACCACTCTTTATGACCATATAGAGGGGATTGACCTCCCGACGCTCATCCACAAACGGTGGACAGGAAAAATTGAGGAAACCTGGACTTACCGATATCTCAATGAGGTGCCCCTCAAAGACGGGGCGGATGCGCTGATGGTTAACTGGTGTGAGGTAACTGTCAGCCGTCCTGACGAAAAGGTGATTTACCACAACGCCTTTGTCACCCGCTACAACCTTACCGATGACAACCTGGCCGAGATTGTTCAAGCTGGGCGCACTCGTTGGAAGGTTGAGAACGAGAATAACAATACGCTCAAGAACAAAGGCTACCATCTTGAACACAACTTTGGGCATGGCAAACAGCATCTCGCTGCCTTGTTGGCGACTTTGAATATCTTGTCCCTACTCTTTCATACGCTGTTGGAGCGGCTCGACGAGAAATATAAACGGCTGCGAGCCCATCTGCCGACTCGCCAGACCTTTTTTGATGATTTACGGGCTTTAACCCGCTATCTCTATTTCGATAATTGGGATCACCTGCTTACGTTCATGCTTCAGGGTCTTGAGCTAGAGATTCCTCCCAATAGCAGTTAAATTTCCAAAATGAGAATTGCTGGATCGCCACCACTGGAGTTGACCTGTTCAGGTTTTCCAATGCGATCGCCCTGAATGGATTCAGTCGGTTTGACTCTTGCGATGCGATCGCCACTGTCGGAATCAGTCTATTCAATTCATTCTGGGCCAGCGGTGCGATAATCGTTGGCGGAGCCTGTTACGAACGGAGTCAGTCTGGGCCAGCGGTGCGATCGCCATAAACAAAGCCAGTCTCTTCAATTCGTTCTATACCAGCGATGCCGCACAGCGCAGCTATGCCGTGGGAGATCGCCACTGTTAGAGTTGCCTGGTCCGTCTCTTGAGTCCCCTGGGCTGGATTTGTTTGTACCTTTCTGGCGATCGCCACCACCGTTGCTCCATTGGCTCGGGTTCATTCACAGCAACGCTCCGGGGTTGAACTGGCTTTGATGGTGCCGAATCGTAATCTGGAAACTCGATTGAGTGCCTAAAGCGTTGGCGGAGCCTGTGTGTGGTAATCATGGCTATACCGTAAGCGGTAAGCGGAGCTATGCCGTTGGCAATCGCCACTGCCGGATAAATTCGGCTGATTCTGCTGTCTTGCCGAATGAAGCAACCCAAGGAGCGTGATTATTCCACAGCGAATCGTTGGCGAATAAATGTCTCGGGTACGAAACCTGCAAACTTTTTCAGTTATCGTGATAAAACTGGGGTCCAAGGAAATCAACCCAAATCATGGCTGATGACCGGCGCTTGTTTGGAACCCTGGCAACTATATCGCTACACCAACCTCAATCCAAGCTTTTTCCTAGGTGACGATGCCTCCAGTTTCCCCCGCCGACTACGGGCAATTGCGTCCAAGCCTCGGCGATCGCTTTGGAATCAGCCAAACGCCGATAAACCCGTACAATAATTTTGCCAGTGCCAGCTTGCGAATTCATCCTAGAAACTTCATGGACAATTTTCGAGTTTGTCTGACCCTCGACCCCAACGATTTTATGCTGATTCAGGCGGGACAGTTCGCCGATAAGGCCAGCGACAAAATTCGACTGAAATCGCCAGTTGATTCTCCTTGGGGTCAAACATGGAAACTCGTCCCGTTGCCAGAAAAAGGCAGAAGTCGAGGGGGACTTGTCTATCTCAAGCGACTCACGTTCAAGCTGTTTCCCCTGGAGGAACACGACGACTATCTCGATATCCAACTGCGGCGGGAACGGTGGAAGGGCGATATTTTCGACTCCCTCGACCCCACCATTCGCTGTTGGTGTGTCTGGGTGGAGCCACCGCAGAACCAGTTAATTTACTCGATTTCTCGTCCATGAAATGCGCTCGCCTTCATACTCCAAACGGTTAACCCCAAACCCGCAACAGTCTAGCCTATTTTTGACTGGCAACAGTCTAGCCTATGACAGTGCGCTCTGACTCGGCTTTAATTCACGCTTGTTGATTTTATAAGGGGTGCGATGAAGCAAAAACTAGCTGTGATTCTGTTGCCACTGCTGGCGATGGCAATAGTCGGATTCTTCAGATTCCGCTCGAACGACACCGGCATCATCCAGGCTCCGGGAGAGATGGACTGGAACACAGACGAATGGGTGGTCAAGGATATCACCAGTATTGATACCCTTGTGGTCGAACGAGGTCGTGAGCAGCGGCGCGTGAAACTGTGTGGCATCCAACCCGCAACAGAATCCACCGAGATAATGGAACGACTGATTGCCAATAGCAGCAACCGCGTCGAAATCGCGTTCTTGGGCCAACAAGCTGAAATCTGGGTCGCTGAGATTTGGGTGAACGCTGCCACCGAACAAGAGGACCTATTGAATGGTCTGCTGATTCTGGAAGGGGCGGCAGTGGTCGATGAGAGTGAGTGGATGAGTTGTGCTAACCAACGAGCTTTGCAGGCTGCTTTGGAATTGACTCGTTCTGATTTGAACGACTGAACTCAAAGATTGAACATCCTTGGCAACACTTGCCCGCCTCCTTAGACTTTTCACTTCTTCTTTTTTATACTCTTTTTCTTCACTTTTTTACTAAATTTTATCTAAATTTTGCTGGAATTTATTAAGGTTTAGTTATAATAATTTTAGCTCTCAATAATTGCTTATCCATAGGCAGTTATGTTTTGTAGATGATATACATAATGCTTTTCAAAAATGTAGCTATTACCTCAAGACTCAAAGATATTGTTAAACTTTGTTGAGAACAAATGGAAATAGTCACTGTGAAAGGCCCGTGAATATTTCCATATTTATTTACGTCGGTTGATTAAAAAAAGTTATCGGTTTTCAGAAAAAGAGCAATCAACTAAAATATATTAGGTTCCTACAAAAGAAAAATAAATCCAAATATCAGCATATTCCTAATATTGCTCTCGCTCGGTTCGGTGAAATTTACTTTATCTCAGGAAGGCTTTCTCTTAAACATGGACAACAAAAAGTACAACTATTTTCTGTTCCCTCCATTTATTGATGCTTACAAAACATCAGAATCAGATTCACCAAGAACTTTGACAGAAATTCAATCCTTTGCTGAACAATTTGCTACTGAATGGGGTGAATCAGTAATTGCTTACTCAGTTTTCAAAAATAAACCAATCCCTAGACACAATAACCAAATTATTTTGTGTTGTGTTTTTATCTATAAAGGTTCAAAACCCGATAATCAATATTTACTCGTTACTGATGGTGACACTGATACTAATTATTGGTGGCAAAATTTTCATTTTGTTCAAGGTCAAATTCAAACTGAATGGAATGTTACTTAATTTACCCTAACTCACTCCTCTCAACCACCTATGGCTTCTTCAAACTCAGAATCAAACTCAGAATCAAAACCAAAATTAGCAACAATAACAGAATCAGAAACAGAAGCAGAATCAAAAACAGAAACAAAAGCAAAAAGGAGAAGAGAGTGCAGTCAATATTGGGCAATGCTAGGAGAAGCCTTATCAGATGAAGAACCTGGATATTTGGACGGATAACCTTACTAAAATGCGAACAGAAAAAATCAAATATCAATTCAGTGAAGGTTTATTCGGAGATTAAAAATGCGCCAATATCAAGGAATTGTACTATTTCAAGGAGATTCGTTAAATGAATATTCAAACGAATTGGGATATGACGATGATGAAACTTTCACAATAAACGAGGTAATTACTGACGGCGAATCTAAGTATATTATCAAGTCATTTGAGGTAGAAGAATCAGATGTAGTAGCCTATTGTCAATTTATTGATGAAGATTGAGGAAAATTATGAGTCTAGGATTTGCAGAATGGGCTACAGGAGTATCAAATTACTGGAAATCAGAATATACTCGTCAAGGTTTATTTGATTCAACAGATATTGAACAGTATCAAAAACAAGGTTATTATGTGGTTTATGATAGCCAAGAAATCTGTTGTCCGGAAACGGATGCAACCTTGGGATATGCTACATCAATTTTGAACAAACCAGATGGCAGTTTAGCTCTGTTTCTGGATTATGACCAAGCTAAAGAGTTTGCTAACCAAAATCAAGCATTTTGTGCAAAACCAACAGGAATAGCCAAACCAACAGGAACACCAAAACCAAAACCTAAACTAAGACCCAAGGACCAGCCAAAACCCACTGATGCAGTCTTGGGTGGTCGTGGCACTCAACCTAATGCAACCGATGCAGTATTGGGAAATAGTCTTACGGTCAGCCGACAACAACTATTCAATCAACTCAAAACTAAAGGTGGAACTCCTGAAGAATGGTCAAGACTGGCAATCTTAGACCGGGAGTTAGGTTACACCAGTCCCCAATTCCCCCACGTTACACCCTATCGAGTTGCTTGGAATCGGTCGGCTTCTCCATAATCCAAACTCTACTGTTCCTGGTTCTGTACTGCGATCGCCATCCAAGTAAGAGCAGCGCAAAGCCAGGAACGCTTGCCCATGCCAACTTATCGCCCTAAACAATTACATCATTAATCAAAATGAGAAAAACCCCATCCTTATCCGATTGTTCATTGAATGTAGAAAATTTTTTCGGTCCCATCTTGTCTAACAGAAAATTAACTGATTCGGATTTAATCAAACTTAATGCCATTGCAAGTTATGCAGCATTTAAGGCAGATAAAACCCATGATACGGTTGCCTTTTTTGAAGCTGCATCTCAATTGAAAATCTCTGGTTTTGATTATTCAGAATTTAATCCAGATAATCAAACTGACATTTTTTATGATGCTTGGTGGGCTTCTGATTTGAATTCCCATGAATGGTTAGAGTTCTCAGTATGGTGTCAACAACAATTGATTAAACAACAAATGCAAATGAGGATTTCTATTGTTGCATATTTCTTGACACAACAAATTCCCCAAACTTTAAGGGATTCTTTTGAACAATGGCGAACACAATCAGAGCGAGGTGAATTAATCAAATTCTGGAGAAAAGAATCTAATTATCTCGAAGCATTAAAATCTACCGGAAAATCTTCTCATTATTTGCTGGATTTAGCTTCAGCATTGAATGAAATTTACAACGCATGGCAAAGATGAATTTACCTAACCAATTGATTCAATTCACAGACCGATTTGAGCACTTAGATATACCTGTTCTGGAAGAATTGAGACAGGTCTGTTTGAAGGCTGTCGAAGTTGGACACGAATGGACTATGCAATCGGCTATAACCTCGGTTCCAGTTTATGGACTACATACCCGGATTTTTTACCACTTGGATACTGAAATAATTAACCAATTTTTGTCAGTTTCCTTAACTGATTCTGAATGGTTAAACTTTCACTATTACATCGAAGAAAAACTTGGAGGAAGTTGATAATGACTAAGTTGGTGTTAAAAGTTTCAGCAAAATTTCGAGATAAAATCTTGGATTTAGAAGATTTCGATATGACCGAGGAAGAATGGTCAAAACTTTCTCAACCAGAGAAAGATAAGTTGCTCAAACAATGGGCATTGGATGAAGGAGAAGAATTAGACTTTTCTCATGCTACAGTCAATGTGAAATTGATTGAAACTAACAGCAATTTAAGTTAAAGTTTAAGTTGGTGATAGGGTTTATTTCTCGTTAAAATTAGAAAACCTCCTAATTAAATAGGAGGTTTTTTTTCAGAGATTAGTTGGAAGATTCAGGTTGCTTATCAGGCAAAAAACATTTATCGGAATCGCAACCGGCAGGTCCAGCTTCGGCTAAGTCACCAAGGTCATAGCGGTGAAGTGCCTTCTTAAAATCATGGGTTTTGCGACGAACTAAGACCTCGGCACTGAGACGGTCATATTCGGCTTTATCAATGGGTTCAAAGGGAAGACGAGGAAAGGATTGACGGTCATCAAAACGAGCAAGTAAGGCAGCCGAAACATAACCTTCATCATTTTGAATGGCTTCATAAATTCTTGTACCTAATTGCTCAATCTCGGATTCACGAAATTCAATAGTGGCGGAGGTATTATGGCAGGCATAGTTGCCTTGGACATTAAGGTAGAAGTCCATTTGAGCCAAAGCGGAAAATAGACTGATGTCAATGGCATCGGCACCAGGTAAATCAGCCCAACTGACGGCGATGGGAATTTCCACCAACCATTCAGAACAACGCGGGTCAAATGGGTCAGTTAGAAGATTACCCTTTTCATCTTTATCAGATTGGGAAGGGATGACATTGTAACCATAGTCGATACAAGCCAGTGCAACTGGGTCATTTTTCCCGAAAGTTATTCGTCGAATAAACCGCTGGGCTTTGGGTGGATGCCATCCTGGTGAAGCACCTGTTAACAGACTTTTGGTCCCTGCAGGTTGCACTGTAGTACACCGATTTGGACGACGTAATCCGTGGCGATCGCAATAATCCCAGACTTGAGTATGAACAATGTCCCGCCACCGATTCAGATAATCTGCTTCTTTCTGTTTGAAGTAATCAGATAAATAATATTGAGTTGTTTTTCCGGTGATTCCCCACTGGGCTGGTCGTCCTGCCTCCCACCACTTTAACCAATCTATTCCAAAAGCATTGACGAAGAAATCAAATAATCCGGTAAAGGAGACACCAACAATGGGGTCAATTTCGCGACTGTATTGATAACGAGGTTCATCGAATTTGTGATGGAGTAAAACTGCTACTGCTAAAGCCCCGGCCTTAAATGCTTTTTCTTGTTCCTCCCAATTATTCGGGTCTATTTGATTGAGATGGACCTCTGAAAGATTACAGTGAAATCCTGCACCAATAATTTCCAATTATGTTATCCTAAAGGCTTTTTATCCTCTAGTTCTTATCCTTTAATTCGGATAAGTTCGGCGTACATTTTCAATTGAAATTAACTGTCGGACACTCATGGAATGATTATATTCTCAAATAATGAGTTTCACATCCTACGCTCTACGGTGGCAGATGCTTTTAAACAATCTGCTTACCTCGATATTCCCATCTCAGGGTTCACCGATTTTGCCCGATTTTTAACGTGAGGCAAAATTACTTACCACACGGGTTTAGGCCGTAACGCTGCAACCGATGTTTCAACTCTTGTTGAGACATGGATGGATGGCGAGCGCTTATCCATTGCAATGCGTGACCCTGATTATATGCTTTTAGAAACTCTAGTTTAGTTTCTTTGTCTGGCATTAAATCACAACTAGCTCGGGCAACGGCTTCACCAGCCCATTGAATTGCTCCTTCTCCAGAATAGTATTGTTGACGTACTGCATCAATACATTCAGTCAGAGTTGGTTTATGATGAAATACTCTTGAGTGATTTGCCATTCTGAGTGCATCTCTTGAAGGGTCAATTCGCCAATTACCTGCCTCATCTTGTTGCCATAAATTCATTTTGGCATTGGCAAACAATTCATCAAAACTGGCTCCTTGTCTGATTCCCGCACTTCTTCTCACATTTCCGGCAACTATTGTAGAAGCCGCTTCATCAATAAGTAAAGAGCATTCAACCGAATTTAATTGTCGTCCATGCGCCTTATTTAGAATTGAAGCAATTCGTTGATAAAGTTCCGTCAACTTAATAGGATTAGCTATTCCTCCAAACCCATTAAGTCGTTCTCCTGCCGGTCGAATATCTGCTAAATTAACTAACACCTCAATAGGTGAATTAAACCGTAAATCAGAAGATAATTCGATTAGAGTTTGGTAAGAATGCACCCAACCTTCTCGTGAGTCTCCTACATTAATAATTACCCGATTGCCTTCTACAATTACTTGAGTATGTTCTCGACGTTGAGATGGATGAGTTTCTCCAATTTCACCAATTATACTTACTTCCAGTCGGTTCCGAATTGGCGGCAACTGATTGATATATTGCGGTTCGAGGACCGCGCCGGTTCCACATCCCATCATGGCAAGGTTCATTAATAATCCAAAAGACCGCCAATCAGTGATATTCGTTGAGGTACAGTTATAGCCTCCTGAATAGTTTTCCGGGCGTTCCATCCAGTCAGTTCCGCCCACCCACAACCATCTGCCCGAAGATAGGGTTTTGAGTTGTTTCTGCATCTGGGTGAGGAGTGCCACCTCGTCTGAGTTTAGATTGCCGAGTTTCTCTAATCCTGCAATGGTGCGTTCGCATACTTCCTCCCATGTTTCCCGCCCTTCTTTCTTTCTTCTGCTGTATGTTCTGAAAAATACTGAATTTGCACAAGGTGCTGTTTCTGGAAATGTTTCTGGTTTTCTTTCTGTTTCTGTTATTGAATTTGAGTTGTGTATTGAGACCATAATGAAGAAGATTAATTACGAGCAAGAGATTCAGCTTGTTCTTTATTATACCCAGGAATGTGTTTAGGTGAATATAAAACAGAAGAAGCTCGACTTCTTCCATAAATAAGACCTGAAGCAAATAATAAATGCCGCACTATTGTTAAAACATGATTACTCGTCATTCCTCCACTATTGAGAGCATCTTCAATGGTATATGTGCAATTAATCAAAAAATCAGCTAAAGCAATTTGCACAGTTAATGAATTGACCAAGGGTTTAATTTTCATGATTCACTCCAAAATGAAAAAACTTGAGGGGAATGAACCCCTCAAGAAGTGAGGATTATGTTACAGCAAACAATCCAAAATCAAAACTCAAAATTGATTATAACTCAAAGTTAATCAAGACCCCAACTTTGAGTCCAACGTTGATAGAGTTCAGTGTAATTAACTGAATCTAAGAAGACAGGAGGAAGATAACCCTGACTCATTCGAGTAAAGACATGAGCAATAGCAGCAATACTGGCTGGATTATTAGCCACAATCTCACTGAAGAATTGAGTTAAACCAGCATTGGCCGTGGGAATTAATTGATCCAAAATTGGTGAAGGATTAATGTTATTTTGTTCACCAATGACTCCAGCTAATCGATAGAGTCCTCGAATCACTTGGAAAGCCAGAAATTCATCAGTTGAATTGCTAGATAATGCTGGAGTAGGAGTGTAATTGAAAATGGCTAAAGTTTTCAAACCCGCATCAGAAGCTAGGGTAAGGAATTCAGTTTTAAACTCTGAATTATTCCAAGCTGTTGGAAAAGAAAAATCCTGCATTTCTTGATTCAAAGTAGAATCATCTTGACCATCAGGATTCATGTGATGCCAACGCCAATTATACCCAGGCCACCACCATTGTTCCCAACTTTCAAGCAGATAAGGTTCAGGCTGTGGAAGAGTTTGAGTATTAGTCAAATTTAATTCCGAGTGCCGATAACTATTGAGTGCAGTGGTAGCTAAATTCAGTGGATGAGAGAGTAGCTGATAATGTGCAGGGAAAATAATCATTCCCGTAATCTCACCAATCTTTTCAAGTCTGTGAATCCGAATCTCAGTTGTTCCACTTGTCGTCTCAGTATCGACGGCAATAAAGGCCAAAGGACCAAATACAGAGAGTTCAGTAGTAATTCTTCCACTGCTGAATCGCGTGGTTGTTACTTGATTGGTACATAGCGATCGCCTTCCCCCTACAGATAATTCACTACCATTCCAGATAAAGAATCCGTCACGAGTTGGTTCAGATTCAGAACTGATTAATTCCCAAATGATTCGATAAACCCCAGGGACCACATTATATTGGATGAGACTGCCATTGGTGGGAATTAACCAACCTTCAGCATCTTGTGCGCCTTGTTGAATTACTGGGTCAGAGAATCCGAGAAATGAGTTCAAAGTTGAAGCGGCTCTATCACCAGTCCCGGTATTGGCCCAACCATAAGGTTCGTTATATCCGGCTGACCCGATGAAATTATCTGGTTGATTGCTATATACAATCGGCACTGGGTATGGTAAATCCCCAATCCGCTGTAATTCGGTTACATGAGCAATAGTAGTTCCAGTGGTTGTGGAATCATTAACTAAAATAATAGATAATTCCCCATAAGGAACTTCTACCACTTCAGTAATTGCTGGTGCAGTTTCATATAACCCACCTGTATTTTGTCCAATCAAGGGGGTAGTATCAGTTATCTCTACCACATCCGCCTGATTAAAAGCATAGAGAACATCACGAGACCCGGCAGAACGTTCTTGACTTTCTAACCAAACATTTACCTGATAAATTCCAGGTTGTAAATCTGAATATTCAGCAAAAGAGCCTTCAGTTCCAGGTAATTCAGATGAACTAATTCCGAAATGTCGATGAATTCCGCTGATTGCTCTTGCACCACTGCCTGTACTGAGATTTAGTTCATGAACTGCCAAAGCTGCTCCAAATGTGAAATCAGCCTTTGCTATAATATTGGATGCCATTGTTCTTTTGATTGAATACTTGTTGAGTTAAACATCAGAAGTCCCAGTCTATGACCAGGACTTACACTACACCGATACCGTTGCTTAAGCGACTAAATAGGAGAGTTCAGGAACGTCAGAGGCTTTGGTCCAGGTTTTATAACCATTGCCATAAACCATCGTAGAGGGAGTCAAGGATTTGATTTTTCCTTCAGTTTTCTTAACCGCTTTGCCTTTTTCGCTGATATGCCATACTCGTTCTGGTTGACCCTTTTCTACCGGAAGAGGTGGAATTTCTTCTTCTACCGGAGGCGGTGGAACTTCTTCTTCAGCTAATGGAGCCATTTCTTGAATCGACTCTTTGAATGTCACCGAGTATTTGAATCCCGGTCTTTTTTTCGCCGGGACATCGACTGCTTCTCCTGTCCTGGGGTTTCTGCTTTTTCTGGCTGGTACATTTTTCACTGAGAATGTTCCCAATCCCTTAACCGTGACATTTTCCCCTTGGCGTAATGACAATGCTAAGAACCCGACAAACGCATCCATTACCGATTTTGATACTGCTTCTGCATATCCTGTTTGTTCGGTAATATAGGACATTATTTCTGCTGTTTTCGTCATATCTGCTCCGGTTTTTGTCTTTTTTCTCATCATATCACAACTTTTTTATCCCTTCTTTTTTATCTTTTCTAATTAAGGGATAGAAAAGTTGATGATAGAAAAACATTAATGTTTAGGATTAAGAAAATGTTCAAGAACTGATGTAATGAACCCAAAACTGTCCATCAGGAATACAGGTACGACGGATTAAATTATAGGAATAGTGGAGGAAAGCCCCACTTAAGTCGGTACGGTAACCATCCCAAAACCATTCACCATAAGGGTCATGAACAAGAAATCCTCGGGGGTCAAAGCCGACTAAAACGATAATATGCCCGAAGCTGGTGAAATAACCGTGGACTACACAGGGATTGCCGCCGCGTAGGTGATTTTGACAACGTTCGATGGTTCCCCACACCGTAAAATCATCTTTGCGGTCATAATCCCGGACCACTTTAGCTAAATCTTGAGGACTATGACGTGAATATCCCTTGGATAGACACCACCGATATAATTCATCCTCAAACTGGTGATAACGACCTATCATTTTCCGCGATGCTTTCAAATACTGCAAACACATCGCGATGCTTGTCACATTGCACGACCCTGTTGGATTATAGAAATTATCTAATTGGGATTTGAATGGTACATTCAGTTTTACTTGGTCTTTTTCTTTTATTAATGCTGTAGAAACTACTCCATTTATTCGGATTTCACTATGTCCTTGATAAACGTACCATATTGGATTTCTTCTTATTGCTTCTTTTAATCTTATCCGGAAATGCCCTCTCTCCACTGCATATTCAACTACTTCAATTCTTTCTTGAACTTTTACATTAATCTTTTCCAGTGCGGTTAGATGGTTTGATTGTAACGGTCTGGTCTTTAATAGGGTTGGTTTTAAGATTCGTAATTGCATTTTTCTATCCTTGACTCAACTGACTTAATACTATATCATAAAAAAGAAAATTAGCTCACTTGAAATATGGAAACTCTGACCCCAAGCGAAATAGAATTAATGGAATATGTAGAAAAAGGAGGAGAGAAAGAGGTTGAATTACTACCGGCTTTAGAAAGACTTAGTAAAACGGGAGCTACTAAATGCAGAATTGAGTTTGTAGAACAACTTCAACGAAGTCAGTTGATTGATGGTGCTGTATCTTCATCCCGAGATTTAATGGCTGGAGAAACAGGAGATTTTTCTATCAAGGCTTTTGAAAATACTGCAATCGCTAAACTGGTTATCAAACTCTGTTTAGGGTTCAAAAAATTTAAACTCTGTCTCTCCATTGAACTCTAACTTACCTGAGTAAAAAAATAACTTACTTCGGTAAAAAAATAGCCTACTCAAAAGAGTAGGCTGTGTAATTTATTGGTGCAAGTGATTAAAACGGTCAATAATATCGGCAAACATAGCCGAACGAGCTAAGGCTTTCAGATGATAAGAGATTCCATCCTCAATTATCAACTTAACCCCATGTCCTGCACCATATTTTTCATCCAGAGAATTAGGATGTTTGGATTCTCTTAAAATCATCAAACAGTTTTGTTCTTCCGTAATCATTGAAAAATTCCCAATAAAATTCTTTATTCGGTCATACAAGAAGTTGGATTGTTCCAAATCATCAGGATAATTACTGCCATATTCAGCAATCATCTCAGCAGCATATTGATTGACAGTTATCCAATATTGTTCGGGTGTTTTTCCTGTAGTAGTCATTGATTAATCCTCATCATCAAACAACAATTCAAACTCTTTATCAAATCGGTCCCGGGAGATTTTGATAGGAATCGACCGTAATCCGCGTTGTGGACCCCGATAAATTACTTCAGCATGGTCAGAATTAATTTGATTGACTTTCACAATTTGTTGACTCATTAAATCTTCAGCATGAAAAATAATATCTGTGGTATGACAAGCTCAGGAATTAATTATTCGATTCACGTCAACTGCTTTATCGAACAGTTTTTGTTCAAGATAATGAGTTTTAAGATTCATCATTATCTCAAGAGCAGTAGTTAAATTATCCATTAGACATCAAAAACAACATCATCATTTAAAGCGAAAGCAATATGGAAAAAATCAGCTAAATCTCCGAGAGGTCAGAGAATTTAGCTATCTTCGATTAGAGCAATTGGAGCAAAGATTGTAAACGAAGCAGAACGGCGATCGCCTGTGGGATACAGATAGATTTGCTATAGAGTTTTATGGCATCGCGTCGTCCGGGGGTTCGGGGTTCAACTCCAACATCAATTGGCGGGGGGTTCGTTGCCCACCAGCCGGATAGATGCAATCCGTGTACCCAATCGGGAAACCCATTAAATTCGGCATTGCTTAAGTAATATAAATCTTAACCAATCTTAACCAACTTTAAGTAAATGCTTTCGCTTTTTGGGTTTGACGTTTACTTTTAAATACCATGCCTCGCCTCAAGCTATCTCTCCAACAACGCATTGAAAGCCACATTGTTTCTAAAGACGACTGCTGGTTAACAGATTTATGCTGCTGTCGCTATGGCTATCCCAGAATCCGTGTTAATGGCAAAACTGAAAAGGCTTCTCGCGTAATGTTTAGGCTAAACTACGGTGAAATTCCCTCGCACCTTTACGTTTGCCACAAATGTGATAACCGAGCTTGTGTCAATCCAGAGCATTTGTTTCTTGGCACTCAAAAAGAAAACATGACTGACATGGCAAACAAAGGGCGCTCAACCATAGGTTCTAGGAATCCAAGAGCGAAACTTAGTGAAGACGATGTTGTCGAAATTAAATGCTTACTATCTGAAGGTAAGCTAAACTGTCAAGAAATTTCAAACTTGTATGGTGTTGATAGAAAAGTAATTTCAGGAATTAAAAATGGAAAAATTTGGAAGCACGTTGCCTATTCGGAGTTCATTACAACTAATCTAACAAAGAACAAAGAAACTTAAGGCGCAGTAAAACACAAACAGCTTGAGGTATAGCTATAGATTGTCCAACCAAGTTTATAGCTGCCCTCCTTCCTGGTGTTCTGAGGGGAAGTCCAATATTAACTGGTGGTGAGTTGTGTTTCCACCAGCCGGAATAAGACAATCCAGCCAAGTAGGGGAAAATCCTTGCATCCATAGGCAAAACTGTGGATTCAGTTTGCGGGAGCGCTCCAATCTCCCTTGTTTTTTCAATATCACTTCCAATTTGTTCATCCCAGCCGGTCCACCCTTTCCTTTGCTGGATGGCAAGCCGGTCGGCGTAGGCAAGAATAAAGAGTCTGAGTCTTCGGTGGGGAGCACCAAACTCCTGCGCCGAGAACATTTCAACTTCTGTTTGATATCCTGCCATTCTGAGAGAGGCAAGAACTTCTCTAAGTCCTCTGTGGACAAGGCCCTCGGGATTCTCAATGATGACGAAATCTGGTTGGGCCTCACGGATGACTCTGAGCATTGAGTACCAGAGTCCTGATTCATCACCAGCCAGTCCTTCTCTTGAACCGGCGCAGCTTGTGTTCGTGCAAGGAAATCCTCCAATAATGACTGAGGCGTAATCTTGGACTGATTCTCCACCTGATTCTTCACCTGATTCTCCACCTGATTCTCCACCTCCTGAGCTTGGCGATCGCATGATTGGGGGATGATATGTTCTAATATCTCCGTGGATGGGGATGCCTGGGAACTGGGACTGGAGGACTTTTTGGGCTGTGGGTTCAATTTCGACAAATTGGATTGTTCGATAATTTGGTCCGAAAACAAATTCAGTTGCCGCATATTCAAATGCTCCTATTCCACTAAATAAACTGATAGCTTTTACTTGATTTTCCATTTTTCCCTAAGAAACTGTTGATACATTGCCTCTTTAACCATCATTTGTTTATACAATTCTTTAAGAAAAAACTGAGCGCGGAGCTTAAGAGGCCAAAGCCTCGCTTGTTCAAGATTCATCTTATCAACCTGAATCTCGAAATTTCTCAAGAGGAGTTGTTGTTGTAGTGTTAGTTGCGTTTTTCCTTTGTTTAGTGAGTTAAGTCAAGTGATAATTAAACCACTTGACTTGTGGGTAATTATTGAGTATTTGATTTGATTTTAGATTGTTGAGTACGAGGCGATAGTTTATACCAAGGTGTTTTGAATTCACCTATCATCTCTAAACTATAAATATCGTACTCTAGGATAACTGGATATAGTGTTCCCAGTTTGAATCTCTGAATCCAACACCAGATTCCACCATGATATCCAGTAGCTGGACATTCTACAATTGCCTTAAATCCTTTCAAATCAAAATGGCCGGTGAAGTCTCTTCCAATAATTTTAACGACTTGACCGGGTTTAATTTTTGGAAACAAATCTAGTTTTAATTGAACTGATTCTGAATTAATTTGGTTTCTCCTCATCAGTGACTTCTGATAATTCCTCTTGATTTGAATGTTTTGTAGAATTCCCAATGGTCGGGTCCAAAATAGACCAATATACAGTCAAAATCAGCTTTTTTCTTAGGATTACCAAGATTATCCAAAAAAGCTATTCGGGGACTTCTCCAGAAGCAAATACTTCGGCTTTGATTGATAATGTGACTGGTACTTTGATTGTGCATAGTACCGCTTTTGAGTAAGGCAATTGCTTGGACAATATGACCAGTTTTATACCAATCAAACATTTTCTCAAGAAATGGTGCTGGTTTACTGAAAGGTGGATTCATCCAACAATTGTCATAAATCATTGAAGGAGTCTGACTCAGAAAATCATCAGATTCAGTGAAATAATACTTAGCTTTTGTTGGATTATTTGGCATTGTACAAGGGTCAAGACAGATTGGACCATCAAACACATCTCGAACCAAAGATAATATGGGTTGTTTTTCCGTATTAGGTGTTTGCCAACAATCTTTATTCCAAACAATTTCTTCTGTCATTGAAAACCTCACTAAATTCCAAAATGAGACAGTAAATCCCCCAGATTTAGTTAAGGGGGATTTATCAATTTATGAGAGTTGGTTATCGAGCCATTCAAACAACTCATCCCATTCAGATAAAATTGCTAAGATTGCCCAGAACTTATTCTGTTTTTCCAGGCAAGCAAGATAAATGTTTTGTCCATTTATTGCAAATTTTGGTTCAGAGCAAATAAAACTGAATCCATCTTGTTTGAGGGGAGTAACTTCACCCAACATCTGAATTGCATCATGTTTTGAGATTTGATGAAAGACTCGGTTTGATGATTGATAATCTTTAGACAACTGTTCATGAGGAATTGTCTGAAGATAAAGGTCCGACTTAGATTGATAATATTTAGTAATTGTTTTCTCATCAATATCAATTGATACAAATCCTGGAGCTTTTTCGTAAAATTCAACAATCAAATCAACTTCAGAATTGTAGGTAATTGGGTTGTCACAAATTACAAGACTCCAATCCCCTTCACAATAAGTTAATGTAAGCATTTTGGTTGGACTAATCCAAACCCCAAAATATGGTGCATCCTGGTCAGTATCGTATTGAATCAACCCATGCTGATGGTAGTCATCTGCAAAATCAATAAAATAGCGTTCTGAATCAGCAAACCATCGATAAATCTTTTTACCGTCCGTTATTTCACAAACAACTCCTTCAGTTTGAAAGGAGGTAACTGATTGAATTAATTCAGCAATTTCGGGCATGGTAACTAATTGAAAAACATCAACCACAAGAAGCGAGAGCAAAGGAAGGAAAATTTAGGGGAATGGTTACCCCCAAGGAATTTATATCAATCTTATTGGAACCAATGGATTTAATGATGAATGGACATTTCTAAGAATCTGATTCTGACCCCGAGAATAATTGATGCAATGAATAATTTTGTCAGTTTCTTCATTGGTTTTAGCCCATTCACCTAATAAATTCAGGGTTTTCTCCTCTTCAAACTCAATATATTCCCAGACTAACTGATTGGAAACTTCCCCACAAAAGTAAAGATAATATTCATCGTCCAAGAAAGAAGTAATCTTTCGACAATAATTAAAATTGCCACAAGACTCAGGAAAAACTTGTATTCCTTGCAAAAGATGATGATATTTATCATCGTCCCAGTCCAAAGATAGATTAAATACTCCTTTTACATACGGGCTAAATTCTTCCTTATAGCAAGATAAGCGCATTTTACGAGCCATTTTTACTGCTGTAATACCATTTCCGCAAAGGGCTGTTATTGAATATGTCATTGGTTTTTGAAAAAGCTAGGTTTAGGGTTACACCGATAATTTAAGCGAGAGCAACGAGATGAAGAACCGTCAGCCGGTCATGAAAGCGAAGCTCTGTGCATAATCGCGAAGCTCTGTGCATAATCAATGATGAGCGATTCAAAGCTATGTGCATAATCGCATTCAGTTAAAGATTGCTCTGTGCGCCAAGGGTGACCGACAATCAGGCAAGCGAGGCGATCACCTATACGCGCCTCCATACAGAACCCCCTGCCAATTGCATAATCAGCCAAGCTCTGTGCATAATCAGTCAAGCGAGGCTTTGGCCTATACACGCTCCGCACTCTGTGCATAATTGTGATTATTCAGGCCAGCCTTCTAATTTAATGTAGTCATTAACGCAAATATCGCACCAATCTGGAAAGACATCTAAACTACCACAGCACCAGGGAAGAAGCAATTGACAGCGTGAACATTTGAAAACATTACCTGGTGGGCAACCGGGACAGAGTAAATTATCTCGTTGCCATGAATGACACAACAGAGGTCTTGCACCAATAATCCCTAAAATTCTTTGAGTATTATTGTGAATTATTTTCTGGGATTTTGATTGAGGTATATTAGCCATTGATTGCACCCTTTTAGATAATTGCGGCCAAGTTTTGATGATAAGTAATTGATTTCTTTTTGAGATAAAATTATCTGAGTTTGATTAGGAATTATTAATTCAGCACAGATTTGGGTTTCTGCACGATGATTAATTGTAAAAAAAATGAACAATTACTTCTTGACTTTTATTATATTTGGTCGATAAGGCTGGATAACACTCTGATTCCCCTTTTGATGCAAAATAATTTATTATTTCGGTTTGCCAAGAAGTCGCGGTTTCTAAAATTGTAACATTTAATCGAGTTTCCCAAGCAAAAATTTGTAGTTCTTCCATAAATTTCTAGCTGTTGGGGACTCCCGTTATAATCTTTGATTTAACGGTGAGAGGAAAACAGCCAACATATAAACTACTTTCCTCTCCAAGACTTAAAACAGACTTAATTGTTCATAATCATCACCTTTGACTTTCTGTTTCTTATGGATTTTTGATTCACTAGACTCAACGGCAAATATTGAACTATCAAACAAATTTAGTTGAGTTGGATTGGCTGCTGTTCTGCCCTTAACTATTTGGGTTTCAACTGGGTTAAGTTTAGTTGGGTTGATGTTTATCAACTCACCAAAGCCATAACCATAACCATCTAGCTTGTGAATAGCTTTGCAATATTTATGATTGACATCAATTTGCTTACCATGAGTTAAGGATTTGATTGCAAATGAACCTGTAGACCTAACTGTAACCCGTGCCGTATATTTACCAGCATATTTACCCTTGGGAATATCTGCCTTAACAATATCTCCGGTAGTAAATCCAAAGTGGACTTTTTGTCTGGAACAATGACGAGTTGGAAACCCATATTTGTCAGTTCTACACATTTGCCTAGAACCAAACCCAAAACTTTTAATCAGTAATGGTTGATGAGTTGCGATAACTAAATTATCAATTTCGCCAACACTTGCTGCATCTAACCAATGAGTCTTGGGTAATCCTAATCTACAACGATTGTATTTTGTTAATGCTCCATTCCCTGTAAATACTGGAAGCCCAGTCAATTCTAAACTTTCCTTTAATTTCCAACGAGTAGAATTAACAGCCGCAGCATCTTTCAGTGGTTGTTTAGCTTGATTCAATATTCGTTTTAGCAAACTAGGTTTACCACTAAGGAAGTCTTGGATATCTTGATTTCCTTTGGACTGATTACAAGGTCTACAAGCTAAAGTCAGATTAGATATTCGATTGCTGCCACCCTTAGATTTTGGTTGGATATGTTCAACTTCTAATGGGACATTTTTAGCCTGACAGTAGACACAAGTTCTATCAAACTTCTCAAGCAAATACTCTCTAACTTCATATCCAGTTAATTCCCCTTGTTGATACTGAACCCCACTGACATCAGGGTTCGTCATCTTTTGAGTATCAAACCTAACTAATTCCATCATAACTGAATCAACAGCCGAGAATTTAATTAGTTTGTTAACCCAAGTAGATACATTCTCTACTCTGTGCATTAGACTTGGAGCCAACCAACCTTTAGGTTTTGATTTGACTCTATTAAGGAACCGAGGTTGACGATAACGAGTTTTACGATTACGTCGATTTCTTCTTAGACTACGACGATTATCTAAAGATTGCTTGATTAATTGACCCCGATGCTGAAGTTCAGCCGCCCAAATGACTACACCATTTTGAACTAAAGCCAATCCAGTCGTTTTACTACCCGGGTCTATTTTAATCTGAGACTTTAGGATATCGCCTTCAACTTCTTTTTTCAAGATAATTGTGAATGTATATCTCCTGAAAACTGCTGCTTTACCTGCTTTAAGTAATGACCTGGCTACTCCAGGTTTACAAGGAGATAAAGGGTGTTTGTTGGTATCTACAACTAAAACGTAATTGGTTTTGGACATTGTTGCGTCCCTCCTTTATTCAGTAATGTTTGCATCGACAATGTTATTACCCGGTAACTATCCGAACAGCACTTTCAATACCCAAATAGAATATTTAACTGTTCAGTTCTAGTGCTACAGACTTGCAAGCATCCGTAGGTAGGTCTTTAACTCTTAGTAATAACGTAGTTCTTCACTTAGTCTGGTCAACTCAAGACTTGCAATACTGATTACAAGCCCACACTATATTTTAATTAGTGTTGGGTCGTTGACAAATTTTTACCAAGAAAAAAAAGGGACAATGCAAGGTGCATCATCCCAATAGGTTTAAATTCGACAAATAATAGAGGTATGCAGTTCTTCTTCAATCAACTTAGATACTTCAGACCAATTTGCCCCACCCAATCCACATCCTAGATTGTATGGCAGGTAAATAGGCATCATATAATCCCAATCCCGATTAAATCGACGTACAGCAGCACAACATTCTTTCAATGCTGTCATATTGGTCTGTTGTTGTCCGGTTCCAATATCGGTTTGAGCAAATAAATTCAACACCATCAAATTATCTGCAACAGAAACTGCCAATATATCTCCCAACGACTTATTTTTAAGACAATTTTTGTATTGTTGATAAACTTGGGGATATTTATCGCGTATTTGTTTGGCTAAACCTGCCCCCATCACTCCCTTAAGATTCACTTGATGGCAAATCATTCCATATTCAATGTCCAACAAATTGGCACGAATGATTTTCAGTCCTCCAGCTAGGTCTTGGTGTAATAGCTGCCAAAGTTCTGTTGCCATTCCTCGTAATCCGTACAATCCCTCATTCTTTACTTTCTCCATTACTTTGGCTTGGCAGAACGGGAATTTCCCTGCAAATGGGTCATTGAATTCATCAAATTCTTTGACATATTCTACTTTCCAGGGATTTTCCCTTAAGTGTTTATACCACAAACAACAATACCATTGTACTCCGAAATCATCTATTGCATAACGTCCTGTTGCATCACTGCGGATTGGAAACATTATTTCACTGATTTGCCAAGCCACTTGTTTTGCTCCCGACTTAGCTAATTTCTTCGACTGTCTCCAATCATTAGGAAATACGATTTTGCCAGTAGGTATCTCAAAAACCTTACTGCAATGATAGTGGTTCTCAATGGATTTGTTTATACCAAAGACTTTGACATCGCAGAAAAATGGACTAAATCTAGTATCGCCCTTGCTATGACATTCTAATGTTTTCATTATTCAAAACCTCTAACATCAATTTTTTCCAGCGATAGCCCTATTTCAAATAACTATCAAATAACGACAAATCAACCAACTTGCCGTTATTTGAATAGTTTACAATTTCAAATCCACAATTGGTTGTTCTGATGATGAAACTTGATGAAATCCAGGTTTCAAGACTTTATTAATGGGATATCGAAAAAAGCACTCTTGCCGTGAATAGTATATCCCCATTGAATTAATTAGGTATTTTCCCCGGTTTACCACTAAATACGCAACTTGTTGAACAATATTGTCCATACTTAAGGGGAATTTGCTTTTGGTTGTTCGGATATCCCATAAACACCCATTCATGAGTAGATTGGCATCAGCCTGTATCCAACTTGGATTTGGGATAAATGGCATTTCTGGTTCAGGGAGGATGACATCAAATGATGAGATTATTTGAGCCACATCTTCTATTGATTCTCGATAACTTGGCAACAACGATTTGGGACTATAAACATATAGATTTCGACTGGTTCGAGCTTGTTTATCGCCTAAAGCCATCAATATATACCTGGCCGGTCCCTCAAGCATTGGTTTATCCATTATCCGACCTGCCGCCGTCTCATGGAACCAACTCACTTGCAATTTCCTGGCCAGGTTTTCCCTCACTGCATAAATTATTGCCATTCCTACCAAGGGAAAATCTGTTCCTTTTACTGGTGGAAAGTATATTTTGCTTAACTTTTGCTGATGTTCTTTGATTAAAACTGCTGCTTTTTGAGGGTCTATCAAGTTCAACACTGCATGATAGAACTCCCCTTTTTTCGCCAACTCTGATGTTAATGACATTTGCACCTCAATAAATCTCACTCACTTCAGCGACAGCAAAATACAGCAAAATACACCAACATCCAACCCTGAACCTGAGTTCAATCCTGAGTTCAATCCTGAGTTCAACTTCCTTTCGTTATGCGATCGCCATTTCCCTCTCTGAATCCCTCTCTGAATCTCCGAATCACCATTAATGATTAGCTGTTGGGGATAGTTGTTGGGTCATTGACAATATCAGAACAAAGGAATAGTGGAGGAATAGTGGAGGAATAGTGGAGGAATAGTGGAGGAATAGTGGAGGAATAGTGGAGGAATAGTGGAGGAATAGCGGAGACTCGCCCCTGACCCTTCTGCCCTAACCCATAATCAAACCCCAAATCAGAAACAAAATTAAAAACAGAAACAAAATTAGAAACAGAAAACGTTTTTAGGAAACTGATTCTAAGAGAAATGCAGGATAGGGGAATCGAACCCCTCAAATATTGATGCAGATTTCAACAAAACGCCCTTCCCCGTGTTAATCCTTTTGAGATTAACCCACAAATCAATGCAGTTAGGTGGATTCGCAAACTTGAATCTTACCGACTACCGGCTCAATATCCCTTTTCGGTCAGCCCTCCGTTTTAAGGCTCCAGTCACCAGGCTGGACAATCCTGCGTCTATACTTACTCTAACAAAACATTAAAGTATAAGTCAAGTGTTTTGTGTTGATTACTAAAAAATCTAAGAAAACACCAATGGCGCTCGGAAACTGGTTGGAACAACAACGGCGCTTGGCATAACATTCAATGGCGCTCGAACATTCAAAGGCACTCGGTAACAAATCATTCAGGAGTCTGTCTAATGTTCGGAGTCTAATGTTCGGAGTTGTTGGCGAGTCTAATGTTCGGAGTCTAATGTTCGGAGTCTAATGTTCGGAGTTAATGTTCGGAGTTAAGCGAACATTCAAAAAAATAAAGCAATCATCCCCAAGCCCCGATGATGTAAGTGCTGACGCAAAGGCTCCGCCAACACTTACTGCTCTATTTTCTCAAGAATATCGATGGATTCTAGCATCCATTGCTAAAAGTTCTTCAAAACTGCATTCACCCGAGCCAAACCCCGAAAACATCATTTGAAACATTGAATCTTGTTTGGCGCATATTTTAGCCCAAACCACTTGGTCTTGATAAATAAATGTCAAATCAAATGGTTGACGAAACTCATTGATTCTATATTTATCATCACCAATTTTAGTAGAGGATAATTGTTCAATATGAGTTTAAGTTAATGATTCACCATTTTCGTGCATTGACTTAGTGTAGTATCCACAAGGCTTGAATTCTTCGTCAAATAATTTCAACATGGTCAATCTCCATTAAATATCACTGTATTTATGCGATAGCCTCTGAATCAAAAACTGTTGAAATAATTGAAAAACTTCAAATCTTGTCGGTTTAACATCAAAGACTTGACCTAAAGCAATCCAAAATTTTGAGTCCTGATTATTTCCCAGACGATTATCTACAATCACATGATGATAGGAATGCCGTTTCAATATAATCAGAGTTCCTGGTTTTTGAATTGGCAGTTTTAGTCTAGGTTGATTAATGCCTTTAGCGATTAATCCATCATTTCTCAGTACCAAAAACGCATAATATTCTTGGGGTGCTGAGATAGTATCTTGATGTTTTCTTGCTTGACTACATCCCACATAATCTAAAGTCTTCCATCCCGTCCATTTTTTCTCTATTTTAAACCTTGGTAATGAGTATAAAAAAGGATAAAATTCTGACTCAAATCCTGCTTTAATAATCAAATTTTCTTCTATTCCAGTCCATTGTTTATCAATCATTTTACCACTTAATTAATTGACCCGAGAAAGGTAAACCATGAGTGCTACAAAAGAAATCAAAAAACTCATCGATAGATTCAAAACCATCATCGTTGGCTAATTTCAACAAATTTTCCTCATTTAGTTCTAAATCATCCAAATAAACTTTGTCTTCTTCTATTTTAATATCATGGACTGCAATAGCGGTGGATTCTCTTAAGAAATGAGAGAGTTTTGTTCTCATGCCGGTGTACAACATCAGTTTATCTCCCACAACAAAGCGACGTTTTCGATATCCTCTAATTGTTTGTCGTTTAGTTCCCGACTGGACAGCCATTGCAAATCTTTTTTGAAAATTTATAGCTGGCATAACTTTCTCCCGGGAAAAGCAATTTAAGTGTATTGGCTTGGATTCGATTGGCAGAATCATCTCATAACAATGGGACCATTTCTAATCAAACTGGGACCATGAGACAGAATAGGATGAGGATGCGTTCGACTGGCGCATGATTTGACCACTGAACACCTAACTGAAGACCTACTGAAGACCTAACTGACGGCTGAAACCTTTGCTCTATATAGATTCTGAAGACTTGAAGACTAACTTTTCTAAAAGTTGCATCAGAAAATTAGAGGATTGATTTAATGGCGATCGCCACCTAAATTAAGTTGAGGATAAGTTTTAAGCATCGCCGGTCTTCAAAAAAACTGAAACCTAGCCCCAGACTATGATAGAGGTCTTCAACAAGGTCTTCAACAAGGTCTTCAGCAAGGTCTTCAGGACAGGTGTTCAGGCCAAAACAGACGCTCGTATGGGTTTCATCTATGGATTGATGACCAAAACCCACCATCGACTGGATTCTGAAGCAAGTTCTGGCTCATCCATATCATCCGTCAAGGGGTCTTAAAACATTTAGTTTGCATAAAACGAACTAGGACAGAGTTGACAAAGATTGAAGAGAACGATTATGCTGGAAGGACCAACCACTTTGTTGTTCAAGGGCAACGAGGTGGGCATAAGTGTCGGGATTATAAGCTATGGCATTAGACAAATCATTGACCGATGCCAGAACACAAAACGAACAAGACAAGCGTTCATTGCCATGACCTAAAACATAAGCTGGATGACAAAGCCAGCCATCAACGGCTTTAGAATCAGTCAATTGTCGGCGGCGTTGTCAATCTTCTACACTGGTTCCACATTGATTCCAGACTTGCTCAATATCCCAATCATGAATAGGAAGCCAGTCAAAGGCCAATCTACCAGAGGGGTTAGCTTTCCATCTTTTCCATGCCTCATCTGGAGATAATTCAATCAATTTTGTGGTAGTGATATTTTTTCTAACTGACAGATTTGGTTTATTTGCTCTATTCCGAGATTCGTCTGCTCTTATCCCCATAGCTGAGACTACCAATTTAAACTGTCTTAAGTATTTGTTTATTGGTTGAATTTTCAAGTCACTGGTGCAATATCTGGCATTGGCACTGCTCCAGAATGGTTTGCTGTTCCCTTGACTATTTAATGTTTCATATCTGGCTTCCCATCTATCTATCATGTCCCCCTGGCAACGCCGAACCACCACTAAGGGTAAGTTACTCTCCGATGCCAACTTCTCCACAAATTCTGATGTCTGCGGCCATTCAATTCTGCCCAAATCTGCATGGATAACGAATATGTGACATTGCCAGTTTTCTGTTTTAGCTCTCTTGCTCAAATACCTTAACATTGCCTGTGAATCTTTCCCCCCACTGATATTTATTGCTAATGCTGTTTCTTTTCTCTTTAATATTTCTGTTATTGTTTCCGAAAATGTTTCTGTTTCTGTTTCTGAGAAAAAAGAAAGTTGAGTAAATTTTTGATTCATAAGGCAATTTTGACGCGGATGCTCAAGTAGCTTGGGAGTCTTTTCTGAATTTATTGCCAATGCCGTTTTGACTGTAATAATTCCTGCTACTAGGCCCCAGTGTTTATTTCCAGACCACTCCGATATCTCTGGCTTTGCACCCTCGGCTTCGCAGGTTTTCCCAGGTTCCGGTCGGGTAAGCGGTCAAAGTAGATAGCCAATCATCCATGACTGTAACGGGAATTCTGTGCTTTATGCAAAGTTCACCCAAATTTAAAGGTGTAAACTTACCCGTTGATTCGATAATTTGGTTAAAGTCCTGTTGAATCAACGGCCCCAACTCAGCATAAAGTTCTTTTAACTTTTTGACGTAGACTTTACCCCTCAATCCGTACAATTGGTGTTGCATATTCCCTCCGGTGATTAATTGCTTGACAAACTGAAGTGAAAAACTCAGTAAATTCAACGAAAGTTATTTATATGATAGCAAATTATTAATAAAATTCTTGAATAAAATGAGATTAAATATCAATACACAACAAGAACGATTCAGTTTAATAGGAGGTTTACAAAGTCAGGATATTATGATAATCTATGAAGGAGAATTAAACGAAAAAAGAGAGGGGAAAGATGGCAGAAGCGTTTGAATATTTAAGAGAGAGAATTAAAGACAGTTTTTGGTTAGGCAAAGAAATCCTGACTATCACAGAGGATATTAACAACGTCTTAAATACTCCTCAAGAATGGTTTAGGAATCTGCCATTGGTTCAATTTGTTGAATCAATGGGTGAACCAGTATTTGAACCTATTAAAAAAGTCATTGAGATAGCAAAAGAAGCCCGAGATATCATTACCGCAGCAGTTTTGTTAACCCTAGAGTCGATTTACGGAGTTAATTTAGCTTTTAATAGTAAAACCCATGAAGATTTAGCACAAGTGGGAAATACTATGTTAAACAATAATAGTTTCGGAACAACAGAATATAATCTCTATATCAGAGCAATCGATGCCCATAATGTGAATTTAAAATTACCAGAATTATCTCAAAAATTAGCGGAGATTGAAGAATTAGTAGATTCAATTCCGGAAATGGCAGAAGATGCACAAAATGTCATGCGGCAAAAAGAAGGAGATGCTTATGCGTTCCTTCATCAAACTAAAAACGAAATGGAAGCCCTATTAGAAACAGCAGAAGGTGCAGCCCGAACCCAAGCCAGAAGAATATTAAATCAAGTCATAAAATTATTGGAAAAATTTGCTGAACCCATTGAAGAAGAACCAGAAAAAGGAGCAATAATTTTAGCTCCAGTAGCCGCAGTAGCAGTACCCACTGTAGTAACAATCACAACTCTAGTTACTCAAATTGCTAATTTCTTCCTAACTGGGATTCTGTTGAAATCGATGGCTACGTCAGTAGCCACAGCTTTAGCTCAAGTATCAGCTAGTGTTGTTCTTAAATATTTCTCCGCAACCGGCGCTAATGGTTTACGATTTCTCGCTGCTGATGCTTTAAGAAATAATGTTCATCTTCTCCCCAAAATCTGGAGATATACCGCTATGCAAGGATTCGCCTGGGGATTCTTAATGGCTTATGCTCCTTTCATTGTCTTATCCTCTATTATCATCATTGCAGCAATTCGCTTATCTCAAGATGAACAAGGATTTGCTGAACATTTTTATGTGTTCGCCGACAATGATAATGCACCCGCCTTTGCTTATTCCAATATCTTAAATCCTAATCAGATTCGTGATGAATTGCATAAGATTAAAAATGATTTAGTCCAAATTAATGATAACGCAGTTCAATATCAAACCATTATGGGATTAGGTATCGATTTCGTAGAAGGAGCCAATGGTAAAGAACCAAAAGTCGTAGAATCTTATGATTTATCAGGACCTTCCCCTGTAAAAATTCCTAACTCAGTAGCTCAAGAATTTTATGACCAATTCAGTGCCAAACATAATATCGGCACTCCCTCTGGTCAATGGAAACCTGTTTAATACACCAGTCTAATCAAATTAAATGGAACTCAGTCATGCCAATTATAATTAAACCAGGATTTGCTTCATCTGTACGAACTCAAATTCTATCAGCAGTAGATACAGTAATAGAAAAAGCTCCATTATATCAAGCAGCAGTAGGTGATAGAGGCGGTAAAATGCGCTATTCTATGACCAATTGCGGAACATTTGGCTGGTGGTCAACTCAAGGATATACGAAAATTAATCCAATGACCAATCAACGATGGCCGGATATTCCACCGGCAATTTTAAATCTGATTCAACCTATTGGAGAAAAAGTATATCCGGGGTTTCAACTCCAAACTGTGGCAATCGATGTTTTTGATATGGATATGAATCGGCCAGATAAACCGATTCTGAATTTCCATCAAGATACAAGTGAACGTAATAAACAAGCTCCCATTATTTCAATATCCTTTGGTAGTGGTACTTTCATTGTTGCTGGTCAAGTTGATGGTCAAGGTCGTATTCCTGCCGCTCAACTTCGTCGCATCAACCGAACCATGACTACTACTTATGAACTAAAAGATGCTGATTTAGTTGTTTTATATGGTGATGAACGTTTATGTTTCTATGGAGCCGGTAAAGTCTCTGAATCATCAGAATTAGGGAATAAACGTATCAGTATCACAGGAAGGATGGTAGACCCATTAAATCAAGAAGATAAACCTATTATTTTCTCATTTGTGGGAAATCAATCGATTGAAACTTTAACTCCTCCAATCATTGAAAAAATGGAGGACGCAATGACCTTTAGAAAAACATTAAATCCTCAACCGAAAAATCCATCTGAAATTTTAGTAGGTTCTTTACCTGGATTTGATAGACCTACTATTACTTATCTCAGAAGTAAAAAATATCCCAGTGTATTTATTTACAATATGGGGAATGAAAATGTACCACAAACATATCCAGTACGCAATGTGGGAAATGAACCAGCCCCATTAATGGAAATGTTGGAAGAAGCAGATTATCTATTATTGGCAACTAATGGCACAGAAAAAAGAACTCAATACGCCAAAAATTACTTTGAAACATTAAATAAACCAATTTGGGAAGTTTTGGTGGAGGATGAAAGAACAGATGAAGGGGAACCGGAAAATATTCCAGATGTTCCAGAGGAAGAACCACCATCCACACTATCGCCAAATAGGAGAGCAAATTCAATAGGTCATTGTCGAGTAACCAATATTAGAGATACCGGCTCTTTTGGTTTTTCTTCAACTAATTGGCATACTCCAGACTATTCCCGGGTTTATATTGGTCGAGGTGGTAGTCAAGGTATTGCCCGTAGTCCTATGAATAATCCCTATCCAATTGGTAAAGAAGGAACCCGCGAAGATGTTTTAGACAAATTCCGTAAATATTCCTGGCCTCTAATTCGAGATGAATTGGCTCCTTTTTATCCAGCTATATATAATGTAGCTTCTTTATTAGCTCAAGGAAAACCTGTAGAATTAGTTTGTCACTGTGACCCATTACCTTGTCATGGACACATAATTCACAAAGCTGCTTTGTGGATGATTGAAAATAATCGTGTCCCTTATGAACCTGATGCTCCAGTTGAAAGTGATACTCGGCTTCATCTGGGCATGGCTGGGCTAAGTAATCTTATTGGAAACTTGACTCCCAGAATGGAATTGGAGATTGAAACATTATTAAAGAATAAACATCGAAAATGGTATCTTAAACTGAATGATGTTCCTACTCGAAATCCTGTGGTTCATATCCGAGATAATCCAGGATTTGATAGATTTGTTCAACAATATTTGATTAGTCAAAAATATCAAGATGTAGTAGTTCATGGACAATTACCTTCTAATTTACCCACTGACTTAAATTGGACTACTTCCTCTGAACCTTTAACTTCTAACTTGAACTATCTCTTTGTTCAATGGGATGCTGAGGATACCGAACTTCAGCAATTAATGCAACAATTTAATCAACTAAATAAAACATTGATTGCTTATGTCAGAAAACCAAAAATAAATTTACCTGACCCAATTCCTAAATTAGATGACCCCCAACGATTTGCTAAATATGGTGCCGCTGTTCCAAATGGTTCTTATGTTGCAGTAATTGGGTCAAGAAAATTTCGCTCGGCTGCCTGGGCAAAAGGTGCTATCACTCAATTTATTAATGCTTTACCTGGTGATTGTAAAATTGTCAGTGGTGGAGCTAAAGGGGCTGATTCTTATGCTGAAGATGCAGCCATTGCCCGTGGATTACCTATTATCGTTCATCCAGCTAATTGGGTTCAAACTCCTAAACGTGATGCTACTGGACAAATTGACCCTAATTGGAGACCTAAATTAATTCCTTCTGACCGACGAATAGAAGATTCAAATGAACGAAGCAATGCCGGTACAGAACGGAATAAGGTGATTGTTGATGATTGTAATTGTCTTTATGCTTTCATCGTTAGGGGTGGTTCCAGTGGTAGTGAAGATGCAACTCAATATGCCGCTCTTAAAGATAAACACAACTTGGAAATGGTATTTGAAGAAGGAGCCGAAGAAGTTGAGAGAGTTAACTCAAGACGCAGTACCATGAATCTCTTCTTCTTTGAAGAAGGTGTTTAAAAAGACTGAACTGAATCTGAACTGAATATTATACACAATACAGGAGAAAATCATGAGTCCAACTGATAGATTTGTTTTAACTTACAATTTGGTTTCAGTTATTCCCAGTGGAGACTTAGAAAAAATTGTTTCTAGGACAGAAATGGGGGTCTGGAATGGAAAAAATAAAAAATGGGTAGAAGATGGAGATAAAACCTCAACAGCAATTGCTTTAGCAACTGAAACAGTCTACAACAATATTATATTGTCAGCATTACATCCAGACCATGATTTTTCAGTTTGTGCTATTCCAACAAATTCCACTCCAGAAGATGAAGTGGTATTAGATGACTATGATAACTTTTCTCTAGATTTAGCTGGGGGTTCCAGAAAACATGGACATTTCCTATTTACCCGAAAATTATCCTTTCCCGAAACTGTTGGTCAATATTATTTTCCTCCAGAAAAAGCTAACATGGGTCGGATTAATTATGGCTCCATCTGCCTAAGCGAAAACAAAGCTCTATTTGCCCTGAAGAATGCCAGAATATTAGTTGTTCCTGACCCAGAATTACAAAATAATAGACCAGTCCCCGGTGCTGAAAATCCTTATAATGTTGGTGATGCTCATGGTAAAATCAAAACCAGTCTATTGGATTTACTTTTAGAAGGCATTGTAGACCAACAACTTATTCGGGAAAGAACCCCGATACAATTTCGCTTGGGAATCCCTATTGAAAGAGAAAAGGGAATTTGGGGCAAAGGTACAGTTTCTCCAGTTGATGATTTAGAAACTGATTTAGTCTTGCCTGAAAGTTGTTTCAAAACTTTTAAACCTTCAGTTACAGGTTTTACAATCATATATGACAAGGTTTATATTGCAGCATTAGGTGAGGCTCAAGAACGTCAAAGTCGTGGTGGTACTCAGATTTGGTCTTGGTTTCCAATCGATATCATTGAACAAGATATTATGCCAGAAACAAGGGCTGAATGTGAAAAAATAGTAGAGGCGATCGCATCTCGGGATGTTTATAAAGTAGCTCAACTATTTAGCCCAAAACGAAATAATATCACCGTTGATGAAAAAGATACCGAATTACCCAATAAATGGTTTGATGAACTGATGGCAATCTGGGCAGGAGGAAACCCAGAAGATGAGATAGATGATAATGCTGAAGTCTATATGCCAGCATTGTCATTAGTGCTGGATTATGACCAGAATAGAATTCTTGAACGTCATCCTTATGTTATTGATGCAGTTTCTCGGTCTCTTCAGAAAAAATGGCGGAGATTAGCAATCAATGGTGCTGTCCGTATGTCTTCTTTTATGGCTCAACCTGATGATTCTTTAGGAGATATGACATTTTCATGTAAACATCTGGAGAAAGTAGAACATATTAGTTATCGATATCCAGTAAGACATTGGGGAGATATTCAATTATGGGATTGTGTTCCCAGTCCCAATGACGAATATAATGGAGTGTTTTTCACAAGTCATGTCACCTTTGGCGGAACAGGAATCGATGGAAAAGCTCCTCATGGTCAAGGTGGGGATTTTGATGGAGATTATGGGAATGCCATCAAAGCCGAAAAATTACCCAATATTGCTCAACGTATTCGGGATTGGGATGATGAAAGTTCTCCTCATTATCGTCGTCGTCCGAGTGTTATCAAAGCCCCCAAATCTCCTATCCAAAATACTCTCAAACAAGTAGCTTTGCGTAGTATGGATAATCAAACTGGTGCAGTTGCCAGTATGATTATGTATGCTCAAGCTAAAGGTCTAACAGAGGAAATCGTTCCCGATGGAACTGGACGAACTGTCTTGGAAGTCCTTTCTCAAGCCTTACAAGATGAAGTAGATAGATTCAAGAATGATTTAGCTAGAGATACTAAGGCTTTAGAGTTAGTTTCTCAAATTCTAACAAGAGGTGCTAAACGTCCGGTTTGGCAAAGTGATTATAAAAGTCGAGCCGCATATCTTTCTCGACCAATGGAGGTGGGCGCTCCAGGAACTGATGATGATACGATTTCCTTTATGATTCGGGAAGTTAATCAATATTGGAAAGAAGCTGAGTTTCCTAGTCCTGAAAAACTAGGTTCCAATAAATTCCGATATTTATTCGGTATTAATCCTATTTCTGCCGGTCTAGTTACACAACAGCAAATTGACCATGCCCGAGAAGGTCAACGTGAATATAATCGCCGATTAACCAATGCTGTCCGTATTCTTTCTACCGATGATTCAGCCATTCGTAAATTATTACGAGATGCTAAGGACCAGCGCATGGAACTACAACGGCGTTTATTCGCCGCTTATGATAAACAAATTGCTGCTGAAAAACTTAGAAGTTGGGCCATCGCTTATTGGTGGGTAGCTCATAATGAACGGGCTGGTGATACTGATGACCATCCTATGGGTAAAGCTGGACTGCCCTTTTTACTGTTTCCTGATATTATTGCTGCACAATTAGCTTCGGGTCAATACAAATTTGTCATTTATGGTATTCAGAAACAAGACCAACCTAATTATGCGAGTTATGTTCCTTTTTCTCAACCTCGGGATGTTGTCCTAATTGGTACTCAAAAGTCTTTAAGTCGTTCTACTTGGGTTCTTTGGCCTGATGCTAAAGGTCGCGCTGTTTACGTTAATAAAGCTGGTGATATCGCTTTATCCCGTCGTAGTATTGGTCCCAATCAATTTGGTTATACCAATAATGATGGTTTTGTCTATGTTTTTGAAAATACTCAAGTTGATGTTGAATATCTAAACAACAATAATCAAGTTGTTTTAGATGAACCGATTGGGAATCGACATTTTTACTTATCTCCCAATGGACAAATCCTGGTAAAAAATCAAGCTCCTCCTACTGAATCTCCTTATGAAGATAATGAAGGAAATAGAGGTTTATTTAGACATCTTTTAGTTAATGGTTCAATTGTTTATGTTGATATCAGTGGGGGTAATTCTCCTGATAATTCCCCGGTTTTTGTTCGAGTTCAATCTCAACAAACTACCTCTTATCAAGATAAACAAGGAAATATTGTTCTGAATGGAACTTTACCTGAATCTCAATATTTTTATGTGTCGGCTGAGGACCAAAGTATTTATATCAGTGATGAACGTCCTCATCCCCGACAAAAGAAACAAGAAAACAAAACCGACTCGATTGTTATTGTAACTAAAGGCCCTGACCCCAAATCTTATCTAAATTTGGGAGTTGTAGAGACGAAAAACATTACCAGTATTGAAGTCGGTCAAATCATTTTTGCCCAAATTGAATCTTATCGCAAGTCGGATGGAACTTTAAGTGAAAACTCGGTTGAGGTGACTGTTCAAGGAAAACCTAGAAAATCTTATGTGATTTATCCAGCACTAGGTGACCAGAATTATATGTTTGCTGATTGGGATGAACAAGTAACTATGTGGACAGAGGAGTTTGTTACTCCATCAGGAACTACTCGTCAAATTGTCTTTGTTCAATGTGGAAGAACGGGCAATGTTCCAACTCCTATTGGTAGTTTATTTTTGGGTTGTGTTGCTATTCCAGAAGGTCGGCAAATTCAGGCTTATGTTCGCCGAATCCCTAAACTTCACGAAACTATCTTTTCTCCTCTCTAATAAAACTCGTCTAACCTATAAACTAGAGCAAACATCAAAGGTGAATGAAAATTGAACTGAGTGCTTTGGAGATTAATGCCATAAAAAGGGCGCTAAAACAAATGCCCCAAATTGATGATGATGGCTATGACAGTATTTATTGTCAAGTACGAGCAAAAATCATGAAACTTGCATGACCAAACTTGACTTGCATCACTATGACCGCACTCGGGCAATACCTGGTGCGGTCAGTGTGTTTGTGAAATGCTTTGTGGGTAGGTGACTTGCATCGGCTGGTTTATTGTGGAGGGAAACCTTCTAAGGGATTGGACTCCCAGACAAAGTTTGGGTCCAATTCATCACCTGGATTATCAAATTCAAAGGGAGTTTTCAGTGCCGCTAGATTTTTCTCAAATAATTCCCATGCTTCTAATTCCGTTGAAGCTCCTTCAGCAACTACCCAAGGAATTCGTTTCCCTGATGAGTCCCTAATATCTTCTCTACTTAAGATTCTCCATACTCGGGCTGTTGTATTATTTGGTCCTCCACCTGCCAATGTTTGATATCCTGCTCTAAATTCTTCTCCATATTCATTTCGGTAATCACTTAATGTTTTACTCATATTTTAAATACCTCCAAGTCATTGAATTGTTCATCATTTACTCCAAATTTAACATATTGGGGTCTTTGTCGGGGGATAAGTTTCTTTGCCGCCGCATCTAGCATCGATGAATAATTTCCTTGAAATTTACCCCCATTCCATATTTGTAATAATTTCTCAGTGAAGGCTCCATAACCATTACCTAAGCGAGAAACTTGTGAATATGCACAAGATGCTAATAAAATTCCTGATGCTTCTATCACTGGACATGATTTTGTTTTAGGTTCTGGTACATCGAATCCTCCACTATGACAACAATCTAAGATTACTAAAATTCTTACTCCGGGTTTGAATAATGACCACCACTCATGTAATTCATCATCGATGAGTAGTTTATCCTGTAACACCAATGATTCATCATATCCATCAAATTCATTCCCTAAATTATCCAACACCTTACATCCATGACCACTGAAACTCAACCAAAATATATCTCCGCCTTCCAATTCTTCTGCTGCTGATTTTATTAACTTTTTAACCGTTTCATATTTAGCTTCTTGACCAAATAATGGTGTTGGTGACCATCCTTGACTATAAGCTATCCTTGCCATTGCCAAAGCATCGTCTTCACAATATTTCAATGGTCTGCTATTTATGGATGATTCATTTACTCCTATATGTATTGATTTCCCTATCTTTCCTACATTCCATCCTCTCATCTTTTCCTCTCCTCTCTTTCTTACACTTGTTTCTGTTTCTGTTATTGATTCTGTTTTTGTTTTTGTTTTTGTTTTTGTGATAGTGATTGAGTGATTGAGATAATCAGGGTTAAAAAAGATGGATAAGATTTGTCGAAAAGAGTAATAAAAGAACAAGAGATTTAATAGAATAGAAACAGGGAATATTCAGGTGTGCATTAATTGGGGAAAAAGCCAGGAGGTAATCCTGGCTGTGTAAAACCCAAACCCAAATAGAAGTCATTGTCTAATTTTATCAAATCAGGGAACGGAAAAACAATCAGAGGCACCAAGCTCTCCGGACACAGGCAAGTATTAGCTATGCAAGCTTCGTGCTGCGCTTACCGCCAGGAATGGTTTGAGTGAACAGAAGAGTGCGTTCGTGAGTGGATAGCGATCGCCAATGAAGTAGACCAATTTGGGGCGTCGGATAAGGTCAGCCCCTAAGTAAACCCCTAACTAATCTCAGAGAATACCATGACTAATTTATCAATTTTCAACTTCCACAACAACCAAGTCCGCATCGTTATCATTGATGGGAAACCTTGGTTCGTCGCTAAGGATTTGTGTGAAGTGCTGGAAATCAAAAACTCCCGTGACGCACTGACTCGGTTAGATGACGACGAGAAGGATACCGTAGGTATAACCGACGCTATTGGTCGGGAACAAGATACTACAATTGTTTCGGAGTCTGGGATGTACACTTTGGTGTTCTCTTCCCGCAAACCTCAAACTAAACCCTTCCGTAAATGGCTAACGAGTAAGTTATCCTCTATGCGACAATCTGCTGATTTAATAAACTTTACCGCCGATAATCCACAGTACGCAGACAATTCGGGGTTTATTTACCTAGCTAAAACTCCTAACGGTTGGTGCAAAATCGGTATGAGTAAGCAGCCTTATAAACGAATGTCTTCTTTACAGACCGGGACACCTTTAGAGGTTACTCTAGTTCATCGGGTGTTTACCTTCGATATGGTGGCATTAGAGACATCTTTGCACGAGTATTATTCAGCCTATTGGATGCGTGGTGAATGGTTTGAATTGCCAGATGACTGTATCCATGAGTTCCCAGCAGTCGCCAATGAACTGGATACCAAACTAGAACAGATTTACTTGCCCGAGTAAAAATAACGGGGGGCTGGGAGTCCTCAGTCCCACTGTAAATCCCTAGCTAATTTTGGAGAATACGATGACTAATCTATCAATTTTCAACTTCAATACCAATCAAGTCCGCATTGTCATTATCAATGGGAAACCGTGGTTTGTTGCCAAGGATGTATTGACAGCAATCAGGTCATCGACAACTGTCACCGCGCTAAAATCCTTACTGGTAGAGGATTTGGGCGAGGAGTTTGTAACTAGCCAACACCTTCAAACCAAGGGCGGCAATCAAGAGATGATGCTTTTATCTGAGCCTGCCCTTACTATGTTTGTGTCGCGGTCCCGGACTGAGTTGGGAAAAGCCATGAATCGTTGGATTCACACCGAAGTGCTCCCCGCTATCCGCCAAGAAGGATTTTACAGTGTCTCGGGTAAACCGATGGCCCCTTTCTGGTATCAGAGATTATTGCTGGATGGGACGAAGAACAAGGCTCCGTTGGGACATTTCACAATCTTCCGGGAAGTCATCGATTTGGTGAGGGACCTAGAAGCCAATGGGTATGTATTGCCGGATAATGCTTATCCTGATATTTCGGTTGGACTATGTTGGTCGAATCATCTTCACGGCCTGGGAATCAACCCGGATACAATTCGGCAATCTTATCGACATCATTACCCTGATGGTCGAATTGTTACTGCCAGTGCGTATGAAAATTTATACTTACCCGAATTCCGAGATTGGTTCAATCGGATGTATTTATCAGACAAATTACCTAAATATCTTGGTAAAAAAGATAAATCCTCACTGCCCGCATTAGAAAAATTGTTAGAACTTCCCCCTGGCACTATCAATCGTTTACTTACTTCTTCACCCATATCTCAATCTGCATAATAATCCACTCCCAAATCAGATTAACGGTTTTTACGAAAAAACCCCTGAGAACCACTCTCAGAGGTTTAACTGGTTGTGGGTCAACAACCAATCATGCATCTATCAATCAATATTTTAGCACATTATTTTACAATATTCATCAAAAAAAATACCCCAAATTTAATCGAGGTATAGGAGGATTACGGACTTTTGGAGATACTGATGTTACCACGGGTTTTGATTCGGGTTTTCCCCTCCTCCCCTGTTTAGGGTTTTATCCAGAATCATTAATTATTCTAGCATACTCAATCTGAATAGTCAAACATTATTTGCTTCAAAAACTTTGTAAATAACAGACTTAGGGTTATCACTTATCTACCGACGTATCAACCAAAAAATGTCAAAGAAGTACAGACATTTGCTTTATCTCAAAATTTAATTATTTTATCAAAATACCCTAATAATTGCCAAGTATTTTTTGGGGGATATGTTAAAATAAAATCAGCACTTCACCTCAATAGAAAAATGTCTAGCGGATTTGGAAGAAAGACATACCATATCAGTTTAGAAACAATAGACTTGTTCCGAATAGGAAAGGGAATATCAGTAGCAAGTATTCAAAACAAATACCACATTGAAATAAAATCAGCAGCCAAACTGATACAAAAAGACCCCCAACATTTAGTGGATTGGGTAAATAAATCAGGAAAAGAACTAAAACGATGCACAATAATAGGCTCAAAATTATCAATTTTATGTATTTCGGTATCAGATTATGTGGAGTTTGTACAAACCGAATGTGAAAATGATAATCCGTATGCAGAACAAATAATGTATCGGTCAGTGATAGAAAGAATTAATACTAGGATTCAATCAGCTAGAGAAGCCGGGAACAATCATTTTGAATTCAATGGGCAAATTGTAAGATTCCAAGTCATTGATGGAGAATCCTTAATTATGCAAGAAGATTTAGCCGAATTATTGGGAATTACTTTATCAGACTTACAATCGAAAATGCAATCAGCAGAATTTAATCAATATAATCGCAGTGTTCAAGGATGGATGTAAATGGAATACATTATCTATCATCAACGGGGGTTTGGACTAATTTCAGCATGGGTGGCATATCATAAATATCCAAACCGAAAACTGATTGGATGGCAATATGATTATCCAATTCCACAATTCTTACAAAGTGGCGATCGCCTAACAATCATAGATTTCAGATTTCCAACATCCATAGTTAATCAATGGAAATCGAAGATGGAAGTGGAACAGATACTAAAAACTGAATCAAAATCGGCAACAACAGTGGCTTGGAAGAAATGGTTCCCGGGTCAGTCAATGCCATTGTTTCTCAAATATATTCAGGATTGGAATTTGGGAAAATATGAATTACCAGAAACTCAATTAATTGTTGAGGCGATCGCCTCATTAGGATGGACATTTAAAGTGTTCGATTTATTAGCATCAATGAATTACGATGCTCTCATCAAATTCTGCAACAATATCCCTAAACCTTCTACCCGGTCAAAGAATACCCACACCAAAACGACAACAAAACTTCCACTTATTCCACATCGGAATCAATTAGCTAAGAATCAATTAATTCCACGCAAAACATAGAAGTAATTATCACCCAACCTACTATTGGTTGGGTTTTTTATTGGGGACGTGCGTTGATTTGGTTGCCTGCGCCTTTATTGGTTGGGTTTTTTTCGTTAATTTTGTTGTCTGTCCCTTTATTGGTTGGGTGGTTTTTTAGTAGAAGCGATCGCCATAACGCTTAACTTATCATCCAGTGTCAATTATGGCGATGATGTTACGTTTCAATGGATTATCACGCCCGCGCCATAGATTACGAGTTTATAACAATTTTAGATTATACACTTGTGGATGTTACCACCACAAGCACAACACCTGATTACGATACGAGCGCCTCTAATCACAAACTGAACATTATTGACCCTTGAAATTGCTGAGTTGATTGTTGAGTTTATTCAATCTGGGCTATCGCCTGAATTGGTGAAGTTTATTGTCTTTTTCTCATGAACTTTCATCATTTATCCGTTTCTGAATTTCTAATCAAACTCAATGAATTGTTCGATTGGGACCATCGAATCAAACGAGTATTTAAGGTTTGTGGCAATTCCTTGATTGTTGCTTGTGAAGATAATCTTCTTCGTTCAGTCACCTATTCTAATTCTGAATGGATTTGGTTAGATAGTTACGAGGAAGAACCGCAAGAAGTTCCGCAAGTTCCTGACTTTGTTCGGCAATTTGTCCAGGTCTAATGAAAATGTGGCAGACCCAACATCTGCCACATACTTACCCGGTATTTACCTAAACTGTTGTCGTTTTGACCACATTATATCATGAACAGAACAATCAATTTCAATGGAATCCGTGGGGAAATATTAGAATCTTCCCCACATGGAAATTATTTAGTTGTTGCCTTGACTGATAACGTTTCTGTGTGCGTTACAAAATCCAACCAGTTCAATTGGGAAGAATCTGAAGATACAAAACCATTCAAAGCCTTTGTTACTTACATTGGTTGTCAGAATCATGACCAAGCTGAATTAATTAAACAATGGGCAATTGAACAAGGTGTAGATTTCGATACGGCCAAATGTGAGGATGAACCCCGACCAAGCAAACGAATTCGCGATACAGCCAAATATCCTCTTGAATTGAAAATCAGAGGTTTATCTGCCCAAAATGTTTATGCTTTCGTAAACTAATCATTTAGTTCTGGGAAATATTTTGATAATGTTTCCCGGAACTAATTCATTAAACGCTATCGCTTCAAATGAGTGAATTTTTGATTTTGAGGTAAATTATGCCTATCAAATTAGTGAAGTTCTTCGATTCCGAATATTCCAATGGCGAGAAAATGTATTTTCAGATTGGAGGCTGTAATGGAGCCTGTGGATATAATATTTCTCAGGGTCTGTACAAGACTCATGGCGACGATTACCTTAGCCGAAGTCCTCTTTGGCGAGGGAAACGAACTAATCAAGAATGGAGACTATACCTTTGGGAAACTATCAAAGTTAATCTCCCAAAGTATTTGAATGGCAAAATTGACTTAATGCGAACTCAACAATGGGAATTCCGTGACCTAATGTTTATCGCTCTTAAGGTGGCGGATGGAGAAAAAATTGATTTAGTTTATTTGGATGATTTAGAACACGCCGAATTGACTAAAAGATGCCTTGAATGGTTAGCCCAACAAATTAAATTTTAGTTGGAAGTATGATGCAGTATTTATCTCTACGGTACTGCATCATAAATCACTTCATCATAAATAAATCATCATCAATCACTTCATCCTTACCTGATTTTACTCATGAAACAAATCGAGGTCTATTGTGATGGCAGTTGCTATCACGCAGATACTGAAAAAGCATTTGGTGGTTGGGGAGTTCTCATAAAAAGTGAGGGTTTTCCCACGAAAATGATAAGTGGACACATTGCTAACAATCCCCATTGCTTTTTAAATTCATATCATGTTGAATTAAAAGCAATAATCGAGAGTTACCGGAGGGTTCATCAAGCGGTAAAAATGGGATATCAAGTGACTATTTATTCCGATTGTCGCAACTTTGTGAAAACCATTAAGAATCCGTACAGACAAACTCCAGAAAAATATCAACATTTGTGGGTAGAGTTTGATAAAGTTTATCTCAATTCCCGGTCAGTCAAAATTAAATGGGTTAAAGGTCATTCAGGACATCCAGAAAACGTTTCAGCACATAAATTAGCTCAACAAGCTGCAATGCTTAAAGTTGGGGTTGATTTATATATTCACTAAACTCATTTGAGTCTAATCTTTCTGGATTAGGCTCTTTTTTTTCGACCGGCATAGAATACATTCATTGGCGATCGCCTCAAAGTTATTGATTGTCGATAGCCTCAGAATATCATTGTGGTCCTCTTGATTTTTCAACTGGGGTAAAACTTTTAATTTCCTGACGCTACGGCGCACACAGTTTTTTCATCATAACGCTACGGCGCACACAGTTTTTTTATCATAATGCTACGGGGGAATTGCAGATTTTACGCTTGCGAGTGATGATTCCGCACCAGATGATTAAGGAATGGATTGATGCCCTATGATTTACGATCGTTAATGATGGATGCAGTTGAAGTATTGGCTGATATCAAAGAACGCTATCGCTTACAATGTGTGATTTTTATTTTATTTTGAGGTTAATTTCATGATTGTCATTCCATCTAAATCTGACAAAACTCGCTCCACTCTAGTTGATGCAATCCGTCTAATTGCCTGGACTCAGCACAAGTCCGCAAATAAACTCCAAGGTCAACAAGCCTACGAAGGTTACCCGGCCTTTGAAAGTGAGTGGAAAGCTCATGAGATTCACCTGATGGATTTGAAAGCGCTGAAGAAATTCATCAAAGACTTAGGTTACACTGAAGAGGAATTGTTGGAGCAACGTTCCCAACATTATCAGCGTAAATATGAACACAATTCCCACCAATCTGACCTTAACTAAATAACTTCACATAGAGTCTAGTCCTCCGGGATTAGGCTCTTTTTTTCCCAAACTTCTTTTTTTTTCCGCGCTACGGCGCTACACTTTCTCTTTTCTGATTCCCGATGTTTCTGTTTCTGGAAACGTTTCTGATTTTGTTATTGTTACAGAGAATGATGAAGTGATAGTTAAAATTATCCATGTGTGGATGATGTTACGACCTCAATTACGTTTATGTACGTCTATATGTACGAGTGTATGGACGTTGCTTATGTGGATGTACAAGAGTATCCACTTATGTGGATGATATAGATTATGTTGCAAGCACAGATAAATGAGTGTATCCGCTTCTGTAAATGAGGTGGATAATGAATGTTAATTATGGTAAATATTACGATTGCTGTTACGGATAATGTTACGAACACCAATGAATTTAATTTTGAAAGGTGCATTCTTCCTATGTTATTGTATCAGTTTTTTATAAATCATATTAGTGAAGCATTTTAATTATTTTTTGTTCCTGTTTGGTTATTGTGTTTTTTCTATTATTTTTTATTGTTCGAGAAAATATTTTAATGAAAGATTATGATAAGGTTAAGGAAAATCAGGTAAGATATAAGAACGCTTCATATATTAGAGAAGTGGTAATTATCAAATAGAATCTGAACAAAAGTATGTCAGATAACACAATAGGGTCAAGCAAAACAGGGAAATTGGTCGTAGATTCGAGAATCATTGCAGAAAAGTTGGGTATCAAACACAAGAAGCTGTTAGAGGGCATAAAGAAGCAGAAAAACCAATTAGAGCAAGTATTTGGGCGAGTAAAATTTGAAGTGCAAGAGATGAAGAAAGGAAATCAATGTGAAGAGTTTGCTTTGTTAGATGAAGGAGAAGCAAAATTTGTTATCAAATGTCACAAAAATGGTCGATTTGTAGAGATAAATTCATTCATTTCATCAGAATTTGCTAAAGCAAATCAACTTCGTGAAGCATCCAAATCATTGAAAGAATTTATAGATGCGATGAGAGATGATAATACAATTAAAAAACTGGGCGGGTTTGTGTATTTGATTCAAGCCCGAAAAACTAATTGTTGTCAAATCGCAGTTTGTAATAAGCCATTTAAACGACTAACTACGTTACTAATAGATAGTCCAGTAGAATTAGTGGTTATAGACCGATTGTTTTCACTAGACCCATTTAAGTTGGCGGCGGTTATACAGAATTATTACTCGAATCATTGGATAAGAGGAGAATGGTTCGATTTGCCTGACAACGAAATCAAACAATTTGTTGACACAGCCAACAAAGTTGATTTTGATATCGAACAAAAAGCATTGATTGAATAAACCAATACTTTTGGCTTAATCTAATCCTTTGGGATTAGATTTTTTTTGCTGATGTGGTAAATGTTACGAGCGCCAGTTTACGATACGAGCGCATATCTATGTACGTCTATATGTACGAGCGCCTGATGTGGATGTTCTGATGTGGATGATGTTACGAGCGCAGTGTGGATGATATTACAAGTGCCTTGTGGATATTACAAACATCGGTCAATGATTGGATAGCGTTTTATGACCGAGCACTGTTGGATGTGATGAGCGCTGCTGATGTTGTAGATATTACGAGCGCAGTGTGGATGATATTACGAGCACCTTGTTCCGTTACGAGCGCCGTGGTGACGAATCCGCTTATGTCAAATATTGTGGATAATATTGTAGATTTGTGGTAGATATTTGTGAGAGATATTACGATCGCCAGTAAATGAATTGAATCGGGATGTGAGTTTATCAGGCGCATAGTTTGAGGATGCTACGGCATTATAAGTTTTTGCATCAGTTTTCTATAAATATTGTACATTCGCCACAACAGATGATTTACGAGCGCCACAGATGATTACGATGGCAGATGATTTACGAGTGCCATAATTATTTACGATTGCCACATCATTACGTTCTTGCCTACGCCCGGGCTGGACTTACCGATGAATGCAGTGTACGTCTGGATAACTGAAGCCCAGGACAAAGAGCGCTATCGCTTGGGATGTGTGAAATTTATTTAGTTTTTTGGTAACTATCATGATTTGCATTCCTTCTAAAGCCGATAAAGTCCGTTCCACTCTTGTTGATTCCATTCGCTTATTAGCCTGGACGATGTACAAATCGCAGCACAAGTTGCAGGGTCAACAAGCATTTGCCGGTTATCCAGCGTTCGAGACTGAATGGTTGGCTCACGAAATCCACAAAATGGACTTGAAAGGAGTCCAAAAGTTCATCAAATCACTCGGATATTCTGAAGAAGAATTATTGGAGGACCGTTCAAAGTATTATGAGCGCAAACGTGGGTACAACAACTCCCAGACTTCTCAAGAAACGGCTCAAACGGAAGCTCCAAATCCATTCGATACTGAAGTTGCTGACGAGTTTGAATATCCTGAACCTCCATACTAAACCATTGTCTTAACTTGAAATAGAGTCTAGTCCTTCGGGATTAGGCTCTTTTTTTTTCTGGGCGCAGGTAGCGCTATCAGTTATTTCATCAGTTGTTTTATCAGTCCTTCTGGAGAACGGCTCTTTTTTTTCCCCAGCACAGGAGAGCGCACCATACTTGGAACGGCTCTTTTTTTTCCTTGCGCCCTGAGCGGACCATACTCCAAGTATGAGTGAAGAATTTTGGCGATCGCCTACGACCTAACTGTGGATTACCGATTTTTTGACGATTTCACCACACGGTGACTGATGAAGCGGTTGCACGACTGGTTGAAGCGATCGCCGGTGACTGAACAGATGGATTCATTGGTTGAAGGGGGAAGCCGTGCTGTGACTGGATGATGAATTGGTTGATTGAACCGAGCGCCATTGGATTGAACCGAACCGAGCGCCATTGGATTGAACCGAGCGCCGGTGACTGGGGAGAACCGAGTGGTTGGAGGAATTGGGAATCTAATTGAGAGTTTTTTGTTCATGGCGCTACGGCGGCACAAGTTTTTGTCACAAGTTTTTGTCACAAGTTTTTGAATAAATTTTGAGTAATTGCTGATATCGAGGTAATTAATATGGCCGTAACTTTCCAGTACGTTGTCAATTATTTCTCAATGGTGCTACGGCGGCATTAGCTTTTTTATCATGATTTGAATATGTTTGTCTGAACTTCATCTCAAACTATTCATTTATCAGTTTTAGCAATCAAATTCATCCTAAATTCATCATGGCTATCGCTTGGATGGGTGAGGTTAATGCGCTTTGAAACAAGCTCAAACCGAATTAATCTCACGCCATTTTACACTCATTTGATTATGAGCCTGATTTTATTAATCTCCCGATTTCCAACATTCTCTGAATGGTTAAATTCCCACAGTTATGAATCACTGGTGGAAGCTCAGACTGAGTATTTGAGAGCTTATGAGGAATTCCGCCGTCTTCATCAGCATTTAGTTTAAGTTTTCGTTGTTTTTGTTGATTAAGTTGTTTTTTTTTGGAGAATCATAATCATGTCTAAGAAATCTGAATCTGGATACACATTGACAGAACTGCTCTGTGTAGTAATCATCATTGGCATATTGTGTGCCGTATTATTGCCGACGTTAATGCGGGTTATCGGAACATTCCGAGTAAATACCGCAATACTTCAAATCCACTTACACGCAGGTGCAGCCCGCATGGGAGCGATTGGGAGTGCGTTCGATGGTCATAATGTTCGGGAAGAGACTTCTCGAACTGTTTGTATAGCCAATACTGACAAAGGTATTAAGTTTCAGCAGATTGCTGGAACTAATTGTGAAGCCTTATCAGAATCTAGTTGGATTCATGTCGGTGGTGGAGTTCAAGTTGATGAAGATAATTCAACGTTCCGAACTCGTGCTGGAATCATGGGTAAAGGTTCGGGGTCAAATCCAATATTTCGGGTATCATTTGCCGATACTCGGGCCGGGTTAGGAGCATCGTATGGTTCGCTCGGACGTGTGACCGTTAAACACAGTTGGACACCAGAACGTCGTTGCTACTTCCAATTCAACGTAGATGGAAGCAGCAACATTCGCCGAAATAAAGAATGTAATGTTCGTCGTCGTAAATAATTCATTTCATTCATTTCATTCATCAGTGCGGTAAGAGTCAAATCTTATCGCACTTTTTTGTTGTGTATTTATCAGGAGAAATTCATCATGTTGTTCAAAACTCAGCTTGCAATGTTTGTTCGTGGTTTGAAGGGAATTCCTTTGCCGCAACGTTGTGCAGTGTGTGGTCGTCGTTGTGAGGGTTTCAAAATCATTTGTTCAGATTGTGAACAAAAACTCAATAGTCTGCGATTTGTCAAGCATTACATGATTGATAAAAAGTCTCGTAAGCGTATCTTCGTTCTGGGCAAATATGCTGACACAATGAAAAGTGCAGTGGCAGCACTGAAATACAAGAATCAACCAGAACTCGCGCTCGCACTTGGTCATGAACTGGGAGAGGCGTTTGAAGCCTCACCAATTTACAAACAAAATCTAACTCTGGTCCCAATTCCCATGAATCGGGAAAAGGAACTGAAGCGCGGCTATAACCAGGCCGAGTTAATTACTCGGGGAATCCACGATATTTGTGGTGGATTCCGAGGAACTCGGCTTGAAAGTCACGCATTAGTTCGGGTCAAAGCAACTCAACCTTTGTACCAATTCGGTGCAGCAGACCGAGAAAAGGAGATAGCCGGTTGCATGAAAATCGGCAAATTTAGTCATCATTCCACAGCAGGAGTTGTGCTGGTCGATGATGTATTCACGACTGGGGCAACAGTTCGTGAAGCAATTCGAGTATTTGAATCGGCTGGAATTCCGGTGTATGGAGTTTTAGCAGTTGCAACGACAAATAAAGCATTCAAAGTCAAGGACAAATAGTTGATGTTGATGACTCAGGAGACCGTATTGTTTTCCTGAGTTTTTTTACCAATCTATCAGGAGAATCAGTCATGAAATCTATTCAGAAAGTTGCAGTTGTGGGGATTGTTGCAGTTTTGGCATTAGTTTATAACAGTTGCTCTGGTTCAGAGAAGAAATCACGTCAAGTACAATTGCACGAACCATTGCCGCAGGACAAATATGTTCAAGTATATTTCAATCAAAATCGTGCAGCAGAATATACTGAACCGTATCGTGAAATCACTCGACTTGGGGATGATTTGGAACAGTTGATTGTGGATAGTATTGATTCAGCCACCGTTTCAGTTGATGTTGCTGTTCAAGAGTTTCGATTACCGAAGATTGCTAAAGCCTTAGTTCAGAAACATCAGGCGGGTGTTCGGGTTCGAGTCATTTTGGAAAACAGTTACAATCAAAGTTTTAGTGAATTAAACTCTGGTTCCGATCAACGCAGCAAAGAACGTTATGAAGAATTGGCTCATCTAATTGATGGAAAGCCTACGGAAAATGATGCGTTGGTGATTGTGAGAAATGCTGGAGTGCCTGTAATTGACGATACGGCAGATGGTTCTAAAGGCAGCGGATTGATGCACCATAAATTTGTTGTAGTTGATGGTCGGGAAGTAGTTGTGACTTCAGCCAATTTTACGACCAGTGATATTCATGGAGATTTTCGTTATGAAAACAGTCGTGGAAATCCGAATAATTTAGTCAAAGTTCAGAATCAACAATTGGCTAAGTTGTTTCAACAAGAATTTAATCTGATGTGGGGTGATGGTCCGGGAGGAAAAACGGATAGTGTGTTTGGTGTCAAGAAAACATTTCGTCCAAAACAATGGATTAATTTAGGAACCAGTTCGGTCGCAGTTCAGTTTGGTGGAACTGGTGCGCGAGTTCCTTATGAACATAGTGTCAATGGAAGTATTGGTCAAATCTTAAGTCGAGCCAAAACTTCGGTTGATATGGCATTGTTTGTATTCAGTGAACAGAAGATTAGCAATGTTCTCCATGAACGTGCCAAAGTTGGGGTTAATGTTCAAGCCTTGATTGAGCGAAGTTTTGCTCATCGATATTATAGTGAGGGTTTGGACCTGATGGGTGTGCAGTTGCCCAATCAAAAGTGTAAATTTGATGATAATCAATTGTGGGCACCGAATCTTGCACAAGTTGGAGTTGCGAATTTACCACATGGCGATCGCCTTCATCATAAATTTGCTGTTGTTGATGGTCAAACTGTGATTACTGGTTCACATAATTGGTCTGCTGCTGCTAATTCGAGCAATGATGAAACTTTATTAGTTATTCATTCACCCATAGTTGCTGCACATTTTGACCGGGAAATGCAACAACTTTCTGATTATGCTTCTTATGGAATTAGCGATTCTCTGCAATCGTCTCTCAATAAGAAACTGAAACGTTGTCAATAATTGATTTGGGAAGTCGGATTATTCCGGCTTCCTTTTTTTCCTTGGCTCTCTTTTTTTCCAATTTCTTCAGTTTTAACTTTGGCTTTTTCTGATGAAGTAGTCTAGTTCGGGATTCTTGTGTAATTCCTTATATTTTTTACTTAATTTTATCTAAATAGCTTTGAGTTTTTCTGGACTTTTGCTAAAACTAAAGCAAGTGTCAAGGGAAAATTGCGATGGAAACAACAGTCAACTGAAACATGGTCAACAAGTGAAAATTGCTCCGGAATACAGTGCGAGAAACTGTTCAAGATGATGGGGCGATTTCGGCCAATGTCCAGAGCGGTAATTGGGTGCTTTAAGGTCGCATAGTTTTCGTGTTTTTTTTACTTTGGAGGAAACTAGCAGATGAATATTGTCACACACTTAGAAACCAATCAACTCCAATCTGCACTAAAAGAAAAAGACTATATAGTATTAGAAACTACTCTTTTTGTTATGACTCCGCGAGAGGTATTCGATAGCGGTTTGTACAATCATGAGAACTTTGCCCCCATGACCTTAAGCGCGAACGACGAATGGTTTAATATTTTACTAGCTTTACACATACATATTAACCCTGATGATTACCCACTGGAAGCTATTGAGTCATTTGAGGACAAATCATTAACAGATGAAGACTTAGATAAAGTTCTGGGTTTACCGTGGGATTAATCGAAATGCAATCGCGTCAAACGAGTTTTTGACTAAACCCGCCCACAAGTCTTAAATACTTAACCTAAAAATTCGCAGATTTTAGGCTGCATTATGACGAGAAACTGTTCAAGGTGCTGAACTGCATCCGAACTCCGAAGACTGATAATTTGACTGACTGTTTGACTGATTATCTTCAAAAATAATTGTTTCCTTGGCTGTCGCTTCTTGTTATTGATGTTATTCATTCCTATGATTATGCTCTATTTAAGACAATGGGTAGAATTTTGTGGAATTCCATATCCTGAATATGGATACGAACCAGATATCCCCGATGATGAAATAGATGAAGCTGAATTAATTAAAGAATCTGATGAACCCGAATTAATTGATGCTGATAGCGCACAATTTCCTAATCAATTTCCCGATGAATTTTAGGAGCCAATTATGAAATCAGCATTTTTCACAGGACATAGGACGATTCCTTTATCAGTAACTCCGGGAATTGAACAGTTGGTGGCGATCGCCAATAAACAAGGAGTAGAACATTTTTATATTGGAATGGCATTAGGAACTGACCAGTTAACGGCTCAGATTCTGAGCAAGATGCAGTTGCCCTGGACTGCTGTGGTTCCTTGTAGAGACCAAGACAAGTTTTGGTCTCAATCTCAAAAGCAGAAATATCATCATATCCTGTCTTTAGCACCTGATAAAATCTACTTAGCGGACAAATATTATACTGGATGTTTGAACCAGCGTAATTTATGGATGATAAACAATTCCCAGCTTTGTTTGTCTGTTTGGGATGGAAGACAACATGGAGGAACATTTCATGCTGTCAATCAGGCTCGACGCAAAAACTTAACCATTATCAATTTTCACCCACAAAAACATTTGATTGAGCCAGTTTTAATCCAATTAAGTCTCTTTTAAGTTTTTCAGAGGGAAATCAATCCAACTATTTCCCTCTTTCTCAAAGGAGGAACGTTCTATGCCTATCAAATCTCATCTGAAAACCCGAATTCTCAAACTTGCTTTAGAAGCCGAACAACAAAATTTAATTGATTGTTGTGTTCCCGATAATGAATCTGACCATTATCTTCTTAGTGTTGATGGTCTAGTTTATAAGTTGAAGGATATTTCTACTGGTGTTATCCTTCTCCAATTTCTCAAACTTCAATCCACTCACTTTCTCTCTCAACTCTTATCTGATAATACTTTGTCTTTCTCAGAAACAAATAATGTTTCTGCTTCTGCTTCTGCTTCTGCTTCTGCTTCTGCTTCTGCTTCTGCTTCTGCTTCTGAAATTGATTCTGGATTAGATTCTGGTGCTGGATTAGATTCTGGTGCTGGTGATGTAGAAAAAGAGAAATAAAAAAACTCTTCCCGGGCATGGGAGGAGTGATATATCAGGAGATTCAGATAATAAGCTGGAAATTACGCATTTAGACGCAGTTAGACACAGACGCAGTTAAACATAATCAGACTTGTTTTGTAGTGGTTGCTTACGCTTTGTTGTGTGGATGTTTCGTAAAACATATTATGCAACGAATAGTAGAGAAAGTCAAGGTTGTATCAATTCCTAAGTGGGTAGACCAAGCAATCGATATTAAGGCGATCGCCACCAGATTACAAGCAGTGGGAATTATGGAATGTCAGTGTGTTCCAACAGAAACAGTCGAATATGCTGTATCTGAGTGGTTCAAAGCAATAGTTGACTCTATTGAGTCAGACCCAGAATGGTTCATTAATAAGTTCAATCAAGAAAAGTTTCGGAAGCATATTCCTTATCCCGATGAGTTGGAGATTCCAGAGGTGGATGATATGGAAATACCTTTAACTGTCTAATAATCTTTCATCAAAAGAAATGAGGCATCCAATAAACGATGCCTCGAACACATCATCATCACATTTACAGGAGTTTACCATGATTATTATTCCCAGAAAAGATGAATTACCGGAAATTGAGTCAGCACTTGAGGAATATGCTAAACTCAAGAAAACTATTCAAAATTCCCAGGACTGGCTCAAGGAAATTGAGCCAAAAGCAATCAATGAAGCTCTAACCATTTTAGAAACTGGAAACAGTCTCAATAATAAAGGAAAAATGGTGTATAGAGGGAATGGGTTAAAATTGGTTCTGGGTGCACGGAAAAAATACCCAACCGACAAAGATGACCCAGAACTAGAAAGACTATCTCAACAGATTCAATTATTTGAATTGGCAGAAATTCGGAAAAATTCAGAAGAACTGAATCAGATTACCGAGCAAATTGAATTTTTAAGGTCTCAAATAGAAGTTCTTCAAGCTAAACAAGAAGAATTAAAACAGACCGCTTACATCATTTCTCTCAAGAGTAAGTATAACGATCGCCGGGATAAGGGTATGTACCAAGAACCTTATTTGATTGTTTATCAATCTTAAGGGGAATCGCCTCTGGCTCTCGCTTATTCTCTGGGGTTTTCTAGCTTTCCCATGACAAAAAAGCTATCAGAAACAAAAACCAAAACAGAAACAGAAACAGAAACAGGAACAGAAACATGAACGTAATAAAAGTAGATAATTTCGCATTTCGCATTCCTGAAGTCCCATTAAGGTACAGGGGGAATTGTCATAAAGAATGGGGAGTATTTCTCTGTTCTAATTCGCAATTAAAGGGCATGAGCCATTTAGAAGCAAAAGAGTCAGGGTTGACTCGGGGCAAAGTAATTGAACTAGCTCTGTGTCATGTCACAGACAAGATTCTGACATTCGAGCCACATTATACATCAGAAGAGTTCAAAGAAATCTGGGGCTTCCCAGTCAAAGGCGAGGTGAAAGCAGAGTTAGTGGAGAACTGCTCTCAGCTAATCACTTTCTTATTACATCGCCAAAGTAAAGATAAGATTGCCCGAATCTTTGAGGAATTCTCCCAACAAGCATTCAATTCCTGGGTTTCTTCTGGGATGGAGAAACCCATTGAGGAATATGCAACAGAAGAAATCAAACGATTGTTCTTCGGGAAAATCTTTATCTTCGAGATGGTCCAAGCCGTAGGTGACTGGGGTCCATACTTTTACATAGAAACGACCTACCGGGAACCGGAGAATGATTTCGAGAAGGCAGCACTGAAAGCCGCGTCTGAGATTTATGATGCCCAATGTCAGGGGATGGGGTTTTGCTCTGACCCCATATTGGAAGCGAATCATGCTGCTAATGTTAATCTTTTGTCTGCTTCTGGGGAAATTGCCGAATTACCTCCGGTAAACGACAAGAAACTCAAGGCCGGTAAAGCCAAATAATCCTGATTGATTTGAGACTCCAGTAGCAATACTGGGGTCTTTTTTTTCTTACATCACTGTCTTATTTTTTTCTTACATCACTGCTGAAACTTTTCCTGATGATTATTTTTTTTCTTTACTACCACATCAGTTTTTTCAATAACTTGTGCGAAATCTTTCAACAAATTTATGAATAATTTAATGATTTGGGATAGGTTTATGAGTTAAAATATTCATATCTCATCAGTGAATTCCTCCCAATCTTTATCACAGATTTGGTTCAAAAACATGAAAATAGTCCATGCCAATCTCTGAGTTTGGGTCAAAATACTCTCTGCTTTCGCTTTGTCTTTTGATGTCTTTTAATCAGTTTCATTCTGATAATTGATAATGTTTGATAATGCAATAATATTTCTCGAAAGCCAAAAACGATTGGGTAAGATTCCTGACTTTGTACCTCTAAACAAACCGTTCAGGAAATTTGTTCATCTTGGAGAATGGGTAGCTTCAACCCCCGAATTAGCTCTAATTGTTAAGAGCTATAATCCACTTATTAATCAGACAACAGGACAAGTCACTCAATATTTTGACTTGTACAAAATGCCAATTGAGTTAGCAAAAGAAACCCTAGCAAATTCTGTATCAAATTCGGTATCATGAGAAGATTAGAACACTTTCTATTGATGGAATTCTGTCTCTTCCTTAGAGAGACATTTGCATTCGTTGTCAGGGTCTCAATTAAGCTCGATAACTTAGTAGGTCACGAAATCTTCTGGTCTCTAATTGGCGTTCACTCTAGGAAATCATGGCTCTTTTGCAGAAAACTAAGCCACGAAATCAATATCAAATACCTCCTAGAGGTCATAGAAGATATTGAAAAAGTCAAACGAAACATGATAAAAGATGACTCGTTGAGTAGAGAGGAAAAAGCCTCCAAAATTAAGATGATGGAACAGATGGAGTCTCAGTCAATCGAATTGTTGAAATCTAATCGTATCAAACTTCATCAACTGTCAAAATAACTTTCCTCAATTCAACTTCAGAGCCATATATATATATATTAATATATGTGGCTCTACTATCATTTAAGGAGAACTATCATGAGTACAAAGATAAGCTGGGCTGACGAGACAATAAATCCACTGGTCGGATGCTCAAGGGTCTCCCCCGGATGCCGTTTTTGCTATGCTTCTGAAGCAGCGAAATCGGCAAGGTTGCAGCAGTTTGAACAATATCAGAAAGTAGGAGCATGGGATGGAACAGTAGAATTTGTTGAATCTCAATTAATTAAGCCATTGAAGTGGAGAAAATCAAAGAGAATATTTGTCTGTTCAATGTCTGACATATTTCACAAAAATGTCAAAGTAGAATGGATAGATAAAATCTTTGCTATCATGGCGATCGCCAATCAACATACTTTCCAAGTTCTGACCAAACGACCGGAAAGGATGCTGGAATATTTATCTGATTCATCAACCCCAAACCGAATCGAAGAAGCCGGTTATGAATGGTCTCACAACATGGACTTTGACTGGCCTTTAAACAATGTCTGGGTGGGAACCAGTGTTGAGAATCAGGAGATGGCTGATAAACGGATTCCATATCTGATTCAGGTTCCTGCCAAAATTCGGTTTCTTAGTTGTGAACCGTTGTTGGGCAAACTTGATTTAGGTAATCATTTGGTCTGCAACTACTGTCATGGAAACGGGAGAAAACTTCAAGTAAAACATGGTTACAAATGTGGTACAGCCAAATTTGTAGATTGCCCTGAATGTGGGAACAATCTCTGGAATGATAAAATTCGGTGGATAATCTGCGGGGGCGAATCAGGTTTTAATGCTCGTCCATGTCGAGTTGAATGGATTCAGTTTATTGTTCGACAATGTAGTGATGCTAAAATTGCTTGTTTTGTCAAACAATTAGGAGCTAAACCCTATTTAGGTTCTGAAGATTATTTACCTGGTATCAATACTGTCAATCTTCATGACCGTAAAGGTGGCAATCCTGATGAATGGCCTGATGATTTAAAAGTTCAACAATTCCCAAGATTTTGATATAATTTAGTCAAGACTTCTACAGTCTTGGCTATTTTTTTTAACTGAGTGATGGCTATTAAAGTATTCAAAGCTAAACCTTTTGTGATAGATGGGGATACTCTAGTTTCCTGGGAAAATGAACAACCAATTTATTATAGAATTCGGTGGATTGATACCCCAGAAACTAAAAGGGCTGATGATTTCGTAAAAACTCCTTATGATGAATCTCAATGGAAATGGGGAGAATTGGCAAAATCCTATTTAATTGATTATGTAAAGAATTCAAATTGTGTGATTTATGTTGAAAAGGGTTTTGATATATATGGAAGAACTTTAATAGATTTATATCGGAATAGAAAAGCAATAGTAACTAATTATCAAAGATTAATATCGGCAGCAGGATTATCAGCCGCCTATTTACCATTTCCTCAAAATATAAACTTATCTCCCCGAGATGAAATCACCATATATTGTCATATCATTAGACGACAATATTTAGCTAGAATAAAGAAAAAAGGAATTTGGGCAGACCCAAACTTTATCATGCCCTGGGAATGGAGAAGATTAAAACGATGAGAAATTTATGGTCAATCCTATTAATCGGGAATTTAGCTCAAATTCCAGTATCAGATACAACACTAAATACCACAGTTACAAATCAAGAAAATATAACAACAATTACAGGAGGAATAACAGCAGGAACTAACCTATTTCATAGTTTTGAGCAATTCTCAGTAACAGAGGGTAAAACAGTCAGATTTGAGAATGGGTTAGAGATTCAGAATATTTTTAGTCGAATAACCGGCAGCGATCGCTCACTGATAGACGGCATCATTAGCACAAACGGCATAGCTAATCTATGGATGCTCAACCCCAACGGCATCATCTTCGGTCAAAATGCCCAACTCAATATCGGTGGTACTTTCTATGGAACCACTGGCGATCGTATCCATTTTAGTGATGGCAGCAGTTTCAGCACCGATACCAGTGAAGCGCCATTGCTGACTATCACTGCACCAATTGGTTTATCTGGAGCCACTCAACCCATTCAGTTTGTCGGTCCGGGGCATGGCATCGTTATCACCAACCCAGTCTTTCAACCTGTACAGCCTGAAGTTGATTTTACTGGCACGAGCATCAAATTGGTTGCCCCCCACTTCTTTTTTAACGGAGGGCTTCTCAGTGCCGGTGACTTAAATCTGATTGCAAACACTAAATATAGTATGGATTTATCGGCAGAATCCAGTCAAACCGCTATTGGTAGTATTTTCCTGGAAAATCAATCATTGATACAGAGTAATGGAACGATAAGGATAGACGGAAATGTTAATGGAAGCAATGGCTCCTTAATTTTAGGTGTGGATGCAAATATATCAGTCAATGGCGATGTAAGAATGACAGGAATTAGGGATTTTCTGGGAAGCCGAATAGGAATCAATGCCTATAAGAAACAAAATTTGCTCAAGATTAATGGAAATCTGATTCTGGAACAAGCAGGTGGGATTGTAACAAACAATTATGGATTGGAGTCGAGGGCTGATATCAATGTCAATGGGGACAGCATCTATCTCTCAGGACAATCGGATACGGGGATTCGGGCAGTTTCAAATCTGAGTGCATTAGCTTTTGAGGGACCAAGTGGCAATATCAATATCAGGGCTGAACAAGTAAATGTAGTTGATGGGGCAATTATCACCAGTGTCAATTTTGGTTCAGGGGATAGTGGACGAATTGATATAAATGCTGATTCTGTCCAAGTCAATGGAGTTAGTCCTTTAAGATTAACTAATTCGTTAATTAATACGAGTAGTTTTTCCTCTGGAGATGCCGGTCAAGTTTCTATCATTGCCAATTCAGTCAAGATTTTAAATTCTGGACAAATTGATTCAGGAACATTTGGAAGTGGTAATGCTGGTGATATTTCCATTTTTGCCAATCATCTTTCTATTTCTGGACAAGAATCGGGTTTTCCTCCTGCACAAATTAGCAGTGCTACTGCCGATATTTTTGCCAGTCCTATCACCTCTTTTCTTAACTTATCTGTACCCACTGGTAATGCTGGTAATATTTTTCTCCAAACCCACTCCTTAAATTTGGATTTGGGTCAGATAACTGTTCGTAGTGATGGAATTGGAGATGCTGGTAATATTTTGATTAATACTCAAACTCTTCAAAGTAATCGAGGAATTATTTCAGCTTCAACTTTAGAAGGAGATGGAGGGAATATTCATTTATCGGGAATCAATCTAAATTTTCTAAATCAATCTAATATTTCGGCATCGGCTGCTGGGAATGGTGGAAATATTTTTATCAATTCTCAACTTCTAACCGGACTTGAAAACAGCAATATTACCGCTAATTCTGAGCAGAGTTTTGGAGGGACAATTTCAATTAATTCTCAAGCTATTTTAGGATTTAAACCTCGTTCAATTCCCTCACCTCAAAATGATATTATTGCTTCGAGTGAATTAGGTTCTCAGTTTGCCGGGTCCATTATTCTCAATGAATTTTCGGGATTGACTCAGCCAATTTTTCCTTCTCTTGAAACTTATCAACCCCTTCAATTTAATTTGGGTTGTTCCGTTGCTATTCTCCGATTTCTGAATCCTCACCATCGCAGTCCTCTTGCCCCACTTACTCCCCAACTTGATGAAGCTGTTGGTTGGTCTCTCAATGCGAATGGTCAGGTTGTCCTACTTGGTGAACAGCACTTTACTCCTCTTTGTAATCTTGCAATCTCAATACAAAGTTTAATCTAAAGCCAGTGGAACCAAATGGCGATCGCTACCATTGACCCCTCAAAACTGGCAAAACTGCACTGAACACCTGTCTGAACACCTGTCTGAACACCCTTAATCATTGTCTGGTATGGCTTTCAGTGATTCTGAACCCCACAGACCCTTAAACTTTGACTTGATTGCTATATCCGTCCGGGTCATTAAATTAACATACATTTAATTTCTGATGAAAGTTTTAGAGTAATTAGTCTTCAGAGTCTTCAGAATCTATATCGGACATGGATTTAAGGTCTTCAGTTAGGTCTTCAGTTAGGTCTTCAGAGGTGTTCAGTTTATGCAATCCAGATGATTAAACATCCCCTTCACCTCATTAATTCATCAAATAGGGGGTCAGACCCCTCATTGACTGACTGAAGACCTAGAGGTGACTAGAACCTGGTCTGTTCGAGGGATGTACATCAATCACATTTTCATAGAGTATTGCAATAGAAGTGCAAGGAATAAAAAAAGACCCCAGCAGGTTTGTAGGGGTCAAGATGAGCAGAGGGTATGGTGAGTCTTACTCAGGCAATGTCAGTCAATGTCAGGCAATGTCAAGCAATGTCAGTGACATAGAAAAGGGCCAAAAAACTGATGTGTCTTTCATCAATTAAGAAGAGAGTAGAAGATGTGGGTGATTAAGTCTGACTGATTATTCTGAATGGCTATGATGAGAGCTTGAGAGTAGTGAAAAGCAGCTTGTTCAGTCAGACCCAATTGATTGAATAGGTCTCCGCTAATCAGAAATGATTCAGCAGTGTTCAAATTTTTAAGCAATTCCAGGGCATCATAGTGAAGTCCCTCATTCAGATAGATATTGGCAACAGCAATCTGTTTCTGCTCATCAGATAAAGAGAGCGTGTCAAGAAGCCTTATCTGATTTTGAATGAGATTGAGTTCATCCAGTTTGACCACTTCAAATCGCCCAATAGCCGAAGCTGCCGAACCAATTTTTACAGTGACCGTGTAAAATCCTGGGTCAAGAGCAGGGATTTCAACCGTATCTATTCCTGTGCCTGACCAAATTTGTCCTAAATCGGAGGATAGAGTTATTGTTGCTTCAACCGATTCTAAATTAGATGACCAACTAATGTTGAACGTTTGATTTGGTTGAATTCGAGTCAGAGGATGGATATTGAGGCCCTCGCCACTACGAAAACGGCTTAAGCGACTACGACACCCTCCTGCGACACCTGAGAATACGTTTTCCGGGACATTCCATAGTTGACCTGTGGAACACAAAATTTTCATAGATGTTCCGGTTCTAGTTCTGATAATATCCCCAAACTGTAATCGTTGTCCCTGACTGGCTTCAATTACTGTTCCCTGACGATTCAGATAAGCTCGACCATTTAACTCTACTATTGTATTAGCGTTTACTGTTGTTGTTAAACTCATCCAAAGAATTGTTGTAATCAGTCCAAATTTTTTCCTCATTTTCCTTGTAAAATTCTCTAGCTTGATGTATCCATTCATCCTCATCTGGATTATTTGATGAAGCATAGGCCAGACAATTTTGCCATTCACTTTGTGGGTCCAGACGTAAATTTTCTTTGACTTGTGCCAATAAACATTGACTTGCTACTCCTTTTCTATATGGTAATCCAACCTTAGCCGCTAATTCTAGGACTGTTTTAGCTTCTTCATATCTTCCTTGTTTTAAGCGTACCCATCCTAAATTTTTTAATAAATAGTATTCTAATTCTTCATAATTGGTATTCTCTAATTCTCTCATTCCTTGTAATAAGAATACTGTAGCTAATTCTAGTTCTCCTGATTTTAGCAAAATTCTTCCTAGATTGTTATAGGCTGGAACATATCCACTATTTAAAGCTATTTTGTAATATTTTATCGCCTCATCTAAATCTAATGATTCTTGAATTAAGCCTAGTTGATAAGCAGCTTTAGCATTGGTTTCATCTACTTTAAAAGCTCTCTTAAATCTTTGATTGGCCTCAAATAGTTCTCCCTGTTCATAATAAACAATTCCTCTGGTTGTGTAGTAAGATGATAAAGCAGGAAGTACATAATTATGGAACAGCAAAACAATCACTAAACAAATTATACTAAAAAATAGCTGTGATTCTTTCCATAAATAGCGAGGAAGACCAAGGTTTTTAAAAAGAGTTTCCAGGATAAATTGACCTTTTTTAGTAAGAGAACCCTGGACAGCAAGAACAGCTAAGATAGAATGACTACCTAGAATCAGAGAACTAATAATGTCAGGACCAATTAATAAAAACTTGCTGCAAGTATCTATTAAAACAGAAGCAGCAGCAGCAAACACACCTAAAGAAATATCGTTCCATAACCAATCTAATTTATCTAGTTTATGTCGGGTCTTACAAAACCACCACCAATGTGATTGCTCAGGATTAAAAAGTTGACGATATTCTTCAGGAATTTCTAAATTAAGTCGTTTGAAGTTTTGGTCTAATTCCAAAATTCTTAGACAACTTTCTGGAGAACTATTTAATTGATTCTGAATATTAGACCGATTGATTAAGAGTGAAAGTAAATTATCTGGATTATAATTAGAGATACTTTTATCATAAATATCGATTAAATTAATGAGATTATCTTCCATAGTCATGGGTTTGTTAACAACATTGTCAATCTCTACAGAGACTTTATCTACAGAGGTGTATTCAGAATTAATTGATAAAGCAATTAAGGGAGATATCACAGCAGCCGAAAGGGCAGTACAAATAGCTCCATCAAATAGCTACCGCTCAAAAGCTGTAATAATTTTAGCTAACTTAGTTCAAACTAATGACCCAAATCGAGCGATTAGATTATATCAATCCATTATAAACCAGACAGACGAGAATGATACCTATATCATGGCTCAACTCAATCTGCTCTCTCTGCTTATCAAACAACAACCAGTAACCGAACAAATTTTAGAAATTATTGATGAACTTAAACATGGAATATCTACCGATTCAGAAAGAATACATTTTAGTTATAGTTTAATCCAAATTGAACTATATCAAGAAGCCTTAAATATTTTAAACCAAGTTTCTGAATCAAAATTCCTAAGTTATTCATTAGGTTTGAGAGCCAGAACAAATGAATTGCAAGGAAATATTGAATCAGCTAAAGATAAATTTTATCAGGCTTATGCAATTGCCGAATCTCAACAAGATTCTGAAGCCCTATTTCGTTGGGCATGGGGTCTGGCTCGAACATATTCCCAGATGGATAATACTGAATCGGCTATCCTTATGTATTCTGATGCTTTATCTCATATTAAATTTTCATCCTTAGACTTTGAAGAGATTGAACCGATTTATCAAGAATTTTTGGATATATTACTTAAACCAGATGCCAGCACTGAACAATTACAATTGGCTCAATCTGTCATTGAACAAAAACAATCAACTGAAGTTAGCATCTTTTTTGATGAAATTTGCTTAGAATCTGACTTAATATCTATATCTGAACCTGACAGCATTGTGATTTATCCGATTCTGCTGCCCAATCGGTTAATGGTTCTTTCCGTGAGAGAGAATAGTTATCAAATTCATCAAGTTTCTATCACGGAAGCAGAATTTCAACAATTTACTGATAACTTTTATGAAAATATTCAAGATATTGACTCAAAAGAGTTTTCTGAAAAGCTTTATGATTGGTTGATAAAACCTTTAAATTTATCAGGAGAAGTCAAAACTTTAATTTTTAGATTAGATAATCAATTTAGGAGATTGCCTTTGGCAACAATGCACGATGGAGAATCTTATGCTATTACTCGATATGAGATACTTATCTCCCAAGGATTATTGTCTAAACCCAAAACAATAAAGAATGAGATTTTAGCCGGTGGAATCACTGAATCTCATCAAGCATTTAATGAATTGCCTAAAGTAGAAGTTGAAATCGAGACAATTCAGCAATTGGCTCCTCATAGTTTGAGTTTACTGAATCAAGATTTTACTCTGGAAAATCTGAGGAAAAGACTAGAGAAAAATTATTATCCAATTGTACATCTGGCAACACATGGGAAATTTAGCTCAAGTTTTGAAGAAACATTTTTATTGACTTGGAATGGTAAGTTAAATATTAGAGAATTAGAAAAGTTATTAACCCTAAATTCTAAGCCAATTGAACTTTTAGTATTATCGGCTTGTGAAACGGCTGTAGGAGACGAGAAAGCTACATTGGGATTAGCAGGATTGGCGGCTCGTGCCGGTGCGCGATTTACTTTAGCAACTCTCTGGGCTGTTGATGATGAAGCTACTGCCCTGTTTATGAATGAATTTTACAAATATCTTTTTCAACACGGTTTATCTCCATCTGAATCTTTATCTAAAGCTCAATTAAATTTAATTAACACCCCCCGATTTTCCCATCCCTTCTTTTGGGCAGGGTTCGTTTTAATTGGTCAATAACTTCTTTTAAACTCATGTTAGAATCAGATAAGAGTCTTTCTATTTTCAATTATGCAGAATTCAATACTGACAAGAGGCACAGTACAGATAGACCAGTCGGAAATTACTTTATCGACAGGAAACACAAGTTTACAAATGTCGAGGTTGTGGGAAATAGTAACAGGAACAGAAAACTTCCTATCAGAGAAAGGAACAGAAGGAAGTGCAGCTAAATTAACTGGCTTGGCTCCGGGAGTTTATCAAATAGAGGTAAGTTTATACTCAAGAGAATTAGAGTACAATGATTCACTCTATGCCTGGAATGGAAAAAGATTCGTCAAAGTAACAGGACGAGAAGGAGCTACTCAACAATCTTCTACAGTGTGGGTAAGAAATTGGTTTACTACCACTATTGAAGTTGTTTATGATTACATCACCTTTGTTGCCTTGGATGTATTTTCCAAAATAGGCAACACTGAATTCAAAATACGCAATTTACAATATTTGTCACCGTTACCATATTTGGTTCCAGAACCAATATCTCTGATACCAACAAAAACAATAGGCAATGTACAAACAGACACAACTTGTCAAATATCAACAGCAACAGGTGCAAGAGCTATTTCAACTCTTTCTCAAGAATTGACAGGCGATCGCTCAATATTAAATGGCTACGGAGTAGAAGGCAGTTTGGCTATATGGAACAATCTGTTACCCGGAATTTATGAAGTTAAATGGCAAATCTCAACCTCGGAAACAGAGAAAGATGCTATTTATGTTTGGGCGGATGAGACTTTAACTCTGTGGGGAATTCCAAGTCAAGCGACTAATCCACTTAGCTCAACTCGAAAAATTAGTAATTTAATCACCATTCAAATTAGAGTGGCTAATGGAACCCTTGGATTTCTAGCATTAGATACAGTTGATACAACAGGAACTACAGAATTACACATCCATCAAATAGAAAGAATTGCCGAAATATTTGAGGAAATTGAAGGTAATGGCAATAATTCTGCGGATACTGCGTGGTTCTTAGGAACTCTTTATCCAGAAGGATTTGAACCAGAAGGGATTATTTGGAATAATGGAGAAATCTCAGGTTCAGACCACTCAGGTTATAGCGAAATTATAGAAACTATTGGGGGTGATGATGTCGTTGACTTTTTTACCTTCCATCTGGCTATGCCAGCGACTTTACGATTAACCACTAATAATGCCATCGCTGCTTTACTTAATGAACAAGCTAATTCAGTTATCTGGGATTCTAATGATGCTTATCAAAGTGAAGGGACAATTCGACTAAACCCCGGAACATATTATCTTCAATACAGTACCGAATCTTCTATGCCAGAAGAATTTAATTCGACCCTGTATTTGACTCCATGATATAATTTTGAATAAGTTGAGGGTTTAGAAATTATGACATTACAATTCACTCAAGCAGAATATCGTGTAAGGGAAGATGGAAATTGGTTGACTCCAAAAGTAGGAGTAATCAGAGAAGGAGATTTAACAGGTCAATGTGGGGTAAGAGTACGCAATATTTCGTCAACTACTATTGAAGGTAGAGCAACTAGAAAATCAGATTATGATGTTCCTCATGGCACGGGAACAGGTCAAGATTTGTTGTGGGCCGATGGGGAAGGAGGTGTAAAATTCTGTGATTTTGAAATCATTGAAGATTTAATGGTTGAACCAGATGAATTTATTCCTCTGGATTTAATCAATGTATTTGGAACAGAACTAGGCGAGATTACTAGAGCAAGTCTTTGGATTATTGATGATGATGTGGTACTTCCAACTCATCAATGGATTGGTACTCAACTTCAACTCCAAAATACAAACGGGACTTTTGGTGAACTTGTTGATTTAAAAGGCCCACAAGGTGACCCAGGTCCACAAGGCGACCCAGGTCCAAAAGGTGATAAAGGTGATATAGGTGAACCCGGGATAGTTGGTCCCGTTGGTCCACAAGGTGACCCAGGTCCAATTGGTCCCAAAGGTGATAAAGGTGACCCAGGTCCACAAGGTGAACCCGGTCCAGTTGGTGAAGCCGGTCCTATTGGTCCACAAGGTCCCATTGGTCCAAAAGGAGATAAAGGAGAAGTTGGTCAACCCGGTCCAGTTGGTCCAGTTGGTCCGGTTGGTCCACAAGGTCAAGCCGGTCCGGTTGGTGATATTGGTCCTATTGGTCCCAAAGGTGATATTGGTGAACCCGGTCCACAAGGAATTCAAGGTTTAAAAGGTGATACTGGTGAACCCGGTCCAATTGGTCCACAAGGTCAACCTGGTCCTAAAGGTGATATTGGTCCAGAAGGTCCTGTTGGTCCTGTTGGTCCACAAGGAATTCAAGGTGAACCTGGTCCCGCTGGTGGTCCAGAAGGTCCACAAGGTCCACAAGGTGAACCCGGTCCCGTTGGTCCTGTTGGTCCAAAAGGAGATAAGGGTGATGTTGGTGCAACTGGCCCACAAGGAATTCAAGGTTTAACTGGTCCACAAGGTCCACAAGGTCCACAAGGTTTACGAGGTTTAACAGGTGCAACAGGTGCAACAGGTGCAACCGGACCACAAGGACCACAAGGACCACAAGGACCACAAGGACCACAAGGACCAATTGCTACTGCTGAAGCACCTGTAGGGATAACATTCGCGGCAGGATGGCAGTCGTTGAGTGGGCATCCTGTTACTTGCCGGAGAATGGGTAAACTTGTCCTATTGCAAGGAATAGCAGAACGAGTGAGTGGTGATAGAACAATATTTGGAACGTTGCCGGTGGGATATAGACCGAATGTTAATCAAATCAGTTGGCAAGTAGGCTTTGTGAATGGAGGTACTCTTGTCAGAGTAGATGTTAACACAGCAGGACAAATAATTGCGGGTATTCCTGCGTCTCCAACAAATAACACAATTTCAATGGCTGGTATCAGTTTCTTTATTACCTAACTTGACGTTTAGCCATCAAAAGAGCGATCGCCTCTTACAATATTCAGCCATCAATAAAGCATCAGCGCGGTTATGATGTTTTTTGAGATTTAATTGGGGAGCCAGATGAGGAAATAATTGGAGAGCTACAGTTCTTGATTCATCTTTTTCTCCTTTTACTCCCATCTGGCGTTTCCATTTTTGGGGTGAAACAAATTCATAAGGAATTTCTAAACCCGCCAATATTCCAATCCATATACCGAATGCTGTCCCAAAATTGAATCCACTTACACCCCCTTGTCCTGGCATTGCATGGACTTCTTCTATAATTGCTGTAGAATCCTCCGTATATTGTTTAAGAATTTGATAATATCCAGCAATATCAGGTTTTTTCTTGGTTTTTATTTGAAAAATTGGTGAATCAATTAATTGAATTTTTGAGGAGTTGATTATAGCAACCGCTCCTGTGATTCCTGGGTCTATTCCAATAAATTTCATGGTTCTAGTTGTTGATTACGTTGAGGGTGAGTTGGGTGTGATTGTAAATTTTGTTGATGAATTTGATGAAGTTGTTGTTCAGCAATTAAGGCACGATTTCGCATTTGTTGAGCAATTTTATCTGAAGCAAAAGCGCGTTGATTAGCCCGTTTAAGTTCCTCACGACATCGAGCATTATTTTCGGATTCAAATTGAGTGCTATTGATAATTATACCAAACAATTCAAACTCAAAGTGAACCCAACCCAAATAAACAGCAGCCACGATGAAACCACCAACAAATATTCCAGAAACAAAGTCTTTCATCTTTTATAACCTCGGTGTTTTAAGACATTACTGATTGCTTTACGTCGTCGATTTTGGTCCCAGCCGATACAGCCATTTCTCCAATTTTCAGAACGGTAAGGGTGCATCTTGACGAAATCATGAGCTTGATTGCGAGGGTTAGCGCAAATATTGAACAAACCACCAGCGCTTAATAGACCAGTTGATTCATCACGAAAAGATTCAATACGAGTTTGTTGAATCAATTCATCACCTCGTAATCCTTTCTTATATAAATCACCAGCAACTTTAGGAGCCACATCACTAACTCGGGGACTAGCTTGATTCCAAAGGTCTAAAATATTAAGGAAAAGTTCAAAATTTTGTTCAGGTGGTAGACCGTGTTTTTCCATTCGGGAAGAAATTAATGGAATGCGAGATTGTGTTCGTTCCAGACAACCTTGATTGGCTTGGTCTAAATTACCGCCTTTTCCATAATTACTGCACCAACCTTTATTCCACACTCTTCTACCACCAATCAAACTAGGGTCAACATGACCTTTAATCAAGGATGTTTCTTGTCCGGAGACAGTCAAGTTTCCTTCAGCGTGACCAATAGCATAAACAGCAATGGAATTCATATCTTTTGCAACATCGGCAATCGCTGGGGGAGTCCGGTAGGTGATGGTTTCAACGGCAGTAGCAAGAGGACGAACCAGCCCCGTTTCAGCAATTGTTTGGCGAGTGGTGGGATTGATGATGGCGATCGCACCAGCAATCCCAACCGCACCATAAAGCAACCAATTCCAGTTAAACTCAGCCTGCTGCGGTAACGGTTGCTGGAGACGTTGCATCAACTGCTGGGCGTACAACTCGCCGACACTGGTGGCTGAACTGAACGAGTCAGGGGCTATGTTGTCGGAGCGATTGCCTCCATTGCGGAGGCTGCCTGAATGTGACAAGACGGACAATCCCAGACCGATGGCCGTCAGAGTTCCACCTAAAACAAACCCACTTTGAGTAGCAGCGGCGGTGTCCGGAATGGTTGCGAATTCGCACATCTGCTTGGCTCCAGGTGACAGCAATTGGCACGGCATTACGTTGATGTGGTGGTTGATTCCTCCAATGGCGATCGCACCTACGCTGGCTCCTATCAAAATCTTGTGGTGAAGTTTCACTTATCGCCTCCTGTTGCTAAGAAATCGCGATATTCATCAATGAGGGGCTGGGTGAGTTTTCGGTCTGTAATGCGAGCGCCGCGCACGGGAACCCCGTCAATTCCAATGGAATATTCATGAATTTGGTTGTGGATGTGAACGCCACTTGTCCGCCCAGTTTTACCCTGGATGCCGATATCCTCTCCTTTGGTAATGCGATCGCCCGGTTGTTTTGTTGGCGACCCTTTTACCAAATGTCCAAACAGCCAAAGTTTGCCACCGTCACAGGCCACCTCAACAATCTGACCTGCACCAAAACCTGTTGAGAGGTTTCCTGTCCGACCTTGGAACCATACTCGGCCAATAATTCCATTACAAGGGGAAGGAATAGGGACGGCTGTTGACCCATCGCGTTCGAGGACATAATCATAAGAACCTGTTGGGGTATCATCGTAAAAATGAGGACCGCGATGTTGTTTCAGTGGCCGGAACGGGACAACTTTTGCTTGAGCAACCGGAGCCGTTGTCTTGTTGGAGTAGGGGTGAGCATTGGTTACCGTGGTTGCCGTCGTGGTTGCCGGTGAATGAGTCCACTCGTAAAGTTTGAGGGTGCGTTCTGCCATTCGGTTGAGTCCCGGAATCAGCATGAACGAGAGCAAAATCAAACTGGCGATCGCACAGACAGCCTGACCCCGATTCACTGCTGCTTGATATTGTGCCCTTGCTCGTTCCTTGTCCGTTGCCTGGGATTCCCAATGAGCAATCCATTGTTGGTTTTCGGCTTCAGTGCGTTCGCGTTGTTCTTGGCTTTGGCGCTGGGTTCGCAGTTCAATCCCTTTGAGTTCGCGATATTGAAACTCATCTGGGAGACGTTGCAGTATATCAAGTGAGGTTTGGTTCATATTGGTTGACATTGACCGGCATAGGTTTCGACCACTGTGCAGTTGGCTCGTTGTGGTGGGGGTTGAGTGGGTTTGTTCGGTGCGGCTGAAGGGGTGGCAGTTTGAGTCCGAATGGCGGGAATAGAAGGAATTGGGAGTGAGTTTGGAATTTTCGGAATACTGGTTTGGGCGGATTGTTTCCAACTTGGGATGAGTGCAAATTGACCAATTCCTGGTTTAGCCAGGTCTAGCCCGAACAGAATCAGCATGAGCAAAACAAGCAAACCTTGTATTCTAGGAATGATTATGAATTGCTTCATTTTTCTGTATCTTCTTGGTCGTAACAAAATTTGATAAGAGCGATTCCTGCGCCCAATGTTGTTCCTGCCTCTTTAACATCTGATATTTCACCTCCTTTGATTGTCAGAAATAATAAAATGGTTCCTCCGGCGATGGCTAATAAATATCCTGATGCTTTAATTAATTGAAAAATTGGAAGTTCTGCCCATTTTATTTGAGTTTGCTGGTCAATAGTTTGAATGTTAATATCTGAAGGCGAAGAATCCTCAATTAAATTATTGAGAGATACGAGAATTTGAATTTTATCTTCTGTATCTATTTCATTCCAACAAGAAATGGGATTTGTTTGTAAATATTCACGAGCTTTAATTTCGATTTCTTTTTTTTGAAGGGCAGTCAGTCTAGCTTGTAAAGCTGCACCTTTCAAAGGATTGCCATTTTTATCAGTTAAGTTTTGAATTGGATTTGAGTTCATGATAATTTCTCCTAGTAAGGAACAACAAGCGAACAATTTGAGATAACCGTCGCTTGTTGTAGTTAGAATTATTGACCTTGATAGCGTTGTAAATTGGTTTGAACAACGATGTTACGACTACGGTCTAAAGGAATTGGTTGAGCATTTTGACCAGCAAATTGTTGTTGAGATTGATTAACAAGCTGGGTTCGGTAAGCCCCATCAAATTCTTCAACCAAAGGACTACCTAAGTTAGTAACCAATTTGAGTCCTCGTACTGTTGCATTAGATGCTTTGGCAGATGCTGGGGCATTATGTGGTAAAGGTTTATCACTAGCCACTCCTGAAACAACACCTTGACAAGCATTGAAAACAGCAAGTGCAATAACATAGAGACCAATACCCATTGCCCAATACCCAATAGTTTTGAAAGGGTGTTTAGGATTTGAGTATTTTAGAGTAGTTCCTACCGTATCAGTAATAGTTTGTACGGCTTGAGTAGCACCATTTGTTATAGCATCAGGTGCACCTTTCAAACGGGATGAGGCACTATGACCTGCACGGTCAAGAGCTTCAAGAGCATCTTCAGTTATTTTTCTAGCTTTTTTCAATTGATTTTGAGCATCTTGTAAACCTTGTGATTCTGCTTCTGGATAAGAATTCATGACTTTCTCCCTGTAGAGGATTATGAGAAGGATAGATTATATGAGAAGGATACTCAGAATTGTCTGATAGGAGGAGGTCTACTAAATTGAATAAATTGTTGAGTTTTCATTGTCTTCATTATTTATTCTTCATTAGTCCGGAATCTTTCAACAAATTGATTAAATTCAATAGATAAATCTATTGGGGAATCTACTGGTAAATCTCCGGGTGAATCTACTGGAGTTGAACTAGCTCGTTGCATTATTTCGAGATGTTCAGGTGTTATATTCAGGGGTTTACAGGGTGAATCATCTAGTGAATCATTGATTGGTTGTGAATCATCAGGATGGAAAATCAATTGTTCTTGAATGTTGGATAAATCTGGAGCATAGGACATTTGATTTCGGGAACTAAAGAAAAATATGGGATGATAGGGATGAGCTTCACCCATAGTATTTAGTTGGTGAAAGAGCTTGAGTCGTTGATTTTTATCGGAAAGTGACCGATTGATTGATTGGCGACAAAGTTCAATGGATTTTGGATTAAATGCTCGACCAATTGCAAAAGTTGTCAGTTGGGCTGAAACTGAGACATCAAAACCCAACTGTTTGACAAATGGAGATTGAGCAATAATCCAAAGAAAGATATTATCTTCTAACCCAACAAAAGCCAAACTTTCAGCAAGTTGGATAATTGTTCTTTGGGCTTTCGGGTCACAATCTTTGGCAGCCTTCAATAATGTCGGCCATTCGTCTAAAATGACGACGTAAGGGGTTGGATTATAAGGTTGACGAGTTTGCCGAGCTTTTTGTCTGATTCGTTTCCTGTTAGTTTGTTCAGACATGGCTCGTCTGAGGAGAGTGATAGTATTCATAATTCCCTGGTAAGGGTTATCGAGTTCAACACTAACAATCACTGGAAACCCATCTGGATGAGATAATCTTTCCAACCCTAAAAACACACTACCTTTTGGGTCAACTCCGTTCCAAATCACATCAGGACAAACTTGAACGACTTCTCGAATCATTCCGCACAGTGTACTTGTTTTGCCCGACTGGGTTGTGGCGGGAATTAATAGATGTCCTTTGATTTTGTTCAGGTTTAGTCCTGAACCATAAAGTGCTGCTTCTTTCAGCAGATTAGGTTCTTTGGAGGGTTTTTTGGTTGGTTTGCTTGGGGCATATCCTGATAAAACAATGGGTGAGATTTCATCAACTTCATCAGATACATCAACTTCATCAGGTACATCATCGTTATTTTCATCAAATGAATAGTAATCAGGTTTAGAAATATGAGATGTTTCAGTCAGATAATCAGTTGATTCAGTCAAATCAATTTCAGAAACATCAGAAGAAACATCAGCACCAGACCTCCATATATCAAATTCAATATCCTCTTTTGAATGAGTAGGAAGATGAACAGGGGGACGAGTAAGGGGACGAGTAAAGGGTTGAGTAGAGGGACGAGTAGAGGGTTGAGTTTGGGGTTGAGTAGAGGGTTGAGTACGATGTGATTGAGAGGAAGATGATGTTTTTTGCTTATCAAATGTTTTTTGCTTATCAGATATTTTTTGCTTATCACCTAAAGAAAGGAAGGTAGCAGCAGCAGTTCCACCGAGAGCGATCGCCATTCCACCCCATTGCAAAATCCTTCGTGCAGTATCAGGAACCCCAAATGAGACTTCCTGGGTTTGATTATTGTAGGCGTTGGTCAAAACTGGGACTGGCCCAGTCGATTCAAAGCTCGTTGCAAACATCCAACTGCCTATAATCAAACTAACCGGAGCCATTGCCAACCATTTCAAATTCATCATAATCCTCCCGGAAATGGATTGTAGTAGTCTGTTTCTTGAGAATTTTCTTGAGAATTTTCTTGCAATTGTTCAGTAAGACTTGGAACCACCTCACGACCATACATATCTTGTTGTTCAAGTTGATTGGCTACTTGGTCTAAACCTTGCAGTCTGAGTAAGGAAATAACCGAGTTTTTAATGTCTTGTTGTCCGTTTATCAGGTCAAGGGCGACTGCTATTGAATCAGACTGAGGAATATTAGAATTTCTCGAACTGTTGATTACCAGTAATTGAACAATTCCAATTACTTGGGTCATGTGGGGAGAAAGTTTTTCATAGAAAACTTTTTGTTGAGTTTCCCCATTTTCATCTAAAATTGGTTTCCCTGATGAATCAGTTTTGACAGCCCCTGAGTCTTTCCAGACTAAGGTTGAAGATTCACCACCAGCAGCCAGAGCAATTTTTTTAACAGCAGTAGTTATGCTATTATTCCGAATCGTTTCTGGATGCAGACCATAGTTTGGGTCATTGCGATCGCCCCGAACTTGTTGGACTCTTGCATTGAATGCTATTGCCTCGTTATTCATAACCATTTGCATCAACCCCATTTCTGTGGGATTGTTTGGATTTAGGTCGAATTGAGTTATTTTCGAGGCTTCGGTCAGTTGTTTATTTTGTAGTTGGTTTTGAGCTTGGGTACGGATGGCATTGAGACAAGCAATGGATGTTGCATCACAATTTCTTGCATCAATTTCAGCAACATTAGTAGGAGATGGTACTAACTGAGCTTGAGATTGAACAACAGCAATTGCTCCCAAAAACAAACTAGATAGTGCTATTGCCAATGTTGTCATGACATATTTATTAAGCAAAATATTCAAGAAACTGGGTTTTAGGTCAGTAACTATCCAATTTTTCCAATTAGATTCCGGAGTTAGGGAATCATCAAAATAAGTTTCAATTCCGGCGACTGTCATAATTACCTCTGGTTGAATGAGTGGGATTAATAGTGAACAATATTGGAGGCTTCTTCGTACCATTGAGGATTCAAAGTATCGGACTGAAACAAATATTCAATCAAAGGAACAACAAAAGCCCCAACTACTAAACCTCCTACTACCATTGCTGGACTAAATGCTACTGCCATCGTTCCATAAGCAATACATCCTGTAATAGCTCCAACTAGACTTGACCAAGTTACTCCAATTGCTAGATGTCTGGCACGATTTTTGAGAGTTTTCAGCAATGATTTCATCGAATTTTTCTGATTTGTGTAATTGAGTATTTGATGAAACTGATTGAGGCGATCGCCCCTAAACAAAGACCTAAGATTCCCCCTTGGATTAATTGATTAGGTAATTGAGTTGGTTTAATAGCTACAGCAATTGTGGTTGTGGTTGCCACCGACAAGCTATTAATTCCGATAGAGGCGATTGCACACCAACCAGATAATTCTAATTTTGTTTGTGTTTTGACTTCTGATTGGATAGCGGATTGATGAATATAAGTTTCAATCCAATCAGCCACTTCAGAATTTAATTGGAACTCTCTGGTAAGGCATTCGTTGATTTTTGACAAAGCCGACCCCTCATAAATGCCGACAATTCCATGACTTCGACTTCTTGACCATCTGGATTGGCTTGTAATGCGTTCATGAAGTCCTCCGCTTCCCTTTTTTTTAACTCTTCAAAGACTTGTTTAGTTCGAGGGTCAGTAAATGGATTAATTTTTCGAGTCTTTTGCATTAAATCCTGAGCAGCTACCAGAGCTATGATTGGAGCCATTGCTTCATTTTGTTGAGCCAAATGTTCAAGTAATGACCCATAAGTATCTAAGGCTTGTGAAGGAGAACTTTTGACTGATAATTTTGAAGCGGATTGTAATTGGTTGTAAACATCCTCCTTTTTATCGTCTACATCATCATTTTCTACAGAATTTCCTAATTCATCGTCCATTGCTTCAGAATCAGAATTGTTTAATGGTTCAGAATTAGCTGGAGGCAAAGAATTGGATTGAGTAGATTGAGCTTCTTGATTTGATTTAATTTGATTGGCTAAGTCAATAATTGAGACTAATGTATTGGTTTCCTGACTAAGTTTTCCAGCCAAATCCACAAATTGTCTAGCTGTCTGAACTGCATCTAGTTCACCTTCTTCAGTTTGAAGACTGCCGGTCACCGTAGTTTTGCCTTTATTTTTGGAAAGAGAGAAGCCTAAGATTGTGAAAAATTCAATGAGGTCACCTTCAATCACCTTAACTGATTCGGCTAATTCTGAGAGCAAGATTACTTTATCCATGATTGATTAATCTCCTGATTGTTGAGTTGAGGTTTTTTGATTGAGATAAGCAGAGCAATAAACGAGCACAGCAGAAACTGGTAGAGATTCCAGGAAATCCGAATTTTGAGTTTCGACCAGATATTCAGGAAATGAGACTCTGTAGACATCTTGAAAATATTCAATTAATCTGCCTTCTGGTGGAAAAGAAAGATAATCCTCCCAAAGTTTTAGGAATTCTCTCCTAGTGATACGGGGATTTTGCATTCTTGAAGCTACCCATCCACAGTCCATTTTGATTATTTGGTTAGCTGTGAATGCCCCTCGTCCTGATGCCGGTACACCCATCGCTCGTCTGAAATCCACCAATGAATTGTAGGTGGCTCTGTATCTACTTTTGCAAGCCTGTACTCCCCATAAAATATTTGAGTTATATGCTTGCGGATTTATCTTTTTTCCCCATAATATCCACTCTTTTTCTTCCTCATTTTTTACCTGTGTTGTTCCCGAGGTCGTTTCTGAGGTCGTTTCCGAGGTTGATGTTTGGGGATAAATTGGTTGAGTATTGATTACTGATTTGTCTTGATTAAGAATCAAGGCTTCTGTGGGTGCTACTTTGATTGCATACATTTGGCTAATAACATCATCAGATTTTTGTTTTTGTTTCTTAGAAACATCAAGATATTTTTGTTGTTGTTACTGGTGTTATGAGACTAAGTTGAGGATAAACTATGTCATAGGTGTGACCTCATGCGATGGAGTAGGTTGAGTAAATATGATGTCTAACTGTGTCAATGTTATGAACAAGTCATAAAAAGGTAAACAAGTTTGGTTAAAAATCAGTGATAATTAAAGAAATAAATGCTGTAGCAGGGAAAAAACAAGTCTAGGATAAGGTAAAAATTAGAAAAATGACAAAGGAAATTATATAGGTCAAAAATTTATTGGAGAAAAGGGATAGAAAAAATGGACAAAAAAATGGCTCCATGAGAGGAGCCATAAAAGGAGTTGAAAATTTAAGCTCTTTAATTTAAGCTCTTTTACGAAAAGTGTTTGTGGAGAGATGTAAATGATATAAATACAAGTGCCAAGATTCTTCAAGAGCAGCCAGATAAAAGAGCAAAAGTCTGATTCTAGTAGCGTTTCGGAAATTATAGCTATCTATCAAATTCAAACAATCTTTAGGTGACATTGCCAATATCCATGAAATGAATCTTGCCATATCACTTTTAGAGTAACTTGGTTTTAGCCACCATATTTTACTCCATTTTTTGCAGAACATTTCTAATGAATCTGACAAGGGGCTTATCAAGTTGATTCTATTTGTGCTGGACCACATATAGTCCAATTGTCCTAATAATACTTCCAACATTTTTTGGGTCGGTGTATCTTCTTGTCTTCCACTCAAATAATTTTTATATGAAGATACTGACCCGGTTTCTGGTAGGAGTTCAGCTAAAAACACAGCCGCTTGTTGAACAAAACCTATATCCCCTGGGTATTTTAGGCCACAACTAGGTTGATACAGCTTTTTTTTGTATAGTACCGGCATCCATTTCCGGCAGAACTCATATACAGATATTGCTTTGGCTTTTTCTGGTGGCTCCATCGTCAATTAGTTAATTAGCTGTTGGGGACTCCCGTTATTTATAACGGTGAGAGGAAAACAGACAGCATATAAACCATTTTCCTCGAATAATGTTGGTGGAGGGGTATGGTTGCCCCTCATGAGGGGATAAGGTTGTCCCCAACTCCCATTTCTGGGGTAAACGTTTGCCTCGCCAATGTTAACGGTCGGTACTTTGCTGGTAGCACGGCTACTCACCCGAGGCTCCCGGTTTAACTACCAACTTCTACAGCCTAGAACTGGCACGCATTCTAGGGTAGGAACTTTAACGCTTGCCGCTAACGTAGTGTGCTAGACACTCAGGCTGGTCAACGTGGGCTGTTTTTCAAGCCCTCAGCAGAGTCAAAGACTTGCTGACGGGTTATTGACCTTTCCTCTCCAGCTTTTATGTATTACGCCTGGTCTTTTTCGTCTTGGTCTTGTGTATTACCTTAGCACCTCTCCTCTTTTTTGTCTATTCCCGAAAAAAATCTTTACATAAGACCTAAAAGAAGTAAGGAGGAAAAAAGGATAGGATAAAGACGTAGAAAGGATTCAGAGGCAATTATGTCGAGGCGCAAAGGCAAAAAATCAATGAAGGATGAGGGCAGTATTTGGGATGAACCGAAAACAGCCAGACTGAACGCATCCTTAACTCCAACAGGATATAAGGGCCTTAAAGCTTTGGGTAAACGTCTGAGTCTATCCATTAGTGAAATAATCGAACGCCTGGGCAGACAAGAGTTACAATTGCCGACAGTCCCTCAAAAAAAAATAGAATATGGTGAAATCCTCCGTAGTCTTCCCCAGTTCAGTCCCAAGGTCCTAGTCCTCATTGCCTCTAAAGCTCTGAATTTGGCTAAAAATCGGCTAGACTACGATTCACCAACACTCCCAGATTTACTCAGTGGGCTGGATTTGTCCGAATTATCCGACAATTCTCTGATTCCTCTTGATGATTTACAGCAATTAATTCAAGGTGACCGTCCCCCTACCCAAGGCGAGATTATTCAACTTGCTTCGGCTTTGGATATGAATTATGAAGATTTAGCTAAATTGCTTAACGGTTATCAACAAGTTAAAGATTATGAACAACTTCCCAAATGATTGCGATGTGATATTAAACGAACAAGGATTAACTTTATTATGTGATTCAGTAGAAGTAGCCAGGAATTTATTGAAACAACCAGCAGCGATCGCCACTTGGGCTGTAAGACTTCGTTCCAAAGAAGCCTTCATCAAATGCCCGGTCAGCCAAGGTTTTCGTGTTTTTCGAGTTCCCGTAAGTTTAGCTGAAGAACAACCTGAATCTAAACCAGTTACCCGAGATGAAAATTGGATATTTAATGGGGAAATTTGTTTAAACAAAACATTGATTCAAATTCTTAATCGGATGGTCGAATCTGAAAGACCTATGGCTTTGGTGGAGATGATGACTGACCGACAACTTTGGATTAATGACCCGATGCAACAACTTCTCCAAACTCCTGCTTCCGAAGCTACACAACGTTGTATGAAAGATTTCTGGTTACCGGGTGATTTGGATATTTTGAAACAACGTTGTCATCAAGAAAGTCAATTTGTTCATAATTATGAGGGGGGATTGAATCCTACAGTTTGGGCTGAGTTGACTACTGAATTTGAATTAATAGAAGCTGGTGATAAATTTTATCGACTGGCTACTAATCTTGATACGGTCACTAAATCTCATCCTTATGCAACAAGTTAATTGGTTGAAGGTCAGAAAATTATTAATGATTACTGTAACCATCACTTTAGTTTTAATAGTCGTGATTGCTTTAGCAATTGATTGGTGGAGAGCCAGAGATGGTTATTGTGTTCAATATAAACCTGATGGTTCTAGGCAATTACTTTATGGTTCGGATTGCTTTAACAATCCAAACTAATCTTAGATACTGCCTATAATATATTTCATATTAACAATTTTTTGCTTGTCTTTATTCTTAATAAATAAAAGATTGCAGATTGCCCACATGAAAAGACTCAAGAAAAAGCGAAGAGGGACCCCGTTGCTAGAACCAATGAACTCATCAAGATTAGACCAAAATAGGCCATCCGATTGGAGCGTAAACTCCCCACTCGTTCCTGATTCGGCCCAACTCTATTGTGAGCTACCCCATGAACACCGCTGACTCCGATTGCAAGACCGACTCAGCAAACTGGGCGATCGCAGCCCAACCGCGATAGAACAACCCATAAGGGCTGCGATAACCCTTCTCTGTCCAACCGGGAAGGCACTGTTTCGAGGCAGCAGCGGCAAAAGTTTCGGAAATAGAATCTAGGCCCCTATCGCCCAACATACCCTCCAAACGCAAATCTTCCGCGCAGATATGCCAGGTGGCACCGGCATCGGTTTGAATGTTCACAAAATTTACGGAATCGGGTTCAGTTGTTACGGTGACAAATTCCCCGGTGGCTGGATGTTCCGGTTTGACGACCAAGACCCGATCGCCTTCGTTGACGGGAGAAGCGGGGATGGGGTGAGCCATTTGCGCCAGGAGCGATTTATAAGTTTCAACCTGGGGATTTTGTGCGGGGGTGGTTGGTTGTTGGGAGTTTTGTGTTTGTTCGGCTAATTCGGCTTCTAAGGCCATGACTTTGGCGACCAAAGTTGAATTATCGCTGTACTTCATATTTTGTTTGGATGCCGCCATCTCTGAAGCTAAGGCGTCGTAACGTTGCTGGGTTTGGTCAAGTTGACTTAGCAGTTGTTGATTCTGCTGTCTTAACTGCTCCAGGACTGCATCAGACCGGGTGGCTTCGACTTGAGCTAATTGTTGTTGGAGTAGGTGAATCTCTAAATCTTTCTGGGCATTTTCCTGGATAAGTCCTTGGAGTTCTTGGTTTTCTTGTTCGAGGCGATCGCGCTGGGCTTGGAGTGCATGAATCAGGGCAGTTGCTTTGTCCGCTTCTTTAAGTTGCGCCGACAGGTCCCGGACTTGCCGTTCCAGTTGCGCCACTCGGTCTGGAGATTTGGGGACGGCTGGAGCGAGTTTTTGTTGGGCTAAGGCTTGTTGGAGATGATGATGCTTGGCTACGGCCTTGCCAGAGTTTCCTGCTTCAGCTTGGGCCAAATTCTGGACACAGGCGCGAAATTCTTGGGAAGCTGTGGGGTCGAGTCCCAACCCGCGCTCTATCCATTTGAGTTGCGCTTCCGGAACCACTTCATCAGAGGAAGCGCAGTTGGCAAGGAAGGCGCTAATCGCCGGGTTAGTTTTGCGTTTGTGTTGGGATTTGATGAGTTTGGAGATGTTCCAGTCGGTCAGGGTTTGGACCGCTTCAACCAAATGGTCGGTGAGGACCACCGGCTCGGCGGCATTCGGTTGGGACATTTGAGCTAGACGTAATGCCTCCGCTTGCAGGGTCGCGAGACTTTCCTCATCCATCTCGCAGGAGGCATAGGAGATTAAACGCCAATCGGCAAGGGTGGCGGGCTGCCCTAAAGTAATCGTTTTCCGGGTCTGACGGATGCTGGCGACGGTTTGTTTGCCCGATTTGAGCAATTTTACGAGCAGGTGCTCATCGCTGATTTTGGTGAGTTCTTTGACAGCGCTGATGGACCAGGATTGGACCGAGTTGAGGATGAGCTTCTGGATGCGCTGACGTTGGCCGTCAAACCATTCTGAAATCTGGATGAGCGACCGGGCCATCCAAGTCGAACCCCCGAAGTCGGAGGATTCTAGCCACTCGTCAAACAGTTGAGCCCCTTCGGTCGAACCATTCTCTTCGCAAAGTTCTTGGAGGATTTGACGGAAACTGCGCCCAATCTCAAGGCCGGTAACGAATGTGTGTTGAACAAAACTGAAAAATTGCTGTAAGGTCTCCAGGGCTTCGGTTTGGAGTTCCTGGGAGCCGAAAGTGCTGTAATCGTAATCTAAACGGAGGTTTAGCAGAACTGGGCTAAACGGTTTAGCTGTAGATGCTTGTAGGGTATTCATGGTATGGTAGATGCAGTATTTATTTTTGGTCTAGGCGAGGTGGTACTCGCCTTTTTGCTGGCTTAATTTTATCGATTAATCGAAAATTCGTCAATCTCGGGAATTGTACATAATTGTAAACAACTCATCCAGGGACTCTAGATCGAAGTAGTTAATCAAGGCGCATAACGTTCCTTTGTCAAACCTCTTAGCGGTGTTTTCTCGGATATTGCGCAGGGCTGCTGCTCCAATTTTTGTCGCTTCACTTAGCTCCTGTTGAGTCAGACCCCGCTCCTCCATTAACTCGTCTAGTCGGCAATGAAGCTCGATTTCAACGTTTTGAAGTGCTGGTCTTTTGTTCGGTGGTGTGTATGGAGGGGGTTGTCTAGCAGGCATGGACCTAGTTGATTTGGCAATAAACACTCAAATCGTATTGTCCCTTGCTTGGTAGATTTCTGTCTGTGAAGGACAGTTGATGGTGGCTTATTTTGGCGGCGATCGCCTGATCAATGACCACAGGGGACCCATATAGTCAAAGACTTTGCCGAAACGGAGGTCTGGTCTCATGGCAATTAGTTTTATAGGGATGGGTCTCCCGTTGCTGCGGGGGACTTTTTTGTATCGACTATTTGTCTTCTTCTGGTTCAAACCTCAGCAAATCATCGATCGCCAAGTCTGAGCGTCCAGTTTCTTTTCTGACCCAATCTCGAAGTTTGACCAAGGTGGCAAACTCAGATTTTGTTAAAAGTCCAGATTTAGCAGAGGACAAAGTTCGCCGATCTATCTTGTTGCCTTCGAGCAGAAGTTGCTCATACACCGAGGCAATTGATTTGCCGGAGGGCCAATATGGGCTTAGATCAACGTAGACTTTCTCTTTCACAGCGTTACTTTGGTACTGATTCGACGGTCTACGCTGATGTTGCCATACTTCTATGCTATTACGTTGACGTGCAGACGTCAATACATCAAAGTAAAGAGCGAAAATTGGCGAATTATTTCAGGGAATCTGGCTAGAGGTTCTAGCCGTAGACTCTTGTCGGTTATCCATCAAAAACCTCCTTGTTGACGGCATCGACGCTTGAGCCGGTTAGTTTGAGCATCCAGTTGCTGGCACCAAGTCTTAGAGTCTGACTAGGGTAAGCCTTAACCGGGTTTGGCTGATGACAACCTTAGTCAATCAACCTTGCTGCCTTCTCAAAAGTCTAGAAAAAGCAAAGTGACCGAAACGAAATCATTCTAGGCACTTGACTGTTTCCCTTTTAGCTAATTTTTCGGGTTTTGTCAAGGCCAAACTAAAAATGCTTAAAGCCTTGCCAGCAAATATTTTTGGCTATTTTTGGCTCTTGACATAAAAATTAAGAAAAGTAAACAAATTTTGAGAAAAGCGAAGGCGCTTTGCTATTTGTCGGAAATTCACCCCACAATAGATTGGGACAGTATGGAAGGTAGAGTGTGACGAGTCGAAGTCAGAGATTGTCAGATCTGTTGCTGTTTCTGGAAAGCCAGATGTTGGCTCCACCAGAGGAGCGGGAGCCTATATTGCTCGAATACCTCAATCGAGTGGGGCCAACTAGCAGTGTGACCAGCTTAAAACGCTGGAAAGCGGGTGAGCAGTTTCCTTGGCGCTCGAAGCGGATTTTGTTGGCACAGGCTATCGGCTGTACCCATCCGGAACTAGATCGATTTTTGCTCAAGGGAGAACCTGAAAATTCACAAGTGTTTTTTGTTCGATTACCTGAGTTGCTGCCAGAATACCGCACACGTAAAGCTGAAATTAAAATTTCGGTTAGTTCTGAGGTGGGAATTTTAGAGGGTATGGAGGTTTTAAATCATCAACTTTTGCAGATGAGTCAACGAAATTCGTTTGGTTCATATAAAAAGTTACTAAATATTTTAGAAGCTCGAATTGATTTGCTCGATATAGAATCAATGATAGTTTTAAAATCTAAACTTTCTGAAGCTATTGAATTAAAAATAAACCGATTAAATTTGGCTCAAGAGAAGTCTTCCAATCAGGGGGAAACCTTTGGTTCTATTTTGGCAAATAAAAATCTTGTCCAAATTTCTCAATATACGCAAATTCCCCGGGCCAGATTGGAGGAAATTGCCAATTCACAAGTCAAACCTTCTGATGGAGAACTTTCTTTGCTTGAAGGGTGTTTAGATATATCTTTGGAAGAGCTTATACGAATTCGGGCAACCACCCAGTATCAAATCAATAAGGATAGGCTGTTATGAGTAATAGAATGAGATTGTTCTCCCTGGAGGCTGAATTTTGATGAGTCATGCTACGGCGATCGCTGCTATTCCTGAACCGGGACAGCTTGTAGAAGTTCGAGGCCGCCGGTTTGCAGTGACTGATGTTCGCGCCTCTACCCTCCCCTATGATGCCTTGCGATCGCAACCTCACAAACCGCAGCATCTGGTTAGTCTCTCTTCGGTGGAGGATGATGCTCTCGGCGAAGAGTTGCAAGTGATTTGGGAGTTGGAACCCGGGGCGATCGTCTATGAGAAAATGGAGTTGCCTTATCCCAGTGGGTTCGATACTCCGGAACGATTGGCGGCATTTTTAGATGCGGTGCGCTGGGGGGCCTCTTCTACGGCAGATTTGCGATCGGTGCAGTCTCCGTTTAGAAGTGGGATTGATATTGAAGATTACCAACTCGATCCAGTGGTCCGGGCAATTCAAATGCCTCGGGTCAATTTATTGATTGCTGATGATGTGGGTTTGGGGAAAACCATTGAGGCGGGGTTGGTGGCGCAGGAGTTGATTTTGCGTCAGCGATCGCGCCGAATTTTAATTGTCTGTCCCTCTTCCTTGCAGGTGCAGTGGCAGGAACAAATGCGGGATAAATTTGGGTTGGATTTCCGCATTGTCAACAGCGATTTGATGCGAGATTTGCGCCGGAATCGCGGATTGCACGTTAATCCCTGGCAGCATTTTCCTCGATTGATTACTTCGATTGATTTTCTCAAGCGCGATCGCCCCTTGCGGTTGATGCGAGAAGCGTTACCGGCAGAAGGGGAATCGGTTTATCCCCGCCGGTTTGATTTATTAATTGTGGATGAAGCGCACAATATTGCCCCTTCTGGTGGGGGTCGCTATGCGGTAGATTCCCAACGAACTGCTGCGATTCGGTTATTAGTGCCGCATTTCGAGCATAAATTATTCCTCACGGCGACGCCTCATAATGGGTATTTAGAAAGTTTTACCGCCTTGTTGGAGTTACTCGATTCCCAACGTTTTGCCCGGGGGATTATTCCCGATCGCAATCAATTGCAGGTGGTTATGGTACGCCGGTTAAAGCGAGAACTGCCCCCGCGTTGGGATGGGACGCCACGTTTTGCCCAACGGCAATTGGCAGCGATTCCCGTGGACTATTCGCCAGAAGAAAAGCGCGCCAATGAGTTATTAAATAATTATACCACATGGCGGCGCAAAGATGCTACAGATAAAATGGAATTGTATGCCACAGAATTTGTTTTAAAGTTATTGAAAAAGCGGCTATTTTCTTGCCCTGCTGCTTTTTTAAGTACCTTGGAAAAGCATCAAATTTCCTTGGAAGAAGCGAAGCGTAAAAGCAGTCGGACGATTGGAAAACCGAATGCGGGAATTTTGCGGCGGCAGTTGGAAGAAATAGAGGAAGATTTTGCTGATGATGATTTATATGAAGAATCTACCGACGATGCGATCGCCACAACTTCCCGGTTATTTCGAGAGTTGACTCCTCGGGAACGCCACGCCCTTGATGAACTCAAAACTTGGGCGGAAAGCGCCTCTCGTCGTCCCGACTCGAAGGCGCGGGAATTGTTGAATTGGATTGAGACTCATATCAAACCGGGGGGCAAGTGGTCAACGGAACGGGTAATTATTTTCACGGAATATCGGGCAACTCAGAAATGGTTGTATGATTTATTGGCGGGACAGGGATTAGCAGAAGGCGATCGCCTGATGACCTTGTATGGGGGAATGAATTCGGAAGACCGCGAACGGATTAAAGCGGCATTTCAGGCAGGGGCCGATGTCTCAGATGTGCGGATTTTATTGGCAACGGATGCCGCATCTGAAGGGTTGGATTTGCAGAATCATTGTTCTAATTTAATTCACTATGAAATTCCCTGGAATCCCAACCGCATGGAACAGCGGAATGGACGAATCGATCGCCACGGACAGAAAGCGCCCCAGGTGATGATTTATCATTTTGTCGGCAAAAGCTATCAAGAACAAGCAACCACAGGCATTCGTCCGGGGGATTTGGAAGGGGATTTAGAATTTTTGATGCGGGCGGCATTGAAAATCAACAATATTCGGGAAGATTTAGGGAAAGTCGGTCCGGTTATTGCCCAACAAGTAGAGGAAGCAATGTTGGGTCGCCGGGTGAGTTTAGATACGACTGTTGCTGAAAAAAGCTCAGAACCCGTTCGCCAAATGTTGAAATTTGAGCGAAAAGTGCGGGACCAAATTGAGAAATTAAAAGAGCAATTTGAGGAAACTCGCAGCAATTTAAGACTGACTCCGGACAATATTGAGGCGGTGGTCAAGATTGGGTTAGAAATTGCCCAGCAACCGCCTTTAATTCCCGTTCGTAGGGACTCCTTTAGGAGTCATACCCAAGATATAACCCCTGAAGGGGGGACGTTGAACCTTTATTATTTGCCTGCATTGAGTGGAAGTTGGGCCAGTTGTAGTACAGGGTTGGCCCATCCCCATACCGGAGAAATTCGGCCTATTGCCTTCGATCCAGATGTGACGCGGGGACGGGATAATGTGGTATTGGTGCATCTGAATCATCGCTTGGTTCAGATGTGTTTACGACTGTTGAGGGCGGAAGTTTGGTCCCGAGAAAGTAATAAGAATTTACATCGGGTGACCGTTGAAGTGCTGCCCTCCAATTCTAGTGAATTTCCCGTGGTAGTTGCTTATGGGCGGTTAGTCATTTTAGGGGGAGATTCTCAACGGTTGCATGAAGAAATGCTTGTTGCTGGGGGAGTGATTAAGCAAGGCAAGTTTGAAAAATTGGGGGTGGTGAAACTCCAGGAGTTGATAGCATCGGCGAAAGCAGAACCAGTTCCGGAGACGATGAGTCAAAAATTAGTGGAACTTTGGCCGAATTATGCCGAATCCTTGTTAAAACATTTGGAAAACCGAATGCGCGATCGCACGGCATCTTTAGAAAAATCATTGCAGGAGCGGTGTGATCAAGAAGTTGCCGATATCAGGGCTATTCTCACGGAGTTAAAAACCAGTATTGAACAAGAGTTAGCAGAACCGGAGTTTATGCAATTAGAACTGACGCTAGGTTTAAGCGACACCGAACGCACGCAATTTGACCGGGATATCAATAGTCTGAAGGCGCGATTAGCGGAGATCCCCAAAGAAATCGAACGGGAAACCGCTGCAGTTCGCCAACGATTTGCACAACCTAGTCCCCGATTATTTCCTCTGGCGATTACCTATTTGGTTCCGAAGCGCTTAATCTAACCGTTTGTAGTAACCCCTTTAGGGGTTGCACCATCTTATGACTCCTAAAGGAGTCACTACAAACAAAGAGTTCGTCCGCCGAAGTGACGGACATAGCCCGAACCGATTCGTACAATCCAGATTTGAGCATCAGGATGAGTGGATTCAAGCCGATCGCAAGCGGCAATTTCACTCTTATCGACTTCAAAATCTCCCGTTTCTAAATCGATCGCCACAATCTTGCCCTCATTACCTTCCTCTACTTGTGGGCGAACCTTATATTCATAAATCTCATCCCCAAGGCGGGCGAATTCCTCTTTACTGTAGCGGGGTTGTCTAATGGTCATCAGTTAAACTTTCCTAAAATGGCTTCAACGGATTAATTTTAGGGGTTGTGGTTTGATAGCGAAAACCATTGGGGGCCGATCGCCTCCGCAGATTAACGCGATCGCCCTGCCGGTTGTCGGTATGATAGGTTTAGACCCCTATTCTTCCTAAACCATGTCTATTCCCCGTCATCACGCTGAATGGTTGTCCCTGGTTGAAGCATCCGGTCCCTTTTTGAATATGGATGTGTTGTTGCAAGCATTTCCCCAGGGGTTGGATTCCCATGACCCGGACTCGTTTCGGACCCTTAAACAAGCGTATCAAGAATGGCAGGAGAATAGGACCGATCGCGCGATTCACCAGATCTGGATTGAGTGGGTGTTGCGGGAGGTGTTGGAATTTCCCGATGAGGTATTGTTAACGGGACAGCAGGTGCCTGCCGGACTGGCAGTAACGATCGCCGAACATCAGGAAACCCTCCGTCCCAATTGGGTTGTGGCGCATCCTGATACAGGAAAACCTCGGGTATTGGTGCAATTTGTTCCCCCGAAACAAGGGTTAGAAAAGCAGATGGGGGGTTCCCGGTGGATGGCATCCCCGGCAACGCAGATGATGGAATTGTTACGGGGGACGGGAGTGGCATTGGGACTCGTCACCAATGGCGAACATTGGATGCTGGTGAATGCGCCTCGGGGTGGGGTGGAACTGTTACCGGGGGTGAAATACCAGAATCCCTCGCCCACGGTGAGTTATATTTCCTGGTATGCCAACCTCTGGATTGAGGAAAAGGTAACCTTACGCGCCTTTAGAAGTTTGCTGGGAGTTCGGCGATTCTTTGGGGTGGAGGATGAGGAAACCCTAGAAGCGCTATTGGCGAAAAGTGCTGATTCTCAGGAAGAAGTCACCAATCAGTTAGGGTTTCAGGTTCGCAAAGCGGTTGAAGTGTTGGTGCAGAAATTCGATAAAATCGACCAAGACCGTAACCGGACCTTATTAAAAAATATCTCCGAGAGGGAACTGTACGAAGCGGCGCTATTTGTGATGATGCGCTTGGTGTTCCTGTTTTCCGCAGAGGAGAAAGGGTTGCTGCTGCTGGGCGATCGCCTCTATGACCAATATTATGCCGTTTCGACCCTGCGCGCCGAGTTGCGAGAAATGGCGGATAAGTACGGGGAGGAAATTTTAGAACGGCGTCACGATGCTTGGTGTCGTCTGCTGGCAACCTTTCGGGCGGTGTTTGGCGGCGTGGAACATGACTTATTGCGCTTGCCTGCCTACGGGGGAGATTTATTCGACCCCGATAAATTCCCCTTTTTGGAAGGCAGAAGCGGGGGGAATTGGGGGGAGAGTTTGGCGCAACCCATTCCCGTCGATAACCGGACGGTGTTACACCTGTTGGAAGCGTTGCAAATCTTGCAGGTGAAAGTGCCAGGAGGGGGAACCGAAGCGCGACGCTTGTCATTTCGGGCCCTGGAAGTGGAACAAATCGGCCATGTTTATGAGGGGTTGTTAGACCATACCATTGTGCGGGCCAGTTCTCCAGTGTTGGGGTTAGTGGGGACAAAGGATAAAGAACCGGAAGTGTCTCTGGATGAGTTAGAGGCGCAGTCGCAGAAAGGGGAAACGGAACTGATTCAGTTTCTGCAAAAAGTAACCGGGCGATCGAAATCAGCATTAGAGAAATTAGTTCGTAGTGACTCCTTCAGGAGTCAGGCAACCCCTGAAGGGGTGACACCAAACGAGGGTAAATTTTTAGTTGCTTGTAATAATGATGGGCAACTGTGGGAACGGGTGAAACCATTTTCTGAGTTAATTCGCCTGGATACCTTTGGATATCCGGCGATCGTTCCTGCTGGGAGTGTGTTTGTCACTCAAGGAAGTGACAGACGGGAAACGGGAACCCACTACACCCCGAAGACATTAACCGAGGAAATTGTTCGCTATACTTTGGAACCGTTGGTTTATCGCGGAGTAGCGGAAGGGAAACCCAAGGAAGACTGGCAACTCAAATCAGCAGCAGAGTTGCTGAATCTGAAAATTTGCGATATGGCGATGGGTTCCGGGGCCTTTCTGGTCCAGACTTGTCGCTATTTAGCACAACGCTTGGTAGAAACCTGGAAAGTTCGTAGTGACTCCTCCAGGAGTCATCAAAAGGCAACCCCTTCAGGGGTTACTACAAACGTGATACCTGAAGGTAATCCGTCTAAACCGGAGTTGTCCGAAACCTTGATACCCGAGGATGCGGATGAACGGTTAACCCTTGCCAAGCGGATTGTGGTGGAACGCTGTATCTATGGAGTGGATAAGAATCCCTTGGCAGTGGAAATGGCGAAATTATCCTTATGGTTGGAAACCTTACAGAAGGATAAACCCTTTACCTTTTTGGATCATGCCCTCAAATGCGGGGATTCCTTGGTGGGAGTCACCCTGGAACAGTTGCGCTGTTGGAATTTGGATACTTCCGAGGGGGTACAGCTAGACTTGGGTAGCGATTTAGTCCGTCGGGAAATTGATGAGGCGATTCAGTTGCGGGTGCAAATTACCGCTAAACCGGCGGATACTCCCCAAGAACAAGCAGAAAAGGCCAGATTACTCTCTCTGGCAAATGCGCGAATTAAGGATTTACAAGACCGTTGCAATTTGTTGGTGGGGAGTTATTTAGCCCAGGGAAATGCTAAACAACGGGATGCGATTCGTCAGAAATTGTTATTAGTGGCGAAGGGAGAAAATGATATCTCAGAAAAAGACCGCGCCAAGTTACCGGATTTAGAAACCTTACGCCCTTTCCACTGGGAACTCGAATTCCCAGAAGTCTTCCTCACCAATTCCTCACCCTCTCCCCTTCATCCTTCATCCCTCATCCCTCATCTTTCCTCACCTTCTCCCCTTCATCCTTCATCCTTCATCCTTCATCCTTCCACCTCCGGCTTTCATGCCTTAGTCGGTAATCCCCCATTTATGGGAGGGAAAAAAATAACTGGAACGTTAGGAACGCCTTATCGAGATTATCTAGTAGACTGGCTGGCAACAGGTAAAAAAGGCTGTGCAGATTTATGCGCCTATTTCTTCCTGCGGGGACAACAATTAATCCAGGAAAATGGCGCGTTTGGGTTAGTGGCAACCAATACCATCTCCCAAGGAGATACCCGGGAAGTGGGGTTAGACCAATTAGTAGAGAAAGGTGGCCTGATTTTCCGCGCCGTTCCCAGTCGTCCTTGGCCGGGAACTGCCAGTTTAGAAGTGGGATATATCTGGTTGCGTCAGGGGAAATGGCAGGGAGAGTTTGTTTTAGATGATCATCCCGTTTCGGGAATTACTCCTTATTTAACTGTACCGGGTAAAGCCTTGGGACAACCCCATCGGTTAGCCGCAAATCAGGGAAAATCTTTTATTGGTTCCTATGTATTGGGGATGGGGTTTGTTTTAACTCTAGAGGAAGCACAAACCTTGATTGCAAAAGACCCGCGCAATCAAGAAGTGTTGTTTCCTTATTTGAATGGACAGGATTTAAACTCGAATTCCGACCAGTCGCCGAGTCGCTGGGTGATTAATTTCTTCGATTGGCCTTTGGATGCGGAACAGGATGACCCGAAAAAGCCCACAGGCCCACCTTATGCGGTTGATTATCCTGATTGTTGGGCAATTCTTGAAAAAAAGGTTAAGCCAGAAAGGGCAAAAGTAAAGCGAAAAGTTTACCGTGAAAGGTGGTGGCAATATGCAGAGAAACAACCAGCACTTCAAAAGGCGATCGCGGTGTGCGATCGGGTAATAGCTTTATCATTGGTAAATAACCACTTGGGTTTTGCATTTAGCAATAAAAATATAGTATTTGCTCATAGATTAGCCATTTTCCCTTTAGCTAACTGGAAATTTTTTAGCTTACTTCAATCTAATTTTCATTATCAATGGTCATGGGAATATAGTTCAACGTTAAGAAAAGATATAAACTACTCTCCCTCAGATTGCTTTGAAACCTTCCCCTTCCCCCCCGTTTGTAGTGACTCCTTCAGGAGTCATCAAAATGCAACCCCTAAAGGGGGGACATTGAACGAGTTAGAAGAAATTGGGGAAGAATACTACACCCACCGCCAACAAATCATGCAAAACCGCCAGGAGGGACTCACCAAAACCTACAACCGCTTTCACGACCCCGAGGAAACAGCCGAAGACATCCAAACCCTGCGAGAATTGCATCAGAAAATGGATAACGCCGTTGCCACTGCCTACGGTTGGACCGATTTAGACCTCAGTCACGGATTCCACGAAACCAAACAGGGACTCCGGTTTACCATTAGCGAAGAGGCGAGACGGGAGGTATTAGACCGCCTCTTACAACTCAACCATCAACGCTACGCCGAGGAAGTCGCCGCTGGATTGCATGATAAAAAAAAGGGTAAGAGTAAAGGGAAGAAAAGTTCTAAAACTACCAGTCCACCGGATCAAATGAGTTTGTTTTAAGAGTACATTTCAAAATCCAAGATAGGAGATGATTGCTATGAATAGTTTTGAGTCAAACGGCTGCTGGTGGCTTCCTTCAAATCCTGACAATGTAGTATTGGGGATATTAAAATTTACCCCGGAGAAAGGTATAGAGTTAAGCCTTTTCATGCCGCTTGATGAAAGTGCGCGCTCAGGCAGTTACCAGCCGTTAATCCTGGGTCTATTAGAAAATGAAAAAAAAGTAACTCTTTATAAGAGTATTCTAATTTTTATGCGTTTGCCTGGTACTGGATTTAATTCACCAAAATATACCTCTGAAATAGGTTTGGTTGGACATCACTTTAATCAACTAAATGAAATGCTATTTTATAAGGCTGGAGTTGATTACAGTTACTTGCGGGACTGGGCAATGATACCACCTGTTCCTAGAGAACCAATCTGGAATGAAAATAATCAAATGGTGGGGATGAAATTTAATGATTATAATAAACCTTCAGATATTGTGGCAAAAACTACAGAAGGGATAATTTCTGTAAAATATGGGTGTTCCGAAGCAGGCAAACTCAGTGAACTTGATTTTAAACAATCCGCTGCGATCGTTATTGAACCTGAAACGGATTGCAGCTTAGAAATTTTACAGCAGCGGTTCATATATCCTCTTCAGAACTTTCTAACTTTCCTTACAGGGCAACCTAACTTTATCGTTAGCTGCCACGTCTATTATTGCAAGAAGAATAATGAGGACAATGCCAACCAACCCGGAAAAGTAATCGACCGACGCATTCAAATAATCTTCAAAAAACCTAGGATTCAAGAAGATAGGGAAAATCTATTACATCCTCACGAAATGATATTCACACTTGAAGATCTAAAAAGTGAGTTCAGCTTAATTATTCAAAAATGGCTCAATACTCACCAAGAAATAGATAGTGTTTGTAATTTATTTTTTAGTACCAAGTATGCCCCTCTGTATTTAGAAAATGAATTTTTGAATATCGTACAAGCTGTTGAATCTTATCACCGCCGTCGGCGCAAAAATAATCTTTTGCCAGAAGCGGAACATAAAAATCGGATAGAGGAAATTTTAAAAAATATTCCTGATTCATACAAGCAATGGGTTAAAGGAAAGCTGCATTTTAGTAATGAACCGAATTTGAAAGATCGACTTGAAGAATTAGTACAAGAAAACCTTTTGGTCATCAATTCATTGCTCGGCTATTATCATAATCCTGATAAATTTATAGGAAAAGTCAAGAATACCAGGAACTTTTTTACCCATTATGATAAGTCTAATGAAAATCAAGCAGCTAAGGGAGACGAATTATATTGGATAACGAGAATCCTTGAGTTTTTATTGCAAGCGTGCTTTTTAAGTGAATTGGGATGTAGCCCAGAAAAGCGGGCTGAAATAATCTGTAGTAAATCTGGATATCAGTGGGCGATACAAGCAATTAATAAACTTAAATCAGAGGCAAATAAATAATTTATGTAGCGATAAAAATACTGAATTTGTAAAACTTACTAAAGGTTAGGTAAAGCCCCAAACAAAATAACCCGGAAGATAATTTAAGTCTTCCCCTTTCATCCTTTCCTGGGGTTGACTTTTTATGCTACACTAGACATGGCAGCTAATTGCGTGGTAGGATTTGCCTGCTATCAAAGCATCCCACGCTTTTTATCCTACATGGCGGCACGCGGCGATCTGATTAGAAAATTGTTTAGAAGCTTCTCGGAAAATGACCGAGAAGAATTTTACGCTGCCGCAAGAGAACTGATTGAAGAGGAACGCAATAAAAATCATCTTTTATTAGCGAATGACCTCGAAAAGAGTCTGCAACTGACGACTCCGGCAAAACGGGTCGCGTCCAATGGTTCACCCTGGCAAAACTACCCAGAAGTTCCTACCGCTAAGGATACAGGTTTACCCCTAATCGCGGTTAAACAATATGAGTTAACCTGGGAAGATGTTATTTTAACCGAAAAAAATAGGCAAATTTTAGAAACGGTTGTTTTAGAAAATAGAAAGCAAGATATTTTAAGCGCCCACAATTTAAAACCTCGGTCTACCCTCTTATTTTGCGGCCCTCCGGGTTGCGGTAAAACCCTGACCGCCCAAATTTTAGGAAGTGTTTTATTTTTGCCGTTAGTTTATGTCAATCTATCGGCAGTTTTTTCTTCGTATTTAGGCGAAACCGCCCTTAATCTTAAACTTATTTTTGACTATATTGAAAAAGGCCAATGGGTTGTTTTATTTGATGAGTTTGATGCCATTGGTAAAGACCGAAATGCCGCCAATGAACACGGAGAAATTAAACGAGTTGTCAATAGTTTGCTGCAACTGATAGACTCGGCAAATCATAACAGTATTTTTGTTGCTGCAACCAATCATTCATCCATGCTAGATTCTGCCATCTGGCGCAGATTTGATGAAGTGCTTTTATTTGAGAAACCCAGTCAAGAATTGATAATTTCTCTGCTATTGAAAAACTTAGGGAGTATTAGACATGAGATCAACGTAGAGCAATTTGCCCAAAGGTTAGAGGGTGCAACCGGCGCAGATATCGAGCGAATTTGCCAGAATGCGATAAAATCGGTTATCCTCAGCGGTGAAAAAGTATTAAAGTCGGAAGATTTAGAAGCGGCAATCCAGCATCATCAAGACCGCATGGAGGTCATTACCCGTTCTCAGAAAAATCAAGAAGGTGTGACAGGAGACCCCAATGGAGAACTATGAACATTTACGGTTGCGTAAAGTCCATCAGGGGTGTCGGTGGGTTGCCGGGTCCGTCGGGGGCTTAAACTCCCACCGATTTATTGGGTTTACTTGATTGTTCATCCTTCATCCCTCATCCTTCATCCCTCATCCCTCATCCTTCATCCTTCATCCCTCATCCTTCATCCTTCATCCTTTCTATGAAACTAATCAAACTTCCCCCGGTACTTCCAGGCAAGTTAGACCTCGCCGCTATCAATCAACAATTGCGCGAGGGTCGGGCGAAACTGGATTGGAGTGGGGTACAATCAGCCCCGGATGAAGCTTTAGCGGTTTTATTGGAAGGGATTGACTCGGATAGTGAAGTGTTGAATATTGATGAGGGAGTCAGCGATCGCATTATCCAAGTCATCTCAAACTTCCTCAAAGTTCGGAGTGACACCTCATCTCCCCCTTCATCCGTCCTCAGCGATCCGTCATCCTTAGATAAAATCCCTCAACAGACTACGCCGAAAAATCCTCCCAAAAAACCGAGGGGTGTCAAATCCAGCGATTCCTCAGAACAACTCAGCTTTGTTAAAACCGAATATGTTGCCGCAAGCAATCCAGAAAAAACCGGCAGTCTCATCGAATCAAAACTCTCCCTGCAAATCGATCAAAGTGAATCCCCCCCTTCATCCGAGATCCTTCCTCCTTCCTCCTTACTCAATAAACCGTCTCCTGCCCAAATTCGGGCAGAATTAGAAGAAATCATCATCAACGATTTACTGGGTCCGGTGGGAGGAGAGACGGAAGAAATTGACGAAAATCGCGTGGGAGACCGATATCTGGTGGGGGTTCTGGCCCCATTATTACGCAATAAGGCAGCAGAAGAAGGACCGGAAGAACAAGACGATATTGCGGTAGTGGGTAAAGATAGTGCTGAAGAAGGAACGACGGAGAAAAGTGTTGCCACTGCAACTACGATGTTTCCTTCCTCGATGGGACTAACTTTCTGCGTTGAGGGTTCAGCAGAAGAATTGGAAATTGCTGCATCTTGGGGCAAATATGAACGGGAAAAAAGTGAAATTATTTTTAAAGAGAATGGCGACCCGAAAACGGTTTGGAAGCGTTATCCTATCACCGCTACGCACCGAAAACCGTTAAAGGATGGTCAAACGATTGAATGGGTCCCCAGTTTAGAACAAGCGCCCGAGGTATTCATAAAAGGTCAAACTCGCCGGATGGATAGTGGGGATTGGATTGTGACTCTGTTTCTCGTGAATGGACAACAGGAACCGGCGAAACTCCGCGATCGCGCTTGGGTTTTTCAACCACAGTTAATTGTGCGATCGCCCGATCCGAATCATCGGAATATTTTTATCAAACGACCCTTACCGATCGCCTTGGATAACCTCGATCCAATGGTTCGCGCCGAAAATGAAGCAATGGGAATGCTATACCGCCGTCAAGTCGAGTTTGCGGTGGGACATGGGGTGAGTGTGGATGTTGTCACCCAAAATTCATCCCTCATCCTTCATCCTTCATCCTTCATCCCTCATCCTTCCTCCTTCCTAACTACTGCGACGGAACTGAAAACAACTTTTATTCCCAGTTATGAAGTCCCGAAAACTACCCCGCCCAAGCTGGAAGAAATTCCCGAATTGGCGGGGTTGAGTTTAGATATGAAGGAACTGGCGCAAGGGAGTCCAGAGGAACTGCCAAGGTTATTAAACCCTCTGCCTAATGCTTACCAAATTTGGATCGAAGGACAACGGCAACGGTTCAATCAACTCGATGCGGGACTTGAACACTATCAGGAGGCGGCAAATCGCGCGATCGCTAATTGTGAGAAAACCTTAAAACGGATTCAAGCCGGAATCGCTATCCTGCAAACCCAACCGCAAGCGCTTAAGGCGTTCCAATTTGCGAATGAGGCGATGTGGCAACAACGGCTTCACAGTCTCTACGCGGAAAAAGTGCGCCGGGGGGAAACTCCCACTCTCGAAGGGTTGGATCTCCCGAAAAACCGCAGTTGGTATCCGTTCCAGTTGGCGTTTGTGTTGCTGAATCTGCCGAGTCTGACGGACTTGCATCATGGAGATCGCACTCATCCCACAGAAGCGATCGCAGATTTGCTATGGTTTCCCACCGGCGGCGGCAAAACTGAAGCCTATCTGGGACTCACCGCATACACCCTGGGTATCCGACGCTTGCAAGGAATCGTAGGCGATCGCGATGGCGAACATGGGGTGGCGGTATTGATGCGCTACACCCTGCGCTTACTCACTTTACAACAATTCCAACGTGCCACTACCTTAATCTGCGCCTGCGAGTCTATCCGTCGCCAAGACGAGAAAACCTGGGGCAGAGAACCGTTTAGAATCGGGCTGTGGGTCGGTCAAAACAGCACTCCGAACTATACCGCACAAAGCGAAGAATATACTAAACAAGAACGGGGACAGGCTTATACTGGCGGGACGGGTTCCCCCCACCAACTAACAAACTGCCCCTGGTGTGGGACTGCGATCGACCCAGGGAAACATATTCACGTCGATCCGGTGGATAAAGGAACAGGACGCACTTTAATTAAATGCGGAGATGCGATCGGGCGCTGCATTTTTGCTAAGGGAGAAGGGCTGCCGGTGATCGTTGTAGACGAAGAAATTTATCGCCGCCTCCCGTCTTTGTTAATCGCCACCGTGGATAAATTTGCTCAAATGCCCTGGAAAGGGGAAGTGCAAATGCTATTCGGACAAGTGAATGGATACTGCGATCGGCATGGTTTCCGTTCTCCTGATTTGGATGATAAAAACACTCATAAACAAACCAATAAACTTCCCGCCGCCAAAACTGTTTCTCACCTCAAATTGCGTCCGCCGGATTTAATTATCCAAGACGAATTACACCTGATTAGTGGCCCATTGGGAACGCTGGTAGGACTCTACGAAACCGCTGTAGATGAACTCGCTTCCTGGGAAATCAACGGGCAGAAAATCCGCCCCAAAGTCGTCGCCTCCACCGCCACCATCCGCCAAGCCGAAACCCAGGTTTACAATCTGTTTTTACGGAAACTGCAAGTTTTCCCCCCCCAGGCATTAGACATCGAAGATAACTTTTTCTCCCGACAACGAGACCCCAGTGAAGAGTATCCTGGACGGCGATATCTGGGGATTTGCGCCCCCGGGAAGCGTTTAAAAGCAGCGATGATTCGCGTCTATGTCGCTGCCCTCGCCGCCGCCCAAACCTTGTACGAAAAATATGGCAAAGAAGTCGATCCCTGGATGACCTTAGTCGGCTATTTTAACTCTTTGCGGGAATTGGGGGGAACCCGTCGTCTGGTAGAAGATGATATTCGGACTCGCTTAGGACAGATGGATCGGCGGGGACTGGCAAAACGCTATCTCAACAATTTAGATGAGTTGACCTCCCGCAAGGATTCAACGGAAATTCCTGTGATTTTAGATAAGCTAGAAATTCCCTTTGATCCCGATCGCGCAGAAGAGAATCAAAAGCGTCGTAAAGCTGGGGAAAAGGTGAAGAATCCCGACCCTTTAGATGTAATTCTCGCCACTAATATGATTTCGGTGGGGGTGGATGTCAAGCGGTTGGGAATCATGGTAGTCTGCGGCCAACCGAAGAATACCGCAGAATATATACAAGCCACCTCCCGGGTGGGACGAACTTATCCAGGGTTAGTGCTGACGGTGTATAATTGGGCCCGTCCGAGGGATTTATCCCATTACGAACGCTTCCAACATTATCACGCCACCTTCTACCAAAATGTTGAGGCCCTCTCGGTTACTCCGTTCGCACCTGGGGCATTGTATCGCGGTTTAACGGCGTTATTGGTTTCGTTGATTCGGTTAGGGGATGAAACGTTAAATGGCAATGAAGCGGCGGGAAAGATTGAACGCGATCGGGCTTTAGTACAGCAGGCGATCGAAACCATAGTCCACCGGGCGGAGGCGATCGGAGGAGTCCCCCAAGGGCAAGCCGTCCGTCGAGAACTCGAAGCCAAACTCGATCGCTGGTTGTTTCTAGCCCAAAATCGCACAGGGGGCGGCATCCTCAAATACCGGGCGATCAAGCGAGATGGCATTACCATCGAACTGCTAAAAAGTGCGGGAAACGGCCCCTGGCAAGAATTTACCTGCCTCAACTCCCTCCGCAATGTGGAGCCCCCCATTGGCTTGATTTTCACCGATGAACCCCCCGATGATGAAAGCGATCGCCTCCCTCAACCCTATCTCCCTTCCGAAAACCGTTCGTAGTAACCCCTGAAGGGGTTATCCCTTGCTATGACTCCTAAAGGAGTCACTACAAACTAATTGCTTATCCTTTTTCCTATGAACAAAACCAATTATAGATACCGAGTCGGGGAACTGCGTCCCAGTCAAATTTTATTTTCCTTTGGCGTCGGCGCAGTTGCAGATTTACCCAATCTTTCCGTAATGATTATGGGATTGGAAGATTGGGATAAATTTCGCAGTATCGAACTAGCGGAAGAACGACTCCTCACTGCCGTTCGCCGAGAATTGGGTCCCCAAGTCAAACAATTGTTATCTCCACCCATTCGCCCAGAAGAAAACAGTTCCGTCAGTTCCTCGGACGAACTCTCACGGATTGGCATTCCTGTCGCGCCGTTTCCCGGCTGGATGGTTTGTCCCCGATGTCATTTACTCGCCCCCTTAAAATCGGGATTTTTCCAACTTAAAACTAACCACTATCGTCCCGATGAAACCCATTACGTCCATCAAAATTGCCAAAAGGCAAAAAAGCCACCGAGAGTGATTCCCGTGCGGTTTTTGACAGCCTGCGATCGTGGACATTTAGACGATTTTCCTTGGCTGTATTTCGTCCATCATGGCAACAGCGATTGTCCGGGACCTTTGCGTTTAGAAGAACGGGGAATATCGGGAACCGCTGCCGATATTGTGGTCTCTTGTAGTGGATGCAATGCCGCAGCCAGACCTCTCTCCGATGCTTTTGGGGAACGGGGAAAGCAAAATATGCCTCAATGTCGGGGTCGCCATCCTCACCTTCGCAACTTTGATGAGGAATGCGAAGAACAGATGAAAGGGCTGCTGCTAGGGGCATCGAATAGCTGGTTTTCCATGACTTTATCTGCCCTTTCCATTCCCACGGGTTCGGGACAATTGGCGCAATTAGTCGAACAAAATTGGACAGCTTTAAGTAAAGCGAACAGCCAAGATACGCTGCAAGTCCTTTTGTCAGCCCTTCAGTCAATGGGGCAACTGCAAGATTTTACAAAGTATCCACTTGAAGAAATTTGGAAAACCATAGAACAGCAACAAAGCGGCAATGACAAAACTGATTTTAAAGACCTAAAAACTCCCGAATGGCAATTTTTATCCGCCGCCGATACCAGCCAAAATACTACTGAAATCCAATTGCGTTCCGTTGCTCCTCCCCAACCCTACCAGAAATACTTCAAACAAGTGGTATTAGTGGAACGACTGCGAGAAGTTCGAGCCTTGGTTGGCTTTACCCGCCTGCAATCTCCCGGTGACTTTGCGGATTTAGAAGAAATTCCGGAAAAGTATCGCGTCAAACTGAGTCGAAATATTCCCGAGTGGGTGCCTGCTACCGAAGTTAAAGGGGAAGGAATATTTATAGAATTTAATGAAAAATATTTGCATGAATGGGAACAAAAAAAAGCAATAAAAAAACATGAAGTATTGACACTGAACGCCTACAAAGATTGGCTCAATAGTCGGAGTATCGACCCGGACAAAACTCATTTTCCCGGAATTCGCTATTTATTAATTCATTCCTTCGCCCATGTTTTGATGCGGCAACTCGCCATTGAATGCGGGTATAATGCAGCGAGTTTGCGAGAGCGAATTTACTCCCAATTACCCGAAGATGAAAATGGCCCTCAAGCCGGAGTGTTAATTTATACGGCCTCTCCCGATAGTGAGGGAACTTTAGGCGGGTTGGTGAATTTGGGAGAACCGACCACTTTCGGCTACCATGTCGCCCAAGCGTTGGAACAAATGCGCTTATGTGCCTCCGATCCACTTTGTGCGGAACATAATCCGACCCAGGGCAATCCATCCTTGCACTGGGCTGCTTGCCATGCTTGCCTGTTCAGTCCCGAAACCTTTTGCGAACGGGGAAATAAATTTTTGGACCGATCGCTACTGGTATCGACGATTCAAGAGAAACAACTGGCCTTTTTTGAATAAGCCGTGACGACTCCCCTGGCAGAGCAAATTTATCGCGTGGCCTCTATTTTGCCACCGGCGGCTTTAAATGCGTTGGTGGACAGCCTCAGTTGCGAGAGTTGGGGGGTCGATGCCGCACAAAGCGATCGCCTCTTGAATCAGTTTCCCAATTCTAAATTTCGTCGAATTATCGGGGATTTACTGGCAGCATGGCAACAAGAGAGCGATCGCTGGGATAGTCGGAGTTTGGCATTAGCCTTGGAAAGTGCGCGGCAGGCGATCGCTTCCACGGGACAAGCCCTAGATGTAGAATTGGTCTGGACGGGTCCGCAAATCTCGGCCTTACCCGTTCGCCGTACCGATCGCGTTTTGTTGCAGTTAATCGAACAGACTCAGCAAGAGTTAACCATTGTCAGTTTTGCCGTCTATAAAATCCCAGAAGTTTCGGCGGCGATCGGATCAGCCCTAGATCGAGGGGTGAAGCTGAGAATTATTGCAGAAACTCCCACATCAGGGGGTGGTAAAATTCCGTTTGGAGTAACCGAAGCATTGGGAACGGAAATTCTCCACCGCGCTCAAGTTTTTGTGTGGCCCCTAGAAAAACGCCCTAAAGACTCCGCAGGTCGATCGGGTTCTCTTCATATCAAAGCGGTAATTTGCGATCGGCAGCACCTATTTATTACGAGCGCTAATCTAACCGAATATGCCCTGTCCTTAAATTTAGAATTGGGCGTTTTAGTTCACAGTCCGACCCTAGCTCATCAAGTAATAGACTTGCTCGATAATTTGATTCATCAAGGCCATTTAGTCAAAGCGTGAAGGAGTGATATAGCCAGTCTAAACCGGCGGCAGGGAATTGCAACTAAGTGGGTACGCCAGGGGTAGCGGGATTATCCCCAAAAAACTGACGCTGTTGCGGGTCAGCGCTTGCAAAACTGAGGCGATCGCCCTCTACTTCAAGCTAAGATTCGTCCAGTTACCAGAACTCGGACAGCAGCCGCAGTATCGGCATCAGGATGGGATGCTCAAAACTGAACCCAAATTGTGGATGGTGAGGGATGCCGGGAGTTAGGGCGGATGTTGAGGCGATCGCATCTCAAATCAGTTCTTTACTTTTGCCTGTAGCAGCCCTCTGGATTGCGAGCGCTCGTAATAGGGACCAGTCCTTAAAAACCAACCCTGTCTGCCACCTTGCAAAAAGTTGCACCTATCACCGGCGCTTCTCTTGACATTTTAATTTACATCATTTACTGTAAACATATAAATGTGTAAATTTTAAAGCTGAATGTACTTTGAAGAAGTTCGCCAATGGCAGGGGACTGCTGAGGCCCTAACAAAAGAACTAAAACAACAGGTAAAGTTGCTGGGGCTATCTGTGGAGCCTCCTGCCCTACGAACGGTGCGGATGTGGAGAGCAAAGCAGCTTTTATCTCAACCGAAAGGGCAAGAATTCCGATTTCGCCAGATTTTGGAAGGATTAGCCGTTTTACTGCTTCAAAAGCGAGGCTGGACTTTGGCGGCGATCGCTGAGGTTTTGCCCTCATTCCCAGACGGAACTTTGGAGATGCAAATCATAGCGGAGGCGAATTGCCAAGACCCTTCCTGGTCACCCGTCCAAACGACCAGTTTGCCCTTATCTACTGGACACGCGAAGGATCTCGACCTGGCTGAGGATGCGGTGGTACTTTTGGCGCAGGGAATTTTGCGGCAATATACAAGGGTGTTGAACCGAGAAATAGTCCGGCAAGACGACAGTATGCCCCCAGAACTTTATCGGGCTATGTGCAAGTTGGGACGGCTGTATATTGAAGAAGGGTTAACTGACCGCGCTGCTTGCGTTCATCTGGTCTTAGATCGTGCCCGGTATCCTCTGGACTCTGAGCCTTGGGCATTAAAGATTTTTCAGCAATCCGATTTTCGGTTTCGGGGAATGACCCTGATTGATGCAGAGTTGCGAGTCCCGACCTCGGATTGTGTAGAAATTGCTAATCTAAGAGGCTCGTTTGGGGAAGATAATGTCATAGAAACTCGCTTGCATCAGCGTTTGCGAGAATCCACGGAACGATTAAAGGGGCGTCGCCAACATAAGGCTTATACGGCTGTGCGATCGCTATTAGGTTCGCGATCGCTAATTGGGGAGCGAGAGTTATTAGATTACTTGGTGGATCACGATTTGACCCCTTTACAGGGAATGATTATTGATACATTCTTTGATCGGGTCCCAGAGATTTGGCTCATGGAAGGGCACGCTCATCGTTGCGCCCACTGTGGCACTCTGATGCGACCCCATCCCCAGAAAAAACTATTCCCCCAGGGGCGATGCCCCATTCGCCTATGCCCGGGTCATGAGTCTTCACAAGCCAAAGTCTCTGAGGCGGTAGATCCTAACCAAGATCTACTATTGATTGCCAAACCCCAAATTTTAACCTATTGGACTGGACCGGCCATTGACGAGTTAGCAATTTTTGAGGCAGCCCAAGAAAATGGACTCGATGCCGAACTCTATCCAGAATCAGATCGCTGCGATGTCGCGATTACGGATTACAACATTGGCATTGACGCTAAATCTTATACCAGCCCAGTTTCTTTGGCTTTACGTTTAAATCGCAGTATTGGCGGACTGATTTACTATCACCGGCGCATTATCGCCATCAGCGACGCACTCATTCAGGATAATCGGGATTACCTCTCTACTTTGAAGTCAACACTCGACAAAAAAAACGACCAAGCCACCCTAGAAATTATGCCCGTCTCTAAAGTGATTCAACTGTTGAAGGAGATTTCTTATGCGAAGTAAGCCAGATTTTTGGAAGGGCGTAGACCGAATCTGTTGGATTTGTGTGTTTATGGAAAAATTCATTCAGGTTGATTCGTTAGAAGATGCGCCTCTAATCCTGTCGGGCATGGCGAGCATTGTGAATGCACCCTCCTTTGCCTCAGCCCGTCAAGCTATTTTTAATATGCGCCTGTTGTCGTTAAAGTATGTCACTCAAAAATCGCTCCAGCAAGCCATCGCCATCTATAACAATTTTCACTACTGTAACCAATCTCAAGGAGCATATAAAATTGATTCAGAAACGCTCCAGTTCCAGCGCACAGACCCCCTAGAAGACCCCTTAATTACCAAAGCGGTTAAAATTCTCAGTCAGCCTCTAGCCCAACAACTGTACAGCGCCACTTTTGCCAATCCTCGGCAACTGATGACTGTTGCTTTAGGGGAAGAAAAAACCGCTTTGAGGCTACCCATTGGGCCAATCTCTGCGCCCCTGGCTCCAAGTCGCACCCATTCCCTGGACCGTGTGCCGACCGGGAAAATTCGGATTCCCCTTTCCGAACTGCACGAGTTAGCCGTATCGATGGATGCTCGCGAAGAAAATTATCCTGAAAAAAGACGGGGAAACTGGGAAAAGCGGTTTCAACATTTTGCTTTGATGGTCCCTAAGATTGGGGAGGGGCTGCGGGAAGAAAAGGCAATCACTTTAGAAGGAATCAAACATCTGATTGGATTGCCGGGAGCCGGTAAAACCACAATATTGGTATTAATCGCGATGTGGCTAGGCCGACGGGGTTATAAAGCCATGTTCATCTTTCCATCGATTGAAGTCGCCCGACAGTATATGGCAGAATTGGCATTTCACGGAGTTAAGGTGGGAATGCTAGTGGGTCAAAGCGACGAAACTCGTCGCCGACACGCAGATAATATTGCAGAGGCGATCGCATCTAGCACGGTTGCAGCAAACGCAGCATCAGGAGGAAACGGGGGATTTGCTTATACTTTAGAAGAAGCAGAAGTTTTTGGGCTAAATTGCGTACTCCCCGCTTTTTCAACGGCGGATACTTCTATGTGGGGTTTTGGTTATGCACCTTGCAAGGAAATTTTACAAAGCCGAGGGAAAGAAGGAAAACAGAAAAATTACTTATGTCCAGTTTGGACGATGTGTGGTCGCAATAAAGCTCCCCGTGATTTACTCGATGCTGATATTTGGGTGGGTCACGTCTTCTCGATGGATACTGAAGTGCCACCTCATGCAATCCGCGAACAAATCCGCTATTTTGAATTGATTGCCCGCACTTTTGACGTAGTGGTTTTTGATGAAGCCGATATGGTCCAGTCCAATTTGGATGCTTATGGAGCCGCTACCTTGCAGCTTTCGGGTGCAGAAAATTCTATTCATTCCGTGATTCAAGAACAAATTCACAATCGCTTCGCTCGCGGGGAAAACTATCGATTGTTGGACCGTGAGGTGGAACTGTATAGTCGCGATTTGTCAGAATTTGGAGACCATAATACTTCATTAGTGACGGCGGTGCAAAATTTGTCGTCCTCGCGGATTCAAAATCGCTACAAAGACCAGATGTTAACGGTTTCAAGAATTATTGGAGATTTATTAGATGGGCTAGAAAAAAATTTTTCTTGGCGCGACCGCCTGGATTCAGAGGAAGTCAAACAAGGATTTAGCAAAAATCGGGCTTTACGGGAATTTTGGGAAATTGCTGCCTACCGTGCTTTCTACGATCGCACTGGAATGGAAACCCCAGATTGGCCGAAAGCCGATTTATGCGCTCGAACCCTAGGCATAGCACGGACTGACCTAGAGGAGAAATTGCAACATCTGATTCATCACTTCCGCCGATACCTAGCAGAGAACCTGATTGAACGGCGCGATAAAATCGTACGAGAAATTGCTGACTTGTTTTTGACTCTCTGCTTTTGCGATCGCTCCCGGTCAAGTCAACCTATCAAGCCACCCCCAAATGCCGATGAAGTCATTACTTTACTCGTTTGCATTACCTTCGTCATTTTAGGCTACCAACGAATCGTACCGAGAACACGAACGATGGTGGCTGAGGGACTGATTCGAGAACCTATTATCCAGTCTACTGCCAGCGAAGAACTCCGAAAAATCATTCCCGAAAATATTTTGGGGTCTTTTTCAGGGGTTAAATATAGTTTCAAATCAGCACAGACCACTCGGATTCAGGCTCGGAATGTAGAACTGTCGTATATTACTTTTGTCGGTGCGCCTCGGTTGCTGATGCACCGCTTTCATCGCTTATTTGAGGCAGAGAGTCAACCTATAGGGCCAGCAACTTTAATGACTTCCGCCACCTCTTTCCTAGAAGCAAGTCCCGCTTATCACATTAATTCCGGCCCAGATTACCTGCTGAAGCCCACTCAAGCAGAACACGACCCCAAACGCAGTTTTTATTACTTCAAATGGATACCTGATAGCGAAAATCGGTCTGAACCTCTCAAATATAGTGGCGCAGGAGAACTCCGGAATCGAAATTTAGAAAAAATGGTCGAGTTTTTGGTTCGCAAAGGGACGGTAAAATCAGAAATTTATAAAGCGATTCGCAACTTTGACGTACAACATGACATTTATCGCAAAGCGGCTTTAATCGTGAATAGCTACGAACAAGCCCGCACCCTTAAAAAATATCTGAATGATTACCATCCCGAAGTTGGAAAAAGAACGAAAGCAGTCGTTCGCTCGCTCAAGAGTGGAGAACAAGCCAGTGATTTCGTGACAACAGCTCAGTGCGAGGCTTTAGGAGATGATGAAACTTGCGATATTCTGATTTTTCCGATGTTGGCAATCGGTCGAGGCGTGAATATTGTTTTCACCAAAGGGCCGAGAAAACTTGATGCCGCTATTGGCACGATTTATTTCCTCACCCGTCCCCATCCCACAACGGATGATATGCAGCTTTTATATAGTTTAGCTGGACGAGCAACCCAAGAATTTGACAGTAAAGTTTTTACTGAATCTGAAGACTTTTCTGATATAACTAAGGCTTGGCAACAATCAAGAAAAAACATTTGGGCATCGGCGGGTCGGCTCTTACGTGAACCTTTAATGGCGAGTCGCTTAGGAGAAGATTTATTTAAGTCATTTGCCGCAAATCAGATGGTTGGCATCTTGCAAACCATTGGACGAGGTATGCGAAATGGATGTCCGGTACAAGTGTATTTTGTCGATTCGGCTTGGGCTTACCAATCTACTAAAAACCAGCCGGACTCGGGACGGGATAGTTTGCTCGTGCAAATGCGAATCATTTTGGAAGAATGCGTGAACCATCCGGATCCAGTGACTCGCCAAATTTATCAAGAACTTTATGGTGCATTTCTGGAGCCTCTGCGCCGTATTGAGGGCGTAGTGTATCCAGCAAGTTTGCGATATTCAGTAGATTTTGCCGACGAAGAAGATGGCTTTGATGAGTTTTCCTATTTATTGGATATGTAACCATGAATGACGAAATTTTTGATAATATTCAAGTTGAGGATGAGGAAATGACTCAAACAACTTTACAATCAGATACGCTTTATATTTCGCTGGGTAAACCTACGAGTCTAAAAATCATTCCCCTGGCTTTCACCGTACCGGATTGCCTCAAACCCGTTATCGTTGAAGGTTTTAATTTAGCTTGGACAAAGAAGGCTTTAGGAATTTTAGCAGAAATTCAAAAAGCAACGGGTTGTTCAGGAAATACCACGGCAAAAAATCTGCCTTATGCTTCGCTGCGGGGGTTTTTGGAAGTCGGACTGAACGATTTAGGTCGAATTCAATCGAATGTAGGCTTAAATTTATTTGATTTAAACGGTAAACTTGGACAGGACCCGATTCCATTTGCTTACCTGAATGGAGGAAACTTTGAAGCAATTCGCAAGGCTCTACGTCCAATCCTCAATGAGTGGCTAACCGGCTATTTTAACCCTTTTGCTGAACAAGAAGGGGTCGCTTCAGAAGTTGTCGATCGCTTAAACAATTTGTATGAAGAAGAAAACCTCTTAAGCCTCGCTCCGTTGGAGTCTCAAGTTATCCCTTGGAACTGGTCTAAACAAACAGGAACCACTCATCACGAAGATCGTTATGATTATAGAGCGCTAGTTGATTATGTGGCTCGTGCCATCGCCGGAAACGAAATTTTTCAGGGTTTAGGCCCAATGAAACGGGTTGTTTCTGCTCATGGTAGCTTCACCACGGGAATGGCCGAACTGATTACTAAGCCAATTGCCCTGTCTCAGAAAGCCGGAGAGTTTAGCTTGGTGGTGAAGTTAGAAATAGTCACTTATCCATCTTTGCACCAGCCTTTATTGAAAATTGATGTGACCAAACGTCGCTGGTTTACTAATTTAAAACCCCCACGTTTTAATTTTGGAAATATTAGCGGTTTTGTTTTCTCTGAAAACTATAGTGATCGGGCCTTTAGCTATAAGGTGCTTTGTCAGTCGGAAAAGCAGGGAAAAGAGAAAATTTGGCATTGGAAAATCGATAAAGACTTTGAAGTGTTGCGCCGAAAACTCCACCTTCCCCTAAAAACAACTGAGGGGCAAGATATTAACCCAGAGCAGATAGCCCTGGGTAAAGCGTCAACTGATTCCTGTAAAGTGATGCTAACTTACCGTAATGGATTGCAAGAAGGCAAACATGGAATTAAGGTAGGCGTACCCGAAATTGATAAACTCGAAGCGTTTGAGGCGATCAGTAACCTTTTGAAGCCCCTTGGCTTTGAACCTTTCCAGAGGTACTCAGAAATTAATTGGAAATCCAAGAAAGGTCACCCATCAAAACTAGACAAAACGGTCTCCCGCATGATTAATTTGCCAACTCTGGTAAGTGCTGTCTTAGAACATCTAGAAGAAAGTGGCGATGGCGATTTTACCTCTAGCTATATAGAAAACTTGGATGATAAGCAATTAAAGCCATTAAATCAATTACTCAAAAAACATTTTTCCATCAATCTATCAGATATTATGGGGGAGAGAAAATCTCTTGAATTTAATGGCAAAACTAAAAAACAGTTCCAAGAACTGATAAAAATGATTGAGGCCAACCAAAAAATCATCAGAAAGCTCTACCCGAACCAGCGACCCTCGCTCATTATTTTTTATGAAGATGAGCTGCAAAGGGAGATGAAATTGTTAGAGGCGATCGTTCAGGTTCTCTGGAATGGTGCGATAGAAGTGATGCCCAATCGTTTACCGGCTAATACGCATGGGCCGCGCACACTCTTGCCCGGTGCTAATTTAAAGGCGCAGGAGCGGTCTCGCGAGCGCATAAAAGCATGGGAGCCAATCGTCCAACAACTGGCTCTACGCAAGCAGCGAACGTTTTGCCTTGTGTTGGCTCGCAAATTTTACCCAGACCCTAATAAAAAAGGTAAGTATAATCCCGACGACCGAGTAAATAAACCTTCAACTCATCAAGCTTTAGCTGACTTAGCCGGGTCTTGCGTACAGTTTATCCTACCAATCAAAACAAATAAAAACAAAGAAAACCTCAAACTCGATAATTTTTTCCATCGAGGACAATCAGCACTCAAAGATTTGCTATATGCTCATTCGGGTTGGTTGGATGATGTTAAACAAAAAGTTGACCACTGGCTAGAAGCTACACCAATCGCACAAAGACCGAAAGAAATTATTGGCATTACCATTGTTCGCAAGCAGAAAGGTCGCACTCGCGGTTCGATAGAAAGTACATTTTTGCCAATTGCTGTGCGTCTTAAAGTGGAAACCGGCGAATGCGAACTTTGTTGTGCTTGGGAAAAAGGCGGTAATCTAGAAACAACGCCTTGGAGGAAGTTTCCAGATGCAATCGCGTTTATTTCTAAAATTTCCCCTGTGAAACTAGGGGCGAACAAAGAAGCGAGGCAGAATCATTTTATGAAGTTTACCAAGGAAATTATCTCTACTTCAGTTGACGAAGGAAATCAACCTGTGGTAATGATTGATTCATCGAACTGCGTACAGCTTTGGCCTTGGCTTAGTGATCGCCAACTTGATGCCCACCATATTAATTTTACAACTTACTCGCGAAGCCCTCTGTACCAACACATGGAGCAAGAGTGGCAAGGGGTACGGCTGATTCGGCTTCGCCAAGACCTCGCACCGGGAATTATTGATAAAAAAGAGCGGTCATTTGTGGAAACGTCCCTAGAAGACACCCGAACTAAAAAAGAATTGAAAACTTTAAAAGCTAATTATCAAATCCCATCTGCATCCAGTAAAACCGGATTGTTTCGGCTTAGTGCGCCTAATGAAACGGGTTGTAGTGCCTATTTGTCTGTAGGCAAAACCACTATCCATACACGTAAACGAGGTCTTAGTTGCTATCGCGAAACTGAAATCGATGTGCCGGTAAAAAATGCTGATGCTTCCGAAGGCAAAGTTGAGAAGAAAGCTGGGTCAGAAGTTTGCCAAATTGGGACCACTCCACCCTTTACCGGACAGTTTCCTACACCCAACCCCTTAGAGATTGTTATTACCCTAAAACAATCCGAAGATGATTGCGATCGCCTTGCTGGACTGGTAGAATCTCTTCGCTATAGTTTTGGTCACTATGACGACTGGTCGAGCTTACCCGCTCCCCTCTTCTTCGAGCGGGTTGTTCGAGATTATATCAGCGAATTTGCACTCGACAATCTGGATAATCAGCCCGAAGATGAAGAAGATGATGATAGTGATCATGAATGATGGGAGTTCACTAATCCATTCAAATTCAGTATTCTAGAAATAGAGGAAAGAGGGGCCTGTTATTTAGCGATCGCCACCCTTTCCTCTACCATTAGACTTACCACTCGGAAGTTCATCTCGAATCCGGTTCTTACAGGTCAAGCAAAAACTAATACCCCAGGAACATCTTATGCCGCAATCATTTCAGCAATATTTCTCACTGGGGAGGAGTGGGGGAAAGAGCTTATTGAGGCCAGTTATCTGTTTTGATGTAGCCAGTCAGATGCGTCTGATTCAGGTGGTCGCTTCTGACAAAGAACTTTTCTCCTGGATTGAGCTTGTGGGGCCTGATACAGATAAAGCAGGGACCTAGAGAAACGGGGTTGGCGATCGCACCGAACAAATCGACTACCGACTTTCTCTGGATGCCATAGCGTTGCTTGATTTGAGCAGTTGGCGATCGCATTCGTCGAAACCGCTACCGACTTTATCAAGATGCCATTGCAATACTTGCCAATTCACAGGAGTTACGCAGTTGGAGAGAGAATGAAGTAAAACAGAAAAATGAATCCACCAAAATACACAGGGATAGACTACATCAACTTTCTCATTGGAACGCAGAAGGCATATAGCTGTAGTGAAGCGGAGCGAGTGCATCCAGAGGTATCAGATCCCCCCGCTCATGATGCTATAACCCGTCTTCTGCATCGGATGGATCCAAGTCCCGAAGAGCTATGGCAAGAAGCTCGGGCGTTTGTAGACACAAATAGGGGCGTTCTCATCCTAGATGACACCATGCTCGATAAGTTCTACGCTCAAAAAATAGAATTGGTTTCAAGACAGTGGTCGGGGAAACATAAGCGGCGTTGCACATTTATGGTATGATAGAGAGGTAGTCCGTACCCCTAGAGAATATGATTTGTCCTAAGTGTCAGTCCAGCAATATCAGTAAAAATGGCGTGAAGAGAGGAAAACAGAACCATATATGTAAGGATTGTGGTCGTCAATTTATCGAGGTCTATTCTCCAACAGGTTATCCCGAAGAAGTTAAACGACACTGCTTACATCTCTATGTTGAAGGGAATGGGTTTCGACGGATAGAAAGACTAACTGGAGTTTGTCATAACACGGTTATCAATTGGGTCAAAGCTGCGGCTCAGAGTTTACCACCAGACCCTGATTATGAAGAAATACCTGAAGTCTCCCAAGTTGATGAGTTACAGACTTATGTGGGTAAAAAAAAACATAAAGTCTGGGTCTGGACCGCTGTAGACAAACGATTTCCCGGTATTTTAGCTTTTGGGGTCGGGGATAGATCCAAAGAAACATTTAAACCGTTATGGAAAATTATTGGAGGTTGGGAGTGTTTCTTCTATGTAACGGATGGCTATGCAGTTTATCCTCAATTTATTGATGAACTTGACCATATAGTTAGCAAGCCCTCCATGACTCGGGTAGAAGGAGAAAACACGCGATTAAGACATTATCTAGCCCGCCTAGCGAGAAAAACTTTATGTTATTCAAAATCTGTAGAAATGTTAACGATTTCTATCAGATTGCTTCTGTACTACCTGAAACATCGGACTATACCCCTCCCCAATTGAAGGAATTGAACCCTTTCCAATGTAATCATACCATAAATGTGCAACGCCCTTTTTTTGGGAGGCGATTGCCTACGGCATAGCTGGTGCTTACCGGCACTGAGAAGCATGAGTGCCCTGGTTCATTGCATAGAGCAATTATTACCAGCAACAGTCACATCTCCACCCGCCACGGCTGCGAGGACGAGTGACTTTTTATCAGCAGCGGAGAATTTTCTACACTTCAATAATCTAGCTCAAGCTGACTGTTGCTCGGCCTGAAGCGCCTCAAGCAAGTCTTCGTCTGAATAGGATTTTTCCCACTCGCCCTCTAGCTGAAGGCGTACTGACTTTGCACCACCATCCGGAGTGCATTCGACCCAAAGCAGTCAGTCTCGCCCGTTCAGCCACAAACCATTCGGCGGCAGCTTGACAGTACGGCAGGATGAGAGTTTGGTCCTGAATTATCTGTGTCAAGTAATCAGACAAAGTCCTTTTTCGCCGAGACTCCGGCAATCGGTATAACCCATACAGAAGCTCATGCCATGTTACTGATGCGATAAGCCTAACGGCATAGCTTCGCTTACCGCAGATTCTTCTAGGTTTTGTCGAAAACGCGCCAGAAAAATATCGCTCGGCTGTAGTTTCATACTTTCCGAGATGATGTTAGTATCCAGGAGAAATTTTACGCTCATCACCAGCAAGATTGTTCGGGAGTCGGGGTGCGATCGCGAACATCTGCAAAGATTTCGTCGCTATCTAAATCAATTCCTTCTGAAAGGATTTGGACCCGAAAAGTATCGAAAGCTTCTATTGCCTCTTCAGATTTAGCCGAACTAATTTTGGCGATCGGTTGGTCAGCTTGAAAAATCACAAAACTTTCTCCAGCTTGGGCGCGTTGAAGATAGTTCATCAAATTTTGACTAACTTCTTCTAGAGTAACTTTATTCATCGATTAACCTCTAGGGCAAAATTGTACCACTGGTCTAGTCCAGTTATATCCTAACTCCGGGCCACACAGGCGATCGGCAAGATGCTCACCACCCAGCGCAATAGAACTGCAATTACTTCCCAACCCCCATTAAGCCAAAATAATACCATGACCAAACCCCAACAAATCTACCTCGATCGCCCACCCATCTACAAGAGCGCAAATCACCTCATCCGCCGACCTGCGCTGTACCGTTACTGATCGCCTCCAAACCCTCCTGCAAAAAACCAACTCTACCCGATGGGTGACAACTTAAGAAGATGGGACAAAAGTCAAGCCGGGAAAAGGAGAGAGGTCTAGCTTTTGAGAACCCTTGGCTTTGCGTAAAGTTTTGACAATGCCAAGATCCTGGTTTAGAGGGTCACAAAAATACTCAATCAATGACTGATTATTGCCCCTCGTCGAGGCAACTGTGAAATGATAAAACCCACGAAATAGCATCTCTAAAGAAATCCGTTCGGTGGGTAATTCGAGAGAATCAGCCACATCATCAGCCAGGTCAAGCAACACCGCATAGAACAGCCATGTCGCCCAGATTTGTAGCTTGACGCCATTAAGAGAACCTGTCCAGATATAGGCCAGATTGAGCAATCGTTTAATCAAAAAAAAGGCCGTTTCAATTTCCCAACGACGACAATACAAGTCAGCCACCACATAAGGTGGTAAGTCCCCAGGCTCAAGCACGGAAGTAATATAGCTATGCCAGCTTGGACCATGACGCACCTGTACTAGACGCACGGTAATCTGTTTCGCCTTTCCTCTTTTATGCCCGAGTAGAACTAATTGGTCAACCAGATTAGCACTCTGGCTAAAAGTTTTCTGGACCTGATAGGTACCTTTCTTCAGTCTGGTAATCCAAGCGCTACCAGCTTTAACTAGGGCAGAAAATTCAGCAAAATCGTAAAATCCCCGATCAAAAATCAATAAACCCCCTTTGGGCAAAGTTGAATGTAACCATTCCCATTGATTCCTATCTGCCGCATTAGGATTTTCTTCAAAGCGGATGGCCACTGGCAAATGGCTCGCCATATCTACTATCGTGTAGATTTTTCCAGCTAAAGTTATGGGTTGCTCTTGTAAGCTTTTAAGTTTGCGAAACAGGGCTTCCAGGGTCGAACCATCGACGAGCCAAATGTGTTCAAATCGTTGAAAAGTCCAAGCAACGCTCGCAGGCAACGGGCGAACAACACGATTCGTCCAACGTCGCTTTAACTCCTCCACCAGATCCCACAGAACCTGCTCAAACATGGATGCCGGAAATTCTAAAAATCTCTTGGAAAGGGCTTGTTGTGATACCTTCACCGCTCGGCACCACAGTAAGTCTTCCCGCGCTAAAGTCCGTCCCAGTTCTCGAACGCTCGGAATTTGACGCCATAACAGGCTCAACACTGCTGCCACCATTAGGGGCAGCCCCAAAATTCGTTGGCGCAGCCCTAACTGGCGATAGTATTTCAATTGCTCGTGAACCACAGGACTCAACAAGTCACTCAGGTGGGCTTCAATCGCCTCGCTACTCGGCGCTGGCATATTGTGGCGGCGAGTATGATCTGGGTTGTTTTTGCGAGGACGACTCATTCCATCAAACTCCTGTCGAAACTAGCTTGACAATTACACTCTAGCCTTAAGTTGTCACCCATCACTCTACCCTCATCACTGCCCCTAAACCAACCCCCAACTCCGAAACCTTCTTCAACACCCTCAAGAACTCACCTCAAGATTTACCAAGCCTCGATGTCGCGCCAATTTTCTGCCGGTTTACCCCCTAACATCGAACAAACCGCCCTCAAAGATGAACCCAAAGACTAAAACTGCCGATTTTGGCAAGAATTCCCATCTCGTCCAGCGAATTCACTCAACTCTCAAAAGACATTGCCTGCTAACATCAAATATTCCAACAAGGCTATGACAAAATCATCCTCGCTGAAATCGATCCCCTTGTGGAGCCAGAAGACCCCAGCGCTTTTCCCTTGAAACTGGCGTTCAATACTGGTATCATGGGTGGGAAAGGGCGCTCGCCCTTTTATGGAGAACTGGGAGCCAATCAACTGTAACGCTTTACACAAATCGAGGCAACGGGGACTGAGAATGGCTGTATTTTCAATCAGCCGATAATGGATGACCCCCTAGCGGTAAGCGTTGGCGCAGCCTGCGCGTAAGCGCTTAGCCATGCCGCAGGCTTATCGCATAGTCAAGCATCGCATAGTCCCACAGTTTTGCTTTAAAGCACTTTTTTTCTGTTACAGCAATGGTTTCAGCAGTTGACCCCCCATCTAAATTGGTTTGCTCTTAAACACTCCACTGATGCCCCTTTTACTCTCTCCTCCCCAACCCTCCTCTTACCCAATAACAAAATCAGGAACAATAACACAATCAGGAACAATAACAAAATATTGATGATGGAGAAGAAACACGCGCAAAACACGCGCAAAACGCGCAGTCAATTATGCTCAAGAAAATAAACGCGATTGGGGGGGCCTACTTTCTCAAATTTGGTCATCAATCTAGCGATCGCCGCAACTAGGTCAAATTTAGGTCAAAGTTTTTTTTCACCAATCAGAAGCCTTGATGTGAAAGGGTTTGAGGTAGTTGCCTTACTCCTCATAAGCCCAAGGTCGCAGGTTCAAATCCCGCCTGAGCCATTTACTCCATAAGCGTTTCAGCCTCCATCCCACAAGGATGGGGGTTATTTAATGTCACTCGACATATATGGGTTGTAGCGTTAACTTACTCTATGTAACGGGAAAAAGTAGTTCAAATTTATTTCAATGCCAAAACCAGTCTCAGAACAAGATAGTCAGTTGGGGACCTTAAACCAGGTCAATGCTGAACTAAAGGCAGCTAAATGTGGAGTAGTCGTTTGTCTTCGTGGCGATCGCCTCAGTCTTCGTGGCTCATTACCCCCCAAACCTAACAGTGGCCGAACTAAAAATCATCAGCAATATCTGGCCCTAGGGATATTTGCCAATCCCGCTGGATTCAAACGAGCTAAATCTGAAGCCCTGCGAATCTCAGGTCTCATTGCTTGTAAACAATTTAACTGGGATGAATGGTTGGAACCTGAACCAGCAGCAGATTCTATCCCTATATCCGATTGGTTGGAACGCTTCGAGCAAGACTATTTCAACAAACGCGCTAGGACCCCCAAGACAATAACCAGTTTCAAAGACTATGGAAAAACCTGGGAATTATTTAGCGATCGCCATCAACCTCTGACCAAAGATTCGATATTGGCGGCTATCCTCAAGTCTGAACCAGATTCCCGACACCGGAAACGCGCCTGTATTGCACTTGGGGCATTGGCTAAATTTGCTGGAATCGACATTGACCTGAAACCTTATCAAGGAAAATACTCACCCTACACTGCCATCAACTCTAAAGATTTACCTAATAGACATCTCCAAAAATTACAGACTATGCTATACCGTTCACGGACTCATGAGGTACAATACATAAAAGAACTGACTCATCTTAACTATCTGAATCTACCATGAAACCCTA
>NZ_JAMXFA010000095.1 GCF_025370785.1 Laspinema olomoucense D3b
TTGCTTCGCGCTCTTCCCTCCTTCGGCTGATGGACATTTCTTATTTTCCTCTGCCTAGAGTGACAAAAGAGGGATAGAAGAACGAGAACACATTTATCAAGGGCGGTTTGAGGAATTGAAAGAGGAAATTATGCTTGGCGTTGCCGCTTCAGAACGGGGTGAAGTTGTTGATGGGGAAACAGTTTTTTCTGAACTGCAACAAAAGCTACAACAACGCCGCCATCAGGGATAGTTTATGACTAATATTTGTAGTTTCACGTCTCCCGTCAGCCGATATTTTGAAGTCATTATCAAGTGGCAACAGTGGTTTTAATGCGGCAGAACGTTTTCTGAAAAAGTCAATCAAAAGTGGAAGAAATTAGCAAATTTCACCCAACTCCCAATGCTCATAAATTTTTCTCCCACATTCAACGTCCCGATTATTTTAATTCTCATATCGCGGCAAAAGTTCTATAATTAAGTACCTCTGTTAAGATGATTTTCTAACTTTTTATCAAAAGTAAAGATAGATTCTTGATAAACTTTACAATAGGATACTAAAAGACAATCTACAAAATCAAACTTTGTTTCACTATACACCTCTAAAGCTTTGAGCAATAATTTAGGCTTTTCCAGACAAACTAAATCCTCTTCAATTAAGTGACTTAATACTTCTTGAATTTTCTCCCTTTCAACCTGATAAACTTTTTGGAGAACAAATACCACCTCGCAAGCCACTTCAATCGGTAAATTTACCCTATTATTTTCAATAATCTCCGCTGCTTTGGCTGATAATATCTCATGGTCATTCAGGATGTAGCGAAGAATAATATTTGCATCAGCGATCGCCATACTTTTCCCCCGCTGCATTTTCCCAGGCAGTAGATTCTAAAGAGATTAAATCCGGTTTAGCATAACTTTGTAAGACACCTTTTAAACTTTTTCTGGGAACCGGATTAGGTTTTTTCGTAAACACAACAATCTCGACCTGTTGCCCGGAAAGTTCTGGAGGCAGGTCTAATAAAACTTGACCATTTTTCACGGTTTGTACTGTGCGAATAACTTCCATCAATTAAGCTACTCCATTAATGATGTCAAAACGAGATCAGGGTTTAACTTAGCATACCCTAGGAATGGCTCGGGGCCGATCGCCACCCTCTCATGATTCAGCATAAGGCATTGCCTCGTCCCTCTGCTGAAAACAGCCGGAGTTGTGTGAGGGAGAGGATAGGAGCAATGCGATCGCTAGGGGTTGCCCCCACCCGCTTAGGTTGACCGGAATCCGGATCATTACCGTCGATCGTGGGTTGAGGTTTGCTTCAGTTCCAGAGGGAGTAAAGGGGCCTGAGCAACTGGAATTTTTATCCTTACTCCAGCTACGTTCAACGCGAGTTCGCCAGAATCATCAATCACCAAAATTCCCTTAGAATAATCACAGGGTTGAGGAGATAACTAGGGCTTGCTGAAAAGAAGCAAAAAGCTTACCGTACAAGGGTTGTAGGAGTATTGCTCGAACACAAAAGACAGGAA
>NZ_JAMXFA010000096.1 GCF_025370785.1 Laspinema olomoucense D3b
TAACGATCTCAACGATGATGTGGTAATTGGAACCATCCGCACCACTTTCCGATTCTAAAACCAGCAATTGGGATCAACCCCCTGGCTCAAGCCCGGGAATTCAATTCTGGATGCTCCCTTGGTTTTAAGCTTTTAAAAACTGAGGAGCACAGATATTTAAAACCCCCTAATTAATTAGGGGGTTTTTCTTTTTAATGGGTTTGTCTAGGCAAGATTTAAGGGATTTCTACCTTGGTTATTAACTTAGGTTAGAACTGAAAGACTGACCTCCGTGCCCTGAATGTAGCTTTCCAAGGGTTCTAAAAAATAGAGGATTTTTGCCTTTGATTGTGGTTTCTTTTAAAAGAGGGGGAGTAGGAGGGGAATGGGTGATGGGGTAGCTGCGGAAAGCGCGATCGCCTTGAACCTCCAGGCGATTTCCATAAGAGGCGACGGGTTATAAGTTGTTAAGACAAAGCAAGCCGGTGAAAAATACGTTAATCTTTTTCCAACTTTGTCTTTGGTATAATTTGCAACTCATCAGCATTAACAACTCAATTAACTGGATATTGTTAAGCATAGTATAGCGAGTCTCAAGAGTGGGGACAATTCTTCAAGTTCTGACAACCCCAGACTGTAGTGGCAATTCATGAATTGCTACTCCCTATAAACCTTTGGTGCACTATATTGACGAGTAAACCTTTCTAATAATCACATTTCCAGCCTCGAAATGGATGGAGTGGCAGGCAATTATTAAATAGGTCTAGGAGTCCGGTGGACCCCATCATATTTTAAGGGAGTAAATCTTATTTAAAAGTTGGACAAGTCTTTTAAATCAACCCAATTTATGTTCTAAGGGCTTAGTAGTTCAATCCTCCTTTTAAATAGGGCTGCCGTTAGGGGTTCCTTCTCTGGGGGAGAGAAAAATCCAAGTTTCAATCATTTGGGAAGAATGCATTAAAAGCTGGAGCATCTCCTTGTGGTCTCCCTCACCCTAAATCGATCGCGGCCCCATGCGGGAGAGGGACTGTGAATCCGCCGGTGTCCCTTCTACCATTTTGGGTAGACGGGATACCGATGTAAGAGGGCCAACTGTCCAAATTGAGATGCTCCCTTAAAATTTACCGCTAATCAGGGAAGTAATAAAAGGTGCTTATTTTGTTTAAGTAGTGAGTGCCTATAGGGAACTGAAAGGGAATTTTTGAATGATTTAGACGCACTATACTTTAGGGAAATAAAACCCAATAATTCCTGGAATTGCTTTAGGCTGCTAGTTTTTTGAGTTCTGACTCTCCCCCTCTCAATCACGCCCTTTTTTAAGCAGGGTATTAGCAAAATTTATAATTCAACTTGTGGTCAAGACCCAATTCAGGTTATAATCCCCAAGCCGGGGAAACTTTACCCATAGATATATCTCATAACCCTACTTGTAGGAAAGGAAAAAGCCAAGAGTAATTGGTAACAAATGCTACCAGAGAGAATTAAGAGATAAAAGTTCTTGACCGAACTACAGT
>NZ_JAMXFA010000097.1 GCF_025370785.1 Laspinema olomoucense D3b
CAGGGCAAGCTCATCTAATTTGGTATAAATTGTACTTGACAAAAAAGCAATTATAGGGTTTGCCCCATTTAATGATGGGCAATTCTATAATGTCTAAAATAGTACATCGGCAACGCTTAGGTAAAACTTTATGGATAAAGGATTTGCACCAATTCAGACCACATCTAAATCCAAGTCAGGGCTGAACAAAAACCAACCCCTTTCCATGCAACAGTTACGAGAGAGCGTGTCACATTATTTTGATGACGTACCGGATCCGAGAGTTAACCGAACTAAACGCCACTTACTTAAAGACATTATTGTGATTGCCCTTTTATCCACAATAGCCGGAGGTGATGGATGGCAGGACATGGAAAATTATGGCATCAGTAAGCTGACTTGGTTAAAAGAATTTTTAGAGTTACCAAATGGTATTCCGAGCGATGACACGTTTAGAAGGGTCTTTGAACAATTGGATCCCAAAATTTTAGAACAAAAATTAACCTTATGGGTTCAGCACTTAATTAGGCCAGTTATCCAACAAGTTATTCCCATTGATGGAAAAACACTTAGAGGGTCTTATGACCGAGAAAATGGAATAAAAAACTTACATTTAGTCACCGCCTGGGCGAGTGAGAATCGATTGGTACTCGCCCAGGTTAAGGTGGAAAATCATTCAAATGAAATCACAGCCATTCCAGCCCTCTTAGAATTAATTGATATCACCGGAGCGACTATTACAATGGACGCTATGGGGACTCAAACTGAAATAATTCGGCTAATTCATCAAAAAAAGGCCAATTATGTGGTCACCTTAAAAAGCAACCATCCCACTCTTTATAATCAAGTCAAGAATTGGTTTAAAACCGCCCAAAGCCATCAATTTAAAGGGATTGAAATTGATGAAAATCATCAGACAGAATCCGCCCATAGCCGAGTTGAAACTCGAAAAGTTTGGGCTTTTCCAGTCGCGGCATTAGGAGGACTTTATAAACAAGAAGAATGGGTTGGTCTTCAAACTATTGTTGTAGTAGAACGATTCCGTTATTTATGGAATGGAACGACTCACGAAATTCAATTTTATTTAAGTTCTTTACCCCCCAATGCTCAGATTAATGGGCGGATTATTCGTCAACATTGGAGTATTGAAAATCAACAACACTACGTTTTAGATGTCACTTTTAATGAAGATAGCTGCCGGATTCGGTCATTACATAGCCCTCGCAACTTGGCTACCATCCGAAGGCTATCCCTGAATGCGGTCAATCAAGAAACTACTTTCAAGGGTAGCTTACGGCAGAAAAGGAAGCGGGCCGCTATGAATGATGGTTACATGATGCTTATTCTCAAATCCTTGTACCCAGACTGATTGAGCTGTTTTTACCCCCCCCTAGAATCTCTAATCCCAGACGGCTGTGCTCTAACTCTATAATTTCTCCTTGTCAAGTACAATTTATACCAAATTAGATGAGCTTACCCTG
>NZ_JAMXFA010000098.1 GCF_025370785.1 Laspinema olomoucense D3b
CAGCAATTCTCATTTTGGAAAAACACTGTTCAAGTCCCCGGTATCCCTGTATGGTAATGATATCTGAGAAACCTAAGAGAGCCAGAGCCATTGAAAAAGCCAGGTTGGTTTGACACTCTAGTGAGTTCTTTTCGCAAGCGCTTGTCGTCGCTACCGGACAAGCGCCGAGGGAAAAATACCCGCTATGGAATGGAGGATGCTGCATTGAGCGCATTTGGGGTGTTCTTCACCCAAACCCCATCCTTCCTGGCCTATCAGCGCAAGATGGCAGGGAATAAGGGTCAAAGCAATGCTCAAAGCCTGTTTGGAGTGCATAAAATTCCCTGCGATAACCATATCCGGGACCTACTCGATGGGGTCGCGCCCTCGGAGCTGTTTCCCCTATTCGAGGAAATTTTACAGATATTGGACGAGCAGGGTCAGTTGAAGGACAAACGGTCACTGGCCGACACGCTGTTGATGGCCATGGATGGGACGGAATACTTCAGTTCAACCCAAATCCACTGTCCCCAGTGTTCGACACGCACCTTGCGCTCAGGAGAGGTTCAATACTTCCATAGCGTGGTCACGCCAGTCATTGTCTGTCCGGGTCAGACTCAGGTGATTCCCTTAGTCCCTGAGTTTGTCCGCCCCCAAGACGGTCATGACAAACAAGACTGTGAAAACGCTGCGGCGAAGCGGTGGTTGAACGAACATGGTCCGCGCTTGAGTCGATTGAAGGTAACGGTGTTAGGCGATGACTTGTACTGCCACCAACCCCTGTGTCAGCTACTGTTAGACCACCAGCTAGACTTTATCCTCGTCTGTCGCCCGGACTCCCACACCACCCTTTATGACCATCTTAAGGGGATTGACCTACCAACGGTCATCAGTAAACGGTGGACGGGAAAAATAGAGGAAACCTGGACTTACCGATATCTCAATGATTTGCCCCTCAAAGACGGGGCGGATGCGCTGTTGGTGAACTGGTGTGAGGTAACTGTCCGCCGTCCTGACCAAAAGGTGATTTACCACAACGCATTTGTGACCCACTACACTCTTACCGATGACAACGTAGCCGAGATTGTTCAAGCCGGTCGCACTCGTTGGAAGGTTGAGAACGAGAATAACAATACCCTCAAGACCAAAGGCTACCATCTCGAACACAACTTCGGTCATGGCAAACAGCATCTCGCCGCGTTGCTGGCAACTCTGAATATCTTGTCCCTACTCTTTCATACGCTGCTGGAGCTGCTCGACGAGAAATATAAACGGCTGCGAGTCCATCTGCCGACTCGCCAGACCTTTTTTGATGATTTACGGGCTTTAACCCGGTATCTGTATTTCGACAACTGGGATCATCTGCTCACCTTCATGCTCCAGGGCCTTGATCTAGAGATTCCCCCCAATAGCAGTTAAATTTTCAAAATGAGAATTGCTGA
>NZ_JAMXFA010000099.1 GCF_025370785.1 Laspinema olomoucense D3b
AATCTTCCCCTGATGCTGGTATTTTTTGATGGTCAAGGTCAAATCCAGCTTCTCAATACAGCCCTAGAAAAAACCCTCGGTTGGTCCTTGGCAGAAGCGCAAGTACAAGATACCTTTGTGGAGTGCTATCCCGACCCGCAAGAACGCCAAAAGATCCGGGATGCCATAGAGGCAGGTACCGGGGAGTGGATTGAGGTTAAAGCCCGAACCCGCCAGGGGAGAGAGTTAGATGCGGCTTGGGCGAATATCCGACTCTCCGATGGCAGTGGGATTGGCATTGGACAGGATATCACTGAACGGAAGCGATCGGAAGCCGCCTTGCGCGAGAGTGAGAAGTTATTCCGTTCCACTTTTAATGGGGCCACCATCGGACTGGTTCATAGTAATCTCAAGGGTCAGTTTCTGCGAGTTAACCAAAAATACTGTGAAATTCTCGGATATACTCAGGAAGAATTGCTGCTGAAAAGGTGGAGAGATATTACTCATCCCGATGATCTGGAGGAGAATATTCGCTGTATGAATCCCCTGCTGAGGGGAGAGGCTCGCGAGTGTTCGTTTGAGAAACGGTATTATCGGCAGGATGGGTCGCTGATTTGGACATCTCAGACGGTATCTTTGGTGCGTCAACCTTCGGGAGAACCGGACTATTTTATTGCCGCTGTGGAAGATATTAGCGATCGCAAAAAAGCGGAAGCTGAAAAAGAAAAACGCGATCGTTATCTGACTGCCTTAGTCGAAATTCAACATCAATTATTAAATTCCTCCGTAGATACGGACCTTTACGAACTTGTTCTGAATATTCTCGGACCCGTCTCCGGTGCCAGTCGCCTCTATATTTTTGAAAATTCCCACGATTCCCAAGGTTGTTTAGTCACCAGTCAAAAAGCGGAATGGTGCACCGAAGGCATGGAGTCCCAACTGAACAATTCCGACTTGCAAAATTGCCCTTATGGAGAATTTTTCACGAGACTACCCAATACCCTGGGGAAAGGGGAAATCATTGAAGGCATTGTCTCTAATTTTTCAGAGTCCGAACGTTTAGTTTTAGAACCCCAAGGGATTGAAGCCATTCTGTTGTTACCCTTGATGGTCAATGGGGAATTTTTTGGCTTTATGGGCTTTGATAATTGCATCGAAGCCCAACCTTGGGACCCCTTAGAAGTCAGTTTATTAAGTTCCGCAGCAGCGGCGATCGCCCTGGCAAAAGAACGTCAAATTACCCAAGCCGCCCTCGCCCGTCAGTTGGCTGCCGTAGAAGCCGCTACCGATGGCATCGG
>NZ_JAMXFA010000009.1 GCF_025370785.1 Laspinema olomoucense D3b
GGACAAAGGACAAAGGACAAAGGACAAAGGACAAAGGACAAAGGACAAAGGACAAAGGACAAAGGACAAAGGACAAACAACCATCATGGACTTTGATTTTTTACCGAATTTACCTAAATCAGATTTAGACGATCGCAAGTTTCAGGACTTGGTGGATGAGTGCCTGCTGCGGATTCCTCGCTACTGTCCGGAATGGACGAACTATAATCCCAGTGACCCTGGGGTAACTCTGGTAGAACTGTTCGCCTGGATGACTGACCAAATGTTGGCCCGGTTTAATCAGGTGCCGCGTCGGAATTATGTGACGTTTTTAGAGTTGTTGGGGGTGCGTTTACGTCCGCCGACTCCGGCTAAAACTGAGGTGACGTTTTATATGAGTGCCACTTTACCGGAAAATTACACGATTCCGATAGGGACGGAGGTGGCGACGGTGCGGACGGAAGAGGAAGAGGCGATTGTGTTTAGTACCGATGCTGCGGTGGCGATCGGGAAACCTCGGATCCGGCATTTGTTAACGGCACCCTCTGCGGAACAGGAACCGCAGATTTTGCGCGATCGCTTCGTCGGATCTTGGCGGATGGAACGCACTGGGGAGTGGCAAGGGTTAGAGTTACCCTTTTTTGACGATACCCCAGAACCGGGGAATTGCTTTTACCTGGTCTTCGATTCCGAATCACTCATCGAAGGAAATGTCATCGCCCTCACTTTAAAAGGGGAACCTGCCACCTCCACCGGCATTAACCCCGATATGCCTCCGAGGCGGTGGGAAGGGTGGAATGGGGAAAAGTGGCAACCTATCCTCCTCCATGAATCGGACGATAAAACCCAAGGATTCAGTTTTAGCGAAATTGTCCGCCAAGGGGGGGACCCCCTCTCCGGGGCTGATGTGGTGCTGCATACGCCGAAAACTTGGCCGGTGACGCACTTTTTTACTTATCAAGGCCGGTGGATCCGCTGCGTTTATACCCAGCCGGGGACCTATCAAGCCGGATATACGCGATCGCCCCGCATTGTCGGGTTGAGCGCCCGTTCCATTGGCGGCAGTGTCACCGCTTCTCAAAGTACCCTAATTCGCAATGAAATCCTGGGGGAAAGTGACGGCAATCCTGGACAAACCTTTCAGATCCAGGGAGTGCCGGTACTGCCACGACGGGAAGAGGAATATATCCTGGTCACCCCTATCGGTGGCTTACCCCAAATCTGGCAAGAAGTCAATGATTTTTCCACCTCCGGTCCGGAAGACCTGCATTACACCCTAGATTCCCTCACGGGAAAAGTGCAGTTCGGACCCCTGATCCGCGAACCGACGCAACTGCGGGAAAAAATGGCTTGGCGGGCGTCGGAACAAGGGGCGCGTCAGAGTTCCGTGAGCTTAGCTAAGGGCCGCCCGGGCGATCGCAATGCCTTTGAACCGATGACCGCAGCGGGAATCGAGTCAATGGAACGACAATATGGAGCAGTCCCCCCCCGAGGGGCAAATATTCAAATTGTTAGTTACCGCACCGGAGGCGGACTGCTCGGCAACGTTCAAGCGGGAACTATTCAAATTGTCAAATCAGCCGTGCCTTACGTTGCTGGGGTGATTAACCATATGCCGGGACGAGGGGGGGCCGATAGCGAGTCCTTGGATGAAGCGGTGATCCGCGCCCCGCGAATGCTTCGCACCCGCGATCGCGCCGTCACCGTAGAAGACTTTGAAACCCTCACCCTGGAAGCAGGAGCGGGTGCAGTCGCCCGGACCCTCTGCTTACCCCCCACCCACAAATCAGAAGCGGGAATCGTGCGGATGCTCGTGGTTCCCAAACCGGACACCCTGAGCATTGAACGGGGTGAAGGCATTGACCCGGACTTGTTCAACCTTTCCCCAGTCCTCATCAATCGCATCTTGACCTATCTGGACGATCGCCGTTTGCTGGGGGTGCAGGTCCAATGCAACCAACCGGACTATATGGGGGTATCCGTCCAAACCGAAGTCGCTCTGAAACCGGAATATAAAAATCCCAGCGCCCAACAGCAAATCATCTTTGCCATGCAAGTCGCGCTGTATCGCTTCCTCAACCCTCTGACCGGAGGACCGGACCGGACCGGCTGGCCCTTTGGACGACCCGTCTATCCCTCGGATATCGTCACCATCCTGCAAAACATTCCCGGGGTCCTCTACCTCGGTTCCGTCCAACTCTTTGAACTGCGCCTGCGCAGCGGAGTTTGGGTCAGAAGTCTCCCCCGAGACCCTGTAATCAACCCCGGTCCCTTGGGTTTAGTCTGTTCCTGGCGCAATGATACCCTGCGATCGGGTCATACCATCAGTGTCATCTAACCCAGAGTGAAAATTCGTGCAATCCGTGGTTCAACCATCATGACTCAAGCCCGTGACCTACTCCCATTAAGACTGCAATTGGTGCCAATGCAAGTGCCAGAAGCACCGACTGAGCCGGTGGGACGGTGGCACGAAGCATTGGAGATTGCCGAAGGGGTGCGATCGCTCAATGGCAGGAATGCCTTACCGCCCCCCAGAAATCGCTGTGACCTCGTGTTGCATCCAGGAGAACCGGGCGAAATCCTGGTCAAGCTGGAAAACATCGGCCTTCGCACCCTGCAAGTCAACGTTGCCGTGACGGGCAACTTTCCCCCGCAGTGGTGCCAACTGGGAACCGAAGGGCACGAACTGCCTCCGGGAGGCCAAATGGAAGCGGTCCTCTACTTCCACGTTCCCCCAAACTTCTTCGAGAGTCCAGAGATTATCAGTACCGATCCTGCTCTTTTGGATTTTCAGGGCCGCTTGAGCGTCTCTTGCACCGAGGAAAATCGCCCCGCAGAACATCGGGATTCCGCTGCCTTTAACCTCTATCTGCGTCCCCGCAGTCTCTACCTGCAATTTTTACCGGAACTCTACCAGGAAGTAGACTTTATCGGGCGATTGCTCTCTATTTTTGAGCAGAGTTTTGAACCCACGGTTCAGGCGATGGATGCAATCTGGGCCTACCTTGACCCCCTGATGGCCCCAGAAAGCCTGTTACCCTTTTTAGCATATTGGGTGGGTTGGGAAATCGACCCGCACCTGAGTCTGGCACAGCAGCGCTATCTCATCCGCTATGCGATCGAACTCTACCGCTGGCGCGGCACTCGTCGGGGATTGCGTTTTTATCTGTATCTTTATACGAATTTGCCTCTGGATGAACATCTGCCAGAAGATGAAAAACATATCAGTATTCACGAAGTTTTTACCCAGGGATTAATAATCGGAAAAAGTCGCTTAGGAGAAGATACAAGCGTCGGGGGTGGACAACCCTATCATTTTATTGTCAAACTCCGACCCGACTATCCTAACCAAATTGATGAAAGATTAGTTAGAAAAATTATCGAACAAGAAAAACCGGCGTTTTGTACTTACGACCTTTATATCAATCCCGTTAATACCATCCAGCGCATTGAGTAGAATGTCATTTGTCCTTGGTTATTTGTCCTTTGTCCTTGGTAGCGAGGAATAATTACGAAAAGCAAACCACCAATGACAACCCCCCAAATGACCAATGACAACCCCCCAAATGACCAATGACCAATGACAACCGACCCCTACTTGGTAAATTCCTAACATGACACTACCTTGGCTCCCTCCCAATATTAAACCTTTAAATCGGCTGCACGTCAGTGATGGACTGTTAATTGATGCCGAACGATGGCGTTTGGCTCATGATTACCATCGCCATCGCCAAAATGCTCATTTTCAATCTTTGAATCAGCCGGGAATTGTTAGTGATATGGGGGTGCGGTTAATTGAACCTCCCAGTGATATTCCCTCCCAGTATCGCGATAAACGATGGTTGCAAGTTCAGCCGGGAATTGCCATTGATTTGTTTGGGAATTTGATAGTAATTCCGGAACCCATTGATTTTCGGATTACTTCTACGGCGCTGACGGGAAAACCTTTGATGGTTTATCTGGTGGTGAGTTATGTAGACCCCGATGGCTTGGTGAGGGAGGAAAATGGGAATGGAGATATTGTCACTGAATCTTTTAGAATTGATGAGAAAAATAGCCCTCCGGCAGAGTGGGAGGTGGAACTTTGTCGAATTTTGCTGCAACCAGGAGAGGTGGAACTTTCAACCGCTTTAGATGCTTGGTTTCCTGGGGTTAATAATTTAGACCTGCGCTATCGACCCCAAGCGAATGCACGAACTCAGGCGGTGGTACGGCTGGCACAGGTGGTTAAAAATACGCCGGAAGATGCTCAGATTCATGATAATTTGGCCTATTTGAGTCAGGCGATCGCCGGTCTTTATCCACTGTGGCAAGGGTTAAATGAAATTGGGCAGTTTAGGTTAAATTCTCCCTCAGAGATTAACGATTTAATTACCTACGATGTCTTATATTTTAAAACCCAACCCTCTCTCTCCCTCAGTCCCGGAGAATTTGATATGTTGCGTCAGTATATAGAAATGGGGGGAGTGCTGTTGGTGGAAGCATCGATTAAGGGGACAAAAGTCGAGGAATTGATTGGATTACACCATCAATTGCAAGAGGCGATCGCCCGGATGGAGATGAGTTTAAATCTCCCCACCGAACCCAACGAAACCCCCGGGAAAAGCGCTGCCACTTCTCGTCAGGAACAACGGGCAACTCACCTAGAAATTCAAAAATCCTTAGAAGAAGAATTAATTTCTATTAAAAGGGCTTTGAGCGAAGAAATTAATATTCTATCTTCTGCCTTTAAAATATTTGCCCGGGACTTAGGTATCCCATTAGAGGACTTGGATACCCTCAGCCGGAATCACCCCCTGAGAACTCAACCGTTTCTATTCTCAGCCTTACCGAGTATTAATGGACAAGCCTTAAAAATCTTAACCGGGGGAGGAATTATAATTTTTATCGGGAATTTATCCGCTGCTTGGGGATTAGATGAAAAGCTTTCCTTAAGTCGAGAAACGATTAGAACAGCTCAAGAAATGGGCATTAATATTTTACATTATGCCCGCACTCGTCGGAAACTCACACAATTACAAAAAGCGAAGGAATTTCCCACAAACCAAGTCCCCGATTTGATTTGATATTCGCATTCGCGCAGCCTGCTTGAGGCATTGCTCATTTTAAGCCGCATAAGGGGAAAAAAGATGGTTTCAATCCGCAAAATTATACCCGCACTGATTGTTCTTCCCATTTTCGCAGCAGTTGGCGTGACTGGATGGCTCTCCTTTCGCAGTGGACAGCAGTCGGTTGAAATGCTGGTTCGCAAATTAAGTGAAGAAGTCAGCGATCGCATTGAGTCCGAAGTCGTCACCTATATGAAACACCCCCAGGTTTTTCATGAACTAACCTTAGCTGCAATCCGCAGTGGCAACTTAAATGCAGCAGACTTTGGACAATTAGAACGCTACTTTTGGCATCAAATGCGGTGGGATGATTCCATCATTTATTCTTATTACGGCAATGAAGCGGGAGAGTTTATTGGAATTAACGTCATAGAGGAAGGCAAAAGAGTGCTGCGGATTCGTCAGCAGGATCTGGGTTCTTCTCGGCGAACTTATGAACTTGATAGTCAGGGGAATCGAGTCGGCGAAATCAGCGTTGGGGAGTACGATCCGCGCACCCGACCCTGGTATCAAAATGCCAAAACCCTCGGTAAAATTACCTGGAGTCCTATCTATAAGTTTCAGTCTCAAGATGTTCTGGGAATTACCGCCGTTGCGCCGGTTTATCAGCCCGCTGGAACCCTACAAGGGGTCTTCGCTATTAATATTTCCCTGGCTCAATTGAGTGACTTCTTAAACAATTTAGAAATTTCTCCCGCCGGAGCCGCTTTTATTGTAGAACGCTCGGGAACTGTTGTGGCGAGTTCAGTGATAGAAAATCTGTTAGTTGAAGGAGAGACTCCAGAAACAGACTCTCCTGAAGATCCCAACCGGCTGTTAGCAGTTGAGAGTGTCAATCCGACGATTCAAGGAACCGCCCGAGAATTATTAAACCGCTTTAACAATCTCAATAGTATTCAAACTGCTCAGACGTTTAAATTTTCCCTGAATGGAAAAATGCAACTGGTGGCAGTGAATCCGATCCAGGATGGTCGGGGTCTGGACTGGCTCATTGTGGCGGTCGTTCCGGAATCAGATTTCATGGGGTATATCCATGAAAATACTCGCCGTACGGCGCTACTTTCATTAGGTGCATTAGTGGCGGCAACCATCCTGGGAATTGCGATCGCCAAGTGGTTGATTCAACCTATCTTACGACTCAGTGCCACCGCCCAAGATATCGAACTTGGTAAGTTTGACCCCAATAGTTTAACTGAAGTGGTCAACCGTTCCGATGAAGTGGGTCAATTGGCGCGGATCTTTCAAGATATGGCAAACAAAATTTATGCTCGGGAGCAAGGATTTAAAACTCAGTTAAGCTTGCTTCAAAACGAGACCGATAAAGCTAAAAAAGCTATGCTGTTAACTCAGATGAGCGACAGCAATTACTATCAACAATTGTTGATTAAATCTAAGCGCACTCGCAGTAAAGCAGAAGAATTTAAAAAAATAGACATTGCGGAGTTATTAAAAAAAGTTTCTTATTTCCAGGGTTTCACTGAATCGGAAATTCAGGGGTTAATTGACATGGGTTATCGCAAAATTTTGTATCCCGGGGAATATGTCTGTCGGGAAGATGAAGCGGGAGATGCTTTTTATATTATCCTGGAAGGGTCGGTGGAAATTTTTGTGGAAAAAATTAATAAATTTCTCACCAATTTGGGCGTTGGTACCTTCTTTGGCGAACTTTCCTTATTGCTAGGAATTCCCCGAACGGCTACGGTGCGAACCCGAGAAGATACGGTTTTATTTGTGCTAGACCGCGAAGGGTTGCAAAAACTCTTAAGGAATTATAAAGATTTAGCCGAACAAATTGCCCAAGCTTTGCACGAACACAAAGCCGAACTAGAATCGAGGAAAGAACTGCTGCAAAAAATGGGTTTATTAGAGGATGAAGAGGGGTTCAATCAAAACCCCTTGGGCTGGATCCGCAACCGAATGGCGACGTTATTTGGCTTGTAATTTAAATAACTTTTCAGACCAGAGCAATAGCATGGCAACTACAGTAATTAATACAATTGTCTCAACAAAAGAACTCCATTTCCAACCGGGAGGAGACCCAGCATCGTTTGAAGTCACCGTGGTCAATGGCAGCGATCGCTTTGCCAGCTTTCAAGTCGAACTCGTCGCCGCTGGTGCTGCCGCCGATCGCAATGGCGACTGGTACAGCATCTCCCCCACCGCCAGCAGCAAAAAACCCCCCGGTGCAGCCACCCAGTTTCAGGTCTCCATTCTGGCTACCCCAGTCCCCGGATTTGTGGGCATGATGAACGTGCGCGTGCGTGTCTTTTCGATGGATCTCCCGGATGAAACGCGGGAAATTCTCCGGTTGGTGGTAGAACGGGGTACAGGATTAATTGCCCTGCAACTCGAACTCCCTGTTAAACAATTTCAAATCACTCCCGGGAGTCGCCTGGAAGTGCCAGTGCGGGTTTCTAACCCCGGGCAACTCCTAAGCAATGCCCTCCTCACCGAAGTGGCGATCGACCCCAGATGGCTGCCTCTGTCAACGGAACGCCGGTTACAAGTGCCTCCGGGTAAATCCGTGGAAACAACCTTTACCTATCAAGCCCCCTTTGGAGCCAGCGCCCCTAGTCAAGCCTATCCTTTCATCATTGAAGCCACCCATAATAATGGCCCTGCCTCTCGGGTCAGCGGGACCATCGAGGTGATGCCAATGGGGTTTGTTGAGTTTACTGCCACGCCCAAGCAGCGTGCCATTCCCGATAAACTCCGCTGGAAATTTTGGCAGTCTCACCCAGTCACCTACAGTCTGGAAGCCAAAAATGCCAGCAATTTATCCCAGGAAGCTACCCTGGAAATGGCTGGAGAAAATTCCCCGCAATGTGACTTGACCCTCATCCCGGAAACCCATGCGATCGCCCCCGAAGAAACGGTCGAATTCCTATTAACCGCCCGCAAAAAGCGGCCCTGGTTCGGGAGAACCCGTAAACTCCTCCTGGAATTGACCGCCATTTGGTCCGATCACCGGGTGGATACCCGCAATGAACGTCAAACCCTAGAATTAGTCGTTAGACCCGTCCTCCCCCTAGCCTTACAACTCGTAGGAGGTTTCTTCCTCCTCTATCTCCTCTGGTGGTTATCCTGGCTGAATCCCAGAAATCCTTTTTTTGGACATAATGAACCTGTCAACAGCGTGAAATTGAATGGGGTGGGGGAAAGACTGATGAGCGGGTCCAATGACCAAACCATGATCGAATGGAACGTCAGTGGATTTTTTAACCCCATCATCAATCAAGAAATGCGGAGATTCCCTAACAAAGGAAATCGACTCTGGCAATGGCTGACTCGTCCCTTTCAAAACCCCACTAATTGTCAATCCCCAGGCTGTAGTGACTTACTTGCGGAAAAAGCAGTACGGGTAGTGCAGTATCGTCCGGTTAACAATAATTGGGTAGCAACTGGATTAGAAAATGGGGAAATTCACTTATGGAATTTGACCGAGAAACGACCGGACCCATTTCGGTCCTTTGTTTATCAGAAAGATGACCGAGTGTTTGGCTTAGAATTTACCCAGGATTCTCGCTCTTTATTTAGTGGTCATGGGAGTGGGGCAGTCTTACAATGGGACTTGAGAGATTTGGAACAGGCGGGTTCCAATCCGGAAGTCATGACGCCGAATCTCAAGCAATTTAACTTTGCCGTTTATGCCCTGAAATTGGTCGGCAATGACGATCGCACCTTAGCCGTAGCCGGACAGTTGAATCAGTTGGTGCTGTGGAATTGGCGAGAAAATACCGAAGCGGTTGTGCCGTACCGGGAAGGCGGAAAGGATGCCTATATTAATAGTTTGGATACCGCCGAGTCACATCCCAACCTGCTCGCCACTGCGGATAATCAAGGCTATATTACCTTATGGAATATGCAGACCTGTGTGAACGGGGGCGCAGATTGCCAAAGAATCGAACAATGGGAGGACGGTCACAAGGGTCAACCCGTGCGATCGGTGGCATTGAGTGAAGATGGCTGTTACCTCGTCAGTGGTGGCGATGATGGGCGGGTGATGTTATGGCCGCTCAACACCGACGGCAGTCGTGCTCAACCCCAGGGAGAGCAAATTATTGGGGCAAAAAATAAAAACTTTAATAGCGTCGATATTAAACAGGTGGATGACCATCTGCTGATCGCTGCGGGTAGCGATGATAAACAAGAGGTCCGAGTTGAATCCCACCCGCGATTACCGAACTTGGGGTGTGATGTGCCTTAAGGGGTGATTGGGTCATTGGTCATTGGTCATTTGTGGTTGGTCATTCAAGGAGCAGAATGAATGGTAATGCAGGGTTATAGTCCCAAATCGGGGCAGATAGTCAATGGATTTGAAGATAATAACGGCGATCGCCTCATGATTCGTCCGATTGGGATTATCCTCAATCCCGCAGGCGTTGCCTTAGTCACCGCAGGAGAGGTGTTAGAACTGACAGCAACCATTACCAATCAAGGTTCTGTCAGTGCCATCATTGATGTGTTCATCGCTGAAACCTCCCAACCTGTTCATCAGTGGTTTATTTGTCCTCGGGAACGACTAGCCTTAAGTCCAGGACAAGCCAGTGAAGTCGTGTTTCAGGTCCAAATTCCCGTGGATGCCATCCCTGGCACCTACGACTATACCCTGGTCATTGATGCGCCTCAGCATTACCCCGAAGAAACCCCCATTGACCAAAAGGTGCGACTACAGGTCATGCCCTTCATTCAAGAAGCGCGGACCGTCAGCGACCCCACCTTTACCCTCCAACCCCCCACCAGTTCCGTCTCCCCCGCCCTCCTGCAACCGGGACAACCCCTGGAACTCCAGGTCACCGTTCATAACCGTTCCGACCGGGTAGACCGCTTTTTTCTGACCTGTCCAGACCTGGAATCCCGGTGGTTTACCATCATCTACCCCGAAGGATTCCAGCAAGCAGGCATGGCGATCGCCTCGGAAGGTCTCGAACTCAATCCCGGGGATATCGGTCAAATCCTCCTCTTTATCAGCCCTCCTCCCGATACTTGGGCCGGAGTTTATGCCCCCACAATTCGGGTTTACTCCGCCAACAATCCGAACCTCGCCCTGTTGGATGTCGTTTACCTCCAGATTGCTCCCCTGCATCTGGTCACCGTCGAACTGCTCTCCCTCGTTGCCAAAATTAAGCGCGAGGCCGGACTGTTTGAACTGCGCTTATCTAATCAGGGAAATGTCATCCGCGAAATTGCTATCCATGCCAAAGGTACGGATGAAGAAGACATTTGTACTTATACCATTACCCCTCCCGTAGTCCGAATCTTACCCGGAACCTCAGTTACGGTCGGGGTTTCGGTCAAACCGACGAAGGGTTGGCGGCCTTTCTTCGGGCGGATGATTAATTTCAGCATTGAACTCGAAGATCTGCAACAGTTCCCCTTAATTAACGATCGCTTTCAAGCTTCCGTATTCTGGGAACCGCGTCCCTGGTGGCAATTTTTGCCCATCGTTATCTTGATGTCCGCCAGTGTTGCCGCCCTGATTTTTCTGATTTGGTGGCTGTTAACTCGCCCCCCAGTGCGCGCACAAGTCATGCAATTTTCCCCAGAAAGCAATTCTTATCAAGAACTTAATAATGAGGCCATTCGCCTCAATTGGACGATTTCTAATCCCAATCACCTCAAAACTGTAACTGTGGTGGGGTTTTCTCCCGATGGAAGAGTCAGAAGTGGACCGTTTATTTACGAGTTTACCCCAGGATTGCCTAATGCCTTGGATCGGTTTTGTACCCAAGGAGAACAACTGATTTGCCGCAATGTTTGGACGGACGCTAGGGAGGCGGGGGATTATGTATTTGAACTGAGCGCTATTCCGATTAATCCCAAGGCGGAGACGCAAACTATCCGCACCAATCCTATTCGGATTTTACCCGTTCCTGAACCCAAAATTGAGGAATTGTCCTCCACTCAACCTGTCTACCAAGAGCGCCTGTTGCCCCCGGGAACCCCCGCCAACCCCCCACAATCTACCCCGAGGGCTACCCAAACCGCCACCCAGAGTAATCGGATTCTGTTAAATTGGACGCTTTCTCATCCGGATCAGATTCAACAAATCAACTTGCTCGGGTTGGGTCCTGATGGCACGGTTAAAAGTGTGGAAAAGCGCTATAACTTTGCCGAGGGAATTCCGGAAGAGTTGCGGGGATTTTGTTCAGAAAATCCGGCGAGTCGTCAAGTTATTTGTGCCAATGTTCCCACTGATGCTATTCAACCCGGGGACTATATTTTTCACTTAACAGTTATTCCTAAAAAAGGACAACCGGAACAATTAGAAACCCGCCGAACCAATACGATTAAAATTCTGGCTCAAAAGATTCCGACGCGGATTGTGGAATTTACTTTTAATGGACAACCCGCTCCCCCGAAATTGGTTAGACAAGCCAATCCTAAACAAACTTCGCTGATGATTTCCTGGAAGGTAGAAGGGGGGAATGGGATGAAAGTTGAACTGCTACCGGCCCCGGGAACGGTGCCTCGGGAAGGGAGAATGCCCTATCCCGTGAGTCAACAAGCGGGCAGTGAAACGATTACTCTTTCTGTCACCGATGAAGAGGGCAACCAACAACAGCGATCGGTAATTATCGAGACTTTAGCACCCCCGCCACCCCCAGAAATCGTGGAAGTTCCGCCACCCCCGGCAGTCGAACAAGCCCCCGCAATGGTTCCCACTCCAGGGGCCGCAGCCGGTGCAGAGGGTGACCCTGCTGCTACTCCCGCCCCCGGGACTCCAGACGCAGCCTTGGTCATTCCCGCACCGCCTACCCCGGGCGGTACTGTGGGTCCACCCCCCGGAGAACTCCCGGTTCCTGGGGCAAATCTGCCCGGTGGTATTGATCCCGCAGCCCCAGGAGGAACCCCCGATGGTGCTGCGGATGCAGCAGAGGAACCCCCCAAAGAACCGGGTCCCAAGTTCTTTGAGACTCAACCCCTTGCACCAGCAGAATTGCCTCCCCAATTCAATTGAATTTGTCATTTGTCATTTGTCATTTGTCATTTGTCATTTGTCATTGGTTGTTGGAGGCTGTTTCTACTTGGCTTCTCACCCTGAAGCTGGCGGGGTTGAAAAATATCTGTCTTGAACGTAATAGTTATGTTTACCCCCAGAAAAACAGGTTAATGAACATGAAAAAATCCAGCCTGCACATTCCCATCTTTTGTTATTGGTTATTGGTCATTGGTCATTGGTCCTTATTTTCCCTAATTTCCCTCCCTATTCCTGTCTTTGCTGCTAAGGGTTCGGATGTCGCTAAATTGCAAGAAACGCGTCAATGTAACGAATGCAACCTCCAAGAAGCGAATTTGATGGGGGCGGAACTTCAGGGTGCGGATATGTCCGATTCTAACTTGCGATTAACGAATCTCAGAGGCGCTAAACTTGATGGGGCGAACTTGTCGCGATCGCAAATGTTCCAAGCGGATTTCAGCAATGCCACCCTCGGCAGCGCCAACCTAGAACAAGCGCATTTAGAAAAAGCTATATTCACCGGGGCAACCTTATTTAGAGCCAACCTTAATCAAGCAAATTTAGAAAAGGCCGAACTCTTAGGCGCTAATCTTAATTCCGCTAGTTTAGAAGTCGCTAATTTAAAAGAAGCTAATTTAGAAAATGCCGAATTACAAGACGCCACTCTACCTCGGGCTAATTTAGAAAAAGCTAATTTAAAAAATGCTAATTTAAAAAATGCCAACTTATTGGGCGCTAATTTAAAAGAAGTTAACTTAGAAAATGCCGACTTAGAAGGTGCAAATCTCAGTAGCGCCAACTTAGAAGAAGCAAAATTATTTAGAACCCATCTCAAAGGCACTATCTTGAATAACGAAACGATTCTCGATAGTAAATGGCAGTTTATTTGGACCGTAGTCAATCAACCCTTAGCCGGTCAAACCCTTGCCGGAAGTGACTTATCCGGCGCAAATCTCCAAGGGATGAACTTAACGGGCATCAATTTAGAGGGGGCGAACTTGGAGGGCGCTTCCTTATTTATGTCTAACTTAGAACGGGCGAATCTGACTGGAGTCAATTTAACCCAATCTTATCTCCATTATACCGATTTCACTTCAGCCAATCTCGTTGGAGCAAATCTACAGCGGGCTGATTTACGTCATAGTATTTTATTAGGAACTGATTTAACCCGCGCCGATTTGAGTTATACCAATTTCCAAGGAGCCAATCTGAGGGATAGTAATCTATTTGCTGCTAATTTAGAACAAGCTGATTTAGGCAATGTTAACCTATTGGGCGCAAATTTAGGAAATGCCAATCTGCGGGATATTAAAATTAATGAAGAAACAGCCATAGAAAGTCAATGGCTATTTATTTTGGACCTGATTAAAAATGGGGCAGAAAACCAGGATTTAACTGATGCAAATCTGGTAGAAGCCAATTTAAGTGGGATTAACTTAAAAGGCGCGAGACTGACCAATGCCAATTTGCAAGGAGCCGATTTAAGTCTGGCGAATCTGGAAAGCGCCCATTTATTTGGGGCAAACCTGCAAAATGCCAATTTAAGTGGAGCGAATTTAACGGCAGCAAATCTGGGTGGGGCAAATTTGACCGGGGCAAATTTAGAAGGGGTGAATTTGAATCAGGTTTATCTGTGTAATGCGATTATGCCCAATGGTATCGAAAATCGCTGCAATTGAAGAAGAAACCAAGCTAAATCAGTGATGACAAAAGCAGGGAAATACTATGAATAAACAGCTTGAAAAAACCGGAAGAAATTCAGTAAAAATAGGGGTATCTGTTCTATTGATGATGGCGGGGATGGGGACAGGAGGCGGCAACTCCAGGTTGTTGGCACAGGAAGGGTTAGAGGATTTTTCCCATTGGGCGGGGTTATGTCGAACCTTGCTGGAACAAGCGCAATATGAGCAGGCAGTCGCCGCCTGTGATAGCGCGATCGCCTTGAATACCAATGACCCCATCGTCTGGAGCGATCGCGGGGATGCCTTATTTGCCTTGAAGCAGTACGCCGAAGCTGTCGCCGCCTACAACCAAGCCATTGAACGCGACCCCAACAATTCCCTCTTACTCACAAAACGCTGTTCCGGTGCAGTCGAACTGAGTCAATATGAAGAGGCAGTTGCCTCCTGTGACACTGCCTTACGCATGGATAACAACTGGGAAACCCAATCCCCTGCCGTCGCTTGGTATCATCGCGGTGTCGCCTTGAGTCGTTCGGGTCAAATTGAAGAAGCCCTCGCTTCCTACGAATGGGCGATTAAAATCAATCCCAACTATTCCATCGCCTTAGCGGGACGATGCGCCATTCTCTCGGAATTGGGACAAGGCGCAGAAGCACTGACTGCTTGCGATCGCGCCTTGCAAGTCAATGAAAATTGGGGAACCCTCAACCCCGCCATTGCCTGGGCGAATAAAGCTAGACTGCTCAAATCCCAAAGACGCTATGACGAAGCCTTAGCCGCCTATGATCGCGCCTTGGGACTGGAACCTAATGACGCTGTATCCTGGACCGAACAAGGCATTATCCTCGGCATCCTCGGCAGACATCCGGAAGCGCAACTCTCCTTCCAATGGGCGGTCAAAATCAATCCTAAATCTTCCTTTACCTTGCTGCATCAATGCGCTAACTTGAACCGATTGGGCAGCTATGAACCGGCAAAAGCGGCTTGTGAAATGGCACTACAGGAGGGAGATGGCAACTGGGGCGACTTGGGACCGGCTTATGCCTGGGTGCAGTTAGCCAATGCGTTGACGGGACTGGAAAGTTATGAAGAATCCCTGGCAGCTTCTAATAAGGCGATCGGACTCAATCCCCAGTTAGCCGATGCTTGGAGTAATCGCAGCGTTCCCCTGTGGCATTTGAACCGAGAACAAGAAGCCTTAGCTGCTACGGAACGGGCGATCGCGATCGCCCCAGGGTCATCCTTAGCCTGGTTTAACCAAGGGCGAATTCTCACCGGATTAGGCCGATATGACGAAGCCGTGGATGCGTACAATCGCGCCTTGAGAGGGGATGCCAATGTAGGCGATCGGCCCACAATGGCGGATATTTGGGTAAATCAGAGTGCCGTTCTCTATCGCTTAGAGCGCTATGCCGAAGCCGTCGCCTCCGCCGACAGCGCCCTAGGAATGGCCCCAGAATCCGCCCCCGCCCTCTATAATCGCGCCCTCGGACTGATGGCATTGCGCCGCTATGGAGAAGCCGTCACCACCTACGAACGCGCTATTCAAGTTAATGCGGAAAATGCTGATTTTTGGGCGGGCAAAGGCATCGCCCTAAGATTTTTAGAAGAGTATGGGGATGCTTTAGCGGCGACGCAAAAAGCATTGGAACTGAATCCTACTCATTCTCAAGCTTTGATTAATCAAGAAATTATTCTGGAGGAGATGAAGCAGCCGAATCCGACTTCTCAGAATTAGGGATGGGAGTGAGGTGGAATGAACCACTGATTTCACGGATTGTCACAGAGGCGCAGAAGAGGCGATCGCTTATGGATTCCAAAATTCGGGCTAAACCTCTAGACAATTTAGCCCGGAACTGTCATAATCAACTATTACGCTGTTGTTGTAATACTTGCCATGCTAGTCGGAACCAACGAAGCCGCCAAGTTATTGGGAATTTCCAGCCCCCGAGTTAGACGTTTGCTCCTGGATGGGAGAATTCATGGAGCTTATAAAATTAGCAATGTTTGGGTGATTCCCCTGAAAGATGGAATGCCCGTGCTCAGCAAGGGGAAGCGCGGCCCAAAGCCAACGTGGCAAGCCATCCGCCGGGAGGTGATGACTTGCATTCATATCAACCGGAGTCGGATTAGCCAAAATTACAAGCATGGGCAAAATTTGCCGGTCATTGGGGTTAAACGCGGCAGCAGTAAGCAATATGGCTATGAGGTAGAAGTGACCGGACCCTGCCGAGTGGTGTATCGACCGGATCAGCCGAAAGACTGTGGAGCCAAGGTTTGGATTGAGACCCTTTCGCCGGTATTGGTTGCGTAGGCGATCGCACCGTACCTAGACTTTAGTCGAATGGACGCGATCGCACTTTTAGGAGAAAGTAGACAAAATACTCTATCAATGCGATCGGCGAGGCTAGACTATGGCAACCGGACGGCACATCCAGAAAAAAGGACAATCCAATACTACACAGACTCCCGCCACTGGGATGTTCAAACCCCGTCCCTTTGCCGAACCCGCCCAAACCGAATCAGCAACAACACCAGAAGTTCAGACACAAGTGGAATCGGGACAGGTAGGGGGCGATCGCTTGTCTCGCCTCGACGTTTCTGCACCCCCACCGATTCAACCCAAACTTACGATTGGGGCACCGGACGATAAATTTGAGCAAGAAGCCGACACGATTGCTCGCAAAGTGGTCAAGCAAATTAGTGCGCCCACACCCCCGGATGCGAAGGGCGATGGTGGATCTTCTGTGCAACGTCAAATGTTCTCTACACCCTCAATCATGAGACTGACGGTGCAACGTCGGGAAGCGATCGAAGGAGGAGAGGCTTCGTCAGATTTGGAAAGCAGCATCAGCCAAGCTAAAAGTGGCGGGTCTCCACTAGATAATGCCATTCGTCCCAAGATGGAGAGCGCCTTTGGTACAGATTTTAGCAGCGTGCGGGTTCATACCGATGCAAATTCCGATACCTTAAATCGTTCTATTAGCGCTCGTGCTTTTACCACTGGGCAGCACATTTTCTTTAAGAAAGGGGAATATAATCCGAGCCATTCTGGGGGGCAGGAGTTGATTGCCCATGAGTTAACTCATGTGGTGCAGCAGAATTCTAGTAAAGTGCAGCCGAAGTTAGAGAGCACAAGGATTCAGCGAACACCAACCGTGCAAAATGCTCCTGCTGTAGATCCAGGAAAAATTAACCAAGCCGCTGAGTATCTGCGTGAAGCGATGGAAGGTTGGGGAACTGATGAAGATCTCATTATGCGAACTCTCGATAATAAAACTGCAGCAGAACTAGCGGCAATTGAAGAAAAATACCTGGAAATGTATGGTCGCACCCTTGAGTATGATTTGCGCGATGAGCTATCCGGAAAAGACTTAAACCAAGCAATGGGGTATTTATCTAAAGCCAGAGAAGAAAATAAAGCAAAAGTCACTGGCGTTGAAAAGAAAAATGATACTCAAGAGACTAAAGACTTAGTTAACTCTCAGGAGATGCTACAAGCTGCTGACGCTTTGTATAAAGCGATGGAAGGTTGGGGAACTGATGAAAAGACCATTATGAATACTTTAAGAGGGAAAACCCTCCAACAAATTGACGCAATTAAACGAGTCTATCTAGATCACTATGGAAGATCATTAGAACATGATCTAAAAGATGAACTCTCGGGAAAAGATTTAAAAGAAGCTTTAGCCTATTTAAGAGCTGACGCAGCAGAATCGGCAGCTAAAGGGCTAGAGAATTCATTGTCATGGCTTAATGACGACGAAGAAAAAATAGAAGAGATTTTGATGTCTCTCCCAAATAAAGAAATTGATGCGCTGCAGACCAATCATCCCGAAACAATCAAGAAGGTTCTTTCTAGTCTGGGCGGATTTGATAAGAAGGTAGTTCAAGCACTTTTAGCTAAGAATAAGCCTTTGGCTATTGCTTACCGCTTACAAGGCGCAATGAAAGGCGCGGGAACGGATGAAGAAGCCGTTCAAAAATATCTTAAGGAACATCAGACAGAGCTACCTAAGATTAAGGCAGCATATAAGAACATTACAAACAGAGATCTAGAAACAGATATCGATAGTGAATTTTCTGATAACTGGTTAACAGGTGCAGAAAAGACACTGACTAAATCCCTCCTTGAAACCGATCCTTATACCCAGGCGGCTGCCCGCATTTATAACGCAGCCTATGGTTCCGGAACTAATGAAGCCGCAATTTACAACGAATTTAAAGGGAAGAGCAAAGAAGAATGCGACAAAATTAAGGAAGCCTATGACAAGAATCATGGTGGGGAAGGTGCTTTCCAGAGAATGATTCACGATGAGTTTAGTGACCTTGGCTGGGGTAAGGAACTGACGAAAGTACAACAATACAGCACAGATGGAAAACTCGATCCAGTCTTTGCTCTAAAAGACGCAATGAGTGGTACAGGAACTAACGAAGAGCAAATCAAGGAAATTCTCGGTGATAAGACAAAACAAGAAATTGAAGCTATCAAAGCTAGGTACAAAAAAGAGATAGGGCTGGACTTAGAGACAGAGCTGAAAAGTGAACTAGGTGGTCGGGATTGGCATGAAGTTAAGCTCATGCTAGGTGGAAAACCCGAAACTATGCAGGAAAAATGGCTGGTCATTAAAGCGAGGTACGACTTTGAAATTGGTGGAGGATCTTGGGCGTTTTCTCGTTGGGTTATGTCTTCTGCTCAAGATTTAGGGTTTACAACTAGCAAATTACAACTAGAAAAGCAATATGCGCGACTTCAGCAAATTTATGACGAGAAGACTGGTCTAAAAGATGGCTACACAGAGCAAGATTTCGAGCGAGTCTATAACTATACCGAGACAGATGTGAAGAACTATGAAGAAGCTAAAAACGCTGTCACAGATGCTATCGTCACAGGAGTAAATATTACAGCGGCAATTATAGCCACCTGCCTCACAGCCGGAACTGCAACTCCTTGGTTGGTAGCAGCCGTAACAGCTGCAGGTGGTGCAATAGGGATAGCAATCAAATACGGCATACAGGGTGATGCTTACGGTGTAGAGGACTTTGGAATTGATGTGGTGGTCGTAGCAGTAACTGCTGCTCTAGCTGGATTAGCGGAATCGTCAAGCTTGGCAGACAAGCTGGATGAAATTGGGAAGGTGTTTGGAGAGAAAATGGCTGGTCAGGTATTGAAAGAATTTACATTTGGAGCTATTAAAGGTGCTGCCAACGATTCCCTTATCAAAGTTTTTGAAACTGTTTTGAAGAGTGACAAACTACGCGACAGTTTCTTAGATGCTTTGATGGAAATTGGTGATGAAGGACTGATTGCAGCTTATAAGGCAATCCTCAAAGCTGGTGTCGGAGGCTTGGCTGGACTCAAAAAGGGCGATAAGAACTTCTTTGAAGATTGGACCCAAAGACTCATTACTGGAGCTGCGGAATCTTCCAATGCTGGATATGATTATGCCTCTTCAAATACCAATTATTACGGCCAACCCGCTTAGAAATATTAGGTAATCAGAAACATGGAAACAAGTTCAACCTCCGACTACTTAAGAATTGAGGCTTCGGCAGTCAAGCTGCTTGCTGCTTTTGGGGCAACGAGGGAACGGGCAGTTTTAGGCGAAATTGCCCGGGAAAGTTTGCAGCCCCGAGATGAAGATTATGCTCAGATTTTTGTGCCAGAAGCCGCGGAAATCGCCCAAAAAGGATATAAAGAACTTTGGGCACAGTCTCCCGTTCCTCAACCTCAACCGGGTCAGACTGAAATTTTAATTGCTCTTGGGCGTGCTGAAGAACTCTCATCGGAATCAGGAATAGCAGAGGTCTTTCCCGGTGGTTATCAAAGCATTGCCCATTACCTACTGCCCGACAAAGTTTGGTTGACTTGGAAATATGTTAAACCCGGAGAAACTAGCGGCATGACCTATGATGGTTTAGTGTGGTTAGAAGACCGTTTTGCTTGGTTTCCCAAACCTTGGAAAGTGCTATCGCCGCTCTTATGATATTGGCGGTCACTAAAAATTATCTTCCACTTTTCTGACCCCATCCTCCCACTGGCTTTACCCTATCAGGACTTACGCAAGGACACTAGATAGGGAGCATCCCGATTTTGTAAATAAAGGGATTCCTTTATAATAGACGGGAATCGCAGCTTCTCGAATATAAGGAATATCTCGCTGTTGAAACTCGATTTCTAAGGCATCTTTATAAACAATCTCTAAAAAGCCGGGACCCAACTCCCGATGCACTTCTTGCGCTGCAACAATAATCTGATAAGTTTGTTCCTCAAACAAATAACTCATCAGGAATCCTTTCCTAAAATCATTGGAACCATTATACCACAGATTACACAGATTTTCACGGATTTTCCTGACCTCTCTTGTTCTCTGTGCCAATCTGTGCAATCAGTGGTTCAAATCCATCCTTTAATTTCCATATCGGTCAAGGGTCTTTCTAATTTCATATATTCACTTTTTGACGCTTCGAGGATATGTTTCATCATCACGGGTTCGTTGGCGTCGGCGGCAATAAAGGCGGAGTTTAAGGCTATATTGCGGATGTTTCCTCCAGCGACGTTGAGTTTACCGAGTTTGGGATAGTTTAAGCCTTCGGTTGGGGTTTGTTTGGGGAAGATGCGTCGCCAAATTTCTTCCCGTTGATTGGCGTCGGGGAAGGGGAATTGGATGACGAAGCGGATACGGCGCAGGAAGGCTTGGTCTAAGGAGCTTTTGAGGTTGGTGGTAAGGATGGCTAATCCTCGGTAGGCTTCCATGCGTTGCAGGAGGTAGGCGACTTCGATGTTGGCATGGCGATCGTGGGAGTCTTTGACTTCGCTGCGTTTGCCAAATAAGGCGTCGGCTTCGTCAAACAGGAGGATGGACCCGCCTGCTTCGGCTGAGTCGAAGACTCGGCGCAGGTTTTTCTCGGTTTCGCCAATATATTTACTAATGATGGAACTGAGGTCGATTCGGTACAGATCCAGGTGCAGTTCTTGGGCGATAATATCGGCGGCCATTGTTTTGCCTGTACCGCTGGCACCGGCAAAGAGGGCGGTGATGCCTAATCCTCGGCCACTTTTGCCGCCAAATCCCCAGGTTTCGTAAACTTTGGCCCGTTGTCGGACATGGGCGATGATTTCCCGGAGGGTGTCTCGTTGGATGTCGGGGAGTACGAGGTCGTCCCAGTGGCTACCGGATTCGATGCGTTGGGCGAGGTCTTCCATGCGCGATCGCGCCTGGATGCGACAAGTCTCCCACAGTTGGCTGCCGAAGTCGTTGCCGTTGTCGGTGGCAATCTTGTTGGTTCCTTTGGTTTTGAGGCAGGCGGCACGGATGGCGGGGGCGCTGAGGCTAAAATGGGAGACTAAGGTTTCAATGTGACCGTTTAAGGTGGCTGCGTCTGGACCCAGGGTATTCTTCCAGAGTTCTCGTTGTTCCTGGGATGAAGGTTGTTCGACTTCAAAGGTAATTAAGGGACGTTGCCGGGGATGGCGACGATCGCGACTGGTAATGAGTAAAGGATTATCATAGTTTTCGATAATTCGGGCGATCGCACTTTCTCGCGCCACATCATTGCTATCCACTTCATCACAATCTAATAGCAAGGCGCTGTTATTTAAAAATGCCTCTCTCTCCCATAACCGCATCAATTCGGTGATTTCCCCCAAGGCGATGGGGATGACATCTGCTGCCATGACGTGCAAGTTCCAGCCGATCGCACTACAAACCGCCGAGGCGATCGCCCGCTTACTGGCTACATCACTGCCACATAATTGGACAATTGGTACTTTGCCCAACTCCTCACTCACTAGCATTCCCGCCACCTGTTCCGCTAAGTGGCGATGAGACCCACATAAACGGTCCATTTCCCCTACTTGGATGGGGATACGGGAGACTGCTGCCACCAATCGTTCATCGGGATGCTCAATTCCGACCAAATAATGCAACACCCGTTCATCAATTCTCAGGGGACTCTGGGTGAGGGCATTGCCAGTCCCAATCTCAATCAGTCGCCATCGGCGCAATGCTCCCACGGGGGTGAGTGCCATCCAATTCGGTGAGGGTAAGACATCCAAAGCCAGAGTAAATGTGGGATATTGGGCTTGAGCATCCCCTTGAGCTGTAGCACAGAGTGTACCCCAAGTGCCATCCAGTTCCATCCCGGCGCATAATAGCAGGATATCTCGCTCAAACGCCGATAATCCAAAGCGATCGCTCAGTTCGTCTAAACTCGGAGGCGTCTGCAAATCCCAACCCCTTGCCTGTTCATTCCCCGATAAGAATTCTGCTGTATCAAATTCCGCCTCTGGATTCAGGCGTTGGATGTGGCGTTGCAAATAGGAACGAACCCGGGCGATCGCCGCCATCAAATACTCTTGATTGGCGATCGCCCAAGTTTTAGTCGGACTCATTTTGACTCCAGACATTTATGCACCAATTTCTTTAATCAAACTTTCCAAGTAATTCTGAGCTTCCTGGGGAGTCATCATCAACGCTTCCCCTTTCCGCAAAATTTCATACTTCCCCCCCCGATATCCATGCCCCACAATCAACCCCAACTTAACCGCTCGATTCCCCAACTCATTTAACTGATTGATACTCATCATATCAACCTCTTGAATCAACCGTCTTTTCAACTCTTCTTCATTCATAATTTTGTCATGGGTTATTTGTCAATTGTCATTCGTCCTTTGTTCTAATCCCTCAATCCATGTAATTCCTCCTCCCCATCTATTCTGTGAAAATCAGTGAAATCAGTGGTTCCTAATCCCCCTCATCGAATCACCATCTTAGGCTCAGTATAACGGTTAAAATTAGGACTATTCGGATCCGTATCCACATTCAGAATACTTTCCGCCCCATCCACCTGTAATCGAACCAAATATTCACCCGGTTTCACATTTTTAATGGGAATCGTGACTATCATCCCATCCCGATGACGGTGGGAGGCTTCAAACATATAAGCTGCCGGATTTTGGGTAGATTTTTCATTCAAAACTAATACAATGCGCTGATGTTTGCCCAGGGTCAGATTGACCCGGACTTTAATCTCAGCGGAACGCACATCTTCGTCCTTTCCTTCTAACTTAGAAACGGTCACCTTCGTCACTACAGGACGTAAAATAAACGGGATGGCATTTGATTCTAAACTTTGAGAGAATACTATCGGTTTGGATAAGGTTTGGGTTGCAGTTTCTTGAGTGGATTCTCCCCGCCATCCGTTGCCATTGTCTCCCCGAGATTCGGTAGAGACATGATGAATGACTTGTAAGCTTTGTACCCCGGCTTTTAAAGAATGCTCAGGGGTTAAAGAAAGGGGAAGCAATAACTCAGTTTCGTTGATGGATTGGGGGGTAATTTCTACACCACTAATCCGCACTGTTGTCCTTTTGCTGCTGAGGTTTTTGCCGCGAATTAGTAGGGTACTATGGGCTAGAATGGGGTCAAATTTTCCCGAACGAGAGACCACTTGTTCGACGAGGGGGCGATTGAAAAAGGGAATGACTCCGCTGAGGGCGCGTTCCCGTACAGGTAAAGCTCGGTAAGCGGATTCTTCTCCTTCAATCATCACCACCGTTGCTTTATATACTAATGATATACTATAAGGTGTTTGAAAAAATACTGACCAAACTTTTGAGAGATCTTCTAAGGATAAATCCATTGGACTAAAGCAAATTTCTTCGGTTTGGTCCGCTAAATTGGAATCGGTTAAATAGGGATAGCTAGAATCAGCCAGAGTTTCGTAAATGGTTTCTCGGGTCAAGGTGGTGCGATCGCTCAAAATTTTCACCACACTGCCTAACAGTCGTTGCGGTTCTAATTCTGTTTCATTGCCGTAGAAACTGAGAATATAATGCAAATCTAATGCTGTCCGGGATTTCTTCGCCCCGGCATCCCGGCTACTGCGCATCCGGACTTCTGCATTCTTTTGCCACACGGGATTGAGGGAGACTTGGTACATATAGAGGTTGACCCCCTTTTCGGGAGTCCCGCTGCCTAAATTATTAGGCCGAACAGTGGTTACTCTTGCGCCATCTAAATCTAATTGAACAGAAGCCTGTAACATTCGTTGTAAACAGGCAGTTACGGTGGCAATAGCCAGATAATTGCTCATATTATGCACTCTGGGCTGATACTAAAATGAGGATTGAGTCTAACCAGATTGTAGCTAACAATTTTCAAGTCTGAGCCGTTCGATCGCGCTTGGGTGAATCGGGGTCAACTCATCAGACTGAGTTTAACACAACCGTTGGTATTATTTCTGAGGAAAATGATAGCGGAATTTTCTGAATATAACCGATTGAGAGGCAGAGGCTGACAAAACTTAAGCAAAGTTTAAATTTTGTTCATCCTGGAAAAATTGAGCTAAACTTTTCAGGGATACGGAGGTGTCAGCGACCCTTAGAAAAATGCCCGAATCCAGAGGCGATCGCCCCAGTCTCCGCTTAAATCGAGGAAGTTGTTGCAGATTGAATCTCTCCCTTGACTATGAGGCAGTTCCTCCAATTTGTTTCGTTCCCAGGCGGAGTCAGGAAAGGAGTAAAGTATCAGGATCACCCACAAACCGGCGATCGCACCCCTTTGACCGGGCAGCCAGCCCACAGACTTTAAATTTTATAACCCAATGACATCCCAAAATACAAACTACCCGACTGCTTCTGTGCCAGTGATCACGGACCCTGCCGTACTCTTTCAAGCGATGCTGACCAGTTTTAACCAAAGACTGGAAACCATCGGCGAACTGATTATGCCCGGAGTTCCAGCAATGGCAGAGTATTACCGTCATCGAATTGGGTCCCTATTCGATAGTTTGGCAATCCCGTTCCCAGAAGCGGAACGCAATCAACTTTATCAAATTTTGAACAAAAAGTTAGAAGAGGGATTTGCCTTATCTCCCCATGCCCGCCTGAGACTCAAGTACCATCCGGCAGACCCCCCAAAAACCGGATTAACCTTTGAATTTTCCGTCTTTGTCTTATCCGATATTGAGGAATATCAGGAGTGGATGAACCAGAACGAACAACCCTGGTTTGGCATGACTCCCGATGCGAAAGTTCTGGATATTGCCCAGTTAATAGAAGACCCGCAGACTGCCTCAGTTTTGGATATCGGGGCCGCAACTGGACGCAATACCTTAGCCCTGGCACAACGGGGTCATCCCGTGGACGCCCTGGAATTAGTTGCCCCCTATTGCGATCGCCTCCAAGAAATTGCCGAACAAACAGGATTACCTGTCACCGTCACTCCGGGAGATATATTTGATCCCCTCGTCCGGATGCCCTTGGGACAATATCAACTGGCAGTCGCCACAGAAACCCTCCCCCTGTTTTGTTTCGATGGCGATCGCCTGCGCCTCTTCCTCGTCAAAATGTGCGACGTCCTCCAGACAGGCGGTTCACTCCTATTTAGCCTCTTTCTCGCCGCCGAAGACTACCAACCCGATCCCATCACCCGTCAGATGTCGCAAGTCAACTGGTCCTGCCTCTTCACGCGATCGGACCTTGCCAATGCAATGGCCGGATTGCCCCTAGAACTCATTTCCGAGGAGTCCTGGGTCAACTATGAACAAACCCATCGCCCCCAAGAAACATGGCCTCCCCATGAATCCTTCGTCAACTGGGCAACCGGACGGGAACTATTACTCACCCCCCCAGACCAAACCGCGATGGAATTGCGCTGGATTCTCTGCAAACGCTTGTAACACCCCATCCCATCCTCTATTCCCACCCCATAATAGTTTTTTCCAACCCAGATCCAATGCAATGGATACTGTGCAAACCCTTGTAAATCCCCTTGCCATCATGTATTCCAAACCCGTAATAGATTCTTCCACCCCTGAAAACCAGCCCATGATTGACCCCCCCACCCTGCAACCGGGACCCCTTGCTCAACTCCAGCATCGATTTCAAGGGCGCGGTCAAATCGTCATGCCTTGTATCCCTGCCCTCTTGGAACATTACCTCAACTCCATTGCCCAACTATTGAACGCCCTGGGGCAAACCCTGGACCATGACGGCGTGACTCACCTCTCCCAAAGTCTGTGGATGAAACTTCAGGAGGGATTTGAAACCTCCCCCCATGCCAAAATCGTCCTCACCTACGAACCCCAACCCCACGACAGTTCCCAGTTAAAATTCCAAGTCTCTCTGTTGACCCCCTCCCTGGCGGAAGAATATCAGAAGTGGGTCAAAACCAAAGAACCGCCGCTGTTTGGGGCCTATCCGGATGCCAAAGCGACTGCCATTGCTGCCCAATTTGACAATCCTGCCCATGCCCCTATCGTAGATATTGGTGCAGGGACGGGTCGCAATAGCATTCCCCTGGCCCAACGAGGTCATCCCGTGGATGCCGTAGAACTCGCCCCCATCTTCATCCAGGACCTACAGGCAACCGCCAACCACCAAAACTTACCCCTGCGAGTCATCCCAGGGGACATCCTCGATCGCCCCGTGAAACTGCCCCCCGCCTATTACCAACTGGCGATCGTCTCCGAAGTCATCTCCCATTTTCGCGACCCCTGCGAACTGCGCCTCTTACTCGCCAAACTCAGTGACGCCGTACTTCCCGGCGGATTCATCTTATTTAACCTCTTCCTCCCCCTCCAAGACTACCAACCCGATCGCCTCGTCGTAGAACTCTCTCAATCCTCCTGGTGCACCCTCTTTACCCGGGCCGACCTTGCCACCGCACTGGAGAACCTTCCCCTGCAACTCCTATCCGACGAATCCGCCTTTGAATACGAACGGGACAACCTCCCCGCCTCCGCATGGCCCCCCACCAGTTGGTATCCCACCTGGTCCCAAGGCCGAAATATGTTCCATCTCCCCAACGCCTTTCCCCCCATCGAATTGCGCTGGATTCTCTGCCGCCGTTTGTAACCCCTTAACCCCCTGACCCTGATGTTCCCTAACCAAATCCCATCTTCTGCCGTTCCCCGCGAACCCCTATCCCACCCTTCACCCCAGATTCACGAGAAACACTTCCAACACCTGCAAGGCCAGTTTCAAGCCAGAGGCGAAATCCTGTTTCCCTGTGTTCCTGAATTGTTGCAACTGTATCTGGATCAGATCACCACCTTGTTTAGCAGCCTCAACAGCGTCATCGAACCCACCATCCGGGCTAAACTGCCGAAAGAACTGGAAAACCAGTTAATCTCTGGATTTGCCACCTCTCCCCATTCCAAATTAATTCTCACTTACGAACCTAGCCCCCAGGGGGTGACCCTGAAACTCAAGCCCTTTATTTCCTCCGTTGCCGATCAGTACCAGGATTGGGTAAAACTGCGCGAACCCCCCTTATTTGGAACCCATCCCGATGCCAAAGTCATGGCAGTGGCAGCGCAATTTCCCGATCCCCCCCGGTCCCCCATCTTAGATATCGGGGCTGGAACCGGGCGAAATACCCTTCCCCTGGCCCAACTGGGTTATCCCGTGGATGCGGTTGAGTTAACCCCTGCCTTTGTCGAACAAATCCAAGAGGCGGCACAAAAACAGAAATTGCCGGTCCGAGGGATTCTTGGGGATATCCTCGATCGCCAAGTCAAGCTACCACCGGCTTATTATCAAGGGGTGATACTCTGTGAAGTGATTGCCTCCCATTTTGGGTCCGTCAGTCACCTCCGCCAGTTGTTTGCCCGCATTTGCGATACCTTACGTCCCGGGGGTTTATTATTATTTAGTCTGTTCTTAGCTGTGGATAACTATGAACCCGACAACCTCACCCGAGAACTATCCCAAGTCACCTGGTCCTGTATTTTTACCCGGTCAGAACTCGCCCAAGCAATGGACAGATTGCCCTTGATCCTATTATCCGATGAGTCAGTTTTAGAGTACGAACGGGAACATCTCCCGATCGTTGCATGGCCCCCAACCGGATGGTTTATCAAATGGTGTCAGGGTGAAAATTTATTTCCCTTACAGAACCAAGGAAAACCCCCGATGGAGTTGCGATGGATTCTGTGTCAACGGCGGTAATTGCCCGGGAATGCCCTATAAACCGGGGTCGGTAAGTATTTAAAAACCAGACTTTCTCACAAAATATCTAGCCCAGATTGAGGCCAGAAACCCGGTTGCTGAATTGTTTCCAGGGGAGATTAACTAGCAACTAACCCGACTTTTAATGCTTTGACAATCGCCTGAGTGCGACTGCTGACTCCCAGCTTTTCAAAAATAGCCGTTAAGTGGGCTTTAACTGTTGCCACTGTAACGTAAAGGTGACGGGCGATTTCTTCATTAGAGGCACCTTGAACTAACCATTCTAAAACTTCGCGTTCGCGATCGGTTAAGCGGATGTTTTTACACCCTTGCAAAGAATGACCGGAATAAAAATGAAAGATGCGGAAAAAGCTGGTCGCTACCTCGGGCGCTAAATAAACTTCATCCTTCATGACTGTAGTAATGGCATCCCAGAGTTGTTTCGCCACATACTCTTTAAACACATACCCCCGCGCCCCCGCTTGCATGGACCTAAATACCGCTTCATCTTCATGATGGGCTGATAAAATAATCGCCTTGCCTTGAAAAGATTGTTCCCGCAATTGTAGCAATGCTTCAACTCCATCGGTTTGCGCTAATTCTAAATCCAGTAATATTAAGGCGGGATGTTGTTGAGAAGCAACTTTTAAGGCTTGATCTACCGAAGCCGCTTCCCCCACCACATCCATCTTAAACAAACCGTTATTATTGTAGAAACTGAGCAGGGTTTTTAATCCCTGACGAAATATCGGATCGTCATCGACAAGTAGAATAGAGACTAACTGAGGTGTGATCATGGGTTTAGGGGGTATTTCGGGGATACAAGGGACAATTTTTTTTAAAGCCCGTAATTTTCATGATAAGGCTGGATAAACGCAATTGTCCATTGATTGAAACGGGGTTGGAAGGAACTCACAATAAATAAAACGAATCCTCTTTTTTAATGTTTAAAATAGCCGCAACTTTTCAAACTCCTAGAAGATGAAAATTTCTACTCCGGTTGAGGATGACGGGGCAAGGTAAAAGAAAAGAGCGCCCCACCTTCGGGATGATTTTGGAGCCAAATGCTGCCCTGATGGTCAAGGATAATTTTTTTGGCGATGGGTAACCCCAATCCAGTTCCCCCCGGTCGCCGGGTATAAAAGGGAGTAAATGCCTCTTGCAGGTCTTCTCGGGAAAGGCCAGGACCATAATCTCTTAGGGATATCAGCACTTCCTGATAAAAAACTCGCCACTCGCAAATAATCCGGCTTCCTAGGGGACTAAACGCGATCGCATTATTCAAGAGATTCTCAAAGACTTGTTTGATTTGCCACCGATCTATGGGCAGCACCACTGAAGTTTTAGAAATCTCAACCTTTATATCTTTTTCCTGCAATCGCGGTTGCATGAATTTGAGAGTTTCCTCGACAATTTGGCGTAAATCATGGCTCTGGTCCGGCAATTTTTGAGCCGGTTTTCCACAATTGAGTAACGTGGTTAAGTTAGCACTGAGTTCACTTACCGATTCCCGAATCACTGTAGCTTGTTCTTGAAATGGACCCGGTGGTAATCCCAGACAAAGGGTTTCCGCATAAAGGCTAATTAGAGCCAGAGAATTCCGCAGTTGATGTTCCGCCTTATGGAGAGATTGCCGCAGTAAAGGAAGTTCCTCAGATTGCTGGTGGGAGGCGACTGCATCCCCCAGATAATGGTGGAGCATTTGCATCTGCTGTTCGATAAATTCTACCTGTAAGGGAGACAGAGATTGAGCAGCCCATAACAGGAGATAGGAACAACTTTGAGCGAGTTCAGAAGCGGGATAATTCTGAGAGTGGGCTGTGGGATCTGGAGATCCAGAGCGATCGCCCTGGGGAACAATCCCCGTTGGGTGGCGCTGTGATAACCCCCGCGAATCTGAGTCTATGTCCCGGAAAAAATTGCTGGAACCCCCATCAGCCAAGGGAGGGAGGGGGTAAACATAATAGGCATTGAGTTGAGACAGACGAGCAAGCGGCAACTCATGGGGTAACCAAACCTCAGACTTTAGGTAAGATAACTCCCCCTCATTAAATTCCGGGCGATCGCCCCTCACTTCACCCACCCAACGTCGAGGTTTACCCTCCTCAAAATCCGGGTAAACAATCCAGGCACCGACCAAAGGCAGATAGCCGATAAGCTGCTGAATCTGTTGGCGGCAGACAGACTCAATGGCTAGGGATTGCGATCGCGAAGGAGTTGGGTTTGTCAAGGGTCTGGTCTCTCCCAAGGAGAATTCCCTGATAGGGGAGTTAGAAGGCACTTCAGAGCGAGACAAAAACATTCCAAGACTCAACGGTTCCATACCTACTCTTCTTTGTAGTCGGTTCTCTTTGGGGATAGTCTCAATCCCCAATAGGAGGATAGCCAAAACTACCTTAACCTCAGATGCCGAAAAATTTTAAAATTCCACACAAATTTTAAAATTTCGACCAAAGTCTAATAACCAGAGTCAGTCAATCTCATTAATCTATAACCTGTAGCTGCCTAATCACCCAGGTTTATGATTCCTGCTGTTGCCCAGACCTTAGCAGAAATCCTGGCAGGCGGGACCTCAGCGATCAGTATGGAGCAAATTGATTTCAATTCTCCTAATCCCGAGCTGAACAATCAGGCTCCGAGGCTCAACCTCTACTGCTACGACGTTCGGGAAAACCCTCAAATGCAGACCTCCCATAGACAGACCGACCCCTCAACCCTGTGGTTTGATGTCTCGTTTCTGCTCACGGCTTGGGATGTAACAGCCCTAGGGGAGCAGCATATATTGTCCGAAGCATTGACTGTGCTAATCCAGCACCCTTGTTTACCGTCCGAACGTTTAGCTCCAGCCTTGCGAGGCAAGGGAACTTTACCGATGAGGATTTCTGCGGATGGGCTGAGTGAAATTGCAGCAATTTGGACCGCATTAGGCGTCCCCCTACGTCCTGGGTTGTATTTAACTGTAACCATCCCGTTCACCAGCCAAACCGAACCCGCTATGAAGGAAATTGCTTTTACCTCGTCTCAATAAAAGGCGTTAGCGAACTAACCGTGTTGCGGAGGCTCGAACTGCCCCGAATCACTCATGTTGGCTAACCATTGTAGATCTAACTATCTATTAATTGGAGAATAACCACTCATGCCCTTGGATTATTTTGCCCCTGGCGTCTATGTTGAAGAAGTAGACCGAGGTAGTCGCCCGATCGAAGGCGTCAGTCTCAGCGTTCCTGGTTTTATCGGCTTTACCGAAGATGTCCGTGGTGATGCCGAAGTCTTTCAACCCATGATGGTCACCACCTGGGATCAATACCTAGAGTATTTTGGCAAACCAGGCTCTGATGGGTTTACCGACTTCGATGCTTACCTCCCCTTTGCTGTTTACGGATGGTTCTTAAATGGGGGTGGGCGCTGTTGGGTGAGCAGTATCGGGACCAAACTCCCCGGTTCTGAACCCGCACCACCGGAAAAAACTGCCACAAAATTGCTCACCTCCTCCGGTCGTCCCGCCTTATTGTTCAACCTCAAAGGAGCGGCAGGGGACACAGAAGATGGCGAAGCGCCAGCACTTCCAGCAGCAACTGGACGGGTAACGGTCAAAGTCGAAAGCAGTACGCCCAAGCCCCCGGAAGATGAAGATGCAGAGCCACCCATTGATGATGGTCAATTCTTTAAGGTTACCGTAAGACGTGGGGATACAGTGCTGGAGACCTACGATAACCTGACCATGAAAGAAGATGTAGAGGCCGAGTTAGGCACTTATGTCTTGACCGCATTGCAGGAATCCGAGGCGATCGATGTCAGCATCCCCGAAGGTCTAGGAGCCATCTCACCCCTCTCCAAGCGTCCCGGCAATGGGACCTACGAGGTTGCCCCCCCACCCCCCTTCATTCAAGACCCCGATCGCCTACCCCGAGAACTCCAAGGCAAGCGCGACGATCGCACCGGCGTCCAAGGGATCTTTGAAATTGACGACGTAGCCATGATCGCCTGTCCTGACTTGATGCGCGTCTATCAAGAAGGACTCATGGACATCGACCAGGTACATGGCGTCATGGAAATGATGGTGAGTATGTGTGAAAACTCTGCTCCCAGTCCCCCGTTCCGTATGGTCGTCCTTGACCCACCCCCAATCAAACCCGGAAAAAATGAGAACCGCGCTGTTGCTCCCGAGCAACAAAAACCCCAAGACGTAGCCAAATGGTTACGCGAAGGATTTAACCGTCGGTCCATGTTTGCTGCCCTTTACTATCCCTGGATCAAAGTCGCCAACCCTCGCAACGGCGGTCGTCCCATCGCCATTCCCCCCTGCGGTCACATGATGGGCGTCTGGTGTCGCACCGATGAAACCCGGGGTCTGTTCAAAGCTCCCGCCAACGATACTCCCCGGGGTGTGATTGGTCTAGCTTATGAAACCAACTTCCGCGAACAGGAACTGTTGAACCCCCTGGGGATCAACTGTATCCGTAACTTCTCCAACTACAATCGCGGCATCAAAATCTGGGGCGCACGCACCCTGGCAGAACCCGATAACATCCAGTGGCGTTACATTCCCGTGCGGCGGATGATGAGCTATATCGAAAAATCCATTGAAATCGGCACTCAGTGGGTCGTGTTTGAACCCAACGATTCGACCCTATGGGGACGAGTCACCCGCACTGTTTCCAGCTTCCTAGAAGGTCTGTGGCGTCAGGGCGCATTGGTAGGCGGTACCGCAGGAGAATCCTTCTTTGTCAAGTGCGACGGCGAACTCAACACCGCCGACACCATGATGATGGGTCGTCTGTATATTGAAGTGGGAGTCGCCCCCGTGCGACCGGCGGAATTCGTGATCTTCCGCATCAGCCAATGGGCACCGGGCCAATAAATTGGTCATTGGTCTTATGTCATTAGTCATTAGTCGTTAGTCATGGGTTGTTAGTTATTGGTTGTTAGTCTTTGAGGACTAATGACAAAGGACTAATGACAAAGGACTAATGACAAAGGACTAATGACAAAGGACTAACAACAGTCATGGCTAATAATGACTGAAACCCCACTATTTTCACTCAGTTTCCAGGTTAAAGGAGTAAAAAAATGACAGATCTGTTTGTAATTTCCTCGAATAGGTTTTCCTTTACCTACGGGGGAAAAGAATTTCCATTACTTAAAATCAGTGGCATTGATGTCCAAGCCAAAACCGCAGGACACAAATCCCCGATCGCCTCGGGGAAAAATGCTCAAATGTCCCGGCAAACTGTTTCAACTGGATACTATAATAACCAAAATATTACCATTGAAGCAGTCCTCCAAGATGGCGTTAAAACCCTCTACGACATTTTTAAAAAAGGAATGCCTGCCACCTACGGAGGGGATGGAAAATGGACCCAAAATTTTTCTGATGCAGCGATTACTATCTTCGACCCCGATGCAAAAGAAGTCCTAACCTACAACCTCAAACAGTGTCAGATTGTCAGCTATGAAGTCAGTGAATTTAATGTCAGTGGCGACCAATTTCTGACGGAAAAATTTGAACTGAATGTAGAAAGTGTCGAACGAAAACAGAAGTAAGTGGGGAACTTTTGGGAGAATCAAGCCAGCCTTTTTTGTAGAATATAGACGCCTTGTTTTGGGAAAGTAATTAGGGAAAGAACAAAGGAGTAGTACAATGCCAGTCGATAAGGAACCACTTTCTCAGGCTAGATTTGAATTTGCCGCCGATGGGTTAGGCAAAGATTTATTGGTGGAATCGGTGTCGGGGGTGAAAATGACAATCCCCGTGACTAATGCCGATGGTGCATTTGGGGTAAAAACCGGCAGTAAGGTCAATCGTCAGGCTGCACCCTCTGCTGTAGAGTCGAGCGATGTCACGGTCACTTTCGTCACCTCTAGTAAAGACCCTAAAGCGGTTTCCAAGTGGTTTTACGATTCCCACTCAACGCCAGACTTAGGCGGTGCCACGGGAACCAAAGGGAAAACGGATCAGGCAACCCTAACGGTGTTCAAGCAAGATGGATCGCCCTCGGCAAGCTGGACCTTTAAAGGGGTGATGCCGATGACCTATAAAATGTCCGACTTAGATGCGGCGGGAAATCAGTCCCTCAAAGAAACGATTACGTTTTGCTATGAGTATGTGGAACGCACGAAATAAGCGCGTTTCATGAAAGAGGGATGGACAGTCAAGGGAGTGGGATTGCCCATCCCTCTTGTAGGGAAGGCCCCTCCTTGCTCCATCGGCGATCGCCCCATCCGCTAACTACGATGCAACTCGTTTCCCGGAGATCGAACCGTGCCTGAATTTCCTGAATTACTTGCAACTTCGCGATTTTACCTAGAACTTCACCTGAAAGATAGCACCGATGCCGTCGATGCCTACTTTATGGAGTGTAAAGGGTTTAAAACCAGCCAGGAAATCATTGAAATCTGTGAAGTCACCCCCCAAATGTGGGGCAAAGATGGAAAATCCCGAGGGCGGATGATTCGGACTAAAATTCCGGGGAATATCAGCTATACCAACTTAACCCTGCGTCGCGGTCTAACGGTTTCGATGACAACTTGGAATTGGTTGGAAGCGATTCAACAAGGTTCTTGGGCTGTAGAGCGGCGAGATGGCTCTTTAACCCTCTATGATCAAGGCGCACAGGCTCAGGTTAGATTTGAGTTTAAACGGGCATGGCCGGTGAGCTATTCTATTTCTGATTTGAGTGTCAGTAGTGGTGAGCTAGAAATAGAAGAACTAGAAGTGGCGGTGGAAGAGTTAAAACGGGTTAAGGTGGTGTAAAGCTAGGGCCAAGTCAGCATGATTCAGACCGAGTTTGAGTTTACGTTACCGAAAGGGTATCTCGATAGCGAAGGCAACTTGCATCGTCAAGGGGTGATGCGTTTATCCCGGGCGATCGACGAGATTGCTCCCCTGCGAGACCCTCGGGTCAAATCTAATCCGGCATACGCCACGGTAATTATTTTATCGCGGGTGATTACTCGTTTGGGTGCTTTAGAACAAGTAACTCCCTTGGCGATCGAAAATCTATTTGCCGTAGACTTAAATTATCTTCAAAGCTTTTATCGTCAAATTAACGAGATCGAAAATCAGGGTGATCCAGATTCAGAACCCCTGTCCCCCCCAGCCCTCCCGGGACCCTCCTACTCATGAGTCAGGTGATGCGATGAATCGGGAAACCATACCTTACAGAGAGTTTTCATTTACGCTTCCCGTGGGAGTGTTGGATGGGGATGGCACTCTGCATCGGCAAGGGGTGATACGAAGGACGACGGGCCATGATGAAATCTGGGTGAGCAAAGACCCCCGGACTCAAGAAAATCCCGCTTATGGAATCATCTCCCTCTTCTGTCGGGTGATTACCAGTTTAGGAAACTTTTCCGCAGTGACTCCGCAGTTACTAGAGCAACTCTTTTTAACAGATTTTATTTATTTACGAGAGTTTTATACCCAAATTAATCAGCCCGGATTGGAGGGGATGGCTTCGGGGGAGTTTTTGGCTACCCCTTGGAGCAACTGTACCAAGAGGTAGCGACGATCGCCTTTCACTTTCACTGGTCCTTGGATGATATCCTCCGTCTTGAACATGGGGAACGACGGCTTTGGCTGGCCACGATCGCCCAATTGAAGCGGATGCCCTGAGAGGAGATGGAACAGTGGGGGAAATAACTTGTCAATGGAGGACAGGAAGCAGCGTAAAACAGGATGAACCCAAGGGTAATCAAGAATCCAAAGAGGACAGAGGTGCGATCGTTACTCAAAAAAGCGCGATCGCCCCATAGCTAGTCAGTATTGAAAATGAGTCCCGGAAAATCCGCCTCATTTTCAATTGACACTCCCCTGCTTGCTTCAAATCACATCCGTTTCTCAGAATTCGGAACTATGATAGCGGTAGAGTACAATCTGACCGTAAACTGTCAATTTTTCCAGATTCTTTTTTTAGCATCTTGTTTTTCCTTGCTCATCCTTCAATTGTTAATGCGGAGGTTTTACTATCATGCGATCGCCGAAACTAATTCACTTAATGGGTATCTTGGCTGTGGTCCTGTCTCCGGCTTTAATCACCCTTTCTGGATTCTCCTCAGTCCGCGCCCAATCTCAGCAAGGGGAACTCCTCGCCCTCAACTTCCCTTCTGCACCCCGTAACATTGGCGGTCCCCGCAGTAGCGCCGGGGGAGGAGTCCGAGGCAATGGGAATGAGACTTGCATCGAGGGTGAATCTCCCTTAACCGCCTTAACCCCGACCCATGATATTGTTAAAACCGTCACGCCCAACCCGGAATTTTTCATGTATGTCCCGAAAAATAGCGCCGCTTCGGGAGAATTTGTGATCGTTGATGAGAAGGGCAATGACGTTTACCTGTCTACCTTCGAGCTATCCGAGGCCCCGGGCGTGGTCAAGGTTAGCCTCCCTGCCAATACCGACCTGGAAATCGATCAAGTCTATGATTGGCAGTTTAGCCTCATCTGCGATCCCTTAGACCGCCAAGTTGATGTATTCGTCCAGGGCCAAATCCAGCCGACTCAACTCACCGAGGAAATGCAAACTCAACTGGATCAGGCACAGCCCCTGGATCAGGTGCAACTCTATGTTGACCAAAGCCTATGGAACGAAGCGGTGAGCCTGCTGGCACAATTCCGTAATTCTAATCCCACGGAGTGGCAAGGACTGTTAAAATATGTCGGCTTAGAAGACATTGCTTCGGAACCTCTGCCAATCCAAACCATTGGAACATCGCAGAATTAACATAACTAAGGAATAAGCCGTGATGTGGAATCAATTAAAACGGCAAGTTTGGGAATGGCGCGGGGTCTGGATTGCTGCTCCCTCAGTAACGGTAGCAGTGATCCTCCTGCGCTTTCTTGGTGTACTACAGCCTTGGGAATGGGCCGTTTACGATCTGTATATGAGGGGGCGGCCCTCGGAACCTCCAGACAACCGAATTGCCATTGTCGGGATTAATGAATCCGATGTGCGCGAATTAGGACAAGCGATCATTCCCGATCGCGTTTATGCGGCAGTCATCGAGAATCTCAAAGCCATGAGTCCTAGGGCGATCGGCTTAGATATCTATCGGGATCAACCCGTTGAACCCGGTAATGCTGCACTGCGTCAGGTCTTTGAATCCACACCGAATTTGGTGGGAATTCAAAAAGTGATCGGGGACCGCGATCGCGACACCATTGGACCGCCTCCGGGATTACAATATGCCGGTTCCAATGACATGATTTTGGATGAAGATCAGGTGCTGCGCCGGGGGTTGGTGATGGTGAGCGCTCCCGAGGAGAACATCATCCCCAGTTTTAGTTTATATCTAGCCGGTCTCTATCTCGAAGCCGAAGGAATTGCCCCAGAAGCTATTGATGGGAGCGAATCGTGGAAATTTGGAAACCAAGTTTTCTCTCGCTTTCAACCGAACGATGGGGGCTACATTGGAGCAGATAATGGGGGCTATCAGGTCCTGTTAAACTATGCCGGTCCTAGCAGGCATTTTGAGACAGTTTCTCTGATGGATATCCTCAGAAATCGACTGCCCCAAGACTGGGGACGCGATCGCGTGATCTTGATTGGAGCCGTTGGGGAAAGCTACCAAGACTTATTTTTCACCCCCTTCACCAAAGAAGCGGGGAACCGCATGGCGGGGGTGGAAGTTCACGCCAATCTTGTCAGCCAAATGCTCAGCGCCGCCCTCGACGATCGCCCGGTGATTAAAACCATCCCGGAACCTTACGAGTGGCTGTGGATTTTCCTCTGGGGCAGTCTGGGGGCATTTCTGATTTGGAAATGGCGCTATGTCGGGGGAGCCGGATGGCTCTCCCTTCAACGCACTACAGCGGCGGTGTTGTCGGCGGCAGCCTTAGGGGGAATTACTTATGGCGCATTCCTCATGGGGTGGTGGATTCCCGTGGTGCCTCCGGCGTTGGCTTTACTCGGTTCTGCGACGGCGATCGTCGCTTACGTTGCCCGCACTGCCGGAGATATTCGCAAAACCTTTGGTCGTTATCTCACGGATCAAGTCGTCGCCAATTTACTAGAAAATCCGGAAGGATTAAAAATGGGTGGGGAACGACGTAAACTGACGATTTTTACCTCAGATTTACGCGGATTTACGGCGCTCTCGGAACGCTTGCCCCCAGAAGAAGTGGTGAAAATTCTCAACTTTTATCTGGGATATATGGCCGATGTGATTACCTCTTACCAGGGAACCATTGATGAGTTTATGGGAGATGGGATCTTAGTGCTATTTGGTGCACCCACCTCCCGCCCGGATGATGCTAAAAGGGCGATCGCCTGCGGAATTTCCATGCAGTTAGCCATGCGTCAGGTGAATGCCAAAGTGGTGGAATGGGGGTTGCCCGAACTGGAAATGGGAATTGGTATCAATACTGGGGAAGTCGTCGTCGGCAATATTGGCTCGGAAAAACGCACCAAATACGGAGTTGTCGGCAGTCAGGTCAATTTAACCTACCGAATTGAATCTTATACAACCGGAGGGCAAATACTGATTTCTGAGCAGACTCTCCTCGATGCCGGAGGTGAGGAGGTCGTCCAAATTGAGGGTAAACGTGAGGTGATGCCCAAAGGTGTGAAAGAACCGCTGATGATTTATGATGTGAGCGGGATTAAAGAGCCTTATCATATCTCCCTAACCAGGGAAGAAGAGGTGTTTTTGCCCCTGAGCGAAAACATCCCCATTCAATATACCATTTTGGAAGGAAAGCACATCAGCGAAACCCGCCTACTCGGTCATTTAGTCCAGCTTTCGGCTAAAGGTGCTCAAGTGAGAAGTGAACCGGGAGCCGGGGATCTTATCCCCGTCGGATTGACCAATCTCAAGCTCAATTTATTGGAGGCTAATTCCGAGGAAAGCCGCGAAGATATTTATGCCAAGGTCCTAGAAAAACCAGCCGCTGAACCCCATTGCTTTTACATTAAGTTTACAGCAAAACCTCCGGCAGTGGCAGCTCACTTGGAGCAGGTGTATAAGTCTCTTCCGGGTGTCGCTCCGTCCTAAGTGAGGTTTGAGTTGACTTTTCAACTTAAGGAGGGCGCTCTCCCTTGTTTAAATGACATTAGAGGACTGTTATGAAATTAACCTTTTTGGGCTCTGGCTCCGCTTTCACCGTGGGAGCCAATAATTATCAATCGAATGTGCTTTTAGAGAGCGATCGCGGAACTAAACTCCTGATTGATTGTGGTTCCGATATTCGCTTTTCTCTCCATGAAGCGGGATATTCCTATCTGGATATCACCGATATTTACATCAGCCATTTGCACTCGGATCATGCCGGAGGACTGGAATATATTTCCTTTACCACCAAATTTGACCCCCGATGCCAAAGACCCCGCCTTTATATCAGTAAAGAAATAGCTGGGGACCTCTGGGCCCATACCCTTTCCGGGGGTCTCCGTTCCATCCAAGGCGATATCACAGAATTAGAGACGTTTTTTGAAGTCCAAAAAGTTCCCCGCAATGGACATTTTATCTGGGAAAATATCCAATTTAATCTCGTGAAAGTCATCCATATTAACAATGGATACTTTATCATGCCCAGCTACGGATTGTTCTTTGAGCTTGAAGGAAAGCAAATCTTTTTTAGCACAGATACCCAGTTATGTCGGGAAGAAATTTGGGAATATTACGAGCAAGCTGACCTGATTTTTCAGGATTGCGAAACCTCTCAATTCCCCACAACCGTTCACGCTCATTATCAGGAATTAGTCGCCTTACCGGACGCCATCAAAAATAAAATGTGGTTGTATGGGTATCAACCCGGACCCCTTCCGGATGCGGAACAAGATGGATTCCTCGGGTTTGTTCAACGGGGACAGCAGTTTGAATTTACCCCCTCTCCCCTGGCAGCAGAGACAATCGTCACAGTGTGATTCCCTCGTGCAAGATTAGAGGAACTACATCATAACTGGCGCGGTAAGCGTTGGCGTAGCCTGTGCGTGGTGCACTTAGCTATGCCGCAGGCGATCGCCTCCAACCCTCCTTTCTAAAAGGAGGGCTTTTTTAATTTATGGCCCTTCATCGATTGTCCCCTTTAGCAACCCATGAGGGTCAAGAACCCCGGTTTTTGAACCCTTGATCTCCTCTTGTACCCATCCCTCAGAATTTCCGGAACTTAGAAGGATGCACAGCAGACTAAAGAAGGGACTTTCCATAACCTCCGGAATTCGGGCCTAATTCCTGATCAGGGTAGAAGAATCGGAGCAAAAGAGGTGAAAATCCCCCTCAGTTCAGGATAGAGAGAACCACAAAGGCTAATCCCCCTTGAGAGGACATAGAAGGCAGCTAAACCCTTGTGTGGCCTCTGTCCCCTAACCTATAGTAAACTAGCGATTGTTCGCTCGATCCAGGATCAATGAACGAAGCGTTTAAAAGAATAGCAGCACAATCCCTTTCCTGGTTTACCGCTCCAATTCCCCTCGGCAACTACTCAGTTTCAATCAGTGCAATCTTGCAACTGATTATCTGGGTTTTGATTGTTGTGTTCCTATCCAGTGGCCTCAAGAAATTCCTAAAATATCGCCTTTTGGTTAAGCTAGGAATTGACGAAGGAAACCGGGAAGCAATGGCAACCATTATCAGCTATAGCAGTTCCCTGCTAGGGCTAATTATTGTGTTACAAAGTACCGGATTTAACCTCGGTTCCCTACTCGTCATTGCGGGAGGTTTAGGGGTTGGGATTGGGTTTGGACTTCAGGAGGTAACCCGAAACTTTATCAGCGGTCTAACCTTACTGATTGAACGAAAACTCAAGGTTGGGGATTTTATAGAATTTGACGGAATGTCCGGTTATGTCCAAGAAGTATCCCTGCGATCGACCCTGATCCGGACCCGTGATGGGGGTGATGTCGTCGTTCCCAACAGTAAACTTGTTGAAAATAAAGTTCTTAATTGGAGCTATGACTCTTTTCACGCTCGGATTCAAATTCCTGTGGGAATTGCCTATAACAGCGACACGGTATTGGTCACAGAAACTCTTTTAAATGCGGCTTATATGGAACCGGCAGTGTTGCACGACCCTCCCCCAAAAGTCATGTTTAAAAATTTTGGGGATAATGCGCTCAACTTTGAACTGTGGGTTTGGGTAAACCGAATCGATCGCGAACCGTTTATTCGGAGTTCCTTAAATTTTATCATCGAACACAACTTGCGCCAAAATCATATTAAAATCCCGTTTCCTCAACGGGATTTATGGATTAGAAATGGAGAAGATTTCAGCCGGTTGGGTCGCAAAAAAATCTACCAAAACGGCCATAGTCCTGAGAGGATCCCGGATACTGGAACCGTTGCTACCTCTTCTGATCCTTTAACCCTGAAAAATTTGCTGCGGCAGGTGACTTATTTTCAAAACTTTACGGACCTCGAATTAAGGAAACTCATCGAAATTGGTCATCGGACACGCTTGTATCCCTCGCAGTTTTTATTCCATGAAGGAGACCCGGGAGATGCCTTTTATATCGTGTTATCGGGTTCCGTGGAGGTGTTTGTGGAAAAAATTAATAAGCATCTGACCAACTTGGCGGCAGGGAAATTTTTTGGGGAATTATCTTTAATGTTAGGAATTCCCAGAACAGCATCGGTGCGAGCCTTAGAAGAAACCATTCTTTTTACAATTCATCATAAGGCTTTTCAAAGCATTTTGCAGGAGCATCCCGAATTGGCTGAGGAAATTGTTCAGGAATTATGTAAACATCAAGAAGAATTAGCGCAGCGACAACAGCAATTAAGAACAATGGGGTTGTTAGATTCCACGGAAGATGATAAAAATCCGGTGGTTTGGGTGAGAAAGCGGCTACAAAATTTGTTTGGGCTGTAGTTTGGGGGCTGGATGGGTGCGATCGCCTCCCCCTAACATCGCGATCGCGCTGATCACCTGTGAATATAAGCCCCAACTGAAGACTCTAGAATCAATTCATTCCCCCCCTGAGTTGGTCTGGCTCAAGGGTGACTCTGCCTAGAGGAATAGTCTGACAAAAGCCAGACTCTACCCAAAGTAGGAGTTAAAATCTTTACAATAGCTTTAATAAAAGAACCGTATCGGGGGGAGACACCCGTACAGAAATTGCATATAATTAGAATGGAGTTTACCCGGTTATGGAAGAAAAAATGACTTGGCCCACCTGCCTAAATCCAATGACTAAAAAACAGGAATCCAAGCCGAACGGAACGACAGCACAATTGGCGGAATTCGTCCTTGAGTTGTATGCTGCCGGATGGACGCAACAGCAAGTCTTCGGCCAATATCCTCACATTACCCCAGCCCTCGTAACCAGAGTCTTTTCCTTAGCCGCACTCTTGTGTGTTAGAGAAGAGGTGCTCTCTCAACTTTCCGGAACGCCTGAATCCAGATTATTAAACGTATAAGCCTTTCTTAACAGAACAGCTTAAATATTTTTCACACACAATTTTTAAGGGGGGGTTACTGCTGAATCCTTTACTCGAAACCCCAAACCGTAGCTTTTGAGAGAGGTCGAGTCTGACAATGACCCATTCAAGAGTGGCAAAAATATAGCGATCGCCCAATAAAAAAAAATAAGTAGGCGGGGCTTCAAGCCCCGCCCTCATTTTCAGTTGACACCGACCGTAGCCCGGGGCTGGGGTTCCTGTAAAATAGGCGCAGATAACGCCGATTCTAGCTCCGCACAACCTAACCGTTCTTCTAAAATTCGCATCACTTCCCGTCCGAAATCATTGGGATTGCGCTGCCATGCCTCCAGACAAACCTCCCCGAAGAACGACCCCAACGGTTCCGGATTCCAGAGTAACTTGCGGGCAGTCCAAGGCATCAAGCTCATGGGGTCGTAACCGGGTTTAATAATATTTTCCTTAAACGCATACTCTTCTAAATGCGTATGGGGTTGTAACCCGATAAAAAAGATAGCTGGTTCCACCTTATCTTCCCCAAAAATTCGTTCTAGTTCCCGATGATAGGCCAGGGTTTGCCGAATCGTTTCATAAGTTTCATCAATCACATTAAACGAATAATTAACCGACACCAAGTCATTAAAACCGGCTGCTTTCAAATCGCGACAATTTTGTAGAACCACTCGGAGGTTGTAGCCCATTCGCATCTTGCGAACCAGTTCTTGGGAACCGCTAGTAATCCCAATTTCAAAATAATTCATCCCGGTTTTGACCATCAAGTCGCATAATTCCGGGGTCAGATTGTCAGCGCGGATATAGGCGGCCCAATGGATATCTTTCATTCCGGCTTCGGAAATTTTCTGCAGTAAGGCGATCGCATCATTAATATATCGCCGTGCCGGAATAAATTGAGCATCGGTAAACCAAAAATTGCGGATGCCGCGATCGTACAGTTGTCGCATTTCCGCCACCACTTCATCGGCTGGATTAATCCGGACCTGCTTCCCTTCAATCACCGTATAAACGCAGTAACAACAGTTATGGGGACAACCGCGTTTAGTTTGGACGCCGATATAAAAATCTTGGTCTTGCAGATAATATTGAAACTCCGGCCATAACCGTTCTATATAGTCATAGTCACAAGCAGTTTTCTCAATTTCTGTGGGTTTTTCATGGATCAGGCGATCGCGCGGGGTCGTTTCCCCCACCACATAACAGCGCTCATCCCGAAAATCCTGACCCCGCAGATATTTTTCCAGGAGTACCTCCCCTTCCCCCACCGAGATAATCGTCCCCTGGGGTAAACTGCGCCCGAGTTGTTCATAGAACACACTCACAGCACCTCCCCCCACAATCGCCCTCGCTTCCGGGTGATAGGTTTGAGCCCGTTTGAGTCCCCGCTTGACTAATCCCAGATTGCGCCAGAGTTCGCCATAATAGGCCGTGGTGATTCGCAGTCCCCCCAGGGCACCCCGGAGTTTAATTAAGGGATTGCGAGCATAGTAAAACTCAAAAGCATTTTGGAGGGGATTGCCTCCGCGTCCCCCGACGGGGGCGTAAATTTGAATATCCCGCCAGGAGAAGACGAGTAAGGTGGGTTGAAAGCGATCGACACAGGCATCGAGGGACTGCGCAAAGTCCAGAGGGGGGACCGTTCCCATATCAAAAATCTGCTGTTCAACCTCGGGAAACAGCTTGTGAACGAAATCGGCTAGGTAAACGACACCGATCGGGAAGATGGGATTGCACGGGAGGCGAACGTAGAGGATGCGATTTTCCATCTCGGTAGCGGGGAATAGTTTTTACAAAACGAGGTTCATATAACTTAACCATACCATCAGCCCTCTGAATCTGCATGATGATCTAGGGCGCAATTCCCTTACCCGACGGAGCCAGTGGTCCAGGTCCCTGCTCCAGTCTCACCCGAACCCGGAACACCCGGGGGAACTTGGCAAAACCTGTTGATAAGGGGGATCGATAGGTTTCATCAGCATACCTTAATCCCGCTATTTTCTATTTTTAATGAAAAAATTGACTATATTCTCTTCAGTTGGTAGTCGCGTTTACAGCTTGCGGGGATCGGCTGGTGTTACGGTTACAGGGTATAAAGTTTTTTTTGGGAAAAAACTCCTCATAAAGGTTATGGCTCAAATCCTCGATCCCATTCCGGCTGACCGCAAAGGTCAAATTCTGTGCTGCTATGTCAATGCGACGAGTAAAATCCAGATTGCTCGGGTCAGTAACATTCCCAATTGGTATTTTGAGCGGGTTGTGTTTCCGGGTCAACGTCTTGTTTTTGAAGCATTTCCGGAAGCCCTGTTAGAAATTCATACGGGGATGATGGCGAGTGCTATTTTATCCGATAAAATCCCCTGTGGACGCCTGCGAGTCATCGATGAAAGCGATCCCACTCCCTCTACTCCTACACCAGAGCGGGAAGAAATGCCCAACCGTCCCCATAGAAATCCCACCATTGATAATAAAGGGATAGTCTTGAGTGATCCATTCTCGATGACGGCTTTAACGTCGGTTTAATAAGATGAAGATAGGTAGGAGTTGAGGGTTGAGCGTGTTAATAACGCGACAACCCTCTATCATTTAATAAGTTAGGTCCTTGGGTGAAAAACAAGGAATCAAAAATAAAGGATCAAAAATAATGGGGCTTGCACCTATCCGGTTGAACGGGTGTTAGGGTTAAATTTAACAGGGACGAGTATGGTGAAGCGTATTCACTATACTCGTCCCTGTTAGGCCACTGTTTAGGATAAAAGTTTGTGGATCTGCCTTCTTTCCTCTGGTTGTGGAAAATCGCAGCCTGGTCAATGGGTTTTTCGATACTGGCCTACAGCTTACTCGCGGTGAGTGGGCTGTGGATGTATGGTGCGCGCCTCGGGCGTAAACAACAAGGACGAATTTTGGCGCGATCGCTCCATTATGGCCTAGGGATAACCCTCGTGGCCCTAGTGTTGCTGCTTTTAGCCGTGGGGATTGTCGGAACCCTGGGGCATTATGGGTCCCTGGGCCATTCGGTCCATTTAGGGGCGGGATTGTTGGTGGTGGGACTGGTCCTGCTGTCCGCCTGGAGTGCAAATCAGATTGCTCCAGGGCGTCCCTGGGCGCGATCGCTCCACATCACCACCAATGCTATTTTATTTGTGGCATTGGCTTGGGTATCCTGGACGGGTTGGACCGTGGTGCAAAAATATTTACCTTAAATCCCCTTAATCCAGTGGATGGGCTCAGGTTTTGGGAAACACTCCCATCAAATCCAGGTAAACTCTCAACCAGTCAATTTTTTTAAGAATAAAAAGGGTCGTGTCAATAGAACCAATCGGCGATCGCGCTGAACTCCAAGATATAGAAGTCCGGGAATTTCGGATTTCCCCCATAATTCGAGTCACCCTCTTGAGCTTATATCTTGCTCTGACGGTGCCTTTACCGTTTTTGTCAGCAGTAACCGGCGCACCGATTTCTCCAGGGGTGCTATGGGTGGGATTGGCAATGGGGGCCGTAGCAGTGTATGGGGCGCTCAGTGAAAAGGCGATCGCCAATGCTGAAGGCATACAAGTCACCTATCCCCAGTGGGTTCCCCGGGGTGTCCGTAAGGGCTGGATGTTGCCCTGGAATGAGGTAGCGGCGCTCAAACCGCGCACCACCGGACAGGGGGGGCTAGTGTACTATTTTCTCAGTAAATCCGGCCAAGGGTATCTGCTACCGATGCGGGTGGTCGGGTTTTCTGAGTTGGTCAAAATTGTGGAAGCCAAAACCGGGATTGATACCCGGGATGTGCGTCCATTAGCCCAACCTTGGATGTATTTTATTTTGCTGGGATTTACCCTGCTGTTGCTGTTGATCGATGCTTGGACGATCGCCACGGCCATCCAACTCGGCAGTTAAAGGGAGAACAGGGCCAGTTTCAGTGATGTCTAACCGGGACAACCGGCATGGAGATAGACTGGAACCGATGGATTGTTCAGATTAACAAGATTAAAAACCCTTGCCAATAGAACAAAATGCTCAACTGCGGCTGGATCGGGTCAGCCTGAACGCAGCGATCGCAGGGGCGAGGATGGAAAAACCCATCCTGAATGAGATTTCTTTTGACGTTTATCCAGGCGATCGCCTTGCCATTGTGGGTCCCTCTGGGGGGGGGAAAACCTCCCTATTACGGCTGATTGCTCGACTCATCGACCCCAGCCGGGGCACGATCTATCTGGATGGACAAGATTACCGGAAAATTCCGGTATTACAACTGCGTCAGCAAGTGATCCTAGTTTTGCAAGAGTCAAAACTGTTAGGCATGACCGTCAAAGCGGCGATCGCCTATCCCCTGAATCTGCGCGGAATGAAATCCCCCCAGATTCAGGAGAGAGTCTCGACTTGGATGGATCGCCTACACCTACCTCCCGAATGGCTGGAGCGCACAGAAATGCAGCTATCGGCAGGACAACGGCAGCTTGTGGCCCTATGCCGCGCCTTAGTCATTGAACCCAAGATTTTGTTACTCGATGAACCGACCTCCGCCTTAGACGTGGGTCGCGCTGAGCACCTCCTACAAGTTTTAGCTGAAGTGGCCCTGAATACGGAGACGACTCTGATTATGGTCAATCACCAACTTGACCTCGCCCAGCAGTTTTGCAACCGCTTATTGTATTTGCACAAAGGCAGCCTTTTGGAGGACCTGCCCGAGGAGCAGATTGACTCAGCCAGGTTGCGATCGGCGATCGTCCAAGCGGAAGCAGAGGCTGCCTCAGAATGGGAATGAGTCGCGGGAATTGAGAGCGGACCTTTTAGGCGTCAAGGGAGTCTAGCCCCGAGAGAGTGGAACCGCCCCGACTGGAGTTAATTGACGCATCAGGGTTTTTTTCCCCATCGTTTGTTCGGGTTGTTGGGGGGGAGTCGCGTTGAGTATTTCCGTATTCAAGCGATAGCCCACATTGCGGACCGTTTGAATCAGGCTAGGTTGTCGGGGGTCAGTTTCGATTTTTTTCCGCAGGGAGAGGACATGAGTGTCAATCGTGCGGGGATTATCAATGGCATCCGGCCATGCTCGGCGCAGGAGTTCCGGACGGCTCATGGGCAGGCCCCCAGCTTGAGCGAGGACGTACAGCAGACTAAATTCTTGGGGTGTGAGTTCGATCGCGTCCTCTTGATATCGAACCCGGCGCTGGACTAAATCAATTTGCAGGTCGCCATAGTCTAAGCTGGCCGGAGGCGTCATTCGACGATGACGTCGGACGAGGGATTCGACTCGGGCTAGAAATTCCTGCATCCCAAAGGGTTTTTTCAGGTAGTCATCGGCTCCTGATTTCAAGCCTTCGACAATATCGGATTCGGTATTGCGCGCGGATAGAATTAAAATCAACGTTTCTTGCTGCTGGTAGAGCCAGCGGCAAAATTCCAGACCATCGCCATCGGGTAGCTCGTTGTCAAGAATGACTAGAGTTGGATGGCGATTATAGAAAATTTCTCGGGCATGACGGATGTCCGCTGATTGATAAACCCCATATCCTACTTGCTGTAGGTGCCACCCTAACAGCGATCGCAGATGAGGATTGCCTTCGACAATTAAAATGCAAACAGATCCCACAACTGAGTTGTTTCCTTCACGTCGGTGGAATTTAGGTTACCAAACCTTTTGTCAGGGTTTTGTAACTTCCGCTACCCTGAGTCCCCCCCAAATGTTAAGGAATTCCAAATAAAGTGGCGCTTTAGGTAAAAATTCCATCAAGGCAGGCGATCGCAATGTCACAATAGCCAGACCCTTACAAAAAATGGCAGTAAAATAAGAGTAGGGTAGTGCTTCAATACCACCCTACCCCGGTTTTCCTGGGCGATCCCCCAGGTAGCCCGATTGTTCCCTCCCCCAGCGCAACAGCTCTGAAATGGTCTGAGCGTGCGGGTTCAAACCCCCTGAACACCTTGTTCATCCGTCTGGATCCCGGAGTGTCCAGCCCCTAGATGGCACCACCGGAAAAGATCAGGTTTAAGGGAAAACGGACTGGGGTCATCGGATAATTGCTGACTTTTACACCATTCGAGGTTTTAATTATGCTTCAAGATACTGCAACAATTCGCCATTATCAAAAACTCACCGACTCCTTGGTGGATATGTGGAATCGGGGATATCGCATTGATGATCTGCGCCTTTATTTAGAGGGGTATATTGCCGCCATGAGGCAAACAAATACCATCGAAGCATTTCACATCCACAGGTTTGAGGAAGAGGCGATTCGATTTCTCCATGATCCGTCGAATTTCGAGCTGGTCCCACAGCCCCAAGCTGAAACGGGCTACTATTGACAACAGCCTGGGGAATTTGACACCTTATCGACCAAGAGTAACCAGCATCATAGCGCGATCGCTATTGATGCTTGGGTTTCTTAAGCCCAGTATGCATAATTTTTATTCTAGTTATTTCAATCGGTCATCCAAGAGAAAGGGCTTGATAATTCAAGCCCTTTCTTTTGGATGAAATTCACCCGTTTAACCCCACAGTTAAACCGGAAAGTGTCTCAAATTAGGAAGCCAGAGCCACTTCTACCATTTGTTGCAATTCACCACTTTGATAGAGTTCGATGAGAATATCAGAACCCCCAACAAATTCACCATTAACATAAACTTGGGGAATCGTGGGCCAGTTGGAATATTCTTTGATCCCTTGACGAATCTCATAATCGTCCAGAACGTTAACGGTTTCGTAAGGAACGCCCAAAGTGTTAAGAATCTGCACCACATTGTTGGAAAAACCACATTGGGGCATGAGCTTGGTCCCCTTCATGAAAACGGTAATTTTGTTACGGTTTACGATATTGTCAAGTCGCTCTTTGAGTTCGGGAGTGATAGTCATGATGGGTGTTCGTTAAGGTAAAAGATGGGTTGTTACTGTGCAAAAAAGGGATACCGGAGTACCCAGGGCGATCGCCGTATTAATAGCGGGTTGGACGAGACAGCCTAGTGATTAGACCGCCCCAGAGACTTCACTCCAGGCGTCCGGGGTATAAGTCTTCATGGTTAGCGCATGGATCGCCTCTGTAGACATAGCCTCTTGTAGGGAACCATACACCAACTGATGTTGCCGCACTCGGGGTAGTCCTTCAAAGTGGGACGAAACAACGATAACCTGATAGTGATCTCGGGTTCCTGTCAAATCTTCAACCGTCACCTGAGCGTCGGGCAATTGTGTCTCGATCATTGCCTTTACCTGATCCGGGCTAACCATTCTTACTCCTGTCCATACTTTTTTAATATTAGTAGTTTAATAGACTTCTTGCACAATTCTAAAAAGCCCCCCTTATTAAGGGGGGTTGGGGAAATCAAATCAGTATTTTGCAAGCGGTCTAATTTAATTTTAGAAGGGCGATCGCCACCGCTCAAGGGAAAAACCCGGAGGTAAATTCCCCCGAATTTCCTAGCTCATCGATACCCTAGATAGATCCCAGGGATAAAAACCCCGGTTTTTGGGTCAAATTGGGGGCTTTTTTGCTGAGCATCTAGCCGATTACTGCAACCCCGAGGAACTTTGGCGTCCTCCTGGAAAGGGCGAATCCACAAAACCCAACTCCCACAATTGCTCGTAGGCTTTTTTCCCTAACTCTCGCGTGGGTTGCTGGGACTGGATAATCTGAATCAACAAAGGCACTGCCAATGCCGGTTGATTCTGCACTCGATGCACTAGGGCCAGTTCGTAGGTTGCCAAATCCCGCATTTCAGCAGTTTCCGCAGCCCGGTTCCGATGGGTTTCCGCCGTGGCGTTATCAATGCCCGAAAAACTGGTAAAAAGCTGCTGATAGAAATTAGAAAGCTTATTAAAAATCTCCCGAGAGCGTTGCAGCTTGCTCACTGCTTGTTCATACTCTTCCGCACTGGCAGATTGCCGCGCTTCTTCCATCAAACCATTTGCAGCCGCCATGCTTAACAGACCCGTCTGTTGTGCTGGGGTGCTGGGTTCTTCCGGGGAGACTTCAGGAACGGCGGCGGCATCCGTTTCGGAACTGGTCGGTTCCTCGACGATTTCCACAAAGCCGATGTCAGCCAGTAACTCATAAGCTTGACGACCGAGTTCTCGGGTTGGCTGTTGAGACCCCACAATCTGAATCAGTAAGGGGACCGCGAGATCGGCTTGGTTTTGGGCGCTATGAACCACCGCCAACTCGTAACTCGCCTCGTCCCGCATTTGGGCAGTTTCTGCCGCCAGGGTGCGATGACTGTTGGCAATCCGGTTATCAATCCCGGTAAAGCTGGTGTAAAGCTGTTGGTGAAAATTGGAAAGTTGATTAAAAATCTCCCGGGACTGTTGCAGTTTGCTCACTGCTGGTTCGTACTGTTGAGCAGCAGCAGATTCTTTGGCTTCTTGGACTAAACGTTGACCTGCTTCCATACTCAGTAAGGTGCTATCAGCAGCGAGTCGGCGCAAATCCTCCGGGTCTGACGGTGGGGTAACCGCCTCGGGTTCAGGAATCGATTGCGGCGTTGGCTGCGATGGAGATGTGGCCCCCCGCTCCGTTGGCGTTGGCAGCGTTAGGGTTTCGTTTGGCTGACCGGAGGGCTGTAATCCATCTAATCCATCGGGTTGGGACTGTTCTTGCGCCCGAATGGGTAGGGGAGACAACAGGGTGAATCCTGCGAGCAGGGTTATGGACAATAAACCCGCGAAACCGAGCGGGGGAACTTTTACAGCAGATCCCATAAAGTACCTTTGCGTGTGGGGAGAACACCAGAGCGATAAAAACTTTAGGTATCTTAACATTGCAATGTCCCGGGTTGTGGAAGAAACTGGAAAAGGGAATAAGATCCGGGAAAATTGACCTCAATCAAGGATCCCAGAGGGGCTGGAGGAAAGCTAAGGCGCTAGTGGATAGAGTGAACCTATGTTACTCATTCAGCCTTTATTCTCCGGATCGGTAGAGATTTTTGGGGAATTAGCCCGATCGCCCCCACGGAGGTGATCAGGAATTCCAAATTAAGGACAGCGCTGTACATCGGGGAATTAGCCCGATCTCCCCCACCGAGGTGCTCAGGAATTCCAAATTACGGACAGCGCTGTACATGGGCGATCGCCTACCGCCCCCACCGGCAATTTTACTGATTTATCCGTTACCTAAATGAATAAAACCCATTAGCGAATAGATAAATCAGCGAAGGAATACATCCAATGACTGGTCAAGTTTATCGGTCAGATGCCTCTGAATCCCATCCGGTCGGAATCGGTGTGTCCGATCAAAGTCTCGGAATGCTCCTGCAACGAGGCGGTGAAGAATTACTCCTCTTGAAACTCAGCGATCGCTTTACTGTCCGGCCCCTAGAACCGAATGCCGCAAAAGATTGGTTCAGCCAAATTCCGGCTACCCATAAACAACAACTACCAAACACTCAGTTAGAAGAATTCATCGTAGACGAGGCAGACCTAGAAACGGTCATGACAGTGGTGCGAAACTTACCGGAAGTTGCCTTTGTTAGCCATGTCTATACGGTGGATAACAATCCACAAATGCGGGTTTACCTGACTGATGAAGTCACCATTCAATTTGCTGAAACCGTAGACGAAACCCAACGACAGGCGATCGCTGAAGCGGTACAACTAGACCTCCAAAAACCCGTTTACGGCGTCCCCAATACCTTTATTAGTTACGTTCGTCGGACTGCTACAGAAAATCCCATCAAAATTGCCAACCGGCTGATGCGAAAATCCGAGGTTCTCACCGCTGAACCTAACATCGTCATCACCACTCAAAATCACTACCTGCCGCGATCGCCGTTGTATCCGAAACAGTGGTATTTACAGAACAAAGGAGGCCGCGACCTCGCCCCGGGTTCCCATATTGAAGCGGAAAAAGCCTGGGATATTACCCAAGGCATCCGATCCGTAGTGGTTGCCATCACCGATGATGCGATCGACATCAATCACCCGGATTTTCAAGGCCCCGGTAAAGTCGTCGCCCCCAGAGACTTTAAACGCAAAAACTTTTTACCCCTCCCGGAAGCCGATTCCGACAACCACGGGACCGCCTGTGCCGGTGTCGCCGTTGCCGAAGAAAATGGCGTCGGGATTGTGGGCGTTGCCCCCGGTTGCGCCCTGATGCCGATCCGGACCACGGGCTATTTGGATGATGAATCCATCGAGCAAGTGTTTGATTGGGCCATGACCAAAGGAGCCTCGGTCATTTCCTGTAGTTGGGGGGCTTCTGCGGTCTATTTTCCCCTCTCTCTGCGTCAGCGGGCCGCCATTACCCGGGCCGCTACAGAAGGACGCAATGGCAAGGGCTGTGTGATTGTCTTTGCCGCAGGCAATGCCAACCGTCCCACCAGTGGGACCGTAAACGAGAGTGGGTGGCCGAATAACCTCCTCAAAGGGCCGGTCAAATGGCTAAGTGGGTTTGCGGTCCATCCTGATGTGATTGCTGTATCTGCTTGCACCAGTCTGGCTAAAAAGGCCGCCTATAGTAACTGGGGTCCCTCCATCTCTCTGTGTGCTCCGAGTAATAATGCACCCCCGGGAATGTGGATTCAAGAAATGGGTGCGGTGAACACTCCCCCAGAGATTACGGGATATTTAACCGGGTTGGGCATTTTCACCACCGATCGCACCGGGTCTAATGGTTACGATTCCGGAGATTATACGGGCTATTTCGGCGGGACCTCCAGTGCTTGTCCGGTGGTGGCGGGGGTTGCTGCATTGGTCCTCTCGGTTAATCCTCACTTGACTGCTGCTCAGGTTAAGCAGATTTTGGAGCAAAGTGCGGATAAAATTATCGATCCGGATATGGATATTCAACTGGGCAATCGCTTTGGCACTTACGATACTAAGGGTCACTCCCAATGGTTTGGCTACGGGAAGGTGAATGCCTATAATGCGGTCCGACGGGCACAGCGTCTATTTGCGATGCCGATGCAGGTCACGCGCCAGGTGGAGGCCCATAACAACCGTCAGCAGGCGATTCCAGATTTTCAAAAGAATCAATCGGGTTTGTTTCCCTTGAATCTTTTTGGCAGCAGCGATCGCCCGGGTTTAGTTAGCGAAATTTCGATTTCTGACCCGAGTGCGGTTGCAGATATCCGAGTCACGGTGGATATCCAACACAGTTATCTTGGGGATTTAGAAGTTTATTTAATTGCACCCAATGGTTATACGGTGCAATTACAAAGCCGGACTTTAGGCAGTCAGACTCGGTTGAGTACGACTTACTCCCTACAAACTACTCCTACCCTCCGCCAGTTTTGCAATCAGTCGGCTCAGGGGTCTTGGAAGTTGTGGGTCAAAGATTGCGTTCCCGGAGATACGGGGATGCTGAATAGCTGGGATTTGTCCTTAGCCGTTTAGTCTTGTCTGGTTTGAATGAGGGATGAAGGGAGAGAAGTTCAGTTTTTGGCTGATTCTCTCCCTTTTTGATGGGTTGGTGAACTTAGGCCGTCTGAAGGAGGTGCAGGACCTGAAAGTTACTGTTCATCTCCGGTTGTATCCTCGAACAGGATAGGGAAGTTTTAAGGGGGTTTGAAAAGGGTTCAGAGGGATTTTGGTTTAGGCGATCGCCTAAACTATTCTCTCCCGGCCACACTCTTTTAGCAATGATACAGTTGTTTAAGTGCGAGGGGGTTAAACTTTACTCACAATTGGCAAACATTGGCTAGGAGTAGTCTCCAGTGCTTTTCTAGGCATACCGTAGAGAATGGGTGCTTGTGCATTCTTTGTCTGTGATTGCGATCGCCCATTTACGAGATCCCGATCAATTCCATTTTGCAAATTGCTGATGAATATAAGCGGGTTTTTCTTGTTCCCAGCTTTAACAAAGCTTTATATATTTACTATTGACACGCCTGATTTATTCACCTAAAGTAGAACTAAGAGCTACAAATCAGCTCAAAAATACAGGATTTTAGGGAGATGTTTACAGGAATTATTGTTCTCACCACTCTCGCTTAAAACTAGCGCACAATGGTCGCAACAGTTCCCTCAAACCCGGTGAAAAGTGACCCGGAAACCCGGTTGCCATAAAATTTTGGGTTGAGATTTAGCACCGCTTCAGCCAACCACTCGCTCCACGGATACCACTGGAGGGACGAGGGCGTTTAGCTTGAGCCTTTTTTCCGACCCGCCCGGGGTTGAGTTGACAAATTCATCGCAACTTAACTGACCCCGGAAGCGGATGATGTACACCAGGAGTAAATAGATGACTTCAGCATTTCTCAATCGTGTTGTCGAACTCACCAACGTAGAGCGCGCGCAACAGGGTTTAGCCCCACTCACGTTCAATTCGCAGTTAGCGGCGGCAGCACAAGTCCATAGCGTAAGCATGGGAATGAGCGATTTTATGGGCCATACTAATCCTATGGATGGAACCATCGCAGCCGATCGCGTCACGAGTCAAGGGTACAACTACCAGACGGTTGCTGAAAATGTAGCGGGGGGTCAACCGACACCGGAGCAAGTGGTCCGAGAATGGATGAATAGTCCCTCACACCGGGTCAATATCCTCAATCCAACGGTGACGGAAATTGGTGTAGGCTATCATTTTCAGGAAAATGATACAGGTAATGTCAACTTCTCCCACTATTGGGCTCAGGTTTTTGCCACTCCCCTGGATGCACCGCGCCCAGCACAACCCCGGCCCATCGTACCTCTGCATACTCCCACCCCAACTCCCACTGACGGAATTACCGTCATTTCTCAACCCTTAACGCCGAACAATCAGGGATTTTTTGACCTCACCGCCAATGTCGAGCGAGTTGAATTGGCTCCCGGGGCACTGAATGGCTATCAATTGGGGCTACGGGCCTTAGATGGAGATGATATCATCATCGGTTCATCTGAGGGGGAATTCATCAATGGGAACGGTGGTCGCGATCGCATCTATGGAAGCGGCGGAAATAACACCCTACGGGGTGGGAAAGGCGATGATTACCTTTTTGGTGGCGCTAACAATGACATCCTCAATGGCAACAATGATAATGATGTTGTCTTTGGCGGGGAGGGTAATGATATTGTGCGGGGAGGTAAAGCCCATGACGATTTATATGGTGAAGGCGGCGATGACAATTTAACCGGCGATTTTGGTACAGATGTTCTCATTGGAGGAACAGGGGCTGATTTGTTCATCCTGCGGCGCGACACAGCCGTTGGGGTGGTTGACCCGCTAGAAGCTGACTATATTACTGATTTTAAACGGGCCGAGGGCGATCGCATTGGCCTGACCGATGGGTTAACGCAAAACGATATTAGCTATCAGCGCTTCGTGGATGTGGATAACAATGGCACTCCTGATGCACTCCTTCAACTCAAGAGCACAAATGAAATTTTAGGGATTGTTTTAAATACCAATCCCCTGGAGTTAAATGGAATGTTTCAATCAGTCTCCCCAGACATTTTGACGACGGGCTAAGAGATTCTGACTCAGTGGATAGGAGGATTTTAAGCCGGTTGAGTTAACATCCGATAGAAGTTAGGGGGGGTGGGTTAACCACCCCTTTTTTTAGCCACTCAAAGCCGGAGATGGAATAACGCAAGGGTTAGCCCTGATTTTGGTCCATCGCCCGCAGTGCGGTTTCTAAATCGGCGGTGAGTTGATTCCCGCTTTCTTTAGGAGTATCTAGACGGTAATTAGATACTTCTAAGGGCGGGGCAATGGTAATTTTAACCTGCGATCGCCACTGGGGAATCCTCGGCTGATATTCCACATTTATCGGCACAATTTTCACGCCTAAATTAGGATGGAGGGATTCCGCTTGAATTGCCAGTCTTGCTAATCCAGGTTTAAGCGGATGAAGTTCACCATCGTGAAAAATAGCCCCTTCAGGGAAAATCGCTAACATTTGACCTGCTTCCAGGAGTTCGACGCCATGCCGCAAACTTCCAATTCCCGGACGTTTTCTATCAATGGGAAATCCACCCAGACGAGGAATTAACCAACCGGGAATTCCTTTAAATTCATCACTAGAGACCATATATCGTAAGTCCCGTCCGGTGATATGTCGGCCTGCGGTATATGCGACCAAAATCCCATCCCACCGCGATCGATGAGTCGGGGCCAAGATAGTGGGTCCAGCGGTGGGAAGATGTTCTTGACCGATGACTTCAATCTGTTTAAAGTAGGTAGGGAGGACGATAAAACGGCCTAATGGATATAATGCACTGGCTAACCACGGGGAAATTTTAGAATTTACCGAGGGAGCTTTTTCGGAGGGAATGGTAGATTTTAGGAGGGGAATTTGCATAATTTTGGGGTAGTTTTTAAGATAAAATAGAGAAAGAATCAGGTTCAATTGCGGGTTGATTTGAATTTAATCCGGTAATTTGAAAACAGTGTTTTAAACTGAATTTTTCTATTGTACTTGAATTGTTCCAGGCACAGGGGGAGAGTATGGACAGTTTGTAGATTGTCCTAGGGCGTTGGTACAGTAAAGGTTAGAAACCCGGTTTCTTGTCATTGGCAGTTTAACCTATATCCACGACCTCGATCGAACTTCAGATAGAATCCAATTTATATAATTTTGATTTGGGTTTGGATACTTTGAGCGATCCTAATTTAGGATTTTGTGTCTGGAGACTGTCGGCGTTGAGAGAACCAGGATTGTAATTGCTCTCGACAGGGGGATTCCAAGATGCCACCCAGGACGGATAAGCGGTGAAAGGAAGCGGGACTATCGGGGAGGTTGAGGACGGTGCGGATTGCGCCGCTTTTGGGGTCGTCGGCACCATAGACGAGGAGACTCAGACGGGATTGGGCGATCGCCCCGGCACATAAAGGACAGGGTTCTAGGGTAACATAGAGGGTACAGCCATTCAAATGCCAATTTTGTAACACTTGCCCCGCTGTACGCAGGGCGAGGATTTCCGCATGGGCGGTGGGGTCATGGTCCCGTTCTCGGCGGTTTTGGGTTCGGGCGATCGCCTTGCCGGAGGGGTCTACAACGATCGCCCCGACGGGAACTTCTCCGGCATCTCCAGCAGCTTGGGCAAGGGCGATCGCCTGACTCATCCAGTCCCGATGTATAAGATACTGCGGGTCTTGCACTCCCATAATTATGTCGGATAATTACAGGTTTCACAGTCGCCCGGATAGGTGGAGTGATAGATATCGGCGCGTTGTCCAAAGAGTTGATAACGGTTATCGCGGATTTGTTCATAGACGCGATCGCCGGTCCATTTCATCCCCGGAAGTGCGCGATAGGCACTGACAAATAGGCTGCCTCCGGGTAATAAATTCCCCAGTTCTTCTGCGGCATCACTGCCCTGCCACCGTCGTCCTGGGCAGTCGGCATCGATTAAAATCATCCCTTGTTCACAGTCTTTTGGTGTTATCCCTAAGCGAGAAAGACTATTTTCATCCTGCATAGGAATATAACGAAACATATCTTCCTTATCAAAGGTTTCTAACAGTTGGACTACGCTCACACAGAGATTGCACTTGCCGTCATAAATGAAAAAATAAGTCATGGTTTTTGGGGTTGGTGTTAACTCTTGAAACCCATTATTTTAAATTGAGTTCATCTCGGGATGACATCGAAACCTTTAAATTAATTGGGTGCTATGATTAAGAGGGGATCTAACTGTGCTTTGGCATCAAGTTCATACAAATCATCACATCCCCCGATATGGCGATCGTTAATAAAAATCTGGGGAACGCTGCGGCGTCCATTAGCCCGTTCTGTCATTTTCACTCGGGCAGCACCATCTCCATCAATTTTATATTCGATGAATTTGACCCCCTTCCACATCAGGAGAACTTTAGCCCGAATGCAGTAGGGACAGGTTTGCCAAGTGTAGATTTCCACATGGGCTTTGATGTTTTCCGGGTGACGCCCTAACAGGCGATTCAGGAAGTTTAGCATTGTTCGCAGGGTTTACAGATGGAAGTGGAACGGTTACAAGTTTAAAGGTATTACATATTATATCATGATTTTTACCCCCTAGGCGAATTTTTATTTTAAATCAGTAAATTTTGGTGATAATTTTTACCTCGGAATCTTGAATAATGCAGATTGTATTGGTGAATAAATAAGAATTGGGGATTAAGATAGTTTTGCCTTCTCCTTGCAGGGTCGTATAACGTAAATCAATATCGATAACGGTTCCTTCAAAGTTGCCCACGGAGATGCGATCGCGACGACGGAAGGGACGATAAATTAAAATCAAAGCCCCAGACACTAGATTAGAGAGGATATCCTTTAGGGCTAATCCCACGGCAAATCCAGTGAGACCCAACCCAGCAATTAACGCCGAAACATCAATACCCAGGGTTCCCAGGGCAGTAACAATACCCACAATCCAAACCGTACTAATAAAGGTTTGTTCCAGCAATTTTAGCGCATCCAGGCTCAACTTACTGGTGGTAGTGAGGCGGTGAATTAGCTTTCGCAACAAGGCAGCGGCAATCCAAAAACTGATGATAATCACCAGACTGCCAGCGACGCGGGGTGCGCCGATAATAATCACGGTTAATAACTGGTTTAGCATCCTTGTGAGTTCCACTCGGGAGAGTCTTGGCATTTGGAGGGGTGAGTTCGGGGGTGCCAACCTGCCCTTAACTATTGACCTGTTTAACCGAGTCAACCCTCCTGTAGGACGTCGGTACAGTCGGGTTGGTAAACCCGGTTATTCACCCAAATTTCTGATTATGAGCAACCTATTTGGAATAAAAACTGGGTTGGTTGTCCTCTTGATTTAATACTCTACCTACCCTTTAGTTTACAGCCAATTGCCCACTAAAACATAAGCTGCCCAATAAATAGGATGTTGATAATCGGGATTCTTCAACAGGTTGATTTGAGCTTGGCGCAAAGCTTCTGATTTAGTGAGATTACCTTCGTTTAAGGATTTGTAAAAGTCTATCATCACGGGGACCGTTGCGGCATCATCAATGTACCATAGAGTTGCCAGGGTACTGCGTGCACCGGCGCGAACAGCCATTCCTGCCAATCCCAAGGCGGCGCGATTGTCCCCCGTTGCAGTTTGACAGGCACTCAGAACCAGTAGTTCTAGGGCTTCGTTATTGTTACTGCGATTTCTCACGCGGAGTAAACTATCTAGTTCATTAACATTAATGCGATCGTCCCAAGCGAGAATAAATGTATCTTCTGCACTAGAACTAAATTGACCGTGAGTGGCAATATGAACCACGGGAAAGGGAGTTTCTAAAAGCTGTTGTTGTAAAGTCTCACGGGTAAATCCATTATCCATGAGGACGATGCCGGAAAGGGCAGCATTGATTTGTTCAACTTCCAGCGCCACATTCGGCAGTTGTGCGAAGCCAAATCGTTCTTCACTTAAACCGGCAGTTAAGGCTTTTAGCGCTTGTCGCTTCAGGGGTTGAAGGGCGGTGAGTTTGAGTCCGGGACTAACGGCAACGCTGTATTTTTCTAACAAAAATTGTTCCCCGTCATACAAGGCAGCCATTGGAATATTTCTAAACAGTCCATCGGGAACAAAGACTAACGTTTTAATCCCACTGGCGGCTAAAGTGTCTTGAATGGGGGTAATTAACCAGTTGTAAACGGTGTTGGCATGAACCCGATATTGTCGAGAAGTGCGAGTTACCAGGGTTCTTCTTAGGCTGATGAGAGTTTGTTCGATTTCTTCTTTGGGTAAGGGGGTGGAATAATGCTTTAACGGTTGATTGGGGAGAGAAACAATGACTTCTAAGCGATCGCCTAAGACGATGGGATAGATAATCGCCGCTGTGAGGTCAACCTGTTGTTTATCCAGTTCTACAGCATTGCTATCCACACAAGCATCGCGAAAAAAGTTATCCAGTTCGGCTAATTTCAGAGATTCGATCGCCTGTAATGCTTTTTGTAGATTTTCCTGGGAAATGCCCTGACTGGATGTGCGATTAGCAGGAGTTGAGGGGGCGTCTAACAGTAACGCCACTAACTCTCGGTAAACAGGTTCGACACTATCCCGAAAAGAAAACTGCACTTCCCGATTGGTAGTGACTAAATCTAGGCGCAACGACTCCAGAGAGTTAACCGCTTGAGAATAGGCTATCACAGCCCCCGGGCGATCGCCGATCGCGAGGAGTAACCGCCCCAGTTGCCATTGCCAGCGATAAGCAATATCCACCGCATTGATATATTCCGCCAACTCTAGCGCCTGTTGCGTGAGACTTTGGGCTTGCTGCCACTGGCGATTGCGTTCGTATAATTCCCCCAAATTCCCTAACGCATAAGATTCAGCGCGGCGATCGCCTATACTTTTGGCCTGTTGGACCGCTGTTCCTAAGAGTTTAGCCGCCTCCGGCAGGACCGAGTTCAGGGATGACTTCCCTTCATGCCACTGTAACCAACTTTGTGCGAACTTAATTCGCGCATACACTGCCATCCGACTCGGAGGCAATGCCTCGATTTGGGCTTGGATTTGCGGAATCCAGCTTTGGATGAGGGATTCAGAGGGCGAATTACTCAGAATTAGGGGATTTTCAACTAACAGAGAGAGGGCATTGAGACGGGCTTGGACCTGGGTATCGGCTGATTCTGCGTTAGCGGCGGCTTGTTGATACAACGCCAAAGCTGAGTCTCCATCTTGACGGGCGCGAACCGTATTCCCTAACGCGATCGCACTTTCACTCATGGCCGATGGGGACTGTAATCGCTGGGCGGTCTGTAAACTATCCCATAAGACCTCCTCAGACTGTTCTAAATCCCCCACCAGGCGTAAGGCATTTCCCAAGGCGAGTAAAGCCGTTACTTTGGTATCAGGATCAGTTTCCTCACCTAACCGGGCTTGGAGTTGTTCTAAGCGAGTCACCGATCGCCGGTATAATCCTAATGCCTGTAAAGCCCGGGCTTGATTAATCATCGCCCGATATTCCCCGGACTTTTCCCCCGCTTGGCGGTAGGCATCTGCCGCCTGTTCCCAAGTGGTTACTGCCGCTTCAGTTTGTCCCAGGGTAAATTCCAATCCGCCACGGGTATTCAGGGCTTGGGCGAGGACCCGAACGGATGAGGGAGAGTCCGTCTCACGTTCAACCAAAGCTAGACTTTCAGCGATCGCCGCTTTTGCCCTCTCCCACTCTCCCAATTCCTGCAACGCTGCGGACAGATTACTCAAGGCAACCGCTTGTTGCAATCGATTCCCTTCCCCATCACTGCGACTGGCAGCCGTTTCCCAAATCGCCACCGCTGCGGAAAATTCCCCAGATTGGTAAAGTTGACGCCCTTGTTCAACTAATTCCTCAGTGGTTTGGGCGATCGCACCCAGGGGTAAAGCTAACCAAAACAGACCAACAGATAACAGCAATCCCTGTTTAACGTGAGATAAAGGCTTATGTTGAGGGTGTCGCATTTTCATAAATAAATCTGGAGAACTGGACCGTGAAAAGTTCTGTGAAATCATTAATTAGGGGCCTTCAACTATCCAGTTCGTCTGTGTATGACTTGATGCCTGAATGACTCTTTGGCGTGAAGGAATTTTGTCAAACGTAAGCTGGGTGGACTTCGCAACTCAAATAAAAGGGTCAGCATACTCTGATAAGCGTCACAGAAGAGGGATAGCTTTCAACCCGGGCTAGAGGGGGAACAACGATCAGGGAACAACTGATAGCGGTTTGTCGGTGTAGCGGTTAACACCAGATTGCCGCGCTCGTCGATCGCCCATCCGGTTGTTTCCACCAGTGGTGGAGCCTCCATTGCCACCGGCGACTGCTGGGCGGGCTGGCGGCTGTGCGATTCTCCATTGAGGGCGACCGGACGCAAATCGTGCAAAACCGACCATCCCATCAAGGGTTGATTCGGATTTTCTGGCAAACCCCCTCGTCCCGTAATCACAAAGCGATTTCCTTTTTGTGCGCGACAGCCGCTGACGATGCGATCTCTGGGATCGGTAGGATTATCTTCTAACTCTACCAATCCTGAAGCTGGATCGAGAGCCGGTTCTTGGACGTTGATCGTGCCATCCAGACCCAACTGAGAACTAGCGGTAATCTGACTGTCAGGAGAGAGAAATAAACCTTGGGTGACAATATTGATGTTCCCCCCATTGCCACTGACGGCATTAGCGCGAACTAAACTATTTTCCAGGGCTACAATCGTACTGGCCGCGATCGCCAAGTTCCCGCCATCGCCCCGATCACCCAGTGCTTCTACACTAATGCCACCGTTATTGCTTAAAATCAAACCATTCTGGACGTTCAACTCCACATTTCCCCCCCGTCCAGAGGCCGTAGTTGCCGCAATCGAACCCTGGCGATCGACAGAGATGGATGAGGCATTAATTTGTAACGTTCCGGCATTTCCCGTACCTGCATGAGTTACGGTAATCGTGCCGCCATCGCTGAGTCTGATGCGATCGGCATTGATCGTCACTGCTCCCGTATTTCCCGTAGGAACCGGCGGGCTAAAAAATGCTTGCTGCAACTCTAGTGGTGCTTGGAAAGCACTCGCCCCCATTTGAGATTCAAAAAACCCGCCACTGGAAACCCCAACGATTTCAATTTCCGAAGCACTCACCGTAATCCGACCAGCATTTCCCGTCCCACTGGTAAATGCACCCATCGCCCCCCCATCTTTGAGGATAATCCTAGGGCTCGTCACCTGTAGTTCTCCCACATTTCCCGATCCAAAGGTTTGCAACCCCACCAAACTCGGCGATCCGATAAATGGATTTGCCCCCACCACCTTGATTTCTTCGCTCGCCTGAATCGTCAGATTGCCCCCATTCCCGGTTCCCGAACCGGGAATTGGTTCTCCCAATACCGACAGGGAAGGAAGCAGGGAGGAAAAGAGGGTCGCACCTGCTTCCACCTGTAATCTGCGCGTCGAAATTGACACATCCCCGGCATTTCCCGCTCCAAAGGTAATACTTCCCATCTGGGTGAGATTTTCTGGATTTAACGGCGTTACGCCACTCACGAGAATAGTATCGGCATTGACTCTGACATCTCCTCCATTTCCCTGTCCCGCATTGGGCAAAGGCTCTCCGAGAAGCTTGGTCAAGACCAGAGAACTCAAACCTGCTCCTTCTGTGAGGGTTAAACGCGGCGTGGAAACGCTCATGTTACCTCCTTCTCCTGTCTGGCTCGTCGAGACAAATAGTCCAGAGGCCAACACCGGGACGCGGGGATTCACTTTTTGCAGCAAAATCGACTCTGAGGCAGTAACGCTGAGATCTCCCCCACGTCCCGTTCCTTCATTCGAGCTTCCCATCTGTGCGCCATTGGTCATCGTGACTTCCACCGCAGAAATATTGACATTGCCGCCTTGGCCTGCACCCACTAAGTAACTAGAAATACCACTAAAGAGTAAGGGATTATAGGCAACGGCATTATCTCCCGTGATAGAATTTGCAGTCACGGTCATATTTGCACCCTTTCCTGTCGAGGTGGAACCGGCAAGGCTATTAATTTGTGCGCCATCGGTTAAGTTGATTTCTGTGGCATTGACGGTAATTTCTCCACCGGATCCGCTGGCAAAATTTTCACTGGTTACGCGACTGTTGAGATTGCGGTCTAATAGAGTGGGGCGGTCAATTTCGCTGATATCTGGAATGCCCGTAGGAGGAATGGCAAACCCCGCGATCGCCAGTTTTTCTGCATTGACGGTGACGTTTCCAGCGTTCCCCGCCCCTAAACTTACGGTTTGAATCCGAGAACCGTCGGTGAGGGTCGTTACTGGGGCATTCACAATTACTTCGCCACTATTTCCGGTAGCGGTTTGCAGCACTTGGTTGACAATCCAGGAACTAAAAGGAAAAATTAAATCAACGCCGGATAAGCTGAGAGATTCGCTGGCATTTATGGCAATATTGCCGCTGTTAAAAGTTCCGGGAGTCACTGCCACAATTTGCGATCGCTCTAAGCCAATATTTTTCCCGACCACTTGAATTCCGGCAATCGGATTGTCTACTACGGCTGGATTGAATAAGGAACTGCGATCGCTCAATTGAATGTTGCCAAATTCCGCCACGCGATCGTATCCCAACACGATGCCTCCGGGAGTGGGTATCACATCCACTCCCCCATTCGTCACGCTACCGATTTCAATCCGTCCCGACGGAACCGTTACCACTGCGCCATTGAGAGAAATATTTCCCCCTACCAAGGCAAATGTCTGTCCGGGGGCTACCCCCATTCCTTGAGGATTACTCGGAACAATATCGGGATTTCCAGTGCCTTGAACTTGGATATTACCGCCATTAGAATTAAATTGCAATCCCACTGGAACGCTCATGGTTAATAAAGGGGGTGCGTTGGGTTCACTGGCACTAAACGTGCTGCCATCGGGAAATTGCAAGCTGTTGGCGGTACTGCCAATAAATGAACCCCCAATATTGATCCTCGCATTGGGACCGAAGGCAATGCCATTAGGATTGAGTACAAATAAATTTGCCAACCCATTGGCGCGAATTAATCCATCGATTTCGGAAAGATTGCTGCCGGTAATCCGAGTAAAAATATTTTGAATGGTGGGGGAATTGTTAAAAAAGGCTTCGGTGTTGGTGGGGACTGAAAATTCTGAAAAACTGTGAAATAAATTGACGCCGCTTTCGGTCCCGCCTTCAATGGTGATGCTGTTGTCATTGGGAAGCAACACAGAATTGTTCGGTAAGGTGCTGTCGGGGAGAATTTGGGCAGTAGCAGGCGAAAGGCGGGCAAAACACCCCATTGACAGTGCTGTAAAACACCAAAGTGCGATCGCTTTAACAGAATGCTGCGATCGCGATCGGGATTGAAGTCGCCCCGGCATAGTTTTTTCCTCCAACGCAAGATAAATTAATCGGCTTATAACCTTGTCCCTGGTTCTTCACTGAGTCTGACGGCATTCAAATAACGGGTGATGGCGGGGGCCCGGTTGCATAACAGGATGCCCTAGACCTTTTTTTGAGGCCCCCATGAGTGACACAGGAGGGGTTATACAGAACTTTTCACTGTCCCGTTTGGAGAAGTAAAACAAGGGAAATCCCTTCATCCTGTTTCCAGCCAGCCACACCCTCCTCGGCTGTGAGTTTTTCTGATTAAAACGGGGTCGAGACAATGGAAAAATAAAAGCCATTTTCTTGCCAGGTGCGATCGCCAGACGGGCTATCTATCAAAGGATACCCCCAATCTAAGCGGGCTCGTAGGCGATCGCCGAAATCTAGCTGTAAACCCAGTCCTGCCGAAGCTAGGGTATTAGGGTCTGGATTGTCTCCATCTCCACTATTCCAAGCGGTTCCCACATCCACAAAGGGGATGACTTGTACCCCAAACCAATTTTGGCGATACACTGGGATGCGAAGTTCGGCAGATGCGATCGCCCCATTATCCGTCAAAAGCGCATCTTGGCGATAGCCCCGCACACTTTCTAAACCCCCTAACCCAAACTGTTCCAGAGGTAGCAACGAACCCGATGACAATTGGATATCCCCCCGGACTAACAGCGTCGGGGACCGTTGGGGGTCGCTGGTTTCCGAACCCAGAACCCGCAACCACTGTCCCTGTCCCCGCCAACTCAAAAAGCGACTATCCGGGGCGGAAGAATTTACTGTAGCATCAAACCAACCCACCCCGACATTAAACTGCGATCGCGCCGCTAAGACTTCCCGAGAACTGCGCGCCGTCCATTCTTGAAAGAACCGGAAAGCAGAAATCCGCGTTTCCCCATCGTCATTCGCCCCCGGAGAAAGGGGAAAATTTACCCCTAAAATGGAGGTTTCGCTAGAACGACGGGCGAAAGTCAATCCCATCGCGAATTCTCGGGTGGGACTTTGGATTAAGGGTTGCCGTAAGGTGAATTCAGTATTGCGCGATTTCGCTTCAATATCTACCCGATCGAAGGGCGGTTCGATAATTTCGCTTTCAGTGCGACCGTGAGACACACTAAAGGTACCATTGCGGGCATTAATCGGGAGGGTGTAACCCACATCCCACTGATTACTCCCTTCGGTGTTGGTGTAAGAGAGATTCAGGGTATCCCCAAACCCGAATAAGTTGCGATGGTAAACACTTGCTTTCTGGCGGAAGCTGCCAACACTGGGCGATCGCCCATTATCTAAGACGAACTCGCTGCCAAATGCCGATGCTTCCGTAATCCGCACATCTAGGACATTTTGGCCGGGACGAGACCCTGCCGCGAGTTCTGCGGAGATATTTTCAATTCGGGGGTCCAGTTGTAACAGGCGCAAGGCATCGAGGAGTTTATCAATATTGACGGGTTTTTCCGTGGCGATCGCCAATCGAGAACTAACATAATCGGGACTCAAGCGCTCATTCCCCGTCACATTAATTTCTTCTAATCCCCCTTCCACCACCTGAATCCTCACCACCCCATCTTCTAGGGTTTGGGGGGGAATTAACGCCCCAGAGGTAATATATCCCGCCTCGGTGTACCATTGAGTCACCGCCGTTCGCGCTTGCAACAGTTCCGCAAAGGACAGGGGGCGGTCCGTAAATGGGGCTAAAATCTCCGCCCAGATTTCGTTACTGAAAACGGTACTATCGAACACCTCAAACCGTTGTACCTCAATAGCCCCAGGAATTTCTCCCGTGGGGTCTACTTGCAATGGAGGGGCAGCCGGATCCGTAGTCGGGGGTTGCAGGAGTTCTTCCGGTGGGGGTAGCAAGGGAGGGCGTTCCGGTAGCTGGGGGCTACTCGGTGGCAGAGGATTGGGAATGCGCGAGGGATCCGTGAGCGTTCCCGGATTGGTTGTCTGTGCCAAAACTGCGCCCCCATTCCCCCCGAGGAGTAATAACCAGGTTAGGGTTAACTGAATTAAGGGGGTAGTTTTGCGGGACTCATAAGTCCTTTCCCCGGGTTCCCGGGCAAACCCAGATCCGGTGAAAGACGAGGGAGTGTTCTGACTTTGGTCGGATCGCGGATGTTGAGGCAGGTTAATGGTTGGCATCGCTAATGAGCTGATGAAATCCAGGTGGATCGAGTTGAGCTTAATGTATCGCAAGATCCGCGTTTGTACTTGATGACATAAGCAGGCGGATCGAAAAGAGGGGTTTTCAGTGATGACAACTCGGACAAATACCCTATCAGTTTCGAGAAAAGGCTGACCGGATGAGTCATGGCGAATCAGGAGAATCGTCAAAGCTAGGATGGAAATTGTTCCAGTTTTAGCATGGCGTTTGTGCTTATGAGATTCTCCCCGCTTTCCGATGCACCCGCCTTTTACTCTAACTGCTCTGAGGTCTTCTGCCAAGGGATTGGCTCTTCGATCCAGACTAATTATTGTGTTTTCTGATCTGATTACTGCTATTTCTATTCCATTTAAGCAAATCTGCTATCTGCTACCCGAGCGATCGCCGAGACAGGGATAACTTTCTCAATACCCCTTATTCTCAATTTCCCCTAAAAATTTATCCCTAAAAACAGTAAGGGCCTAGTCACAAGACTAGACCCTATTTACGGAATGACTGATTCTTCAAAATATATAGCAAAAAAGACGAAAGGTTTTAGACGATTGACAATTGCTTACTAGGGTTTACAATTTCCGCAGCTTCACCCTTGTGGGCCTCGCCGCACATCGGTTCTCAAGACAGGAGACACGCGGTCAGGTGAACCAAGGAATCTTTAAATCTTTCTTCTCCTTAACTTCTTTCTTTTCCGTGTCTAGTATTAAAGTAACATAGCCTTTTAAAATTTCCAAGTAGATTTTACAAAAGTTTACAAAAAAGGACTTGATCGCGGATCAAAGCTTTGACAACTGTGTAAAAATCTCTGGGGAATCTGCCACTGTCCCCCCCAATGAAGATGAATGTAAGAGGCATGAACAGTAGGAGTGGTAGACAAAGGAGAAGATCCCCATCCTTCCGGGGTGATTCCCGAGTGGCGATGGAATGCCTGGAGTTGGTAGAGGGGGGAAGAGGGTTCAGCAGTCAAATGCGATCGGTGGAACTCATGACCCCATACCCGGTCCCCAGTTTGGAATAAGGGGGTATCTTGCACAGTGGTGGCAAGGCGATATCCCAAACTGAGGCGGGAACCCATAACTGCATTCGCGGGTAAAATTCCCACCATTGCCCAAGATTTGCTGTCAAAATCAACTAAGTGCTGACATAAATACATCAAACCGCCACATTCGGCATAGGTTGGCATCCCCGAGGTGACTGCCTGATAAACCGATCGCAATGCAGGGGTGTTTGCCCCTAGGGTTTCAGCAAAGATTTCTGGGAAACCTCCGCCTAAATATAATCCTTGCACTCCCTCGGGTAAAACTGCATCCTTGAGAGGACTCCAGGGGACCAATTCTGCACCAAGGGATTCGAGACTGTCGAGATTATCTGGATAATAGAAATTAAAGGCAGCATCTTGGGCGATCGCCACTGGAATTTTTGATTTAACTCCTTGGCAATTGGGGATGTCTAGGGATTTGACAGCAGTTGCCGGAGTGGATTTCAGCAGGGGGAATAGCTGTTCCCAATCAAAGCAAGTTTCAGCCAAATGTGCAAGGCGATCGATTAAGGCATCCAGTTGGGGGAGTTCCGCCGTGGGAATTAAGCCCAGATGGCGATCGGGAATGGTAATGTTATCCTGTCGCCGCCAAACGCCTAAAATTGGAAATTGAATGGTTTCTAAGGCATCTTGTAGCAGTTCTAAATGGCGATCGCTGCCCACTCGGTTGAGAATAGCCCCAGCAATGTTTACCCTCGGATCCAGTGTTCGATATCCTTGGGCGATCGCAGCGATCGAACTCGATAACCGACTGCAATCCAAAACTAATATCACCGGCAATTGTAACAATCGGGCAATATGAGCGCTACTGGCAAAATCCCCCAGAGAAAATCCCGGAGATTCCTCCATCAGCAAAGGGGCTGGTTGCACCCCATCAAACAATCCCATCACCCCTTCAATTAGAGCAAATTCCACCGATTGCCAGTGGCGATTAAAACAATCTTGAACATAGTCCGGGGAAGTTAGAACCGGATCTAAATTGCGACAAGGGCGACCCGTGACATAGTGATGAAACATGGGGTCAATATAATCGGGTCCAACCTTAAAAGATTGAACTTTCAGACCTTGGCGTTGTAGATAGGCTAAAATTGCTAAAGTTATCGTTGTTTTGCCAACGCCGCTTCTTTCTCCGGCAATTATTGGGGTCATTTGTCATTGGTCGTTTGTCATTGGTCATTTGTCATTGGTCATTGGATAAAATTTACTTTAGGCTCCTTTGCGCTTAATGCTGAGGCGATTTGTCCTTGGTCATTTGTCCTTAGTCATTGGTCCTTGGATAAAATTTACTATAGCCTACTTTGCGCTTAACGCTACAATAAATTTAGCAATTCAGTGGAGTAGAGTGCCATGTCTGCCGAGGCGATCGCAGAAACCATAAACCCCGTCCCAGAGGCAGTTGAGTGGGAACCCCCCATGCCTCCTACGGACCTAATTTTTGATGACGGAGAACCCTTGGAAAGTAATCGACACCGCATAGCAATGAATGCCCTGATTGACTCAGTGCCTGCCCTATTCCCGGACCGCCATGATTATTTTATGGGCGGGAATATGTTTATTTATTACAGCAGTAAACAAGCGAAAAATCGAGATTTCAGAGGACCGGATTTCTTTGCGGTTTTGGATGTAGAACCGGGCGATCGCCTCGGATGGGTCGTTTGGGAGGAAGAGGGGCGTTACCCCGATGTGATTGTAGAATTGACCTCCCCCAGTACCCGAAAAATTGACCTGGGACCGAAAAAAGACCTCTATGAACGGGTATTCCGAACTCGGGATTATTTCGTTTATGACCCCTATAATCCCAATTCTTTGCAAGGTTGGCACTTGGACGCCAATCACAAGTATCAACCCCTTGAACCCGATGAACGGGGATGGTTGTGGTGCGAAACTCTCGGGGCATGGCTGGGAAATTGGGAGGGAACTCTAACGCAAGTTTCTATCACTTGGTTACGCTTTTATCATCCCGATGGAACTCTAGCTTTGTTACCCCACGAAGCAGCACAACAGCAAGCTGAATTGGCAAAACAAGAAGCTGAATCGGCTCAACAGCAAGCTGAATTGGCTCAACAGCAAGCTGAATTGGCTCAATCTAAGGCCGATCGCCTTGCTGCAAAATTACGAGAAATGGGAGTTGATCCCGATCAGTTGTAGGGGAAAAATAGAGGGGCGATCGCCTTCTTACAAACTGGCGATCGCCCCACAACATCCGATTACTGGCGTAACTTGAGAATCTCGGTCGTCACCGCCAGACTTTCTTCATAAAGCATATCGCGACCCCAGCGCTGAAGTTGTTGCCCCAGGAGGTATTCAGCCTTTTGGTCTGTTAACGGGGTCACCTGTTCGGTGCGGCAGTTTTGAGCGCTACCGCCGGACTCCATCCGCATACAGCCGGTGGTTTCCGAACAGAGAATCGTGCAGCAATTGGCCTCACTATTGGTAGAAGTGAGACGCAAGCCCACCATATCCCCCGTAATCTCACCCCAATCTGCTGTAGGAATGGCGGCTAACTCCGCTTCTACGGTGCGATCGCCTGGACCTTTGAAGGAGACCCGGCGAATATCATAATCGCCGCCCTCGTCCTCGTAAGACAACGGTTGCCAATTGAGGCGAGAAGCGAGCCAACCCAGGAACATCAGCGCTTGAGAGGCATTTCCCTTTTCATAGTCAATCGTCACGCGATCAAGTTCCACCAAGGAAGCGCGACGTTCCGGGGGGTCAAAAGCCGCAGCAGCCAACTCTTGCCAGGAGGTGAGGCGATGCCAATTCAAGTCCGCCATATAGGTTTCGGCATCGATGAGCTTTTGCATCTTCAGAAACTCGGACTCGGGGTCACTAAAGTAAGACGAGTCCATAATCATGCAATTGCAGGATTCCGAGAGCTTTTGGAACAACTCCTGTTCGGGATTAGGGGTTGCCTTCCACCAGACAAATTTCGGCAAGGACGGAATCATCAGAGACACCACCAAGTCCCCGACTCGTTGCAGTGCTTGCTTCGTACCGCGTAAGGTGATGTACTCACAGCAAATTAACCGGCTGGAGTTGCTTTTTTGCAGGGGACAATAGGCGGAAACCTGAGCGGTGACCCCTTCATCTTCACCGAGGACGGGACAGAGGGTGATAATGCGGCAGGGATTTTGAGCGGCGATCGCCTCGCTGATGCTGAACCCTCGGGCATTGGGATTGGTGACTTTCTGGAGCTCGGGCGGCATCTTATCATACTCTTCCCGCAGCCTGATCAAGGTTTCTGGGTCAATGCGCCCTGTAACTCTGATTCCGTAAGCGATTTGAGCTTCCTGAACCGCTTCCTTGGTCAGTGCTCCGTAAATGCCATCAATTGGCCCTTCGTAAAAGCCTAAAGCCCCCAGCAATTGCTGGAATTCTTCGGGCTCATACACCACCATACTAAAGGTTGCGGCGCGGGTGGCAATACTAGCAGCCCTGCCGCCATTTTCCGAGAGCCAGATTCGACCCAGTTCTGACTCAATCTCATCGAGGGAAATATCTTTCGGTTGTTGGAGCGCAACAATTGGAGTAGCCATATTAATTTAATTGTTGAGTGTTGAGTAGTGATTGTGGATGAGAAGGATGAAGGATGAGGGTTTTGAGTCCTGTGTTTTCTGATCTGTTCCGGGCTCCCTCTTGCTGATTCGCCCTCATCCTTGCATCCTTCAAACGTTACAACCTGCGCCAGCGGTGATTGTGACGATTGAGTAGCATCTCTGCTTCCACAGGACCCCAAGTCCCGGCTTCATAAAGGGCGATCGCCTTGGGATCCGAAGGAGCATCCCAAACTTGCAGCAAGGGAGTTAGGACACGCCAAGACTCCTCCACTTCATCCCCTCGGGTAAACAGAGTTTGGTCCCCTAACATACAGTCTATCAATAACCGACTGTAGGCATCCGTGTTGGCCTGACCGAAGGTGGTATCGTAGCGAAAATCCATATCCACCGATCGCGTCCGCAAAGAGTTCCCCGGCGTTTTTACCTCAAAACGCATCGAAATCCCCTCATTCGGTTGAATCCGCATCGCCAACACATTGGGATTCGCCTGTTTTGCAGCAGACTGGAACATCAAAAATGGCACTTCCCGGAACTGAATCGCAATTTCGGTCACCTTTTTCGGCATCCGTTTGCCGGTTCTCATGTAGAATGGCACGCCTTTCCAGCGCCAGTTATCGATATAAAGCTTGAGCCCGGCATAAGTCGGCGTCGTCGAGTTCTCGTTAACCCCTTCCTCTTCGCGATAGCCTGGAACCTGCTTCCCTTTCATCCATCCGGAAGTGTACTGACCCCGAGTGGCAGACAGGTTCAAATTTTCAATATCCGCCAGGTGAGTCGCTTGTAGGACTTTTACCTTTTCATTACGGATACTATCGGCATCCAGGGAGTTTGGCGCTTCCATTGCGGTCAGGGTAAACAGTTGCATCAGGTGGTTTTGCACCATATCCCGCAGCGCGCCTGATGATTCATAATACCCAGCCCGTCCTTCTAAACCGACGGTTTCGGCGACGGTGATTTGAACACAATCGACAAACTGCCGATTCCACAGGGGTTCAAAAATGGCATTGGCAAAGCGAAACACGAGCAGATTCTGGACCGTTTCCTTGCCTAAGTAGTGGTCAATCCGGTAAACCTGCTTTTCTGAGCAGACTTTTTGGACCACTTGGTTGAGGATCTGTGCCGTACCCAGATCGTGACCAAAGGGCTTTTCAATGACTAGGCGTTGTTTGTCGCGATCGCCTAGCATTCCCGCACCCCCAAGTTGCTCGATCGCTTCAGCGAAAAAGCGCGGTGCCACACTCAGGTAAAACACGCGGTTCCCCCGAGTGCCGCGTTTTTCATCGAGTTCACCCAGAAAGGCTTTGAGTTTCTGGTAACTTTCTGATTTATCGATGTCGCCTGGACAATAGAACAGTCCATTGGCAAAGTCGTCCCAGAGCGCTTCAGAACCAATCCCGTTGCCAAATTCTTCAACTCCTTGGCGGCAATGATCTCGGAAAAACTCATGACTCCATTGACTGCGGGAGACCCCGACAATCGTTAGTTGCGAAGGGAGTTTACGTTCCAGTTTCATTTGATAGATTGCCGGAACGAGCTTTCTCTGGGTCAGGTCCCCGGAGGCACCGAAGATAATCAAAATCTGTGGTTCGGGAATCCGATCTTGTTGGAGTCCCACGCGCAGGGGGTTTTCTAATAGCGTTACCATCTGGTTTGATGCATAGGTTAGAGGTTAGTACAGAGAAATTAAGAACGATCGCAATATGGACATATCCATCTTTGATCTCTTGCTCTGGGTCGAAAAAGGAGCTGGAGGGGCAGAAAAATGGGTAACGGAGTGATGCCGTACCCATTTTCCCCTCCTGACTAGGCGGGAGCCAGTTGTTTGACTTTGCTTTCCAGGGAACTCATCAGAGACTCGAAGGGTTGAATGAATTTATCAATGCCTTCGTCTAACAGTTCTGCCATGATTTGATCCAAGTCGATGCCCAACTCAGCCAAGTTTTCGATCAGGTGGTAGGCTTGATCAACATCGGTTTCGATGCGGCTGGCGACATCGCAATGATCGGCACAGGCTTCAATGGTTGCTGGGGGTAGGGTGTTGACCGTATCGGGTCCAATCAGTTCATCAACGTAGATGACGTCACTGTAGTTGGGATTTTTGCTGCTGGTGGAGGCCCAGAGTAACCGTTGGGGGTTGGCTCCTTTGGCGGCGAGGGCTTGCCAGCGATCGCTGTTGATGATTTCTTTGTATTTTTGATAGGCAATCTTGGCATTGGCGATCGCCACCTTCCCTTTGATTTGCTCCAGTCGGGCCTTTTCTTGCAGCTCCGTTATGTGCTTGAGTTTTTCATCAATTGCCTCATCAATTTTCACATCAATTCGGCTGATAAAGAAACTGGCAACTGAAGAAATCTTGCTCACATCTTCACCCGCCTGCACTCGTGCTTCTAGCCCGCGAATGTAAGCCCAGGCCGTCTCTACATAACTGTCTACGGAAAATAGCAACGTCACATTAACGTTGATCCCTTCAGCAATGACTTTTTCAACCGCCTCTAACCCCTGGGAAGTCCCGGGAATCTTCACCATCACATTTTCCCGTTCAATTTCCTTGTAGTAGCGCTTGGCTTCTGCAAGAGTTTTTTCAGCATCCAAAGCGAGGTTCGGCGGCACTTCAATACTGACATAGCCATCTAACCCCTCAGTTTCATCATAAATCGCCCGAAAATGATCGCAGGCATTGCGAATATCTTCAAACACTAAAGATTCATAAATTTTCTCCACCGATTGGTTAGCTTTGATGCCAGCTTCGATATCTGAATCGTAAATTGCATTTCCGACAATGGCTTTTTCAAAAATTGACGGATTAGAGGTCAGTCCCCGCAATCCTCGGGTTTCAATCAGGGTTTTCAGTTCCCCGGACTTGATGAGATCACGGTTCAAATTATCCATCCAGATACTTTGACCATATTCTTGTTCAATTTTTTGGAGTAAGGGATTAATTGCCATAAGTTTTATCTCGTTGGGTTTAGACTAGACTACAGGGTATCATTGTGAATGTTTTTAAAGCGGATGATGACTATCCGTGGTATGAAAGTCCCTCATTTCACGCTTAGGTTTTAGCTTATCTTTGAATTGGGGTAAAAGGTAAGGGTTGATCGCCGAACTGTGTCATCAAATCATCATGAATGAGTAGCGATCGCGGGGTTCTTCTCATGCTTGCGATCGTCAATGAAGGATTTGACGAGTGCCACATCATCTTTACTGCCAATAATCACCGGGGTACGGGTATGAAGTTGATCCGGCACCACATCTAAGATATCCTGAGTTCCGGTACTGGCTTGTCCCCCAGCTTGCTCTATCAAAAAAGCTAGGGGTGCGGTTTCATAAAGCAGGCGCAATTTACCCTCGGGTTTTTTAATGGTTCCAGGATACATGAACACGCCCCCTTCATGCAGGATCCGGTGAAAGTCCCCCACTAAAGCCCCACTATAACGAGCGGTATAGCCTTCGTGCCGATGAACATAGCGGATATAGTCGCGGATCGATTCATCCCACTGCCAGAAGTTGCCTTCATTCACACTGTAAACCGCACCATGCTCAGGGACCTGAATATTTTGATTCGACAGGATAAACTCTCCCAGACTGGGATCCAGAGTGAAGGAATGAACCCCCGTCCCAATGGAATATACCAGCATGGTACTGGGTCCATAGAGGATATAGCCTGCAGCGAGTTGCTTGCGTCCACTTTGCAGCAAATCTAGGGCTTCCCCATTTTCATCATTTCCTTCTTGTTGGCGAATCGAGAAGATAGACCCGATATTCAGGTTGCTATCGATATTGGAGGAGCCGTCAATCGGGTCATAAAGCAGGGTATAACGCCCAATGGGGCAGTTTTCCGGGATGTAGTAGGGTTTCTCCATTTCCTCCGATGCCAAGCGACAAACTAAGCCACTTTGCTTGAAAACGGAGATAAACACCTCATTGGCATAGACATCCATGCGTTTGACGCTTTCTCCCTGAACATTAATGTCGCCACTAAACCCCAGAACCCCTTCCACTAACCCAGCGCGACTCAACCGGCGGGAAATTAGCTTTGCTGCTAGAGCGATCCGGCTCATCAACGCGCTGAGGTCCTGAGCATCGGCAGAAAAGCTCTGCAGTTGCTGCAAAACGTGCCTGGATAGGGTTGTACAGTCGCGATCGAGCAATTGAGTCGGCTCAAGCGGATTTTTTGTTATTTCATCCTTCATCGTTGTTGTCTACCTTTGAAGTGGTTTTACTGGAACGACTGGATCGGTTAGCGGGTTGGTTTTGCCCAGTCGCCCTTTCCTTTCCATCTTAAAGAAGCATTTTCAGCAACGCAGGTTAACTGTAGGGGAACTATAGAAAACGCAACATTTTCTTAAGCATTTGTACTGTTTTCCCCGGAAAAGTCGGAATCCAGCATAAAATTGACTCTAAGTCAGTTAACCCAGCTACAAACTCAATTAAAATTTTAGCTGGGGTCATGATTGGGTCATTACCCATCCCAGGTACAAGCCTCAAAACTGTCATTCCCCTGTCGATAACCAATTTAGCGACAAAAATATAGAATTTTCTTCACTATAAAAAGGGAGCGAGACTCCCATTTTTTCGGATAATTCTAATAGTTATAAAATTAATATAATCCAGCTTTTCAAATTAATTAATGTTCTTTAAAACTTCAAAAAAATCTAAATCAAGGGAAACATTTTTAATAAAAAAAAGGGACTGCTCAAAGCTGATGCAGTCCCAGACCAACAAAATCGGCTAGTCAATGGAAATAGATTGAGGACGATTGTTGTAACCGCCACTGCCATTATTATTCCCGGTAGAAGAACCTGTGGGGGAGGCTCCTTGTTGTTCCAGCCAGCTTTTCACCGGGTCATCGGAGAGATTGAGTTGGAACACCCCGGAGAAAAACCCGCCTAAAAAGGCAACAGGATGTTCGGTTATTTCTTTAAAAATTGGACTCAGTTCATCTAAAAACATGGATGTCTCCTTTGGCGGCCAATGCAGTCAGAGGTAGGATCCCCCCAGGATTGCACTATCCTGGGGAGATTGCCTACTGCTGGTATCCTAGCGCGTTTGACACTGGAGTAGGCGTCGGCATCCCGAACCCCGGGATTAACCTGGGGGACCAGAAAGGGGGTTTCTAACGGAGAGTTTACGCTAGTTGCGCTTGTTTTCAGCTAGAAACCCCGTTTCTAATCGTTACCGACTCCGAGGGCCTAGGAGGGATTTTTTTCCGGTAATAGGCACTTATCGGAATCGCAACCGGCAGGTCCAGCTTCTGCTAATTCACCGAGGTCATAGCGCTGGAGTGCGTTTTTGAAATCATCGGTTTTGCGACGAACTAAGACCTCTGCACTGAGGCGATCGTACTCAGCTTTATCAATGGGTTCAAAGGGGAGACGGGGGAATGATTGGCGATCGTCAAATCGAGCGAGTAGGGCGGCAGAAATGTAGCCTTCATCGTTTTGAATGGCCTCATAAATCCGCGTACCTAATAGCTCAATTTCTGATTCTCGAACTTCCACTGTTGCCGAGGTGTTATGGGTAACATAGTGGCTTTGAACGTTCATGTAGAAGTCCATTTGAGCTAAGGCACTAAATTGACTAATATCAATTTCATCGGCACCGGGTAAATCGGCCCAACTGACAGCGATGGGAATTTCCACCAACCATTCTGAACAACGCGGGTCAAAGGGATCATTGAGTAGATTCCCGTTTTCATCCTTGTCCGATTGTCCGGGAATTACACTGTAACCGTAGTCGATACAAGCCAAGGCTACGGGGTCGTTTTTTCCGAAGGTAATTCGGCGAATAAACCGCTGGGCTTTGGGGGGATGCCAACCGGGAGATGCGCCGGTTAGTAAAGATTTTGTCCCGGAAGGTTGCACGGTGGTGCAACGATTGGGACGGCGCAATCCGTGGCGATCGCAATAATCCCACACCTGAGCATGAACAATATCACGCCAGCGCGTCAAATAGGCTTCTTCTTGACGCTTAAATTCGATTCCTTCTGGAGTTGCCGGACGACCTTGTTCCCACCAGCGCAACCAATCCACACCAAAGGCATGAACGAAGAAATCAAACAATCCGGTAAAGGAAACGCCGACAATGGGGTCGATTTCCCGGCTGTATTGATAGCGGGGTTCGAGGAATTTATGATTCAACAAGGTGGCCACGGATAAAGCACCAGCGGCAAAAGCATCTGCTTGCTCGCGATCGTTTTGGGGGTCAATTTGATTGAGATGGACCTCAGAAAGGTTACAGTGAAAGTCTGCACCAATAATTTCCAGGGTTGTTATCCTAAAGGCTTTTTATCCTTTAGTTCTTATCCTTGAATTCGGATAAGCTCGGCGTACATTTTCAGCAGTGAACTCTAGTGGAACTGCTGTCAGGCACTCTTGGGATGATTATAGTCTCTTAGGCGAGTTTCACATCCTACGCTCTACGGTGGCAGATGCTTTTAAACTATCTGCTTACCTCGGTATTCCCTTCTCAGGGTTTACCGATTTTGCCCGATTTTTAACGTGAGGCAAAATTACTTACCACACGGGTTTAATCCAACGCGGGATAACCGATGTTCTAACTCTGGTTGAGAGATTTCGGGATAGCGATCGCCTATCCATTGCTTCCCTTTGCCTTGGTTATAGGCTTTCAGAAAATCCCGTTTACTCTCGCGATCGAGCATTAAATCGCAACTGGCTCGGGCAACAGCTTCACCGGCCCATTGAATAGCTCCTTCCCCAGAATAATATTGTTGACGCACCGCCTCAATACATTCCTTGACGGTGGGTTTATGATGAAAAACCCTGGTGTGATTTGCCATTCTTAAAGCATCTCTTTCTGGGTCGATTCGCCAGTTTCCGGCCTCATCTTGTTGCCATAAATTCATCTTGGCATTGGCAAACAATTCATCATCGCTGGCGCTTTGGCGCATCCCGGCACTGTTAGAAACCAGAATGCCCTCACAGACAAACTCATGAACTGTCGCTACCTCAATGTCATAAGTAGGACAACAGCGAACATCAAAATCAACCTGTTCAACTTTGATAGGAACGAGGTCGGTTGCTTCTGGAATGTAACGTTTTAACGTTAGCGGAACCATTTGCTTTTGATTCCCGCCCCAATGATACTGGTAAGTATTGACCAATGGGCGAACCATGTTAACGGGGAAGCCGTGTTCCTTAAATGACTTCGGACGGTTCTTTTTCTGGGTAGCAAATTGAATTGAATAATTAGAGAAGGTAGATTGAACAGCGCTAAACGCTTTTTCTCCTACCGTGACTAATTCACCTTCCCATTTTCCGGTTCGTTTGCGAATGGCACTACACATCCGAACAGTAATGCCTAGAGAGGCATAAAGGGCCTGGACCTGCTGTAGAAATTTCTGCTGGGAGGAAGCGACGAGCACCCCTTGGCTATGACAACCATCCGCATCGGCGAGTCCTGCTAAAAAGGAAGCGCGAATATCAATAGTTCCTAAGAGAATGCAGTCCGGAATAACCAAGGGTTGGAAAGGTTGCTTAAACTGCTTGAGATACAGGTTTAAGGCAGAGGAGTTAAATTGCAGTTCATACGCCTTGATCTGGCATTGCTCAGGGGTTCGGAGAGTGTAGGTATCTAAGCCAAACTCCCGAGCAACAGCAGTTAATCGGTCCAAGATAGCCGGACTATCTTCGTGAACTCGGAACCGGACTCGTGAACCATCCGAAGCAACAGAACCATCCCCCTGTAAATATCCCAAAAAGTAGGCTACATCAGTAGTCAAAGCTGGGATTTGGATGGGCTTTGCTGCTTTGTGAATTTGCCCTCGAAACTCGGGGAGTTCGGTTGCAGTACCCGGAATAGCTTGAGGTACAAAGATGAGGCGATCGCCTTCTTTCAAATCCTTAGCCTTGACCATCTTGTAATTGCCGTAGATATCAGTCAGTACGGCTACTTTATGGTCAGGGGTACAGTCTAAGATGCCATCCTGGGTCCGAATGCGGCAGAGGGATTGCTCTCCTTGTACAAAAAAGTTGGTGACTGGGTAAAACCCTTTACTGGTTAAAACGCGATCGCCAATCCGCACTTTAGCAATCGGAACTAAGCCTGATTCTGTATGTACTAAAGCATCTTCAGGCAAACATCGGCGGATATTTCCTGCCACAATCGTAGACGCCGCTTCATCAATCAATAAGCAGCATTCGACTGAATTTAATTGACGTCCAATTGCTTTATTTAAAATTAAAGCAACTCGCTTATAAAGGTCAGTTAATTTAACTGGATTAGCAACGCCTCCAAACCCTTTGAGCGGTTCTCCGGCTGGACGAATATCGCACAGATCCACGATGACTTCAACGGTTGAATCAAAGCGCTCATCGGTGGAGAGTTCTAGGAGGGTTTGATAAGATTGGACCCAACCAATCCGGGAGTCTCCGACATTCAGGAGGACCCGATCGCCATCGTAAGTTACCTCCGTTTCTTGGCGACGGCGATCGCGCGGGGTCGTGCCAATTTCACCTTGGAGGGTGATCTGAAGTCGGTTGCGAATCTTCGGCAACTGATTGATATATTGAGGTTCGAGGACTGCGCCGGTGCCACATCCCATCATCGCAAGGCCCATTAATAATCCAAAGGCTCGCCAATCGTGGATATTTGTCGAGGAACAGTTATAGGCCCCAGAAAAGTTTTCCGGGCGTTCGATCCAGTCCGTGCCCCCCACCCACAACCAGCGACCCGAGGAGAGGGTTTTGAGTTGTTTCTGCATCTGGGTGAGGAGTGCCACCTCGTCGGAGTTGAGATTGCCGAGTTTCTCTAATCCAGCAATGGTGCGATCGCAGACTTGATCCCAAGTTTCCCGTCCGTCATCCTGGCGGCGGCTGTAAGTCCTAAAAAACACCGGATTCGCTGCCGGTGCGGTTTCGGGAAAATCGCTGTGGTGGCGCGTGCGTTCCAATTCTCGAACCATAAGTCAATCTCTTCTCGTATCCGCGTATAGCTGTAGATCAAGACTATACGCCATCTTAGATTTAGTGGTCAAAGGTTGTTAATTTTTAATATTTGCGCTATGCCTAGGGTCTTATGTCTTATGTCTTTGGTCCTTGGTCCTTGGTCCTTGGTTGATGGGGGAGATGGGGGAGTTGTAGGGTGGGCAATGCCCACCTAGATTTGGTGGGCATTGCCCACCCTACAATTGCTGGTCCCTTGACAAATGACCAATGACAAATGACCAATGACAAATGACCAATGACAAAAAAGGAGAAATATTAACCTAAATGCGGAATGTGGATAGAATAAACCAAAGCCAGATTTCTGCGAGGGATTCTCCTGTTCCCGAAGGGGAGGCTTAATCCAGGGAGAGGCTACGCGGAGGACTGGTTCAATCTACATAAGGGGCATCACCGCCGAGAATCGCCATGATGTTTCAATCTGCTACGACGCACCAAAGCGCTGCCACGGGTTACGATACCCTCCTTGACGTTGAACTTCGCAAAGTTTTTAAGGTGTTTGAGGGGGAAACTGCGGTCCGGGGTGTCGATCTTGACATTAATCGAGGAGAATTTTTTAGTATCCTCGGTCCTTCTGGCTGTGGGAAAACGACGACCCTAAGATTGATCGGGGGCTTTGAGACGCCTTCTGCGGGAGAGGTCCTGATTCGGGGTAAGTCCATGAATCAGGTTCCAGCTTATCAGCGCCCAGTGAATACGGTGTTTCAGAGTTATGCGCTGTTCAATCATCAGTCTATTGCTGAAAATATTGCGTTTGGGTTGCGAATCAAACGCTGTGGAAAAAGTGAAATTGAGGAACGGGTCAAAGAAGCGCTGAAATTGGTCAAAATGGAGTCTTACGCTAATCGCTATCCCTCTCAGCTCTCGGGAGGTCAACAGCAACGGGTGGCTCTGGCACGGGCGCTGGTGAATCGTCCAGCGGTTGTGTTGTTGGATGAACCGTTAGGGGCGTTGGACCTGAAGTTGAGGAAACAGATGCAGGTTGAATTATCAACGTTGCATCGGGATTTGGGGTTGACTTTTGTGATGGTGACTCATGACCAGGAGGAGGCCCTATCTTTGTCGGACCGGATTGCTGTGATGCATGAGGGCCGAATTGAGCAAATCGGGACCCCGAGTGAAATTTATGAGCGTCCCCGATCGCCGTTTGTGGCGGATTTTATTGGAGAAACCAATTTACTGCCCGGACGGATTGAAGGGAGCGATCGCACCTCTCTGGCGATTCGTACAGGGACGGGATTAAAAATTGTGGTGGAACCAACGGAACCCTGGAGTGGTAACGCATCAGGGGCGATCGTCAGTGTTCGACCGGAAAAAATTAATTTGAGTCTCTATCCGCCAGAGGTGGAGGTAAACTGCTTTGAGGGACGGCTCAAAACAGTCATGTATTTGGGAACCCATGTTCAGTATGTGGTGGAACTGCTCTCGGGGGATGAAATGGCGGTCTTGCAACCGAATACGGGAACGAGCTTACCAGATCCTGAGACGCCGATCTATACCTACTGGCTGCCTACAGATTGTATTGCCTTGGCTGCGGCTTAGGCGACAATTGCCGGGGTGCGCTACGCTTTCACCTGTGGATGCGAGCGCTTGTTTGTACCATGTGGACGGACATCTATATGAATCTAGCGAGTGTAAATCAATTTTTAGAGGAGATAGAATCCCACTGTCCCAAGAATGCCATTCTTACCTTTCTCGGAAGTGATGGCGAATCGTTCGTGGTTGACCTCCAGCGCCAGGGCGATCTCGTCAATTATGGGTATCAATGGGGACTCAAGGAATTGCTGATTAGCAAGTTGCTGTTTAAAACTCAGCCCGTGGCTTCCCTGATTCTCCGGTCATTTTTACCTGAAATTGACGAACTGACCCACCTTCCCATTAAAGAACTTCGGGGTTATGTCCTGAAATGGCAGGGTTCTGAACTGGAATATGAAAAACTCTCCCCCGAATTAATGTTTGCTTGTCAAAATACTGATGCGGAAACGGGAAATCCTCTCCCTTTAGAAACGTCGCTTCGGTATTGTTAATTAATCTGAATCTTGGTCATCACACCACTTTGTCAAAATAGTGCGGATTCCGAAACCCCAAAAATATAGAATGAGCAGTGCTACACCGACCCGACGTCAGTTTTTAAAACAGTCTGCGGCGGCACTTTCTGGTCTGGCGCTATCGAGTTGTGGCTGGACTCTAGGCGGCCAACCGAGTCCGGAGATAGATGAAGATACTCCCACTTTGGCGGTGGACTCAACTGCTGCTAATGAACTGTTTATCTACACTTGGGCTGACTATACCGATGGAGATTTGCTCAGAAGTTTTACAGAGCAAACGGGTATCCGAGTGATTGTCGATATTTATGACTCTAATGAGGCGATGTTGGCAAAGATGCAGGCGGGCGGAGGGAGTTCTTACAGTATCATCTATCCCTCAGATTATATGGTGGGACGGATGGTCGAACTTCAACTGCTTAGACCCTTGGAGCGATCGCAGATTCAAGGGCTAGATAATTTGTTTGAGAAGTTCCAAGACCCGGAATATGACCGGGGAAATCGCTACAGTGTCCCGTTTACCTGGGGGACAACTGGACTGATTTATAATTCGGCTAAACTCTCGACGCCTCCCGATGATTGGGAGTATCTCTGGACTCATCAGAGGGACCTCTCTCGACGGTTAACTTTAATGAATGATGTGCGGGAGGTGTTGGGTGCGGGACTGCGATCGCTCGGTTATTCCTACAATTCTACGGATCCTGCCCAACTTCATGCCGCCTATGAACACTTGGTCAATCTGAAGCCAGCGATCGCTAATTTTACTACCGATGGCTGGCGGGATTTGATTTTGGCTGGGGATTTGGAAATGGCAATGGGTTTTTCTTTTGATGCACTCTCCGTCTCGGACGAAAATCCAGATTTGGAATATGTAGTCCCCATGAGTGGCAGTTCATTATGGACCGATACGATGGTCATTCCCAGAAATGCACCCAATGTTCAAGGCGCTTATGCTTGGATTAATTTTATGTTCCAACCCCAAGTGACAGCGGATTTAATTGAACGACTCTATTTTGCTACTCCGAATCGCGCCGCTTATAATTTGCTGTCCCAGGAACTCCGAGAAAATCCGACTTTATTTCCTTCGGAGTCGGTTTTAGAACGGTGTCAAGGTATTCTCCCCCTCGGCACTGACAAGGAAAAAGAATATGCTCGCTATTGGATTAGATTAAAGAGTGTTTAAATAAGCCATGAATTCCCCATTAGAAAAAGGGAATAAAAATGCTTAGTATTCATCGAAATTGGGGTCAAAATGTTCTTATTTGTTCTGATTTTTTAACTTAACCCCTCCATCTATTCAAAACGAACTGAGTTTTTAAGTTAGCTTAGTTTTCCTGACCCTGTATCCGAAAAAGCTCTAACCGATCGCGATTTAAATTCTGGTCTGTCCCCCTATTACTCTTCCCATGACTGTATCGCCCAGTAAGCCGAAAAACGAATCTAAAATCGGAAAACGCACCCTACCGGAGTGGCTGGGACCCCTGGCTTTACTCGGTCCTGCCGGAGTCTGGTTATTCCTGTTGTTGGTCCTGCCAACGGTGGTGATTTTTCAACTGAGTTTAGTACCGGGAATTCAACCGGGCGATCGCGTGATTCCCTCGGGACTGGATAATTTCTGTCTCGTTTTGGGATTTGAAAATTGCCGATTCGCGGACTTTGACCCGGTATTTCTCCAAACCATCGGGCGATCGCTCTTTTTTGCCACCGGCACTACAGTGATTTGTCTCCTATTAGGATTTCCCGTTGCCTATTGGTTAGCGGTAGATACCCCAAAACGCTGGCGAACTTTACTCTTACTCGCCTTCGTTTTGCCCCTTTGGACCTCATCCCTGCTGCGTTCCTACGCCTGGAAAACGATTTTGCGTCCCACAGGTGTCCTCAACTCACTGTTAGGAGTTGTAGGAATCCCTCCCTTAGATTTACTGCATCAAAGTTCTGCTGTATTCATCGGCATGAGTTACAGTTTCCTTCCCTACATGGTGTTAATTCTTTACGCATCATTAGAAAAGCTGGATAAACGTTTATTAGAAGCCGCCGCCGATTTGGGGGCCAATCCCATTGAAGTGTTTTGGAAAGTGACAGTCCCTCAAACCTTATCGGGAATTGCTGCTGGTTCTTTGCTTGTTTTTATTAGCGGTTTAGGGGATTTCGTGAATCCTGAATTGCTGGGGGGGGCTTCCAGTATGACCGTTTCTCGGTTAATTTATGATCAATTCTTAGGAGTGGCACGAGACTGGGGATTTGGTTCAGCCCTGAGTATGGTATTAATTCTAGCGGTGAGTTTGGCGATCGCCGCCTTAATTCGTTTTGGCGAAGCCACCCCTAAAAAATAAGAGTTTAACCCATCTAAAGGGTGCATTATCAAGTCTAAGTAATGCTTGCGTGGTGAAATTGCATGACAGAAACAAGGCTCAAACAGGAGGATATTCCGGTAGATATGTTAAAAAGCCAGAGTCGAATTAATATCTCTTGGCAGATAGCATTTGCCGGATCAATGTTTTTTTTCATGTACCTCCCCATTTTGGTACTGGCCTTTTACAGTTTTAATGAGTCTCGCTATAGTGCGAGTTGGGAAGGATTTACCTTAAAATGGTATTTCACCCTATTTCAGGATGAAGCCATTTTAAAAGCCCTAAAAAATAGTTTAATTGTGGGGTTTTCAGCAATTATTGTGGCAGCGATTGTCGGGACCTTAATGGCGGTTGGGCTATCCCGATATCGATTTCGGGGGAAGAGTTTGTATTTGGGCGTATCCTATTTACCGTTAATCATCCCGGATATTGCGATCGCCGTGGCTACTCTCGTCTTTTTAGCCGCCGTCCAAATTAACCTCAGCATTTGGACCATTATCGCCGCCCATATTGTCTTCTGTCTTGCCTATATTGGGTTAGTCGTCTCTACTCGCCTCAGTGACTTAGACCCCCACCTAGAAGAAGCTGCCCTAGATTTGGGGGCGACTCCCGTTCAGTCTTTTTTACAAGTATTACTGCCGCAATTGATGCCGGGAATCGTCTCCGGTTGTCTGTTAGCCTTTGTCCTGAGTTTAGATGATTTATTAATTGCTTCATTCACCTCCGGGGGTGGCGCAGTGACGCTCCCGATGGAAATTTTTGGACGGATTAGAACCGGGGTGAAGCCGGATATTAATGCCTTGAGTGTCGTGTTAATTTTGACCTCCGGGGCGATCGCTTTTCTAGGAGAATTCATCCGCTCTCGCAGTGAAAAGAAGTAACCTATCCTGGTTACTTGGCTTCAGCCAAGTAATGCCCCCTTGGAGGCTCTGCCTCCAGTCCAATCTCCTCGTCCCTCGTTACTTGTTGCTGTGCAGGCGCTTAAGCCGCAAAATGCCCGTGTCACGGCAGAGCCATAACACGAGAAATAATTTCCCTTAACCTGAGCTTCAATCTGATGAGTGACTCTCCAGACCCTGCTAATTCTGAACCCAGTCCCCTCCCTGGCAAGACTCCCACAGTACCAGAGCCGGTGCTGGATACACCCTCCTGGGTAGACTTACGCCGCTATGATCAGTCATGGTTCGATCGCGGTAAGTCCAGCGGTTTTATCTTGCTCTGGTGGTTGGTGCAAGGGGTCGCTTTCCCCTTAAGTCCTCATTTTGCCCACGGATTTCGCCGCTGGTTGTTGCGGCGATTTGGTGCAGAAATTGGGACTGGGGTGCTGATTCGTCCCACAGCGCGATTTACCTACCCTTGGAAAATCGCGATCGGGGATTACTCCTGGATTGGGGATGATGTGGTTTTATATAGTCTCGATCGCATTTGGATCGGGCAGCATTGCGTAATTTCCCAAAGAAGCTACCTCTGTACCGGCAGTCATCGTCTCGACGACCCTACCTTTAACCTAGAAACTGCTCCTGTAGAAATTGGTAACGGGGTATGGGTTGCCGCAGACTGTTTTATCGCCCCTGGGGTGAAAATTGGCTCCAATGCGGCGATCGGTGCGCGCAGTAGTGTGTTTAGCAATATGCCAGAGGGTCAAATTTGCTTTGGCAGTCCCTGCCGTCCCCACTATTCCCGGAAGGTTGAGGAACAACCGACTCAGGAGTGAGAAACCGGGTTTTTTTCCCAATCTTGGCAAATTGAACTAAATCTTGCCATCAACCCGGTTTCTGGTCCTGGGTAAATCCTTGTAGAAACCGGGTTTATGGTTTACTCATTCATATTTCGATAAGTGGCAACCGCAGAGGGGGAAATGCGGTTCAGATACCGGAAAATCCAGTATTTAAAAACCGTATCCAGGATGACTGGGAAGGTGGCAATAAATAGATAAATAAAGCCCCGACTTTCCGGGAGTCCCAGATGGCGAGAAATCCCTTCCAGGACGATTTCCCAGCCATGAGGGGAGTGAAATCCCACGAAAATATCAGTAAATAAGATAATGATGAAAGCTTTGGCACTGTCGCTCAAGCCATAAACGATATCATCAATAAATGATTTCAGGCTTTCAATTTCCCGTTCGCTCTTATAGATGACTAAGCCAAAGGCAACGAAGGAAAATAAATCAGAAAAAATATTTTTTATCGCATCACTACTGCGATAGGTGTAGCGTTTGGCGACTTCTAAGGCTTTGAGTTTGGTTTGCTGTTCCACATCTTCTTTTGATAAATGCTCGGGAATTTTGCCGATAAATTTGAGTTGTTCTTTCTCCGGTCCTTCTAAACTTTCGAGTTGGGTCGCTAGGAGTTCTTCAAATTCCAGCATTTCATGGAATTGAGTTAATTCCCTTAAGGCTTCTTCTTTCATATCGACATTGAGAAAAATTTCGGCTCGGTTTCCAATGAGCCGGTCACAAATTGGACCTACAACAAAGTTTTTGGCAACTTGTTGGGTGAGCAAGGGAATTAAAATTAACAGTAAAATAAATTTGATGGAAACAATGGTTTTGGTTTTAGACTGACGAAATTCTTGGACGACTTCATCTTCCGCTTTGGGGTCCAATTCTCGCTTGAGGCGATCGAGGGTTCTTAAAATTGAGCGGGGTAAGAAGCTGGTTTGTCCGGCAAGAGAGCCGATATCTTTGGGTTCGGCTGGGGAGTTGGGAATCGTCTCTTCGAGGATGGGGGAGGGCTGTTTTTTGCCCTTTAAACGGCCTGATTGGGGAACTTCTAAGGGGTAGGAAGGGGCGGCTTCCCCTAAAGTGCGAGTCGTACTCAACTCAGAGGCAGTGGGTTGCACTGGCTTACGGGTATATTTGGCGGTGACTTCATCAATAAAACTGAGTTTATCTAGAATCAAAGATTGAGAGGGTTGAGATAAACTGAACTCTGGGGGTGAGATTCGATTATCTTCGGAAGATACGACCCGCACCGGGATGGAGCCATCAAAAGGCCGATCGCCTAATTTGGATTGTTTGTAAATCTCTACAAATGACCGGCTATTCCTAAATTCTCTTAATCGGAGTTTGATAATGCTTAAATTGCGTTTTAAATCCGATTCATAAGCCAAAAACACCGCTTCCCCATAGTTAGCGTTTTGTCGGAAAATCGGCTGACTATTAAAATATTTTTTTTCAATTTCTTCAATATTAAGGGCTGCTTGATAGGCGAGTTCCAGAGAACGCTCGGGGGTTGCGAGCAGCCATTGTTTCGCGGAGGTAAAAAACCCGGATTGATTAGAAGAATATTTATGTTTTTTCATAACCCTCCTTTACTCGAACCAATGGATCACGATTGGACAAGGACTGACTCGAACTATTCCGGTGTAAACCCTTTTTCTGACTCCAGTTGAGGCAGATTTCCCCGGAATGCACCGGGAGTTTACATCAGGCACGATGCTGTTGTAGACCCGAGAGTTTACCGATTCTTTTGCCAAGAGGCAAGGCGATCGCCCCACTATCCGCAACCCTTGAGGTACTATCCCCTCGGGCAAAACGCAATAATGAAACTATACACCTCACACAAGCAACTTACAGTGGTCGTATGTTAACAAATTTGGTGGAGGATTAGGAGTGGGTACAGCATCAATTTGGATCGTCGGATCGACTGGCAGTGGCAAGACGGGTCGTCTGGTTCAGGAGTTGTGCAACTGGGTTGACTCGAATCGCGACCCAAACACCCCTCCCCTGAATCACAACTGGACTGCTGCTGCTGAGTCCAACGCCGGGACCGGGCGACGGGGAGGCAGGCAGAAACCAGATATTTTAATCTCTCAAACAATAGCGCGATCGCTCCGGTTGGGACAAGATGAACCCCCCTTGCTCGTCTTTGCTGCAACCGGAGACGATCGCATTCCCTTAACCGATCGCATCATCCATGCCACCTCCGGACGCTATCCCCTTGATTCCTCTACCCCCCTCGCCTTTTTCCAGCGGGAAGTCCTGCTGTTTTGGCCCCTCCTAATTCAACAACTCCATCTCAGGGCCGAGTTTCCCCTGCGAGTGCGCCCAGAAACTGAGCAGGAGTTAGCAACCCGCCTATGGAGAGATGAGTTAGACTCTGGACGCTTGCGCCAAGAGGGAGTCAGCGAATATCGCCTAGTCCGCAGGACCTTGGACTTGTTGCAACTGGCGGCCTCCAGTGGCAGACGCCTGGAAGATATTCCGGTAATTTTACAGGAAGGAATTGACGATCCGTCAGGGGATCTAGACCTCTGGGACTGCATGGGGGAAGTGTTGCTCAAGTGGCGCAGGTGGTGTCTACAACGAGGGTTACTCACCTATGGGATTATCACCGAATTGTATTGGCGGCATTTACTCCCGAATCCCACCTACCGCAGTCATTTAATCCGGCGCTATCCCGCAGTCTTTGCCGATGATGTGGATGAGTATCCCAAAATTGTCCGAGATTTGTTTGAGGTCCTGCTGGATGCGGGAATTCCTGGCGTTTTTACCTACAATCCCAAGGGGTCTGTACGTCAGGGATTAGGGGCAGATCCCGATTATTTGGCCCGGTTAGCATTCCGTTGTGAACAACAGCAGTTGCGGGTCACTAGCGGATTGGCGGGGACGTTGGGGAAAATGGCCCTACAGGTGATGGAAGACCCGACGGTGTATTTAGAGGAAATGGAGGAGAGTGGATTGTCCCTGCCGGTGGGGTCGATTCAAACCACTGCCCGATCGCAACTGTTGCGCGAAACCGGGGAGGCGATCGCCCATGCAGTCCATACCGGCAAGGTTAAACCGTCGGAAATTGCCGTAATTGCTCCCGGTTTAGATGCGATCGCCCGCTATAGTCTCCAGTCCATCCTCACCAGCAAAGGAATCCCAGTCCAATCCCTCAACGAACAACGTCCCCTCGCCACCGTCCCCGTGATTCGCGCCTTACTCACCCTCTTAGCCCTCGTGTATCCCGGCCTCGGACGCCTCGTAGACCGGGATAGCGTCGCTGAAATGCTCGTTGTCCTCAGTCGTCGTCCCAACTGGGAATCCCTGAAAGAGACGGAGGAAGGTACGAACCTCCTCCATCCGGCATCTTTTTTGATTGACCCCGTACGCGCTGGGTTATTGGTGGATCATTGCTATTCTCCCGCCACGGAACAGCCGAAATTGTTACCCGTGACGGCATTTCCCCGCTGGGACCGTTTGGGATATCGGGCAACCACGGTTTATCAGGAGATTTTGGACTGGATTGACAAGAGGCGATCGCAGCTAACCAGTCCCATCGCCTTACTCAACTCGGCAATTCAAGAATTTTTAGGCCGTTCCAGCAGTTTACCTGGAGACCAAATTGCCGCCCTTCGCGAGTTAATGGAAACCGCCCAACATTATTGGGAGGTGGATGGACGGTTGCGCCGTTGTGGGGAACAGGATGCGCCGGATTATGTAACTGTGGGTCAATTTATCCAACTGCTTCGCAAAGGCACAATTACCGCAAATCCTTTCCCGGTGAGTGCCTTGGGTGCAAAACCCAATTCGGTCACCCTGGCGACGATTTTCCAATATCGGGCGGCGCGACAGTTTCACCGTTGGCATTTTTGGTTAGATATTGGTTCACCGTTATGGTCTCGCGGAGGTGCAGCGAGTTTGTTTGCAGCGCCGCTATTCTTACAAAGTTGGTCCGGTGACCCTTGGACGCAGGAGGAGGAAATTCGCAATGATGAGGACCGATTGCAGCGGATTGTTCTGGATTTATTAGGGAGAGTAGGCGATCGCGTCATTCTCTGTCACAGTGATTTAGCCACCAATGGTCAAGAACAAACCGGGCCTTTATTATCGGTCTTAAATGCTTGGGTTCCTTTGGAAGAGTAGATTTCTCCATTCCCCGTTCAACGTCCCCCCTTCAGGGGTTTCCGGGTTTCTGGGCGGAAAGATAACGCCTGAAGGCGTTATACCAAATCCGGTTGGTAAAAGTCGATTTTCTCTTTTAGCCCGCGCAGGCGGGCTTCGTCCCTGTAGACCCACCCTTGAGGGTGTGGGTTTTTACAGACCTATCCCAACCGGATTCCGTATTACTACGAACTAAGAGAAGATAACGCCTGAAGGCGTTACTACGAACAAAAGAAAAAAATACTTTTCCCTGTTTGTAGTAACGCCTTCAGGCGTTTCTTGATTTCCTGCGTCAACGGATTAATAAAACAATCCCGGACCTAAAGCATGGACAATTCCCCTAAAACATCGAGACGCTTATAGGGATTGAGGGTGATATGGGTTTCCGAGAGGGTCTCGGCGATCGCGGGATCAATCCAACCCAATTGCTTCAGCAGGTGAATCGCCACGGCGTGTTTGGCCCGTTTGCTGCCATCCATGACTTTGATGGCTAAACCCATGCCTTCTCCTTCTCGTCCGATGCACAGAACGCCTTCGGCACCGCCTTTGCTGACCAGTTCCCCTTCGCTTAAGCGCATCAGTTCGGTATCGAACTCGCCAGGTCCCGAAATCAAGGCGGGATGATGGGTCATGGCCCGCACGATGCGCTCCATATCGACGTTATTCCCCGAACACAAATGGGCGTAAAGGGAGGCCATCTGCCCTAATTCCATCAGATAGGTGGGTGCGCCACAGTCATCCCTTGCACTGATGAACTCTTCGGCAGGCATTCGCAGCAATTCAGCGATTTTGCTGATAATCAAGCGCTGCACCGGGTGATTTTTCTGGGTATAGGTTTCCAGGGGAAAATTGCGCTGCTTGCAGACGGCTAACATTCCGGCGTGTTTACCAGAACAGTTATGGCTCAGGGGGCTGTCTTTGCCTGGGGGGGTGGGACAGTGCAGGGCGGTGGTATCGACGTCACACCGCCAGAGGACGTTAAAGGCTTGCCGCGCCTGTTCGATGGTTCCTTTGTGGGAACTGCAAATAATGGCGAGGTCGCGATCGTTAAGACCGAAGCGTTCTAGGGTGCCGGTGGTGGTCACTGCTAGGGCTTGAAAGGGTTTGAGGGCGCTGCGGACGAAGGCGGTGGTTTCTGAGTTACCGGCAACGGACAGAACCCGCCCTCGGTTGTCACAAACGACGGCCTGGACGTGATGGACTGATTCAATAATTCCTTCGCGCAGCAAGCGGACTTCCAGGGCTGCGGCTGCGGTACGTTTTCCCATTGTCATGGGTTAAATATTATGCCTTTATATTGGATAGAATGGGTCACTGTTCAGGGTCAGGCGGTTCTAGGTCTTGGGTAGGACGCGGAACGAACTGCCCTGGTACTGCCTTGTTTATACCAAATTCCACACGATCGCACCGCTGAGGACCAATAAACCGAGGATGGCAAAGGTTCGATGCAGGCGATCGAGGATGGGTTGGATTTGATGGCGGACGACGAGGCGATCGCGAGTTAAGATCTCCGGGGTTTTGGGCCAGGTTTGACCATCGTACCAGCCGGACTCTTCATAGAAGATGGTGGCATTGAAGAGGCGATCGCGCACATACCGCCACCCAAAGTAGAGTCTCAAGAGCACCAAGGTCAAAATCAATCCGCCACCCCCGGTACTCCCGAGGATAAACTGACCCAACTCCTTGGCGGGCGGAAAACTTGCGGCTGCCACGGGAGCACAGACTGCGACTGACAGTCCCAGAATCCAGGCCATTTTACTCAGATAGCCTTTGATATCACGGGTCGCCCAGCTAAAAAAACAGGACTCCTGAAGCTCTTGATATTCATTGAGCGGTTGCCAATCGGGAGGTACTGGGCAGGCAGACACAGACGGAACCCTCATCTCTAAGCTCGTTAATTATTGTGCACCGTTGAGTTCGGCACTCAGGTCTAGGCGTTCGCCATGTCCCCAAAATGCCTCTAAATTGTAATATTCTCGTTCGGTGGGCATCAAGATATGTACGATCACGTCGCCATAGTCTTGAACTAGCCAACTGCCATGATACTGGCCTTCGACTCGCCGGGGAACCCGTTGACATTCTTGTTCGGCTTGATGGGTCATCGCATCGGAAATGGCCCGGACCTGCACTCGGGAATAGCCGGTGACGATAATAAAATAGTCGGCGAGATAGGAGACTTCCGACACGCGCAACACGATGAGATCCCCGCCTTTGCGGTCATCTGCGGCCCTGGCGATGGCAACGGCTAAACGGTAGCTTTCAGAGTCGGTGGCGGTTTGAGCGTTTTCTCGGGTTAAAGCGGTAGTCGATTGAACCGGGGAAGAATCTGTCATTCACTCTCCATTAGTTGTAGAAGTTTTGGGCGGGTTTAGTTGTTTATCTGGGAATTTTTACTCAATTTTTTCTCAAAAGGCCGATCATCTCAAGGCTGAGAGTCTATATCGGATTTAATGAGATTTTTGAGTTCATGCTAACAAATTTTAGGCGCTAATGCGATCGCTTGCAGATGCACTTGGGGTCCCATGCTGTTCTTTGCTCTGTTGCATCGCCCAATTGCGGGTTAATATCGTCCGGGGATGAATCATCCGTTGATGTTCAACGAGGTGGCGGATGCAGTAGTCCCCCGTCCGCCACACTGCTGCTACAAGATTTTCAAAGCACATTTGCCGCAACCCTACGAGTTCGGCGCTAGTCCCTCGTCCTGGTTCTAAGGTATCGGCCACATAAACCACACAACTGAGTGGGCTCATTTGTGGATTGCCTAGGGTATGATTGCGAATTGCCTCTAAAATTTCTTCGTCTTTTACTCCAAACTCATCTCTAGCAACAATCGCACTCACATCGGCGTGTAACAAATGGGGTTCCCCGGCTAAGATTTCATCTAGTTCTAAGCCTTCAGTTTGAGCCATTTGCAACAATCGCTGGGGTTTGAAATATTTGGCTAAATCATGCATTAACCCGGCTTGTTTTGCTTTTTCAACATCCAGTTGATGATGTTCTGCCAGTTCGCTACAGAATTGTTCAACTCGCAAAATATGTTGCAGTCGCGGCGGAGTCACGTGATGTTCTAACCAGGTTAAGATGCGATCGCGCATCATGCTTTAAATCTCCTGTCTATGCGCTGAGTGTTTATGCTTTCCTTTGCGACAGGCGATCGCCTCTTCAAACAAAGCTTCGTATTTATTTAAAGTCTCCTCAAAAGCATAATGGGCGATCGCATACTCTCGGCCTTGCCGACCCAAAGCCTCCGTTTTTTCGGGGTTTTTATACAGATCTAAAATTGCATTTGCCAGAGCTTCCGGGTCTTCCGGGGCCACAACAATTCCCCCTTCACTATTTTTAATCGCTTTTGCAGCAGTCCCCGTAGCTGGCACTGAACCAATAATCGCCCGCCCACTTGCCAGCAAAACCGGAATTTTTGAAGGCATATTAAACCCAATGACATTATGCTTTTGCAGCACTAACCCCACATCAATCCCCCCTAACATATCCGGTAGGGTTTCCCTGGATTGAAACGGCAATAAAGTGACATTATCCGCCCCAAACATTTCACAATATTCTCTTACCCGCCCTATGGCTTTCTGTTCCCCCACCACCACAAAGGCAATGTCCGGAATATGGGTCAGTTTCCCCGCTGCTTTGATAGCCGTGGGCAAATCCTGGGTTAGGGCAATATTTCCCGAATACAGCACCACAAACTTACCCTTCAATTGATGCTGATTCCGAAACTTATTATCCTCTTTCGGTAACGGCTTAATGAAATTTGTATCCACCCAATTTGGAATTAAAGCAATTTTCTCCGAGGGTACGGATTTCCCTAACAAATTCTCCACAAAACCCTCAGCAATCACGCTGATTTTATCCGCACTGTGACAGGCAAATTTTTCTAATTCCGTAAACGCCCGAATCACCTTTTGATTTTTCAGCAACCCCACATGAACCGCCGCTTCATGTTGAATATCCTGAATATTTAAAACCACCGGACAGCCCGTAATTCGCCCTAACAAAGTCGCTGGAATGCAGACCGGCAAGGGGGGAACCGTTGCCAAAATGACATCAGGACGCCAACCGATTAACGCCTGCGGAAAACTATTCACGACAAAACTGCCATCAAGTAACACCCGATCTAATAACGACGGTTCCGGGCGAATATACACCAAACTGCGTTGAATTTTTACGCCGTTTCTATCTTCATTCACATACCATTTGCCCTCATATTCTGGGTAAATGCGGCGTTCAGGATAATTAGGCATCGCCGTGACGACGCGGACTTCATGGCCTCGATTCACCAGTCCTTCTGCCAATTCGGTCATTAAAGGAGCGATACCGATCGGTTCAGGATGGTAGTTGTAGGAATAAATTAGAATCCGCATAAAATCAGTGGTAATCAAGGAGTGCTGTTTTAATCATTGGGGAAAATGCCCATCACTCGGAAATTTTGGCGTCTTTAAGATTCCCCCCTCTTAAGACACTTTACTCAGACCCTGGAACAAGCGAACAAGATAGACCTGGAATGCGCTTGCTCCAGGAACAACCTGTGAGGGTAATTGGACTCACAATTCTAATTTCAGCCTCGTCAAGGATTCTTTAGTGGACTCCCTCCCCAGGGTTGGGCAGGAGGGCCGCTAAAACATCACTTGTTATTGCCGCACTCATCTCCCCGAAAGATTGAGTTCCATTCAGTTTTTTCCCGCTTATCGGACTGCTCCTGTGGTTGGCCTCTTTTCGCTCGCCTCGTTCGTAGTTGCACAGCTCGGTGATTCTGCCCCATCGCAGAACTCGTTTTCTTTACCTTACAGGTTATTTTATTCTATTATAGTCAAAAAAATAAACCAGCAGCACCCACCCAGTCCTCTAGCCGCATCCGGGCCTATCCTTAAGATGATCCCCCTTCCAAAGCGGAAAATTTGTTTAAATTTCTCTTCACTCCCTCTGGCCTGGGCCTTTTTTTTAGCTTCCCCAAATCACCGCACTGCTTTTGGCCCTCAATCCTCCATCCCGACCCAGAATCCCTGACTCCTGACCTAACCTGTCCCTCAATGGGTCTAACTTCTCTTGACTTGTAATTTACCAATTTTAAAGTTGACTAGGGTGGAAAAAACCGAAACGATGAAATAAAACAAGCGAATTACCCAACCTCGACCGGCGTATAAATAACCAACCAATTCAGGACTTAATCTAGTAATTCGAGCAAATCTAGCTTTGCTTTTTCTCTCTAGTTCTTCTAATTCTATCATTTCTTTTTCTCGAACGGGCAGAGAGGGGGATTTAGCGGTGTAAATATAATATCCAATAAATCCCTCTTGCTCAGGGGTGGATTCTCTCAAAAATGTATTAGTAATCAACTCGGCTTGATTATAAGAAATGTTTTCTTCAGCCGCAAATAATTGAACCCATTTATAATATCTAAAAATAGTGCCCGCACTAAAAATTAAGGGAACTAATACCGCTAAAGTTAGCCCACTGACTCGGGAGGCAAAATAACGGGGTAACAGAATGGTGGCTACGCCAAATCCCATCCCTAAAATCCCAAATACAATGATATTCAGAAGTTCCATAATTTCTAGGCTTAAAAGGGCGTCGCCTATGAGGGGAATTTGATAGACGAGGGCATCCCCCAGCAGAATGGATATAAATTTGATTACTAATGCAATCAGTACGACTGCACAAGTTACTAAAAGATACAACAAGGTGCGGCCCAAAAGTTTTAGGTAAAGCATTGGCTCTCCGTGGGAGTCAGAAATACAGGCTGATAATAACACTTTGCACCTTTCAGATTGTTGGGGGCCTCTTAAAGGCATGGCCCTCTCTCGGTTTACCCCTGGACTCCGTATCCCCTTCACTGCAATCTAGGACCACCTTGGAGCCAGGGTGGAGCCTTGCCCCGGGTCGAGATGATATTTGGTTATAGCAGGTTTACGGGAGATTTCTCTTATTTTTTTATATCCTTTATTACCAATCGGTAATTTGTTTGACCTTTGTCAGGATTTTGTAACGAAATGTTGCAGTTTTCAAAACTATGCGTTAAGTTATATTACAGAGACTTGACTAACTAGGAGTTTTCTGAATCATGGATGATACAAAAGCCAAATTCGGATTTACAGAGTTTGCGGAAACCTGGAATGGTCGTCTGGCAATGCTAGGTTTTGTGATTGGTGTAGCAACTGAGTTGCTGACGGGACATGGCATTCTGTCTCAGATCGGACTCATGTAACTTTTAAAAATATTTTTCTTTCCTTCCTTCTGAGAGAATCAAGCGAACAACCCAATGCCTGAAAGTATCAAGATTACTTTCAGGCACTTTTTTTGTAATGGGAAGGGACAACTGTGAATCAAATCGGGGTTTTTTGAGGGCGATCGCGCGGATTTGGTATCAATCACCGTGCGGGTTATCAGTCCCGGGGTCCTCAGATTCAAAAATTGCGCCTAGCTTGAGCAAATCCTGTTTTAGGGATTCGGAAATACCCACTGTGTGAGCAAATCGCGCCCGATCGCAGATGACACCAGTCCACTCAACCCGACTGACATCGGCACCCGTTAAGTCAGCATCCGTTAAGTTTGCCCGACTCAAATCCGCATTTTTAAGAACCGCATCCACCAAACAGATCCCCGAGAGATTTGCCCCTCGCAGATAAGCGGCACTAAAATTAGTCCGACGGGCGATCGCATTCGTCAGATTAGCCCGATTTAAGTTCGTGCGTAAATCAGCATCACTCAAATTAGCCCCACAGAGGTTAGTTCGGTTAAGATTGGCATTAGTTAACTGAGCCTGTGATAAATTAGCCCGGGCCAAATTTGCACCGGATAGATCCGCCAGTTCCAGATATGCATTGCTAAAATCCGCATTTTCCAAGTCGGCATGACTCAAGTCTGCATAATGTAAGTCAAGATTGCTCAGATTACCCCCAGCAAAATCCTGTAGGGGATTGAGTCCTAGACTATGGGCGATCGCGATAAAATCATCGCTTTTGGTTTCAAAAAACAACTCCCGGGCGATCGCCAGGAGACGGTCCTGGCACTGCCGCACCCGATCGCCCTCACCGAGGTGCTGATAACCAATTTTTAACTGATAGAGGAGGTGACCCTCTAAGGCTGTATCTGCCATTTCAATAGCGATCGCCATCCGGCGTTGTTGATAGGCGATCGCCCGTTCATACTCTCCCAGAGTCGAATAAGCCGTGCCTAAATTTAACAGCGCATTCCCCTGTCCTTGGAGGTCCTCCAGATCTTGAGCGATCGCCAGATGTTGCTCATAACAGCCCACTGCCGCTGTTAAATCTCCTAGGGCCTGATACGCCGCCCCCATATTCCCCAGGGACGCCCCTTCCCGACCTCGTTCCGCCGCTTCCCGATAAATCGCCACCGCCTGCCGCCAAGACTCAAGGGCCGCCTCGAACTCCCCCTGCTGATATTGGGCAATCCCTTGTTTTAGCAGTAAATCTCCTTCAATCGTCATGTTCATCACTTAAGCATCAGGTTAACGGGGGACCAATTCACTGTGGACTCAAACCGTTCAACGATGTTCGGGCAGCGTTAAGGCTCAAAAATAGCACCCCTTGCCTTGAGGTCCTGTTCCATCTGTGCAGATAAACCCGAATCCAGCTTGAAACGCGCCTGCTCCACATTGGCCCCACTCAGGTTGGTATTGGTGAGATTGGTCATGACTAACCCCGCCTGATGCAAATCCGCCCCGGCTAAATTGGCGCCAGACAAGTCCGCATCACTGAGATTAGCATTACTCAAAGAAGCCTCTTGCAGATTGGCATTTTTCAGCGAGGCACCGCTCAAAGAAGCTAGGGCCAAACTACAGCGATGGAGATCGGCACCGGATAGGTTCGCATCGCTCAATAGTGCGCCACTGGCATCAGCCCCGGCTAATTTGGCCCCAGCCAAGTTTGCTTCACTCAAATCAACGTCACTGAGGTCAGCACCCCGCAATTTTACCCCAGGCAGTTCGGCCCCGCTGAGGTCCAGTCCGCGCAGGTTACAACCCCAGAGTTTGGCCCCGGCAAAATCCCGGGCGGGGTCTAGACCGGCCAGTTTGGCCAGTTCGATAAAGTTATCAGTAGTTGCTTCTAGAATTGGGGCGATCGCCTCTGCAATGGGTGACAAGTCCCGATGGGGGGGAACCTCTTCCACCTCCGTTGGTGCCGATGGTGGGCCAGCATAGTGCAGTTCGGTCCGGGTGAGGTGTGGATGGAATTGACGATCCACGAGCGATCGCGTTAGCAGTCGCTCTAAAATGCCATGTTGATTGGGATTGATATCGTGGGGCCACAATCCTTCCGACTCTACCATGAGGATATTAGCAGCACTCACCTGAAATGTGGCCTGTACCCGCACAGGAGTTCCCTTGACTTGCAACCGGGCGAGTTTCAGAAGTCCCAGACTGCCTTTGAGAATAGAGCCATCCCCAGTAATATCTAAAATCCAATGGGAAGGGACTGGAGTCCCGGTTGTAACTTGACAGGAAATGGCTTGGGATGGCGAAGAGGCGATGTCTGCTAATTCCGTGACCAAACCGACTCCCTCGGGGAGGGTCGCATTTTCCAGGTTTAGCATCAGCTTGCCACCCGTCAACCCAAACTTAAAACGACCACCCAGGACCTCTTGCCAGACCTCCTGAAAGTTTAGGGTCAAGTTCAAATCAAGGAATGCGGTGTCATTGGGCGACTCTAAGATAGGGGTGCCCGTCAATTCAATAGACAAGCAATGGAACTGTGGACGATCAGAAGATGGTTGTTGCATAACCCAGGCGCGAACGATCTGCTTCGGAATTTGCCTAAGCTTTTACCGTATCACGAGCTAGGGCATCCCATCTCAATTTGCCTGAAAACGACTCCCGGGCGATCGCGGATCCGGTTTAACCCCCCCCAAAAAAATTAAAGGCGCTGCTTTAGTTCAAAAGCAGGCCCTAATTGGAGGTTGATACAATTTAATAATTCAATTCAACTGGCGAATATTAGAGAGAATCAGAGGCTCTCAGTATTTTGGTCACCATCGTCTGCACAAAATTGGATTGACTTCGCGATTCAGACCGACTGTTTGGGATTAGCTCATTGAGGCGCCCTTGCTGTTATAAGGCTGACAGCCATTAGATTTGCACTGGTCCGCATTGCTGTTCCAGCAGTCGCTGTCCTCTAAACCAATTTCTTCCGCAGTTCTTGTCAACATCGATTGCTGACGGTTTTTGGCGAGATGTTGATGACGAGTCATTCTGACGCGAGCTAGATCTTCAGACATTGGATTATTCTCCTTTTTTTTATTAGTGAAAATGCACAAAAAAAATGATTGATGGGAATGAAAAGGCGAGTGACTTAGCTCATCGTGGATTGAGAGCGGTCATAAGACTGACGGAAGTCAGAAGGGGGTTTGCCTTGAATGGTACTGGAATAGTCGTCGGGATCCAGACCGATTTCAGCCGCGCTCCGGAATAACATGGATTGCTGACGGTTTTTGACAACTTGATGGTGACGCATCATTAAGGCACGAGCTTGATCTTGAGCAGACATTTGAGTAGCCTCCTGGTTTTTTTCGCGGGTATTTTTTCGGGGGAGTTTTTTCTCCTGTTTTCACTATAAAGGTAAATTCTGTAAAAAATGCTACAAAATAGCCGAATTTTACAAAAATTTACATAAATCTTTGGGATCACTGGAAAGTCTTGCCATCAGAGCGATTCCAGTGGGACAAGGGGAGGAATGAGGGCTGTGGGTGAACTTTTCCTGTGATTCTGAGAAGATTTTGGGAGATGGGGAGGATGGGGAGGATGGGGAGGATGGGGAGGATGGGGAGAGGGGGAGGATGGGGAGGATGGGGAGGATGGGGAGGATGGGGAGGATGGGGAGATGGGGAGGATGGGGAGGACAGTAGGGTTTGTTGAGGAACTTTGTGGTAATTCTTCAAAAATCTTGGACAGGAAACTGGGTTCTTGTCCTTGGGATCTCATCCTGTAGCGACCCTGGCCCTACGGCGAGAGTTGGCTGACTCGTTCTTGAGCGTAGAGGAGATTCGTCTGGTATTCTTGAGCTTTTTGCTGGGCGGTGGAATAGTCTGGACTATCGGAGGGGACAGATTTCATCAGACCGATCGCCTGTTGCCACTCCTGAGTAACCCTTATCCAGTCTTCCGGGGTTTCGGCCCATTGGGTCAAACTGGCGGCACTCATGGCCTGATTGACGGCGTAGCGGAATATTTCGTCGGGTTGGGGAGGGGGAGAAGGGGCTTGGGCTGGAGGTGGCGGGGGTTCTAAGGGCGAGTTCGTGACGGGCATCGGGAAGAGTGGAGGCGGTGGCGGGGGTGCGTAAGCGATTTGGGTGATTTGCTGTTGAGCGTAGGACCAATTGGTTTTGTACTCGACTGCCTTTTGTTGGGCAACCGGGCGATCGGGACTTTGATCAGGGACCGCTTCCATAAGGGCGATCGCCTCGGACCACCAGGACTCTACCGTTTGCCATTGCGCCTGAGTCCGTGCAGATTGAGTCAGGGTCGCTGCGGTCATCGCGGCATTGACCCCTTGGCGAAAGGCGTCTTCCGGGGGAATAGCTGCAACTTCATCCCCTGGGGAAGGTGGAGAAAACATCACCGAGGGAGCAAAATGGGGAATGAGTCCCCCGAAGAGATTAATAGCGGCTAGGGTGACTGTAGCGATCGCCACCGTAGTCAGGAAAATCGAAATTTTGGAGCGATGAAGCGCGATCGGCCCAGGGGTTTGCGCCGATGGCGTAGAAGACTGACAAAGCCAAACCGGGAGTACCCCGGGGTCACTCCCTTGGGGGGAAAATCTGCCAGACACTTGAGGATTTGAAGGTTCCTTCACCTTACAGGTAGACACCTTTGTTGCCATAGACGATTGGGAACCCATAGGTTCACAGGTTTGAAACAGTGAATCTTGCCATTCACAATTAGGACAATTAAATTGGTGGGCGCGAGGCTTCCATTGGACCGAAGCGCCACAGTGCGGACAGGGAAAATAGTTAAACAGAGGATTAGAATCAGACATTGATTCGAGGCGATCGCCGCAGGCAACTCGCTCTTTTTTAGCACAATTTTCTCCTATTGGCCGAGCAAACCCAGGTCAACCCGTCGAAAAAAACCGGGTTTCTTAGGAGGAAATAGAGCATTTAATCTACCCTTAATACCCAGAAACCCGGTTTCTATCCGAGAGAAAATCAATTTACAATGCATTGAACTCAAGACAGATTACAAGGGACGATAAACCCGATAATTAATCTCCGGGAAAATATTATCAATCGCCTCTACCTTGGATAACCAACCGGAATCAATCTTGCCGATATTGATATCCTCATAAAGTTTGTGGAGACGCATCAAATGCGATCGCGTCCGCCGGACCGCATAAGGAACCATCGTCCCCGTCCGCATGATAAACGCCCAATCCGAAGACTGTGCCAGGAGCAATTCTCGGGCCGCTTGGTTGAGCGCCCGCCACTCCAGCTCATCTGCCGGGTCCCGATGACTCAACTCGATCATGCGTTCAGCCGCCTTATGTAAATGAGGGTAAACCCACGTATTCGTTTCATTGAGCCAATACTCGTGGAAACCTTTATAACCCCAGCTAGACTGAGAAGGACGACAAACCTGCTGAGTCGGATTGTTGCGTAAGTAATCCGCCAGGTGGGTCATCTCATAAGTGCCTTGGTCATACCAAGACTTGCGGAAGAGGTAATCAATGAACCAAGGGCCTTCATACCACCAGTGACCGAACAATTCCGCATCATAGGGAGAGACAATAATCGGGGGGCGTTGCATGATGCCGTGGAGGTGTTCCACTTGACGCGCTCGGTTAAACATGAAATTGCCTGCATTTTCAGCAGACTTTTCTCGGGCCCAATAGGGGTCATAAAGGGCTTTATCCCCTAAACCGAGACCGCGACCCGTGATTTTGTGATATTTAATCCCCACATTTTTGCGCTGACCGTTCGGCATGATATACGGTTTGATATAATCGTATTCAGCTTCCCAGCCCAAATCCTTGTAAAATTCGCGATATTCCGGGTCACCGGGATAGCCGACCTCCGAAGACCAAACCTGTTGAGACGATTCGTGATCGCGACCGAAGACCGCTACCCCAGACTCGGTAAAAATGGGGGCATAGGTGCCAAATCGGGGACGGGGACGAGCGTAGAGAATGCCATGACCGTCCGTGAGGAAATAGCGCAAACCGGCATCGGCCAACATTCGCTCCAAGCCTTCATAGTAGGCACATTCCGGGAGCCAAATGCCTTTGGGGGGACGACCGAAATTTTGTTCATAATGTTCGCAGGCGACCTGGATTTGAGCCCAGACTGCTTGCGGGTACATTTTCATCAAGGGTAGGTAGCCGTGAGTGGCACCACAGGTGATGATTTCCAGATTGTTGGAGTCTTGGAATTGTTTAAAGGCAGACACCAAGTCGCGATCGTAGCGTTCCCAGATTTGGCGTGTGTCGTTAAACTCATTGGCATAATGTTCCGCTAGATAGCGAATGTGACCATTGTGCTTGTTATGCTCGATTTCTAGTTCAGCAAGTTCTTCGAGTTTAGCGAGGTGTTCCTCGTAACGGTCTTGGAGCAGGGGGTCCCGGAGCATCGACACCAAAGGAGGCGTCATACTCATGGTAATTTTAAAATCGATCCCATCCCGCTTTAAGCCTTCAAATACTCGCAGTAAGGGGATGTAGGTTTCTGTAATGGCTTCATAGAGCCATTCTTCTTCTAAAACATAATCACTTTCGGGATGTCGCACGAAAGGAAGATGGGCGTGGAGGACGAGAGCAACGTAACCGATAGCCATAGTGTATTGTTTCTAGTGTAAGAGATAAAACTGACGGCAGCTTCAGGCAAGTTTTCTGTATGTGTAAGATTTTAGGATGAAAGAGGAAGCTATCAACCAATGGATTGAGGCAGATGAGAGAAAATTGTGCTCTAAGTCGGGGTCAGACAACCCGAGTTAGGTCCAATCCGGGGAAGATTGTTCCTCATCGTAGGCACAGTTACCCGTTACTCTCTCGTCTCTTGCATCAAGAATAACGGAATCACAGGGGGTTCCCTGGTAGAATTCAATCCCATTACATTTCCCCGGAAGGGACAAGGAAGTTGGACAAATGATCGAAAAAATAGCTTTGGGACTCCTAGGTTTGGCCGTCGGTGTGCTGCCTACAATGGTGTTACTGACAACTCCCGTCCTAGCTCAATCTGTAGTGGAGGAGAAGGGGACACTAGAGAGTGTGATCTTGGCACAGGCTGGGGCATTGGCTAATGTCACCTTGAGATTGGAGGATCTGCCACCGGGCTTTACGGCCATGCCTCCGGCTGAGATAGCGGCCCTCAAAGAAGAACTGAGTCAAGAGCAGCTTAATGTTGAGAATGTTTTTGCCTTTACTAGACTGCAAAGGTTTCAACTGATTATGGGGATAACGACCAGACTGGAAACGGCTCAACAACAGGCGGAATTTGACGAATTACTGGGGGATCCGGAAAAGTTGAAGTCGTTGTTAGCAGAAAACCTCGAACAGACAAACGTGCCTGCGCAAGCCTTAAATAATATCAATAATATCGGCGATGCGGCGGCGGGTGTTAGCTTTCAGGTGGATTTGGGTAACTTGTTAGGCCAGTTGGAAATTTTGGGGTTGCGCAGAAACCAGATGGGGGCGTTTGTGTTCGTGTTATATCCTGATGGTGACAGACCCTTATATCCGATCGCTCAAGTCGGACGCCTACTGGATCGTCGGATTCAAGAAGTACGCACTGGGGGTAATTAGTGGCAGTCCCTTTGGGCAATTGTTAGTTTGAATACAGACCAGATAACTGTGAGCCAGCTAAAGCGATTTCCACTTAAATGAAGCAGTGAAGTTCGAGGGCGATCGCCAGGGGAATAACGGATCAATTAATCAGGTCGTCAGGTTCAGAGGTTACGGTTTCAGATGGCCTAAAGCATCGGCACAGGAGGGTGAAGATACCCGGGGTTTTTCAGAAAACTGCTAGGAATTAGCAACAAATTCGATGGCAGAAACCCGGTTTCTTGTCCTGTATATCGAAATCCTCTGGGGACCTTCGAGAATGAGTGACAGCTAACCCATACCGTGGCTGAGGAACTATCGAACCAGGCGCGATCCCCTGAAAATTGCCGCAATTCCCCCAGCAATGGTAGATTTTAAAACAACTTTAGCCATCACATCCCGAATGATGACCGTAATAGAGTGCAACCGGAATCAAATATTGAAAAAATTGTCGAACGGATCTTCCTCACACACCGCATCACGCGGGCGGATCAAAGAATCTTTATGATGACCCTGTTATCTAAGGATTCCCTGACCTCGAAAGAGCAAATTTTGATAGACCGAGTATTTGAGGCCCTACGCCAGGGATTGTTAAGGGTTGTCGATTAGACCCCGGGCAAAATCTGGAGCAGACGCCCCAGCCCTGTTCCATCGGGTTCCCAAACATCACGGAACCCTGACAAGACCGGGGGCAGTTGGGGAATCATCCCAGCAGTCGAGGGGATAAGTCTAGGTCAAGGGAGGCGATGGTGGAGTTCCCCCGTGGCGATCGCCCGTTAGGGGTTGATACCCTGAACCCAGGACGGGCAGACATCCAACTCGGTTTGGAGAGTTTTGAGCACAAGGCGATCGCCAGGGTGACCCACCCCCGCCCCGATCTTCCGCCCTTTCCACACCTGCCCCACCGGGGAGTTCAGTATAGTAGAGGGATAAAAAACCAGGGTTCTGGAGAAAATTGCTACTCAGCCGCCCCAAAATAGGGGCCGAAAGCCAGTTACTTGCCCGTTTTATCTGAGCGCGGAACTGATGTACTAGAGAAAGTCAAAGTTTGAGGTAAAATCCAATCTACCGACTAAGCTAAAGTTTCCCGTGGGTATTCTCGACAGTAAGATGATTTCAGAATCTACCTACCTCCTCCCATGCCCTTATTTAATGCACCGAAAGACCAAAAAGAACTCGCCAGAAAGGGCCAACCCGAGGCGATCGCTGCCGTAGTCAATCACGCGATTCAATCTCAAGGGATAACTGCAAAAGCCGTACTCAAAGACGGTTCTTTGCTACTGTTGCTTGAATCGGCAACAGTCCCCGATCCCACGGCCTTAGTTCCTTTCATTAAGAATGGTCTAACCGAGTTGGGGATTGAGTCAGTTCCGACCTTGAAGATTTACGGACGCAAAATCGGCGATCGCCTTCCGGCGTGGCAAGAAGAAATAGACATCGAACCCCCCGAAGAAGCATTCGCCCCTGATGAGGATATGTTCGCCACCGACGAGGATATGTTCGCCCCCGATGAGGATATGCTCGCCGAAGATGAGGATATGCTCGCCGAAGATGAGGACCTCCTCCCGGACGACGAAGATCTGATGCCCAACGATGATTTAGAGGGGTCTGAGGAAGACGAGGAAGGGGAATACCTCGACGACGAGGACGAGGAAGAACAAATCGCCTCGGTCAAACCCCCGGGCAAAAAATGGTATCAGAATAAAGTCCTGCTGCTCGTTCCGCTGGTCATTTTAATCGTAGGTCTAGGCGGGGGTGCGGCCTACTGGTTCCTGATGAAAGGTCAACAGAACCCAACTCCCGCCTCTGACTCTGCGGACCCCGCAGCCGAAGCTCCGGCCCCCGCAACAGCACCAGCGGCAGCCCCCACACCGGCTCCTGCAACAGCACCAGCGGCAGCCCCCACACCGGCTCCTGCAACAGCACCAGCGGCAAATTCCTTTGCGGAAGCAGTGAGACGAGCAAGTCAGGCCGCAGAGCAATCCCTAACGGCTCAAACCCAGGCAGAATGGAATCAGATCGCAGTTTTGTGGCAGGAAGCCAGCGATTTGATGAGCCAAGTGCCAGAAAACAGCCCCAATTACTCAGCGGCTCAACCCCGAGTGGGGCAGTATCAGCAAAACGCTGATTCGGCTCGCCAACGGGCTGCCAATGCTTTGGAGTAAAGGGAAGTAAGTTTTAAGCTCATGGAAAAAAGTGGGGTGATTGAACAGAGCAAACACCCCATACAACCCGAGGCGTCGAGACTTTGCCCTCATAGATTGCTGTGGGACCGAGCAGGAGGGGTGCTCCCGCTTTTATCGGCAAAACTGACCCGTTCCTTTATCCTTATGGTTATCGGTATTCGCGCTTTTTCCTAATCATCCCCTGGTGGCCAGCTATGACACAGACTGAGCTTTTGGAACTTGCTAAACAGGGACGCCCCACTGCGATCGCCGCCCTGATCAATCGGTCCCTAGAACCTAAAGGGATTACGGCGAAAGCTGCCCTTAAGGGTCGGTGCTTGCAGATTACCCTTGCAGCCCCCAAGGTTCCCAATCAAAAAGTTTTAGCTGGGTTTATTTATCAAGGGGTGATGAAATTGGCTCCCGAGGCGATCGCCTCCCTGAAAGTTTTAGCTCTTCAGACCGGACAGACGACCCCCGCCTGGTCCCAGGAGTTTAAGCTCTCTCCCCAGGCTGAATTTTCCGAGGAACTCTGGGCCAGCACTCCCGTAGAGGCTCCGATTTCGCGGACTGGAGGCTCCCGCAAGTCCTTAAATTCCACCCCACCCCCCTCAGCTAATGAGGGAAAAAAATCGGGCCGAAGCCCCCAATCCCGGAACGGCGATCGCCTCCAAAAATTCCCCCAATCCGTCGATAATTCGGCCTCAGTTACTGACAGTTCAGAACAACTGGCTGAAGGGCGATCGCCTCTCACCGCCCTTGACTATGAGGACTTACTCCGAGAGATCGGTCATTTTCCCCAAAAAGGAAAATTTAGCGTGGATTACTACTACGCCATTCCTAAAATCGCTCAGGCTCTAGCCGACTTGATGCCCTCAACCAGTCAAATTCTTGACGTCGTTGGGGTCCGATATCAAGGTCAATTAGCCTGTCTTGTGCTGACTGAAAGGGGTTTAGCTTGTTTTTCTTGTCCGGATTTTTCCCGAAAAGCAATTAAAAGTTTCGGGGTTAATTTGAATAAAATTACTCACCTCAGTGCTGGAAAACGAGGGCTGAGTATTTATCAGCCCAAAGGTATCAAAAATCATTTCTATTTTTATAATAAAAAATTAGGCAAAAATTTTATAGAAGGAAAAATTTCCGAGTTTATTCCCGTGGAAAAAACTCGATTTATTCCCGATGATCGCCATGAAATTACGCTAACCCTGTTTGGGTATTTTTCCTTGTTTTTATCCCTCCTGGTCAATCTGGCCGGATTGGGAGTGGGGGTCTGGTTTTTAGTTCAACGAATGATAGATTTTCCATTTTAATCTTCTCCGGTTCATTCCCCAAATTGCTGGGATTTACCGCCCCAGTCCACCCTTAACGCAGTAAAGATTCTCTAGTGACCAGTGAGCTTAAATGAAACCTGAAATTCCTACTAGGCGGTTTAGCTCAACGGTTGTTCGTCACCCATTGCAATTTAGGCGATCGCCTTGCCAAAAAGTTATGTGAAAGATAACAATCCCTTAAAAGATGAGGATTGCGGGTGGATGAAGAAATTGAAGGGGAAGAAAACCCGGTGATTTGGATTCGCAAGCGGTTAAATACCCTATTTGGAATTTAATGGGAATTTAAACCGCCAGAAATCGAGAGCCGATTAGCTCGACATCAGAGCCTAGAGACAAGGGGAATTTTCCAGGTAAAACCCTCCCGCTGAGAACGTCAGCTAGGCTAGGTTGTTTCAGATCACTGGACTTGAATTCCCCAGTCCATACGGTAAATTAGAGCTTTTCTCGACGCAGGCGATCGCCTTGAGTTTGGGCATCCTCGCTGTAACTGCGATAAAGTTCCGTGCGGTTTTGAGCGACTTTGTATCGGGGATGATCCACCGGGACTGAAGCCATCAACACCGAAGCCTGTTGCCACTTGGCCGCAATCACCAACCATTCTGCCGAGGTTTGAGCCACTTTCCCCCCAGCAGAGGCTTGTTCAGCTAATCGCACAGCTTCGGCAAAGGCATCGCGATCAAAGACTGCCTCCGATGACTCGTCAGAATTGCCCGAAGTCAGGGAAAACTGACCTGAATTCAATCCCGCCTGAATTTGGGGCCAATTATAAATCAGTAAACCCAGAGTCACCAGTAACAGACTAACCCCAAGGCCATTGAGGATCCCCCGGCGAAATTGGCGTTCTTCTCGGACTTGCCGGGAATAGGGGGATTTGGGGAAAGCTGGGTCAGTCCGGAGTTTTGGACGGGTGAAATCTTGGCCGATTTGTTTGAAGATATTGGGTTTTTTCAGGGTAATCAGTTGGGACCAGAGCAATTGATTTTCGGGGTCCCGGTTAATTTCCTCCAACCACAACAACTGCTGTTCTCGCACCAGGCGGCTGTTGATATGGACTCGCCCAATATTGCGCGGTGCCAAAGATTCTAAAATCTGTCGAATGCGATCGACCAAAGTAGATTGGTCCAGGAGTTCGGGACTCCCCGCCTCGCATAGCAGTTGCAACACGCCATCAGCAAACACGGCGCGGGTTCTGACGCCGGAAGGAGCCAGTTTTTCATTCAGGACTTGAATAATCGCCGATACGCTGCCCTGGCGAGCTTGATTGGCGATATCATCCATCGGATGTACCATGCTTGGGTTTAGCAATTGATTGTTTGTCAACTCTATAAAAGCGGTAGTAGTTTGCATTTAGAGATATAGCCTATCAGTTTTTTTAGCGGGTCAGCCTTCATTGACCTGGGAAAACAGAAAGCCGTCGATGTTGGCTCCAATTTTAGGACCAAAGGCATCCCTTGCCCAAGAAGGCTTTCGCTCAACTGAACTGACGTGCCAAAGCCGGGATGTCATCTGATAGAACAGCTACCTTTCATCTCCAGCCCCTATTATCTACACCCTATGTTTTGTAAGTCCTGAGCAAGTTTGAGAAAAACGAGCAGGTCCTAATCTGGGGGTAGAGGATGGGGAAGATAAGGGGGTTTATGGGAGAAAATCTTGACCAATAAGCAGTAAATCAGGGCCAGCAACCCAGTTTCTTGAGCCTTTAGGGGATTCCAAAAAATAAATCATCCAAATATCTTTACTCTTGTAGCCTGCAGAGGCAGGCTTTGTCCGTGTAGCCTCCGGGCTGGACGCTGCGGGGTTTTTGCATATTTTATTTTATGGAGTTCCCTTAATTAATTTGAATAGAGTATCGGCGTCCGAGGAGATTGGCATTAACGACTGTTGGAGTCAATTCGGCCCTTTGCTCAAAGGGATTACTCTAAAATTGATGGAGGCACGACAGAGGGGACGGTTGATTGGCGATCGCTTTAGTCGTGCCGCCACTATATTATCCCCTGGGAGAATAAAAAAACACGATGCCTACCTATACTGGAATTTCTAGCGAAGCCTTTCGCCATCCCTTGGATCGGGAAGCGGAGGAAACCTTACGCCGGGTCCCTGGATTTGATTTAGTGGCCCGGAAGTTTGTAGAATTTCTCGTGGAGCGTCCCCAGTATGTCTATATGATGGGCAATAGCATCGCTGTGGGTCCTCGGCAATATTCAACCCTGTATGGAATCTTCCGAGAATGTATTCGGGATTTAGATATTTATCCTGAACCGACTTTATTTGTCTCTCAAGCCCCCGTGGTCAATGCCTACGCCCTCGGACAAGATCTGCCCTACATTGTCTTAAATACGGGGTTAATTGACTTGATGAATGAGGACGAAATTCGTTCGGTTCTCGCCCATGAACTGGGACATATCAAATGTGGTCACACCACCTTGATTCAGATGGCGAGTTGGGCGATTATGGCGGTTTTCAGTCTGGCAGATTTGACGATGGGATTTAGCCGCATCCTCAGTACGGGCTTGATTCTGGCCTTTTATGAATGGTTGCGAAAAGCTGAACTCTCGGCAGATCGCGCGGCAATGTTGGTTATGGATGATACAAAGCCGGTGATGCAGACGATGATGAAAATGGCCGGGGGGTCTACACGCTATGCCCATGAATGCAGCTTAGAGGAGTTTACCCGCCAAGCCCAGCGCTATCAAGAACTAGATGAGGATAGTCTCAATCAAGTTTATAAATTTTTTCTCTATAACAACGTTTCCCAAGGGGTTTTTCTGACCCATCCCTTTACGGTGGAACGAGTCAGCTATTTACAAGCTTGGGCTTCTTCGACGGAGTATGGGGAGATTAAGCGGGGAAATTATCCACGAGGGGGCGCTCAAGGGGCGGTGGAGGTGAAACCGGAGTCTCCCGCAGAACAGGAAGCCGATCGCCTGCGGCGTCAAATTGAGGAGTTGCAGCAGGAAATTAATCGGATCAAGGGGGAGTAGGCACACCGGGGGCGATCGCCAGCGGTTGAGATTGGGGAATATCTATTATAGAAATGGCTTTCTCATCCGATTTTGCGCGATCGCTCACTCAGCTACTCCCGCCCTCTGGATCGAACTTTTACATCGAATTCATGCCTAGATTTCAGTTTTTTCTAAGGTTTATTCCGGCAGTCTGGCTGCTGGCACTCATGGGGGGCTGTGCCCAAAGGGTCACACCAAATTCTACAGCGTCTTTGGGTTCACCCTCAGCGGTTGCCCAGGTCCCAGTCGCCCAAGGGGCCGTCGAGCCGTTTGCGGAGGGGATTAAATACGCCACGAGTGCAGCCAACCTCGCACAAACTGCCCGTTCTCCGGCGCAGTGGGATGAAGTGTCAAAACAGTGGCTGCAAGCGATTTACTGGATGCAGTCCGTTCCCCCCACAAATCCCCGCAGGGCGTTTGCTCAGAAAAAGGTCGCGGAATATATGCGCTATCTGATATACGCGCAGCAACAAGCTACGGTGAGTTCTCGCCTGAACTATCCCACGTTTAATAGTGATATCCTCGATGAGCAATTGGGACTGTATCTGTCCTACATTGAGGCGATGGGGCGGCCTGATATTTTGATTGTCGGCAGTTCTCGGGCGGTACAGGGAGTTGACCCGCGTATCCTGCGCCAAGCGTTGGGTTCTCGCGGGTTATCCGGACTGAGGGTGTTTAATTTTGGGATTCACGGGGCGACGGCACAAGTGGTGCGGTTTCAGTTACAGGAACTGTTGGGTCCAGAGCATTTGCCCCGAATGATTTTATGGGCGGATGGGGTCCGGGCGTTTAATAGTGGACGGTTTGATCGCACCTATAACGAAATTGTTCAGTCTCCGGGATACCAGCGGTTAGGATCTGGGGTGCGTCCTCAGTTGAGTTCCGAAACTCCCCCACAGGAGGCGATCGCCTCGGACTCACCGGGAGAATATCAGGTTCAACCTATGAGTTTTCACCCTTTCTCTGATTCTAGGGGGGTGAAGGATTTATCCTCTAAGGTCCTAGGACAGGACTCGGCTGGGAATAGAATGCCCTTGTGCACCGACTCCCTACAATGTCTCACGGGGTCTGGAGATAGGACCTCATCACGGATTGCTACGGGGGTCCGTCGATTGAGTGCCCTGGGTCTAGCGATTGATGCCTACGGTTTCCTGCCGGTGGCGACTCGCTTCAATCCCAGTCGCTACTACCGACAACGGTCTCGGGTTGAGGGTCGCTATGATGGAGATTATGCAAATTTTCAGGTAGGCAGCATTCAGGGTGCGGCGTTGCAATCTGTAGCAGCGTTTGCGCGATCGCGTCAAATTCCCTTAGTGATTGTTAATCTACCCGTGACTGATGATTATTTAGATGCCACCCGCAGCGCCCGGGAGGTCGAGTTTCGCCAGTATATGCGCCGCCTGAGCGCTCAGGCGTTTCTCTGGCGCGATCTTTCCACGGTCCGGGGGCTGAATCGGAATGACTATTTTGAGGATCCTAGTCATTTGAATCAGTTCGGGGCGGCTGCGGTGGCTCGTTCCCTGGCAGCGGATCCGAATATTCCCTGGCCGAGAGGTCGCTAGGGTGGGGATGGGGGATGGGGAAGATGGGGGGATGGGGAGGATGGGGAGGATGGGGAGATGGGAGGATGGGGAGGATGGGGAGGAGGGGGGGATGGGGAGGATGGGGGGGATGGGGAGGATGGGGGGGATGGGGAGGATGGGGAGGATGGGGAGGATGGGGAGAAGTGAGACGGTGTTCACGCTCAAGTGAGGTGAGTGGGATGGGAGTGAAGGGGAGTGTTATGGCTGAAAGGGTTTTTAATAAAAAGTGATGCCCTTTGGTCAAAAGGACATCACTTATGTTTACTGTTTTAGTTGAACCGTTCTAGCTTATAAGATTCACCACTAATTTTACTTACCAAAGCGCGCGCACAGGTTGCTGAATGTTGGAGACCATGTTGCGATCGTCAATGTCGAATTCAATGCGACGACCGGGAGTGATCACAGCTTGACTACAAACATCTGGACCTACCATATAAGTGCGGATTCCGCCATCGGGAAGCCGAACCTGTAAGCTGGTGTCTTCACAAGAGACGATATCACCGGCAACCCGGATGGTGCGGGCGGTGGTCGTCGTGGTGGTGGTCGTCGTCGGGGCGGTGGTTGTGGTTGTCGAGGTGCTGGTGGTGGTTACGCGATCATTGGGATTGAGGACGGTAACTTCTGTTCCCATCATCCCAGTATCATCTAAGACCACTTCGATTTCCATTCCGGGGAGCAACCCCAGGCGGTTTCTTTCATCTTCGGAAATCTCGACGATCTGAGTTTCGCCATTCGGGAGGCGAATGCTCACTTGATTGTTACGAATGCTTTGAATGGTCCCTCGGACCATAGCGGGGTTAGTTTGGCTAATAAACTGGCTCTCCCCGACTGGAGCAACTGGCCGAGACAATGCTGGAGAGACCGATACTCCAGAGAGTATCAGGGTCAACATTGTACCCGTTAAGACTTTCATGTTTTTCATCCGCATGACATCCTCACTTCAACACGATTTAATTAACGAGATTTTGATGGAGACCTCGCGATCGGATCTACACACCAGTTGTTGCTATGACCGGAACCCTGGCATGATTCTACCCGTCCGGTGCTGAAGCTGTCATCTACCAATAGGTAGAGGTCGGCTCCCTAGCATCAATACAGATGGGTTTTTTCAGAGCCGAGGAATTGAGGCTTGAACTCGAATCAAGTCAAGCTATAGAATAAAATAATATCAGTTTTTCGGGAAATGTGTAGTCAGGGTTTGTTAGGAATTAAAGATAAAGGAATGGTGCAAGGAGAAGTTGTATTGTTAAAGTTTATGCGCCTTACCGTCAGTGCCGCAGTTTTACTCCTGTCGATGCCATCCCTGGCGTGGGGAACGGGTGTCCCGGCAGAAATTTCGGTGGGAAATCGGTTAATTCCTGATTTAGAATGGTTGCCTGTTCTAGACCCTGAGTTACCTCCGTTAGGAGAATATTCTAAATTTATTCCTTTTGAGCAGGAACTGTATCCTGAACAGGTGACTGAGGGAGTTCGTTTAGTGATTCGCTTGAGTGAACGTCGCGTTTATGTCTATCGCAACGATCGCATCCAAACGAGTTATCCGATCGCCGTTGGCAAGGAAGGGTGGGAAACACCAACCGGCCAATATGAAGTCATGCAAATGCAACGAAATCCAATTTGGGAGCACCCTTGGACGGGTGAGTTAGTTTATCCAGGGCCGGATAATCCTTTAGGACCAAGATGGATTGGGTTCTGGACAGACGGAAAGGATTTAATTGGGTTTCATGGTACTCCCAATGAGGAACTCATTGGAGAGGCTGTTTCCCACGGTTGTGTGCGAATGCGAAATCAAGATATTTTATCGTTATATGCCCAGGTAGAACTCGGAACCCCAGTGATGGTAGAACCGTAATCTCTTCTGAGAAGAACATAGATGAGAAAACGAGTCAAGATGGGCAACCTCTCAAAAATCGAAACAGGAAGTGCGAAAAGACCGTCTTCGCACTTCCTCTGGGTTCAAGCCGAGTCTACTTCCAAGGGGGATAGAACACTAGAAACGGGATAGAAAATGGATTGAACGGAGCCACTATTCCAGCGATCGCTGATACTCTTCTAACAACTGAAAAATATGATCGTATCCATCGACTCCGATCGCCGGTATAATTCGGGGACGATGTTGTTCTAGTAAACCCTGAAAGGCTTCTACACCCATTTGACCTTGGATAATCGAGAGTAATCCGGCACTTTGACGCCATTCCTGGGCCTCAATTTGCTCTAGGAGATACATTCCCAACCCGCCAAAATAGAGGGTCGCTTCTAGGTTTTGCTGACGATAGTGAGCTTGGGCTAAATAGGCTAAATTCAATCCTTGAAGGTAAAGATCCCCGGACATTTGGGCAGATTCCCATCCCTTCAATAAGTTAGCGATCGCCTTGGGATAGTCGCCGATCGCCACATAAGCAATCCCCAAACTACTCCGACATAAGGCTTGACTTTGGCGATCGGCTAACTTGTCCGAAAGCTGTAATCCTTGTTCCAAATAATGAATCGCCCCCTCATAAACCTCCGGTTCCAATTCTCCCTGTTCCCGGGCTTGAAACACCTCGCTAAACCCCAGATTCGCTAAAGCATTAGCTTCTCCTAGCCGTTCCCCTTCTTGCCGAGACCCGATTAAGGCACGCTGACTACAATCAATCGCCAAGGCGTAATTTTTCTGCCCCACATAACTGCGGCTGATATGATTAAGATTGGCAATTTCACAGCGGCGATCGCCAGCTTCCCGGGCAATATCTAGGGCTTGTTGATGAAAGGCGATCGACCGCTCAAAATTTCCCATTGCTCGCATAGAATAACCCAGCAAGGTCAAAATCCGCGCCTTTTCCTGAGTCCCCTCTACCCGTCGCAAGGGTTCATCCAAATATTGCAATGCACCGCGCAGATACTCCCCAGTAAAGGCTGCAAATATCCCGCCATACAGGGGAAAATAATCCCGCTGAGAAAAAGCTCGTAAAATCTGTAAGGTCACCTGAAAACAAGCATTAGTCAAGTGTTCCCGGGTATTGGAATTCAAGCGGGTGCTTCCCTGGACCGCATTGGCGAGTTGAGACCAAATCAGGGCAAAGGTTAGATAAGTTGAAATCGAGAGCTTTGCTCCTACTTTGGAGTCATAGACCATTTTATCGAACCAAACGACTAAACCCCGTTGCAACCCCTGCAAAATGACAGTCAGTTCAACCCACTCGCTCACATCGGCATGGGGTTGGCGATCGAGAAAGTCCAGGAAAGAGTGATTGAATGACAGGGTGGTAAACAGTCCTTGGGGAAAGGGCCGATTCACTTGTTTAGCCCATAATGCCCAGGGTCCGTTCTGTCCCGGAATTCCCCCAAATCCCAGTTGTCCTCTGCCTTGTTCATAGATCCAGCTAACCAGGTGAGGTTCAACCTGTTGCCAGGATTGTAAGCCTTGTTGCAGTCCGTTAGCTAGGGGCGAAACTTCCAGATGCAGTTCGGGATTGGCAATGCCATCGAGTTTATCTGTGAGAGTTTTGGCGAGTTGACGCTGTTGTTCGAGGGTGAGAACTTCCGCTTGGTTGGGGTCAATCTCGCGCAGGAGTGCAAAGAGGCGAGTATGGGGTTCGGCTTGGATAATGCGATCGGCTGCGGAGGCGATCGCATCTTTGACGCGATTTTCCTTTTGCCAAAGTTCCCATTGTTTGTCGATGGTTTGTAATGCGCGGTGAATACGACTGGCTTTGGCGGTTTTCAACTCATCGGTTTCATGAGCGAGTTGATATTGAGTGGTACTGAGGCGATCGGCGAGGCATCGCTCAAAGATTTCTCCAGTACCACTGTCAATCTGTTGTACCAGCATTTGATAGACTTGCTCAACGGAGCGGATTTTGCCTTTGAGGGTCGTGTCTACGATGGTATCGATAAATTCAAAGTAGCGATCGGGCAAGGAAGTAGAATCTGACATTGTAAATTAAGCTCTATCAAGGATTCGGCTGTTTCCCTTGTTTATTCTACTTCTGCGGCTTTCCCTTCTTCTAAATCCGGATACTGTAAGCCCCTCTACATCATTAGGTCCCTAGAATTTGAGGAGTGGTAGCATCTTGCTCCCTTCAAGTAGTAGGGAGCAAGATACTCCCACTCCTTTAAACAAGGGTCCAGTTCCTCCAAGAGTCGCACTCTGGGGGATTTAATTCATCAAACCCTTTACCACAGTGCTCGAACAGGTTGCTGGGGGGCCGTTTGCACCCGGACCGGCTGAGGGGTGGATTGCATCGGTTGTGGTGTAGCTGTCGGCATCGGGGTTACAGGTTCGCGAGGTTCCGGTGTGATGCTCGTGGTACTTTCCTGGCGGCTATTAATTGATTCAAAGACGCTGCGAATTTCATCGAGGGTATCGGAGGAGGCGGTTTCCTCGGACTCCATCGCGGTGGTGTAAGCCGTTACTGTCCCATCAGGGTACAGCAGGACCTCGACTCCTGGACGCATCCCTAATTTTTCTTGTTGAAGTACCGGAAGCTCAACTTGGGTGGTCTCTCCATTCTCCATTTCCAAGGTGACTATATTGTTCCGAATCATCGTTACGCGACCCATCGTCGGCTCACCCATCGGTTCTTCTTCATCCATTGTTTGGGCGATCGCCTCTGGAATAATCCCGGATTCGGAGGTCGTTTGGGCGATCGCCGAGGACACTGTTCCAAAACCGAGCGTTATGGATAAAATTGTACCTGTCAAAAGGCTGATATTTTTAAGGTTCATTTAAGGTTCTCCTCATTCACATTTTAGTTCAAGGACTTACCTGAAATGATAACAGGATTAAGTGGATTTGTAAAAGATGGAGGAGATCTCAGCTCCCTGACCCTTCTGTCTTCCCAATCCCCTAGCGGTTGAGAGATTTACCCCGCCCCCAAGCTGTAGAGTAGCCTGCATTGCAGGGGATGCAGCAATGCGTCGGTGTTAAGAGTTCAACATCCTTAAGAGGGAGATGTTAGCCCATTTAAGGCAGAATTCGGTCGGTTGGATTATTCTTTTAAGGTCAAAGAACCCCTAAGCTCTATAGAGGTGTAAGACTGGGAAATAGTATAGAGATTCCTTGCCCAATGACATTTACAAAAAGAAACTGTTGCCGCCCCGATTGTCCGGTTTAACTTGTTTTCCCTAAATTATTGAGAAAATTGCTCCGGCAGCTCACCCCATGCTAGGGCAGTTTTCAGAAAATCTCGCTTTTTTATAGGGGGTTCACCTTATTTTCGGCGATCGCAGATTTTGTCGGCTCAAAATACAGGGACTCAAGGGATTAGCGGATGATGTGCGATCTCGATTCCTGGGTAGAGCATGAAAAATTTCTCGACAATCTAAATTTCGCTTCCCTCAATGTCAACCCTTGCAGTAAAAACAATCTAGGCGATCGGTTAATTCAAAAAAGCCGGACGGATCTAAGCAGATCTACCCGAAATGGGGCTTTTAACCATTATCTCTATCTATAGATAGCAACAGCACTCGGATCAACTTATTCCCTGCGATAGATGAGAAATCCAGGAGGCAATTGCTAATCTATTTACATAAGACAAAAAGCAACAAATCAAAAAAGGAGATTATCTCATGGTTAGTATTTTAACTTGGATTGTTTTAGGACTGATTGCTGGTGCTTTAGCAAAATTAATTTATCCCGGAAGACAAGGCGGCGGCATTTTTGCCACCATTGGACTAGGGATTCTGGGTGCAATTGTGGGGGGATGGTTAGCCCAAGCCGTCTTTGGAATAACAGCAGCCAGTTTAAGTTGGCAAGGTATTCTGTTTGCGGTGATCGGTGCCATGATCCTGATCTTCATCTGGGGTCTATTGACTCAGCGTGCAGCCTAAATTTCTCCAGTTTTCTCTCTCGAATGATCTAACTTTTTTTTAAGAAGCCGGTATTAGGGGTAGGGTAGCAAGCCTTTACCCCTTGCTTCATGGGGCCAGACTGAAAAATTACTGGGATTAACTCTCCAAGGGGCAGTTTATTGCAGTTTATTAAAGAAGGTTCATCACAATCATCAATCGGGGGCTAGAGAATGGTCCCTACTAAAACGCCGTCTTCAGGGATATCGCGATCATCCCTGAAGACGGCTTGATTTTATCAGTGCGTTTGAGCGAGTTTCCCCCTCGGTTGCCAAACTCCAAAGGGCCAACTCTCTTGAATCCAGAATCTACTTTGTTAGCAAAAGGGCAGAACTCTATTTCCTGAAACGGATCCAAATCCTATTTACTTTTCTGCCAAATTTGCCAAGTGGCTCCTAATGCAGCGCCCGCCCCAGCAATTAATCCAAAAGTCATCCCTTCAAGGGTTCTAAGAACGGGGTCTTGGGTAAGACATTGATTCGTCGGTACAGCAGCATCTAAACAGCGATTGAGGTCTGCGCTATAGGCAGCGCCTCCAACTAGAACACCAATAGTGCTACAAGCGACAATATAAATAAGAAAGCGACTATTTTTTCTAACCATAGATAGATGGCAAGGGAATATGGAAGACTCTTCTTTATTGTGCCGCTTATTACCCAATCTGGCAAGGGTTTTATTATTAATTTTAATGTTTAAAGTTTACATTGCACCCTTATTCTCTAAGCAATAGGGATGGAATCCTTTAAGGGCAACCTAGGGAGAAACAAAATTAATGCAAATTTAATGTAAATTAAAAGTAATTTTTTAATTCACAAACGGCTATATCCTGGAGGATATAGCCGTTTAGGGTCATGGGAGGGGGCAAAATTCACCCCAGTTCAGGAGGCGAGAAAGCCTTTGGATGCTTTCTTTTTCCCCTTAGATTTGGATTTGGATTTGTTAACTTCCACGAGGGCCTCTTCAAAGAGTTGGTTTAAGTGCAGGGGAATCGAGGCAGTTTCCGGCAGATGGGGCTCTAAAGGTTTATTAAATTCCTGTAAAAGTGGCCCTAAATCACGGTCCAGTTGAAAATTGGGGCGTTCTAACACCAGTTGCAGTAGACTTTGCAGTTGGGTGGGATACTCCGCAGCGAGTTGCTGCCACACATAAAAATTAATAATGGGGTCTTCCAGATAATGGCGGACCAGGGGTTCGGCTTCGATTAAACTGGGGTCTTCCCGGTTGAGGAGTGCTACAAATTTAGTGTAAGTGGGAATTAACATTTGACCCCACCGGGGATGAGAAAAACAGGTAACCTCTTCGGCTTTTTTAAGGTCATCAGTCAAATGGACTTTCGGCATGACCATTTTATTGTTTTTATTGCGATCAAAGAATTGGGCGGCTTCTTTGGGGTCTACACCGGCTTCTTCCGCTGCCACCATCAGTTCCTCCATATCAACGCCAGCTTCGGCAGCGACTTCTTCAAGAGACTTGTTTTCATCAATCCCTGCCTCGGCCAGAAGTTTTTTAGTCATGCTTTCTTGCAGTTCGCCAATTTTTTTGTTGAGTTGATATCCGGGAAGACTAAAGCGATCGCCTCCAAAAAAGTCGGTAAATTCTTCATGATATTTCACCACGGATTCCCAAGCTTCTTCTAATAATTCAGGGGCATCCCCATAAAGGTGATTGTTGTAATTATCTTTAAAATTACCGATCGCCACGGCGAGTTTGGGTTTACCCAGATTCCCCAGGGCCATATAACTGCCAAAGAACATATAGTGAGAATTGTCCACTGGGGCGATGCGAGTCAGTAAAATATCTCCCGGTTTAATCCGTTCGAGTTGTGCCTGTTGTGAGGCAGAATTGGCCTTAACCTGATAATGTTTAGCAGTGAGCCAGTTCATCAACTCTAAGCCATCGGGTAAACTTTGGATGGCTTCAAAAACACCCATAAAGCTACGTTGCCAACTTTGAATTAAGGCGCGATCGCCTGCTGATAAGTCCGGTTGGGTTTCTAAAAATAAATCAATGGGGGTTTTATCCCCCACCTTACCCTCTACCGCAAACGAATCAATCCGCATATTGCGTTGACTAATATCGGACCGATCGCGAGAAGAGTGTTCAGCGGCGTAGGTTTCCAAGGCGATCGCCAACTCTCCCTCGGCATCCATGACAAAATCAATTAATTCCTGCTTGAGTTCCCAAGCGCGATCCACAGTTGCGTCCACAGTTTCTCCCTCCAAGTTACACTGTTCTAAGGTATCGGGACATCAAAGGCGATCGCATCTGTCCTCAGACTGGCTTTTTCCGCAAATCTGGCCCCATTCACCCCAATCCTTCAAAAAAAGCATAAAACCACCCGTTCGTAGTAACGACTTCAGTCGTTATCCCTAATTGGGGGGATGCGATCCAAGTTATTGTACTAACCCGGTTTCTGGTTTCTGAGGTTGAGAAACCGGGGTTCTGTCCACAATTTGGGTGAGGTGGCAAAAGTTATGGTAGAAACCCAGTTTCTGATTCTTTTGCAGTAGAACACCGGAGATTTAACGCTCTACTGCTATATTATCTACTCCTCGGTTAGTGGAGGCAAAGCTGCTATAAATTCATCTAAGGAAGTCACTTCAATCAGGCGATCGCTTAACTCCTCTAATTGCTCCACATTCAACCGTTGCAGAGTTGTTTCTACCAACTCCGGTACTTCTCCAAACCGACGCCGCAGTTGGCGCTGGAGGATCCGCCGTTCTCCTTTTTCTTGTCCTCGTTCTTCTCCTTGCTCTAAAATAGCTTGGCCCCAGGGAGATTCCAGTAATGCTTGTCTTTCTAAGTCCATAACTTGCTCCACCAGATTGGTTCCTAATACAAATGTAGCAAAAATTCCCAACAATCGTTGTAAATCTTCGGCGCGTTCTTCATCTTGGAGACGGAGGGAGGCACGGCGTAATATGGTTTCGCTTGCGCCGCCTTTCATGACGGGTGCTAAGGGCAATAATCCTCGGAGATTGGGTTCAAAGGCGATTTCCACATCGGTTTCCCAGAGGTTAATCACCCGATAATCTTGTCTTGCTTTCAGTCCTAAAACTTCGGATTCATAGTGATCCAGAATGGGGGTGTCTCCTTCGGGGGGAAAAATATTGATGAGGACTGGATAGACGCGGATGTTATATTTTTCTTCCGCGAGTCCGGCATAGGCGCGAATCCTTCGCGGCATTCGCGGATCGGGACGAAATTGGAATTCGTTGAGGGCGAGTATTTCTCCGGTTGTCGGGCTATAGGCTTTGATTAGGGTGTCGGTGTCTCGACTAATCCATTGGAATTCGGAATCGAGGAGGTTTTGGGCTACCATATCGGGTGTTTGGGTGACCCATTTGACCCATCCATCCGGGGCGAGGGCGATTAGTCTTTTGCTACTAATGTCTGCTTTTCCCATATTTTATTGTGGAAATGTTTCTGTCTATATTAAATCATGTTTAAGCAAAATATTTTTTTAACTTATGTAAATTTGTAGAATTAGAAATATAGTATTTTGAACCACATTTATTAATTTTGTAAAACCCTAAATTTATAAAAATAATATAGTATTTTACTCGTGAGGGGGCTTCAGCCGCGTCACGCTCTTAAGGAGGCTCTGCCTCCAGTGCCGAAGCAAGGGCTTAATTTGCCTATTATACCTGTCACGGCTCCAACTTTTCACCAGAGGAGGTACAGGCGGCAGAGCCGCCAAGAATGCGTGACGCGGCTGAAGCCCCCTCACGAGGATAACTTCACGAGGATAACTTCAGGAGTGGTATATCAGCGGGGTTTTAGAAGTTCCACATCACTTGATTTTCATCGAGTTTGTCGGTAACAATTCGCCCGATCGCATCTATTTCTTTGACCTCTTCTGCGGATAATTTTACCTCGGCTGCTTTGGCATTATCCGTGGCTTGTTCCTCGTTTCTTGCTCCAACAATGGCACAGGTTTGGGGTTGGGCAATTAACCAGGCTAAGGAGAGTTGGGCTAGGGTACAATGATGGCGATCGGCAATGGGACGAAGTTTCTCTAAGGCTTCTTGAACTCGCGCATAATTTTCTTTGTCCGCAAAGAGTTTATTTTTAGAGCGATGGTCACCTTCGGCAAATTTATGATCCGGTCCAAATTTGCCGGTTAAAAGTCCTTGGGCGAGGGAAGAATAAGCGATAATTGAAATGTGGTTTTCGAGGCAGTAAGGCATCTGGTCGGTTTCGATTTTTCGCCAGAATAAAGAATAGGGAGGTTGCAAACTATCAATCTGTCCATATTGCGCTGCTTCTTCCAGTTGGGTGCGGTTAAAGTTGGAGACACCGATGGCGCGAATTTTGCCTTGCTCTTTCAGTTTTACCATTGCTCCCATCGTTTCGGCAATGGGGACGGTTTCGCCTCCCCAGGTTCCCGAGGGCCAGTGAATTTGATAGAGGTCGATATAGTCGGTTTTGAGATTTTTTAAGGAGCGATCGCAAGCTTCAATTACTTGGTCATGTTTCAGATGATTTGCAAAAACTTTGGTCGCATAAATGACATTTCCTCGCACATCGGACAGGGCGGAAGCGACGATTTGTTCGGAATATCCATCTCCATACACTTCCGCTGTATCAAAGGTGGTAATTCCGGCGTTATAGGCAGCGCGCAGGGCTTGGATGATATCATTATCTTCGATGCCTACCCACATTTTTTTCCCCGCTTGCCAGGTTCCCATAATGATGGGGGTAATTTTTAACTCGGATTTGCCTAATGTTCTCGTTTCCATGTTGATCTCTTAAACTAGAATGAAGACGACTTTTTACGGTGGTCTTTCTTATTTTAACGATTCGTCTCAACCGGGGTGTTTGCATGGAATTAACGGCTGCTTTGAAGGAATGGGCGATCGCCATTGATGCCTTAGAACAAGGGGAGACTATCCTGTTACTCCGCAAAGGCGGGATTCGGGAAGTGGGGGGTCGCTTCCAGGTTCCCGAGTCGGAGGTGTTGCTATATCCGACGTTTGAACATCAAAAACCCGAGTTGCTGAAGTCGGACTATGCTGAGAATGTCACCCCAGTGGCGTCGGGATGGCATCCAGAACGGGTGCAGATTGGCAGTTGGGCTAGGATTACGGATTTGTGGCCGATCGCTGTGGAAACGGAGGAAATTGCCGCGTCTGTGCAGTCGGCGTTGCAACCGTATCACATTTGGAACGATCGCTTTGTGGGCGATCGCCTCCAGTGGAAACCCCGCCAACCCCTGTATCTGTTGCTGTTGCGGACCTATCGTCTCGCGGAACCCCGAGAAATTGCTTACTGTGAGGCGTATGGCGGATGTAAGTCATGGATACAGCTAACGGAGGCAGTCGCTACCGTAGACTCATTCCCAGCGGTGGATGAGGTGGCATACAGCAATTTGCGCGATCGCCTCCGGGAAATTGTGGCAACTCTGACTTATACTGACTCGGGTGATCGCTCCTGATTTCTCCCGGTGCATTTGGTATTAAAATGTCATAGTTCGGGAATTTTGTCCCAGGATGCTGTGGGTAATATCCTGAAACCCTCAAGGCATGATTACAGGCGATCGCTATACCACTTGCTGGACTGTCCTACAGTTTTCCTTTATTCTCTGTTTAAATATAAATTCTCCCTAGGATGCTTCCCTAGACTGTCTGCACTTTTGAGGAAAATTGGCGCAATTGTTAGTATAGGAGTCAGTTAAAAGAGTGACCCAATCGGTTTCCCGTACTGGGGAGAGGGTGAGTAGATTGAGAGTGTCAAAAATAAATCGACGTTGGTAGTAACACCCCATTATGAAACGTCAATATTCTACCTCTCAATCTTCCACCGTTATGAACACTAAATCTAAGTCTCGTCGCGCTATCGCCTCTCTTCCCGCCAGTTTAGCTGCCTTATTACTCTGTACAGGTGCTGCAACGGTACTCCCGATCCTGGCACAAGTGAGAAGTGGCCAGATTCCTATCGCTGCTGCCACCAGTAATGTCCTCTATGTCAATCCCCAACTGGGACGGGATACCAATGCCGGAAGCAGTGAAGCAGCAGCGTATCGCACTATCACTTATGCGATGCAAAAAGCTCAAGCAGGTACGGTGATTCAGTTAGCTGCCGGAACTTATAGCAAAGATACCGGCGAATCGTTTCCTCTTCCGGTGAAATCTGGAGTGACCCTGCGCGGAAATAGCAGCAACAAAGGACAAGGGGTGCTGATTATTGGCGGGGGTACTTATCTAAGTCGCACCTTTGCTAGTCAAAATGTCACGGTGAATGCTGCTAATACTAGCACCATTGAAGGGGTAACGATTACGAACCCGAATGCGAGTGGAACTGGGTTATGGATTGAATCGACTAATGCCGTGGTTCGGAATAGCACGTTCAAAAATAGCCGTCGGGATGGGATTTTCGTCACCGGCAATGCTTCACCGAAAATTGAAAATAACGTGTTTATTGAGAATGAAGCAAACGGGATTTCCATCGCCCGGGAAGCAGGCGGTGAAGTTCGCGGGAACCTTTTCCAGGATACAGGATTTGGTCTAGCAGTCGGGGGAACTTCCTCGGTTCTGGTGATTGGGAATACGATTTCCCAGAACGTTGATGGGATAGTGATTTCCAATTCTGCAACTCCTGTCATACGGGAGAATGCGATCGAGGGCAATGAACGGGATGGAATTGTGGTCATCTCTTCGGCACGTCCGGACCTGGGAACGGCATCCAGTGAGGGACAGAACCGCATCCGCAATAACGGACGCCATGCGTTATATAGTGTGTCTTCAGAACTGATTCAGGCGGTGGGGAATGATATCGATCGCGATCGCATTATCGGTTCGATTAACTTTGTTCCCGCCAATGTTCAAATCGCCTTTCAAGATGTAGAAGGACATTGGGCGCAAGCGTATATCACTGCTTTGACGAAACAAGGGATTATTGCCGGATTCCCCGACGGCACATTTAAACCGAACGAACCTGTCACTCGCGCCCAATTTGCGGCGATCGTTACCAAAGCATTTGCACCGGCAGCACAACGGCAGGGAATGGCGTTCCGGGATGTAACCAGCAGTTTCTGGGGTGCCGATGCGATTTCCGTGGCGTACCGAGGCGGATTCCTGGCAGGGTATCCCGAAGGCGTATTCCGTCCTAACCAAGAAATTCCTAAAGTCCAGGCGATCGTTGCCTTAGTCAGTGGATTGGGATTACGCACCAATGATACTGCCTCCCTCTCACGCTACAATGATGCCGCACAAATTCCAGACTATGCCTTGACAGCAGTAGCAGGGGCGACGGAAAATCAACTCGTGGTTAACTATCCCCAAATTGGTCAGTTCAATCCCAATCGGGAAGCAACCCGCGCCGAAGTCGCCGCCTTTGTCTATCAAGCGTTGGTGAATGCTGGCAAAGCAGAAGCGATTCCCTCTCCTTACTTAGTTGCGACTCCATAGGTGGCCCTGGGGTCCTCACCTCACTTTGATTATAATTTCCCCAGAGTTGGGATGCGGCAATGCTGCATCCCGATTCTGATTTATAGGGTACCATAAGTAACGCCTAAGCGTTTGAGCCATTTGCGGTAGGCGATCGCCGATTGATCGCACGCTAAATGCACCTCTGCTGTTAAATCCAGAGGCAACCGTTTGGGACGTTGGGATTCTACAATGGGTATATCCTGCTGAACAACGGTTTCTTGAAACTGCCGCAACTCTTCCTCGGGAATATCCTGTCCGTAATTCATGGCAATCCACATCCACCCTAAACACATCTCTTCCTCTAAGGGAGTAATGGTAAAAAATAATCCTAATTTTCCCCCTTGTGCTGCTTTAGCAAAGGATGCGGTTAAAGGACGCCAGATGTGATAATTGTAAGTAACTTCACCCCCAACGCCAGTTCCATCCGGGTCCGGTTGCCAAACTTTGAGGTTGTTTAAACTGATACCTTCGGCATCGGTTTTCACTTCATAGTCAGAGACTTCCGTATGATTGACATCCCCTAAAAATCCATCATGGACAAAGGGAAAATGTGATACATCAATAAAATTTTCCATTGCCCGCAAGGCACTGGATTCATACCGGAAGGGACCGCATAAAAATTTCCGAAAGTTGGCATCTTCCCACTCTAAAAAAGGCGGTATTTTATCCGAAGATGGCGTTGCTTCGGATTCCCCTAAATTCACCCAAACTAATCCATAGCGTTCCACACAGGAATAGGCTTTAACCCGCATATTTGGAGGGGGTTTGGGGGTAGAATAGGCGGGAATTAAAACACATTGACCCTCGGGATTATAGGCGAGCCCGTGATAGGGACAAACCAGGGTATCCCCGCAAACTTTGCCCGCAGAGAGTCTTGCACCCCGGTGTGGACAAATATCTTGCCATGCCATAATGCGATCGCCCGACTGCCACAGCAGCAGTTCTTCTCCCAATAAGCGCACCGGAGTTATGGTTTCCTCCGGTAAATCACGTACTGCCGCTACGGGATGCCAATCATTCTTTAAAATCGGATCAATGTTCATACTGAGGAAATTACTAACGGTTAAACCAGGGATAAAATTTGAAAGTTTGATGCTTTGAGTATAGCATTTTTAGGCAAAATTTACACATTTTTAGACGGCAACCCACCCATATAAATGCAAGTCTCGAATCGCCTTTATATTGGTGGCCTATGTTAAATATTGCATAACTCCTGTTGAGACCCAATTCGGTTTTTACAATAAAAAACCACACCCTGAAGGGTGGGGCTACACGAACGAAGCCTGCCTACGCAGGCTGAAGAGTAAAGTAGATCTCTAACAACCGAATTTGGTATCAAAATCCGGTCTACATTTGTGTTTTATGTTAAATATTGCCTAAGTCCTCTTGATACCCAATTCGGCTTTTACAATAAAAAACCACACCCTTTAGGGTGCGGGGCCAAGCCATCTAATGCTGACTAAATTCCACCGAATTTCTAGCATCTTTTGCCCGATCCACATCCACACAAGCTAACAAAATAAGTCCAGAAATGAAAAATATAATTACCCCTAAAATAGCGAGACGGTTGCTGCCGGTAATTAAGCCGATCGCCGCAAAAGTTAACGGTCCTAAAATCGCCGAACCTTTGTTAAAAACTGAGTAAAATCCATAGAACTCTGCTGAAGCGTGAATGGGAATCATTCCCCCATAAAACGAGCGGCTGAGGGCTTGAGACCCTCCCTGCACAATGCCGACAATTCCTCCTAGAATAAAATATTCTGTGGCATTGGTCAAAAAATATGCATAAACAATCACAAAACACCAGCCGACTAAACTCAGCATTAAGGCTTTTTTCGCTGTTACTCGTTCTGCCAATTTACTAAAGCTTAATGCCCCAAAAACGCTGACAAATTGAATGAATAATAAAGTGACCATCAAAGTTGTGGTTCCCAGCCCGATTTCTTGTTGTCCATAAATGGTTGCCATCGTCATGACGGTTTGAATACCATTATTGTAGAGCAAGTAGGCAATCAGAAATAATAACAGGTGTTTAAATTGTTTGACCTTGCGGAGGGTAACCACAATTCTGATGAGACCGACTTCGGTATAAGCCCTCCATTTAGGCAAATGTTGATAAGCGGCAGGTAAGGATTCCCCTGGGGGTTCTTCTTTCACATTTAAAAAGGTAATAATGGCAAATCCCCCCCACCATAACCCTGCCATTGCGATCGCCAGTCTGACGGCGAGTTCCTGGGAAATGCCAAGGGCATTATGTCCCGTGACTAATCCCAAAGACAGGGCCAATTGCAGTCCCCCGCCCACATACCCAAAAGCAAACCCTTTCCCTGAGACCCAATCTATCTGTTCATCGGAAGCAATTTGGGGCAGAAAGGCATCATAAAAGATATTAGAACCCACAAAACAAATTTGAGCAATTACAAACAATATCATGGTCTGCAAAATATCCCCAGAACTCGAAAAAACCAGGGCGATCGTCGCTAAACTTCCTCCATAGCAAAATAGCATTAAAAAGCGCTTTTTTGCAGCAGAAAAATCAGAAATTGCTCCTAAAATGGGGGCAAAAATAAACATAACAAAAGCGGAAAAACTAATCATCACTGCCCAAATTGACTCAGCGGTGAAATAGGCCCCGCCTACATTGACTCCCCCTTCAGGAACGACGACGGCGGCAAAGTAAGGCGGCAAGAGGGCAACCAATACCGTGGTAACATAGGCAGAATTCGCCCAGTCATACATCACCCAACCGAATATTTGCTTTTTATTGTTTAACATTTGAACTTCCAGGTAATTTCAGCATCGATTTGGGTATTCCGAGGAAAGCACTTCCTAGGACTTCGGTCCTGTAGAGGGAAGACAACCGGGAGTTTTCACAAACTTTTTACGGTTTAGTAACTAATCTGGGCAAACACTCGGTTTCCTGTCTCCCTAATCTCCTCCTGTACCGCTGCCGTCGGGAGTGAATTTATTTAGTTTATAGCTGACTTGGGACAAGGTGAACAAATTTTCTAGGGACTGACGCGCGGTGGATTCTACCGGAGAGAGAAAAATCTACAGGGTGTGTTGTCGGTGGGATACCTTGTCCATCCCCCAAATTTACTGCATCATTCTAACCCTGCATCCGCTGCGATCGCCTCGAAAGGACATCATTCTCCGGCATTCCATTCCTACCCCTTCCTGCATCAATTTCCCCCTTGAATCCCCCCAAACTTCAGCATCACCAGAATAAAAACTCCAGTTTAAAATAGAAACAGTGCAGTCTATAATAATATTTCTCTATGAACGATCAACGGAGACGGCGTAAACCCCAATGGTATCGCCCCCTCCTTTTGACTCTCTCCCTTATTTTCACCCTACTTTGGGGACTGGAACCTACCGGAGAAACTTGGGCAAAAGTTTCCCCTTTATCTGAGGTAATTGGCGTAGAAAATCTCAATTCATCCCCTTACCCCATCAACCAAGCATTGTATGTAACTATGCGTGATGGCGTCAAAGTTGCCATTGATATTTGGTTGCCACAACAATTAAACCCCGGTGAAAAAATCCCCACCTTGATGCGAATGGACCGCTACTGGCGATCGCTGGGAATTATGGGCTATTTTCCCGAATTTGACCTCAACTATCCCGAGGCAAAACTGGCGAATAATGCCGGTTATGCCTTAGTTTTAGTTGATGCTAGGGGGACGGGTTCCTCCTTCGGAACCCAAATCTATCCTTGGTCCCCAGATGAAATTCAAGACTATGGACAAATCGTCGATTGGATTATTGCCCAACCGTGGTCCAATGGCAAAGTGGGCAGTTATGGAACCTCTTATGCTGGGAATGCCACGGAATTTTTAGGACGATTAAATCATCCAGCAGTCCAAGCGATCGCCCCTCGGTTTAATGACTTTGACCCTTACACTCAACTCGCCTTTCCTGGGGGGATTTTTAATGAATGGTTTGTCCGCCAGTGGAGTGAAAACAATCGCCGATTAGATGCCAACGATGCCAACTTTGTTTGTTTAATGGAACAACTGGAAGGGGCAATTTGTGATGCCCTGAAAGTCGTAATTACGGGGGCAAAACCTGTAGATGCCGATCGCGATGGGACCCTGCAAGCTGAAGCAATCCGCGATCGCACCGCCAACCTGGATGTATATGAAGCCGCCCAAACCATCACCTATCGTGATGATCGCTATGGTACAACCGGCGTAACTCTCCCTGCCTTCAGCCCCTACCGCTTCCAAGAAGAAATTTCCCGTTCCCAAATTCCTATATTTAGTGTCGCCAGTTGGTTAGATGCAGGAACAGCCAATGGTGCACTCAGTCGCTTTCTCACTTATCGCAATCCCCAGAAAGTCGTCATCGGGGCCTGGAATCATGGCGGGACGGAAGATGCGAGTCCCTATCAACCAGCGGACCTGTCTCCGGACCCGCCCCTCTATGAACAAATCGAAGAATTGTTAGAGTTTTTTGATACCTATTTAAAAGAAGATAGCGATCGCCCGCCGATTACCCGAGAAATCCGCTATTACACAATGGTAGAAGACCAATGGAAGACTACCCCAGTTTGGCCGCCTCAAGGCATCGTCTCCCAATCCTGGTATTTCGGCGAGGGCCACAGTTTGACCCAACGGCAACCCCAAACGGAAGCGGGGACCGATGAATATCCGGTGAACTTCCAGGCCACCACCGGCACCCATAACCGTTGGCATACTAAAGCTGGGGGAAAAGATGTGATATATACTAACCGCGCCACCGAAGACAAAAATTTATTAACCTATACAACCACTCCCCTGACCGAAGCGATAGAAATTACCGGACATCCAATTATCACTTTGTATGCCAGTTCTACCGTCAACGATAGTGCTTTCTATGTTTATCTCGAAGATATTAATGAACAGGGAGAAGTGCTATACATAACCGAAGGACAATTGCGATCGCTGCATCGGCAGATTTCTCAAAAGACCCCCCCTTATGCAGTCTTTGGACCCTACCATTCCTTTGAACGACAAGACGGCCAACCTCAAGAACCCGGCGAAGTCATGGAACTGTCCTTTGACTTATTACCCACCTCCGTACTCATTCAGAAAGAACATCGCCTGCGAGTGGCGATCGCCGGTCATGATGCCGACACCTTTGCCCGATACCCCACCCAAGGAAACGCCAACTTAACCCTCCATCGCAACACCATCTATCCCTCCCATATCGACTTACCCGTCATGACCCCAAAATAAAAGCGCGATGGGAATCGCGCCTTTATTGCCCTAATTAGTAGTCTCAAACCGATCTCCTGAATTCCTTCTCACCTGTTTTTACACTTGCGGGTAAAACTTACCCTTCTTATGGAGCCAGCTCACTCCATCTGGATCTTTATCCCGAGTCCAATCACAGAAATTGGGCTTATTTTTTTGGCGGGAAACGCTAGAGGGGTTAATCCCAAAGCGCCTAGCTAATTGCAGTTGGGTGAGAGGAGGAAGAGCCTGACTGGTCGGAATACCAGTCAGGCGACTGATTCCCCCAAGGAGGCCTCCAGCTTGGCAATCCGAGTTTCCATCACCACCAACCGCTTATCGAGAGCAGCTTTGGGTGCTAAAGGCGTATAGCCAACATACTCGGAAATAGCCGATAGCGCTAGGTCCTCTAGGCTAATCCCGTCTGCTTTGGCCTTGGTACTCATGGCATTCATCAAGCTGTTTGACAGATTTAGATTAAACTGCTGTTTGGGCATTGCTGTATCGATATTTAATTTTTAGCAGGCTTACTTATCTATACCTCATATTGGCGCAGTTGCTGTTAATATGCCCCACTTTTTGAGTCTTTTATTGAAAACATCCCCCACGATTATCGTCATCAGTCACCGCTAGTTCAAGGGGTTTTGAATCTCCGACAATCCGATGACGCGCCGCAGTGGGTGCGGAGACGATCGCACATCTTCATCCCGCTGTCAGTCTTACCTGATCACAACCGGGCGATCGTCTCCGTTCCCGCAATCCCCACCGCCTCTTGAATCCCGAAATCATCCGGGCGATCGCGCCTTCTTAAGCGCCACAAATCAAGAAGTCCGCCAACTTTAACCGGCTTCCAAATGAAACCTCCGATTAGCCGACCTTTCACCCCTGCTCCTTCAGACTTCCACCCCTCCCTAAACCCCCTTTCATCAAATCAAGTCGTCAAAACTGCATCCGCTTGGGACATCGCACCGGAGTAAACCAACCCACGCTCCATATCCATCGTTAGAATTGCTCCTTCGCGAATCAACTTCGTGGCATTTTTGACCCCAACAATCACCGGAACGCCTAACCGCAACCCGATCACTGCCGCATGAGAAGTCAAACTATCATCCTCCGTCACAATTCCCGACGCCTTGCGAATCGCATCAATATAATCCGCATTGGTACGCGGGGCCACCAGAATTTCCCCGGGACCAAAATTCCCCACATCCAGGGCCGTCTGAGCCACTCGCGCCCGACCACTCACCGAACCTTGACCCAGACCGATCCCCTTACCGAGGACCGCCGTCACCACTTCCACCTTAACCAGGTCCGTCGAACCCGAAACCCCTTGCAGAGTCCCGGCAGTCATCACCACTAAATCCCCCTCTTGCAGCAGGGTTTTTTCCAGGGCCACATTAATCGCCGCCTGGAACGTTTGTCCCGTAGAAGGTAAATCTAAAACTAACAAGGGTTTAACCCCCCAAACCAATTGCAACTGACGGGCCACATCCACATGAGGGGTCACCGCCAGAATCGGGGTTTGGGGCCGAAACTTCGAGACATTCCGGGCAGTAGCCCCAGATTTGGTCAGGGTCATAATCGCCCCGGCATCCAGTTGTTGGGCAATTTTGACCACCGCTTGACTAATGGCATTAGGAATCGAACGACTGCGATCGTACGCCGAACCCTGACCAATCGTCTGATCATGTTCGATGCGACAGGCAATCCGGGCCATAGTTGCCACCGCCTCAATGGGATGTTTCCCTACAGCCGTTTCATTGGAGAGCATCACCGCATCCGTACCATCTAGGATGGCATTGGCCACGTCAGAAATCTCCGCACGAGTGGCCCGGGGGCTATGCACCATACTGTCTAACATTTGGGTCGCCGTAATCACCGGAATACCCAAACGGTTGCAGGTGGCAATCAGCCGTTTTTGCACAATCGGGACTTCCTCAGCGGGAATTTCTACACCTAGGTCCCCCCGTGCCACCATAATCCCATCGCATAACGGGAGAATGGCTTCCATTTGTTCCACCGCTTCGTGCTTTTCAATTTTGGCAATCACCGGCACGTTTTTGCCACTAGCGGAGATCAGTTCTTTGATTTCGAGAATGTCCTGGGGATTGCGAACAAAGCTCAGGGCCACCCAATCTACCCCTTGATCCAGACCAAAGAGTAAATCTTCTCGGTCTTTTTCCGTGAGGGCCTTGATAGACAGGTAGACACCGGGGAAGTTCACCCCCTTGTTGTTGGAGAGGGTCCCACCGACAACGGTGCGACAGTGGAGTTCCCGAGTCACCCGGTCCACCTTTTCCACTCGCATTTCGACGCGACCATCGTCGAGGAGGATTGTAGCCCCTTCGGGAATTTCATCGGCCAGGGGTGGATAGGTGACGCAGGCCATTTCTTGGTTGCAGGACATGAATTTGCTGGTCAAAATGAACGGGTCCCCTTTTTGCAGGTAAATTGACCCTGACTCAAATTGGCCTAGGCGAATTTTAGGGCCCTGGAGGTCTTGTAAAATTCCCACGGGTTGATTGAGTTCAAACGAGGTCTGTCGGATCAGGCGAATGCTTCGCTGATGATCTTCGTGAGTCCCGTGGGAGAAATTGAGTCGCAGGGTGGTTGCACCCGCTTCAATCAGTTCTCGGAGGATGTCCGGCTGACTGGTAGCGGGGCCTATGGTAGCGACTATTTTGGTTCGACGCAGAAAGTTTCGGAATTGCATGAACGTCCAAGGGGGGGTAGAAGTACGTCCCTAGCTGATGAGGGTAGTGTTTCATCAAAAAATTAGCTGCTAAAGACTCCTACTATAATCCTCGAAAAAGTGGTAGAGATGAAAGCAGTCCGTAGATCGACTACCTTTTTGGTTGTACCCTCAAAGACAGTTGCAGCTAATTGACTATTGAGTCTCGTACCTATAAATAATATTTATAGAAATCCCGAGGGTTAGACTCAGGGATTCACAAAACTTTATATTTAAGAATGCTTATCATACATTTTTTGAGGATCTGTTGAAAGGAGTTACGACGACAATGCCAGAGGCGATGCCGCCCCGAACTGTTCCGAAAGAGTTGCTGGGGCCTCCCGGTGACTTCAATCCGACCCTGCTGATGTTTTTTGGCGCACTTGCCTTGATCGTGATCTCGACTTTGGGATACTGGCGGCTAGACTGGCCTGAATGGTGTTGCTTTTGTACGAATGTTCTGGCCCTGCATTTGGCGGGGACGGTGATTCACGATGCTTCCCATAATGTGGCTCACCGCGATCGCGTCATGAATGCCATCTTAGGTCATGGCAGCGCCTTGATGCTGGGATTTGCCTTCCCTGTGTTTACTCGGGTTCATCATCAGCATCACGCCCATGTCAATGACCCAGAAAATGACCCGGACCACTTTGTTTCTACCGGAGGTCCCTTATGGCTGATTGCGGCGCGGTTTTTTTACCACGAGATCTTTTTCTTTAAACGGCGACTGTGGCGAAAATATGAGCTGTTGGAATGGTTTTTGAGCCGCTTGTTTGTAGCGACTATTGTCTATGTGGCTTGCCAATATGACTCTTTGGGCTACATTCTCAATTTTTGGTTTTCTCCGGCTTTAGTGGTGGGGTTGGCCCTGGGATTGTTTTTTGATTATCTGCCCCATCGCCCTTTTACAGAACGCGATCGCTGGAAAAATGCCCGAATTTATGCCAGCCCCATTCTCAATATCCTCATTTTGGGACAGAATTACCATCTGATTCACCATCTCTGGCCCTCGATTCCCTGGTACTATTACCAGCGAGCTTATCGAGAAACCCGCCCCCTTTTAGAAGCCAAAGGATCGCCCCTGTCTCTGGGAATTTTCCAGGGAAAGGATTTTTGGAGTTTCCTGTACGATGTGGTTCTGGGGATTCGGTTTCATCACCGTCATCGAGGCGATCGCAAACTCGAAAAAGTTTAAAACAATCGCCCCTCATACCGGATCCAGGAGATAGGGGCTGTTCTTGGCTCCTATTCTGGGCCTTGGAGGGGCGATCGCTTACGGGCTTTTTTTGTACTCTTGGACCCCCGCTCTAGTTTCCATCTGTCCCCTTCACCATTCCCCAACGGAGGTAAAACTCAAGTCCGGTCTAAGATTTTTCGCATGACGCAGATAGGGATGATAAATCTCTGTATGGGCTGAGGCAACGTTGACATGAATCAAAAATCGAATACATCGCTCTAAATCTCCCTGAACGTACATATGCTGCACATCCAACAACTGGACATTTTCCCAGTGGGGTCGTTGACGGGCGATCGCTGCTGGGAAAATCGCATCCAAATCCCGCGTCACTGAAAAAGTCGCACTAATAATTAACTCGGGATCCAGCTTATTTCGGGCTTCTAATTCGTCAAGCAGTTCATTCACCGCCTCTCGAATCGCCTCAATGGTATTGTCTGAGGCCGTAATTGCTCCACGAATTGCCTTAACTGTCCACTCCACGCCAAAAATCCTCCTTTTCTAGTTTGTCATTGGTCACTGGTCATTGGTCTTATGTCGTTGGTCACTGGTCTTATGTCGTTGGTCTTATGTCGTTGGTCCCTTGACAAATGACAAATGACAACTGACAAATGACAACTGACCCCTTATGGTCGATACAACCAAAGGGGCTGTCCATGATGAGAAAGCTCAAATTCACACCAATCGATCCCGGCTAAGATACCCGTCGAACCCAGGGTGCTTGCCAGCAAACGATTTAAGAGCGGTTTGCGGTCCTCCAAGGTGTAACACTCGGTTTTTTTGGGGTCAAGACCCGCGAGTTCTGCGGCCCAGATTCGGGCATCTTCCTCGGTCCCTAATCGGTCTACGACTCCTAATTCCACTGCTTGTTCTCCCGTAAAAATCCGCCCATCGGCAAAACTTTTTACCTGATCTACACTCAGGGATCGTTCATCGGCAATGGTTTGGACGAACTGGAGATAACTGGTATCGATCATCTCTTGGAGTATTTCTTGTTCCGGTGGCGTCAGTTCCCGGTCAAAACTCAAAATGTCTTTGTAAGGTCCCGATTTAATCACTTGGAAGGAAACGCCGACTTTTTCGAGCAGTCGTTCTAAGTTATTTCCCCGGAGAATCACCCCAATGCTTCCTGTAATCGTACCCGGATTCGCGACGATATGCGGAGCACCCATGCCGATGTAAACCCCACCGGATGCGGAAATATTTCCAAAACTAGCGACGATTTTTACCGTTTGGCTCAGTCGTTTCAGGGCTTTGTAAATTTCTTGGGAGTCCCCGACGGTCCCGCCAGGGCTATCAATTCGTAATAGTAAGGCTGGAAATTTTCTCTCTTCTATGGTTTTGAGGGCGGCAAGCACCGTTTTACGGGTGGTCCCGTTAATGGCACCGTTAATTTCAATACGAGCAATTTTTTTGCGAAATTTCTGAAAAGGCCAAATCATAGTTTAGTAGCACGAAGCAAGATAAATCAGTTGAACGGGAAAATAAACTGCCAAAGGGAGTCCGGTCAGAATTCAGGATGCCTGTCTTTAGTCAGGGTTCTGTGTCGTCTTGGCACTTCAATTTATAGTTTGCCTTATCTTTGAGTTCCCCATTAAAGATTGACATTTAACTTAATTTGTGCATAAAGTCCAGCCCGTCGGGCTGCCCCTTGGTACTTTAACGGGGGGTTGGTTTTGTTTCAAATTTGTAACAAAACTACATAATTTGCTACAATCCCCTTATAAAAGTAATTTTTGCGCCCGATAGTTCGATGGCCTGAGCAAGAACGGCATCCAAATATAAAGGCTTATGCAACTCAAATTAACAGAATCTAAATTCTCATTCACGCCCCTATTAATGATTGCCCCATTTTTCCTCTGGGGGACGGCAATGGTCGCCATGAAAGGAACCCTCACCAGTACCACACCCTTGTTTATGGCGGGGGTACGGTTAGTTCCAGCGGGGCTGTTGGTGTTGGCAGTAGGGGCGATCGCCGGACGTCCTCAACCCCGAGGATGGCAAGCATGGCTCTGGATTTCCCTCTTTGCCGCTGTGGATGGGTTCCTCTTCCAAGGGTTTCTCGCGGAAGGATTAGTCAAAACAGGTGCGGGTTTGGGTTCGGTAATGATTGACTCCCAACCCCTCGCGGTGGCCCTGTTGAGTGCATGGCTGTTTGGAGAAATCATTGGAGGATGGGGTTTTCTAGGGTTGGGACTGGGTATTCTAGGTATTAGTCTGATTGGTTTACCCGATGAATGGATTTGGGGCTGGTTTAACGGGTCCTTCACATTGCCTCCCCTGCAACTTTCCGGGTTATTTCAGAGTGGAGAATGGTTAATGCTGTTGGCGGCCCTATCAATGGCTGCGGGAACAGTTATGGTCCGATTTGTCTGTCGTTATGCGGATCCAGTTGTAGCTACAGGTTGGCACATGATTATTGGGGGTCTGCCCTTATGGATGCTGTCCGGATTCACGGAATCTGAGCAGTGGGTGCATTTAGACTTAAATGGGTGGATGGCATTGGCTTACTCTACCGTCTTTGGCTCAGCGATCGCCTATGGGTTATTTTTCTACTTTGCTTCCACGGGGAACCTCACCAGTCTGAGTTCCCTAACCTTTATGACCCCAGTGTTTGCCATCCTCTTCGGCAATCTATTTTTATCAGAAACCCTCTCTGCGTTACAGTGGAGTGGTGTCACCCTCACTCTGCTGAGCATCTACCTCATTAATCAGCGCGAACAACTCCCCGCCGGTGCGATCGCAACTTTGACCCAGAAACTCAAAACATCCCGTGCATCCACTCGCTACATCTCCAGTAGCGAACATCCCTCACCGGAACCGATCCCAGTTTTGAAAGGGTCGGAAGGTCACCCGGTTGAAATTCCCATTCAACTACGAGTTTCAGATTCCGAAGGTTAAGCTCTCCCAGGGTGACTGATTCTAGCGGAATCCCTCTAGCTGAAAATTGCGATCATTCCGGTGTGCTATGAAAGGGATTGTATTCTTAGCGCATCGCGTTGGGAACAGAAAGCAAGTTAGCTTAGTGTCATGCTTTCTTTGGATCAACTGGTTGGATCTGTACCCCTATTATGATCGCCTACCATCACGTTTTATTACTTATTACTACTTTAACCGGCCTGGGAATTTTTCCCGGTGGCGAAGGTGGGGGTTTGATTCATCAAATCCCCCCCACGGTTACATCCCAAACGCTCTTTCTGGGACAGATTCCACGGACTCCAGTCCCTGGGGATCAGCCCTCGCTTCGCGATCGCGCCCCAAATCAGACTGCTGCGCACCCCTCTAAAAGACTGTCCCTCAATCCCCAGTCCCCCATTAACGCAACCCAGAAACCCCTGGAACTGGCCCAGAATGACCCCGAACCCGCCCCCAAAAGTGAACGCCCTCCCAAAAAGCGTTTTGCTCGCAAAGACATCCTCTGGCTGTTAGTGCTGAGTTTCGGGACTCTTGCTTTTGCTGGAATCTTTGCGGGGGGTTTTTATTTGCTCACCCATTCCGGTGAACGAGTGGACGATGAAGAGGGGGAGGAAATACCCGACACCGCTGAAGGTTTCAAGGACCCACCGGATCAGTTTTCCGAAAAGGCTTCTCTACAACCCGAGTTGGAATCTGGGGTTTTAGAGAAGCGGGATCCAGTTAAAGAGGTCCCAGTGTCACCCCATCAAGGGAATGGCTACAACGAGAGGGCGATTGAGCCCTCCCCCAAACTCCCACCATCGTCACAGGTTCCCCCTCCTCCCCCTCCTCCGGAAGAAGGGTTAGTCCCGAGTGAACCTCCTCAGCTTGCCAAAATTGATGCGATCGAAACCTTAATCGAAGATTTGCAAAGTCGAGTCCCGACTCAACGACGCAAAGCGATTTGGGAACTCGGGCAAAAGGGTGACTCTCGGGCGATGCAACCCTTGGTTACTTTATTACTGGATTCCGATTCTCGCCAGCGCAGTTTAATCCTGGCATCCCTGGCAGAAATCGGAAATCGCACACTGCAACCCATGAATCGCGCTTTGGTTCTTTCCCTGCAAGATACGAATCCGGAAGTGCGTAAAAATGCCATCCGGGATTTAACTCGCATCTATGATTTAGTCTCCCAAACCAGTCAACTCCTGCGCCACGCTTCGGAAGATTCTGATCCCGAGGTTAGAGAAGCGGCACAGTGGGCTTTGTCCCAACTCAATCGCCTCCGTCCTGGTGCTAATTCTGAATCCCGTTCTTCTTTGCAAAACTGGTCGCCACCCACGGACACTTATCCAGAAGATATTCCCTAGTTTGGATGTGAATGGGAATCGGTTGTGGAAATCATAACTTGATTTGCCGGGGACTATCTGAGGGGTTAATTGTTGTGACTCTCCAGCCCAATTCTGGAACTAGGGAGGATTATAAAACAGGGGTGTTAATATTTTTAGGGTGTAAAATTTGGTAATTTTAGAGTTTAGGGCAACCTAAAAATTAAACAAATTAGGGGTAATCAATTATCCATAAATAAGGGGGTATAAAGCAGATAATGGCATCGCCAATCGCGGGGTTAAATTTGAATCGAGTTGTGCCACCGGCATTAAAACCGGGGGATTTGTTGCGGGCAGTTGCCCCTAGTGGGGGGCTGCGAGAGCAGTCGGCATTTGAAAAAGGGCTAGATATTTGGCGATCGCGCGGGTATCGGGTGGAACTGACTGCCGGTTACGACAACTCCTGGGGATATTTGGCAGGCACCGATCGCGATCGGCGTCAACAACTCGCCACCGCATGGCAGGACCCCGACTGTCGCGCCATCCTCTGTGTCCGAGGCGGCTATGGGGGGGCCAGAATTTTAGAAGATTGGACCTGGACCCCATTCGCGAACCCGCCCAAATGGTTAATCGGATTTTCTGACATTACCAGTTTGTTATGGAGTCTGAATAAAACCGGCATCGTCGGGGTGCATGGTCCCCTCCTCACCACGATCGCCAGCGAACCGGATTGGACCATCTCCCGATTATTTGATCTCGTCGAAGCCCGGGCAATCCCCCCTATCCAAGGCAATGGATGGGGAAATGGCACCGCCATTGGCTATTTACTCCCCGCGAATCTCACCGTTGCCACCCACTTACTCGGCACTCCCGCCCAACCTGTATTAGATGGAGCCATTTTAGCCTTTGAGGATGTGGGAGAAGCCCCCTATCGCATCGATCGGATGCTGACTCAATGGCGGATGATGGGTGCATTCGTTGGGGTCAAGGGAATTGCATTAGGCAGATTTAGTCAATGTGATACCTTAGCCAGTAAGTCCAGTTTTACCGTGAGCGAAGTTTTGCGCGATCGCCTGGTAGATTTAGACATTCCCATTGTTTCAGATTTACCCTTCGGACATGATGGAGAAAATGCCGCCTTACCCGTGGGAGTCCCGGTGGAGTTAGATGGGAATCAAGGGAGTTTAACTATTTTAGCGGGTTAACATTTGTGGTGGGAGGAACACCAACTGGACTGCAAAAAGCCGCTTGGTGTTGTTTAGGGGAGTTGGGAGAAGCTCGGCAGAAAAAATAGGGTTACTATCTATTAAGATGATAATCAGTTCAGGCGGGTGAGGTCCAGCATTGTTCAGGATGCGATGTTTGGCGGGGGAATGACCTGGTATTTGATATGTGGTCTCTCTTGAAGGGTCACGACCTGATATAGACGCGATTACCCTACTCTCATCCACGAACCATAAACTATGCCCTTTTTGCTCTCAGAATCCACCAGCCCCCTCTATCCCGTCTGGGAAAACACCTCCCCCAAGGAAATTCTGTTTGCTGACCCTACAGTGACTGGATATGAAACCCTCATCGCCAGTACCCCCGCTGAATTACAAGTCGTGGTGTTAGACCCCAACCGCGATGCGATCGCCCAAATTAGTGAGATTCTCTCCCAGCAACAACAACCCCTGGGGGGTCTCCATATTCTCTCCCACGCCCAATCCGGGATGTTACACCTGGGTAAGAGTGTTTTAACCGCCGCAACTCTCCCGCAAGCGGAAATTTCCCAATGGGCAAAATCCCTCACCCCCGATGCGGATATCTTACTCTACGGATGCAATCTCGCCGCTGACTTGGGAGGATTTGTCAATCGCCTCGCCACAGTCACTGGGGCTGATATTGCCGCCAGTGATAACCTGACAGGTAGTGCTGATTTAGGGGGAGACTGGGAACTGGAAGCGCATACAGGTCCGATTGAAGTACAAATCCCCTTTTCTGCGGAGGCGATCGGCGCTTACCAGGGTATCCTCGCCCCCGAAATCAGCCTTTCCAGCAGCAATCTCACCTATACCGAAAATGGGGGTTTTGCGGTTCTTGACTCCACCGCCACAGCTACTAACTTACCTAACTTCAACGGCAGCACTCTCCGGATTAACTTTACCTCGGGTGCCACGACCGATGATATTTTGATGATTAGAAATCAAGGTACCAATGCAGGGGAAATTCGTGCGGGGATTGATTCTCCAGGACTCAACTTCATCGCTTACAGTGGCATACCCTTTGCCACCTTCACTGGCGGCACTCAAGGCAATCCCCTTATTATTAATTTCATCCCCAATACTGCCACTAATGCCGCAGTTACTGCCTTGATGCGGAACATTAGTTATGGCAATATTTCTGACAATCCGTTACAGGGCGATCGCACCGTCCAATTTCAACTTACTGACGCCTTTCAATCCAGTAGTATCGCCAGTAAAACAATCAATTTCACCACGGCGAATGATGTCCCCATTATTGCCGTTCCCGGTGCATCTTTCCCCCTTTACAATGGCGCGGGGACCCCAAATACTCAAGGTTTTGAGTACCGCACCTTACCCTATCTTCCTCTCGCCACCGTCCAAAGCGGGGCCAATCTAAACACCAGCGCAACTGTTCCGAATAGTGTTTCCGATTACGCGGGTTATATTGCCCGACCTGACCGGATCCCCCTGCTAGATAGAAATAGCGGCTACACCATCAACTTTACGGCCCAAATTCTGGCGGAAACCCATAATACTGCCAGCGCCTACAAAAATAACGATGACAAGGCCGATCGCGCCGGTTTTAGCCTAATCGCCATCAGCAGCGATGTAAAAAAAGGTATAGAAATCGGGTTTTGGGAAAATCAAATTTGGGTCCAAGAAGAGGGTGCTGCCGAACCTACCCCTAGTAACAATACGAATACTCTATTTACCCACACGCTTAACCAAAACGAAAGTGTCACTTTTAACACCAAAGTTGAGGTTAACTATCAGTTAAAGGTTTTGGACAATACCTACCAACTCCTCGCCAATGGCAACCCGGTCCCGGTAATTAGTGGCAATCTGCGGGATTACAGTAACGCTAGTCTCCCAAGTTTTCTACCGGCAAATCCCTACACCACACCCAATTTTATCTTTTTTGGGGACAATACTCCTAGTGCCAGCGCTAACTTTGATTTATCCGCTGTTTCTGTAACAACAGGCAGCAGTTTACCCCCTTTATCCGTGGATGAAGATACGTCATTGGTAATTCCAGGAATTAGCGTCGCCGATGCAGATGCGGGAACTAATCCGATTACCGTCACCCTAACAGCTAGTTATGGCACTCTAACGGTCAATTCGGGAGTTGCTGGGGGTGTCACCGGGGGAAATATCACCGCCAATGGCACAAATAACGTGACCCTCACTGGGACAGTCAGCCAAATTAATAAAGTTCTAGCTGATGCAGCGGGTCTGCTTTATAAAGGTTTAACGGATTTTAATGGCAGTGATACTCTCACAGTTATTACCCATGATGGCGGCAACAGCGGTAGTGGTGGGTTCACTGATACGAAAACCGTGAATATTACTGTAAATTCCGTTAATGATGCCCCCGTTTTGACCCTGCCGACTAACCAAGTCGTTAATCAAAGCGTAAATTTAGCGATTCCAGGTATTAGCGTCGCTGATGTGGATGCGGGGACGCAACCTCTACAAGTGACATTATCTGCTAACAATGGTTTTCTCACTTTTACAAATTCCACCAACCTCACTTTCATCAATGGGGATGGGAGTGGGGATGGGGCGATGAGTTTTACCGGGACTCTATCTGATATTAACAGTGCTTTGAATACCCTGATTTATCAAAGTGGTGCAAATTACTCCGGCGCCGATACAATTAATATTGTGGTGAATGATTTGGGGAATACGGGTGCAGTTGGCCCCCTAGAGGTTTCGGGGAATATCCCAATTACTGTCAACCCGAAAGGGGTACTCACCCTGGGCGAACATTCCGTCAGCCGAATATTAGACCAGTTTCCTCCTGCCTCTACATCCGTCCCTAATGACACGGTTTTGTATCGATTCCGTCTGAGTGCCGTTCATGAGCCGATTATCACCAATCATCTGACTTTTTCAGTCACTCCTAGTGGGATTGGGAATACCAATATTAGCAATTTGCAGCTAATTTCCGATATTAATAATAACGGCATTTATGATACGGGAGATTTGTCGGCGGGAACGATGGAAATTCCGCTAGATATTACCGATGGCATTACGGTTAGTACCTTTACTGTGCCGGTAGGAGATCATAATTATTTACTGGTGGGGGGAGTGAACAGGTTAACAGAGGATTCCAGTCTCTCACTCGTTCTTAACAGTAGCAATATTATAGCGGCTAATGCAAACTCTATCTCTATTTCTGCTAATGGTACGGTGACCCCGGCAGAGCATATTGTTGAGGCGATCGTTACAGAAGATATTCCACCTGTAGAGAATTCGGGAAATATTCCACCTGTGGATAATTCAGGAAATATTCCACCTCTGGATAATTCAGGAAATATTCCACCTGTAGATAATTCGGGGAATATTCCACCTGTAGAGAATTCGGGAAATATTCCACCTGTAGAGAATTCGGGAGATATTCCACCTGTGGATAATTCGGGAAGTATTCCACCTGTAGATAATTCGGGAAATATTCCACCTGTGGATAATTCGGGAAATATTCCAACTGTCATGCTTGGGGGAGGAGAAAGTAACGGATCACTGCCTTTGGAAACGGACACTGTTGGGGAAGATGGGACACCTTGCGGCGAGATGAATCTTCCCGAGTCACCGCACTTCTTGACAGTGGGGGGATATAACCAAACAGAGACGACGGTGATAGGTAGTGAAGATGGGGATCGGTTACTGGGGGGTAATGGGAATGATGCGGTGTTTGGTAGCGCTGGTGATGATGAATTGTATGGCGAAGAGGGGTCGGATAATCTGTACGGAGGGGATGGCAATGATCCGATACGCGGCGGGATAGGAAGAGAAGAGGAAAATACCCCGGGAGATGCCGATCGCCTAGAGGGTGGCACAGGCATTGACGAACTCCACGGCAACCAAGGGAACGATACCATCTTTGCCGGTGAAGGGGATGATAGTGTATATGGTGGCAAAGATGAGGATTTAATCTGGGGCGATCGCGGCAGTGATCTCCTCTACGGAAATAAAAGCAGTGATACTATCTTTGGCGGTAGCTGGACGGAATCCGCATTACCAACCGATGAGGGAGATATTCTCTATGGCAATGAAGGGGATGACTACCTCAGCGGCAATGAAGGCAATGATACCATCTATAGCGGTCAGGGTAATGATATCGCTTGGGGTGGAGCAGATCAGGATCTCATGTATGGCGATCGCGGCAGTGATACCATCATCGGCAATGCAGGCAATGATATCGTCTATGGCGGTCCCTCTGACCCCGCCCTTGCGGATCAAGATGGAGACGACACCATCAGTGGCGGATCGGGAAATGACTTCATCAATGGCAACCAGGGTGATGAGATAATCTCTAGCGGAGATGGCGACGACACCCTCCACGGTGGAAAGGGGAATGATTTTCTAGCAGGAAATAGCGGCAACGATCTCCTGATCGGCGATCAGGGTGATGATATCCTCTGTGGTGGGGATGGAGATGACACACTAATCGGAAGTAGCGGCAGCGATCGCTTTATACTTGGGAATGGACAAGGGACTAAGGCGATCGCTGACTTTGAATCGGGCATCGATCAACTCACTTTAGCCCCTCATTTAACCTGGGGTCAACTCTCCATCCAGTCCCAAGGGGGAGTCACCACCATCAGCAGTGGCGGTAAAGTGCTTGCCATCGTCCAAGGTGTTACCCACCTCACCGCCCAAGATTTTGGGCTAACTGGAGTGTAGCGCCTCAGTAGAGTAGGCGATCGCACAGACAAGAAATCCGGTTTCTACAGCTAATCCGCGATCGCCTGCGGTTGTGATCGGGCTAAATACTCTCGATAATGGCGATCGCGATTCTTCCAAAAGTTAGCGGGTATGCCTAAAAATTGCTCTAACTGGAGGGCAATTTCTGGGGTAATGGGACTGTTGCCGCTGATTAGAGAGGCGATCGTCACTTCAGAAATTCCCATTTTTGCCGCTAATTCTTCGACTAGAATCTCGCGTTCCTGCAACCTCTCCAGCAAAGTTTCCCCTGGAGGCGACACGAAGTTAGGTTGATATTGATTGACTATGGGTTGGGTCATGGTTCTGAAAATTATCGAGTCTTCCGTGAATGATTTTGGTTCAATTTTGGCTTTGACGCTTTTCTAGGAGAGGGCGATCGGCACACTTTTTTTTGAGTTTGCTGGTTCTCAAAATACTATCCATTCCTTAATTATTTTTTAACCTGACATACGCTTCCAGATGAGCGGCAAAGGTGATAAAAAATACTTGGCTTCTCAAAATTTCCCGAGGTTCAGAATAATGGATATCATCTATATTTTGGGGCTTTTTCGAGAGAATTAAGCAGGCAGAAGTATAGTATCTTTCCCGCACTAATTTAGTTAATAAAATTTCATATCTCTTGGCATAAGAAGCATTAATAAAATCAGGAGATACCTTAAAATGAGGTTGCTTTGCTGTCACAGGTACTTGGGTTTTGTCACAATCTTCTAAAATAAACAAGTATCCGAGCCACGGCTGCTGTTGCTCTCCAAAAACTCCTTCGCGATATGCGATCCATAAATCTTTAGCAGTCCCGATCGCTTCCTCAGCACGATTATTAAAATTATTACCAAAGGAAGGACCTACCTGGGATTTGAATTCCACAGCCGCCACCAATGTTCCCTGATCAACGATTAACAAGTCCCATTTTTTTTCAGGACGAAAATAACCAGGAAGTTCTAATCGGCTTGTCCAAAAAATAGAGCTTCTAGGAATGCCAGCATCTAACGCTATTTGTGTAGCCAGCCTTTCAAAGGCAGCCATTTGCTTGCCACCCGTAACGGCACTTCGCGCTCCATAGTCTTGTTTAATGGACATTTTTTGCTTTTTCAGTTGTTCGTCCCTTGTTAACCAAAAATGAGAAACGGCTTCTCGAATCTTTTCGTCCAAGTTGTTGATTTTAATCATTTTTCTAGCAAAACCACATCTTCATAATACACTTTATTCGGCTTATATTGATTAGATTTACTATTAATAGATGCTAAATGACCTCGAACAGGTTCTCTTTTGATAACTTGGCTATAGCTTCCTAAGTTTTGAATCATTTCGACGTAAATCTCACTTAACGGAATTTCATGCTCTTTAAAATAAGACGATTGAACAACTATCATCGCTTTACATTTGGGTTTTAATACCCGAATGATTTCTTGCAACGATTTTTCTACATCTTGAAAATATTGAGTTTGTGTATGAAAATAATAAGAAGCAGAGGCTTTGCTAGGATGATTTAAAATGTTTTCGAGTAACCGGCCACAAAATTTTCCCCAAATTGGATTAATTTGGATAGTTTTATCGACGATTACCGGAGTTCCCATCATTTTTTCTCTGAGTTGTCGCAAATAAGTGGTGTCTCGGAGAATCAGCAGTTCGGGTTTGGTTGAAATGGCATAATCGATGCGAGTCAAATAAGGGGGAGAAGTGATAATTCCATCAATAGAATTATCTGATAGGGCAATTTCCCGAGAATCCATTGTTATTGGCAAATGGAAAACCTGGGATTGATTTTTATTCTGATAGGTTTCTAAGTCTGCTACCATACCTTGAATGGTTGTCCTGAATTTATCCCGAATTTGTTCTAAACCATAGTCCGAGTAGAGTTGAGAACTGTTTGCCTTAAACCAAGTGGGATTTGAGGATTTCTGCCATCCCATCAATTGCCGGGTGATGATAAATAATGCGGCATGAAAAAAAGATTGAAACGGATTGCTCGTCGGGTGGTTCGAGATTGGGATGAATTGCACCAAGGTACTGGATAGGGGATAATCTGGATATTGACTGGCTTCGATACTGAGATGCAGCAGGCGAATCCCTTGGCATACACTAGCAGGCATTAACTCTAGTAAAGGGTCTTCAGTTAAGGGATTGCCTTCAGATATCATCTGGCTATAGGTTTGACAAATCTCATGAGATAACTGATACAGGATGGGTTTTTGACTGAGGAGATAACGACTCTTGGCTGCTGAAAAGATATTCATAACGGGATTAATGTCTAATCCTAGAGAAGATATCCCAAAATTGCTGGCGACAACACCAGTGGTGCCACTCCCATTCCAAGGGTCGAGGAGGAGGTGATCCGAATTGAGATTTAAGTAGTCAATGGCAGAGGCGACAAATTTTTCACTGTAACCGGCATAATAGGAATGCCACCCATAAATACCAGAGCGTTCCTTTTTTCCCCGTTTGGCACTTTCTAAGGTTTTGAATAATTGTAATTGCATCATAATTTAAAGATTGCACATACAAATTTGAATCATCTATTGTCCATAAATCAACCTTAAACGGTTAATCTTCAGGAGCTTCGTGAGGGCCTCAGAATCATTTTACTCGGAATCTTTCCCGGTTTACGTCTGAGGATTCAGTTAGGATTTGGAATATTGCAAATCTGCAATAGATTGAGGGGGAAGGGGAGAAACTATTACAAAATATTAAGAATAGTCTAAAATTTAACAGAATATGGTATAGAGTTACCCCAAACGGAAAAATTTCTATTGGCCCTATCCGGAAGTCCCTGCAAAAAAACAAAAATAATTGACGCAGAATGGTAAGCTGAACAATGGCATTTAAGTAAAATTTAAGGTGAAGTTTAAATGGCTGGTTCTAGCCCAGTTCCTTATCTACTAAGAGCAGCGCGTGGGGAAAAATTAGAGCGTCCCCCCGTTTGGATGATGCGCCAAGCGGGGCGCTATATGAAGGTTTATCGAGATCTGCGCGATAAATACCCCTCGTTTCGGGAACGTTCGGAAAATCCGGAGATTGCGATCGAAATCTCTCTGCAACCCTGGCGGGCGTTTCAACCGGATGGGGTGATTCTGTTCTCGGATATCCTGACTCCCTTGCCGGGAATTGGCATTCCTTTCGACATTATCGAAAGTCGGGGCCCAATTATTGACCCGCCGATTCGCTCTCAGGAGCAAATTGATAAGCTGTATCCCCTGGAACCGGATGAGACGATGCCGTTTATTCGTCCGATTCTGGAGACATTGCGGAAGGAAGTGGGGACGGCATCCACCGTGTTGGGGTTTGTGGGCGCGCCCTGGACTCTGGCGGCTTATGCGATCGAGGGTAAGTCTTCTAAGGACTATACCGTGATTAAGGGGATGGCCTTTAGAGAACCGGCGATGTTGCATTCGTTTTTGGCGAAAATTGCTGATGCGATCGCCCGTTATGCCTGCTACCAAATCGATTGCGGTGCTCAGGTGATCCAAATGTTTGACTCCTGGGCGGGTCAACTGAGTCCCCAAGATTACGAAACCTTTGCCATGCCTTATCAAAAACGGGTAGTGGATCAGGTGAAGGCAGCACACCCGGAAACCCCGATGATTCTGTACATTAATGGCAGTTCGGGGATTCTGGAACGCATGGCGATGTCGGGCATCGATATCGTGAGCGTAGATTGGACGGTGGATATGAAGGAGGCGCGGCAGCGACTTGGGGCAAATATTGGTGTGCAAGGGAATATTGACCCCTGTGCCTTATTTGGGTCTCATGATTTCATCCGCGATCGCATCCTCGATACAATTCGCAAAGCTGGAAACCAAGGTCATATCTTGAATCTGGGTCATGGTGTTTTACAAGGCACCCCCGAGGAAAATGTGGCGTTCTTCTTTGAAACGGCAAAGCAGGCGGATAAATTATTAGCGGTTCATAGCTAGTAACGGTTAGGGCGATCGCCTCTAGGACCCCGGTATCATCAAGGAACGATCAACCGGGGTTCTTCACCTCATCTGTAGCACTTAGCCACAAATTAGGGCAAGAACCCGGGTTCTTGCCCGATCAATTGAATCTTGTACCGACTCCCACGGGATTCATCAGAGGCGATCGCTCAGGGATGACCCCCTCCCAACAAACCCTTTTTCACAGGTGGGCTCAAACCCCCCGAGGGACTATCCTTTTTGACAAAAACCCGTCTAAACTCTAAAATCTAAAATCTACGTTCGACAATCTAACGCTCCCACACCACCCTAGCCGTCATATCTCCCGTGTATTCAAATTACTATCGACCCAAAAAGCGTATTTTCATAACCGGCGCGAGTGGCTGTATTGGTCACTACCTGACCGAGGCTCTAATTCAAGAAACTGACCATGAACTGTTTTTGTTAGTCAGAAACCCGGACAAACTACGGCTTGATTTAGAAGCTCGACCCGGTATTTCTATCGTGCAGGCGGATATGCGCCAGATTGATAAGTATGGGGATCTTCTCAAAACAATGGATATGGCGATTTTAGTCGCCACTGCCTGGGGAGGAGCACAGGAAGTTTTTGATGTGAATGTCCACAAAACCCTGCGATTGTTAGAGCTTTTAGACCCCGAGGTTTGTGAGCAGGTACTCTATTTTTCCACCGCCAGTATTCTGGATAGAAATAACGAATTACTCAAAGAATCGGGACAAATGGGAACGGAATACATCCGTTCTAAATTTGACTGTTTGCGCCGCTTCACGCGCTTGCCGATCGCCTCACGCATTACCACCTTATATCCAACCCTAGTCTTTGGGGGAGATGAGGAAAAACCCTACTCCCACGTGGCGGCAGGAATGCCCGAGATTCTTAAACATATTAATCTGATTCGCTTCTTTAAAGCCGAAGGCAGTTTTCACTTTATTCATGCTCGCGATATTGCCAAAGTCGTGCTTCATCTGGTAGACAATCCCCCCGAACTCGCTGGACCATTTGTATTAGGAAATCCAGCGGTCACCGTTGACCATGCTATAGAAGAAATCTGCGCAACCCTGAATAAAAATATTATTTTCCGCCTTCCCCTAACTGGGTTTCTCATCGATCTATTTATCAAAATTTTTCGGATTCAGATGTCATCTTGGGACCAATTTTGTCTGACTTATCGCCACTTTACCTATAAAGACCCGGTGACTCCCGCTACCTTTGGCATGACGACAGACTATGGGACCCTGCGAGATTTGGTCAAGACTTATAACAGGGTGAAGTTGCAAAGGATTGAAGAAATCGCGCAGTTACCAGAGGACCTTTCTCCTGAAAATGAAGGAAATTTTGATGAGAGACCCCGTTATTAATTTGAGAATTTAGCAACAATCTTGTTAAGAAACCCGCTTGAGCTTTCCTTGTCCCACTACTCCATTTGCCACCCTTGATCCATCACGAGTCTACCCGACGATCTAGGGGTTGCTTAATTGGAATTTCCAGGGTAAATTCTGCGCCGTCGGGGGGTTCAGAACTACAGTGAATTTGACCGCCATGTTTTTCTACAATAATTTGATAGCAAATGGCTAACCCTAACCCCGTACCACTCCCCACGGGTTTCGTGGTAAAAAAGGGGTCAAACAAGCGTTTTTGGACGGATTTGGGAATACCCGATCCATTATCGGTAATCCGAATTGAGACCGAATTCAGGCCGACTTGTGTCGTATCAATCTGAATCGTTGGGGACCGGCGAGAACTGGGTTTAGAGTTTACCGATACTTTAGATAATCCAGCCTCAATATCATCTTTTCGATAGCATTCTAAGGCATCAACCGCATTCGCTAATAGATTCATCAATACTTGATTAAGCTGTCCTGGAAAACATTCAACTGGGGGGAGTTCCCCATAGTTTTTGATGATTTCAATGGCACAATGTCCTGGATTTCCTTTGAGGCGATGCTGTAAAATGAGCAGGGTACTCTCAATCCCTTCATGAATATCGACTTGTTTCATTTCGCTTTCATCCAGGCGGGAAAAATTCCGCAAGGAGAGGACAATGGAGCGAATCCGTTCAGCACCAATTTTCATGGAAGAGAGCAGTTTAGGCAAATCGCTCAAAATAAAATCCAGTTCGATCGCCTCGATTTCTTCTTGAATATCCTGGGGAGTTTCCGGTGCGTGTTCTTGATAGAGTTCGATTAAGTGGAGCAAATCTTGGATATATTCCCCGACATGGGTAATGTTTCCATAGACAAAATTAACGGGATTGTTAATTTCGTGAGCAATTCCGGCAATCATTTGACCGAGACTCGACATTTTTTCAGTTTGAATCAGTTGAGTCTGGGTCTGTTTTAGTTCCTGCATCGCGTGTTTTAAGCGCTGATTTTTATCTTTGAGCTGTTGGGTGCGCGCTTGCACTCTTAGTTCTAGGGTTTGGTTGGCTTCTTCTAATTGCTCATTGGCGCGTTTTAATTCTTCGCTGGCGGCGGTTAAATTCGCATAAAGCAGGGAATTTTCTAGGGAAATAGCTAGTTGCGAAGAGAGAACGGTTAAAAACTCCAGGCGTTCGGGGGTAAAGGCGCTTTTGGCACTATTATTTTCTAAATAAAGTAGCCCGATTGGTTGTCCGCGATCGAGGATGGGAGTACATAAAATAGATTTAGGCTGATGTTTAAGAATATAGGGGTCGGTGCTAAAGGTGAGTTCATAGCGTGCATCATTTAAAACGAGACTTTGTTTGGTGCGGATTACATAATTAATAGCAGATAAAGGGAGGATTAAATCCTGGGTGAGTGGGGTATAGTCGTGGAGGATGACTTCGGAAGTTTCTACGGAAGCGGTGGCTTTTAATCCGAGTTTGCCCTGGTGTTTTAAGATGAGAAAAGCGGTTTGAGCACCGGCATTTTCTAGGAGAATAGTCATCAAGGTTTCAATGAGCTTGGACAACACAATTTCTGAGGCGATCGCCTGGGATGCTTTGAGGGCGCTGGCTAAATCTAAGCCACGATTATGAGCACTGGTACTGGTCGTGGTGGAGGTACTGGTAATCTGACCAAAATTAGCATATTCATCTAGGGGAGTCGATTGCAACATCCCCATTGGATATTTTGCTTCTAGGGCTTTGAGTTTAGCCGTTGCACCCCAACGTCCATAACTATAATGGGCTTTTTTCAAATAGGTTTGGGCGATTTCATCGCGCCCGAGGTGAGAATAAAACAGGGCGGCGCGTTCGTAGGCGATGGCTTCTTCCTGAAGATATCGATATTTTTTAGCCCCTTGAATGGCGCGGTCATAATATTCCATTGCCAGTAGAGTTTGCCCTTTCACCCGTGCTTTTTCTGCCTCTACTAGGTCATATTTATGCCGGAAATTCGTGGGAGAAAATTCGGCCCACTGTTTCATCTGTTTTTGGTGTTCGGTGACTTTTCGGAGTGTGGTTTGTCTGGCTCGTTTATCGAGGCGATCGCAATCGGCCAACAAAGACAAAGAATAATAAAAATTATGTTCAGACCAATAGGGTAAAGCGGCCCCTTGTTTTCCATATTTTTCTGCTAATTGTCCTGAGTGAACCGCTTGGGAATAGTTTTGGAATACATAACATAAAAATGTTTTACAAAAAGATGCCCCAAACAGTAACATCATTTGATTTTGCTCAATCCAACGCCCTAGGGTTTCTCTTTCATTGAAGCTGGTCCCCACTAACTCCCAGGGTTCCGGTGATTCTCCCTGCAAATTGAGGACCATTTGTCGCCAGATTTGAATATAAGAAATATGAAATTCCAGTTTAAGCTTTTGCATTTGATCCAGATACTGTTGTTGTTTCTGGTTAATTAGCTCTAAGGACTCCCCAATAAAAAACATAAAATTGACTTGATGAAGGGCGCTATAGAAGCCATATTCTATATCTCCCGTATCTAAACCTGTTTGGATATTATCCTCTAGGGGCTGAAGCGATAAAATGGCGGGAAATTTGTATTTTTTAATAAAAACATTGTAAAGTACATTGACTTTGGCTTTTAATTCTGGAGCATTAAATTGATTGAGAACCCTCACGGATAATTGCCCAAATTGATGGGCGGATTCAATTTTTAAATGCATCCCGCATAACAACATGGCATAAATGCCATAAGCATAAGCGGCGAGGGGGGAGTTTCCCCATTCAATTGAGAGTTTAACCATCGTAAAAACCACTGATGGTAATAAAGCCGGACTGATGAGATGAGCCGCAGGGGTCATGGTCATCAGTACCCTCATTGCCGCGATTTTATGCGGCTCAGTCATCACTGGCAAGTTGGATAAGGCTTCAATTTGATGACTATCTTGGGGGAGTTCTTGGAAGAGTTGATTAGCATAAGAGCGAATCGCTTTATCTTGAGTGGGTAGGGGTACTCCCAGCAGGCTTAAAACTTGGAGGCCAGTTTTTAAAGCTACTTTTGGCTGATTTTTAGCAATATTAATTTGAATATTTAATTCATAAAGTTTGACTTTATCTAATAAAGTTTGAGTTTGTTCAAAAGCTGCCTCATAAAGTTGATCAGCTCTATTAAAATGTCCTTGTAAATATTCCGTTTCTATAGCAGCGATCGACAAGTTTAGGGTGAGTTCATACTCCTCCTGCCAACCGAGTTCACCCAGTCGTTGTAGGCCAAAATTAAAATATCGGAGAGCCTGTTCATAAGCGGTTGCCGCTTTTGCTTTTTGACCTGTGGTTAGATTGAGTTTGGCTAAGTTGCAGAGTTCCTGACGATCTCGGATCAGTTCATAACCCAAGTTGAGATGTTCGACGATATCGAATATCTTATTTTCTAAGTCCAACCCCTGAACATTTTGCAACAGCAACCGTCCAATTTTTAAATGAACAATTTTCTTTTGTTCTTCAGGAATCAGGGAATAAGCCGCTTGTTGGACGCGATCGTGAATAAATTTGTAGGAAGTTTCTACTGCTTCCACATCTAGTAATACCGAAGTCTCTACATTTTGGACAATTTCTGGAATGATTTCCGGTTCACTCAGGGGAACAATTAACCCTTCCTGGAGCGTGGGATATAATTGGTGAATCGTGTCAGATGTTTTACCTTCACTAACCCAGGTGAGGAGGTTTAAATCAAAGCGGTTACCAATACAGGCGGCTAAGTTTAAAAGCGCTTGGGTCGGTTCTGGTAGCTTCTGAATTTGAGTGAGGGTGAGTTCGATGACATCATCGGTAATTTCTGTCCCTTGGAGGCGGTTAATCTCCCACTGCCACTCGCCCTGTTCAAAATCAAAAGTTAATAAATTATCCTGGGCTAAAGACTGGAGTAATTGAATAGAAAAGAAAGGATTTCCATCGGTTTTATTGTAAATAAATTGAGCCAGCGGTGCGATGCGATCGCCCTCCACGTTCAGGGTATCGCTGAGGAACTCCTGGATATCCTGAAGCTCCAATCCTCTCAAGGGGATAGCATTTACCACAGCACCCTGGTTTTGCATTTGATTCAAGGTAGAAATTAATCCATGAGTGGTATCTACTTCATTGGAACGATAAGTTCCCACCAAAAGTAGATATTTGCTGTCGGGTTCAGTCATCAGCAGATGAATTAATTTTAATGAAGCAGAATCCGCCCATTGCAAATCATCTAAAACCAAAACTAGGGGATGTTTCGCTTGGGTAAAAACTTCCACAAATGCTTTAAAAGTCCGATGAAATCGTGCTTGCGATTCCGTGGGAGATAGGTCAGAAATAGCCGGTTGTTCACCGAGGACGAGTTCAATTTCCGGAATCACATCGGCAATAATTTTGCCATTTGTGCTTAACGCTTTTTCGAGGGTTTGGGTAAACTCTTCTAGGATATCTTGCGGTTCCGTTAAGCGTTGGCGAATTAATTCTTGAAACGCACTCAGTAGCGCCCGGTATGGAATATTTTGTTTGTAGCGATCGAACTTACCGGAGATAAAATATCCGTTATGTTGTCGGATCCAAGGCTGAAGTTGCTGCACTAAAGCTGATTTACCGATGCCCGAATGTCCAGCAATTAAGAGGGTTTCCCGAGGACCTTGACTGATGCGGGTGAAGGTAGATTGGAGAATCGCCAATTCGCGATCGCGCCCGTAAATTTTGCGGGGACTGGCAATTTTTCCAGTGCGATCGCTTTGGGCAATCCGAAACAAATCAATGCTACCTTGGGTTTGCAATTGGTGCAAACACATTTCCAAATCAACCTTCACCCCCCAGGCACTTTGATAGCGGTCCTCGGGGGTTTTGGCGATTAATTTCATCACGATTTCCGAGAGAACCGCCGGAATCTCCGAGTTACAAACATCCGGAGGAATGGGCTTTTTAGCAATATGTTGATGAACCCATTCTAACGGAGTTTTCGCTTGAAAGGGTAGCTGTCCCGTCAGTAGTTCATAAAAAGTAATCCCTAACGAATATAAATCCGTGCGATAGTCGATCGCCCGATTCATTCTCCCAGTTTGTTCTGGGGACATATAAGCTAGAGTCCCTTCAATCCCATCGACAGAAATCATCCCTTGAGTTTCTTTCGCCCCAGAAATCGCAATACTAAAATCGGCAATTTTGACCTCTTTAGTATCCGGATTGATAATAATATTATGGGGTTTGATATCTTTATGAACAATCTGGTGGTGGTGAATTTGGGCTAAAGTGGTGGCGAGTTGAATCCCTATCTGTAAAAATTCCGGTAGGTTAATCGGCTGGTTTTCCCGATAGATTTTGAGTGAATAACCCCCAAAATCCTCTACCACTAATGCCAGACCATTTTGATATGTTTCTAAACTGTAAGGTTTGACAATGCCTGAAATATTCACCGCCCTCATTATGTCATATTCATGCTTAAATCGGGCAATATCTTGAGCTTGAGGAAATTCTGCTTTAATGATTTTAATAATAACGGGTTGTTGCGTCCGTTGACAATAGGCGCGGTAAATGACCGTTCTTAGGCCGGATTGAATTTCCTGGATTTGAGAATACCCTGGAATCAGGCTCATAAATTCAGTGATATCAATGGATGATTGACTTTAGGGTATCATTGAATTGTCTACAAGGGAGAAATTCCGTCAATTCAGTTTCCCTTGAAGGCAATGAATTCAAGGGAAAACATGAACCGTTATTTCAGGGAATTCAGGGAGGTATTGACCGATCGCCCTCATCGAGGAATCCTGAAATGATAACCCTGTTCTGGATGGTCCGGCGATCGCCCATCGAAATTACACCGGAGCACATCGTACAGCAATTCCCGTTGCCTCACCAATCTCCCTAGCAAAGTCCTGTAAAACCTCGGGATTAAGACATTGCAAAATCTGCACCGGATAGGGTCGAGTTTCCTGGGGGTGATGATTTCCCCGTCCATCTAATTGCCGGTTTAGGGGTTTGGGACGGGTGGGAGTATTCAGTTGAATTTCATCCACCCCCAGCGATCGCATCGCCCTCATGTATTCCGCTTTCGTTTGAGCATCCCACGGGGACAACAGCATAGTTTGAATGCCAATTTCTCCCGGATAATCCTGACAAAACTGCTCAATTCCTGTCCAAATATCCGCCAAATTGACCCCATCAATCGGGCGATTTACCCCTTGAAATCTCCGTTCCGATAGGGCATCGATTTTAATGGAAACTCGGTCTGCACTCGCCAAGGCATTCCGGACTTCCGGATCCCCCAATGTTGTCCCATTCGTTAGCACTAATGTGGGCCGATGGGTGCAGTCAGCTATTCCTTGCAAAATTTCCTTTAAATTCAAAGCTAACGTGGGTTCTCCACTGCCACTGAGGGTAATTACATCCACATCCCAAGGTGCAAATGCTTCAAGTTCATTGAGGATTTGTTCCGTGGGAATATAAATGGCCCGATCGCCAGTTTTATGTTCAATTTCTCCCAGTTGGCAGTAAACACAATTAAAGGAACAAGTAGAAATACTGCCAATGGGGTCAATTCCCAGCGATCGGCCATACCGCCAAGAGGAGACGGGTCCATAAACCGATGAAAAAGTTTGAGTTGCGTTCATTTTAGTTAACAAAGCAGTCCAAAACTGAAGAGTGGAAAGAGGATAGAAGAAGTACCTATTGAGAACGGGCCTTACCCAGTCTCCTTCAACCGCGATCGCCTCAGTTTAAGGTTGAATTTTGGGCTAGGATTTGCCATTCCAGGATGATAGAAGGTGGGATCTGCAATGCGATCGTGCGATTGTCTGCGATCGGTAAAAGGAGTACGGTTCGCTGATTCATTGGCAGTTTCAACAGCACTGATTTAAAATCGTACTGCCCCACATTGGGGGCGGGAGACTGGTCCGCAAACTCATCTTCTGCCGTAAAAATTTCCCCAGTCTCTATTTTAATCTGAAGCGCTTTGGGATGGGAAAACTCCATTACTCCTGGAAATCCCACTAATCTCAGATTCACCCCAGTCACCGATGCGTTTTTAACTTGTTTAAAGAGTACCACTTGCCAAGAATACCCGGCCTGGTCCCGTAAACTATGTTGAGATTGATACAAAAAGTGACCTGGCGCTTCCTCGATTTGACGGATTTCTGCCCAAGCCGGTTGTGCGATTAAGTGACTTTCTCCTACAATCAGGAATGCTGCAAGACAAAGGAGAAGCAGCAGTTTAGAAAGAATGAATTTGATGCGAGGCGGCATACATATTATGTTGCTTTGAGGGTAATCCTTCTATCGTACTGGCGATAGGGACCCTACCTAGATATCGACACTACAAACAGGGGAAACGACAGCAAGTCGTCCCCTGGAACAAGGTAGACGACTTCAGTGGATTGAGATTTAGATAGGATGGGGGCGGTGGGACTTGAACCCACACGGCTGTCTCCAGCCAACGGATTTTCATTCTCCCGCAACTTTCGCTGCTGCCAGAACACTGGTTTTGAGAATTGGACTCTCCCTTTACCCTCGGCTTTACGTTAGGGTAGCTCCCGTCGAGTCTCTGCACCTTCCGAAATTTCGGCTTGGCTCAGGATTGCCTTGTCTGTTGCCAGAGTTAGGTTTCCCTGAATTTGAGAGCGGTCACTTAATGGATTTCTCCAATAAGGCTCAGTTTTCTAAGTCCGTAGCGTCTACCATTCCGCCACGCCCCCTTTGTTGCAATAAGGCTCAGGTTTAATCGAATGCGGCTGTTTGAGCCGGTAAGATTAAGCATTTTGCCAAAGCATAGCTATTATGCACGATTTTTCTATCTAAGTCAACTGTCAATCCTAAATTTACCGGATTTTATGAATTTGCGGTGTTTTGAGGGGGAGTATTGAAGAGGGGGGAAATTTTCACCTCTTTAGAAGTTGACAGCCTCTAATTTATGTGATAAAGCTCGCTCAGAGCGGGTTTTGAATCCCAACTGGGAAGGAAGCATCTGTCCAGCACAATGGTTTAAAGTAGAAAATAAGCACTTGAGCTACTTAGGATCCTCATGGTTTATCAACCTGACTTTCTGAATTCCCCCGATGAAGATGTCGAAGCGAATCAGTTGCTGAAATACTTACAGCATCAACCGCCCGAAGTTTTGGCCCGGGTTGCCAAGTCAGTCAGCCCGGAAATTAAGGAAATTATCTCTCAGAACGTTCAGGGACTGGTGGGTGTACTGCCGTCGGAGAACTTTGAGGTGCAAATTACGACAAACCGCGAAAATTTGTCGGGTTTGTTGGCATCGGCGATGATGACGGGATATTTCTTGCACAAGATGGAACAGCGGATGCATTTGGAGGAACGGTTATCCCAAGTTAGTTCCCTTGGGAACGACTCAGACGGTGGCGGTTCAGGGAAAAATGGAGCGCGTTAGACTACTGATTCAATCTGGGGAAGTTAATCCCGATCGCCCCTTAATTCCGGCGATCGAGGGGAAACGCCCCAGGACGCACGGCAATGGTGGCGGTGGCCCCTTGGCGGTTGACTTCCACTTCCAGCAGTCCGCCAACTTGGGTGGCTTCTACCAATTCTTGCACTTCGCTGGCTGTGGCGATCGCCACGCCATTAATTTTTTGAATCACATCCCCTTTTTGCAATTGGGCTTTCTGCGCCGGTGTATCCGGTAACACCTCCATAATCACCACCCCAGTTTCGGCGAGAATCTTCACCTCTTCTAGGCGTTCCTCTAATTTCTCCCGGACTTGGGGAGTCAACTCTACCATTTGAATGCCCAAAAATGGGTGAGAGACTTGACCCTTGGTAAATAACTCATTGGCAATCCGTTTGGCAGTTTCGATGGGGATGGCAAACCCTAATCCTTGAGCATCCGCCCGAATTGCCGTATTCACCCCAATCACTTCCCCGCGATCGTCCAGTAAGGGTCCCCCAGAATTCCCCGGATTAATCGCCGCATCAGTTTGGATAAAGCGGACCCGTTTATCAGAAATTCCCACTTGAGAACTCGATCGCCCCGTTGCACTGATAATCCCCACAGTGACACTATTATCCAATCCCAGGGGACTGCCGATCGCGATCGCCCATTGTCCGGGGACCAAATTCTGCGAATTCCCTAACCTCACCTTCGGCAACCCAGTCCCTTCAATTTTCACCACCGCTAAATCTGTGAGGGAATCAATCCCCATAACTTTCCCCTCAAAAATGCGCCCATCATTCAGGGTCACTTTGACCACCCGAGTCCCTTCTACCACATGAGCATTAGTGATAATTTGACCCTCAGCGCTCAAAATAAACCCCGATCCCGTCCCCTGATTTCCCCGTTGTCTCGCGGGTGGCATTTCTTCCCCAAAAAATTTCCGCAACAAAGGATTGGCTTCGTCCTTTTCCCCCGCCGCGATTTCCGAACGAAGAGCATCAATTCTGACCACAGCCGGACCCACTTTTGCCGCAGCCGAGGCGATAAAATTGCGGTCAATAGGCTGTTCCCTGAAAGCGGGATTGGTTTCGACGTTTGAGTCTGGATCGGTATTGACTGGAGCAGTAGCCTCCGGTAGCATCACCGGCATGGCGATGGGTTGTTTTCCCAGACTGCCATCCACCAGGATATATCGGCTGGCGATCGTACCCACACTTCCACCGAGGACTAACAAGTTCAAACCCACAATCAGCCGCTTTAATACTTGACGCATAGCCGGTTTCCCCATTCGATAGCGATACAACTTATCCTCAGATGGCGCACAATTTTTGAGGCTGGCAAAAGCAGCCCGTGGATTAAATCTTAGCAATAAGCAGATCCCGAGATGGGGGTAGCCTATTTTCCCCCACTGTAGCCTAATTCTAGGGTTTGGGGCGAGGGCTCAGGCCGTTGATTTGGTAAAAGTTACAACAACCGGCGGGGGTAGCCACTCCATATAGAGCCTAAAAAATCAAGAATTGTTGATTTTTTGAGGAGATTCATGAGGGTTTGGCGAGTTGCGAAGAGGACCCCACCCTAGCCCTCCTACAACCATAGGTTTTTACGTTCAGGGTAATTTGCCTAAGAGTAAGGGGACTTTCCGGTTCCCTCCGGTGATGTCTTGGGGAGGGCTGTTTCATTCTAAAATTTTCCTGACCCCGTAAGGGTTAAAACCCAAGGGTTTTCGGCTTTATTTTTTAAGTTGAAACTAAGGACCACCCCGCCCCTGCGGGGCACCCCTCCAAGGGAGGGGAATTAGCCTGTATTCCCTGCCAGATAAAGCGATTGAACGGAGAATAAGCCCCAAAATTCCCCTCCTGTGGAGGGGTGCCCCGCAGGGGCGGGGTGGTAAATTCCCCTCCTGTGGAGGGGTGCCCCGCAGGGGCGGGGTGGTAACTCCCCAAGAATCAGGGGAGGGGACCGGAGGGTGTTGTTAGGGGTGGATTTCTTAGCCGATCGCCTCTTTCAAACTCTGGCAGAACTCCCCAATTGCTGCTAATCCTTCTTCTGGGGTTCCTTCGGCTAATCGTTGGACAAAGGCACTCCCGACAATTGCCGCATCTGCACCCCAGTCTTTAACCTGCCGTGCCATTTCTGGGGAGGAGATGCCAAATCCAACCCCGATGGGTTTATCCGTAAGTTGGCGCATTTCGGCGAGAATATCTTCGACGCGAGACTGGACTTGGGACCGCATCCCGGTAACGCCGGTAACGCTAACGAGGTAAATAAATCCTCGGGACTGACGGGCGATCGCCTCAATGCGGGCTTTTGGACTCGTGGGGGCGACTAATAACACCACCTCAATCCCCCGGTCATCGGCTTTTTTGAGGATGTCCTCTGACTCTTCTAGGGGCAAATCCGGGACCACTAAGCCTCGGACTCCGGCATCGGCAGCATTTTTGAGGAAGTTGTCCACACCCTGTTTGAGAATCGGGTTGTAGTAGGTGAACAAAATAATGGGCGATCGCAAAGTTGGGGTGACAGCTTTGACGGTTTCTAATACAGCTTCCAAGCGCGTACCCCGTTGCAGTGCACGAGTTGCTGCGGCTTGAATTACGGGTCCATCAGCCAGGGGGTCTGAGTAAGGAACCCCTAATTCAATTAAATCCGCACCCTTGCTATCTAACAGTTGCAAGGCTTTAGCGGTGGTCTGCAAATCTGGATCCCCTGCGGTGATAAACGGGATCAAAGCACACTGCTGGCGATCGCGCAGGGACGCAAAGCACTGGGAAACCGATGTCATTTTATAACTTACCTAGCTTGGATAGATTAACTAGCGTATCATCTGCGCGGGCTGTTAATTTATCCAATCCTATCTGGGGGTAATTTTCCAGGGTCCTGCCGGATAACGACTCAAGTCGTTACTACAAACTAAGAAACTTAAGCCGTTTCTTTTTATTTCCCCTAGTCTTCTTGCGCCTTCAGTTTCTCCGCCTCATTCTCGGCTTCAATTTCCCCTTGAATTTTAGCCAATTCTTCCGGCGTTAATTCTTCTAAACGCTTTTGTAAAACCGCCGTTTTATAATCTTCAACCTGCTGATGATAGGTCATATCTCCATTCACCGCTCGGAATAAATAGGTGAGTAACCATCCGACTAACCCACCGACTAATAAAACTTGGCTCCAAATTCCGGCAGTAATGCTATCTAATCCGGCTCCCTGGAATCCCAGATAGGCTAGACCTCCAGCCAGAAAAACACCGAAGCCAATTCCTAATACATCAATTCTTCGCATAATTGCGTTAATTTTATCTAAATTTTATAAATAATTACGAGGAGGAAGGAATCGAGAATCAACTGATAGCCCCAGGTTCTAGCGGTTGATTTCCCAATCCCTTCATCCCGGTTTTAAACGTTAATTTCCCGACGTTTGGGTCGAAAGTTCAAAAAGGGAGCAAGGACTAACATTCCTGGGAAAAAGAAAAACACTAAGAAATACAGAAAAGCCCGTTCAAAAGAACTGGCGACATACCACCGCTTTTGTAGCCAGAAATAGAGGGCTAAGGGGACAACCAATAGGTAAGTGCCGCCTAAAATCACATAGAGCAGTAAGGCAATAGTCGTGTCGTTGAGAATCGGCATGATGGCAATGATGAGGGTTTTTACAATAATGCGGCGCGATCGCCTTAATGCAAGCAGTTTACCCCATTTTTAGAGGGGTTCGCACTGGCTCAACTCGCACACGTCCGTATTGTAACTTGCTCAGGTCTCCAGATACTAATGGTGTTCCTCGTGACTTGGCTCTGCCGAGTCATGCACTCTTGGAGGCTCTGCCTCCTAATCCCTACCAGGCGGCAGAGCCGCAGAAGGCCCATGTCATGGCTCTGCCATGACACGAGAGGGGTGGATTAATACCCGCCCGGTTCTTCCTCGTATTCTGGTGCTTTGGTTTTCTCCGGAATGTTAATCCGAGGCGGGTTGTAGGACTTATCATCTTCTTGTGCCCAGGCATCGGATTCTACGTCACTGTATTCATATTCCTCCACATATTCCGGTTCTTCATACACGGGAGGGGTGCTATAACTTGGCTCCTCGTAAGCCTCCTCATAGCGATCGTTGTAGTCCATATCGTAGCGATCCTGGGCTGAGGCTTCGCTCCAGTTATCTTCTTCTAAATCATCTTCGTAGTAAATCGGTGCAGTCTGACTCTGGCGTAAGGGTTCAACAACGGGTTGTTGCCAGGTTTCATCCTCCTCCCAAACCTCTTCCACCACTCGGGAGGGCGATCGCAGGGGTTCCGGGGCTGGCACTCCCATCCCTGTGGGCAGTTGATTTTCCGGTCGGGCTGTGGGCATGATCAGGGCTTCTTCTTCTCGGGCCCAAGGGGGTTCGCCAATACCTAAACGCTCTAAGAATCCCACAGTCAACTGGGATAGTCGTTCTTCAGCACCTTCAAACACGATCAGGCGATTGGGTCCACTGCTGACAATTTCCTCCACGGGCAGTTCGTAGGTACTGATCACTTGGTCAGGAATTTGCGGTAGTCCCAAAGAGGCTATTACCAGAGACACCAGTTCACCCGTTGCTAGGTCAAACTTGAACCCTCTGGCACGTCCCAACAGTTCGCCGGTTTCTGTAATGACTTCGCTGTTGATTACCCGGCTGTAGGCATCTACGTCAATATCTTCAATGACGTCTTCGTCTTCAACCAAGATCACATCGCCAATCTGTTCAATGCTCCGCAGAAACATGAATCGGGGCATTCCGGCGACTGAGAGGAGATTATCTCGCAGACCCAAGGCTACGACCTGTCGGCGGTCAATGTCTACCAACAGTTCTTTGACGACCCCCAGGCGCTTGCCGGTGTCGCGGGTGATCACTTGAGTATTTAACAAGTCGGAGCGCAGACGGATGGTATCAGATGTCATTCTTAGTTGAATCCTAATAGCGAATTCTCTTTAATATTACTATCCATAAAATCATACAGCCGAAGTCTTTGGCTCAATTTGTAGCCCTATGACTTGGGTATAGGCTCCCCGGGCTTGGGTTACGCCAATCACCCGCTCGGCTAGTTTGAGCATGGGAGTTTTGTGACTGACGACGATAAACTGAGCCACGTCAGCTTGCTGTTTTATTATTTTAGCCAATCGTTCCACATTTGCCCCATCTAAGAACATATCCACTTCATCAAAGGCGTAAAACGGTGATGGACGATACCGTTGTAGGGAAAAGATAAAGCTCAGGGCGGTGAGGGATTTTTCTCCCCCGGACATGGAGGCTAACCGTTGTACGGGTTTGCCTTTGGGGTGGGCGACGAGGGACAAACCACTGCTAAAGGGGTCTTCGGGGTCGTCGAGTTGCAGATAGCCATCGCCGTCAGAAAGTTCGGCAAAGATGGTTTGAAAGTTCTGGTTGACGGCATCGAAGGCTTCTTTAAAGGCACGGAGTCGCAGGGTGGTAAAGTTTTCAATCCGCAACAGAATTTCCGTGCGTTCCCCTTCTAAGGTGGCGAGTTTTTGGCTGAGTTCCTCGACGCGGGCTTGGGTGCGATCGTACTCTTCCAAGGCCAACATATTCACGGGCTCCATTGCTTCAATCCGTTTTTGCAGCGATCGCACTTCTTTCTGCAATTCCTGCAATACTGTCGCCAATCGGTTCTCCATTGCTTCAGGAACCGGCGGCTGTGGGTCGGGTAATTCCGCTTCCCGTTGTTGCAATTCTTGTTGCATATTGACGAGTTGTTCGCGCCGTCCCTGTTGGGTTTCGTGGAGTTTTTGCAGTTGCCATTCCAGTTGCTGGCGGCTTAAATGCAATTCCCGCAACTTGGCTTCCGCTTGGTCCCGGGCGGTTTTTTCTTCCCCGAGTTTGGACTCAATTTCCGCTAAAGCTGCTTGAGTTTGCGCCATTTCCTGACCCAAACTGGTGAGTTGCTGCTGCAATTGGGCAATTGCCTCTTTTCCGGTAATTTCCTGTTGCCGTAATTGAGCTAACTGCTTTTGTCCATCTTGAATTTTTTCCTCTAGGCGCTGATACTGACTGCCTAAGTCCTGTTGTCGCAACTGTGCTGCACTGAGGGACTGTTCCCATTCCTGTAGCTGACTCTCCAGTTCCCGAACTTGGGACTGGATTTGTTGCCATTCGCTATTGGTTCCAGATTCTTCCATCCCGGCGAGTTCTAGTCGCCAGCGTTCTAGCTGCACTTCTTGATCCGGTAAGTCGGCGGCGAGGGTTTGTAGTTGCGCGATCGCAGTTTCCAACTCTTGGGAGTTTTTGGTTAATTGTTGCTCTAACTGAGCGATCGCCCCAGTTAAATTATTAATTTCTTTCTCTAACTGTTCCGATTTAAGCTGCAATTCCCGCTGTTGCTGCTTCGCTTCCACCAATTGCGCCGATCGCTGTTTCACTGTTTCCGTAGCGGTGGCGATCGTACTGGTACAGCGTTCTAAAATTGTTTCAATTTCATGCAGTCGATTTTGCAGCGCCGTCACTTCCCCAGATTCGGTATTGCCGCCAGTCCCAAACCGCAAGGCGGACCGATGGGGCGTACTTCCCCCAGTCATGGCCCCAGTGCTTTCTAATAAATCCCCATCCAAGGTAACAATCCGCGCTTGTCCCAAATAAGGACGGGCTAAATTGATGCTTTCAAAGACAACCGTATTGCCGAAAATATAGGCAAAAATTTGTAAATAGGGGCGATCGCATTCAATCAAATTCACCGCATAATCCACAAACCCTGGGGCATTTCGCAAGGCTTCAATGGGCGAAAATCGTCCCGGTTTAATTTTATTTAAAGGTAAAAACGTCGCCCGTCCTGCCCGTTTTTGCTTCAACAGTTCGATCGCCGCTGCGGCTACCCCATCATCCTCTACCACCAAATAGCCCAACCGCCCACCGGCAGCAGTTTCTAACGCCATTTGATAAGGCGGTTCCACCCGTCCCAATTGCGCCACCAAGCCACAAACTCCCGGCAACCCGGTTTGTAAGATGACCTTACTGGCCCCAGTTCCGCTGGCTTCTTGCTGGGCTTGATTTTGGGCTTCCAACTTGTCCAAACGCCGCTGTTTGTCCCGTTGTTCTTCCAACAGTCGCTTCTGGGTTTCTTGCTGCACCTGCAAGTCTTGTTCCAAGGCGGAAACCGTTTGCGCCAAGGATTGCACCTGTTGCACTGCTAACTGATGCCGTTGTTCGATATCCGTGCGCGCAAATTGCTGGTTCATCAAGTCCTGGCGGGCGGTTTCCAGGGACTCCTGTTGTTCAGCAATTTTCTGTTCAAGTTGTCCCCGGCGTTCGGTTAAACGGGCTTGTTCCGTGCGCTGGGGGTCGAGATTTTTTTGCAGGGTTTCGATTTGGCGGTGGAGGTTGGTTTGTTGCTGCACCCACTCCTCGGAAGCGGAGGCGATCGCACTTGCCTGTTCCCGTTTTTGGTTCAACAGGGTTTGAGTGCTGTCCCGGTTTTCCTGCACCGAAACAATCATATTTTTTTCTAATTCCCGGTCCTCGGCCAATTTTTGCAAGGCTTGTTGCAATGCCTTGACATCTCGCTCAGTTTGTGCTATGTGAGCCAGGGTCTGTTGGCGGTTGGCTTCTTGTTCCCCTTTGCGGTTTTGCAGTTGCCGATGTTCTGCGTCTTGGGTGGCGAGGGTGGATTGCAGGGCGATTAGTTCTTCTTCCCCGAGGGCTTTAACGCGATTGTTGAGCTCTTCCAGGTGGGTGCTGGCTTGTTGGATTTCGCCACTGAGGGTGGTAATTTGGTCGCCCAGTTGGGTCACTTGGCGATCGCCTCCTTCAATTTGCTCCCGCAGTTTCCACTCCTGTTGCTTCAACTGTCGCCATTCCAACACTGCCGCGAGTTGTTCTTTTTCATGCAACTCAGCACGCAGTTTTTTATATTGTTCAGCCTTGGCTCTGTCTTTGGAAAGGCGCTCAAGCTGGACTTTTAGCTCATTTTCAACAATGCGGCAGCGGTCTTCCCGTTCCTTAACTTCATCTAATTTAGTTTTAGCTTGCACGATTTTCCGGTCAAAAGATGCCACTCCTGCCAGTTCATCAATAATTTCCCGGCGTTCCTTGCCATTCATGGAGATAATGGCGGTAACGTCCCCTTGGAGCACCACGTTATAACCTTCGGGGTAAATTCGCAGGCGGTTAATTTGTTCGTGCAACTCGGTGAGGGTGCAGGATTCCCCATTCATGTAGTAGGTGGAGGTGTAGGTACCGCCTTTGGTGACGCGCAACCGCCTGGTGATACTCCATTCGCGATCGGCAGTTGCAGCAAGGGTTTCGGCAGCAGAGGGTTCCGATGCAGTGGCCCCATTGCCATTTGGTGAGGGGGTCTCGGGGGCGACTGACTCCGCTTCTTCTGGTTCTAAACTCGTTTCACTTTCCCCAGCGGATTCATCTTTTGAACCCGTTGCCGGTGCAGCAGTGGTATCAATTAACCCAAACGAATCTTCCAAGTCAAAGGTTACCGTCACACTCGCTTCCACAGTGCCACGACTGCGGGATTGATTGTGGTTCACTAAATCAGGCAAACGTTCCGCCCGCATTCCTTTAGAAGTCGAGATACCCAGACAGAAGAGAAGGGCATCCAGAATATTCGATTTCCCCGAACCGTTAGGACCTGAAACCACGGTAAACCCTGGCAAGACAGGAATGCTCGTCGTGCCGCCAAAGGATTTAAAGTTGCTCAGTTCCAGGCGCGTGATATGAACCATATCGGGTAGAGGGCTTCAGAATTGCCCCTTGGGGGTGTTGACTTCTTAATCTAGTTTAGCGATTCTTCACAGATTAGCACGAAGAAAACGAGGGAGGAAAGGGGGTTGAAACCAGAGCCCAGGGATAGAGAGGGGGAAGGGTTGCCATCTAGCCGGTGAGGGAGATGTATCGGGGGTCCTGGAAGCTTTGGCGTTCCAAGTGTTGCCTACGCGCGGTAAGAGGAACCTGTAGGGGCGTCATACCAAATCCGGGTATCAAAAGTCCGTTTTTTCTATTAGCCCGCGCAGGCGGGCTTTGTTCGTATAGCCTCCGGGCTTGAGCCTGCCTGCGGGTTTTTATAGCCCTTTGAATGCCGGATTCCGTATCACCGGGTTAATTTAATGAGCTTCTCGGTGGGGATACCTCCTAATTATTGATCAGCACTATAGCGACTTTTGACTAATTTAGTTTGCTTGAATTGAGCCGGGGTTTTGAACGCGCCTAAGTGGGTAAAATCAGAAAAAAAATAGACAGGTAAATTTTTTGTAATTTATCTTTGTAATCTGGAACACCAATTAAGATTTGTTTCTTCCAGGGTGGCGAAGTTCCTAAGTCTTCTAAAATAAAAATATCTTCTTCATCCACAAAAGCATCAGGAAAAGGTGAAACCGGATGTTTGACAGATTTTGAAGGAATTACTTTTGTATTCTATTCCGTAACGTATCATGCAAACCTTGACTTCTGAGCCGATACAACTCCCTATTCCTGAGTTAGCCAATCCAGAAGACCTTTTGAATGCTTTACTCAAACTCCGTGAAACCGTTGAGAATGAGGGCCGAGAACTGTTTGAACAATGGCGTCCGGGAATTCAAAGACGGTCATTTTTAATTAGTGGCCTGAATTTTGCCTATTATTTAGCGTTGCGAAGGCAGGATTTACGGGATTTACAAATGGCGTTAACTCCCTGGGGATTATCTTCCCTGGGACGCAGTGAGGCGCGGGTTTTGCCGAATTTAGATGCAGCGATCGCCACGTTAGGGGCAGTTTGTAATCGTGACCCGGCAACTTTACCCAAACGCCCTCCCTTACGGGCTTTCTTCCGAGGCGATCGCATCCTGAATTATCGCGCCCGCGCTGTCTTTGGTTCCCCATCCCCCAGTCGCCGCGTGCGAATTATGGTGACCCTCCCCACAGAAGCGGCTGAAGATTATGAATTAGTCAGAAATTTACTCACTCAAGGTGCCAATTGTCTGCGAATTAATTGCGCCCATGATACTCCCGTGGAATGGGAAAAAATGGTGGGTTTCATTCGGCGGGCAGAAGCTGAAACCGGCCAGTCTTGCAAAGTTTATTTTGATTTAAGCGGTCCTAAAATTCGCACAGGCAAGTTAATCGAAGCGGATAAAAAAAAGCGCTTGTTTCCTGGCGATCACTTTGTTTTATCGGCCAATAAACCCAAATCTAAAAAAGGAATGCCTAGTATAAGCTGTACCTTACCGGAGGCGATCGCAGGTTTAAAAGAAGGTGATCCAATCTGGATTGATGATGGCAAACTGGGCGCAATTGTTGACTCTATTCTGCCCGATGGGGTCCTGCTGCGCGTGACGCACACCCGTCCCAAAGGGGAAAAACTCAAAACTGATAAAGGCATTAATTTTCCCGAGACGGTTTTACCCTTAAGTTCCCTCACCGATAAAGATTTACAGGATTTGGATTTTGTCGCCAAACACGCGGATATTGTCGGCTATTCTTTTGTGCAAACTGCCGAAGATATGCGGCGATTGCAACAAGAATTAAGTCTGCGATCGCCTGAAAAAGCTCGCACTTTGGCGATCGTTGCCAAAATCGAAACTCAAGAAGCCGTGCGAAATTTACCGGAATTAATCGTCCAAGGTGCCAGTAAACAACCCTTTGGGGTGATGATTGCCCGTGGGGATTTAGCCGTAGAGCTCGGTTTTCAACGGTTGGCAGAAATTCAGGAAGAAATTCTCTGGTTATGTGAAGCGGCACAAGTTCCGGTGATTTGGGCAACCCAAGTGCTTGAAAGTCTTGCCAAAACGGGGATTCCCTCTCGGGCGGAAATTACCGATGCGGCAATGGCGGAACGGGCAGAATGCGTGATGCTGAATAAAGGGCCGTTTATTTTGGAGGCGGTGCAGATTTTAGATGATGTGTTGATGCGGATGCAGGCGCATCAGTCCAAGAAGACGCCTCAACTGCGGGCGTTGCGATCGTGGTAAGGGTCCCTTTTTTTAAGTAGCCCCCGGTTAATTGAGGAATCGGGCTAGGAACAGACTGAAAACGGCTGCTGATCCGCGCGGAACTTGATCCGTGGGGTCAGTTTTTTGCTGAAAATCCAAAAAAAACGCCCACTGGGTGAGTGGGCGTTGCCATCAGGGTGCATCTACTCCATTTAATATAGCAGTGAGGGGTGATACCCCGCAAGTATCTTTATAAATCTTTACAACTAAGTTGGCTTGGCAAATTTGTAGTGAATTACACTGCTGCAATTTGCAAAATGGTAGATAAAAAAAACGCCCACTGGGTGAGTGGGCGTTGCCATCAGGGTGCATCTACTCCATTTAATATAGCAGCGAGGGGTGATACCCCGCAAGTAGATTTACAAATCTTTACAATTAAATTTTCCCCTCGAAGTAAGAGCAGTTAAATATTAGAAATTGATAATCTGCAATACTTCTTACCCTGGAAGTGAGGTAAATATTTTTTCCAGGGGAGGATTAAAGAGGGCCTAAAATTGTGGGGGTAGATTTGCCAAAAGTTAGAACAGTGAAGGGCGGATATTCTGGCGATCGCACGCAAAAAATAGAGGATCTTGGCAGTTGCCAAAATCCTCTGAGAGAACTCCATAAAATAAAATATGCAAAAACCCCGCAGGCTGAAGCCCGGAGGCTACACGGACAAAGCCTGCCTCCGCAGGCTACAAGAGTAAAGAATTTGGATGATTTATTTTTTGGAATCCCCTGAGGAAATATGTATTTTAAGGGCGATCGCCCTCACAAAGTCCGGAGTTTAATAGGTCCCGCTGGCGATCGCAGAATTAGCCATTTTCACTAAATCTTCGGGTTTTCCGGCTTTAATTCCCATCTGATACCTGATGCCATTTTGGTCCCAAGTCATCGTAGAATCAGAACAATTTGCACCACAAACCGCATCCACAAAATAGCCGGTGATTCCCTCATCTAACGGGACTGCTTTGCCTTCTAAATCTGCACTACTGGGGGAAAGTTCTTCTCCCGAAACCGTGCCAACTCGACAAGCTGTTCCCCCGTTACAGTCTGGTGTCAAACCTAGGATGATTTGGTATTGAGAAGGCGTTACTGTCTCAACCGTGGCATAAACTTGAGTTGCGCCATCGGACCCGAAAATATAATCTGGCAGAAGAATGGGAATTTGAGTTTCTTGTTTAATTTTAGGTAGAATTGGCTCAAAAATAGGATTAGGAATTGGTGCTTGGGAAACGGGAGTATTTTGGGGGACAGAGGGAACGGAAGGATTTGTATTAGTATCCCCAGGGGGAGATTGAATTTCAGTTGTGGGACTGCTGGCACAAGCTGATAAAACCAAGAAACTTAAGCAAAGAACTGTTTTAAGGTGTGGCATCGTTAAGAGTGGAGGGATAAACAATTAGGAGAAGCGGGCGGGGTGTAAACTGTTAGAGCGTAGCCTAGAGGCGACTGAACTTGATAAAATTACAGATTCACAAACCCCACGCCTAGTCTAGTCTCCTTCCGCTGTCTACAAAAAAAATCCCCAGTCTCCGTTAAATTTTGCAATCAAAATCCGGATTGGAAACAATTTAACTTCTAAAAATTACATTAATCAGTTGCATACGCCATTTCAAATTGACAGCTTTTAAGTGATTTTTATAAGCGATAATTCCAGGCTTAATATCCGATTAAGAATAACGTTTTATTTAAATAAACTGGTTAATTTTTATTCAATTAAATCCCAAGAATAAGCCCGCAAAATTGCGGACTTATTCTATAAATTCTCGCTTTTAAGATGAAGAATTACACGTTAGCAGCGCGTTTATAGGCTTCATCTAATACTTCAGAAAGAGTGGGGTGAGTATGAACGCTAAAGGCTAATTCATTCACTGATTCACGATTGGCGATCGCGTTGGCAGCTTCTTGAATTAAATCAGCGGCATGATATCCAAAAATATGCACGCCGAGGATTTCTCCGGTATCTTTGCGGTAGATGACTTTAGCAATTCCATCGGTTTCTCCCTCGGCGATCGCCTTGGAATTTCCCTTGAAATAAGTTCGCACTGCGGCAACTTCAAATCCCTCTTCTTTGCCTAATTCTTCTGCGGCAGGTTCCGTTAATCCCACAAAACTCATTTCGGGATGGGTAAAGGCAGCAGCAGGAATACTGCGATAATCAATTGTGCGAGGACGTCCGCAAATGTTTTCAATGACGGCGACCCCTTGTGCCGATGCGGCGTGTGCTAACATCATTTTACCCATTGCATCGCCGATCGCCCATACATGAGGAACAGGTTCACCACCGGCTAACAATTGCATCGCATCATTTACAGGTAAGAAACCCCGGCGATCGGTTTCTGCACCCACGGATTCCAATCCTAAGTTTTTAGTAGCAGGAATTCGTCCCGTTGCCACTAGACAAGCATCCACTTCTAAAACTTCGACGACTTCCTTAGTTTTGGGGTCCATTAATTCAATCACCACCGGAGAACCGGGAGTGACTTTGGCGGCTAAAACTCCCACCCGAGTTTCAATGTCCCGAGGTGCAATTAACACCCGTTGCGCTTGTTTGGCAATATCCGGATCAAAGGTTGGCATCAGCCTATCCAACGCTTCAATCATGGTTACTTCGGAACCCAAAGCGGTGTAAATATCGGCAAATTCTAACCCGATATAACCACTGCCAATAATGGCAATCCATTGGGGTAACCAGTCTAATTTAATCGCATGATCGCTGGTAAAAACGGTTTTGCCATCGACTTCAATCCCAGGAGGAACCCAAGGCACGGAACCGGGTGCTAACATGATATCCTTAGCAGTAATCGTCTTTTCACCGCTAGGGGTTTCTACGACAACTTTTTGACTTCCTGCCAGTTTTCCCCAGCCTTGAATCACATCAACATTCAGGCGTTTGAGACTGTTGACCAATTCGCCGCGCAATTTAGAGACGGTATTATCGGCATGATTGGCAATAGTTTCGCGATCGAAGGAGATGCCACCGAGTTGAATGCCGAGGGTTTTTAAGTGATGAGCATCCCGCAACTCTCGCACTCGTCCCGAGGCTGCAAGCAGGGCTTTTGAGGGAATACAGCCACGATTGACGCAAGTGCCTCCCATGTCACCAGCTTCGACGATCGCGGTTTTTAAGCCACATTTCACAGCGTGTAAGGCGGCACCATGTCCCCCCACTCCTGCGCCAATAATCACTAAATCGTAATCAAATTCTTGACTCACCGCAATTTCTCCTGCTGCGCGTTGTTGATAGTTCTCATTGTTAAATGGTGAGGGGATATGAGGCAAGATTTTGGGTCATTTGTCATTTGTCATTTGTCATTTGTCATTTGTCATTTGTTATTGGGAGGATGGGGGAGATGTCCTCGTGACTTGGCTGAAGCGAGTCACGCACGATGGGAGGATCTGCTTCTAGTGTCCCATACAGGCGCTTAAGCCGCAAGAGGTGCGTGTCACGGCTTCAGCCATGACACGAGACTTTAATCTCCCTATCCTTATCCTTCCCAATGACCAATGACCAATGACCAATGACAAATGACTAACACCAAATCTCCACCACCCGTCCTATAATCTCTCGTTCTAACCAAGGGGTGTTACTCGACAGGGATTTGAGACTCTCTCCGGTAACCCGCCAAGACTGTTGAGGGTCAAACAAGGTAAAATCTGCCACTGTCCCGGGTGCGATCGCCGTTGGAGTTTGTTGCAGGCATTTGGCAGGATTGCTACTCAAAGCACGCCATAATTCCACCGGCGACAACTGCTCTGTGGTGACTAAATGCTGCCACAATAAGGGTAATGCCAATTCCAGTCCGATCGCACCGGGAGGGGATTCAGCAAAGGCAACGGTTTTTTCCTCGTAGGTGTAAGGGGTATGATCAATGGCGATCGCATCAATAACCCCAGATTTTACTCCTGCAATCAATGCCTGTTGGTCCTGGGGATTCCCCACTGGCGGTTCTAGGTGCAGACTGGGACAGTAGGGAGTAAACAATGCTGGATTGTTAATTTGTGCCGCATTCACCAACAGGTGCATCCAGGAGGTACTGGCAGTGATGGGTAATCCTTGCGCCTTGGCAGCTTCAATCAGTTGCACTCCTCGCTGGGTAGACACGCGCATGATATGAACTGGTGTTCCCGTTGCTGCAACAATTTCCAGCAATGCTGCTAAGGCGGTTGTTTCTGCGATCGTCGGATTTCCTGGCAATCCCAACCGAATTGAAGCAGTCCCTTCCCGGACGACTCCCTCTCCTGCTAACTTACGACTACAAGGCCATAGTGCTACAGGTTTACCCCAGGGGTTCAAATATTCCAAAATCCGCCTCAGTAGTGCTAAATCGGCAATGGGTTGACCATCAGCAAATCCCACAATGCCAGATGCTTCTAATTCGGCTAATTCTGTCATTTGTTCTCCCTTGATTCCCAGGGTTAATGCACCCCAAAAATGCAGTTTCGGTAGGGAAGGAGTGGGGGGAGGGAACAAGTCATTTAGGGTTCTAATTCCTTGGACTTTTTGTTGCAGAAATGCTAATCCCCCAGGATTGTCCACCGGGGGATGAGTATCTGGCAAAATTGCCACCTGCGTAAACCCTCCACTTCTTGCCGAATGCATCAATGAAGTCAGGGTTTCTCGTTCCTCAAATCCAGGTTCCCCACTGTGACTGTACAGATCCACTAAACCGGGACCTAAGATTAATCCCTGGCAATTCCGTACTTGAGTATCACTCTCCCAGTCGGCAATTTCTGGCGCAATTTGCGCGATCGCACCATTGACAATCCCAACATCGGCGATCGTATCCTCTCCCGAAACCGGGTTAATTATCCGAACTTGTTGCAGCAGTTCATTCACAGTCAACACCCAACAGCAAACACTATCAATCTTTTCCTTTCCGGTCCCCTCCCCTTGCCAAGGGGAGGGTTTTAACAACTTAGACTTGTACCAATTAAATCTAAGTTTTAAAATTACAATGCACCTGCCGCAGTCTTGTCCAAAATCCCTCCAAAATGGGTTGTAATGTTAATCGCTTCTAACACCGGGGGGTGATCCGGTCCTAGGGTGTAGTCAATCACGGTAATTGCGCCATTCCCTTGTTTGAAGTTCCAAAAATGCTCAGGACCCAGACCAGCGAAATGACATAACAAGGCTTTATTAATCGCATCATGCGCCACCACTAATCCCGTTGTTCCGGGTTTAGCAGCTTTCACAATGTTTTGCCATGCCTGAACACTCCGTTCCCACACCTGTTCCAAATTTTCCCCTTCTGGCATTTGCACCGATTCGGGGGTATTTTTCCATTGGTCTAACATTCCCGGAAAGTCGGTTTCGATTTCGGATTCAAACTTTCCTTCCCAGAGTCCGTGACTAATTTCTCGCAATAAATCATCCACTTTTAATTCCACACCGGGATGATTTTGCAAGATAATTTCCGCTGTTTCTTTGGGACGCAACATGGAACTACTCACGGCAAAATCGATTTGCACATCTTGCAAGTAGTCAGCAGCACATTTAGACTGCGATCGGCCATTATCATTCAAGGGAACATCTATTTGTCCCTGGAATCGCTGTTGCCGGTTCCACTCGGTTTCCCCATGCCGGACTAATAATAGTCGGGGTCCAATATGTCCGGGTCTGGGTTTGGGTAATATTTCCCCCACATGACTGGTTAAATTCATCGATTCCAGTTGGACGGGGAGTTTCCCTTTTAATGGGGGTCTCGGTGTATCAAAATTCAGGATACTAATCCCACAATTCGATTGTTGAATGGAATGATATCGCGCGGGAGAAATTCCCAAGGCGGTACTCAACAAACAGCGATTAATTCCATTATGACCCACGATTAAAATCGTTTGATTGGGATGGCGAGGTAAGATTTCATCCCAAAATTGTTTCGCTTGTTCATGCAGTGCTAAAACAGGAAAATGTTCCACAGTTCCCGTTTCTGAGGGAACATTCATCGAAAATTCATGGGGTCTTTCTTGCCAACAGCGGTAATCTTCGCCAAACTTCTCTTGGACCTCTTCCCTGAGCATTCCTTCCCACAACCGCAAGTCCACTTCCATCAGTTTATCGCTGGGTTGGGGTGCTGGAGGTTTGGAGTCTCCCGCCAAATCAGCAACGATCGCCTCGGCGGTTTCTTTCGCCCGTTTCAGGGGACTACAGTAGACGGCATCAAAGGAAATGCCCTTCAGGGCTGCCGCAACTTGACTCGCCGTCTCGCGACCCTTTTCGGTGAGGACGGATTTATCGAGGCGACCTTGGATTCGCCGTTCTTTGTTAAACGTGCTTTGACCGTGACGGACAATAATTACGCGAGTAGTCAGGGTTCTATCCTCCAAAAGAAATGGTGCCGACTCCCAAGGCGAGTGAAGCGCAGGGGCAGAATCGATCGCATTTTACCGCTTCTTGGTCTCCAGTTAAACTAGGCGATCGCATTTTTATTCCCACCTTGACGCCTCTTCCCTCCCCCTCAACCCACCCCCTGATTCAGGGCTGTTGGAGAGATTTCTTTCAGAATTAGGCCAAAAATTTATTTTAAAATTGAGCATTAATCTTTGATAATTTAACCTTTGGTTACCTCAAAATCTAACAATTTTTAGCGCTAAACTCATAAAGCAAAGACGGTTAATTTCCCATTAAATTACCTCTAATATATCCCCAAATTAATTCAACTCTTATCAATTTTCCTGATATCCAGCCGTTTAGACTCCGATCCAAGCTAAACTGATAGAGAGTGACTGTCGAATCATAATACTATTTACTGAATCCAGAGGAAGAAGAAGCAGACAATGGATGCAATCAAGCTAATCAAGCGCGTGGTTTTAACGGCACTAACCCTGCTGGCAGTTTTCCTGGTGGGAACTTCTTTGGTGCAAAGTTTCAATCAACCCCAGGTTCAAAGCCGTCTGGAACTCTATCAAACAAATCTGCTGCTTCATGTGGCAGAGTACCAAGGCGAGTATCCCAATGATCCGGCAGTGCAAATTGTTCAGGCTTTGGCGGGGGAAAAACCGTTAGAAGCAGCGCTGAAACAGTATCAAGAGGCAGTCGCCTCCACGGAAGAAGCGATCGCCACCCAAAGCAGTCGTCTCTCCTCCACTGTCATCCTCCCACCGGATGAATCTTCAGATCCGCCGCTAATTGAAGGCATCAATTCCCCTGAACTTGCCAAACTAAAAATTCAAGAGCAAATTTCCCATCAAGAAACTCTCCGGGATGAACTCCTGTTAAGACTCGGCATTTTAAAAGCCAGTCAAGGTAATTTAGAACAGGCGATCGAGACTTGGACTCCATTAGCTGAACGTTCTAGTCCCCACCTTCAACCTACCGCTAATACAGCAGATTTATTATTAACCCTTTGGCAAGATTCCCCCACCCTTCCCCCTAATTCAGAAGAACTTCTCACCCAAAACTTAGACGGATGGTTTCGTTATCAAGCCTTCCGACAATTGTATCAAATCCAGGGACAAGATGAAGCCTTAAATCGCATCACTCTTGAAGAACAAGAAAGAGCAACGGAATCTCTAGGAAAATTGGCAACAGTTACCGGCATTCCCGCATTTGGGTTTGTTGTGGGAGTCGGTTTACTCATCTTTCTCGGCATTCAATGGATCCTTAACCGCAAAGATTCCCTCTTGGTTCAAAATGGCGATCGCACCTGGGAAACTCCTTGGGATTGGGAAACCATCTGGCAGGTTTTCATTGTCGGATTCTTCTTCCTCGGACAAGTTTTAGTCCCCATCGTTGTTCAACTCTTAGGCGTCCAATCTGCTATCTTAGATGTTCGCAGTCGTGCCTTCTATATCCTGGCAACTTATATTGCGATCGCCATTGGCGGATTATTAGTCCTCTTCTTCTCCATCCGTTCCTTCTTTCCCCTCGCTAAAGACTGGTTTCGCTTTAATGTTCTACAGGCAAGCTGGATTTCCTGGGGATTCGGCGGTTATTTTGCTGCCTTACCTTTAGTCATTCTAGTATCTATTATTAACCAACAATTTTGGCAGGGACGCGGTGGCAGCAACCCCATTTTATCCATTGCCTTAGAAAACCGAGATACCGTAGCGCTAACCATCTTTTTCATCACCGCTTCTGTGGCAGCACCTATTTTTGAAGAAATCATGTTTCGGGGATTTCTCTTACCCTCCCTGACTCGTTACTTCTCCGTTACCACCGCTATTGTACTCAGCAGTTTATTGTTTGCCTTGGCACATCTCAACCTCTCCGAAGTTCTGCCATTGGCAACCTTGGGAATGGTCTTAGGATTCGTCTATACGCGATCGCGCAATCTCCTCTCCTCCATCCTCCTCCACAGTCTCTGGAACAGCGGCACACTCTTTAGTCTGTTCGTTCTCGGCAGTGGCGGCAGTTGAATTTCGACCCTTCCAGGCAATCCTCGGTTGTTAACCTGCAATAGTTTAAATCTGGGGGTAAAATAAGGCTTGGAAACCGGGTTTCTTGTCCAAATTTCGGCTAACTTTGAACAAATTTGCAGCAGAAACCCGGTTTCTTATGGTGCGATGTCACAAGTTTTAATCCAGGGGAAAACGGCGATCGCGAACGTCTTCCCCATAAGCCTGCACCGCCTGAGTAATCGTCTCCTGCAAATTGGCGTAGCGTTTTGCAAAAGGCGGCACTCGGTCAGTTAGTCCCAATAAATCATGAGTCACCAAGACCTGTCCATCACAATGCACCCCGGCACCGATGCCAATGGTGGGAATCACCAAAGTTTTAGAAATTTCTGCTGCTAATTTACCGGGAATATGCTCCAAAACCACCGCAAATGCACCCGCTTCCTGCAATGCGACTGCCTCCTTAAAAATGCGATCGCTCGTTTCGGGAGTTTTCCCCTGTTTCCGATACCCTAATTGATGCACCGATTGCGGCGTTAACCCCACATGACCCAACACTGGAATTCCTGCCAACACCAATCGCCGGACAGTTTCCGCAATTTCCGGATATCCCCCCTCCAACTTCACCGCCTGAGCACCCGTTTCCTTGAGAATTCTTCCCGCCGAATGCATCGCCTGTTGGGGACTTTCTTGATAAGTTAAAAACGGTAAATCCACCACCATCAAGGCTTTTTCGATACCCCGTCGCACAGCTTTCGCATGATGAATCATCTCATCTAGGGTTAACGGCAGAGTGGTTTCATACCCCAACACCACCATCCCTAAAGAATCGCCAACTAACAGCAAATCCACCCCAGCGCGATCGAGCAATTTCGCCGAGACATAATCATAAGCCGTCAGCGCCACGATCGCCATTCCTTGTTGTTTTCGCTCTAGTAATTGTTGAGGGGTGATTGGCATAGCTGGGTTAGTTCAAGTCGGTCAATCCGCTGGCAAGGGTAGCAACCGGCAGTCACATCATTAATGTAGAGATGGATTGCCTTTCCAATCTTATCAGATCCCTAAGCGCGATCGGTGATTCCCCCTGTCCCTAGAATCCCAGCAACTCCTAACTTATCGGATGAGTGGAATACACACAATAGCTGATTTGTCAAGAGGCGGTGTTTTGAGGCGAAAAAAAATTGGTGACGGGGGAGGACAGGTGGGAGGCGATGACACCTAACACCTGGCCCCACGACAACGGGAGCATAAGGGTTAGCGGCGAAAAGTTGTAGCAAAATCCAGCAATTTTAGTAATCAGACAAACTGCTTCACTAAGAATACACTCTACCATAATTGGGCAGATTGTCAAAAAATGCCCAAAACCCTTGTTAGTGCGTTGGCGATGCGGCGATTAAATTTAAGGAAAAAACTGGGAACTGTTGAATTATTGCATCAGTTAACCTAAATAGCATCAGATAAATTTATAAATCAACCACCGACACCACCAGAGGGACCTTCAAATCCTCGCCGGTTGTTGCTTGCTCCTGTTCTGGCAATTACAATAGAATAACCGTAAGCACAAACTGAGGCTAACTGGGTTATGCCGGAAATCGTCGAAATTCCCCTGGAACTGACTTGCTTTCAACTGCCGCCAGCCGTTGAAAATCGCTTACATTTTCTGTTAGATCGTCAAGATAACGCCTATCCTCTGTCTTCCGAAAACAGGAAGCCGAGGGATTGGTTGAATTTAGAGACTAGAGCAGCATATCAAGTGTTTATTCAACCGGATTAAAACTGAGGTTAAACATGAATATTTCGTTAAATTCAGAAATTGAGAAATTTATTAAAAGTCAGGTAGAAAGCGGGAAGTATCCTTCTCCTGAAGATGTAATCGTGGCAGGCATTAGGCTGCTATAGCAGTCCTAAATCAGTTGTGTCATGGATCCAAACCTGAGAGCCTTGTCCGTGGGAGCATCTTGCTCGCTATCTTTGTTACAAGTCATTTAGGATTGCTATAGCCCTCTTCTGTCACTCTAGGTAGAGTATAATAAAAAAAAACGGCTGAAAGCCAGAGCAGGACCATGATTGCCCCAAAACAAGCCAAGCCCACCCTCCCTCTAATTGATGAATACTGTGAAAACTATAAAAGCCTGTTTTCAGATGTTAGGACTTATGAGGCATTTAAAAATATCCATGTAGGAATATTATCCGAAATAAAACGAAAGACCTTACCGGAAATCGCGAAAGTTTTGGGACTAGAAAACGCCCAGGGGTTACACCATTTTCTGACTCGCTCTCCTTGGGACATTCACCAGCACAGAAATTCGAGAATCCAGCTCATTTTAAATCATTTAAAAGGTCGCAGAATTCGGGTGATTATTGATGAGACAGGAGACCCTAAAAAAGGCAAAAAAACTGATTATGTAGCTCGGCAATATATCGGTCGATTAGGAAAGGTAGAAAACGGAATTGTATCTGTAGTTGCTTACGGATTAATTGATGGAATAACTTTTCCTATCCTCTTTGAAGTCTTCAAGCCTCAAAAGTGCTTAAAAGCGGGAGATATTTATAAAACCAAACCTCAAATTGCCGCCGGATTAATTGAAGAGATGGTTCACCTTGGTTTCCAAATAGAATTGGTATTAGCCGATAGTCTTTATGGGGAAAGTGAGACTTATTTTTTGAACAAACTGGAGGAATTAGGACTCTTGTATATGGTGTCAATCAGGAGTAATCATGGAGTCTGGCTACCTGAAGGACAAAGCGTTTCAGCCAATGAATGGAAAACATTTACCCGACATATGAGTCAAGGTGAAACAGAAACTCGTTATGTAAGAGAAGTTATTTTTGGTGAAAAAGGAAGACGAACTTACTGGGACCTCACAACAGATACTAAAACTCTTCCTGAAAACTCAACAAGTTTTGTGATGAGTAACATTCCCAACCTTAACTCTGAAAATGTAGGGGATATATACGGAGATAGAACTTGGGTGGAATATGGATTTATGCAGAGTAAGTCTGAGTTGGGATGGGCCGATTGGAGGCTGACTCATTACACAGATATCGAAAAATGGTGGGAACTTGTCTGTAGCGCTTATTTGCTCGTTACTTTAATGACTTCTCCTTTTAAGTCTTCAGCAACAAGTTCTCCGACTCCAGCCTCAGAGATTTTTAGGTTTTCGGTCACTCAACATCCTCATTGGAATCATCAAACAAGTTGGAAGAATATGTTAAATAACCTCCAATTACTCCTCCTGCCGAAGCTCTGTTTTAATTATATTCTCTATTGGTTACAAGTCTTTCCTATTCCTCAATTATCTTGGGGGTTAAATCGATTAATTAATTTTATTAATCGGGCTTGCTTCGCGCTCTTCCCTCCTTCGGCTGATGGACATTTCTTATTTTCCTCTGCCTAGAGTGACAAAAGAGGGATAAGCTGTTCACCCTGGAAATTGAGGTGATGGCGTTTCGCTGATTTTTTAAGGGACTGTATCCGGCAATAATAGATTTCTGGCAAAAAGAAGAGGTGTAATCATTAAAACTTTTCGGGGTAATACAGAACTTTTCTTTGTCCCGTTGGGAAAAAGGCCAAATTAAAATGAAAATTAGTCTGGAATTTATCCCGGATGTTCCCGAGGAAGCGGTGTGGTCATCTGGAGACTGGCAACCGATGCCGGGGGTGGCGATCGCCCCTTAGAGGAGACGGACTGGAGTAGAGGAATGGCACAGTCGGAAAAGAATGGACACCGACAGCGCTACCCCCGCTAACCAAAAACCGTTACAATAGCATCGCGTTCTTTTGCCCAACGCCTAACCCTTGGTGCTATGACCCATTCTCAAACCCCGATCCAAACGGCCATTTTTTCCAACGATACCTTAATTAAGCTTCCCACCCACAAGTTTTATCGGCAGACATTCCTCTTTAATGAACTGCTGTCTATCCTCTTGTGGGCCGTTACCCGCGTTTCTTACGACGTCAACTGTTTAATTGATGGGTCGAAAGGAACGGCGATTCAACCCAGTGGGGGATGGGATCGCGGGACGATTCGCTTGTTGGCGATCGCCGGATTCAAGATGCGTGGCGAGGAAACGTTACATCACATTGATTGTCTGACGCGACAAACCCCGAGGTTAATTTTGCCGGATACTGCCGTAATTCAAGCCGATACTAATCTGATTTGTCGTGAACCGCGTCAAGTCAGCGAAATAGTCAAAGAACTCAAAGAAGAAGTGCAAATGGCCTGTGCAGAAATGACCGATTTTGTGAAACCGACTCGTTTAGGGTTTCCCACCATTGAATTTCTGGAACCCGGTAAGGAATGGCGACACGCAGAGATGCGCCTGAATATGGAATTATCTTTTATCAGCGATCGCAGCACGGGTGATGAAAACGGACAACCCCGCGATCGGATGATTTCTCAAAGCATTTCCCCCCTGGGTGATATTTACGGTCCCGCCAGTGCCACCTAGTCTGGAGGTACAGTACGACGCCGAAACCGGCTTTCTTCACCAAATCTCCAGCCATCCGCAAACCAGAAAGGGCCAAAAATCCGGTTTCGGGTTCTTGTCCTAGGGGTTCAGACTAAATCCAGTTGTCTCAAGTCGGTTTTCTATTTTAGCCTGCGTAGGCAGGCTACCCTCCACCGAAGTCGCAGGCGCGTCTACGTTCCTGTAGCCCCACTATGCAGGGATTCCGTTGCCTACTCAGATGGGGGGTGCTACCCCCCAAGCAAGATTCCACCCGAATCAAAAAGTGTGGAGATCCAAGATGAGACCTCTGGCCAAATAATTTTAAATGACGGTAGAAAGGGGGAAAATACCAGCCTTCAAATCTACTTTTTAAGCTATCCTATTTTACATTTTAAATGACAAGGGTCTGTGTATGATTTGCACCGGAGATATAAACAAAGATT